>NZ_PDJH01000001.1:1443343-2886687 GCF_002564025.1 Flavimobilis soli
GCCCTGTCCACGACCATGTGCTCCGTCGGACGATAATGTCGGCACGTCACCGGCATCCCGCTGCGTCGACGATCGACCCGTGTTCGAGAGAGGGAGGTGAGGCGTGTGGCCGAGCTCCTGCTCCTGACACCGGCAGCCGGCGCCTCTGCGCAGGTGCTTCCTGCGCTGGGCCTCCTGACGCACCGCGTGCGCGTCCTTCCCATGGAGCCGTCCGCCCTGGTCGACGCCCCTGACTCCGACGTGCTGCTCCTCGACGCCCGCCACGACCTCGCTGGCGCACGCACGACGTGCCGCGTCCTGCAGGCCGCGGGGCTAGACGTCCCGCTCGTGCTCATCCTCACCGAGGGCGGCCTGACCGTCGTCACGAGCGAGTGGGGCGCGAGCGACATGCTGCTCGAGACGGCGTCGCCCGCCGAGGTCGAGGCGCGCCTGCGCCTCGCGATCGAGCGCGGCTCGGGCACCCGTGCCGACGACGCACCGGAGGAGATCTCCTCGGGCGACCTCGTGATCGACGCGAGCGGTTACACGGTTCGCGTGCGCGGCGTGCCGATCGACCTCACCTACAAGGAGTTCGAGCTGCTCAAGTGCCTGGGCCAGCACCCGGGCCGCGTGTTCACGCGTGCGCAGCTCCTCCAGGAGGTGTGGGGTTACGACTACTACGGAGGCACGCGCACGGTCGACGTCCACGTGCGTCGCCTTCGCGCGAAGCTCGGCCCCGAGCACGAGCAGCTCATCGGCACGGTGCGCAACGTCGGCTACCGCTTCGACCCGCCGTCGTCCCGCCGCCCGGGCGCCGAGGCTCCGGCCGCCGATCCCGCGACCGAGCCCGCGACGGCCGGCTCCGAGACAGGAGACCTGTGAGCGCCGACTTCAGCTCGGTCCTGATCGACGGCCCGTGGAAGCACGAGCTGGTCCCCGCGAACGGCGCACGCTTCCACGTCGCCGTCGCAGGGCCGGAGGACGCTCCCGGCCCGCTCGTCGTCCTGCTCCACTCGTTCCCGCAGTTCTGGTGGACGTGGCGCCACCAGATCGAGTCGCTCGCCGCGGCCGGCCACCGCGTGGCCGCGATGGACCTGCGTGGCGTCGGGGCTTCCGACAAGCCGCCGTCGGGCTACGACGTCGCTACCCGCACGCGCGACGTCGCGGGCGTGGTCCGCAGCCTCGGTGCGAGCCGCGCCGTCGTCGTCGGGCACGGCCTCGGCGGCATGGTCGCGTGGGCGATGGCGTCGCTGCAGCCGTCGGTGACCGACGGCGTCGTCGCGCTCAGCGCCCCGCACCCCGCCCGGCTGCACCGCACCGCCCGCTCCGGGCTCACGCCGGCCGCGCTCAAGCACGTGGCGTTCCTGCAGCTGCCCGTCCTGCCCGAGCGCGCCTTCGCGAACCGCTCGCTGACGACGCAGCTGATCGTGGAGGGGTCGTACGAGCGCCGCAGCTCGAGCGAGCTCGCGACGTACGAGACGGCGATGGCGGTGCCGTTCGCGGCGCACAACTCGATCGAGGCGGTGCGCTGGCTCATGCGGTCGACGCCGCGGCTCGACGGCCGCCGCTTCCTCTCGGTCGTCCGGCGTCCGATCTCCGTGCCGGCGATGCAGGTGCACGGTGCGCACGACGTCTTCCTGCGCCCCGAGGGCGCGGAGCTCGACGCGGCCGCGCTCACGCGCGACCTGCGCTTCGAGATGCTCGACGACGCAGGTCACTTCCTCCACGAGGAGCGCCCCGACGAGGTCGACGCGCTGCTGCTCGACTTCCTCGCGCGCTGGCGCTGACGGCGGGTCAGTAGGGCCTGACGAGCGCTGCGGCCGCGGCGGGGTCCGTCTCGCCGATGCCAGCGGACGGGCAGAGCTGCGCGATCGCGCACGCCCCGCACGCCGGACGGCGGGAGTGGCACACGCGGCGTCCGTGGAAGATCAGCCGGTGCGAGAGCAGCGTCCACTCGCGCTTCTCGATGAGCTCGCCCACCGCCGTCTCGACCTTGACCGGGTCTTCTTCGGTCGTCCAGCCGAGCCGGCGGACGAGCCTGCCGAAGTGCGTGTCGACCGTCAGCCCCGGCACGCCGAACGCATCGCCCAGCACGACGTTCGCCGTCTTGCGCCCCACGCCCGGGAGCGCGACGAGCGCGTCCAGGTCCGCGGGCACCTCGCCGTCGTGCCGCTCGACGAGCGCCCGGCCGAGCCCGACGAGCGACTTCGCCTTCGCCCGGAAGAAGCCCGTCGGGCGGATGATCTGCTCGATGTCCTCGACGTCGGCCGCCGCGTAGTCGGCGGCCGAGGGGTACCTCGCGAACAGCACGGGGGTCACCTGGTTCACGCGGACGTCCGTCGTCTGCGCCGACAGCACGGTCGCGACCAGCAGCTCGAGCGGCGTCGTGAAGTCGAGCTCGCAGTGCGCGTCAGGGTGCGCGACGGCGAGCGCACGGTTGGTCCGACGGGCGCGCCGCAGCAGGGCGAGCGGGGTCTCCCCTGCGACCGTTCGCGGCGCGGCGGGAGCATCGATCCTGGGCACGCGCCCAGCCTAGGGTGCGCTCAGGCTCAAGGTCCGCGCGCAGGACGCCGATCTACCTGTCGGCAGCGTCAACGGCGCGACGACGAAGACCGCGGGGCGGAAGGAGCGGCATGACCACGCAGACCGGCACGGCTGCGACTCTCGACGACCTCCGCCTGAAGCGTCGGGCGCTGCGCTCCGAGGTGAACCGCGTGCAGCACTGGCGCCGTCTCATCAAGGCCCGCATCGACCTGTCCGTCGCGGGCGCCCTCCTGCCCGACCGGCTCGGCGTCGACGCCTGGGACGTCCTCGGCCCCGGCGCCCTCCTGCCCGACCACGTGCGCATGGCGCAGCTCGTGCGCGGCTCCGGCTCGGCGTCGGCCGTCCTCGACCTGCCCGAGCTGCGCGACATCGACCGTCACCTCGCCGCGTACGGCGCGCAGGCCCGTTCCGAGCTCGAGCGCGTGACGTCCGTGCTCGTCGAGCTGCTGTCGCAGGAGCTCTCCGAGGAGCGCGCGGGTCTGTAATCCGGTGCTCACAGCGTGATCTGGTGCACAATGTGAGGGAACCTTCGGGACCGGATCGACAAAGGAAACGACACGTGGACGACTCAGTGGTCCTTGCAGCCCCGCTCTTCGCCGGCCTCGACCCCGAGGAAGCCCGCCCCCTGCTCGCATCGATGACCACGGTGCGTCTCACGCGCGGTGACGTGCTGTTCAACGAGGGCGAGCGCGGTGACCGGCTGTTCATCATCTCCGAGGGGAAGATCAAGCTGGGTCGGCGCTCGTCGGACGGCCGGGAGAACCTCATGGCGATCCTCGGCCCGGGCGAGATGTTCGGCGAGCTGTCCCTGTTCGACCCGGGGCCCCGCACGCTGACGGCGAGCGCGGTCGCGGACACGACCCTCCAGGAGCTGTCGCACTCCGAGCTGGTCGCCTGGCTGCAGACCCACCCGGGGATGTCGAAGTTCCTGCTCGGTGCGCTCGCACGACGCCTGCGCCGGACGAACGAGAACCTCGCTGACCTCGTCTTCTCCGACGTGCCCGGTCGCGTCGCCAAGGCGCTCCTCGACCTGTCGACCCGCTTCGGCCAGAAGACCGACGAGGGCATCCGGGTCGCTCACGACCTCACGCAGGAGGAGCTGGCCCAGCTCGTCGGCGCCTCACGCGAGACCGTGAACAAGGCGCTCGCCGACTTCGCCGCCCGCGGCTGGGTGCGCCGCGAGGGTCGCGCCGTCGTCCTCCTCGACATCCCGCGCCTGGAGCGCCGCGCCCGCTGACGGGCCCAGATGCAGCGATGCCCCCGTGACGCGCGGCGTCACGGGGGCATCGTCGTGCTGAAGGACGGTCAGCCGACCTCGACCATGATCTCGACCTCGACGGGCGAGTCGAGCGGCAGCACCGCGACGCCGACGGCCGAGCGCGCGTGCACGCCCGCGTCGCCGAAGATCTCACCGAGGACCGTGCTCGCGCCGTTGATGACGCCAGGCTGCCCGGTGAAGTCGGGCTGGCTCGCGACGAACCCGACGACCTTGACGACGCGGACGACCGAGTCGAGGTCGCCGACGAGGCTGCGGACGGCCGCGACCGCGTTGAGCGCGGCGACCCGAGCGAGCTCCGCGGCGCGCTCGGGGCTGACGTCGTCGGGCCCCGTGCCGACCTTGCCCGTGGCGGGCAGCGCACCGTCGACGAACGGCAGCTGGCCCGACGTCAGGACGTGGATGCCCGACTGCACGGCCGGGACGTACGCCGCGACGGGCGCCGCGACGTCGGGAAGGGTGATGCCGAGCTCCGCGAGGCGCGCGGCGACGCGACCGCTCACTTCTCGCCCGTCGGACGCTTGAGGTACGCCACGAGGTTCGTCGAGCCCTCGGGACCAGGGACGACCTGGACGAGCTCCCACCCGTCCGAGCCCCACTGGTCGAGGATCGCCTTGGTGGCGTGGATCAGAAGCGGAACGGTTGCGTACTCCCACGTGGTTGCCATGTGCCCGAGCGTAGTGCGTGCCCGCCGGAGCGGGCAGTGGGGTGCCGCTCATCGCGCCGCATGTGACCGGCGGGCGTGACACTCACACAACCTGCACACCCCCGCCGAGGCCCCCTCAGGAGGTCCGACTACCCTGGTTCCATGCCTCATCCTCGTACCCGCTCGACCCGTCAGGTCAACGTCTTCCAGGCCCTCGCGCTGCTGGTCACGTTCCTCCTCCTCGCCGGCGTCGGCGGGGTGCTCACCGCGGGTCTCGTGCTGCCCCTCGCGGCGGGCGCGAGCACGGTCACCGACGAGACCGCCGAGGTCTTCGAGTCCCTGCCCGACGAGCTGGTCCCCGGGCCGCTGTCGCAGAAGTCGACGATCGTCGACCGCGACGGCAAGCTGCTCGCGACGTTCTACATCCAGAACCGCGTCGTCGTGCCGCTCGACGAGATCTCGCTGCCGATGCAGAACGCGATGGTCGCGATCGAGGACAAGCGCTTCTTCGGCCACGGCGGCGTCGACGTCGAGGGCATGGCGCGCGCCGTCGTCGTCAACCTCGCGTCGAACAACCGGCAGGGCGCGTCGACGCTCACGCAGCAGTACGTGAAGAACGTCCTCATCGAGGAGGCGTCCCGCGCAGGCGACAAGCTCGCCGTCGAGGCAGCGCGCGACGACACCCTCGAGCGCAAGCTGCGCGAGGCGAAGCTCGCGATCGCGATCGAGAAGAAGATGTCGAAGCTCGAGATCCTCGAGCGCTACCTCAACATCGCACAGTTCGGCTCGTCGGTGTACGGCGTCGAGAGCGCCGCCCGGTACTACTTCAACAAGTCCGCGAAGGACCTCAACATCACCGAGGCCGCCACGATCGCGGGCATCACGAAGGCCCCCACGAAGTACGACCCGGCGCTCAACCCCAAGAACGCGACGCTCCGCCGCAACCTCGTGCTCAACAACATGTTCCAGCAGGGGTACATCACCAAGGCGGAGCTCGACGAGGCGCGCGCCACGAAGCTCGAGGACATCCTCGACATCACGCCCGTCGAGAACAGCTGCGAGGGCGCTGGCGGCGCCGCGTACTTCTGCGACTACGTCACCAAGGTCATCCTGAGCGACCCGGTCTTCGGCGAGACGAAGACCGACCGGTACAACCTGCTGACGCGCGGCGGGCTCACGATCCGCACGACGCTCGACTCGAAGGCGCAGAAGGCCGCGAACAAGGAGCTGCGCGCGTCGATCCCCGCAAAGGACCCCTCGGGCATCGCGACCGCGCTCACCGCGGTCGAGCCCGGCACGGGCGAGATCCTCGTCATGGCGCAGAACCGCAAGTTCGTCGCCAACGCGGACGACATCAAGCCCGGCCAGACGACCGTCAACTACTCGGCCGACCAGGCGCACGGCGGGTCCCGCGGCTTCCAGCCGGGCTCGTCCTTCAAGCCGTTCGTGCTCGCCGAGTGGCTGCGCTCGGGCCACTCGCTCAACCAGATGGTCAACGCGAGCTCCACGGCGTGGAAGGGCGACTCGTGGACCGCGAGCTGCATCGACAACTTCGGGGCCGGCCGCGGCGAGTACAAGCCGCGCAACTCCGACGGCGCGGGCAGCGGCATGAAGTCGGTCATGCAGGCGACCGCGTTCTCGATCAACACCGCGTACGTCGCGATGGAGAACCAGCTCGACCTCTGCAAGGTCGCCGACATGGCGTACCTCGTCGGTTTCCGTCCGTCGCTCTCCGAGGCGCCCGACAGCTCGACGAACGCCGACGGCGTCCAGGTCGAGCCGTCGATGGTCCTCGGCATCCAGAACACGTCCCCGCTCGCGATGGCGTCCGCGTACGCGACGTTCGCGTCGGGCGGCAAGTACTGCGAGCCGATCGCGATCACGTCGGTCCTCGACGCCGACGGCAAGGAGCTCGAGGTCCCGTCCGCGAACTGCCGCACCGTCATCGACTCGTCCGTCGCTGCGGGTGTGAACCACGCGCTCAAGGGTGTCCTCGAGGGCGGCGGTGCCGCTGCGTCGCGCCTCTCCGGGCGTACCGCGGCCGGCAAGACCGGTACGGCCCAGGCGAGCTACCACACGTGGTTCGTCGGCTACACGCCGCAGCTCTCGACCGCCGTGTGGGTCGGCCACCCCGACCGCAACATCTCGATGCAGAACATCTACATCAACGGGATCCGTCGCCCCATCGTCTACGGCTCCACGATCGCCGCCCCGACCTGGAAGCGGTTCATGGACAAGGCGCTCGCCGGCGAGCCGAACAAGGACTTCCCGAAGGTCAGCACCAAGGTGCTGCACGGTGAGAAGGTGCCGGTCCCGCGCGTATGGGGCCAGTCGGTCGACGCCGCGAAGAAGGCCCTCGAGGAGGCCGGCTTCTCCGTGACGGTCCGCCCCGGGCAGGTCTACTCGAGCGCGCCGGCCGGTGCGGTCGCGTACACCTCGCCGTCGGGCACCGCGACGAAGGGCACGCTCGTCACCATCTACGTCTCCAACGGGCAGCCTGAGCCGCCCAAGAAGGAAGACGACAAGAAGGACGACAAGAAGAAGGAACCCAAGAAGGACGACCGTAAGCAGAACCGCGGTTCACAGGGCAGAGACTGACGTGGGGGCTGTCCCTCGCGCCCTGCGCCGCGTCGTCGGCGCGGGCCTGCTCGCCGGTGCAGCCGGCCTTGCGTACGCACGGTGCGAGGCGGAGATGTTCACGCTCCGCCGCGTCACCGTGCCGGTCCTCCCGGCCGGCTCGCGCGACCTGACAGTCCTGCACCTGTCTGACCTGCACCTCACGCCGACGCAGACCCGGAAGATCGAGTGGGTGCGCGCGCTCGCCGACCTCGAGCCCGACTTCGTGGTCGACACGGGCGACAACATGGCGCACCGCGAGGTGCTGCCGCACCTGCTGCACGCGCTCGAGCCGCTCATGGCGTTCCCCGGTGCGTTCGTCATGGGGTCGAACGACTACTTCTCCCCGCACGCCAAGAACCCGGCACGCTACCTCCTGCCCGACGCGCGCTCGCCGCGCGTGACCCGCGAGCCAGACCTGCCGGTCCGAAAGCTCGCGGCAGCACTCTCCGAGGCGGGGTGGATCGACCTCGACAACAACCGGGCGCGCGCGACGATCGGCGGGCTCGATGTCGCTCTCGTCGGCATGGACGACCCGCACATCGACCGCGACGAGATGCCGGCGCCCGACCCGGCGACGGCGGACGCCGACCTGCGGCTCGGCGTCGTGCACGCGCCCTACGTGCGCGCGCTCGATGCGCTGCACGACGACGGTGCGGAGCTCATCATCGCGGGGCACACGCACGGCGGGCAGCTCTGCGTGCCGGGATTCGGCGCGCTCGTGACGAACTGCGACCTCGACCGGGGGCGTGCGCAGGGGCTGCACGGCTGGCCGGGCGCACGGCCGGACGAGTTCGGCGGTCACGGCTCGACGTGGCTGCACGTCTCGGGTGGCCTCGGCACGTCGCCGTACACGCCTGTGCGCTTCGCGTGCCGTCCGTCTGCGACGCTCTTGACGCTCACGGCCCGCTGAGGACCGCGGAACGGCGCCGGTTTCGTGAACTAGCCCCCGGTCCGCTATCCTGAGCGAGGCCGTTTTCGAGGTGACCACCTCGGGGGCAGTCGCACGACCTCGGGGTGTGGCGCAGCTTGGTAGCGCGCTTCGTTCGGGACGAAGAGGTCGCAGGTTCAAATCCTGTCACCCCGACCAGCCGAGAGGCCCTCCGCTCAACGAGCGGGGGGCCTCTTGCTTTGCCCGGTGCACGCCCAGGCCATGGGACCTTGGTGCGCTCAGCGGTTTGAGCAATTGCTAAAATACTCAACCGAGGAGGTCTCATGCCCACGTCCGACGCGACCGCGCCGCTCTATGCCATCAAGGCCGAGCTGTTCAAGTGCTTGGCCCACCCCACCCGCATCCAGTGCCTCGAGGTGCTGAGCGCCGCGCTCGACCACCGCGCGACGGTCGCCACCCTGCTCGCCGTCACCGGCGTCGACGCGTCGCCCCTCTCTCAGCACCTCGCGTCCCTCAAGAGCGCGGGGATCGTCTCGTCGTCGCGCGAGGGCAACGCCGTGACGTACGAGCTGACGGAACCGCTCGTCGCGGAGCTGCTCGTCGTCGCGCGCGCCATGCTGCGCAACCGCCTCGACCGCAACGCCTCGCAGCTCGCCGCCGCGGACGACCTCCCCGCCCTTCCCCACCAGCCCCGCACCACCGGCCCGGACGAACGATGACCGACTACCTGCGCTCGATGCGCGACCTCCTCCCCTCGCGCGACGACCTCGACCTGCGGCCCGCGACGTTCCGCGCCGACCTCCTCGCCGGCATCACGGTCGGTGTCGTCGCGCTGCCGCTCGCGCTCGCGTTCGGTGTCAGCTCGGGCGTCGGGCCCGCCGCGGGCCTCGTCACCGCGGTCGTCGCGGGGATCGTCGCCGCGGTGTTCGGCGGCTCCCGGGTCCAGGTGTCCGGGCCGACGGGCGCGATGGCCGTCGTCCTTGCGCCTCTCGTCGCCGCGCACGGCGCGGCCTCCGTGCCGATCGTCGCCGTCCTCGCGGGCGCGATCGTCCTCGTCGCCGGGGGCGCGCGCCTCGGCCGCGCGGTCGCGTTCATCCCCTGGCCCGTCGTCGAGGGCTTCACGCTCGGCATCGCCGCGATCATCTTCCTGCAGCAGGTGCCCGCAGCGGTCGACGTCGACGCGCCCGTGGGCGGCAACCCGCTCGTCACCGCGGTGCGCGCGGTGAGCGACGCCGGGTCTGCGGTCGCGTGGAGCCTCGGCGGGGTCGCGGTCGTCGCGGCGATCATGCTGCTCCTCCCTCGCGTCGCCCCCGGTCTACCGGCGTCGCTCGTCGCGGTCGTCGTCGTCACCGTCGCCGCTGAGCTGCTCGACGCCCCGCTCGCACGCATCGGGGCGCTGCCCGACGGGCTCCCGGCGCCGTCCGCCCCCGACCTGTCGCTGGGGCTGCTGCGCGACCTCGCCGGACCGGCCCTCGCCGTCGCGGCGCTCGCCGCGATCGAGTCGCTGCTCTCGGCGCGCGTCGCCTCGGCGATGCCGAGCGACCTGCCCGACGACGCACGTCGCTACGACCCGGACCGCGAGCTGGTCGGCCAGGGCCTCGCGTCGCTCGCCTCGGGCCTGTTCGGCGGCATGCCCGCGACCGGCGCGATCGCCCGCACCGCCGTGAACGTACGAGCAGGAGCGCGCACCCGCACGGCCGCCGTCGTGCACGGGCTCGTCATTCTTGGGGTCATCTACCTCGCGACCGGGCCGGTCGCGCGCATCCCGCTGAGCGCGCTCGCCGGGGTCCTCATGGTCACGGCGGTACGCATGGTCAACGTGCCCGCCTCCCGCGCGGTCCTGACGACGACGCGCGGCAGCGCACTCGTGCTGGTGGTGACCGCCGCAGTGACGATCGCCGTCGACCTGATCGACGCCGTGCAGGTCGGCCTGGTCGTCGCCGCGTTCCTGACCCTGCGGAGCGTCGCGAAGGCGTCCTCCGTCGACCGCGAGCCGCTCCCAGGACCTGCACAGCCGGGGGACGAGCACATCGCCCTGTTCCGGTTCGACGGCGCCCTGTTCTTCGGCGCCGCCGAGCGCATCGCCGAGAAGGTGCGCTCGGACCATGACGCGCACGTCGTGGTGCTGCGGCTCTCGCAGCTGCGGATGATCGACGCGACGGGCGCCAACGCGCTCGCCGAGCTCGTCGCGGACCTCGAACGCTCGGGTGTCACGGTGCTGGTGAAGGGCATCCAGCCGCGGCACCTGCAGATGCTGACCCGGGTGGGTGTGCTCGACAACCTCCGCCACGAGGAGCACCTGTTCGAGTCCCTCGACCTCGCCGTCGCGCACGCCCGCAGCCATGTCGCACGCGAGGGCTCAGCGCGCTAGGACAGCGCGCCGAGCCCTCGCCACGGGACGGGCCCGGACTACTTCACAGTGATGGACGACAGCTTCGTCGTCTTGCCCTTCTTCACGGTGATGACCTTCGACTTCTTGAGCGTCTTGCCCTTGTAGTAGGCGTCCCGGTAGCCGCCGGTGGTGAACCGGTCCCCCTGGTGCGTGAGGTCCCGAACGATGACGCGGTAGCGTCCCGGTGCGATCTCGCCCATCACGAAGCGCCCCGAGTCGTCGGCGCGGCGCTCGTACCGAGCCTTGGTGCCGACGCCCTTGAGGATCACCGTGCCGGGGTAGCCCTTGCCGCCAGCCCTGACCTTCCCCGACACCTGGCCGCCCGCGGGGCGGACGGCGACCGTCGTCGTGCGTCCGGCCTGGACCTTGACCTTGCGGACGTACTCACGATCGGCCGCTGCCAGACGCAGCGTGTAGGTTCCCGTGGGCACGTCGGCGAACTTCCACCCGTCGGCACGCGCGACACGCGGACCCGAAGAGCTCCACAGCTCGACGTCCAGGAAGCTCTGGTCCTTCAGGAAGCGGCCGATCACCACCTTGACGGTCCCGGCCTTCGCGGGCTTCTTGAGCGTCAGGCTCGTCGTCGCCTTCTCCCCGGCACCGACGGTGACCTTGACCGACTGCCGGGTCGCCGGGACGTAGACCTCGTACGTGCCGGCGGCGAGGTAGCGGAAGACGGCGTCGCGCGACCCCGGGTCGTCCCACACCTGGTTCTCGGCGATGTATGCGCCGCGGGAGTCCTTCAGGTGGACCGGGGTGGTGTGGTTGTCCTCGCCCATGACGCCGGAGAAGGAGACCTGGACGGTCGAGGTGCCAGCGCGCTGGATCGCCACCTTGCCGAGATCGAGGTTCTTGCCCTTGCGCACGGCCTTGGTCTTGATGGTGGTGGTGTAGCCGCGCCCGAACGTGAGCTCGTACGCATCCTTGCCCTTGACGCCGAGCGTGAACCGGCCGTCCGCGTCAGTCGTCCACCTCGCAGCGTCGGTGCCGATGACGGCCGTCGCGTCGACGCGCACGCCGCGCACCGGGTTGCCAGCCTTGTCGACGAGCCGGCCGCTGATTCTCGCCGCCGGGACCACCCGCACCGGCGTGATGTTCTCGACGACGTGGGCGCCGGCGGCGACGGTGACGGGCTTGGCCCTGCTCATGGAGGTCACGCCGCCGGAGTAGGAGGTCTTCGTCGCTTCCTGGCCTGCGGTCCCCTTCGCGACCTTGATGATGTACATCCCCGGGTCGACGGCGAGGGTGTACCGACCGTCGCTGTCCGTCCTGGTCGCGGCGGGCCCGTAGGCGTAGCCACCCTCGACCGCCTCGTAGGCCCTGACGCCGACGCCTGCCACCGGGTTCGAGCCGATCGCGACGCGTCCCGAGATCGTCTGTGCGGCTGCCTCGTCCTGAGTCAGCACCTGCGCGTCGACGAGGCTGGGTGTCGCGGCCTGCGCCGGCACCGCCCCTGCGACGGCCCCGGTCAGCGCCAGCGCCGCACCGACAGCCCCCGCCATGACACGTCTGATCATGAGTTTCCCCTGCTCTCTGTCTGGTTGGAAGCGGTCGGGCCCGGAGGCCCGACCGCGATCGTCACTTCATCGTGATAGTCGACAGCTTCGTCGTCTTGCCCCTCTTCACCGTGATGATCGTCGACTTCTTGAGCGTCTTGCCCTTGTAGTAGGCGTCCTTGGCTCCGCCGCGCGTGAACTTGCGGCCAGCCTCGTCGACGTCGCGGACGATCACGCGGTACCGGCCGGGCGCGATACGGCGCCCGACGAGCTCTCCAGTCTTCTCGGACACCCGGAACTCGTAACGCTTCGCCGTCCCGACGCCCTTGAGGATCACCAGGGGGGAGTGCGCTGCCGAGGGGGCCTTGACCTTGACCTTGACGGCACCGCCGAAGCGGAGCGGGAGGACCGCCGTGGTCGTCCTTCCGGCACGTACCTTCACCTTCGTGACGACGTCGCCTGACGCGCGGTGTGCGGTCACCGTGTACGTGCCGACGGGCAGGTCACGGACCGGGTGGGACTCGCTCGCGTACTGGCCGCTGATGTCCAGCCCTGCTGCGTTGCTCACGACGAAGGTCTCGACGCGCAGCCCACGGGCCGTCTTGACCACCAGGTTCCCGCGCTTCGCGGGCTTCTTGAGCTTCAAGGTCCGCTTCGCGGTCTCGCCCTTGCCGACAGTGATGACGAGGGACTGCCCGGTGGCGGGCACGACGACGCGGTAGCGGCCGGGGGCGATGTCCCGGAAGTAGGCGGTCCTCTTGGTGTCGATGTCCTGGTAGACGCTGTCGACCTTGACGTAGTCCCCACGGTTGTTCTTGAGGTAGATGTACGCAGGATCTTCCTCCCCAGAACCGACCGCTCGGAGGTTGGAGATCTTGACCTCGATGTGGGACGTGCCCCAGCTCGCCGGAGGTACGAGCTTGACCGTGCCCACGTCCGTGCGAGCCCCCGCCGCGACGCGCGGGGTCTTCAGGCTGAGGTCGTACGTGATGCCCCCGCCGACGTCGGGCGCGTCGAAGGACAGCGCGTAGCTGCCCTCGCGGGCAACCTCGATCTCGAACCGTCCGTCGGCACCGCTCGCGGCGGTCGATGCGTCGTTCGTGCGGGTGGCCCACACGGTCACGTCCGGGATCGGGTCGCCGTCTCGGCCGACGACCTTGCCGACGATCGTCGAGACCGCGCTCTCCTGCGCGGCTGCGCTGACGTGAGCAGCCTGAGCGGGTGTCAGCCCGGCTGACGCCCCCGTGAGCGCGAGCGCCCCGCTGACCACGAACACCATGACACGTCTGAACACGACAGCCCCCTGCAGCTCGACAACGTTTCGAGCAACGTACCGCGAAGGGCTGACCTGCGGCAGGGCCCGGAGGTGGCCGAGGTGTGAAGACCTCGGCCAGGCCTCCGGGACCTTCCGTGCGAGTGGCGTCAGGCGTTGCTGCCGCGGCGTGCGCGGACGTCCGCGGCGAGCTCGCGCAGGAGCGTCGCCGTCGTCTCCCAGTCGATGCACGCGTCGGTGACGGACTGGCCGTAGGTCAGGCCGCTCGGCGCGGGCTTCTGCGCACCCGCGACGATGAAGCTCTCCATCATGATCCCGGCGATGCCCGCGTTGCCTGCTGCGATCGAGGCGCCGATCTCGCGGACGACCTCGGCCTGGCGGACGTGCGACTTGCCAGAGTTGCCGTGCGACGCGTCGATCATGAGGCGCGGCTCGAGGCCCGCAGCCGTCACGACGTCGAGCGCCGCGGCGACGGACGCGTCGTCGTAGTTGGGTCCGCCGCGGCCGCCGCGGAGGATGACGTGGCAGTCAGGGTTGCCGGCCGTCGCTACGGCCGCAGCGCGGCCGGCGGAGTCGATCCCGAAGAACGTGTGCTCGGCCGCGGCGGTGATGCAGCCGTCGACGGCGATCTGGACGTCGCCGTCCGTCGCGTTCTTGAAGCCGACCGGCATGGACAGTCCGGACGCGAGCTGGCGGTGCACCTGCGACTCGGCGTTCCGGGCGCCGATCGCGCCCCACGAGACGGCGTCGGCGATGAACTGCGGGCTCGTCGGCTCGAGGAACTCGCAGGCTGCCGGCACGCCCTCGTCGAGCACGCCGAGCAGGACCTCGCGAGCGAGGCGCAGGCCGCGCTGGATGTCGTGCGTCCCGTCGAGGCCGGGGTCGTTGATGAGGCCCTTCCAGCCAACCGTCGTGCGGGGCTTCTCGAAGTACACGCGCATGACCACGCACAGGTCCTCGGCGAGCTCGGGCACGAGGGCCGCGAGGCGACGCGCGTAGTCGAGTGCCGCGTCGGCGTCGTGCACCGAGCACGGCCCGACGACGACGAGCAGCCGGTCGTCGATGCCGCTGAGCACTGCGCGGACCTCGTCGCGCGAGCGCGCCACGAGGTCGGCGTTCGCGCCGCTCAGGGGCAGGTCGGCGAGCATCTCCGCGGGGGTGGGCAGCGGTGCGAGCTCGCGGACGCGAAGGTCGCTGGTGCTGGGGGCCGCGAGAGGTGCGGTGGCGGTCATGGTCGGGCTCCGATTCCTTGGGTCTGGTCAGGTGCGGCCTGCTCAGACGGAGCCTCGGCGGCCGTCCCGCTCGCGGAGTCGGCCCGTCTGAACGACGAAGGGCCGAGACGTCTCGCGTCTCAGCCCTGTGCTGGCTCCGGGTGGATGTTGGTCAGGCAGCAGCCCGCTCGGCCCCACCAGGAGCCAGCGTAAAGCGCCAATACCAACGGTTGTTCATGTCGGGGAGGCTAGCACAGCGTCCCAGGGAGCGAACAGGCCATCTCATCGCTGGCATCGCCTCCCGTCGGCGTCAGCGGAAGACGAGGGAGCTCAAGCGCGTCGTCTTGCCCTTCTTCACGGTGATAATGCGCGAGGACCTCAGCGACGTGCCGCCGTAGTAGGCGTCCGCGTAGCCGCCGATCGTGAACTTCGTCCCCGTCCAGGAGGAGGCGTCCCTGCCGATCACCCGGTAGCGACCGGGCTCGACGTAGGCGATCCGGTAGCTGCCGTCGTCGCTCACCCTGGCCTCGTAGCGCGTGGAGGACCCGACCTTCTTCAGGATGACCTTGCCCGGGTATCCCTTCGATCCTGCCCTGAGCACGCCTTTCACGATCCCGCCGTCGGGGCTGAGGGTGACGGTCGTGGTGCGGCCGGCGCGGATCTTCGCCTTGGCGCCGAACTGGTTCGAACCAGAGCTGCCGGTCACGGTGTAGCTGCCCGGCGGGAGATCCTCGATCTGCGTGGAGTCCAGGACGCGGACGACGCGGCCCTTGGCGTCGGTCAGCTTGACCTGCCACACCTTCGTGGCGGCACCCTTCAACCTGATGCGGAGGTCACCGCCGTCGGCGGGACGCGCGACCGCGAGGCTCTTGGTCGCGGTCTTGCCCTTGCCGACGTTCACGACGACCGACTGCCCGGTCGCCGGCACCTCGATGCGGTACCGGCCTGCTGCGACGTTGGTGAACGTGTGCGAGAGCTTCTTGTCGATGTCGTCGTAGAGCGCGGTGCTGGCGACGTACTGACCACGAGCGTCCTTGAGGTGGACGTACAGCCGGTCTTCCTCGTGGCTGTACACACCCGTCGTCGTGAGCTTGATGCTCGACGAGCCGAAGCCCGCAGGATGCTTGAGCCTGACCGTCCCCAGCTTCGCGCGCTTGCCCTTGCCCACCGTGACCTTGACGGTGGTGACGAACCTCTGGCCGGTCGTGTGGGGCGGCCGGCCTTCGAACCACAGCTCGAAGGTCCCGCTGCGCTTCAACGCGATGGCGAACGCTCCGCTCTTGCCCGTGCGGTCGGTGCCGTAGCCGCCGTGGCCCACCCCTTGGGCAGTGACCTCGATCCCGCGCAGCGGCTCTCCGGCGGCGTCGACGAGCCGTCCCGAGATCGACGCAACAGGATCCTTCGCGCTCGCGACGCCAGGCGCGACACGCGCCACGTCTCGCTCTACCGCCGCGAAGCCTGCCTGAGCCGGCGCAGCGGCACCCAAGCCTGCCAACGCGACGGCTACGCCGATACCTGCAGCGATGAGCTTCCTCAGCATGATTCCCCCTGCTGTCGACGGACGAAGTCGTCCATCCTCGACCGTACCGGGACAGCGCGCTGCGAGACAGCCCCAGCGGGACGCGCTCCGGACCTGCGCCCCGTTGCTACTTGGGCCGAAAGTCCCATCCCATCCGAACCACTACATCTAGTCTACTTACACGAAGGTAAGCACAAGATGTAGTGGCTACAGGGACTGAGGCGGACAAGAGATGACCATCATCGCGGACGGCACCGAGAACGCAACGGCACACCTCGCGCCCGACGACGCGCCTCCCGCCCTGACGGTCCGCAAGCGCGACGGCCGCACCCTGCCCTTCGACTCGTCGCGCATCCGCGCCGCGATCACCAAGGCGTTCGTCGAGGTGCACGGCGAGGTCAGCCCGCTGCACGACCTGACGATCACCGACCTCGTCGAGCGCACGCTCGCCGAGCTCCGCACCCGCTACACCGGCGAGGTGCAGATCTACGAGATCCAGAACGTCGTCGAGCACACGCTGCTCTCCTCGCACGAGTACGACGTCGCGAAGGTCTACATCGACTACCGCGTGCAGCGCGACCTCGCCCGCTCCCAGTCGGTCGACGTCAACCACTCCATCGGCCAGCTCATCGGCAAGGACACGACCGTCGTCCACGAGAACGCCAACAAGGACGCCGACGTCTTCAATACGCAGCGTGACCTCACCGCCGGCGCCGTCGGCAAGGCCATCGGGCTGCGGATGCTCCCCTCGCACGTCGCCAACGCGCACACCAAGGGCGACATCCACTACCACGACCTCGACTACCACCCCTACGCGCCGATGACGAACTGCTGCCTCATCGACTTCCGCGCGATGCTCTCCGAGGGTTTCCGCATCGGCAACGCGCAGGTCTCCCCGCCGCGCTCCATCCAGACGGCGACCGCCCAGATCACGCAGATCATCGCGAACGTCTCCTCGAGCCAGTACGGCGGCTGCTCCGTCAACCGCATCGACGAGCTCCTCGCTCCGTACGCGGAGCGCAACTTCGACAAGCACCTGGCCGACGCCGAGCGCTGGATCGAGGACGCCTCCCGCCGCGACGAGTACGCCCGCGAGAAGACCCGCAAGGACATCTACGACTCGATGCAGTCGCTCGAGTACGAGATCAACACCCTGTTCACGTCCAACGGGCAGACGCCGTTCACGTCCGTCGGCTTCGGCCTCGGCACGAGCTGGTTCGCCCGCGAGATCCAGCGCGCGATCCTCGAGGTGCGCATCCTCGGGCTCGGCAAGGAGCGCCGTACGGCGATCTTCCCGAAGCTCATCTTCACGCTGCGCCGCGGCGTGAACCTCGATCCGGGCGACCCGAGCTACGACATCAAGCAGCTCGCCGTCGAGTGCGCGACGAAGCGCATGTACCCGGACGTCCTCAGCTACGACAAGATCGTCGAGCTCACCGGCTCGTTCAAGGTCCCGATGGGCTGCCGTTCCTTCCTGCAGGGCTGGCGCGACGCCGAGGGGCGCGACGTCGTCGAGGGCCGCATGAACCTCGGCGTCGTGACGCTCAACGTGCCGCGCATCGCGCTCGAGACGCGCGGGGACCTCGACGCGTTCTGGGCGCTGCTCGAGCAGCGCCTCGACATCGTCCACGACGCGCTCGTCTACCGGGTCGAACGGTGCAAGGAGGCGGTGCCCGCGAACGCGCCGATCCTGTACCGCCACGGCGCGTTCGGTCAGCGTCTCGCCCCGGACGACGACGTCGACCAGCTCTTCCGCGGCGGCCGCGCGACCGTGTCGCTCGGCTACATCGGCCTCTACGAGGCCGCCGCCGCGTTCTTCGGAGGCGACTGGGAATCCGATCCCGAGGCAAAGGAGTTCACGCTCAAGGTCCTGCGCACGCTCGCCGACCACGCGAAGGCCTGGACCGCCGAGCACGGCTACCAGTTCTCCGTCTACGCGACGCCGAGCGAGAGCCTCACCGACCGCTTCGCGCGGCTCGACCGCAAGAAGTTCGGCGATGTCGCCGACATCACCGACAAGGGCTACTACACGAACTCGTTCCACTACGACGTCCGCAAGAACCCGACGCCGTTCGAGAAGCTCGACTTCGAGAAGGTCTACGCACCGCTCACGTCGGGCGGGTTCATCCACTACTGCGAGTACCCCGTGCTGCAGCAGAACCCCAAGGCCCTCGAGGCCGTGTGGGACTACGCGTACGACCGCGTCGGCTATCTCGGCACGAACACGCCGATCGACCATTGCCTCGAGTGCGACTTCCACGGCGACTTCACCCCGACGGCGCGCGGCTTCGCGTGCCCGCAGTGCGGCAACGACGACCCACGCACGTGCGACGTCGTCAAGCGCACCTGCGGCTACCTCGGCAACCCGCAGCAGCGGCCCATGGTGCGCGGCCGGCACATCGAGATCTCCTCGCGCGTCAAGCACATGGCGGGCAGCACGGGCTCGCTTCCCGATGGCGCGTGAGCCGCTCCCGGACTGGAGGTCCGACCGCCTCAGCCAGGGGCGCGTCGCTGACTACAAGCCGTTCGTCATGGTCGACGGCGAGGGCGTGCGCTGCTCGCTGTACGTGAGCGGCTGCCCGTTCGCGTGCGAGGGCTGCTTCAACGAGGCGGCGTGGTCGTTCCGGTACGGGCAGGTGTTCGACGACGCGCTCGCCGACCGCATCGCCGCGGACCTCGCGCACGAGGCCGTGCAGGGCCTGACCCTGCTCGGCGGCGAGCCGTTCCTCAACACGGGCGTGTGCCTCGCCGTCGTGCGGCGGCTGCGTGCGGCGCACGGCCGCGCGAAGGACGTGTGGGCGTGGAGCGGCTACACGTTCGAGGAGCTGTGCGCATGGGCCGACGCCGGTCACGACGACAAGGCTGAGCTCCTCGCCGAGGTGGACGTGCTCGTCGACGGCAGGTTCGACGTCGCGCAGCGCGACCTCACGCTCGCCTTCCGCGGGTCGCGCAACCAGCGCGTCCTCGACGCGCGCGCGTCGCTCGCGGCGGGCCGCGCGGTCGCGTGGGACGGGCTGCGGGACGCGACGGCGACGTTCGAGCAGGTAGACCGCCGCTCGCTCGTCTAGGCCCAGCGAGGGAGCGACGCGCGACCCTGCTGCCCACAGGGCCCCCGGAGCTCGTGGGCAACCACATCGCTCGATCGCGCCGAGCTCCCGTGCCTGCCGGCTCCGTACGGTCGCGTCCATGCGACGTCCACCTGCTTCCCGATCCGCGCTCGCCTCCGCGGTCGCCGCCGTCCTCACGATCCTCGCCGCCGGGGCCTGCACCCCGCCCCCGACCGCAAGCCCCGACACGTCCCGCACGACGTCTCTCCCCGGCGTCGACGAGCTGCTCGCCCGTCCCACAGAGGCGCCTAGGCCGTCCGAAGCTCCAACCGCCCCGCCGCCCGCCGAGGCCTCCGAGGGCACCGCACCCGACGCCCAGCCCGGCTCCGAGGCGGTTGCCGGGACCGCGACGCTCCCGTTGCCGCCCGAGGCGTTCAACCCCGACATCGCCGGGACGCTCCCGGTGGTCCAGCACTTCCTCGACGCCTGGCGCCTGGCCTACCTCGAGGGCGACACAGAGCCGCTCCGGGACATCTCGGCCGACGACTGTGCGTACTGCATCGAGATCGCCACCCTCGCGGAGCTCTACACCGCCGACGGCGCCACCGGCTCCGGCGGCGACATCCACGCCACGTCGGTCAGGCGAGCGGGCCGTGCTGACACCGACGCGCAGGGCTGGCGGATGGACCTGGTCGTGGACACGGTCGCGTACGACAGCCCCGACGGGGTCAACATGATGATGGCCGGGTTCTCCGACCACGTGTTCCTCGGGCTCGTCTGGCAGGACGAACGATGGCTCGTCTCCGAGGTCACGTCGTCCGGAGCATCGGGAGCGCAGCAGGGCCCGTGAGGCGGGCCTCCTCGGCGGTCCCGCCGGAGCACCCCGGCCTTGTCCTCTCGCGCTGCGCGCGCGTCGTGCTGATGATGGGGTGATGGACCTCGAGGATCATCTGCACGAGTATCTGAAAGTCCGTCGCTCGAACCTGCTGGCCAAGCTGGACGGGCTCTCCGAGCACGACGCCCGCCGCCCGATGACGCCGAGGGGCACCAACCTCGCCGGGATCGTCAAGCATGTCGCGGGCGTCGAGGTCGGGTACTTCGGCGAGGTGTTCGGGCGTCCCTTCCCCCGCCCGCTGCCCTGGTTCGACGACGACGATGCGGAACCCGACGCCGACTTCTGGCTGCCCGAGGATCAGACGGTTGCCGACGTCGTCGAGCTGCACCACGCGTACGCGGCGCACAGCGACGCGACGATCGAGGCGCTGCCGCTCGACGCTCCTGGGATCGTGCCGTGGTGGGAGCCGGAGCGGCGGGAGGTGACGCTCGGCCGGGTGCTCGTGCACGTGCTCGCGGAGACCGCGCGGCACGCGGGCCACGCAGACATCGTCCGCGAGCTGATCGACGGTGCCGCCGGGATGGGCCCCGGGGACGTGAACCTCACCCGGCGCACACCGCAGGAGTGGGCAGCCCACCGCGCGCGGATCGAGGCGGCAGCCCGGGCCTCGACCAGGGGCGGCGAGCGCTGAGGTCCCGAGCTCTTGGAACACCCCGCGCCCTGCGACGGTTACACCGTCCATGCCTGTCACCCTCTCGATCCTCGACCTTGCCCCGATCGCCCCCGGCGAGACGGCGTCCGACAGCTTCGCAGCCTCCGTCGCTCTCGCCCAGCAGGCCGAGAAGAGCGGCTACGAGCGCGTCTGGTACGCCGAGCACCACAACATGCCGACGATCGCGTCGAGCGCCACGTCCGTGCTCATCGCTCACGTCGCCTCGCAGACGTCGACCATCCGTCTCGGTGCCGGCGGGATCATGCTGCCCAACCACTCGCCCCTCGTCATCGCGGAGCAGTTCGGCACCCTCGAGGCCCTGCACCCGGGCCGCATCGACCTCGGACTCGGTCGCGCTCCTGGCGGCGACCACTCCACGTTCCGCGCGCTGCGCCGTGACCCCGCCGCGTCCGACCGCTTCCCGCAGGACGTCGTCGAGCTCCAGGCGTACCTCGCCGGACACTCCCGCGTCCCGGGCGTCAGCGCCACCCCCGGCGCCGGGTCCCACGTGCCGCTCTACATCCTCGGCTCGTCCCTCTTCGGGGCGCACCTCGCCGCGACTCTCGGCCTGCCGTACGCGTTCGCCTCGCACTTCGCCCCGGGGGCCCTGCTCGACGCCGTCGCGACCTACCGGCGTGAGTTCCAGCCGTCCGACCAGCTCGCGGAGCCGTACGTCATCGCCGGCGTCAACGCGATCGCGTCCGACGACCACGACGACGCACTCGAGCAGCTCACCCAGGTCAAGCGTGCGCGCGTGCTCATGCTCCTGCGCCAGAGCGGGCAGGTCCCTCTCGACCGCACGTTCACCGACGACGAGCTCGACATGCTGCTCGACTCGCCGGTCGGTGCCCAGGTCGCGTCCATGACCCACTACACGGGCGTGGGCACCGGCGCCGAGGTCTCCGAGTACATCTCCGCCTTCGCGGAGCGGGCGGGCGCCGACGAGGTGATCGTCGCCCACTCGTCGATCGCCGTCGACGCGCGCCTCAGGTCCGTCGAGCTGCTCGCCGCCGCACACCGCTGAGCGGGACGGCGCTCCTCCGGGAGCGCGCGGCGGCGCCGGATCCGACAGATCGCCCGGCTGCACACCTGACGCGTGCAGGCGAGCGATGCGTCGAAGCCGAGGGCAGACCCGGAACGACAGATCGCCCGGGCGCACACCTCACGTGTGCACCCGGGCGATCTGTGAGGACCGGCGAGGGGGTCAGCCCGTGAACGCGGCGCGCACCTCGTCGAGACGCTCCGCGACGACCTCAGCGACCTGCACCGCGTTGAGCGCGGCGCCCTTACGGAGGTTGTCGTTGCTGATGAACAGCGCGAGCCCACGCCCGCCGGGGACCGACTGGTCCACCCGGATGCGCCCCACGAACGACGGGTCGGCGCCGGCCGCCTGCAGCGGGTTCGGCACATCGGTCACCTCGACACCCGGCGCCCCGGACAGCAGCTCCGTGGCGCGCTCGGGCGACAGCGGCTCGCTGAACTCGGCGTTGACGACGAGCGAGTGCCCCGAGAACACCGGGACGCGGACACACGTTCCGGCGACCGCGAGCTCGGGCAGACCGAGGATCTTCCGGGACTCGTTGCGGAGCTTCTGCTCCTCGTCCGTCTCGAGCGAGCCGTCGTCGACGATCGATCCAGCGATGGCGACGACGTTGAACGCGATGTTGCGCACGTACTTGTTCGGCTCCGGCAGCGTGACTGCGGACCCGTCCGTGACAAGCGCCTCGAGCGGGACGTCGCCGGCGACAGCGGCGCGCACCTGGTCGGCGAGCTCGGTCGCCCCGGCCAGGCCAGAGCCGGAGACGGCCTGGTAGGTCGACACGATGAGGCGCTCGAGGCCAGCCTCGTCGGCGAGCGGCTTGAGGACCGGCATGGCGGCCATCGTCGTGCAGTTCGGGTTCGCGATGATGCCCTTGCGCGCCTCGACGACGGTCTCGGGGTTCACCTCGGACACGACGAGCGGCACGTCCGGGTCGAGGCGCCACGCGGACGAGTTGTCGATGACGACGGCGCCGGCCGCCGCGAAGCGGGGCGCGTGCTCCTTCGACGTCCCGCCACCGGCGGAGAAGATCGCGATGTCGATCCCCGAGAGGTCAGCGGTCGCCACGTCCTCGACGACGACGTCCTGCCCCTTCCAGGGCAGCACCTTGCCGGCAGAGCGCGCGGACGCGAAGTAGCGGATCGTCCCGACCGGGAAGCCGCGCTCGTCGAGCAGACGGCGCATGACCGCGCCGACCTGCCCGGTCGCGCCGACGACGGCGACGGTGAGGTTCTCAGCCATGGGTCAGCGCCCCGTTCCTGCGTAGACGACCGCTTCCGTCTCGCCGTCGAGCCCGAAGGCCGTGTGGACGGCGCGCACCGCGTCGTCGAGGGAGTCCTCGCGGGTGACGACCGAGATGCGGATCTCCGAGGTGGAGATCATCTCGATGTTGATGCCGGCGTCGCGCAGCGCGCCGAACAGCTTCGCGGAGACGCCTGGGCTGGACTTCATGCCCGCACCGACGAGGGAGAGCTTGCCGACCTGGTCGTCGAACTGGAGCGAGTCGTACTTGAGCTCGTCCTGCGCAGCCTTGAGCGCCGCGAGCGTGCCGGGAACGTCGCCCTCGGGCAGCGTGAACGAGATGTCGGTCAGGCCGGTCTGGGCGGCCGACACGTTCTGGACGATCATGTCGATGTTCGCGCCGGCGGTCGCGACGACCTCGAAGATGCGCGCTGCGGTGCCGGGGACGTCGGGCACGCCGACGACGGTGATCTTGGCCTCGGACCGGTCGTGGGCCACGCCGGTGATGATCGGGTCTTCCATCGGGAGCTCCTCGCCGTTCTCGGCGGTCAGGGGTCGGTTGGTCACGAGGGTGCCCTCCTTGCCGGAGAAGGAGGACCGCACGTGGATCGGGACGTCGTAGCGACGCCCGTACTCGACGCAGCGCAGGTGCAGGATCTTCGCGCCGCTCGCCGCCATCTCGAGCATCTCCTCGTAGGTGAGGCGCTCGACCTTGCGGGCGGCGGGGACGATCCGCGGGTCTGCGGTGAACACGCCGTCGACGTCGGAGTAGATCTCGCAGACGTCGGCGCCGAGGCCTGCCGCGAGGGCGACGGCCGTCGTGTCGGAGCCGCCGCGGCCGAGGGTCGTGACGTCGTTCGTGTCGCGCGTGACGCCCTGGAAGCCGGCGACGATCGCGACCGCGCCCTTCTCGATCGTCTCGCGGACTCGCGACGGGACGACGTCGACGATGTGCGCCTTGCCGTGCACGGCGTCGGTGATGACGCCGGCCTGCTGGCCCGTGAACGACTTCGCCTTGATGCCGAGGTTGTTGATCGCCATCGCGAGCAGCGACATCGAGATGCGCTCGCCTGCCGTCAGGAGGATGTCGAGCTCTCGCTGCGGGGGCGCTGGTGTGACCTGCTGGGCGAGATCGAGGAGCTCGTCCGTCGTGTCTCCCATGGCCGAGACCACGACGACCACGTCGTTCCCGGCTCTCTTGGACTCGGCGATCCGCTTCGCCACCCTCTTGATGCTCTCCGCATCCGAGACTGACGAGCCGCCGTACTTCTGCACGATGAGTGCCATACGTTGCTCTTTTCCGTCACTGGTCCCGTCGATCTAAACGTCCACCAGGTGTTGTGTGAGTCGTGGCGATCATAGCCACGCGGCGTCGCGGGCTGCGACGGCCCTTCGGCATGCGGACGCGACGACGCCGCGGCCTCCTTCGGCGGGAGGACGCGGCGTCGCGTGGTCAGCGTGCGTGGATCAGTTCTTCTGCTGCTTGGCGATGTGGTCCTGAGCGGAGTCCACGGCCTTGTCGACGTGACCGTCGATGTTGTCGGGAGTCTTGCTCTTGATGAAGTCGCCCGCCTTCTCGAGGCCGTCGGAGACCTTGTCCCCGTGCTGCTCGAGGGCGTCCTTCGCCTTGCCGACCAAGTCACCGAGTCCCATGCGTGTCTCCTTTCCTCGAGCGCGCCGACGCAGCCCGTCCGCGCATCCGTTGCTCACGCTAGACCCCGCTCGACGGCGTCGCCAGGGTGTGCACGTCCCGTCTCGGCGTGGCCGTGGTCACGTAGTGATGACCTGCCAGCCGAGGCGGACGATGAGCGCGCCGACGACGAGCACGAACACGATCCGGACGAACCTCGAGCCCTTGGTGACGGCCATGCGCGCGCCGATGTAGCCGCCGACAAGGTTGGCGGCGCCGACCGTGAGCCCGAGCCCCCACAGCACGGCGCCGTACGGGACGAAGAAGATGAGGGCGCCCGCGTTGGTCGCGAAGTTGACGATCTTGGCGAGCGCCGACGCGGGGAGGAAGGCGTAGCCGAGCACGCTCACGAGGCTGATGACCAGGAAGGTACCGGTGCCGGGGCCGAGCAGCCCGTCGTAGGCGCCGATGACGAGCCCGAGGCCTGCGGCGGTCCAGCGGTGGGTGGCCGTTCCCTCCCAGCGCAGCTCGGAGGTGGCCCCGAGCTGCGGCTTGAGCAGGGTGTACGCCGCGACGCCGACGAGCACGACGAGGATGATCGGCGTGAACAGCTCGGCGGGGATGCGCGAGGCCAGCGCCGCTCCGCCGACCGCCCCACCGAGGGCCGCGAGAGCCATGGGCAGCGCGGTGCGCAGGTCGGGGCCGACGCGCCGGTAGTAGGTGATCGCCGAGACGGACGTGCCCATGATCCCGGCGAGCTTGTTGGTCGCGAGCGCCTGGACGGGGCTGATGCCGGGGACGAGCAGGAGCGCAGGGAGCTGGACGAGCCCGCCGCCACCGACGACGGCGTCGATCCAGCCGGCGGTGAACCCGGCGAGGACGAGCAGCAGGATCGTGGTGCCGGGGATGTCCATGCGTCAGGCCGCGCGGGTCAGCGCGCGGCGTCGGCCGGGTCCTCGACCCCGGCCTGGAGAGCCTCGTACTCGGCCTCGGCGGCGACGTCGTCGTCCACGTCGAGGCGCAGGTGCGCGAGGATCATCTGCAGCACGCGCGCGGCCGAGGCGGCGCGCTCGGCCCAGCTCGAGAGCGCGGAGAACTGCCACCACCACAGGGCTTCGACGACGTGGCCGGCCTCGTGGTGGGCGAGCCCCTGCAGGAGGGCCGCGGCGATGTCGGCGATGTCGTCGGAGACGCTCGCGTCGCCGGTCTCGCCACCCAGGACGGGGTCGACGACCTCGGGGTAGGCGTCGAGGCCGTCGAGGACGCGGGCGAGCGCGACGCGGAGCGGCTCGACGTCGGTGTCGGGGCCGGAGTCGGGCTCGAAGCGCTCGTCGGGGACGACGTCGACCATCGCGCCGAGGCGTGCGCCCGCCGCGAGGATGTCGGTCGTCGCGAGGAGCAGCAGCGGGATCGCTGCCTCGGGTGCGGCGCCGGAGGCGACCTGGGTGCTCGTCTCGAGGAAGCGGCTGGCCTGGGTGGCGAAGGCGTCGGCGACCTCCGCGAGGCTCGTCGGGTTGGTCGCGGTTGCGGCCGTGTGCTCAGCCATGAACGACTCTCCGTCCTTCGAACGCCCGGCCGAGGGTGACCTCGTCGGCGTACTCCAAGTCTCCCCCGACGGGCAGGCCGGAGGCGAGCCTCGTGACGCGCAGCCCCATGGGGACGAGGAGGCGGGAGAGGTAGGTGGCGGTCGCCTCCCCCTCGACGTTGGGGTCCATGGCGAGGATGACCTCGGCGACGGTGCCGTCGGCCAGGCGCGTCAGGAGCTCCTTGATGCGCAGGTTGTCGGGACCGATGTTGTCGATCGGGTTGATGGCCCCGCCGAGCACGTGGTACGTCCCGCGGAACTCGCGGGTGCGCTCGATCGCGACGACGTCCTTGGGCTCTTCGACGACGCAGATGACGGTCGTGGAGCGGCGGGGGTCGCGGCACACCTGGCAGCGGTCCTCCTCGGCGACGTTGCCGCACACCTCGCAGAAGCGGACCTTGTTCTTGACCTCGGTGAGCGCGTCGACGAGACGGTGCACGTCCTCCGTGTCGGCTGCGAGCAGGTGGAACGCGATGCGCTGCGCGCTCTTGGGCCCGACGCCGGGGAGACGGCCGAGCTCGTCGATCAGGTCTTGGACTGCGCCTTCGTACACGTCTCGAGCCTAGTTCCTCGCGGAGGAGCCGGGCGTCACGCCTGGCCCTCGACGATCTCGGTGATGACCTTGGCGCCGAGAAGCTGCGCCACGAGCGGGACACCCATGAGGGTGGTCTCGGAGAAGTCGACGGAGTCCTCCGCGTACGGGGGCTCATCGTCGTAGTCCGCGGGGACCTCCGCGACCGGGATGTCGTCGACGGGCGCGGCGGGCGAGGCCGGTCGCGTGTTCCCGTGCGCGCCTGCCTGCCGTGCGGCGAGCGCGGCCTTGGCGGCCTGCGCGCCGGTGAGGTGCTGGCCGGGCAGGTCGCCGGTCGGGACGGGTGCGGTGTCGGGCGACGGGCCCGTCGCCGACCGGGGCATGGTCGCGGGGCTCTGCGCCGCCGCGGGTGGCGCGGCGGGCTCGCCTGCGGGCTGCGGTGCGGCCTTCGGCGCGTGCACGACGGCGGACGCAGGAGCCGGGTCCGGCTCGTACCGCCCGACGGGGACGACCTCCCAGTCGGTCACGGGGCCTGCCGGCTCCGGCGCGGGGGCAGGTGCAGGGGCGGGAGCAGGAGCAACCGGGCCGGACGCCGCCGGGGCGGACGTCGCCGGCGCAGGCGCCGTCGGGGCGGACGTCGCCGGGGCAGGCGCCGTCGGGGCGGACGCGACCAGGCGAGACGCCGCCGGGGCGGGCTCCGGAGCCGCGATCGGCGCAGGCGCCAGCGCGCGGTCGCGAGCAGGCGCGTCCTCGGGAGCCGGCGCGGAGGCGGGAGCAGGCGCGGGCTCCTCGACGGGCGCGACGACCGTGACGTTCGAGTCGACGACCGTCGCGGCCGACGGCGCCGCCGGCCGCGGCCGGGGCTCCGGCACGAACGGGTCTGTGGGTCCGTGGCCCGGGTCGGGCTCCTCAGCCGGGGCGCCTGCGGACTCGCGCGCGGTCGGCCGCCCCTCGTCGATGCCACCCTCGACCTTGACCTCGAAGCCGAGGGTCTCATGGACGGCCTGCTGCACGAGCTGGGCGTGCGGGCCGTTGCGGAAGGTCGTCGCGAGGCCGGCGGAGCCGAACGTGAGGCGCAAGGTCGTCGAGGTGAGCTCGGCGACCTGGGCGTTGTCCTTCACGAGGACCCACGTGGCGCGCTTGAGGTTCGACAGCGTCTCGAGCACCTCCGGCCAGCGGCGGCGGAGCATCTCGGAGTCCTGCGCCGCAGCGGCGTCCGGGGCGGGAGCGGGCGCCGTGGCGGGCTCGTCGGCGGGAGCGACGGCTGACGCCGCGGCCGCCGCCGGGGACGAGGCCAGCGCAGGCTCGGGTTCGGGCGCGAAGTCAGCGGCCGGCGTCACCGGGGCCGTCGGCTCCGGAGCCTCGGGTGCGGGCTCAGGTGCAGGCGCGACGGCGGGGGTCGCCGTCACCGATGCCTCCGGCTCCGGTGCCTCGGGAGCGGACGCAGCCTGCGGCCGCGCACCCTGCTGGGGGTTGTCGCCGTCGTGCGGAGGCTCGATGTCCCACGGCGGGAGGTCGTCGTCGACGGGCGCCGGGCGCGCGGCAGCCTCGGGCGAAGGCGTGCTCGCGACGGGCGCCGCAGGTGCCGAGGCGGAGACCGTGGGCCCGCTCGGGACGACACTCGACGCGGGCGCTTCGGGCTGGGCAGCGGGCGCCGGGAAGTCCGGGACGCCAGCGGCAGGCGCTGCGCCGGCGGGTGCGTCAGCAGGCCGGCCGGTCGCCGCCGGCGCGCGGCCGGTCGCGGCCGCGAGGGCCTGACGAGCTGCCGCAGCACCACGACCCGTCGCCGCCGGGGCGGCAGGCGCCGACGTCGACGCCGAGTCGAGAGCCGTCGGCGCGACCGAGGGCGCCACAGCGGCCTCCGCGCCGTCCGCCGGGCGCGCAACGGGCGAAGCGCCGAGGCCGCGCTCGAGACGGTCGAGACGCGCGGCCACACCGACCATCGCGTCGTCGGCCGCTGGCAGCAGGAGGCGCGCGCACAGCAGCTCGAGGTGCAGGCGCGGTGACGTGGCACCGCTCATCTCCGTGAGCGCCGCGTTCGTCAGGTCGGCGGCGCGGGACAGCTCGGAGATGCCCAGGTTCGTCGCCTGGAGGCGCATGCGCTCCATCTGGTCCGTGGGCAGCCCGCGCAGCACCGACTCCGCGCTCTCGCCGCTCACGGAGATCACGATGAGGTCGCGCAGGCGCTCGAGCAGGTCCTCGACGAAGCGCCGCGGCTCGTGGCCCGAGTCGATGACGCGGTCGATCACGCGGAAGATGCTCGCGCCGTCGCGCGCCGCGAGACCGTCGACCACGTCGTCGAGCAGCGTCGCGTGCGTGTAGCCGAGCAGCGCGACCGCGAGCTCGTAGTCGACCGTGCCGCCGTCAGAACCGGCGATGAGCTGGTCCATGACCGAGAGCGTGTCTCGCGCGGAGCCGCCACCGGCGCGCACGACGAGCGGCATGACGCCCGCACCGACCTGGACGCCCTCCTGCTGGCACAGCGCCTCGACGTAGGGCGCGAGCACGTCCGGCGGGATCAGGCGGAACGGGTAGTGGTGCGTGCGCGAGCGGATCGTACCGATGACCTTGTCCGGTTCCGTCGTCGCGAAGATGAACTTCAGGTACTCCGGCGGCTCCTCGACGATCTTCAGCAGGGCGTTGAAGCCCTGCGGCGTGACCATGTGCGCCTCGTCGAGGATGAAGATCTTGAAGCGGTCGCGCGACGGCGAGAAGGTAGCGCGCTCGCGCAGCTCGCGGGCATCGTCAACGCCACCATGGCTCGCGGCGTCGATCTCGACGACGTCGAGGCTGCCCGGGCCGCCCGTCGCCAGGTCGACGCACGAGGGGCACGTGCCGCACGGGGTGTCGCGCGGCGTCTTCGCGGTGTTCTCGTGGCAGTTGAGGATGCGCGCGAGGATGCGCGCCGACGTCGTCTTGCCGCAACCGCGAGGGCCCGAGAAGAGGTACGCGTGGTTGACGCGGTTCGAGCGCAGCGCCTGCATCAGAGGCCCGGTGACGTGCTCCTGCCCGATGACGTCGGCGAAGGAGTCCGGGCGGTATCGGCGGTACAGGGCTGTGCTCACGGAGCAACCCTAGACGGTCCCGCTGACAGGCTCATGGGCGTCCGTCAGCGGCGCAGCATCTTCCGCGCGAGCCCGTTCCCGACCGCCTGGACGACCTGCACGATCACGACGATCACGGCCACCGAGACGAGCGTGATCTCCCAGTTGAAGCGCTGGTAGCCGTACCGGATCGCGAAGTCACCGATACCGCCACCGCCGATGAGGCCGGCCATCGCGGACATGTCGATCACACCGACGAACAGGAACGTGTAGCCCAGGATGAGCGGGCTGAGCGCCTCGGGGATGAGCACGGTCCGCACGACGCGCATGCGCGAGGCACCCATCGAGCGCGCCGCCTCGACGACACCGGGGTCGATCGACACGAGGTTCTGCTCGACGAGCCGCGAGAACGCGAACGACGCCATGATCGTCATCGGGAAGATGACCGCCTCGGTGCCGATCGTCTTGCCGACGACCTGCATCGTCAGCGGCCCGATCGCCGTGATGAAGATGATGAACGGGATGGGCCGGACGAGGTTCACGAGCATGTTGAGCACCGTGAACACGGCACGGTTCTCGAACAGGTTCCCGGCGCGGGTCCCGTAGAGGGTCAGGCCCATGATCAGGCCGAAGAAGCCGCCGACGACGAGCGTGATGCCGACCATGTAGAGCGTCTGCACGGTCGAGTCGATCAGGACAGGGAGCATCTGGTCCCAGTCCGTCGGGCGCGCGGCGCCCGGGAGGACGGCCGGGAGCGCGAGCGCGAGCGACGCGGTCATGACTGGGGCCCCTTCCGCCGGAGCTGGGCTTGGGGATCGTGGGAGGGCGCGGCGTCGAGGTGCGTGGCGAGGTCGTCGCGCCCGGGCGGACCGGACGGCGTGATCGTCGAGGCGCGCGGCCCGACGGCGTCCGGGTCCTCGTTCGGGGATGCGGCGGTACCGAGGTCGAGGACCGTCGTCGAGCGCGACAGGTCGGCGACGAACGCGTCGATCGCAGCGTCGTCGCCCACGACCTCGAGGGTGAGAGAGCCGTACGGCCGCTCGGAGATCTCGGTGATGCCGCCGTAGACGATCGTGCCGTCGACGGGGTGCTCGCGCAGCGCGCGCGTGAGGTCGTTCGACGACGCCCCGTCCTCACGGATGCCGATCGTCACGATCCGTCCCGGGTGGCGACGGCGCAGGCGCTCGAGCGCGGCCGGGCTCGGGCGGTCGCGCAGCGCGGTCCCGACGAAGCGGCGCGTCGCGGGGTGGGCAGGGCGCGCGAAGACGTCGTAGACGTCGCCGTGCTCGACGACCTTGCCGCCCTCCATGACCGCGACGCGGTCGCACACGTACTTGACGACGTCCATCTCGTGCGTGATGACGACGACGGTCACGCCGAGCTCGACGTTGACGCGCTTGAGCAGGTTGAGCACGTCCTGCGTCGTCTCGGGGTCGAGCGCGCTCGTCGACTCGTCCGCGAGGAGGATCTTGGGGTTCGTGGCGAGCGCGCGGGCGATGCCGACGCGCTGCTTCTGGCCGCCGGACAGCTGCGACGGGTACTGCCGCGCCTTGTCGCTGAGCCCCACGAACTCGAGGAGCTCGGCGACGCGCGCCGCGCGGCGGGGCTTGGGCCAGCCGGCGACCTCGAGCGGGTACGCGATGTTCCCGGAGACGGTGCGCGACGACAGCAGGTTGAACTGCTGGAAGATCATGCCGATGCCGCTGCGGGCCTTGCGCAGCTCCGCTTCCTTGAGCGCGTGGATGTCCTGGCCGTCGACGAGGACGGTGCCGCTCGTGACGGGCTCGAGCGCGTTGATGAGGCGGACGAGGGTGGACTTGCCGGCGCCCGAGTAGCCGATGACGCCGTAGACCTCTCCTGCCTCGATGCGCAGGTCGACGCCGTCGACGGCGCGCACCTCGCCGGACTTGGTGCGGAACACCTTCGTGGCGTCCCGGAACTCCACCATGGCTTGCGGCTGGCTCATCGGCGCTGCTCTCAATCCGTCGGTCGTGTCGCTCATTCTCGCGCAGCAGCGTCTGCCGCGCCCAGGGGTCTTGACGCCGACGACGGGGCTGCGCGTACGCAGCCCCGTCGTCGTCGTGCGCGTCGCCGGTCGTGCCCGGCGACGCTCGGGCGTCAGCCCTTGATCTGAGCCTGGATGTCGGCGAGGTATCCGGCGAGGGTCGCGCCGTCCTCCTTGACGATCACGGCCGAGCCGCCCGAGGCGGCCTTGAGGGCCTCCTCGACCTCGGCGTCGTGCGCGATCTCGACGAGCTTGAGGAGCGTCGGGTCGTTCTTGTCCTCGTCGCGGGCGACCCAGATGTTGATGTACGGGCGGGCGCCGACCGAGGTCGGGTCGTCCTGGGCGATGGCGTCCTCGGGCTTGAGGCCCGCGTCGGCGATGAAGTCGTTGTTGATGACCGCGCCGGCGACCGACTGGAGCGAGATCGCGGCCTGCGCGGCGTCGACCGGCGTGACCTTGACCTTCGACTCCGGGAGGACGTCGAGCTCGGTCGAGGCGAGCGAGCCGCCGTCCTTGAGCTGGACGAGGCCGGCGCTCTGCAGCACGAACAGCGCGCGGTTGAGGTTCGTCGGGTCGTTCGGGACGGCGATCTCGGAGCCGGCCGGGATCGCGTCGACCGAGTCGTACTCGCTCGAGTAGAGGGCGAGCGGGTAGATCGCGGTCGAGCCGATCGGGGTCAGGTTGTCGTCCGACGCGACGTTGTAGTCCGCGAGGTACTGCAGGTGCTGGAACTGGTTGAGGTCCAGCTGGCCCTGCGAGAGTGCGGGGTTGGGCTCGGTGTACGCCGTGAAGTTGATGATCTCGACGTCGATGCCGGCCTCCTCGGCCTTCTTCTCGAAGACGGGCCACTGGTCGTCCTGCGAGCCGACGACGCCGATGCGGACGGGCTCGGTGCGGGCGGTGGTCTCGCCGGCGGTGGGGGTGGTCTTCGTGTCGTCGGAGTCGCTGCCGCAGGCGGCGAGCGTCGCGAGGAGCGCGGTGGCGGCGATGACGGCGGTGGTCTTGCGGATCATGGGATTTCTCGCTTCGTGTGGTGGTGACGTTCCCTTGCCGGCGCAGCGGCTGGCGAGCTGCGAGGGGGTCGACGAGGGAGGCGGGTGTACCGCCGAGGGGCGCTGGGGCTGCGGGAGCTGGGCGCGTGGCATCGCCACGGCCTGGCAGGGTGGGCTCTCCGCCGGCGACCGCTGTGCGGTCGGGTCCTTCTGGACTGTCCGGAGGCTCAGGCCTGCGCGGCCCGCTGCGGCATTCGACAACACATCGCGACGCGACGGGAGGTCGCGGTGGCGATGAGGTCGAGGCCTGCGGTGCGGGTCATGTTCACCACTATGAGCGGACGGACGCTCTCCTGACCAGCGGGATCCAGATTATCTCGAATCTTGGACGCCACGTCCGAAATATGGCGCGGAGTCGGGGCGAGAGCGACAATCCGGGCGTCCGGGGGGGCACAAAAGGACCCCCCGCACACCCGCCAGAGCTCACCTACCCTTGCTGCCTTCCGGCCCTGGGGGAGTTCAGCGAGATGACGCCGTACGAGGGGTCTGTACCGAGACTAGCCCAGCGCCGGACCGCCCTCCAACTCGCGCGCGACGACGTTCACCGAGGCCGCGAACACCCCGGTTTCGGCATCCGGGCGCACGTCGGGTATCCTCGGACGTGCTGTCACCAGGAGGATTCGCCTAGTGGCCTATGGCGCCGTCTTGGAAAGGCGGTTGGGTTAACGCCCTCGGGGGTTCGAATCCCCCATCCTCCGCAGTACGCGAAGACCCCGGACCACGAACGACGGTCCGGGGTCTTCGTCATGTCGCAGACGGACGCCGGAGCCGCGGAAGCAGCCGAAGCGGCACGGCCGCCCGCGCGCCGCGGGCCGGCGGCCACCCTGCAGGTCCGGTGCCATGATGAGGCCATGCGTCCGTTCGTCACCGCGCTGAGTCGCGCCTCCGTCCCCGCTCTCCTCGTCGCCGCAGGGATCGCCCTCGCCCCCGCCGCAGGAGCGCACAACCCGCCCCCGCTGCCGACGCCGGCCGACGGCGCCACCGTGACGACAGCACCCGACGAGGTCGTCCTCACCTTCACCGACGTCGTCCTCGACGTCGGCGCCGCGATCAAGGTCACCGCACCCGACGGCAGCGACGTCACCGAGGGCACCCCCGTCGTCGACGACACCGTCGTGACCCAGGCCCTCGCCAAGGAGCGCCCGGCCGGCGAGTACTCGGTCGCCTGGCGCGTCACGTCGGCCGACGGCCACCCCGTCGACGGCACCTTCACCTTCACGGCGTCCGACGCCGCCGGGGCCCCGCCGGAGACTCCCTCCCCCACGCCGTCCGCGGAACCCAGCGCCACGCCGACCCCCGAGGCCCCCACCCAGGCGACGCCCGCCCCGACCCCGACGAGGGACGACGTCGCAGGCCTCCCCGACGGACCCGCACGGACGATCGTGCTCGTCGTCGGTGCGGCCACGGTGCTCGCCCTGATCCCCCTCCTCGTACGCCGGCTGCGCGACACGAAGGACGACTGACAGATCACCCTGAGACGTCCCCGCGAACCGCTCACGTCCGACTCGCTCGGAACGATGTACCTGCTGGAACCACCAGCAGATATGGTGAGCGACACACCCGCACGAGGCGCAGATCAGGGACGGAGGCGACAGATGGCCCCCGCGTCGATCCGCCGCACCAGCGTCCGCGAGGTCTATGTGAGACGAGCGGTCGCCGCTGGTGAAGGTCGTGCGCAGGACGCGTATCCCTCGAGCCGCCGCAGCGACCCCGGTCCTAGACTCGCAGCCGTGATCTTCCGCGCCGTGGGCGATGGCCGCCCCTACCCCGAGCACGGCCTCGTGACGCCTAAGGACTGGGCGAGCGTGGCACCGCGACAGGTGCGCCTCGACGAGCTCGTCACGACGAAGCGGACCCTCAACCTCGACTCGCTCCTGTCGGACGACTCGACGTTCTACGGCGACCTCTTCGCGCACGTGGTCATGTACCGCGGCGTGATGTACCTCGAGGACGGGCTGCACCGGGCGGTCCGCGCCGCGCTCCAGCAGCGGCCCATCCTGCACGCGCGCGTCCTGACGATCCCGGACGACGCCGAGCCCGTCGCCGTCACACCCGCCGACGCGACGTCCGAGCTGCCCGTGACCCGCACCCCGGCCGCACCTGCGACTGACGACCTCGACTAGATTGCACCTGTGAACACACCCCTCACCCCGCAGCAGGCGCGCGCCCTGCGCCGCCGCAAGCAGCACGAGCGCCAGGCAGTCGTCTTCGGTCTGCTCATCGCGCTGCTGGCCGCGACGGGTGTCGTGGGCCTCGCCGTCTACACGGGTGCGTTCTCCTTCCCCGGCAACGGGGAGTTCGTCGCCAAGGAGACCGAGCCGGCGACGACGTTCGCCGCACCGCAGCCGTGCGTCCCCGCCGGCACCGCGCCGGTCGGGCGCAAGAAGATCAAGGTCACCGTCCTCAACGGCTCGGACCGAGCCGGCCTCGCCGCGGTCGTGAGCGACCTGCTCGACGACGAGGGCTTCACGGTCGAGGGCACCGGCAACGACAGTCGCCGCCCGTCGACGCCCGTCATCTCCTTCGGCGTCAAGGGCATCACGCGCGCCTACACGCTGCTCGCCTACATCCCCGAGGCACGCCTCGTGCTCGATGCCCGCCCCGGCGCGAGCGTCGACCTGACGGTCACGGAGAAGTTCGCGGGATTCGTCCCGAGCGACCAGGTGAACCTCGACCCCGAGATCCCCCTCGAGAGCGTCCCGGACTGCGTCGAGCTCGACGACGTGACGCCGCAGCCCGCTCCTGCTCGCTTCGACGAGAAGAACAAGGACAAGGCGACCGAGGAGTCCTCGGAGGGCTGATGGTCACGGTCCGCCGCGCCCGCTCCGACGCGCACGAGCGCTCGAGGCTCGCGGAGATCTGCCTCCTCACCGGCGCTGCCGGCGGCGACGCGACCGACCTCCTCAGCGATCCGACGCTCCTCACCGACGCATACCTCACGCCCTACCTCGAGCGTGAGCCCGACCTCTGCCTCGTTCTCGCCGACGAGGCCGACGTCCCCGTCGGCTATGCGATCGGCACCGCCGACACCGCGGCCTTCGAGCAGTGGTGCACGGCGCAGTGGTGGCCGAGCGTCCGCGCCCGCAGCACCGGCCGCACGAGCCCCCCGCGCTCCGACCTCGAGCGACACCTCGTCGACCGGCTCGCCGACCGCGTGCCGAAGGACCCGCAGCTGCTCGAGCGGTTCCCCGCGCACCTGCACATCGACCTGCTGCCCGTCGCCCAGGGAGGCGGCAACGGCCGCCGGCTCATCACAGCGCTCCTCGACGCGCTCCGTGCGGCCGGCGCGCACGGCGTCCACCTCGGCGTGGACCCCGCCAACGAGCGCGCGCTCGGCTTCTACCGCCACCTCGGCTTCGAGGTCGTCCCCGAGGCGAAGGGCCTCGTGCTCGGCCTGGCCCTGAGATGACGGACGCCGCCGCCCCGGAGGGCGACGGCGTCCCGTCAGCGCAGGCCTGAGGTCCGAGCGGAGGTCAGTCGAGGACCGCGTCCGGGACGGACGTCGGGCTCGCCGGCTCCGCCGTCGTACCGCGCAGGCGGGAGACCGCCCGCATGAGGTGGTAGAGGACGATCGCGGCGATCGCGCCCGACGCGATGCCGCCGATCGTCACGCTACCGATCGTGAACGTGTAGTCCGCGATGCCCATGATGAGCGCGACCGCCGTCGGCGTGAGGTTCACCGGATCGGAGAAGTCGACCTTGTTCTGCACCCAGATGCGCGCACCGAGCAGGCCGATCATGCCGTAGAGCACGGTGCCCGCACCGCCGAGGACGCCCGCGGGCATCGCCTGGATGACCGCGCCGACCTTCGGGGAGAACGCGAGGAGCAGCGCCGTCGCACCCGCGACCCAGTACACCGCCGTCGAGTAGACGCGCGTGGCCGCCATGACGCCGATGTTCTCGGCGTACGTCGTCGTGCCCGAGCCGCCGCCCGCACCGGCGAGCACCGTCGCGACACCGTCCGCGACGAGCGCCTTGCCGACCTTGTCATCGAGGTTCTGCCCCGTCATCGCGGCGACCGACTTCACGTGGCCGATGTTCTCGGCGACCAGGACGAGCACGACCGGCACGAACATGACGAGCAGCCCCGGGTCGAACGTCGGGGCCGTGAAGTGCGGCAGGCCGAAGACCGGGGCGTCGGAGACGCCAGCGAAGCTGATCTCGTCGCGGAACCACGCGACGACATACCCGACCGCGACGCCCACGAGGATCGACAGGCGGCCGAGGATGCCGTGGAACAGCACCGCGGTCAGGGCGATCGCGAGCACGACGACGAGGCCCGTCACCGGTGCGGCCCTGAACCCGGACGTGCAGGACTGGACGATCTCGCCGTCGACCACCGACTGCTGGCACTGGCCCCACGCCGCGGTCGCGAGGTTGAGGCCGATGAGCGCGACGATGGCACCGTTGACGACGGGCGGCATGAGCGCGTTGATCCAGCGGACGCCGGCCACGTGACCGATGACGCCGACCACGATGAGCGCGGCACCCGTGAAGACGACGCCGCCGAGGGCGTCGGACACCGTCGCAGCAGCCGCGAACGGGGCGAGGAACGCAAAGCTCGAGCCGAGGTAGCTCGGCAGCGTGTTGCGGTTGATCAGCAGGAAGAGGAACGTGCCGATCGCGGAGAAGAACAGCGTCGTCGTCGCGGGGAGGCCCGTGATGAGCGGCACGATGAGCGTCGCACCCGACATGGCGACGACGTGCTGCATCCCCAGCCCGATCGTGCGCGGCCAGGTGAGGCGCTCGAGCGGCGCCACCGCCTCACCGGACCTCACTGTCGTCCCGTCACCGTGCAGTGTCCACAGAGGCATGCGTCTTCCCGTCTCGAGAGCGGATGGCGCCCGGCCGCGCCGGAGGAATGCTACCCCCGGGCCGGGTCGCCGTCCCGGGTGGTTCAGGCGCAGCCGTGGACCGTCGCGGCGATGCGGTCCGCCGTCGCGCGTGCCTTTTCCCGCGCCTTCGCGGTCGTGAGCTTGTTCGCGATCACGGAGAACGCCTTGAGCCGCCCGTCCTCGCCGACCGTGTAGCCCGACAGGGCGGTTTCCCAGTCGAGGGTCCCGGTCTTGGCGACGACCGCGCCGCGCGCGCAGCTCGCCTTGCCCGTGAACCGGGACATGAGGGTTCCGGTGCGTCCGGCGACGGGGAGCGACCAGTCCTCGTAGAGGATCGCACGCAGCTCCGCGCGCTCGGGCTGCGCGGCGACGCGCAGGAGGCTGACGACGGCGGCCGGCGTGATCCTGTTGCCCGTCGAGAGGCCGGAGCCGTCAGCCAGGACGGTGCGGCCGAGGTCGACGCCGAGCCGGCGCATCACCTTGGTCGTCCCCTTGACCCCGCCGGCGAAGGTCGGTCGGTAGCCCTCCGACCGGGCGACGTGACGCGAGAGGACCTCGGCGACCTGGTTGTCGGAGCCGAGGAGCATGCGCTTGACCAGGGCGTGGACGGTCTCGGACTCGACGCGCGCGACGACGCGGCCCTTCGGGGGCGCGGCCTTGACGCCCTTGTAGCGCACGACCCAGCCTGACCCGAGGCTCTTGTCGAGCCGTTTCGCGAAGTACCTCGCGGCCGACGCCGCCGAGTCGGTCTTGCGGACGGTCGTGCGCGCGGTGCCGCGCACGGGCTGGATCGTGCCGAGCCCGTAGCCACCCTGACGCCACGTGCTGAGCTTGGTGGGCCCCGCGAAGATCGAGTCGTCGATCCGCACGTAGACGACCTTGCGGAGCTTGCCCTTGAGCTTGGTGCGGGCGGGCTGCTTGGCCTTGAGCGCGGCCGCGGTCTGACGGGCGAGCTGCTTGAGCTTCGCGTTCGTCATGCGCGGGTCCCCACCCGAGACGAAGGTGACGGTCCGCGAGCGCCCGGACCGCTCCACGGTGGTCGGGAAGGTCTTCTCGGTGCCCAGCGAGCTCAGGGCGGCTGCGCCGGTGAACAGCTTGGTCGTCGAGGCGGCGATGCGCGGGGTGCCTGGCTTGGACGAGTAGATGGTGCGGCCGCTCGCGACGTCGGTGATGCGCACGGAGGCTGCGGCGCCGAGACCGCCCTTGTCGACGAGCTTCGCGACGTCGGCCTTGACGGTCGCGCGCACCTCGCTCTCGGAGGGGCGTGGCGGCGCGGGCGCGAGCCCGTTGCCGGTGTTGTCGTCGGTGGGGGTGGGCGCGGGCTCGACGACGGGCCAGATCGCGGCGTCAGCGGTCCCGGTGCCTGGGGCACCGCCGAGGACGAGCGCGGCGGCGAGCGCCAGTGCGGCCCGGCGACGGGCGGGGCGGGCGACCAGGGGCTCGTTCACACGTCGACGATACCTGCGCCCCGGGGCGGGGCCGAGGCCGCGCCGACGGCCGGTCAGGTGTAGCCGTGCCGCTCCAGGAGGTTCGCCGCAACCTCGTCGCCGCGCTCTGCTGCGCGGTGCCATGCGCGGCGGGCGGCCTCGAGGTCGCCGTTGTCGCACCAGAGCGACCCGAGGTTCGTCAGGGCGTGGACGTCGCCCTGCTCGGCGGCGACGAGCAGGAGCGCCTCTGCGTCGTCGGTTCGCTCGGCCTCCCCGAGGAGGAGCGCCATCGTGACCGCGACCTGGTGCTCGCCCGCTGTCCAGTGCCGGTCGAGGATCTCGAGGCCCTCGTACGTCGGTGTCGTCTCTCGCAGGGCGTACTCGACCGCCGACTCCCAGCTCGTCGCGACCGACTCGTCGATGATGCGGTCCGCGTCTGCCGACATGCCCAGGAGCCGCAGCACGCGCGCGAGCCTGACCGGCGTCTCCGGGAGCTCGAGCGCCCGCGCGTAGTGGAGCGCCGCCGCCTGGTGCTCGCCGCACGCCTCGAAGATCTGTGCCGCCATGAACGCGCCCTTGGCGTCACCGTGCTCCGAGGCGGTGACGAAGCCCTGCCGCGCGCGGTCGACGTCGCCGCACTCGTGGTGCAGGAGCGCAAGGTTGTAGACGGCCTCGACGACCCCCGCCGCGATGGCCTTCTCGTAGAACGGGACCGCTGCCGCGTCGCACCCGAGCGCGCGCAGGTCGTTCGCGATGTTGAAGAACTCCTCGGGGTGCTCCGAGGAGACGCGACCGAGCGCGACGCGGATGTCTTCCGCCGCGTCCAGACCGTCGTTCTCGCTGCCCATTTCTGGAGCATGACAACGCCGTGAGGTGGCAGCAACAGCAACCACCCCGTGCGGCTACGACGTCGCCCCGAGGATCGCCCGCGGGGTGTTTGCGCTCGCCCGGGACGTCCCGCTCACCTGGGGGTTCTCACCAGATGGTCGCCACAGTCGCCAAATTCGCCCATTTCCGACAGTCTGTGTGGAATCGCTGCACGGCCGTCGCACCCGACGTCCGGTCCGCCCCCTCGCCGCAACACCGATGCGCCTAGGAGCCACTCGTGCCGACCCCCCACCGCACCCGCAACCGTCGCCGCCAGCGACTCGTCACCGCGACCGTCCTGGTCGCGGGGATCGCGGCGTCGAGCGTCGGGGTCACCGCACTCTTCGCACCGGCCGCCGAGCAGAGCGACGTCGCCGAGCTGTTCCCGCCCGACCCGCGGCCGGGGGTCGACGACGGCAGCCGCCTGTCGCTCACAGGTCGTTCCGAGGCACGGCTCCCTGTGGACGCCGCGGTCTCCACCCCGCTGCTCACGACTCCCGAGCAGGCGTCCCCGTCGGCAGCGCCCCTGTTCGCACGCCTCGGGCGTCCGTGGCGCCCGCTGCGCCAGTGGAGCCCCCCAACCGGGCCGACCATCACCCCCACCCCCCAGGGGACGACGCCACCGCCGACCGGCACGCCCACGACGAGCCCGACGGCGCCGCCGACGTCCGCGCCTGCACCCACCACGAGCCCTGACCCGTCGGTGACCCCGACCCCGGTACGCACGACGCAACCGCCCCAGTCGCCCACCCCGAAGACGGCACCCCCGACGACGACGGCACCCAAGCCCCCGACCGTCACCCGTCCCGACGACACCAGCACCGGCGTGCCCGCAGGCAAGAAGCTCAAGGTCCACGACGGCGACCTCACCGTCACGGAGCGCGGAGCGGTCATCGACGGCCTCGACGTCCGCGGGGCGATCAAGGTCCGCGCGGACGACGTCACGATCAAGAACACGATCGTGCGCGGCCGCCCGGTCTCCTCGATCCTCCACCTCGTGCAGGCTGACGGTGTCACCGGCACGAAGATCGTCGACACCGAGATCTTCGCGGAGCACCCGTCCCCGTACGTGATGGGCGTGCTGGGCTCGGGCTTCACGCTCGAGCGGGTCAACATCCACACGGTGATCGACCAGGTCACGGTCCTCGGTGACGACGTGACGATCAAGAGCTCCTGGCTCCACGACAACCTGTTCTACGCGAACGACCCGAACCACGGTGGCGGGCCGTCGCACGACGACAACATCCAGGTCCAGGTCGGCTCCAACCTGCGCGTGACGGGCAGCCGGCTCGAGGGATCCAGCAGCGCCGCGATCATGATCACGCAGGGCCGCGGCAAGGTCTCCGACATGATCGTGGAGAACAGCTGGATCGACGGCGGTTCGTGCTCCGTGAACATCGCGGAGTCGAAGCAGGGCCCGCTGCGCGGGCTCACGTTCCGCAACAACGTCTTCGGCACCTCCACCCGGCACCCGTACTGCGCACTGCTCGTCCCGCCGACGACCACGGTCACGCAGGCCGGCAACGCGTTCGTCGACGGGGCTGCTTTCCGCGTCTCGAAGGGCTAAAGCACCCGCTCCACCCTGCCGATCTGGGTGGTATGCGTCACTTTTCGCCCGATGCGGCTCCGCTGACCAGCGGCCCTGCACGTGTGACGCGCGCCCCAGGCCAGGACGGTTCCCGCGCAGCGACCCCCCGGGTCACCCTGGAGGTATCCCAAAACGGGCATATTCCCCACCGAGGAGCCTCTGTGCACACCCCCGAACGCACACCCGCCCCCCGTGCCGTCCGCACCCTGATCGCTTCGACCGTCGCCGCCGTGGTCGCCCTGTCCGGCCTCGCCGTGATCGCCCCCGCCGCGACCGCAGCCAGCTCGACCCCCGAGAGCATGAGCCAGCGCGTCGCCAAGAAGAAGGTGAGCACCTACAAGGCCGTCAAGGCCAAGCGCACGCTCGGCAGCGCCAAGGGCACGCCCCTCAAGGCCGGCAAGGCGACCACCAAGAAGATCAAGCGCCACGCCCAGGTCCCCGCGAAGACGACGTCGCTCGTCGTCAAGGTGACCGTCCGCGGCGCCAAGAAGCCGGGCACGCTCCAGCTCTGGACGCCTGGCAAGGCCAAGGTCGAGCGCACGGTCGTGAAGTACGGCAAGGGCACGACCACCGACAAGGTCCGCGTCACGACGTCGGCCAGCGGCAAGATCCGCCTCAAGGCCAGCACCAAGGTGCGCGTCAAGCTCAGCACCGTCGGCTTCAAGAAGCGCACGGGCAAGCCGAACGCGAGCAACACCGGCGTCCCCGCGAGCAAGAAGAAGAAGCTCAAGGTCCACAACCGCGACCTCGTCATCACGAAGAACGGCACCGTCATCGACGGCTACGACATCCGCGGCGTCGTGAAGATCCGCGCGAACGACGTCACGATCAAGAACTCGATCGTGCGCGGCGGCGCTCGCGCCAAGTCGATCACCCACCTCGTCCAGGTCGCCGACAACGCCCGCCGCGCGACGATCGTCGACAGTGAGATCGCCGCGGCCAACCCGTCGCCGTACGTCATGGGCGTCGTCGGTGCGCGCTTCACCCTGCTGCGCACCAACATCCACCGCGTGATCGACCAGGTGACGATCATCGGCCCGGACGTCCTCATCGAGGACTCGTGGCTGCACGGCAACCTGTACTACGCGAACGACCCCAACCACGGGGGCGGCCCGTCGCACGACGACAACATCCAGATCCAGCAGGGCACCAACCTGCGCGTGACCGGCAGCCGCCTCGAGGGATCGAGCAGCGCCGCGGTCATGATCACCCAGGGGCGCGGCAAGGTCTCCAACGCCCGCTTCGAGGGCAACTGGATCAACAACGGCTCGTGCTCCGTGAACATCACTCGGAGCAAGTTCGGCCCGCTGCAGAAGGTCGCCGTCACCGGCAACTCGTTCGGCACCGGGACGCGTCACCAGTACTGCGGCATCATCATGCCGTCGGGCACGAACCTCACGCAGGCGCGCAACTCGTTCACCGACAACCACGCGTTCCGCATCAGCCGCGGCTCCTGACGAGCCCGCAGCGCATCACCGCACGACGGCGGCCGACTCCCCCGGGAGGAGGCCGCCGTCTGTCGTGCTGCTCGCGACGAGGACCTCGCCTGCGGGCAGCGCGACCGGCTCCTCCGAGAGGTTCACGACGACCGTGAGGGTGCTCCCGCCGTCGGCCTGACGGCGCAGCACGAGCACGTCCGGCCCCTCCTGCTCCCACACGACGGTCCCGCCGCGCATCGCGGGCTCGGCGCGGCGCGCGGCGAGCACCGCGCGGCAGAGCGCGAGCATCGAGGACCGGTCGCTCTCCTGCCGCTCGACCGTGAGGTCTGCCCACGCCTCGGGCTGCGGGAGCCAGGTCGCGACGTCGTCGGGTGCGAAGCCGAAGGGCGGGCGCACGCCCGACCACGGCAGCGGCACACGGCAGCCGTCACGGCCGCGGACGCGGCCACCGGACCGGGCGACGGCCGGGTCCTGGAGCACCTCGAGCGGCAGGTCCTCGACCTCGGGCAGGCCGAGCTCCTGGCCGGCGTACACGTACGCGGCGCCGGGCAGCGACAGCAGCAGCACGGCCATCGCCCGCGCGCGGCGGGTGCCGCGCACGAACGCCTCGGCGTCGAGGGAGCGTGCCTGCGCGACGTCGGGCACGTAGTCCCCGACGAGCTTCACGTCCGCGCCGTACCGCGTGACCGAGCGCGTCGTGTCGTGGTTGTCCGTGACCCACGTCGTCGGGGCGCCGACGGCGGCGTTCGCCACGATCGACTCGTCGACGGCCGCGCGCAGCGACGGCCCGTCCCAGCCCGCCTTGACGAAGCGGAAGTTGAACGCGAGGTGCATCTCGTCGGGCCGCAGGAACGCAGCGACGACGTCGTCGGGCGCGCCCGTCTCGATGACCGCCATGCGCTCGCCGGGGTACTCGTCCATGACGCGGCGGAACGCACGGTAGACCTCGTGCACGCCGCTCGACTCGCCCTTGGGGATGACCGGGGAGCCGTCCTCCGTGTCGGGCCACGACGTGTCCTTGATGAGCGCGTCCGAGACGTCGATCCGGAAGCCGTCGACACCGCGGTCGAGCCAGAAGCGCAGGATGCGCTCGAACTCCGCGAGGACCTCAGGGTTGCCCCAGTCGAAGTCCGGCTGCTCGGCAGCGAACAGGTGGTAGTACCACTGCCCCGGCGTTCCGTCCGGCTCGGTCACGCGCGTCCACGACGGCCCGCCGAAGACCGACTGCCAGTTGTTGGGCGGCAGCTCGCCGTTCTCACCGCGGCCGTCGACGAAGTGGAACCGGGCGCGCTCCGCGCTGCCGCGTCCGGCGGCGACGGCGGCGCGGAACCACGGGTGCTGGTCGGAGCAGTGGTTCGGGACGAGATCGATCGTCACGCGCAGGCCGCGCTCGTGCGCGGCCGCGAGGAGCGCGTCGAAGTCGTCGAGCGTGCCGAACATCGGGTCGACGTCGCAGTAGTCCGCGACGTCGTAGCCGGCGTCGACCTGGGGCGACGGGTAGAACGGCGAGAGCCACAGCGCGTCGACGCCGAGCGCGGCGACGTGGTCGAGCCGCTCGGTGATGCCGCGCAGGTCGCCCATGCCGTCACCGTCGCTGTCCGCGTACGACCGCGGGTACACCTGGTAGAAGACGGCGTCACGCCACCAGGGCGACGCCTCCTCGGAGGTGGAGCGGGCGGAGGACGACGAGGCAGGTGCAGAGCTCACCGAGCCACCCTAGGCGAAACCGGCCCCGGGCACGTGCCACCGAGCGTCAGGCTGCGCGCGCCGTCAGGAGCCGGTCGGTGAGCGTCTGCATCGCGCCGCTCTCGAAGGCGGAGAGCAGCAGCCCCTCGTCGGTCTTGCCCGCGTGCAGGACGGCGGCGACCGTCCGCAGCGCAGCCGTCGCCGTCATGTCCGTCAGCTCGTCGAGGTCGGCGTCGACCACGGCGTCGGGCACCGCCCCCGGCTCGATCCCGGCCGCGCCGACGAACGGCTCGAGCGCGCCGACGAGCGCACGCGCGTCCTCGTCGAGGCGCGGTGCCGGCTGCGCCTCGTCGTCGCCCTCGTCGGGCGACGGCGCGTACCAGCCGCCCGAGGCGCCTTCGGCGCGCGCGAAAGCCGCGGCGAGCGCGTCCCAGCGCTCTACCGGCACGCTACGAAGTGCCGCGAACAGCTCCGCGTCGCCACCCTGAGATCCCACCTGAACCACGTCCTGACCCCCGTCTCGAACCCCTGTGGGTCGAGCGTAGTCGCGCATGTACCGCTGCGGCTGCTGCCGTGCGGGGTAAGACCAGGGATGACGTCGTGCGCCGTCGCCGCGTCACGTGGCGGCGAGGGCGCGCCCGTCAGGCGGCGGCGAGCACGAGCCCGCCCGCACGACGACGCGCCCAGGCGGTCGCCGCGACGTCGGCCGCGAAGCCTGCAGCCGCCCAGACGAGCAGGAGCACGACCGTGCCGGCGCCGCCGCCGTCGCCCGCGGCGGCGGTCAGGAAGCGGCCTGCCGCGTCGAGCGGACCGAGGGCGCCGAGCTGCTCGAGCCATGCGGGGGCCGACGGCGCGGACGCCGCGACGAGGACGGAGACGCCGACGACGAGCGCGATCGCACGGCCCACGTTGCCCGCCCACGCGACGAGCGCGTGGAGGAACAGGAGCATCGCGACGGCCGCGAGGGCTGCGGCGGGGATCATCACGACCGGAGCGTCCGTGACCGCCACGACCACCGCTCCGACGAGCACACCCTGGAGTGCGGTGACGCCGACGGCGAGCGTGACGCCGTGGAGCGTCATGCGCGCCGACGAGCGGGTCGTGCCGAGCAGGGCGAGGCCTGACGTGCGCGGGCGCATGGTCATGACGAGCGCGCCGAGCCAGAGCGCGACGGCGGCGGTGAGGCCGACGCCGGCGAGCGGCCCGAGGTCGGGGAGCGTGGGCGCCGCGACCGGGGCAGCGATCACCTGGGCGAGCGTCTCGGGGTTCTTCGGGGCCTGCTCGGCGATGCCGTCGACCGCCTGGCCGAGGCCGTCCGCGAGCTCGGACGTGCCGTCCGCGAGCTGCTTCGCGCCCGGGGCGGCCTGGGCGAGGCCGTCGGCGAGCTGGGAGGCGCCGTCGCCGAGATCGCCCGCACCCGAGGCTGCCTCGCCGGCGCCGGTCGAGAGCTGCGCGACGCCGCCTGCGAGCTGGTTCGTGCCCGACGCGAGGCTCTTCGCGCCGGACGCGAGCTCCACGGCACCGGACGCGAGACCGCTCGCGCCGGTGCTCAGCGTCGACGTGCCGGTCGCGAGCGTCTTGAGGCCGCCTGCGAGGCTGGACGCGCCCTTGTCGAGCGCGGCTGCGCCCTTGGCGGTCTGTGCGAGGCCTCCGGAGAGGGCCTTCGTGCCGTCCGCCGTCGCTCGGGCGCCGGCGGCGAGGGCCTTCGCCCCCGTCGGCTCGGCGGTCGCGGAGCCGTCGGTGCCGACCGCGGCGGCGAGGCCTGACGCGAGCAGGTAGGAGCCGGTCGGTGCCGAGGTCGCGGAAGCGGGGGTCCCCTCGGCCTCGGCGAGGCCGTCGGAGAGCTGGCCCAGGGCGCCACGGTACTGCGCGACCGCGTCGGCGAGAGCCTCGTCGAACACGTCGCAGGCGCCGCCGTCGCCCGGGGCGCACCCGGCCGCCGCCTGCGCGGCACCGAGCTGACGGACGCCCTCGACGAGCTGGTCGAGAGGGTCTCCCGAGAGCGCGTCGACGCCGGCGCGCGCAGCGGCGAAGCCGGCCGGGACGCCCTCGGCTCCCGCCGCGAGCTCCTCGAGCCCGTCGACGAGCTCGTCGACGCCGTCAGCCACGGCCGTGGACCCCGCCGTGAGGTCCTTCGCGCCGTCGGCCAGGGTGTCGAGGCCGTCGGCGAGGTCGCCGGTGCCCTGGGCGAGGTCGCGCGCACCGCCGGCGGCGCTCTTCGCGCCCTGGGCGAGCGGCTTGGTGCCCTTCGCGAGCTGGTCGGCACCGTCGGCCAGGTCGCCCGCGCCGCCCGCGAGGGTGCGCGTGCCGTCGGCGAGGGTGCTCGCGCCCGACGACGCCGTGCCGGCACCGTCGGCGAGGGCACGCAGGCCCTCGGCGAGGCTGCCCGTGCCGTCCGCGAGCGTGCCCGCGCCGTCCGCGAGCTGCTCCTGGCCGTCGGCGAGCTCACCGGCGCCGTCGGCGAGCTGCTGGGCGCCGTCGGCTGCCTCGCCGAGCTGGTCGCTGATGTCCTGGAAACCGACGAGGACGTTCTCGAGGTACGTCTCGGTGAGCTGGCGGCCGAGGCCCACGGTCGCGGCGTCGGCGAGCGCCGACGTCACGAGGTTGCGCGTCGCGGTCGAGCTCTCGGCGGTCGTGACGTCGATCTGCGCGGGGCGCGCGGCGGACTGGTCGGCCGCGAACGACGTCGCGGCGGCAGAGAAGTCCTCGGGGATCGTCACGACGGCGGCGTAGCGGCCCTCGTCGAGGCCGTCAGCGGCTTCCTCGGAGTCGGTGACGACCCAGGACCAGCCGCCCTGCGAGCGGGAGTCCTTGACGAGCTGCGCGGCGAGCTGGCGGCCGAGCGGGGTGATCTGGCCGTCGAGCGTGACGGGCTCGTCGTGGTTGACGACGGCGGCCGTCACGTCGCCCGCGCGGGACGCCGGGTCCCACTGGGCGGCGAGGAGTGCGCTGACGAGCGCGAGCGGGACGAGCAGCGCGACGAGGGCGACCGCCCAGCGGCGTCGGGTGGACCGCGGCATGGAGGTGGTGCTGGTCATGTCACTCGCCCTTCGGGAGGGTCAGCAGGTGGGTGGAGGCGACGCCGGGAGGCAGGACGTCCGGGGCTGTCGTGCCGAGGACGAGCGTGGTGCCCTGCTGCGCGGCGGCCGCGAGGGCGGCACCGGCATGGCTGTTGCCGTGCAGGTGGTGCGCGTGGTCGACGACGAGCACGCGCGGTTGCTCGCGCAGCGCCGCGTCGACGGCGCGGGCGTCGCCGCGGCGGGCGTCGAGCCATGCGGCGCGACGGCGCACGGTCGCGGCGCGCTCGGGGAGGACGAGGTCGTCGACCTTGAGGTCGCCGCCCTCGGGGCGGACGCGGCCCGCGAGCGTGAGGAGGAGCCCGGTGACGGCGCGGGCGGGTCCGTCGACGACGAGCACCCCGCGCTCGGGAACCTCGAGGTCGATCGGCGTCGCGACGTCGGCCTTGGGCGCGAGCTCGAGGCCGCGTGCGGCGACGGCCGTGCCCTCGCCGGGCCAGCCCGCGAGGGAGAGCTCGCGGTGCAGGCCCTCGCCCTCGACGTCGAACGACGGGAGCGCACGGTCGAGCCACGCGGGCATCCACCAGGCGCGGTCGCCGAGCAGCTCGAGGACGGCGGGCACGAGCGTCATGCGCACGAGGAACGCGTCGACCGCGACGCCCACGGCGAGGCCGAGCGCGATCGGCTTGATGTTGACGTCGCCCTCGGGGACGAACGCGAAGAAGACGGCGATCATGATGACCGCGGCGGCCGTGACGACCTTCGCCGAGCCGGCGAAGCCGCTGCGGATCGCGGCGCGCGCGTCGCGCCCGTGGACGTAGTCCTCGCGGATGCGGGAGACGAGGAAGACCTCGTAGTCCATCGCGAGGCCGAACAGCACGCCCATGAGGATGATCGGCATGAACGAGATGACGGGGCCGAGGCGGCCGACGTTGAGCATCTCGGCAGCGAAGCCGTCCTCGAAGACGAGGGTGACGACGCCGAACGCGGCGAGGACCGAGAGCAGGTAGCCGAGCGTCGCCTTGAGCGGCACGGCGACCGAGCGGAACACCATCGTCAGCAGGACGAGGGAGAGGCCGACGACGAAGATGCCGAAGGGCAGGAGTGCCGCGCCGAGCTTGGCGGAGACGTCGATGCCGACGGCGGTGTAGCCGGTCACCGAGATGTCGACGTCGTAGCGCTCCTGGAGCTCGGGGCGCATGTCGCGGATCGTCTGGACGAGCTCGGCGGTCTCCTCGTCGTTGGGGCCGGACTCGGGGACGACCTGGACGATGACCGTGTCGGCGGACTCGTTGGGCGTCGCGAGCGGGACGTCGGCGACGCCCGGCAGGGCGCGCATCTCGTCGGCGAGGTCGGCGGCGAGGCCGAGCGGGTCGTCGCTCGTCAGGACGGAGCCGGTGATGATGAGCGGGCCGTTCGAGCCGGGGCCGTAGTGGTCGGAGATGCGCTCGTAGGTGACGCGCGCGGAGCTCGACTCGGGCAGGACGCCCGCGTCGGGCAGGGCGAGCCGCAGGTTGAGCGCGGGCAGGGCGAGGCCGACGACGGCGCCGAGCACGACGACGATCGTCACCCAGGGCTTCGCGACGGCGAGGTTCACCCAGCCGGCGAAGAAGCGGGAGGCGCGGGTCGGCGTCGTGCTCGGGGCGGGCGCCTTGCCGGCTGCGGCGGCGCGGCGAGCGCGGCGCGACGGGCGGGGGCGCAGGCGCTCGCCCGCGAAGCCGAGCAGCGCGGGGACCATCGTGAGCGAGACGACGACAGAGATGCCGACGGCGGCGGCGCCGGCGATGCCCATCGTCGTGAGGAAGGGGATGCCGGCGACGCCGAGGCCGACGAGCGCGATCATGACGGTCAGGCCGGCGAAGACGACGGCGGAGCCGGACGTCGCGACCGAGCGGGCTGCCGCCTCCTGCGGGTCGAGCCCTTCGGAGAGCAGCTCGCGGTAGCGGGACACGATGAACAGCGCGTAGTCGATGCCGACGGCGAGGCCGAGCATGAGCGCGAGCATCGGCGTCGTCGAGGTGACGGGCGTGAAGGCGGTCGACAGGACGACGAGGAGCATCGAGACGGCGACGCCGAGGATCGCGTTGAGCAGGGGCATGCCTGCGGCGACGAAGGAGCCGAGCGTCAGCATGAGCACGACGAGCGCGACGACGACGCCGAGCGCCTCGGTGAGCGTGAGACCGGGGAACTCCGACGCGAAGAGCTCGCCACCGAGAGTCGCGTCCCAGCCGTCGGGGAGCGCCTCCGCGAGGGCCGCGGTCGCGGCGCGCAGCTCTTCCTTGGTCTCGTCGGTGACGGTCGTGGACGGCCCGTCGAGGGTGACGGTCAGGAGGGCGGCGCGGTGGTCGTCGCTCCCGCCGGTGATCGCGTCGCCGCTGAGGTCGTCTCCCGTGAGGGGGTCGATGTACGGGGTCGAGACGGCGGCGACGTGCTCGACGTCCGCGATCGCGTCCGCAGCGTCGCGGACGGTCGCGGCGACGTCGTCGGCACGAACGTCCGCGCCCTCGGGCGCGAGGACGAGCACCTGCGCGGAAGCACCGCTGACCTGGGGGAAGGTCGCCTTGAGCTGGTCGAGCGCGGCCTGCGACTCGGTCCCGGGGATGGAGACGGAGTTGTCGAAGCCCTTCTGGAGCAAGCCCGCGGACGCACCGAGGACGACGAGCAGGACGAGCCAGAGGGCGACGACGGTGCGCCGGGCGCGGAAGGCCCAGGATCCGAGGCGGTACAAGGCGGAGGACACGTGAGCTCCCGGTCGGTGGCGTGCAGGGCGGCGTTGCGATGCACCACTGTATCCGATACATCGACGTATTGGATACACGTGTGTATCTGAAGTAGGCTGACGCCGTCCGAGAGGAGAACGATGACTGCCGAAGCGCCCGTCACCGCCGACGGCCCGCGCACGAGCGCGCGCCGCGAGCGCACGCGCGAGCGACTTCTCGACGCCGCCCTCGCCCTCTTCGCGGAGCACGGCGTCGAGGCGACGTCGATCGAGGCGATCTGCGAGGGCGCCGACTTCACGCGCGGCGCGTTCTACTCGAACTTCGAGGACAAGGCCGCGCTCATCGACGCGCTCAGCGCGCGCGAGCAGGAGCGCGCCGTCCAGCAGCTCCGCGTCGCGATCCTCGAGGCCCCCTGGGCCAGCGAGCGCTGCGAGGGTGTCGACGTCGACGCCGCCACGATCGGCCGCATCGTCACGACCCTCCTGCGCGCCCTCACGCTCGACCCCCGCTGGGGCGTCGTCAACAGCGAGCTGCGCCTGCGCGCGATGCGCGACCCGCGCGCGGCCGCCGCGCACGCGGCCCGTGAGGCCGCGGTCATGGACGCGATCGCCGGCGAGATCAGCGCACTCATGGCGCGCATCGGCGTCGTCTCCCTCATCCCCGAGGGCGTGTTCATCCGCCTGCTCATCTCGGGCTTCCAGACCGAGCTCGAGCGGGCCCTGCTCCTGCACGCGAGCCAACCCGACGGGAACGCGGCGAGCGCCGCGGACCCGTTCGGCGAGGCGGCGGAGGCGGCGGCGTCGTGGCTGCCGACGGTGATCGACCACCTCACGCGCGTCGAGGGCTGAGGGCTCAGCACCCCGGGCCAGCCTCGCTGTCAGGCAGTGGCGTCCCGTCCGGACGCATGCCCGCGAGGAGCATCGCCATGAGGCGGGCCGAGAATCCGGGGAAGGCTCCGGGCGTCCGGAGCGTCGGCGGCTGGCTCAGGTGCGCGACGACGAGGACGAACTCCGTGAGGCCCACGTCCTCGCGCAGCAGCCCGGCCTTGCGGGCCAGGACGAGGACGCTGTCGATCTCACGCTCGGCGCGGCCCTGCGCCTCGGTGACCTGGGGCGACGGGTCGGTGCCGGGCGCGTGGGTGAGCGCTGTGATGACCGAGCCGAGGCGCAGGTCGACAAGATCGGCGACGAAGGTCCGCCACGCGCCGTCCGGGTCCGAGCCCAACCCGACGCGTGCGACCTGCGCGACCCGCAGCATGTCGGCGAGCACGGCGCAGGCGGTTGCGTCGATGAGGTCCTGACGCGACGGGAAGTTGCGGTAGAGAGTGGCGATGCCCACACCGGCGCGTGCTGCGACGGCCTCGAGGGCGACGGCGTCCCCGTGGCGCAGAAACTGCTCGCGAGCAGCAGTGATGAGTGCTTCGCGACGTCTCAGAGCGTCGGCTCGCACGGGGTCCTCCCAGGGGTGCGCTGCCGGGAACGTTGAGATCCCGGGGTTGACACAGTATCCGACGTCGGCGAGATTAGCGGAGGAAAATCCTCCACTACTGACTGAGGATCTCGTGACCAACTCCGCCCGCACCACCACCGCGGCCAACCCGCACCTCCCGAAGAAGCCCGCCGGGACCCTCCCGAAGCTGCTCGGCTCCCTCGGCGCACTGACGGCGATCGTCGTCGTCCTGCTCATGCTCTTCGTCCTGCCGTCGCTCAAGAGCGGCCCCCACGACCTCGCGACCGGCACCGTCGGCGACGCCCAGACGACCGGCGCGCTCAACGCGAACCTCGAGGCCGTCGCCCCCGGCGCGTTCGTTCCCGAGACCTTCGCCGACGAGGCAGCCCTGCGCGACGCGATCCTCGACCGCAGCGTCAACGGCGGCTACGTCGTCGAGGGCGACACCGTCCGCCTCCTCACCGCGACCGCGGGCAGCGCCGCGATCTCCGGCTCGCTCACCCAGACCACGACGGCCGCCGCCGGCGCCGCTGGCCTGACCGTCACCGTCGAGGACCTCGTCCCCTACACCGCCGACGACCCGTCGGGCATCGGCATCGGCGGCCTCGCGTTCCCGCTCGTCTTCGGTGGCATCGTCCCCGCCGTCGTCGCCATGAAGCTCTTCCCCGGCCGGCTCAAGATGCAGCTCGTGAGCGCGGGCAGCTTCGCCGTCGTCGGCGGCGTCGTCGTCACGTCGATCCTGCGCTTCTGGTTCGGCAGCTTCGAGGGCTCGATCCTCCTGCCCGCTGCCGCGCTCGGCCTCGGCATCGCCGCGATCTCCGTCCCGCTGCTCGGCCTGCAGGCGCTCTTCGGCGGGAAGGGCTTCACCGCTCTCGCCGCGTCGATGATGTTCCTCGGCAACCCGCTCGCCGGCATCGGCACCTCGGGCGCGTGGCTGCCCTCCGGCCTCGGCCTGTTCGGCCAGCTCCTCCCACCCGGCTCGACCGGCACGCTCATGCGGTCCGCCGCGTACTTCGACGGCAAGGGCGCGACCGGCGCCGTCATCATCCTGGCCGCCTGGGTCGTCGCGGGCATCGCCCTCTGCGTCGTCGGCGCCCGCCGCCAGAAGGCCGTCGACGAGGCCGAGCTCGTCATCCTCGACGCCGAGCTCGAGGCGTCGCTCGCCACGAGCGACGTCGTCTGACCGTACGGCGCCGCGCCTCGCCGTCCGGCACGGCGGGGTCGCTCAGGTCCCGCCTCCGTCGCGCAGCTCTTTCCTCCGCTTGCGCCGAGGTAGGGCTCCCCACGCGAGACAGCGGCTTCCAGAGCCCTACCTCGCGTGGGCGGCCCTACCTCGCGTGGGCAGCCCTACCTCGCGTGGGCAGCCCTACCTCGCGTGGGAGCACCTGCCTCGACCGGGCCGGCACACCGCGAGACTGCTCGACCTCGGCGGACGGGCGCGGCGCTGCGAAGTCCCCGGCGGCGCAGCGAAGCCCCGGTGGCGTCGCGCGGCGCCGTGGGTAGGTTCGACGTATGGCTAGCGAAGCGCTCGTCCTGGAGGTGCCCGGGCCCGACGGCGGCCGCGAGGTCCGGCTGACGAGCCCGAGCCGTGTGCTGTGGCCGGAGCCCGGCCTCACGAAGCTCGACCTCGCGCGGTACGTGATCGACGTCGGCGACGCGTTCCTCGCCGCGAACGGCGACCGGCCGCTCTCCCTCCAGCGTTTCCCTGGTGGGGTCGACGGCGAGCAGTTCTTCTCGAAGAACCCGCCGAACGGTGCGCCGGACTACGTGCGGTCCGTCATGGTCACGTACCCGAGCGGCCGCACGCACCCGCAGCTCGTCGTCGACGAGGTCGCGACCGTCGTGTGGGCGGTGCAGATGAACACGGTCGTCTTCCACCCGTGGGCGTCGCGCGCAGGCGACCCGGACAACCCCGATCAGCTGCGGATCGACCTCGACCCGCAGCCCGGCACGGACTTCGCCGACGCGGTCCGTGCGGCGGTCGAGCTGCGCTCGGTCCTCTCCGAGGCAGGCCTGACGTCGTTCGTGAAGACGTCGGGCAACCGCGGGCTGCACGTGTTCGCGCCGGTCGAGCCGACCCACGAGTTTCTCGACGTGCGGCACGCGGTGATCGCGGCGTCGCGCGAGCTCGAGCGGCGCATGCCCGACGCCGTCACGACGGCGTGGTGGAAGGAGGAGCGCGGGGAGCGGATCTTCGTCGACTACAACCAGGCGAACCGGGACCGGACGATGGCGGGCGCGTACAGCCCGCGGCCGCTCCCCCACGCGCCGGTCTCGTGCCCCCTCGAGTGGGACGAGCTCGACGGCGCGCGCCCCGAGGACTTCACGATCACGACCGTGCCCGAGCGGCTGCGCGACGTCGGCGACCCGTGGGCGCGCATGGGCGAGGAGCCCGGCACGATCGACGTGCTGCTCGGCTGGTGGGAGCGCGACCTGGGCGAGGGGCTCGGCGAGCTGCCGTTCCCGCCCGACTTCCCGAAGATGCCCGGCGAGCCGCCTCGTGTGCAGCCGAGCCGCGCCCGCAAGCCCGACGCTGCCCCGCACGCAGGCTCCGGCTCCTGAGTCCAGCCTCCTCCATGCGAGGCAGGCCACCCGCGAGGGAGGGGTCTGCACGCGAGGTAGGGCCCTCCACGCGAGGTAGGGCCCTAGGAGCACCTACGTCGCGTACACGCCCCTACCTCGGCGCGCGTACGGCGCGGGGTGCGCCACGGGGGCGCGCGCGGAACGAGCGCTCAGGCCTCTTCGCCCTCGCGGATGTGCCGGGTGATCCACGGCGTCACGAGGAAGAACATGCCCGCGATCGCGAGGGTGACGACGCCGATCGTGCCGAAGTACGACGCATAGTTGTTCGCGAGGTCGTCGGTCGCGGAGACGAGCTGCGCGGTGATCGCCTGGCCGGCGGACGGCGCGAGGAACCACAGCGCCATCGCCTGGGAGCGGAAGGCAGCGGGGGCGAGGAGCGTCGTCGCGGCAAGGCCGACGGGCGAGAGGAACAGCTCGCCGATCGTCTGGATCGCGTACGTGCCGACGAGCACGCCAGAGCCGACCTTCGCGTCGCCCGCGAGCGCCGTCATCACCGCGAGGAACACGAACGACAGGGCGGCGAGCGCGAGGCCGATGCCGAACTTGTGTGCGGTCGACGGGCCGCGCTCCGCGAGCTTGCTCCACACTCCTGCGAAGACGGGCGCGAACAGGATGATGATGAGCGGGTTCACCGACTGGAAGAACGCCGGCTCGATCGTCCACCACAGGAACGACAGGTCGGTCTTGTCCTCGGCGAACGCGGACAACGAGCTCGCGGCCTGCTCGTTGATCATCCAGAACAGCATCGCCGCGATGAACAGCGGGATGTACGCGAGGACGCGCTTGCGCTCGGGCGCGGTGACCTTGGGCGAGCGCAGCATGACGATGAAGTACGCGATGGGTGCGGCGAACGCGAGGTAGGAGATCGTGTCGACGACGCCCTCGGTGCCGAAGGCCGAGCCGTTGCCCCGCCAGCTCGCGACGCCCCATGCGGCGAGCGCCGAGAGGGCGATCAGCCCGAGGATGCCGACGCCGCCGCGCGCGAGCGCCGGGCGCTCCTCGCGGGTGATCGGGTTGTCGACGTGGTCCCCGGCCCCGTACAGCGCCTTGCGGCCGAGCACGAAGAACACGAGCGCGAAGGCCATGCCGATCGCGGCGACGAGGAAGCCCGCGTGGTAGCCGCCCCAGCTGCGGGCGGCCCCGACGAGGATCGGGGAGAAGAACGACCCGAGGTTGATGCCCATGTAGAAGATCGAGAAGCCGCCGTCGCGGCGGGCGTCACCGCGCTCGTACAGGTCGCCGACCATGCTCGACACGTTCGGCTTGAGCAGTCCCGTACCCACGGCGACGGAGATGATGCCCGCGAACGCCGTCGGCGCTCCGCCCGGCACGGCCAGCAGGACGTGACCGGTCGCGATGATCAGGCCGCCGTAGAGCGTCGCCCTGCGCGCACCGATGACGCGGTCGGCGAGCCATCCGCCGACGACGGAGAGCAGGTACACCGAGGCGCCGTAGATCGAGGTGATCGCGACGCCGGTCGAGCGGTCGATCCCGAGCCCGCCGTTGGCGAGGGTGTCGGTGATGAAGTACAGCAGGATGGCGCGCATCCCGTAGTAGCTGAACCGCTCCCACAGCTCGGTGCCGAAGAGCGTCATCAGTCCGAGCGGGTGCCCGAAGAATCGGTGGTCCTGCGACCGCGCCGACGGGGTGCTCGGCGTCGACCCGGTGGCGCTCGTCGCGCTCATGGGGGTGTCCTTCCGGTGGGGGGTGCGCTCGCCGCGGGTGGTCGGGCGAGAAGCCGCCTCCTATTGTCCCGCCGTCTCACGGAAGCGGCCGCCCCAAGGGTCCTATCGTCGCGCTTCTCACATGGTGTGCAGCGCCGAGCAGGGCGGACGTGCGAGCCATAAGATCGATGCCTGGTGTGCCGGGAAGCCTGGTCGGCGTTCTCTCGGAGACCCTCCGTGAGATCTGCGCTGCTTCCCGGAGGTCACATGACGCACGCCCCAGCACACGCCCCGTCACGCTTTCGCACGTGGATCTCGCGCGAGACGACGGGCGGCGCGCTCCTCATCGCCGCCGCCGCCGTCGCACTCGGGTGGGCGAACTCCCCGTGGCGCGACTCCTACGACGCCGTCTCGTCGACCGTCGTAGGCCCTGCCGCGTGGCACCTCGACCTGTCGCTCGCCGCGTGGGCCGCTGACGGCCTCCTGGCGGTCTTCTTCCTCACCGTCGGCCTCGAGCTCAAGCGTGAGATCGTCGTCGGCGCGCTCCGCGACCCGCGCAGCGCGGCCGTGCCCGTCGTGGCTGCCGTCGGCGGCATGGCTGTCCCCGCGCTCGTCTACCTCGCGGTGGTCCTCGGTGCGGGGAACGACGCCGCAACCGGCGGCTGGGCCATCCCGACGGCGACCGACATCGCGTTCGCGCTCGCCGTCCTGGCCGTGTTCGGTCGCGGCCTGCCCGTCGCGATCCGCACGTTCCTGCTGACGCTCGCGGTCGTCGACGACCTGCTTGCGATCATCGTGATCGCGGTCTTCTACACGGGCTCCGTGTCGCTCGGGGCGCTCGGTCTCGCGCTCCTGAGCGTCGTCGCGTTCGGCGCGCTCGCCCGGTCTCCGTACGCGCACCCGTGGCTGCTCGCGCCGCTCGGTGTCGCGGCGTGGGTCCTCATGCACGCCTCGGGCGTGCACGCGACGATTGCGGGTGTGCTGCTGGGCCTGACCGTCCCGGCGCGCGCCATGGACGGCGAGCCGGACGACCGTGCCCACCGGTACGAGCACGCGGTGCGCCCGTGGTCGACGGCGCTCGCGCTGCCGATCTTCGCGTTCTTCTCCGCTGGCGTCACGCTCGGCGGCGGCACCGACGGCGCTGCCGGGGCGTCCGCCGTCTTCCTCGCCGTCACGCTCGGTCTCGTCCTCGGGAAGGTCACGGGCGTCCTCGGAAGCGTGGCGCTCGTGACGCGGCTGAGCCGCCTGCGCCTGCCTGACGGCGTCGGCATGCGCGACCTCCTGCCGGTCGGCCTGCTCGCGGGGATCGGCTTCACCGTGTCCCTGCTCATCACCGAGCTCTCGTTCGACGACGACGCCATGACGGCGGCCGCCAAGGCCGCCGTCATGGCGGGTACGGCGATCTCGGCGGTCGCGGCGGCGCTGCTCCTCGTGTGGGACTCGCGCCGGGCACGAGGGACCGACATGAACGAGGACGGGATCCCTGACTCCCCCCAGCCCACGATCGCCGAGGCTGACGACCACGTCTGAGACGTGGCGGCCGCCGCGCGGGCGCGCTCCGCAGCTCGTCCCGCGCGGCGGCCGCGTCGGTCAGGCAGAGGCGCCGACGAGCGTCGGGTAGTCGGTGTACCCCTCGGCGGTGGCGCCGTAGAACGTCGCCGGGTCGGGCGTGTTCTCGGGAGCGCCCGTGGACCAGCGGGCGACGAGGTCCGGGTTGGCGATGAGCGGGCGACCGACGGCGACGGCGTCGGCGTACGCGAGAGCCGCGACGGCGTCCTCCCGCGTCGTCGGGACGGCGAAGCCCGTGTTGCCGATGAGCACACCGTCGAACCGGGAGCGCAGTCCCTGGACGAGCTCGCCGCCGACGTCGTGGTGCAGGACGCTCAGGTAGGCGAGGCCGAGCCCGCCGATGCCGTCGAGGAGCGCGCCGTAGGTGGCGCGGACGTCGTCGGCGTCGGTCTCGAGGGCGCCCTGGATGTTGTGCTCGGGCGAGATGCGGATGCCGGTGCGGCCAGCGCCGATCGCCTCGGCGACGGCCTGGGTCACCTCGACGACAAAGCGCGCGCGGTTCTCGGGGCTGCCGCCGTACTGGTCGTCGCGGACGTTCGAGGCGGGCGAGAGGAACTCGTGCAGCAGGTAGCCGTTAGCGGAGTGGATCTCGACGCCGTCGAACCCGGCGCGGATCGCGTTGCGCGCGCCCGCGACCATCGCGGCCTTGGTCGTCTCGATCTCCTCGAGCGTCAGGGCGTGCGGGACAGGGAACGGCTGCTTGCCCTTGGGGGTGCGGGCCTCGCCGTCGATCGCGACGGCGCTCGGGCCGACGACGCGGCTCGTGCCGTTGATCTCCGTGTGGCTCACGCGGCCGGAGTGCATGAGCTGCATGAAGATGAGCCCGCCCTCGGCGTGGACGGCGTCGGTGACCTTGCGCCACGCGGCGACCTGCTCGTCGGTCTCGATGCCGGGCTGGCCGGGGAACGCCTTCGACTCCTGCAGCGGATAGGTGCCCTCGGAGACGATCAGGCCGACGCTCGCGCGCTGGCGGTAGTACTCGACGGCGAGCTCGCCGTGGACGCCCCGCTCGTCAGCGCGCGTGCGCGTGAGCGGAGCCATGGTGATGCGGTTCGCGAGCGTGAAGTCCCCGATGGTGATCGGGGCGAACAGGTCGGCGGGTGCATCGGTGCGCGCGGAAGTAGTCATGCGCGGCGCAACCCCGTGGGCACCCCCAGACATTCCGTCCCACGCCCCTGACAGGCCCCTTTGTGGCGAGGGTCACGACGCGCGCTGGCCCCGACCCGCAGCGCAGGGCGCGCCCATCGCCGCCTTGGTGACGATGGGCGCGCCCCAGCAATGGGCCGGCGGGCGGTCAGTTCCGCAGGAAGAGCACGATCAGCGTGATCACGACGGCGAGCGCCGCCAGGATCGCGAGCGTCACCTTGACCGGCGAGTAGGGGCGCTTGCCGATGACCTCACCGGTGGTCGCGTTGACCATGACCTGCCACTGCTTGCCCGCGTACATGTACGTCATGATCCAGACGGGCAGCAGCAGGAGCGTGAACATGACGTTGGCGTAGGCGGTCTGCAGCGAGTGGACCCGCTGCTCGTCGCCGCCGATGTCCTTCTCGACATCCTTGCGGATCGGGCCGGCCATCTTCTGCTTGGCCTTCTCGAGGCCCGCGGCCGGGTCGACGTCGTAGCTCACCGTCGAGTAGCCCGCGAGGTATCCGGGCTGGAACGGCACGATGCTCGCGGTGTCCCACGGCGTCAGGTCGTCGAGCTGCTTCTCCGAGAGGGTCGTCGTGCCGACGACGAGGACGTCGTCGAACCGGCGCTTCGTCGTGCCGCGCGCGCTGTACCAGCGCACCTCGCGGGTGCGCTCCTCGCCTTCGCCCTCCCAGTACTCCTCGCCGCGCTGGCCGGTGTAGTCGGTCGTGGTGTCGGCGTCGAACGCCCAGTGCGGGACGTACGTGCCGCGCAGCGCCTCCGTGCCGTTGACGTCCTTGAGCGCGTTCGGCGCGAGCCAGCGCGACTGCACCCACTTGACGACGGCGGCCTGCGCGGCCGAGCTGTCGAGCGCAAACGGCAGGACCCCCGACGGCGCGACCGTGCCCTCGACGGCGCTCACGGCGACGAGGTGCCCCGCGCAGAACTGGCAGCTGTCGGACAGGTTGGCGCTCTGCATCTGCGCGCCGCAGCCGTCGCAGCGCAGCGTCCGCAGGACGCTCGCGGCGACGGGGCTCTGGCCTGCGTTCTCGCGTGCCCACGCCTCGTACGCCTGCTCGACGACGTGCCCGGCGTCGGCGATCTCCACCTGGCTCATGCAGGTGCACCGCAGGTACGACGTGCCCGGCGCGTAGGCGAGCTGCGAGCCGCAGCTCGTGCAGCGCGTCGCCATGAGCTCGGCGATCGCAGGCTCTGGCGCAGGGCCCGTCGTCGTCGGGTCCTGGATCGGGTCGCTCACGGGTCAGGCTCCCGGGAGCGGCGGCGGCGTCGAGCCGAGGAGGTGGGACAGCGCCGGGACGTCACGGGCGGGCGTCCAGGCGGCCATGCCGTCCTGCCACACGAGGGTCTCGGCGGTGACCTTGCCGGCGAGCTGCGCGGCGGGGACGGGGCCCTGCTGCGCGCCCGCGGCGTCGGCGTAGTACCAGGGCGTGCCACCGGGCAGCGGCGGCGGAGCCGCGGGCGCGGTGGGCGTGCCGGGCGTCGTCGCGGCGGCGGCTGCGGCGCCCATCGACGCGGCCATCGCCTGACCCATCGCGAGCCCCATGCCCATGCCCATCCCCTCGCCGGAGCCGCCGGGGTTGTTCGCGGCGTCCTCGATCGCGTTGGCGGTCTGGAACTTCGTGTACTGGTCGAGGTTGCCGAGCACCGACATCTGGGTGCGCTTGTCGAGCGCCTCCTCGACCTCGGGCGGCAGGGAGATGTTCTCGATGACGAACTTCGTGATCGCGACGCCGTACTCCGCGAGGGAGGTCGTCAGCTCGCGCGCGAGCGTCGCGCCGAGCGTGTGCTGGCTCGCCGCGATGTCGAGCGCGGCGATGTTGGCGGCGCCGATGGCCGGGCCGAGGTGGGAGACGACGTTCTGGCGGAAGTACTCGCCGATCTCCTCGGTGCGGAAGTTCGGGTCGGTTCCGACGAGCTGGCGCAGCAGCGCGGACGGGTCGGTGACCTGGAGCGCGTACGTGCCGAAGCCGCGCAGGCGCACGACGCCGAACTCCGGGTCGCGCATCATGATGGGGTTCTGCGTGCCCCACTTGAAGTCGGTGAACTGGCGCGTGGAGACGAAGTAGACCTCGGCCTTGAACGGCGAGTTGAAGCCGTACTTCCAGCCCTTGAGGGTCGAGAGGATCGGGATGTTCTGGGTCTCGAGGGTGTACGTGCCGGGACCGAAGACGTCGGCGAGCTGGCCCTCGTTCTCGAAGACCGCGACCTGGCCCTCGCGGACGATGAGCTTGGCGCCGTTCTTGATCTCGTTGCCCTGGCGCGGGAAGCGCCACACGATCGTGTCGCGACTGTCATCGAGGAACTCGATGATATCGATGAGCTGTCCGCGCAGCTTCTCCATGAACGACATGTGATCTCCGTGTCTCTCCGTGGCGGCGTGCCTGGTCACCGCCGTGGCGGCCCTGCGCACGCCACAAGAACCGTACCGGGCGCTCGACGGCACGTCACCGAGCGTGGGGCTGAAACGGGCAGTCGCCGTGGGTGAAATGGCAGCTCCGGGACGGGCGTGGGCCCAGCGACACGGTGACCTGCGCGCGGAGAATGCAGAAGCCCGGCCCCACGATGTGGGACCGGGCTCCTGGTGGCGGTAGCGGTGGGATTTGAACCCACGGTGGACTTTCACCCACACACGCTTTCGAGGCGTGCTCCTTAGGCCGCTCGGACACGCTACCTCGCCGAGAAGCGTACCTTCCAAAGGGCCGATCGTCGAAATCGGCGCAGTTCCGGGCCCCTCGCAGGGCTCCGAGCCCGCTCGGGTCGGGACGACGGGTCACCCGGGTCGTTACCCCTCACCCGGACAAACCGCCCCAAAGAACCCTGCATGGTGGCGGGCCGCCGGTCCTAGCGTGTCCAGGTCGGCACGCTCGGCGGAGCGCACCACGTGCCGCAACGAGGGGAACGCACATGAGCAAGACCACGGCCGTAGGCCTGTGCAACACCGACGACATGAACGTCGTCCACGCGATGTTCCGCCACCTCCTGCAGCGGGCCGTCCCGCTCGTGGGGGAGATCCGCCCGGGCGACAGGGACCGGGCGGCGATCGTCGTCGCGCACGTCAGGGAGATCGCGCACGGCCTGCACGACCACCACTCCACGGAGGACACGCTCCTGTGGGACGACCTGGCGGCACGCGCTCCGGCGTGCGCGCTCCACGTCGATCTCATGCGGTCGCAGCACGCGACGGTCGCGCAACAGCTCGTCCGCCTCGAGGCTCCGCTCGCGGAGCTCGAGGCCACCGCGAGCGCGACCGCACGGGACGACGCCGCAGAGGCGCTCGACCAGGTTCGGGTGACGCTCGAGGAGCACCTGGGCGCCGAGGAGGAGCAGATCCGCGCGTGGGTCCGGACGACCTTCACGCAGGACGAGTGGGACGTCCTGGGCCAGGTGGCGCGGAGCAAGATCCCGAAGGAGCGGATGTTCGTCCAGCTCGGGCACATGATGGCGCCGATGTCCGACGACGAGGCTCGCGCGTGGGTGCGCGCGAACCTTCCGCTGCCGGCCCGGCTGATGTACCTGCTGGTCGGGCGCCGCCAGTACCTCGCCGAGCTGCGGACGCTGTACCCGGAGGGCGTGCCCGCCTGACGCGGCTGTTCTCGGGGAGCGGGCCGGGGTGCGCCGGCGGTCGTCATGTCCGGCGGCGCACGCCGGCCCTTGCCAGTGTGGTTGCCCGGGGTTCATGACTCGCTGGCGGGCGCCGATGGTTCGAAGGGGCGCCTGTGCGCCCTGGCTCGCCCGACCGGTCGCGCCGCACCACGAGAGAACGGGCACCATGACCCTCCCGACCTCCGTGCCCCGCCCTGGCGGGGCGCGCTCGCGCATCATCCTCGTACTGGGGGCAGCGTTCCTGTCCGCCTCGCTCGTCGCCGCGCCGACCGCGAGCGCGGGCGCCGTCCCGGCTGCGACGACGGCGGCCACGAACGTCACCGCCAGCACGACGCCGGACGTCGCCTACGCGGAGGCTGTCGCGGCGCGCAAGGCGCTCGACAAGTCGATCAAGTCGGCCAAGAAGAGCGTGACCGGCTCGAAGGCGAAGTTCCTGTCGAAGAAGGACCGTAAGGTCGTCTCGAAGGCGCTGCCGACGGCCACGAAGGCTCGTGCCAAGGCTGTGAAGCAGATCAGCAAGACGAGCGCGGCGTCGTCGCAGCGGGCCACCAAGGCCCTGACGAAGGCGCGCACCGTCCTGCTGAAGAAGACGAAGCGCCAGCGCTCTCTCGTCTCGTCGCGTTCCGCGGCGTACTCGAAGTTCTCGAAGGCGCTGACGGCGACGAAGAAGGCTCTCGCGGCCGAGAAGAAGCTCTCGAACGGCTCGAAGGCCAAGAAGCTGACGTCGGCGGAGAAGAAGTCGCTGAAGTCGCTGCGCTCGAAGGCGACGAAGGCTCGCACCGCTGCGCTCAAGAAGCGCAAGGCGACCAGCGCGACGGCGACCACCAAGGCTGCCAAGTCGCTGAGCGCCGCGGCGAAGGCTCTTCAGAAGAAGGTCGACTCCGTCAACAAGCGCCTGAAGCAGTCATCAACAACGAACAAGAACGTGGATGTATGGGGCGGGTTTCTGTGCACCCGCGGCTACTCGTACTACTCCTATGACCCGAAGCTCGGCTGGACGCTGACGGCCGCAATCAAGGACGCCAAGTCGCACCGCTGTGGAGTCTTCTACGAGTTCCGCCAGAACGGCAAGAAGATCCAGCTCTACTGACCCACCCCACGAACACCGCCCGGCTCACGCGAGCCGGGCGGTGTTTCTCCGCTGACAACAACACGCACCAGGAGCAGTACCCATGGCAACCGACACGACTGCCGCCGAGAACGGCTGCGCGTGCCGCGCGCGGGTCGCGCCCGCGCCAGGATGGGAGTCCGGTCACAACGTCTCCCGCGTCACGGCGCGCCCGGCGACGTCGTCGTAGCGTGGTCGGGTGACCTCGACCGCCCTCCTCGACACCCGCGCGGCGCTCGCGCCTGACGTGGCCGAGCTCGTCGCGCTCGTGCGCGGACGCCGCACCGCCGTGCTCACGGGCGCGGGCCTGTCGACGGACTCGGGGATCCCGGACTACCGCGGACCCGGATCGGCGCCCCGCAACCCGATGACCTATCAGCAGTTCACGGGCGACCCGGCGTTCCGGCGGCACTACTGGGCGCGCAACCACGTCGGGTGGCGCCACATGGCCGCCACGCGCCCCAACGACGGGCACCGCGCGCTGGCCGCGCTCGAGCGAGCGGGTGCCGTGTCGGGCGTCGTGACGCAGAACGTCGATACCCTCCACCGCCGCGCCGGCTCGCAGAACCTCGTCGACCTGCACGGCTCGTACGACCGGGTGCGCTGCCTGGCCTGCGGGTACACCGTTTCACGTGAATCACTCGACGTCCGGCTGACCGCGCTCAACCCTGGTTTCCGGGAGGCGCAGGGCGTCGTCGACGACATCGAGATCGCGCCCGACGCCGACGCCGTCGTCGAGTCGACCGCCTCCTTCGTGGTCGCCGACTGCGAGCGCTGCGGCGGCATGCTCAAGCCCGACATCGTCTACTTCGGCGAGACGGTCCCGCGCGAGAAGGTCGCGCGGAGCTACGAGATCGTCGACGACGCCGACGTCCTGCTCGTCGCCGGCTCGTCCCTCACCGTCCACTCGGGGTTGCGGTACGCCCGGCACGCCGTGCGCAGCGGCAAGCCGCTCGCGATCATCAACCGCGGCGCCACGCGCGCCGACGACATCGCGACCGTCCGCCTCGACGCCGGCACGAGCGAGACCCTCACCGCGCTGCTGCCCCACCTCCTCCCGACGCCGCCGCGCCCCGCGGGCTGACTCCTCTCCGAGCGCGGTCGCCCCGACCTGGGAGGATCGGACCATGACGACCGCACCGCTCGACCAGATCGCCGGCTTCGCCAACCTGCGCGACGTCGCCGGCTACCGCGTCGGCTCCACGACCGTCCGTCCGCACGCCCTCCTGCGCTCGGACGCGCCGTCGTCCCTCGACGACGCTGCAGCGACGGCCCTGCGCGACGTCGGCCTCGTCGCCGTGATCGATCTGCGCGACGAGCGCGAGCAGCAGACGGCCCCGTCGCAGTTCGCCGACCACGGCTTCACCGTGTCGCACCTGCCGATCTTCGACTCGTCCGCGCACGCGCTCGTGCAGCCCGAGATCGGCCTCACCCAGCTTTACCGGCACATGGTCGAGGGCTGCGCGACGACGCTCACGGCCGCCGTCCGCTCCGTCGCGACGGCCGCGCCCGGGGCCGTCCTCGTGCACTGCACCGCAGGCAAGGACCGCACGGGCATCACGGTCGCCCTCGCGCTGCGCGCGATCGGCGTCTCGCGTGACGACGTCGTCGCGAACTACGTCCAGACCGAGGCCCGGCTGCGTGGGCCGTGGCTCGACGCGCAGATGGTGCGCCTCGTCGCCTTCCTCGGCGACGAGCGCGCGCACGAGTTCGTCGACCTGCTCGTCGGCAGCCCGGCCGAGGCGATCGAGACCGCGCTCGACGCCGTCGAGCAGGGCTCCTCCGAGCGCACGCTCCCCTACCTGCGCGCGCACGGCATGACCGACGACGAGCTCAAGGCTCTCGAGGCCCGCCTCCTCGGCTGAGCCGCGCGCCCGACGACGCCGCGCGGCTCGGGCGCCGCGCCCGTCAGCCGCGACGCGACGCGAAGAACTCCCGCAGCAGCCCCTCGCACTCCGCCGCGCGCACGCCCGGCCGCACCTCGACCGTGTGCAGCGCGCGCGGGTCACGCACGAGGTCCCACTTCGAGCCCGTCGCGCCCGCCTTGTCGTCCCACGCCCCCAGCACGAGCCGCGGCACCCGTGCCGCCATGATCGCGCCCGCGCACATGACGCACGGCTCGAGCGTCACGACGAGCGTGCAGCCGTCGAGGCGCCACGTCCCCAGCGCCTCCGCCGCAGCGCGCAGGGCCACCACCTCGGCGTGCGCCGTCGGGTCCCCCGACGCCTCCCGCTCGTTGTGCCCGCGCCCCACGACCTGCCCCGACGCGTCGACGACGACGGCGCCCACCGGCACGTCGTGCGTCGCGAGCGCGAGGTGCGCCTCCGCGAGGGCGAGACCCATCGCCTCGTCCCACCGTCCGTCGTCGTGCATGGACTCATGGTCGCAGACGAAGTCACAGCCCAGGGCGGTCCGCGGCGACCCCGCGAGCGGTACGGTTGACCCATGCGCCTGCACGTAGCCGACCACCCGCTCGTCGCCCACAAGCTCACCGTCCTGCGTGACAAGAACACGGCCTCGCCGAACTTCCGGCTCCTGGTCGACGAGCTCGTGACCCTCCTCGCCTACGAGGCCACCCGTGAGGTGCGCACCGAGGACGCGCCCATCACGACCCCGGTCACCGACACGGTCGGCACGAAGATCGCAGACCCGCAGCCGATCGTCGTCCCGATCCTGCGCGCGGGCCTCGGCATGCTCGAGGGCATGACCCGCCTCATCCCGACCGCCGAGGTGGGCTTCCTCGGCATGCAGCGCGACGAGGAGACGCTCGAGGCGATCACCTACGCCAACCGCCTCCCCGATGACCTGTCCGGTCGCCAGTGCTTCCTGCTCGACCCGATGCTCGCCACCGGTGGCACGCTCGTCGCGTCGATCAACTACCTGCTCGACCGTGGCGCGCGCGACGTCACCGCCGTCTGCCTGCTCGCCGCACCCGAGGGCCTCAAGGTCCTCGAGGAGGCCATCGGTGACCGCGCCGACGTGACCGTCGTCGTCGCCGCCGTCGACGAGCGCCTCGACGAGAACGCCTACATCGTCCCCGGCCTCGGCGACGCGGGCGACCGCCTCTACGGCATCGTCTGAGCCGACGCCCCCTCCCGCTCGGCGCAGTCGAGCTGAGGACCGCACGACAGAGCCCCTGACCGCGAACGGTCAGGGGCTCTGCTGCGTCACGGGTGGAACAGTGCTCGCTCGACCTGGAGGCTCGTGAGGCTCGTCAGGGACACGGGGCTCTGCACCTCGATGACACCCTCTCCCGAACCGAGCACGACCGGGCCAGCGGGATGGGCGATCTCGACGCGTGCGGGCACCCACACGGTGCCGCCGCCCTGCTCGACCGTCGCACGGACCGGCACCTCGATGCGGAGCTGCGACCCGGGCGAGAGCACGGGAAGCGCACAGACGACCGTGCGCCCGTCGACGCCGCACAGCTCGTCGTTCATCGTCGGCTGCGCGTCGAGCTCGATGAGCTCGGGGAGCTCGACGACGGCCCTCGCGCCGCTCACGGACCGGCCGTTGCCGGTCACGACGAAGCCCAGCGTGCCGGGGTCGGTCGGCTCGTACTGAGCGGGGCGCGGCAGGAAGACGTCCTCCGACGCGATCGTCACCCCGAGGAGCGGCGCGGGCCAGTACAGCGCGGTGGTCAACGAGTCGGCGTCCGGACCCCACGAGAGCTCGCTCTTGCCGAGCTCTCGCGTGCCCGTGTACGCGGGCAGGTCCAGTCGCACCCAGTCACGGAGACCGCGCGGGTTGCCCGGCAGGTCCTCCGTGACGCACTCGAGCGTGCGCTCCGGCGAGTCGAGCAGGTCGCACGTCCAGCCCTCCGCCCCCGGAGAGAGCGCGCCACCGCGCTCCGCAGACCAGTCAGCCCCCTCGGGGAGGGTCACGCGCACCAACGCGGGCGTCGAGGTCTCGCCCGCGTTCGTCACCTCGACGCCCAGGTAGCCGGTCCCGCCAGCCACGAGGGCGCTGTCGTCGAGCACACGCGCCTGCACGTCCGCCGGGGCCGGCTCGACCGCGACCTGCAGCGTCATCGTCGTCGAGCCGCCAGCCGTCGTCACGCGCGCCGAGACGCTGAGCTCGGACATGTTGTACGCGTCGAGCATGAGGTCGATCGTGGTCGAGACCTCACCGCCCGCGGCGATGTCCGGGACCGTACAGACGACAGAGGTCTCCGTCGTCGAGCACGACCACGTCGTGGTCTCCGCGGCGGCCTCGCTGATCGCGGCCGCGACGCGCGCGCTGAAGGTCTGAGGCGCGAACGCGAACAAGGTCGGGAACGCGAGCCGGGTGCGCGCCGCGGCTGGAGCCGCCTTGACCGGGCTGTCGCTCAGACCGACGCCCGTGACGTAGACGCCCTGCGGGAGCGTGAGCTCCACCTCGATGTCCGTGGCCGTCTGCGGCGCGGTGTTCGACACCGAGAACGTCACGGACGCCGTGCCGAGGGCCCTCAGCTGGGAGATCGCGAGCCGCAGCGCGGTCGGCGCGACCGGCTCGTCCGACGGCTCCTCGGCCTCGTTGGTCGACGTCGGCGACGGCGACGGCGTGGGCGTGGGTGCCGCGGACCGCGTCGGGCTGGGCGTGGGCTCCGTGGTCGGCTCGTCCGTCGGCTCCGGAGCGGGCTCGTCGGACGGATCGTCGGTCGGCTCGTCAGACGGCTCGTCGCCGGGCTCGCCGGACGGGTCCGCCGTGGGCCCCGTGCCGCCCGTCGGCTCGGACGACGGTCCGTCGCCCGAGGCAGGCGGCACGAGCGGCCCGTCCGGCGGAGCCGCGGACTCCGTGGACTCCGGCGTCGGCTCCTCCTCCGGGTCGTCCGCGACCGGGACGGGAGTCGCGACCGGCGGTGAGGTCGGCTGCTGCAGGGTCTCCGCGCCACCGGAGAGGGGACGGGCCGGGATGACCGGGCTGCCACCGGACGAGAACGCGACGACAGCGGCCACGAGGCCACCAACGACGACGAAGCCTGCGGCGAGCAGCACACCGACCGGGACCTGGGCGAGCGCCGCCAGCACTCCAGCCGTGGGAGCTGCGGCCGCGCCACCAGGGACGACCCCGGCAGCGGTGCCCGCACCGTTGACCGGCGCACCTGCGGCACGGCCGAGGACCGCCGCGGCGTCGGCCTGGGACGCGGCCAGACCTTCCGTGCCCGCCGCGGCACCTGCACCGGCAGCACCCACGGCAGGCACCGCACCACCGAGGGGGAGCAGGCCGAGCGCACCGAGGCCGAGCGTGCCGAGGACGAGCGGGGCGACGACGGCGCGCATCCCCTGCGCGAGGTCGCCCAGCTCGAGGGCGGCGGCGCGGCAGACCGCGCACTGGTCGAGGTGCGCCTCGACCCGCGTCGTCTCGCGACGCGCAAGACCGCCGCGCGCGTACGACCCGAGCTGCTCGTTGATCGCCCGGCAGTCGTCCGCGACGCCAGCAGTGGTGAGGTGGGCCTGCAGGTAGGCCTGGCGCAGCCCTTCGCGCGCGCGGTACGCGAGCGCCGAGACGCCGTTCGCCGACATGCCGAGCGCTGGCGCGACCGCCGCCGGGGTCTGCTGCTCGATGTCCAGGTACCAGAGCACCGTGCGCCAGCGCTCCGGAAGGGACTCGAACGCGCGCGCGACGGTGCGGTCCTCGAAGCCCTGGAGCATCGGCTCCTCGGTGGACGCGAGCGGCCCGACGACCGAGTCGAACACGTCGACGTCGTCCGTCGCTGTCGTGCGCCGCGCTTTCTCGAGCGCCTCGACCGCCCGGCGCCGGACGACCGTGAACAGGTACGCGCGGAACGCGACGTCCGGGCCCTTGCCCGCGCGGAGCACCCCGAGGACCTTCTCGAAGGCGCCCGCGACGACGTCGTCCGCGTCAGTCGCCGGCACGTACCGCTGCGCGACCCTGCGCGCCGCCTCGGCATGCCGCTCGTAGAGCGCGCCAAAGGCAGCCGTGTCGCCCTGTCGCACGGCTGTGATCAGCTCGGCGTCACTCGCGATCCCCTCCGGGACGCGCGTCACGTCACTCATGTGGCTTCCCCGCCCATCTGCGGTGATCACACCGCACCAGAGGAATAGTGCCATGCAACATGCCGCACGGGGCACCCCGCAGCATCTTCCAAACTGGTCACGAAGAGTCGCGTCATAGTCACCGAGCTCGCCCCTCTCATCAGTCGTGACGGACGTGACCGAGCCCTTCGACCCGCAGGAAGCCCTCCTGCGGAGCTGGCGCACGGCCTCGCTCACCACCGTCTGGCGGCACGGCGACGACTGGGCCCACCCGGCCGCCGAGGCCCTCGTCGAGGCCCTCGAGACGGGAGTCGACCCCACCCCCGCCGCGCACCGGCTGGGCGCCGCGCGCGCCGAGCGCGGCAGCGACATGGCCGAGACCCTCGACGACCTCGGCTGCCTCTTCGACACGCTGGGCTTCGACGCGCCGCTCGAGGTCACGCGCGCGGTCGCCGTCGGCTGGGCCGAGTCCCAGGAGACGACGGCCGCGACGCAGTCCTCGACCGACCCGCTCACCGGACTGCGCACAGCCGCATACCTGACGGCACGCCTCGAGGAGACGTACACCGCCGCGACCCCCGAGACCGGGTGGTGCCTGCTCGTGCTCGACGTCGCGACCGAGGGCGGCCACCGCCTCGACCAGATCCGCGTCGGCGCGCTCGTCGGCGCCGCCCTCGCTCGCATGCTCGGCCGCTACCACCCGGCTGCCCAGCTCCGCCCCGGTCTCTTCGCGATCATGACCCGGCGCGACGACGCGCTGCCCGCGACCGTCGAGGACATCCGGACGCTCATCGCAGGCCTCACGAGCGTCGTCGGCCCCCGGTCCATGCGCGCGCCCGCGCGCCTGTGGGTTGAGCGTCTTCCCGACGACCCCGCGAGCTGTGCGGGACTGCTGAGCTCCTTGCGGAGCTAGATTCGGGGGAATTTCCGCAAGGCACGCCACGGGGCCCTGGCACGCGCCAGGGCCCCGTGGCATCCCTCGTACATGCACCCGCTGCGGCGGGCGCGCCCGGTCAGGCCGGGTCGTAGGTGAGGCAGTCCGCGTGGTGCGTGCCGCCAGCGCCGATCCGGACGGACTCGGCGTTGCACTCGAGGTGGTCGTTGTGGCTGCACTCGACGCGCTGGCACGCCCCGACGGAGGCGACGACGCGCGAGAGCCCGCCCTTGAGGTCGAGCGGGATGAAGGTGGCGCAGGACGCGTCGCCCGCGTTCCCGGCGATCGTGATCGCGGCCGCGTGGCAGCCGTCGTGGTTGTAGGAACAGCCAGCGATCGTGCACTCGCTGACGGGAGGCATCTCCAGCATCGCGCTCATGGTCTTCTCCGCGTCTGTCCGATGGTCACCTGTCGGCTCTTGTTGCTGACCATAGGGCTGCGGCGGCGCGTTGTACAGAGAGGTAAGCCTCACCAGAACCGCGGAATCATGCGGTTATTAGGGCATCGCGACGTTGCGGAATGCGCCGGGGATCTGACAGTCAGGAGCGCGGGCGCCAGACGACGAGCGCGCCCGACGTGCGGACGCGGGCCTGCCGCTTGCCGCGGGGCAGGGCGACGATGTCACCGGTCGGGTCTGCCGCGAACACGCGGTGCCCGGCCTCGGTCATGGTCGTCAGGGCGCGCAGCCGCTCGCGGAGGGCGTGCACCTCGTCCTGCAGGTCGAGGATGCGCATGATGCCCGCGAGGTTGATGCCCTCCTCCTGGCTGAGCTGCTGCACGGTGCGCAGCCGCTCGACGTCGCGCGCGCTGTAACGCCGCCCGCGCCCGGGCGTGCGGCTCGGGACGACCAGCCCGAGGCGGTCGTACTGGCGCAGCGTCTGCGGGTGCATCCCGGCAAGCTCGGCGGCTTGCGAGATCGGGAAGATCGGGCGGTCGGCGACGTCCATCAGACCCTCCGTGCGGTCATTCCTGCGCGCGGGCCAGGAGGTCCGCGCGAACGTTGCGGCCCTCGTCCGCGGTCGCCTTCGCGAAGGCCTCGACGGCCTTGCGGGCGGCCGTGTCGAGCTTCTGCGGCACCACGACGTTGACGGTGACGAGCAGGTCGCCGGTAGCCTTCGCGGTCTTCACACCACGTCCCTTGACGCGCAGCGTCCTGCCCGACGGCGTGCCCGCCGGGACCTTGACGCGCACGGTCTGCCCGTCGAGGGTCGGGACGTCGATCGTCGCGCCGAGCGCGGCCTCGTCGAACGTGACGGGCAGGGTCATGCGCAGGTTCGTGCCGTCGACCGTGTAGACGGGGTGCGGCGTGACCTTGACGGTGATGTTGAGGTCGCCCGCCGGGGCGCCGCCGGTGCCGGGGCGGCCCTTGCCGCGCAGGCGGATCTTCTGGCCGTCGCGCACCCCCGCGGGGATGCGGGTCGTGACGTTGCGGCCCTCGACGTCGAGGGAGACGGTCGCGCCCTCGACGGCGGAGCGGAAGGACAGCGTGGTCGTCGCGTTGATGTCGGCACCCTGCTGGGCGCGCGCGCCGCGGAAACCCGCGGGGCCGCGGCCGCCACCGAAGAGGCCGCCGAGGATGTCCTCGAAGCCGCCGCCCGTCGAGGTGTTGGCTCCCGGGAACGGCGTCGTGCGGGTACCGCCACCACCGCCGAACATGCCGCCGAAGAGGTCCTCGAAGCCGCCGGCGCTGCCGGCGCCGCCGGGCCCCGCGGCGAAGCGAGCGCCACCGCCCATCGCGCGCACGGCGTCGTACTGGCGCCGCTGCTCCGGGTCGGAGAGGACGGCGTAGGCCTCACCGATCTCCTTGAAGCGTGACTCCGCCTTCGCGTCGCCGGCGTTCTGGTCCGGGTGGTACTGGCGCGCGAGCTTGCGGTAGGCCTTCTTGATCGCAGCCGCGTCAGCGTCCTTGGAGACGCCGAGGCTCGCGTAGAAGTCCTTCTCGAGCCAGTCCTGTCCGGTCAACAGCGGTCACTTCCTTCGTTCATGTCTGTGCTGAGGGTACGGCCTGCGCCGCGGCCGAGCCGCGGCGCAGGCCGTCACCGATCCGTCGTGCTGTCAGTGCTGCGGTCCGACGACGGCCACCCGAGCGGCGCGCACGACACGCTCGCCGATCTTGTAGCCCGGCTCGACGACGAACTTCACGGTCGTCGTCTGCGCCTCCGCGGACTCCTCGTGCATCAGCGCGTCGTGGAAGTTGGGGTCGAACTCGTCCCCGACCTCGCCGAAGCGTGCGATCTCGAACTTGGCCAGAGTCCCGTCGAGCTTGTCGGCGATGGCCGCGAACGGCCCCTCGAGCTCGCCGGCCTGCCTGGCCCGGTCGATGTCGTCGAGCACGGGGAGCAGCGAGGAGAGCACATCCTCGATGCCCTTGGTGCGAGCCGCCTCCTGGTCACGCAGGGCCCGGTTGCGGTAGTTCGTGAAGCTCGCGCGCTCCCGCAGCAGGTCCTCGAGGCGCTCGTCGGCGACCTTCTGGGCCGCGGCGAGCGCGTCGTCCTGGAGGGACGACGCGTCGTCAGGCACCTGAACGTCGGCGTCCGCGTCAGCGGGCGTCTCGGCGGGCGTCTCGCGCGGCTCGCCCGTCTCCGGGTCGATCCGACGCTTGTCCGTGAACTCGAAGGGGGACTCGGTCACTTGGACTCATCCTCGTCGACGATCTCGGCATCGACGACGTCGTCGTCGGACGACGTCTCCTCGGCCGCCGGGGCGCCCTCGGCGCCCTCGGTCTGCTGCTGGGCGTAGAGCGCCTCGCCGATCTTCTGGGCGACCGTGCTCAGGTGCTCCTGCTTCGCCTTGACCTCGGCGACGTCGTCGCCCTCGAGAGCCTTCTTGAGCTCCTCGACAGCCTCGCCGACCTCCTTCTTGACGTCGTCCGAGAGCTTCTCGTCGTTGTCCTTGAGGAGCTTCTCGGTCGAGTACGCGAAGGCCTCGGCCTGGTTGCGGGTCTCCGCCTCCTCGCGACGCTTCTTGTCCTCGGCGGCGTGCTCCTCCGCCTCGCGGACCATGCGCTCGATGTCCTCCTTGGGGAGGGCCGAGCCGCCGGTGATCGTCATCGACTGCTCCTTGCCCGTGCCGCGGTCCTTGGCGGACACGTGCACGATGCCGTTCGCGTCGATGTCGAAAGCGACCTCGATCTGCGGCACGCCGCGCGGAGCGGGGGCGATGCCGGTGAGCTCGAAGGTGCCGAGCGGCTTGTTGTCGCGGGCGAACTCGCGCTCACCCTGGAAGACCTGGATCAGCACGGACGGCTGGTTGTCCTCCGCCGTCGAGAAGACCTCGGAGCGCTTCGTCGGGATGGCCGTGTTGCGCTCGATGAGCTTCGTCATGACGCCGCCCTTGGTCTCGATGCCGAGGCTCAGGGGGGTGACGTCGATGAGGAGGACGTCCTTGCGCTCACCCTTGATGACACCGGCCTGCAGCGCGGCGCCGACGGCGACGACCTCGTCCGGGTTGACGCCCTTGTTGGGCTCCTTGCCGCCCGTGAGCTCCTTGACGACCTCGGTCACCGCGGGCATGCGGGTCGAACCACCGACGAGGACCACGTGGTCGATGTCGTTGACCGAGATGCCGGCGTCGCGGATGACCGCGTGGAACGGCGCCTTGGTGCGGTCGATGAGGTCCTGCGTCATCTGCTGGAACTGAGCACGCGTGAGCTTCGTGTCCAGGTGGATGGGGCCGTTCTCGCTCATCGAGAGGTACTGCATGGAGATGTTGGTGCTCGTCGCGGACGAGAGCTCCTTCTTCGCCTGCTCGGCAGCCTCACGCAGACGCTGGAGCGCGATCTTGTCCTTGGACAGGTCGACGCCCGAGCTGTTCTTGACCTCCTTGATGAGGTGCTCGACGATCCGGTTGTCCCAGTCGTCACCGCCGAGGCGGTTGTCACCGGAGGTCGCGCGGACCTGGATCGTGGAGAACTCGTCCTCGTCCTTGCCCACCTCGAGCAGGGAGACGTCGAAGGTACCGCCACCGAGGTCGAAGACGAGGATGAGCTCGTCCTCCTTGCCCTTCTCGAGGCCGTAGGCGAGCGCGGCCGCGGTCGGCTCGTTGACGATGCGCAGGACGTTGAGGCCGGCGATCTGGCCGGCGTCCTTCGTGGCCTGACGCTCGGCGTCGTTGAAGTAGGCGGGGACGGTGATGACCGCGTCGGTGACGGGCTCGCCCAGGTACTCCTCGGCGTCGCGCTTGAGCTTGCCGAGGACGCGGGCGGAGATCTCCTGGGCCGTGTACTTCTTGTCGTCGATCTCGGTGGACCAGTCGGTGCCCATGTGGCGCTTGACCGAGCTGATCGTGCGGTCGACGTTCGTGACGGCCTGGCGCTTGGCGATCTCACCGACGAGGACCTCGCCGGACTTGGAGAACGCGACGACCGACGGGGTGGTGCGCATGCCCTCGGCGTTGGCGATGACCGTGGGCTCGCCACCCTCGAGGACCGCGACGACGGAGTTGGTGGTGCCGAGGTCGATGCCGACTGCTCGTGCCATGGGTGATGCCTCCATGTAGTGGTGCGGTTGAGTCCGTTTCACTCAAGTCTGCGTCTTGAGCCTGAGGGGCGCAAGTCATGGCGGGTCAAACTTGAGTCTGTCTGGCTCAACCTTGTTGGCTGGTGGCCTATTCCCGCGCCACGCACGCCTCGTCGGGTGGACGAGCACCGGACAAGCTGGATCTCACTCGGGCCGGAGATCCGACCTCCGGCCCGACAGATCGCACAGATGCACAGGACTGCGCGTCTGGGCGATCGGTGACGGCACGGGGCCAAGGCGCGACGACAGATCGCCTGGGTGCACACGTGACGTGTGCACCCAGGCGATCAGTGGGCCAGGCGGCGCCAGGGCCGCAGCCGGGCCGGGCTGGCGCGGGTTAGATGAGCTCCACGCGGTCGGCCTGCGGGCCGCGGTCGCTCTGGCGGATGCCGAAGCTGACGCGGTCGCCCGGGTAGAGCGGCTCGTTGCCCCGGATGACCGAGAAGTGGACGAACAGGTCGTCACCGCCCGCGTCCGGGGTGATGAAGCCGAAGCCGCGGTCGGCGTCGTACCGCGCGACCGTGCCCTTGCCGCCGCGCACCGGCGCGCTCGAACGGCCCTGGCGGCCGCGGTCGAAGCCGCGGTCCGAGCCGAAGCCACCGCGCGAGCCACGCCCGCGAGCGCCACCCACGATCTGCACGTTGCGGGCGTTCGGCCCGCGGTCGCCCTCGACGACGTCGAAGGTCACGCGCGCACCCTCCGGGAGCTCCGTGAGGCCGTGGCCGAGCGCCTTGGCGTGGACGAAGATGTCGTCGCCGCCCGCGTCGGGTGCGATGAAGCCGAAGCCCTTGGCGTCGTCGTACCAGGAGACGGTGCCGTCGGCGCCGTCCGACGTCGAGCCCGCGGCTGCGGGCCCAACGCCGGCAGCGTCGGACGCGAGCGGGAGCAGGTGGTCCGCCTGCGGGCCCTTCTCACCGTCGACCACGAGGAACGCGACGCGCTGACCCTCGACGACCACGCCGCCGCCGACGATCGCGGAGCTGTGCACGAAGATCTCGCCGCGGCCGTCGTCCGGGTCGACGAAGCCGTAGCCCTTGCTGGGCTCGTACCAGGCGACCGTGCCGAGGATGCCGAGCTGGGCGTCCTGGGACCAGTCGCCCGTGACGCGCACCTGCCGGGCCTGCGGCCCGCGGCTGCCCTCGCCCACCTCGTACTCGACGACCTGACCCTCGCGGAGCACGCGCGGGCCGTCGTCGTCGAGGATCTCGGACGCGTGCACGAACAGGTCCTCGCCACCGTCCCCGACGTCGATGAAGCCGAAACCTCGTTCAGCGTCGAACCAACGGACTGTTCCCTGCGGCACGTGTACTCCTCGTCAAAGCGATAGGTCTTCCCCCAGTGTCCCTGACCGACAGGCGTGGCGACACCTCCCGAGGTCGTGACGTCGGCCTCGAGGTCGATACCCAGACGGCACGACCTCACTCTCAAGCTCGCGACCTCGCCGAAAGGGGGCCCGGCGTCACAGCACGCGCGCGAGGTCCGCGAGCGCAGCGACCGGGTCAGGGCCGGCAGGGATGAACACGCTCGACGAGACGCCCGCCTCACCGAGCGAAGCGATACGGCCACGCACCTGGTCCGGCGTGCCAGCCAGCGCGAGCTCGGCCACCCACTCGTCCGGCAGCGCTGCGGCGAAGTCCGCGCGCGTGCCGCTCGCCGCGCGCACAGCGACGAGCTCGTCGCGGAACGGAAGGTCGGCGAGGTGCGTCGCCCAGTCAGGCTCGCCGATCCACTCGAGCGCGGGGCGGGCGAGAGCGATCGCGTCCGCGGCGTCGTCCGCGACCGCGCCGACGTTGTACGTGACGACCCGGTGCGGGCCGGCCGGGTCGATGAGGTCGAGGCTCGCGCGCACGTACTCCGGTGTCGCGGGCTCGGCGAGGATCGTGCCGTCGGCGATCCGCCCCGAGAGAGCGAGGGAGCGCGGGCCGCGCACCCCGAGCAAGAGACGTGGAACGACGTCGGGCACGACAGCGGGGTCGAGGCGCGTGCCCGCGCCCTCTTCTCCTGCGACGAGGGCGCGCACGGCGCGCACGCTTTCTTCGAGGAGCGCGAGCGGTCGCGCCGGCCACGTGCCGACCTCGCGCATCCAGCCCGGCAGGCCGTGGCCCATGCCGACGTCCACCCGGCCGGGGAACAGCGCAGCGAGCGTCGCGACCTCCATCGCCGTGAACGCGGGGTTGCGGACCGCGGCGGGCAGGATGCCGAGGCCGACGCGGATGCGCTCGGTCCAGGCGAGCACGGTCGCCGCCTGTGCGACACCACCGTGGAAGCCCAGGTCCTCGACGACCCACACCTCGTCGAAGCCGAGCTGCTCGGCGGTCGTGACGAACTCGCGGACCCGGTCGGCGCGCAGGTCGCGGGGGAGCATGACGGCGATGTCAGGGCGGTGGCTCATGCGGCGAGACTATCCCCCGGTCAGGACCCTGACCGGGCCCTCCTCCGCGGTGGGTCGCTCGAAGCCGTCGAGGTACCGCTCGGCAAGGTCAGGCGGGACGAGGACGTCGTCAGGTCCCGCGCCGCGGCGTCGGGCGAGACGCGCGAGGACGACGTCGCGCGCGACGTCGAGGAACCAGACGACAGGCACGACGCCGGTCGGCGCGAGCACCGTGCGGTAGCGGTCCCGCGAGGCGCGAGACCAGAAGGACGTGTCGACGACGACGTCGCGCCCGTCTGCGACGAGCGACAGCAGGCGCCCGGTGAGCCGGGCGTGCACCTCGTCGGCGACGTGCGGCGGGACCGGGTGCTCGCGGTGGCCTGCCTCCCACGCCGTCTGGTCGAAGGAGAGGAGCACGTAGCCGTCGCTCTCGAGCTCGCGTGCGAGCGTCGACTTGCCGGCGCCCGCGACGCCGCACACGAGGACGACCTGGTCACGACTCATGCGCCCACACTAGGGGCGCCCACGCGGAGCGGGCGGAGGAAGGGCTCGGGCCCGGACGCTGCAGCGCCCGGGCCCGAGCCCGACGGACGAACGCTCAGGCGCAGTAGCCCGACGCGGACTGGTAGCTGCCCGACACGGTCCAGGTACCGACCTGCTGGGTGCCCTTGACGTACGTGATGACGCCGGACGGCAGGTACTGGGTGACCTTGCGTCCCGGCACCGAGATGGTGACGTTGGCGCCCGTGCCCTTGACCTTCGCGGCCACGACCTTGCCGGCGCCGCAGATCTGGTAGCCGCCGGTCGACGCGGCCGAGGCGGGTGCCGCGAGGGCGGTGGCCGAGGCTGCGAGCAGGAGGCTGGTTGCTGCTGCGAGGAGAGTGCGCTTCACGTGGAACTCCTTGGCTGGATGGGGCACCGTCGCGGCCGCGACGGTGCGGGCGTGAGCTCACCGCCCCGGCCGGGTCTCGAGTCCGTTCGTCACCGCTCCGGAGCGCGCGCGGCGACGCGGGCAGCTCTGCCCGGCCAAACCGCACGATCCGCACATTACAGAAATTTGCAACGTCGGCAACAGGGTTCTTGCAGCCCGTTGCGGAAGAGCGTCGATCCAGGTCAGGCGCGGAAGCCGAGGTCCCGCAGTCGCTTGCGGTCCTTGCGCGACGCCGAGGCCTGCAGGCTCAGCAGCTCCGCATAGATGCCCCCGCTCGTCGCGAGCTCGTCCGGGCTGCCGATCTCGTCGACCCGACCGTCGCGCAGCGTCACGATCGTGTCCACCGACGAGATCGTCGACAGGCGGTGCGCGATGATCAGCGTCGTCCGGTTCTCCATGAGCTCGTCGAGCCCCGCCTGCACGGCGCGCTCCGACTTCGTGTCGAGCGCCGACGTCGCCTCGTCGAGGACGAGGATCGGCGCGTCCTTGAGCATCGCCCGCGCGACCGCGATGCGCTGCTTCTGGCCGCCCGAGAGCTTCAGGCCGCGCTCCCCGATCGTCGAGTCGTAGCCGTCCGCGAACGCCGAGACGAACGCGTGGGCGTTCGCCCGGGTCGCGGCGTCGACGATCTCCTCGTCCGTCGCGCCGTCGCGGCCGTACGCGATGTTCTCCCGGACCGTCCCCGAGAACAGGGCGGCCTCCTGGAACACGACAGCGACCCTGCGGCGCAGCTCGGTGAGCGGCTGCTCGGCGACGTCGCAGCCCGCAACCCGGATCGTGCCCGCCGTCGGGCGGTAGAAGCCGAGCAGCAGGCTCACGAGCGTGGTCTTGCCGCCGCCGCTCTCGCTCACGAGCGCGACGCGCTCGCCGCGGCGCATCGTGAACGACACGTCGGAGAGGACCTCGGCGCCTTCCTCGTACGCGAAGGACACGTTGCGCACCTCGACGACCGGGCCGTCGTCGGGCACGTCCGCGGCAGCGACCGGGACGACGGCGGTGGCCGGGCTGTCGTCGTCGCGCCCCTCGTCGAGCGCGTCCGCCGTCAGCAGGAGCGGCTCGTCGCGGTCGGCCGGCTCGGCCATGACCTCGAAGTAGTCCTTGCTGCCCGCGATCGCGCGCTGCGTCGTGTCGACGAGGTAGCTCATCATCGTCACCGGCGACTTCGCCATCGCGACGAGCTGGATGAGCAGCACCATGTCGCCGACCGTGAAGCGGCCCTGCGCCGTGCCGACGAAGAGGATCACGTAGATCCCGAAGAACACGACGTTGAGGAACGCGCGGCGGATCGCGTCCATCGTGTGCCAGTGCCGCGACTGCTCGCGCGTCGTCTCGACGGTGCGCGCGAAGCGGCGGTCGAACAGCCGCAGCTCGCGCCGCTCCGCGACGAAGCTCTTGACGACGTTGATCTGCCCGACAACCTCGGCGAAGCGCCCGCCCGCGAGGTCGACCTGCTCGTTCTTCTGCGCCTCGAGCGCCTGCCACTTCTTGCTCGTGAGCGCCGTGAGCCCCACGTACACGGGGAAGACGAGGGCAATGAGCAGGGCGAGCGGCCACGAGTAGCCCGCGCTGATCACGAGGACGGCCGCGACCGTGAGCAGCATCGGGAAGAAGTTGTTCGCGAAGTTGTTGAGGAAGCCCGTGACCTCGGTGATCGACCTGGTCAGGCGGCTGATGATCGCGCCGGTGACCTGGTTGTCGAAGTATCGCTGCGGCAGCCCGAGGAGCTTTGCGTAGTAGCGCGTCGAGAGCATGCGGCGCATGCGTGACGCCATGACGTCGCCGAGGTACCCGCCGACGTTCTGCACGGTCGAGCTGAGCAGGTCCGCGACGAGGAGCGCGACGGCGAGCCACACGACCGTGCGGATGACGCCGTCGGCCGGCCCTCCCGTCGCGACGCCCACGACCGTGTCGGTCGCTTCCTTGAGGATGAACGGGGCCACGAGCGCTGTCGCGGTCGTCAGCAGCGAGCAGACGACGATGCCGGTGTAGTACGGCCACAGGACGCGGGTGGCGGCCAGGATCCGGGCGATGCTGCGCACGCAGCCTCCTCGTGCTTGGGCGGGTCAAACAATCATCCTCCACGGCGCTCGCGTCCCGGCCCGCGAGCCGTCATGATCGTCCCTGGCCAGGTTGGCCGCACATCCACGTCAGGAGAACACATGGCCTCGCTCTACGGCATCGACAAGTTCATGGTGCTGCAGCGCATCACGATGATGGTGAACCGCTATGCGGTGCACGCGGTCCTCCCCGACGGCTCGCAGGGGGAGCTGCTCGCCGTCGCGCAGCAGAAGCGCATGGCGTTCAAGGAGCAGGTCACGTTCTTCACGGACGACTCGCGCACGACGCCGGTCTTCTCGTTCAAGGCGCGGCAGGTCATGGACCTCGCGGCGACCTACGACGTCATGGACGCCGCGGGCACCCCGATCGGCATGTTCCGCAAGGACTTCGGCAAGTCGCTGCTGCGCTCGACGTGGCACCTCGAGGCGGCGGGGATCTCGGCGGTCGGTCAGGAGCGCAACCAGACCGTCGCGCTCCTGCGCCGGTTCGTCGACCTGCCGTTCGCGTATCACTTCGACTTCGCCGACCCGTACGGACCGGTCCTGTCGGTCGAGCGGCAGTTCTCTCTGCGCGACCGCTACACGGCGACCGTCCCGGGCGCCCGCCTCGACGGCCGCGTCGCGGCCGCGATGACGGTCGCGCTCGACGCGCTCCAGCAGCGCTGAGCCGCGTCGGCGCGCTCACGGGAGCGGGAGCGCCCTTGCGACCGCGTCGGCGAACGCCGCGGGGTTCTCGAGCATGAGGACGTGCGTCGTCTCCGGGACGACGGTCACGCCGATGCCAGCGCCCGCGAGCGCCGGGTCGCCCGCGAGCCAGCCGGGGAGCCCACCCACGATCACGTGGACGGGCATCGATAACGCGTGGAGGGCCTCGTCGAGCACCGGCATGTCACCGAGCGCCCGCTCGGAGCGGTACTGCGCGACCGGGTCGGCGACCCGCATGGTTGCGGCCCAGTCCGGGCCGGCCGCCTCGAGCCGACGGGCTAAGCCGCTGCGGACGAACTCCTCCTCGGTGAGCCCGTCCACGCCGGGACGCGGCGTCGGTTCCAGGCTCGGCTCGACGAGCACCAGCCGCCCGGCGAGGTCGGGCCTGCGGTCAGCGAGGATACGGCGATCCCGCCGCTCATGCTGTGCGCGACGAGGTCGACTGCCGAGAGCCCGAGAGCGGCGAGCGCGCGCGCTACGGCGTCGGCCTGGTCGGCGAGGCTGTAGCTGAACGAGGTGGGCCTGTCGCTCGTCCCGAACCCGAGCAGGTCGACGAGGAAGGCGTGCCGCCCGGCGAGAGCGGGGCTCGCGACGGTCGCGGCGTAGTAGGGCGCTGACGCGGCCCCGAGCCCGTGGAGGAGCACGAGCGGGGTTCCCTCGCCGGCGATCTCGACGTATCCCGTGCGTGCGCCGTCCAGGCCTACCTCGACGTGCTTCATGCTCGCTCCTCCTCGTGGGACTGCCGCCAGGTTCCCCGCGGTCGTCGCAACGTACCGGGGGCCACTGACACACGCCGTCGGGCAGACGACGAGGGCGCCGCACCCGCCGTGACGGCGGGTGCGGCGCCCTCTTGCGTGGTCCCGTCAGCCGACGACGAGCCGCGTCTTGCCCGATGTCGCCTTGGTCACCTTGCTCGAGCCGGAGTACGTGGCCTTGACGGTCCACGTGCCCTTCGCGAGACGAGGGAGCGTGACAGCTCCCTTGCCCTTGGTGAGGCTGACCGTCCGCACGACCTTCTTCTTGCCCTTGGTCGCGGTCACGGTGACCTTGCCGCCCGGCGTCGTCCCGGTCGCGGTGACCTTGACGGACACCTTCGACCTCGCCTTGGTCGAGACCTTCTTCTTCGCGAGGGTCGCCTTGACCTTGGCAGACGCCTTGGCGACCTTGACGGTGCGGGTAACCGTCACGGGCTTGTAGGCCGAGTCGCCTGAGTAGGTGAAGGTCAGCGAGCGCTTTGCCCCGACACCGAGCTTCGTCGAGAGCTTGACCTTGGCCACACCGTTCTTCAGCGTGGCGGAGCCGACGGTCGTGCTGCCGCTCGTGATCGTGACCTTCCCGGTCGGAGCAGGCTTGCCCGCGACCCGCTTGACCGACACGCTCGCGGTACCCGCGTAGCGGACGCTCGCAGGAACCGAGAGCGACGACGTCGCCTTGGCGTCGACGACCGGCTTGGCGGTCACCGTCAGCCTGGCGGCCGCCGACGTCACCGAGCCGACCTCGTTCGAGACGACCGCGCGGTACTCCGTCCCGTGAGCCGCGAGTGCGGCTGTGAGGGCGTAGGACGACGAGGTCGCGCCGGCGACGTCCGCCCAGCTGCCCGACGCGTTCTTCCGCTGCCACTGGTACGCGAGCTTCCCGCCGCCAGTCGCGGCGACCGTGAAGGTCGCCTTGCTGCCGTCGACGACGGAGACGGCGGCCGGCTGGCGCGTGATCTTCGGGGCCTCGACGAACGTCAGCGGCGTGAAGGTCTCGTAGGCCGCGACCTTGGGGCCGCCACCTGCGTAGGTGTAGATGCCGTAGCGGCCGGGCACGTCGGCGAGCCAGCTCTTGTCGACCTTGACCGTCGTCGTGAACGAGCCGTCGGTGCGCAGCTCGGTGTAGCCCGTGCCGTCGATCGACTGCGTGGGGCTCGAGGCCGCGAAGGACGCCGCCGGGATGGCCCACATCACCGAGACGCCGTTGCGGAGCTCGCTGGCGGCGAGCTTCGGCGACGTGCCGCCCTCGGACGGGCGCCACGCGTCCTCGGCGCGGGCGAACGCGATGTAGACGCCGGACTGGAGACCTGCGAACGGCGGTCGCGTCCCGATCGCGAAGCTCGGGTCGAAGTTGCGTCCCTCGACCGTGACCGTCGTCGTGCCGTCGGCCGCGACGGTCGTCTGGGAGACCGTCACGGCCCCCTTGATCCCGAGGTCGACCGCGAGCGGGAGCGCTGGCTTCTTGTCCTGCGAACCGCCGCAGCTGGTCGAGTAGAAGTGCGACTTGAGGGACGTCGGGACGACCGCGACGAACTCCTCAGGCCACGAGCCCCACCAGCCGGTCGCGCCGCCCGAGGCGACGCACGACGTGCTCTGGTTCGTGACGACGCTGCTGGGGAGGGTCACGCCCTGGTAGTCGGGCTGCAGGCGGAAGTCCCCGTCGAGAACGTCGGCGACGTCGACGTCCGCGACCGTGGCGACGGCGATCCGGCCAGCGTCGACGGCCGGCACGGTCGCGCCTCCCGTGTCCTTGCCTTCGCCGAAGGTGACATCGAAGGTCAGTCGCGCCGCGCCGTCAGCGATGACGAGCTGCGGGTCCGCGTAGGTCTCCGACGGAGCGCCGAAGGTCGAGGGGTAGGCGTTGACGGTGTAGGACCCGGTCCACGAGACCGTCACGTCCCCGGTCGTCCGATCCAGGCTTCCGGTGCCGCCCGAGAACCGCACCGCGTTGGGGGTGATACCGACGGGCAAGGACGACGCGGGGTACGCGTCGACGGCGTACTCGGTCTGGCCTGCGGTGCCGTCGAGGTAGCTCGCGTCGCCCTGGAAGGCACCGAACGTCCACGCGCCGAACACGCCCTGCTGGGCGTAGCCGCTGACGCCCCAGTCGAGCTGGGCGTCGTCAATCGCCGTGGCGAGTCCCGCTGCATGCGCGGAGGGTGCGACTGCTGCCACGCCGGCGAGGGTGAGGGCGGCTGTCAGTACCGCCCCGAGGGCGCGACGACCTCTGGTCGTTGTCATAGAGAGCTCCGGTGAAGTCCAGGCGCGGGACCAGACGGGGCCGTCGGCCGCGCGAACAGTGAAGTAAGGCTCAACTTACTGAGGCATGCCTAACAACACGAGCGCGTCTCATGCGTCGGACCGAGAACGTACGCGGCGGACATGAGAAAGCGCCGGGTCCGATCCCCCGATCCAGGACCCGGCGCACCACACCCACGCCACCGTTTCCCCCGAACCGGCGGCGCCAGGGCGCCACGAAGATCTCACGGCGACCGTGACGGACCTGCGCGGACCTGCGTCTGGGATGCGGTGCCCCCGCACCTCACCCCGACGCCTGGCGGCATCTCTGGCTAGTCGCGCCATGGCCGGTGACACAGGGCCCAGGCGAGCGACGTCGCTGCACGCTTGGCGTGCACACCGAAGCGTGCCAACGACCCGAGGGTCCCGCAACCGGAAGAGCGCTCCTGTGGATCACCCTGCGCGTCACCCCTGACCAGCAACGACACACACGGAGCCAGGTTTCCGCGAGATTCCGCGCCCCACGATCTGCTTTCGACCTCCTGAGGGGGTGCGAGCATTCACCCGCTCGTCTCGACTAACGAGACTCACGCGTGTCTCACGCGCAGGGTGCGCACCGGCCCAGGGTGAGGCGTAGCTGCACGACATCACCCACGTTTAACGTCTCGAGCGCCCGGGCCCCCGTCGCCGCCTCGTGGACCGTGACCGTGCCGAGTCCTTCAATCTCGACGAGCGCCGACGCCGCACCGCGACGGAACGGGACGCCCGTCACGACCCCGCGGCGCAAGAGCGCCATGTCGCGCTCCGCTCCGACGGGCGCGTCCTGGCCGACGGAACCCAGCCCCAGCAGGCGGAAGCCCCCCGGTGGTACCGCGAGCGACGCCCCGTCCACCGTGACGAACACCTCGTAGCCGAGGAAGGACGCGACCGTGCGGTCCGCGGGCGCGGCCCAGAGCTCGGCGGGAGTCCCCTCCTGCAGCACGCGACCGCGCGACATGACCGCGACACGGTCGGCGACCGTGAACGCCTCGTCCTGGTCGTGCGTGACGAACACGGCGGTGGTGCCCGTCGCGAGGAGGGCGGCGCGCAGGTCAACCGCGAGGCGCTCGCGCAGCTCGCGGTCGAGCGCCGAGAGCGGCTCGTCGAGCAGCAGCAGCCCGGGGGCCGGCGCGAGCGAGCGGGCGAGCGCGACGCGCTGCCGCTCGCCGCCCGAGAGGGTCGAGACCTGCCGTGACTCGTAGCCTGCGAGGCCGACGGCGTCGAGCAGCTCCGCGACGCGTGCCCGACGGCGCGCGGCAGGGATGCGCTCACGTCGCCCGCCGCGCAGGGCGCGGCCCTCGAGGCCGTAGGCGACGTTGCCCGCGACGTCGCGGTGCGGGAAGAGCTGGCCGTCCTGGAACATCAGGCCGATGCCGCGCTCGTGCACGGGCAGCCCCGCGAGCGAGTGCCCGCCCCAGGAGATCTCGCCCGTCGACCGCTCGAGGCCCGCGACCGCGCGCAAGAGGCTCGACTTGCCGCAGCCGGACGGACCGAGCAGCGCGAGCACCTGCCCGCGCGGCAGGTCGAGCGAGACGCCGTCGACCGCACGCACGGGGGCGTCGCGGCGCGACGCTCCCTCGTACCCGACGACGACGTCGCGCAGCCTCAGCCCGGGCGCACCCTCCGCGGGCGTGACGGGAGCGTCCGAAGCGGCGCTGCGCGCCACCACCACATCGACCATCAGAGCTCTCCTGCCTTGTCGCCGCGCATCCGCTCGGCCACCACCATCACTGTCGCCGTCACGACGGCCAGGACGACCGCCGCGGCGAGCGCCGTCCCGAAGTTCTCCGCACCCGGCCGCCCGATGAGCCGGAAGATCACGACCGGCAGCGTCGCCGAGTCGGGCCGCGCGAGGAACGCCGTCGCACCGAACTCGCCGAGGGACACCGCGAACGCGAAGCCGACGGCGAGACCGAGCGGACGCGTGACGAGCGGCAGGTCGACCGTCGCGAGCACGCGGCCGGGGCGAGCGCCGAGCGTCGCGGCCGCCTCCCGCAGGCGCGGGTCGAGCGCGCGGAGCACCGGCAGCACCGTGCGCACGACGATGGGGATCGCGACGACCGCCTGCGCGACGGGCACGAGCAGCCCCGACGAGCGCAGGTCGACGCCGAGGCCGAGCGGTCGGTCGAGCGTCACGAGGAACCCGAAGCCGACCGTCACGGCCGAGACGCCGAGCGGCAGCATGAACACGCCGTCGAGCAGCGCGAGGCCGCGACGGCCTGCCCGTGAGCGTGGGCGCCGGGACACCACGAGCGCGACGAGGCCGCCCACGACGACGGCGATCAGGGCCGCGACCGCAGCCGTCCGCAGCGAGGTGCCCGCGGCCTGCCACGCGGTCACAGACGAGCCCGCGACGGGCTCGGCGAGGTTCCGGTAGTTCTGCAGGGTCCACGTGCCGTCGGCCGTGCGCAGCGAGCGCAGCAGCAGGTTCGCCATGGGCCACACGAGCAGCCCGAGCACGACGACGGCTGTCACGGCGAGGCTCGCCCAGCCGCCCGCACCGAGCCCGCGCGGGCGCAGCCGTCGCTCGCCGGGAGCCGAGCCGAGCAGGGCGAGCGCACGCACGCGCCGTGCCGACGCGCGGCCCGACACCCACAGGACGGCCGCGACGACGACGAGCTGCAGGACCGACAGGACCGCGGCCGCGCGCAGGTCGAGGAACTGCGTCGTGCGGACGTAGATCTCCGTCTCGATCGTGCCGAAGCGGCTGCCTCCGAGGATGAGGACGGTGCCGAACGCCGTCGCGCAGAAGAAGAAGACGAGCGCGGCGGCCGACGCGATCGCGGGGGCGAGCGCGGGCAGCGTGACCGTGCGCAGGACGCGCAGCGGGCTCGCGCCGAGGGCGCGCGCGGCCTGCTCGGGACGGGCGTCGAGCTGCGCCCAGAAACCGCCGACCGTGCGCACGACGACGGAGTAGTTGAAGAAGACGAGCGCGACGACGATCGCGGTGAGGCTCTGGTCGAGGCCGAGCCCGCCGAGCGGGCCTGCGTCCATGAACAGGCTGCGGAACGCGACACCGACGACGACGGTCGGCAGGACGAACGGCACCGTGACGACCGCACGCACGAACGCACGGCCGGGGAACGTCCGCCGGTACAGCACGTACGCGCCGGGGAGGCCGAGCAGGACGGAGAGCACGGTCCCGAGGCCGGCCTGCAGGAAGGTCAGGCCGACGACGCGCCACGTGCGCGGGCGGCCGAGCACCTCGCCGAACCCGCCGAGGTCCCAGGCGGCGGGCGACCACGCGGGGTGCGCCGCGGCGTCGGGCGACGCGAAGCCCTTGAGGATCATCGTCGCGACGGGCCACAGGAAGAAGACCGCGAGGAACAGTCCCGGGACCCCGACGGCGGCGAACCAGAGCGCACGCCCGGTCGCCCTGCGCCGGGCACCGCCGGGTGCCGCGTCCCCGTGGGGGGCGCGGTTCCCGGTCGGTGCCGGTGCGAGGGTCGTCGTCACGGTCGTGCTCGTCTCAGCCGAGCATCGTGTCAGTCCACGACTCGATCCAGGCGTCGCGGTTCTCCGCGAGCGTCGCGGGGTCGACCGTGATCGTCTTCTCGGCGAGCGGCCCGAACTTCTCGAACGCCTCGGGCAGGTCGACGTCCGGGTCGACCGGGTACATGTACACCGTGTCAGGGAGGGCCGCCTGGAAGTCGGCGGAGAGCATGTAGTCGACGAGTGCACCTGCAGCGGCGGGGTTGTCGGAGCCGGCGATCACGCCCGCGTACTCGACCTGGCGGAAGCACGTCGCGGGGAGGGACGACGTCGTGGACTCGTCGCCGTCGAGCGTGTAGGCGGGCGACGAGCCGTACGAGAGGACGACGGGGCGCGGGCCGCCCTCGCCGCCGCCGGAGAAGTCGACGTAGTAGGCGTCCGACCAGGAGTCGGAGATCTTCACGCCGTTGTCCTTGAGGCTCGTCCAGTAGTCGAGGTAGCCGTCCTCGCCGTAGGCGCCGACGGTCGCGGCGAGGAAGGCGAGGCCGGGGGTCGACGTCGCGGGGTTGGTGAGGACGACGAGGTCCTTGAGCGCGGGGTCGGCGAGGTCGTCGAGGGTCGCGGGGACGGGCACGTCGGGGTGCGCGTCGAACCAGCGGTCGTCGACGTTGATGCAGACGTCGCCCTGGTCGATCGGGGTGAGCGCGGTCGAGCCCTCGAGCAGGAGGTCCTTCGCGGCGTCGGGCAGGGCGGGGGAGGCGTGGTCGGCGAAGACGCCGGCCTCGAGGGCGCGTGCGCCGAAGATGTTGTCGATGCCGTAGGCGACGTCGCCGAGCGGGGAGTCCTTGGTGAGGATGAGCTGGTTGACGAGGGTGCCGCCGTCGCCGAGCTGGGTGACCTCGACGTCGAGGCCGAGCCCCTCGAGGTCGGCCTTCTGCTCGTCGGTGAGCTCGAAAGAGTCGTGGGTGACGAGGGTGACCTTGCCGGTCGGCGGGCCGGCCGTCGTCGTCGTGGTCGCCGGGCTCTGCTCGGTGGAGCAGGCGACGAGCAGGCTCGTGGTGGCGATCGCTGCGAGCGTGGCTGCGGTGCCCTTGCGGCGGCGGGTGGTGGTGCTCATGCGTTGGTGTCCTCCTAGGTCAAAGGAGGGGTGCCGCGTCGCGCCCCGCGTGTGCTGCGGCGCACGACGTGGAGAGAATCCCGACTCCCTACACCGGTGCTAACCGGATCAGGTTCGAGGGTCTGCGGTGGTCCGCACTCTCAGCGCTCACCGTCCGTGCGGGCGGCAGCGCTCCCCTGTCGTTCCTGACCAGCCTACCGCCCGCCGCGCCTCGCGGCCGTGCCCGTCCTCACACCGAGAATGGTTGACGCTTCAACTTTCTCGGGGGAGACTGAAGACATGAGCCGAGACATGATCGACGCCGCGAGCGCCCACGCCGCCGCACCCTCCGCCCTCCTGCCCGGCGACCGCCTCGCAGCCGAGACGCACATGGACGCGGTCACGCTGTACGTCCGCGACATCGACGCGATGGTCGCCTTCTACACGAACGTCATCGCGCTCGAGGTCCTGGCGAACGACGCCGCGGACGGCCGCGACGCCGTCGTCACCCTCGGCCGCGGCACGACGCCGCTCGTCGTCCTGCGTGAGGCTCGCGACCTGCCGCCGCGCCGCCCTGGCGAGGCCGGCCTGTTCCACACGGCGATCCTCTTCGCCGACGCCGCAGGCCTCGCCGCGACGCTCGCGCGCGTCGCGACGCTCACCCCGCAGCTCTACACCGGCGCGGGCGACCACCTCGTCTCCGAGGCGTTCTACCTCGACGACCCCGAGGGCAACGGCATCGAGCTGTACGTCGACCGCCCGCGCGACCAGTGGCGCTGGCGCGACGGCCACGTCGAGATGGCCACGCTGCACCTCGACCCGAACGCATTCATGCAGCAGCACCTCGACGAGGCCGTCCTCGCTGCCCCGCATGCCTCGGCCGCGACCCTCGGCCACGTCCACCTGCAGGTCGGCGACATCCCGACCGCGCGCCGCTTCTACGTCGACACCCTCGGCTTCGAGGCGACGACCGAGATGGGCTCGGCCCTGTTCGTGTCCGCCGGCGGCTACCACCACCACATGGCGATGAACACGTGGGCGTCGATGGGCGCTGGCCCGCGGCCCGTGAACCTCGGCCTCGGCGAGGTGTCGATCGTCGTCCCGACGCGCGACGAGGTCGGCGCGCTCGCCGACCGCCTCAAGCACGCGGGCGTCGCCGCCGCGGACGACGGCGCCGTGCTCACGTTCGCCGACCCGTGGCGCAACGAGATCCGCGTCGCCGTCGGCTGACCCCGGACACACCTCGGCCCCCTCGTCGCGAGCGACGAGGGGGCCGAGCCGTCTGCCAGGGCGTCAGCGCGAAGCGTGCAGGACCCGCGTCAGCGCGAGGCCTTCAGGGTGCGCCCCGCAGAGATCCGCGACGTCACCTTGCGCGCGCCCTTGTTCGCAGCGATGCGGCTCAGCGCGGCGACCGCACCCGTCACGCCCGCGAAGGTCACGATGCCCGCGATATTCGACTCGTTGTCGAGCGGGTCCTTCGGGGCGTCGTGCCCCGTCGCCTTCTTCCACACCGCGCCGAGGAGCTTCTGCGCCAGCCACGCCGCCAGCGCGGACGTGCCGATCAGGATCAGCTTGTCGACCATGCCCTCGTCGTTGTCGTCAGCCACGTCGGTCCTCCTCGTCGCTCGTCGGTGCGGCAGCCCGGGTCGGGCGGCCACCCTGCCCACGCTACCGGGACCGTGGCGCGCTGCACGTCGGCCGACCTGCACGCACGCCGCACGAGCGCCCGACCAGGTCCGGCCGTCCTGGCCGTCGTCGGCACGACGGGGCACGATGGACAGGTCGCTCACGACGACGGCACCCGGGGCGAGGAGGACCAGTGCGGCGAGACACCTGGACGCGGCGCGCCGTGCCGGCGCTCGCGGGTGCGCTCGCGCTGTCCTGGGTCCTCGTGTCCGCGGCTCCGCGCCCCTCGGCCCCGGGCCTGACGGGCGACGGGCTCGTCCGTGCCGTCGCCGCGGGCGCGGACGAGAGAGCGGGCGCGACGGGGGCGCACGCGACGATCACCGACGTCGACCACCCGGACGTCGCCGCGACGGACGAGGACGTCGTCGTCACGGTCGAGGTGAGTGCGGCCGGGCCGACGCTCCGGCTCGAGCGCCGGGACGGCGGGCGGTGGACGCCGGTCGCCGAGGAGGTGGCCGAGACCACGGCCGTCGCGCTCCCCGTGCCGAGCCGGGCGGGCGACGCGACGTACCGCGTCGTGCTCGACCCGGGCACCGGCACGGTCCGCACGAGCCCCGAGCTCACGATCTTCCAGTCGGACAGCCAGGAGCACGCCGCGTACGTCGCTCGGGCTCGCGCCGCCGTGCGCGACTTCTGCCCGCTCACGCCGATCTACGTCGACTCGCCCGACGTGCGGTCGGGCCAGACCGTCGGCAAGGCCCGCTCGTCGTGGGCGTGGGCTGACGGGCAGGCACGCTGGACCCAGTCGATCCGGCTGCGCTCGGGCCTGCCCGACGCCGTGCTCGAGCACACGGCGCTGCACGAGTGCGCGCACGTCGTCCAGGTGCGCCCGCTCGTCGACGGCGAGAGCGCGTACGAGGAGTCGACCGCGAGCGCCGAGCGGCTCTACGCCCGCGGGCCGGCCGAGCCGGGCGAGCTGCAGGCGGACTGCATGGCGTCGGTGATCACGGGGCGCACGGCCGTCATGTACTACGCGCGGACGTGCACGGCGCGGCAGAAGGCCGACGCCCGCGCGATGTGGCGCGACTACGGGTCCGTGCGGCAGTCGCCCTCGCTGACCTGGGCCTGGAAGGGCTGAGCCCGGGTCATCGCCGTCGCGCCGGACCGCCCCGGTGCCGAGGACGCCCCCACGCGCACCCTGCCCGCGACTGCGGGCGTCGCCGTCGGCCTACCGACAGGCGGTCGCCCGGTTGCCGTCCGCCCGCTGTGATCCTCGCCGCTTCTGGCCGCCTCCGGTTGACGCTCGTCCCGGCCCGACCTAATTTTGAACTGACCGGTCAGATCAAAAGACTGCCGCAAGCTCAGGAACAGGACTATGAACCCCACCCCTCCCGCGAGCCGCACCGAGGTCGAGGACCTCCCTGCCGCACCCGCGCACGCTGCGCCGCCCTCCCAGCCCGCGCCGCGCCGCGCCGTCGTCCAGGCGAAGGACCTCACGCTCACGTCCGCACGCGGAACCGTCTACGGACCCGTCTCCCTCCACGTCCGCGAGGGCGACCTCGTCGTCCTCCAGGGACCCCAGGGCTCCGGCCGCACGAGCCTCCTGCTCACCCTCGCCGGCCGCATGCGGCCCGACCGCAGCACACGCCAGCTCACCGTCCTCGGCCACGAGCTGCCCCGCGAGCGCTACGCCGTCCAGAAGCTCGCCGCCGTCGCCGGCTTCGACGCGATCGACCGCCTCGACGACTCGGTGACGGTCGCCGACACACTCCGCGAGCGCCTCACCTGGCTCACGCCCTGGTACCGCCGCGCCCCGCGCCTCACCGAGCAGACGTACCGCGACGCCGCCTCCGCCGTCTTCGGCGAACGCCACCTGCCCGCGCTCGACACGGTCGTGTGGGACCTCGACGAGGTCGACGCGATGCTCCTGCGCATCACCGTCGCGATGCTCGCGCAGCCGCGCCTCCTCGTCGTCGACGACCTCGACCAGGTGCACGACGCCGCGCGCCGCCAGCTCGTCTGGGACAGCCTCGCCGGCCTCGCCGCCGCGGGCGTCACCGTCATCGCTTCCGTCGCGTCCGCAGGGGAGGTGCAGGCCATGACCTGGCAGACGTCGCCCCGCGTCGTGCGCCTGACCACCGGCCCGCAGCTCGACGCCTGACCTCCCCCAGGAAGACCTCATGATCTCTGCAGCATCGACAGGGAGCGAGCTCCGCCGGTTCCGCCGCGGCACCCTCCCCAAGGTCGCCGTCGGCGCCCTCATCCTCATCCCCCTCCTCTACGGCGCCCTGTACCTGTGGGCGTTCTGGGACCCGACCGGCAACATGGACAAGCTGCCCGTCGCCCTCGTCAACGAGGACGTCGCCGCGCAGCGCGACGGCGAGCCCGTCGACGCCGGCGCGCAGATCACCGAGAAGCTCGTCGAGTCGGGTGACCTCGACTGGCGCGTCACGTCGCGCGACGACGCTCTCGCGGGCGTCTCCGACGGCGACTACTACTTCGCGGTGACGATCCCCGCGGACTTCTCCGAGACGATCGTCAGCGCGGGCGGCGACGCCCCCGAGCAGGCACGCATCGACGTCACGTACAACGACGCGAACTCGTTCCTCGCGACGACGCTCGGCCGCTCCGCGATGGTCCAGGTCGAGTCCGCGGTGCGTGAGGAGATCGGCGCGCACGCGGTCGACACGGTCCTCGTCGGCCTCGGCTCCGCGCGCGACGGCTTCGCCACGGCGTCGGACGGTGCGATCCGGCTCACCGACGCGTCCGACCAGGTCGCCGACGGCGCCGTGACCCTCGCCGACGGCGCGGCCTCCGCGGCGGACGGCTCAGCCTCCCTCGCGGAGGGTCTGCGCACGCTCGCCGACGGCGTCAGCTCCGCGCACCAGGGGGTGGCCCGTCTCGACGACGGCGCCCAGCGCCTCGACAGCGGCGCCTCGACGCTCGCGGACGGCGCGTCCGACCTCGCGACCGGCACGTCGACCCTCGCGAAGGGCGGCACGACCCTCGCGTCCGGCGCGGGGAAGCTCGCGACCGGCGCCGGAACGCTCGCCGACGGCACGGGCGACCTCGCGGACGGCGCGACCGCCCTCGCCGACGGCCTCGCCGACGCGCACGACGGCGCGACGGACCTCGCAGAAGGCGCAGCGTCTGCCGCCGACGGCGCCGACGCCCTCAGCACGGGCGCCCAGGACCTCCGGTCCGGCACCGCCCGCCTCGCTGACGGCGCGCACAGCCTCGCGGCCGGCCTCGCCGCGTCCCAGCCGACGATCGAGGGACTGCCCCAGCAGCTCGCCGACGTCGCGACGCTCCTCACGCAGAACACCGCGATGCTCGCGGCGAGCGACCCGTCCGCGGCCGACCCGAAGGTGCAGGGCGTGATCGCCGCGAACAAGGAGGCCCTCGCGAAGCTCGGCGCGCTCGACGGCGCGACGCTCGTCGAGCGTTTCCAGGCCGCCGCCACCGGAGCCGCCGCGATCGACGCGCAGCTCCACCCGAGCACCGGGACCGAGCCCACGCTGCGTGACGGTGTCGACCAGCTCGCTGCCGGCGCCACGTCGCTCAGCACGGGCCTCGGCACGCTCGAGAAGGGCGCCGGCGCGCTCGCCGACGGCACCTCCAAGCTCTCCGACGGCGCCACCGCGCTCGCGACGGGCGCGACCGCCGTCGACAAGGGCGCGAGCAGGCTCGCGACGTCGTCGACGACGCTCTCCCAGGGCTCGGGCACGCTCGCGAAGGGCCTCAAGGACGCCGCGAAGGGCGCCAGAACCCTCTCCGCGGGCGCCGAGACGCTGAGCGACGGCACGCGAACGCTCTCCGACGGCACCTCCGAGCTCGCCGGAGGCGCGTCCCGGCTGCGCACCGGCGCGCGCAGCGCAGCGACCGGCGCGGGCACCCTCGCCGACGGCACCGCCCGCCTCGCCGACGGTGCCGACAGGCTCGCGGACGGCACCACGCAGCTGCACGACGGCGCGGGGCAGCTCGCCGACGGCCTCGCCAGCGGCGCCGAGCAGATCCCCGACGACGACGCGAACCTGCGCGCCCAGCGTGCCGCGGTCGTCGCCGCGCCCGTCACGGTCGCCGACTCCGACCTCGCGCAGGCCGAGGGCTTCGGCGAGGGCTTCGCGCCGTTCTTCCTGTCGCTCGCGCTGTTCGTCGGCGCGCTCATCACGTGGCTCGTGCTGCGGCCCGTGCCGCCGCGGGCGCTCGCCGCGCCCGTCTCCGGCTGGCGCGTCGCGATCGCCGGCTACCTCCCCGGCCTGCTCATCGGTGCGGCGCAGGCGGGAGTGATGCTCTCCGTCGTCGCGCTCGGCCTCGGCATGGACCTCACGAACGTCCCCGGCACGATCGCGTTCACCGTGCTCGTGGCCGCGACCTTCTTCGCGCTGCAGCAGGCGATCCTCGCCCTCGCGGGGCCCGCGGCGGGCAAGGTGCTCATCCTCGCGCTGCTCATGCTGCAGCTCGCCGGCTCGGGCGGCACCTACCCCGTGCAGACGACGGCGTCGTTCTTCCAGGCGATCCACCCGTGGCTGCCGATGTCGTACGCCGTCCAGGGCCTGCGCCAGGTCATCACGGGCGGTGCGGACGGCCGCCTGGTGGCGAGCACGCTCGTCCTCGGGGGCGTCCTGCTCGGCTCGCTCGCGGTCACCGCGTGGCGCGCCAGCCGGATGCGCACGTGGACGCTCGACCGCCTGCACCCGGCGATCGCGCTCTGAGCATGACCGTTCGGCGGGCCGTCGGCCGCTCTGGGAGGATCGGCAGCATGAGCGACGCCACCACCCCGAGGACCGACGGCCATGCCGCACGACGACGCGGGACCCGCGCGCAGGTGATCGAGGCCGCGGTGCGGCTCGTCGCCGAGCGCGGCTTCTCGGCAACGTCCGTCGACGACATCGCGCTCGCCGCGGGCGTCGCGAAGGGCAGCGTCTACTACAACTTCACGTCGAAGTCGGAGATCCTCGAGGCCGCCCTCGCGGAGGGCAGCGAGCGCCTCCAGACGACGATCAACGAGGCGCGTGGCGACCTGCGCGGGCGCGAGGCGCTCTCCGCGGTCGTCGGCGCGCTGCTCTCGTCGATGCAGGCCAACCCGGACTTCGCGAAGCTCATGGCCGCGGAGGTGTTCCGCGTCGAGCGCGAGTGGCAGGAGACGATCGGCGCGCTGCGCGCGGTGACGATCGCGACGTTCGCCGACGTCGTCGGCGAGATCTCGCCCGGCGAGGACGCGTCGCTCGTCGGCGCCGCGACCTTCGGTGCGGTGCTCGTCGCCGGGCTCGAGTGGTTGCTGTTCCAGCCGGACCGGTCCGTGGAGGACGTGCGCGCGAGCGTGCTGCGGCTCACCGCGGGGCTCTAGCCTCCCGCGGTCAGGGGACCGCGTCGACGGGAAGGTGCGGCCGGCTCAGCCGAACAGGCGGCCGAGCGCCTCGATGTTGAGGAACGCGACCAGCGCGGCGCCGAACCACACGACAGGCCAGACGCCCGAGGCGCGGCGCGTGCGCGTCGGCACGGCGGGCTGCTCGACCGGCGCGGCGGCCAGACGGTCGCTGCGCGGGGAGGCGGGCGTGACGAACGTCGAGACGACCGGGGTCTCGCCGGTCGTCGGCGGCTGGATCGTCGTCATCTGCAGGTGCAGCTCGGTCGGCTCCTTGATCGCGCGGCGGCGACGCGGGGCGTCCAGCTCGACCGACGTCGAGACGTCCGGGGTGCGGCCGACGAGCAGCTCGAGCAGGAGGCACGCCGCCTCGTCCGCGCGCTGCGCGTCGAGCCGCGCCGGGAGGTCGAGCAGCCACTTCTCGAGGCTGGCCTCACCGATGACGTCGGCGGGGCCGACGGCGGCGGGCGCCAGGTCCTGGTACGCGAGGGAGACGACGGCGCGGACCGACGTGCGCAGGTCCGCCGGGAGGAGGGCGGCGATGTGCGCGGCGGTCATGCCCGCGTGCTCGGCGGCCTCGTCCTTCGGGACACCGTCGAGGCGGAGCGCGCCGCGCTCGACCGCGACGTCGCCCAGCCAGCGGGCGCTCTCGACGACGACGATGCCGCCCGGGCCCACGAAGAGCCGGTCGATGCGTCCGCCAAGCTTGCTCGGACGGCGCAGGTCGCGCAGCACCGTCCAGCTGTGACGGCCCAGCACGCGGTTGCGGTGAGCCGCAGGCGTGTGCGTCCCCACCAACCCGGGCGCGCTGTTGATGTCCGTCATACCTTCTCCATCGGCTCAACCCCGGGTAAAGATGAGCCGTTCCGTCGACCAGTTGGGGCCGTTATGCCCTGCGGCGCCGGACCTCCACCATGAGCGCACCGAGCGCGATCGCCGCCAGCGCGACGACGAGCGAGGTCAGCCCCTCGGTGCCGGTGCGCGGCAGCCGGTCGACGCCGTCGGTCGAGTCGCCGTCGGTCGAGTCGCCGTCGGTCGAGTCGTCGTCGGTCGGCGTCGGCTCGTCCGTGTCGTCCGCGGGCTCGTCCGTGCCGTCCGCGGGACCTGGCGTGGGCTCGTCCGTGCCGCCACCGTCGTCGGCGCCGTCGTCCGTTCCGGGCGCTTCCTGGACGGCGGCGACGATCGTCGCCGAGAAGCGCCGGACCGCGCCGTTGTCCGCCTCGATCGTCACGGTGTGCGTCCCCGTCACGAGCACGGTCCCCCGGAGCGTGCCGGTGCCGTCGCCGTTGTCGGTGAAGGTCAGTCCGAGCGGCAGGGTGCCGACGACGCGCAGGACGGGCGTCGGGTAGCCACCCGCGCGGAACGTCAGGTCGACCTTGTCGCCGACCACGACCTCCTCGTCCCCCGAGACGTCCGTCGTCGTGATCGCGGCGACCGTCAGGTCGAGCGTCTGGCGGGTCACGCCCGCGCTGCTCGTCGCGACGACCGTAGGCCGGAAGAGCCCACCGACCGTGGGCCTCCCGGCGATCGTCGCCGTGCCGTCGCCGTTGTCGGTGAAGGTCAGTCCCGGCGGAAGGGTCGTAGCTGCGACCGGGGCCGGTCCGGCCGCGAGGACTCCGCGGCTCGCCGCCATCACCCGGGCGACGCCTGCCGCTCCGGCACCCGCGCTCTCGAGGGCGAGCGCGGGGACCGGGAACCCTCCGAACGTGACGGTCAGGTTCACCGCGCCGCCCGCGACGACCTTCGCCACGGGGTCGGAGGTCACCGCAGGCTTCTCGACGACCGTCACCTCGACGTCGGTCGTCGCGGCGCTCACGACGTTCGTCGCGGTCAGACGGACCGTCGTCGCCCCGCCGCGGGCCGGCGTCCCGCTGATCGTCGCCGTGCCGTCGCCGCGGTCCGCGAACGTCAGACCCTGAGGCAGCCCGGTCGCCGTGATCGTCGGCACGGGGTAGCCGTCGACGGTCACGACGGCGGACACGGGCACACCCGCCTCGAGGTCGAGGTCGTCGGCACTCGTGAACGCAGGCGCCTTCTGGACGTGCAGCACGAAGCTGGTCGATGCTGAGCCAGCCATGTTCGTCGCGGTCAAGGTCATGGCGCTCGTCCCGCTCGTGGTCGGCGTGCCGTGGATCCGCACGCTGCCGTCGCCCAGGTCCGTTGCTCTCACTCCTGCTGGGAGCCCGGTCGCCGTCCAGGCGGGAGCGGGGTCGCCCGTCGCGACGAACGTCCGGTCGACGGCGTCACCGAGGTGGACCGTGAGGTCCGAGGCTGGCGTCACGACCGGCTTCTCGCGGACGATGACACGGATCGTCGCGCTCACGTCGTCGCCGGACAGGGTCCGGACGGCACGGACCGCCACGTCGTACGTTCCCGGGACCGTGGGTGTCCCGCTGAGCGTGAGGAGAGCACCCTCGACCCGGGCGGTGACGCCGGGCGGGAGCGTGCCCTGCGAGACCGTCACGTCCGGGGCGGGAAGTCCTGTCGCCAGGACCTCGTGGGAGAACGCCTCGCCCACGACGGCGTCGCGCGTCGCCCCGGGGACGACGACGGAGCTCCCGACGACGATCGACCCGGTGATCGTGCTCGAGCCGAAGGGGTTGGTCACGAACAGGGTGAACGACGACGTCCCCGCGCCGGTCGGCACTCCCGTGATCGAGGCTCCGGAGATCACCATGCCGACCGGCAGGCTCCCGGCGACGACCTGGTAGGCGTTGCCCGGTGGGAGCGGGATGGTCGACGGCTGCGCCTCCCGGACGAAGATGCTGCCTAGCGGTTCCGCGGACGGCGGTACGCCGACGGTCAGCGTCTGCACCCGGGCGCGGCCGAGCTCGAGGCTCGGAACAGCGACGCTCGTCGCTACGGCAGTGAGCGGGAACGTTCCTGCGGCCGTCGGTGTGCCGCTGACCGTGCGCGTCACGGGGTCGAACGACATTCCTGCGGGGAGCCCGTCGAGCGTGAGTGCGACCGTCCCGGCGGAAGCTCCCAGCGCGACGATGCCGAACGGCGCTGACGGGAGGCCGAGGGTCAGGTTGACGTCCGGCGAGGCGGGGAAGGTGACCGTCGGCAGGACGCGAAACTCGTATGTCTTCGCGTCCGACTGCCGGAACTCGTCCTGAGCCAGGATGGTGGCAGAGAAGTCGCCGGCCACGGTCGGCGTCCCTGAGATCCGGCCGCTGCTCGACAGGGTCAGCTCGGGCGGGAGCATCCCAGAGATCACAAGGTAGTCCGCCGGGTCGGGCACGTCGAGCTGGAGGTCGAGCGGCGTACCGACGACGAGGTGGCGCTGCTCGGCGGTGAGCTCAGGGAGGACGGGGGCGGGGACGCGCGTGTACGCGACCGTTGCCGAGCTCCCTACCGTCGGCTGGCCCCACGTGTCGTGGAGCATCCCGGCCGGGACATCGAGCCGCACCGTCCCGGACGAACCTCCGACGGCGACCTTGACGACGTGGTCCTCGGCGGTTCCTGTCACCGACGTCACGCGTGCCGTCGTCCCGCCCGTCGTCGCCACCGCGAAGTCGTTCGCGCCCCACGCCCCACCGCTGAACGGCGTCGTCCCGGAGTAGCGCACCCGGAAGTGGACCGAGGTCCCGTCGGCTCCCCCGCGATAGGTGCTCGACTCGGTCGTGACGTACGCGGCGCGCGGGGCCGGCTGCGCGCCGGCGAGCGGCGTCGTGCGGATCGCGTCGATGACGGCGACCAGCTCGTTGGCGCCGTCGAGGTTCTTCGGGTGCGCGACCGTCACGGCGATCTCCGTGACGGACGTGAAGTCGGCGGTGCCGGAGAAGCCCCCGGAGCAGCCGGCCGCGGCTGCGTCGCACAGCGGCCGGACGATGCCGTAGCCGTCGGGGGCGTTGCTGATGCCGGACGACGCCGCGATGCTCTCACGGCCGAGAGAGTCGACGAGCGTGATCCAGATGTTCGCGGCGACCTCTCCCGGGGACGGCGACGACCTGACGATCGAGTCGAACTCCAGGAAGAACTGACCGTTGCTGCCGCCCGAGGTGAGATCCGCCGTCGGGATCGCGTACCGGAGGGTCACGGAGCTCGGCGCGCCGCCGCCGGGGTGCGTCGTGCGCACGACGCCCTTGCCGCCGTTCTCGGTGAAGCTGGCCGTCCCGTCGGTCTCGACCGTGCGCACGCCCCGGACGTTGCCCGAGAAGTCGTCGAGGCCCACCGGCGCCACCGCGGTCGCGACGGGTGCCGCGACGAGGGCGACCCCAGCAGCGAGGACGACGGCGACCACCTGGGCGGCGGTGGAACGGAGGAGGCGAGGCAGACGCATGAGGTGCCTTTCACGGCGCGACGTCAGGAAAAAGACGTGTCATGGTCACACGGGACGAACGTCTTAGCGGCATCTCGCAAGCCGCGACACTCGAGCCGTAGGTGATACAACCTCCGGCGCACCCTCGCATGCCCACGTCAGCGCCCGCTTGCGGTCGCGGCCGTCAGGCCCGGACAGTGGGGAGATGGACACTTCCCTCACGACCGTGCCCCTCGGCACGACCGACATGACCATCACCCGCGTCGGCTTCGGCGCCTGGGCCATCGGAGGCAGCGGCTGGGCCTTCGGCTGGGGCCAGCAGGACGACGCGGACTCGATCACCGCGATCCGTCACGCCGTCGAGCGTGGCGTCAACTGGATCGACACCGCCTCCGTCTACGGCCTCGGCCACTCCGAGGAGGTCGTCGCTCGCGCCCTCGCCGACCTGCCCGAGGCCGACCGCCCCTACGTCTTCACGAAGGGCGGCATGGACTGGTCCGCCGACCCCTCGGCCCGCGCCGAGCGCATCGCCGAGCCGCGAGCGCTGCGCCGCCAGCTCGAGGACTCCCTGCGCAGGCTCGACGTCGAGCGCATCGACCTGTACCAGGTGCACTGGCCCGCCGAGGACGGCACGCCCCTCGAGGAGTACTGGCAGGCGATGCTCGACTTCAAGGCCGAGGGCAAGGTCCGCGCGATCGGCCTGTCCAACCACGACGTCGCGGCGCTCGAGCGCGCGGAGGCGCTCGGGCACGTCGACACGCTGCAGCCGCCGTACTCGGCGATCCGCCGCGACTCGGCCGCCGAGCTGCTGCCGTGGTGCGCCGACCACGGCGTCGGCACGATCGTCTACAGCCCGATGGGCTCGGGCCTGCTGACGGGCGCCTTCTCGGCGGAGCGCGTCGCCGCGCTGCCCAAGGACGACTGGCGCCACGCCGACCCGGCGTTCACAACGCACCTCGAGGAGAACCTCGCGATCAGCGACGCGCTCGGCGAGGTTGCCCGCCGCCACGGTGTCGAGCAGCCGGCCGCCGCGGTCGCGTGGGTGCTCGGCACGCGCGGCGTCACCGGCGCGATCGTCGGCGCGCGCACGCCTGCCCAGGTCGACGGCTGGGTGACGGGCGCCGACCTCGTGCTGACCGACGAGGACTACGCCCTCGTCGCCGCCGCGGGAGCGCCGCGGCCGTGACGCGCTGACGACCGGAGGGCGGGCGCCGCGCCGCGTCCGCCCTCCGGGACGCCGGCGGCCGCGCCCGGCGCGAGCGCAGGTCCCGGGCAAGAATGAGGAGACGACCAGCAATGGAGGCTGCCGTGCCCAACCGTCTCGCGTCTGCACTCTCCCCCTACCTGCGCCAGCACGCCGACAACCCCGTCGACTGGTGGGAGTGGTCTGACGAGGCGTTCGCGGAGGCACGCCGTCGCGACGTCCCCGTCCTCCTGTCCGTCGGCTACGCCGCCTGCCACTGGTGCCACGTCATGGCGCACGAGTCCTTCGAGGACGCAGAGACCGCCGCGCAGATGAACGAGGGCTTCGTCTGCATCAAGGTCGACCGGGAGGAACGGCCCGACGTCGATGCGGTGCACATGGCCGCGCTCGTCGCGCTCACCCGTCAGGGCGGATGGCCCATGACGGTCTTCCTCACCCCGGACGGCGATCCGTTCCACGCGGGCACGTACTTCCCGCCGGTGCCTGTGCGAGGCGTCCCGTCGTTCCGGCAGGTCCTCGCCGCGGTCAGAGAGTCGTGGGTCGAGCGTCGGGACGACGTCGAGCGGCAGGCGGCATCGCTCGTCGAGTACCTGCGGGCCGGGGCCGAGCAGGAGGGCGGCGCGTATGCGATGCCGGTCGGCGTCGACGGCGGGACCGTGTCGCCGTCGGCCTCGGAGCTCGCGGGTGCGGTGACCGTGCTCGTCACGGAACGCGACGACCAGAACGGCGGGTTCGGCGACGCGCCGAAGTTCCCGCCGTCGATGACGCTCGAGCACCTCCTGCGCCACCACGCCCGCACGGGCGACCCGGTCGCGCTCGCCACCGTCCGCGCGACGGCCGCGGCGATGGCGTCGGGCGGGCTGTACGACCAGCTCGGCGGCGGCTTCGCCCGCTACTCGGTCGACGCGACGTGGACCGTGCCGCACTTCGAGAAGATGCTCTACGACAACGCCCAGCTCGTGGGCGTGTACGCCCGCCTGTGGCGCGCGACCGGCGACGTGTGGGCACGGCGCGTCGCCCTCGAGACCGCCGGGTTCATGACCCGGGAGATGCTCGCGAGCGGCGGCTTCGCGGCCTCCCTCGACGCGGACACGGAGGGCGTCGAAGGCCGCTACTACGTGTGGACGCCGGAGCAGGTCGCGGAGGCCCTCGCCAGCACGCCCGAGCCCGACGACGCCGCGTGGGTCGCGCGCACGTGCGGCGTGACCGCGGCGGGCACGTTCGAGGAGGGGGCGTCCGTCCTGCGGCTGCACCCCGAGGCGTTCGCGTCCGCTCCCCCGCCCGGCGAGGAGCCCGAGATCGTCGACGCCGACCGCGGCGCCCGGTGGGCGCGGCTGCGGCCCGTCCTGCGCGCCGCCCGTGCGCAGCGCACGCCGCCAGGGCGGGACGAGAAGATCGTCACCGCCTGGAACGGCCTCGCGATCTCGTCCTTCGCGGAGGCGGGCCGTGTCCTCGACGCGCCCCACCTCGTCGAGGTCGCCGAGGCGGTCGCGGACCACGTCGTCTCGCACCACCTGCGCGACGGGCGGCTGCGCCGCGCGTCCCTCGGCGACCGGCTCGCCGACGCCGACGGCTCGCTCGAGGACTACGCGCTGCTCGCCGACGGCCTGCTCACCCTCTTCGCCGCGACGGGCGAGGCCCGGTGGTTCACGACCGCGCAGTCGCTCGTCGAGTCAGCACTCGACCTGTTCGTCGACGGGCGGCACGTCTACGACTCGGCAGCCGACGTCGAGGGACCGCCCTTGTTCGTCCGCGCGGGCGACCCGACCGACAACGCGAGCCCGTCCGGCCGCTCTGCTCTTGCCGGCGCGCTCGTGCGGCTCGGGACCATGACCGGCGACCTCGGTTACCGGGTGGCGGCCGACGCCGCGCTCGCGCCCTACCGCGCCCTCGCGACGGGCGCTCCGCGCTTCGCCGGGTGGGGCCTCGCTGTCGCGGAGTCCTTGCTCGACGGGCCGCGCGAGGTGGTGATCGTCGGCGATGACGACCCGCGCGAGCTCGCCGCGGGACCCCTCGCGCTCGCCGCGTGGGCCGCGCACGCGCCCGGCCTGGTCATCGTCGTCGGGAACCCGGACGGGCCCGTGCCCTCGCTTGCGGGCCGCCCTGCCATCGGCGGTGAGCCGACGGCGTACGTGTGCCGCGGCTCGTCGTGCTCGTTGCCCATCACGTCGGCGGCGGCGCTGGCCGCGTACCTCGCGGACGAGCAGCCCGGGGGGTAGCGGGCGGAAGCCCCTACCGGTGATCACATCCCGGTAAAAGTGCCCACGACGTCTCGCGCAACGTGTGATCTTGCCTCTAGTATGCCGAGGTAGTTGCTGTGCCTCGCTCGTCTTCACTGCAATGGTCATTCCATTGCGATCTTGATCCTCAGGAGTGGACGCCGAACACCGCGACGGAAGGGCCCCGAAGGGCGGGGCCGTCCGAGCACTCTGAAGGAGTTTTGGAATGACTGTTGGAACCGTGAAGTGGTTCAACGCTGAGAAGGGCTTCGGCTTCATCGCCCCCGAGGACGGCAGCGCTGACGTGTTCGCCCACTACTCGGCCATCCAGACGAGCGGCTACCGCTCGCTGGACGAGAACCAGAAGGTCGAGTTCGACGTCACGCAGGGCCCGAAGGGCCCGCAGGCGGAGAACATCCGCCCGCTGTGATCTCGCGGACCGTCTTCTGACGGAACGTACGAACGCCCCCGGTCCCACGGACCGGGGGCGTTCGTCTTTGTCGGGGGGAGGTGCGCCGTCGGGCAGGACGGGCCGCGTCCCTCAGTCGGCGGCGGGGGACTTCGCCGGGCGGTAGACGAGGTGCCACGCCTGCCACGCGTACGACGTCGCTGCCGCCGCGTGGCCGAAGCACCCGGCGGCGCTGATGAGATATGCGACCGTCCACAGCGGCCCGCCCTGGTCGGACGACGCGAGCAGGAGCAGCGGCAGGCCCACCATGAGGAGCGCGGTGCGCGCCTTGCCGAGGAAGTTCACCTCGAGCTCGGGCAGCGGGAACCGCTTCGTCGCGAGGAGGAAGAGCATCCCGCCCGCGAGGATGACGTCGGGGACGACGACGAGGGCGAGCATCCACCAGGGCGCGTTGCCGGTGACAGCGAGCGTGATGATGACCGCGCCCATCCCGAGCCGGTCTGCGAGCGGGTCGAGCGTCTTGCCGAGCTCGGACACCTGGTTCCAGCGGCGCGCGATGAAGCCGTCAGCCCAGTCGGTGATGCCGAGGACCGCGAGGGCGACGACAGCGGCCGTGACCCGTCCCTGCACCGCGAGCACCACGAACAGGGGAGTCAGCACGACCAGACGGACGATCGTGATGATGTTGGGGATGGTCACGAGCCAAGCCTATGCCTCCCGGCCCGCTTGCCCCGGCGGGACGTCAGGAGTCGGACGGCCTGCTCTCGTCGGCGCTCTCCTGCGCGATCTCGGCGCCCTCCTGCTGCATCTCGCGCTCCTTCTCGGCGCGCTTCCGGATGGCACGCGTGTCCCGCAACCGCACGATCACGTCGCGCTCCGCTGGCAGCCCGAGCCGGAGCTGGCGGGCGCGCCGCAGCTCGACGTCCAGCTCGATTCCGAACAACAGCGCGAGGTTGCCGATCCACAGCGCGAGGAGGAAGACGACGAAGCCGGCGAGCGCCCCGTACGTCGCGTCGTAGCTCGCGAAGTTGGAGACGTAGAGCCCGAAGGCCGCGCTCGCCAGGACCCACACGACGATCGCGGTCGCGGCGCCGGGCGAGATCCAGCGCCGCTTCTCGTGGCGCACGTTCGGCGTCGCGAGGTAGAGCATCGCGACGACGAGGACCGCGAGGGCGGCGACGACCGGCCAGCGCAGCACGGACCACACGGTCGCGAGCGTGTCGGCCTCGCCGACGAGCCCGCCGACGGCGCGCACGACGTCGCCCGACGCCACGAGCGTGACCGCGATGAGCGCGACCATGACGAGCAGCGCGAGAGTCACGCCGTACATGATCGGGCGGAGCTTCCACACGGGCCGCCCCTCCTCGACGCCGTACACGCGGTTCGCCGCACGCGAGAACGCGGTGACGTACGCGGATGCCGACCACAGGGCGGTCACGAGGCCGAGGACGAGGCCCCAGCCTGCCGCGGACGAGCTCGCGATCCCTTCGAGGACCGGGCGCAGCGTCTCGACGGCCTCGCCCGAGCCGAGGTCCTCGAGCACCTTGAACAGGTCGTCGAGCACCGACTGCGGGTCCGCGAGCACACCGAGGATCGACACGAGCGCGACGATCGCGGGGACTATCGCGAGCACCGAGTAGTACACGAGCGCCGCCGCGAGGTCGGTGCACTGGTCCGACATGAACTCGCGCACGGCACGCACGACGGCGTACCGCACGGTCGTCCGGCGCGACACGTCCGAGTCGTCCTCCCGGCGCGCAGGGACGTCTCGGGTCTCGTCAGCGGGCGTGGCCTCGGTGCTCTGCGTCATCCCACGATCATCACCGCGCGCCCGAGGCCCCGCACGCCGAGAGTCAGACGTCCTGCGTGCGCGTGGCGCCGCGCGAGCCGATCGACTCGACCAGGTGGTAGAGCGCCGGCAGCACGAGCAGCGTCATGAGCGTCGACGAGAACAGACCGCCGATCACGACGATCGCGAGCGGCTGCGAGATGAACCCGCCGTGCCCCGTGATGCCGATCGCCATCGGGGCGAGCGCGAGGATCGTCGCGAACGCCGTCATGAGGATCGGCTGGACGCGGTGGACCGATCCGCGGTGCAGCGCCTCGGTCATCGGTACGCCGCGGTCGCGATACTGCTTGACGAGGTCGATCAGCACGATCGCGTTGGTCACGACGATGCCGATGAGCATCAGCACGCCGATGAGGGACGGGACTCCGAGCGCGACGCCCGTCGCCACCTGGAGCAGCACCGCGCCGGTCGCGGCGAACGGGATCGAGACCAGCAGCAGGAACGGGTGCAGGAGCGACCGGAAGGTCGCGACCATGACGACGTACACGATGAGGATCGCGACGAGCATCGCGAGCCCCAGCTGGGAGAACGCCTCGTTCTGCTCGGCGGTGACGCCGCCGATCTCCGCCGTGACGCCGTCGGGCAGGTCGATCGTGTCGAGCGTGTCACCGACGACCGAGGCCGTCTGGCCCAGGTCGTCCGTGAGCGGCGTGACGGTGACGAGCTGGTTGCGCACGCCGTTCGACGTCGTGATCGCGACCGGGCCGTCCTCGACCTTCACCTCGGCGACGTCGTCGACCGTGACGCCGGACGGGTCGATCGCGAGGTCGCGGATCGCGTCGACCGACGCGGGCGGGTCCGTCGGCGTGAGGTAGACGCTCACGGACGAGCCGTCGATCGTCACCGCGCCGATCTGCTGCGGCGTGATCATGCCGGCGATCGCCTGCGAGACCTGCGCCTCGCTCGTGCCCATCTGGGCGAGGAGCGCGCGGTCGAGCACGACCGACACGGTCGGGCGCGCCGTCGTGAGCGACGTCGCGACCTGCTCGACCTCGTCGAGGGGACGCATCGCCTCCGCGATCGTCTCAGTCGCCGCCGCGACGTCGGCCGCCTCAGCGCCGCGGACCGCGATCTCGACGTCGGAGCTCATGCCCATGCCCGCGAGCTGCGAGATGGTCACGTCCTCCTCGGGGACGATCGCCGTGATCGCGGCACGCACGTCCTCCTGGATCCGGGCCTGGTCGCCGTCGGCGTCCGTCGTGAGCGACCACGAGATCGACTCGTTGCCGCCCGAGAGGAGCGCCGAGCTCTCGGTCGAGCCGATCGTCGCGGCGACGAGCTCGACGCCGTCGACCGCGCGCAGCGCCTCGTCGACCTCGCGGGCCTGCTCGAGCTGGTCGTCGAGCGCCGTGCCCGGCGCGACGGCCTGCGTGATGCCGAGCGAGTTCTGCGACATGTCGCCGAGGAAGCTCGTCTTCATGAGCGGCGTGAGCGCGCCCGTCCCGACGAGGACGACGACGGCGATGCCGACCGTGACCCAGCGGTGCGACAGGACCCACGTGAGCAGGCGGCCGTAGCTGCGCTGGATCAGGCCGGTGGCCTCGGCGGTGTCGCTCAGGTCGTCGGCGGCGGTCGTCTCGTCCTCGCTCGTGCCGTGGCCCTTCCACTTCAGGATCCAGTACGCGAGCACGGGGACGATCGTCAGCGCGACGAGCAGCGACGCGCCCATCGCGATGGCCACGGTGAACGCGAACGGGCGGAACAGCACGCCCGCCATGCCGCCGACGAGCGCGATCGGCAGGAAGACGGCGACGGTCGTGACGGTCGAGGCGGTGATCGCGCCCGCCACCTCACGCACGGCGTCGACGATCGTCGCGCGGCGCGTCTTGCCGTAGCGCATGTGCCGCTCGACGTTCTCGATGACGACGATCGAGTCGTCGACGATGCGGCCGATCGCGATCGTCAGGCCACCGAGGGACAGGATGTTGAGCGTGTAGCCCGCGGCCTGCATGCCGACGAACGCGACGAGCAGCGAGACCGGGATCGACACGGCCGTGACGAGGGTCGCTCGGCCCGAGCGCAGGAACGCGAGGATGACGATGACAGCCATGACGAGGCCGAGCAGGCCCTCCGACGCGAGGCTGTTGATCGACTCCTCGATGAACGGGGCCTGGTCGACGAGGACGGAGAAGGTCGCGCCCGCGACCATCTCCTCGAGGCCCGGGAGCGCGTCGCGGACGGCGTGCGAGACCTCGACCGTGTTTGCGTCGGGCAGCTTCGTCACGGAGAGGGTCAGCGCCTCCTTGCCGTCGACGAGCGAGTAGGACGTCGTCGGGTCCGTCGTCATCTCGACGTCGGCGACGTCCTCGAGCGTGACCGCACCGACCGGGATGGTCGCGACGTCCTCGACCGACGAGAGGCGCTGGCCGACCTGGACCGCCATGGACGAGCCGTCATCGTCGATCGTGCCGGCGGGGACGAGCACGCCGTTCTGCGCGAGTACCGTCGCTACCTGCTGCGCGGACACGCCGTTCTCCGCCATGTCCTCGAAGCGCGGGGTGACCGAGATGCGCGGGCCCGGGGCACCGACGATGCTCGCGGCGGCGACGCCGTCGAGCCGCTCGAGCTCGGGGACGACGACGTCCGCGAGCCGCCCGGCGAGGCTTCCCGGGTCGTCGGAGGAGACGGCGACCTGGATGACCGGGAAGTCGTCGAGGCTGATCGCGAGCACGCTCGGGTCGACGTTCTCCGGGAGGAACGAGCTGATCCGGCCGAGGGCCTGATTCATCTTCTGCTCGACCTTGGCCGTCTCGGTGCCGAACTCGAACTCGGCGAGGACGACGGACATGCCGGTCGACGACGTGGACGTCGTGCCGAGGAGGCCCGGGACGGTCTGGAGCGCCTTCTCGACGGGCGTCGTGACGTCGGAGGCGACGACCTCCACGGACGCGCCGGGGTGCGCGGTGAGGACCGCGAGCTGCGGCACCTCGATCGACGGGATGAGCTCCTGCTTGAGGGAGGTGAACGCGAGACCGCCGAAGACGGCGACGACCACCGTGACGAGCGCGATGAGCGCTCGGTTCTTGAGGCTGAAGAGGGAGAGGTTGTGCACGGGGTGCCTGTTCTGTGGTGGGGGCGGTCTGCGTGGTCCGGTCGGGGTGTGTGGGTCAGGCGCTGGTCGGGCGTTCGGCGAAGCCGTGCCGCAGGTGCGTGAACGCCTCGGCGACGAGCGTGCTGAGCTGTGCGCGCAGCTCTGGGGTCACGGCAGGCGGAACCGGCGCCGGGTCCGCGCCGGTCACGAGACAGCCGAGGCTCTCGACCCCGTCCGCGACGACGACGTGGAGCGCCCCGGACAGCAGCCCGATGACCGCGCCGACGAAGAGGTGGACGCGCACGCTGCCGAAGCGCTCGCCGAGCGCATCCTTGGCGAGCGCGGCGCGGTAGGCCTGCATGCGTGCGTGGGCGGTCGACTCGAGGACGGGGTGCTCGTGCGCGATGAGGGCGAGGGCGCGGACGTCGTCGAGCACGGGGCCGTTGATGATGCCGAGGACGTAGGCCTCGGAGGCGTCGATGACGCCGTCGAACGACGTGGGGACGACGGTCGGGTCGAGGTCGCTGAGGACGGTGGCGTGGGCGAGGAAGCCGTCGACGACGGCCTCGGGCTTGCTCGCGTAGTGGTTGGCGAACGTGCGGCGCGAATAGCCGGCCTCCGCCGCGATGTCGTCGATCGTGACGGCGTCGTACCCGCGCTCGCGCACGAGCGTGTAGGCGGCGACGGCGAGCTCGCGCGCGGTGGCGCGCTTCTTGGCCTCGCGCAGGCCCCTCACGGTGGGTGCGATCACCGCGCGAGCATACGACGCTCGTTTCCCTATGGGCAAAGTTGCCCATAGGGAAACGTTCAGGCGTCCCGGGCCGCCACGGTCAGCGCCTCGAGGAACCCGTCCACGTCGTCCTCGGTCGCGTCGAAGCCGCACATCAGGCGCACGACGCCGGGCTCCCCCGGCCAGTCGTAGAACACGAAGCCGGGTCGTAGCGCAGCCGCGACCCGCTCGGGCAGCTCGACGAAAACCCCGTTCACGTCGGTCGCGTACGCGGGCACGACGCCGGGCAGCAGGCCCGCGGCGACCCGCTCGTCGATCCCCGCGCGCAACCTCGCCGCAGCCGCGTTCGCGGCGCGCGCGTTGCGCAGCCACAGGTCGCCGTCGAAGAGCGCGAGGAGCTGCGCCGCGACGAACCGCGACTTGCTCGCGAGCTGCATCCCGCTCATCCGGAGCCGCCGCACCCCTTCGGCTACCTGCGCGCCGCGCGCGGTCGATGCGTCGAGCACGACGACGGCCTCCGCCGCGAGCGCCCCGTTCTTCGTCCCACCGAGCGACAGCAGGTCCACGCCGACGTCGGTCGTCAGCGCGCGCAACGGCAGGTCGAGCGCTGCGGCCGCGTTAGCGATCCGCGCGCCGTCGACGTGCAGCAGCAGCCCATGCTCGTGCGCCTGCGCCGCGAGCTCGGCGACCTGCTCGGGCGTGTAGAGCGTGCCCAGCTCGGTCGCCTGCGTGATCGAGACGACCGCAGGCTCGGCGCGGTGCACGTCGTCACGCCCCTCGAGCAGCGGGGCCACGAGCTCCGGCGTCAGGCGGCCGTCAGGCGCGTCCACGGGCAGCAGCTTGAGCCCCGCGAACTTCTCCGGCGCGCCACCCTCGTCCCCCATGACGTGCGCCGTGCGGGCGCACACGACCGCACCCCAGCGCGGCACCGCCGCCGAGAGACCGAGGACGTTCGCTCCCGTGCCCGTGAGCACAGGGAAGGCGCGCGCCGTCTCGCCGAGGTGGCCGCGAAGCACCTCCTCGAGGCGCGCCGTCCACGGGTCGTCGCCGTACGCGGGCGCTCGGCCGACGTTCACCTCCGCGATCGCGGCGAGCACCTCAGGGTGGATCCCGGCGTGGTTGTCGGAGCCGAGGCTGATCGTCATCGCACCAGTGAAGCACCGCGCAGATCTATCCTGAGACCCCCGACGCGACTGGAGCGAACGCGTGAGCTTCTTCTCGTGGCTGTTCGACGCCACGTTCACCGTCGGCGACCAGGTCGTGCTGTGGCGCGAGGTCGTCGGCAACCTCTTCGGCCTGGCCTCCGCGCTCGGCGGCATGCGCCGCCGCGTGTGGGCGTGGCCCGTGGGCATCGTCGGCAACGTCCTGCTGTTCACGGTCTTCCTCGGCGCCGTCTTCGGCACGCCCGACGCGACCAACCTCCTCGGGCAGGCCGGGCGGCAGGTCATGTTCGTCATCGTGTCCGTGTACGGGTGGACGACGTGGCGCGCGGCGCGCACGGCCGCCCGGACGGCGGCCGCGTCGGACGCGACCGTCGACGCGACGTCGGACGGGCAGATCCTGCCGCGCTGGGCGAACGGCCGTCAGCGGGCGTTCCTCGTCGTCGCCGCCGTCGCCGGGACGCTCGTCCTCACGCCGATCTTCCGCGCGCTCGGTTCCTACGAGCCCGTGTGGGCCGACGCGTGGATCTTCGTCGGCTCCGTGCTAGCGACGTACGGGATGGCCCGCGGCTGGGTCGAGTTCTGGCTCGTGTGGGTCGCGGTCGACCTCGTCGGCGTGCCGCTGCTGCTGTCGGCCGGCTACTGGGCGACCGCGTCGATGTACGTGTTCTACGGCGCCTTCACCCTCACCGGGTTCTTCGTCTGGTGGCGCGCGTCGCGCACACTGCCCGCGAGCTGACCGCGGCCAGGCAGGCCCCGGCTACGCGAGCGAGCCGAGCACGCCGCCGAGGACGATCTTCGTGATCATCGCGGCCGGGTAGACGAGCGCGTAGCCGAGGGCGACGCGCGAGTCGAATCCGGTGCGGTGGTTGGCGAACGCGAGCACGGCTGGCTGCGTCTGCGTGCCGGCGAGCATGCCGGAGAGCGACGTGCCGCCCACCTTGAACAAGCGGCGCATCACGCTCCACAGCCCGAGCGCGACGACGGTCGTGACGGCCGCGCCGAGCGCGGCGATGCGGATCCACTCGCCCGACGCGAAGGCGGGCGCGATCTGCCCGCCCGCGACCAGGCCGGCCTGCGCGAGGAACACGAGCAGGCCCAGCTCGGACAGGGTCTGCGCTGCCGTGAACGGCATCGTCGTGACGACCGGCCCCACCCGGCCGATCCGTCCGAGCACGAGCCCGACGACGAGCGTGCCCGCCGCGGCGCCGATCGTGACGTGCTGGCCGGGGATCGGCAGGACGACGAGGCCGAGCAGCACGCCGAGCGACATCCCCACGCCGAGGGCGACGGGGTTGATGTCCGAGAAGCCGCGAGCCGAGTCCCCGAACAGCTCGGTGACCTTGTCCATGACGCCGCGCGGCGCGATCACCCGGATGCGGTCGCCGAGCTGGAGCACCTGGTCCTCGTGCGCGACGGCGTCGACGTCGCCCCGTCGCAGGCGCGTCACGCTCGCCTCGTACTGGTGCTGCAGGTCGAGCTCGCGCAGCGTGCGACCGGCGACCCGAGGGTTGGAGACCGTGACACGCCGCATCGCGAGGTAGCGGGTGTCCCGCGCGAGGTGGTGCGACGACGTGTGGCCGAGCATCGTCGTGATCTTGTTGACGAGCCCTTCCGGCCCGACGACCGTCACGACGTCGTCCTTGACCAGCACGTCCTCGGTGCCGGCCGCGCGGGGCGGCGCATCCTCGGAGCCGCTGCGCAGACGGGCGAAAGATATCTGACCGCCGAACAGCTCAGTGAGCTCGCGCAGGGACTGGCCCGTCGCCGTCTCGACGCGCACCGCCCGCTCGACGAGCGGCGGCGGGGCGTCCGTGTCGGCGCTGCGCCCGCGCAGCACGAGCATCGCGACGACGAGCATGCCGACGACGCCGAAGACGTACGCGACGGCGTAGCCGACGGTCGGGGCGGTCTGGTCGCCGGCCGCGTCGCGCGCCGCGGCGAGCGCGGGGGTGTTGGTCACGGCGCCCGCGAACGTGCCGGCGACGGTCGCGGGGGACAGGTCGAGCACCGTGCCGAGCCCGACGGCGACGAGAGCACCCGCGCACAGGACGCCCATCATCGACGCGATGAGCCTCAGGCTCTTGCGCAGCGACGCGAAGAACTCGGCTCCCGAGACGACGCCGACCGTGAAGGTGAAGAGCGTCAGGCCGAGGGTGCCGAAGGCGGGCGGCACGGTGAGCTCGACGCCCTGCGCCTTGCCGACACCGCCGACGACGAGGGCCAGGAACAGCACCGCGGCCGCGCCGAGGCCCACGCCCTTGACGGTGACGTGGCCGACGGCAGCGCCGAGACCGACGACGAGGAACAGGAGCAGAACCGGGTGCTCTGCGAGCAGCTCCAGCACACCAGACACGTGACACCTCACCCTGAGCGGAAGGACCCCCGCTCCACCCCACACCCGGCGGAGCCTCTCCACATGGGACCCATGGCCCGCTCAGGGTCCCGCAGGGCGACCGCTCAGTAGCGGAACTGCATCACCTTGTCGCGCAGCTCGGACGACATACGGGCGAGCTCCTGGGTCGCGCTCGTCATCTGCGCGACCGTCGCACTCGACTGCTCGGAGGCCGTCGCGACGCCCGTGATGTTCTGGGCGATCTCGGCGGAGCCGGTCGCGGCCTCGACGACCGAGCGGCCCATCTCGTTCGTCGTCGCGGTCTGCTCCTCGACCGCGGAGGCGATCGTCAGCTGGAAGTCGTTGATCGACGACACGATCGAGGTGATCTCCCCGATCGCGTTGATCGCGCCGTCCGTGTCCGCCTGGATGGCCTCGACCTTGCGGGCGATATCCTCGGTCGCGCGAGCGGTCTCCTGGGCGAGGTCCTTGACCTCGGAGGCGACGACGGCGAAGCCCTTGCCCGCCTCGCCCGCACGCGCAGCCTCGATCGTCGCGTTGAGCGCGAGGAGGTTCGTCTGCTCCGCGATCTGCGTGATCGCGCGCACGACGGTGCTGATCTCCTGGCTCGACTCGCCAAGGCGCGCGACGGTCGCGCTCGTGTTCTCGGCGACGTCCGTCGCCCGCGCTGCCACGCGCGCGGCCTCGGAGGCGTTCTGCGCGATCTCACGGATGGAGGCGCCCATCTGCTCGGCACCCGCCGCGGCCGCCTGGACGTTCCGGCTGACCTGCTCGGCCGCGGCGGCGACGACGCCGGCCTGCGTCGACGACTCCTGGGCGCCTGCGGCGACCTGCTCGCCCGACGCACCGAGCTCCTCGACGGCGGACGCGACCGTCACGGTCGTCTCGCCGACGCCCGCGAGGATCTCCGCGAGCGACCGGCGCGCGACGTTGAGGCGCTCGGCCGTCTCGCCGAGCTCGTCGCCCGTGCTCTCGTCCGCCTCGACGGTGAGGTCGCCGTCGGCCATCGCCTCGATCGCGGCGCGCAGGCCGGCGATCGAGCGCCGCACGGAGCGCACGACGCGCACCGCGATCAGGACCAGCAGGACAGCGACGACGACGATGACGACGATCGCGATGCTCGTGGACCGGTTCGCGTCGTTCTGCGCGCCCTCGGCGATCGACTCGACGTGCTCCCCGATCTCCTCGGCGACGGCGTCGAGGCCCGCGACGTACGCGTCGATCAGCGGCTGCATCGTCTTGGTGAGGAAGAGCGTGTACTCCTCGTCGGTCCCGTGGAGCGCGACAGGCATCATGCGCATGTCACGGACGTCCACGTACGTCTTGTAGTAGTTCTTGAACTCGGACCAGCCTGCCGAGACACCCTCGAGCTGGAGGTCGAGGAGCCTGATCGACTCGTCGATCTCCGCATCGTTGACCTCGAGCTTCTCGAGCCAGTCCTGCTGGGCCTCGGGGGTCCCGGACGCGGCGACCTGCGCGACGATGAGGCGGCCCTTGATCTGGTTCTGGTGGAGAAGGTTGAGCGGGCGCGTGAGGTCTGTGTTGGCCGCCGCGACCTCGTCCGTGTCCGCGGCGAGCTGGCCCATGAGCACGATCGCGAGGGCACCGATCACGACGACTCCCGCGACGCCGATCCCGGCGAGAAGGCGCAGGCGCACGGCGATCGAGCGGGCCAGGCCGCGCCGGCGCGCGGAGACCATCTCGACCTCCGGCGCAGCGGTGGGCTGGTCGGACGGTGCTGCGCTCATCATGGCTCCCCCATATCGGCTGGCCGCGGCGTCCTGCCGTCGGCGGGGCGTGACGTGGAAAACACACCCTGCGAGGCGCATCGACCGAGGTCAGGTGCAGTTGAGCGCTTGAACTGCAACGATCGTGTTACGTCTTCGGACGTTTCGGACGGCCCGTGCCCGGGAGGCGACCAGGCCGTCCGGGCGACCGCGTCGGGAACCTCTCGGCGTGCAGGACGGCAAGAGCGTGCACACCATGGTCGGTACGCCGTCCGACCCGGTTGGCGCACGTACCGAGAGAGGAGCGCACCATGTCACACCTCACCGGCAAGAAGGTCGCATTCGTCGCCGTGGACGGCTTCGAGGACTCCGAGCTGACGAGCCCCTGGGACGCCGTCACGGAGCACGGCGCGGACGCCGAGCTCATCTCGACGGAGGGCGGCACCATCACGGGCAAGAACGGTCACGAGGCCCCGGTCGACGTCACGACGTCGGACGCCGACCCCGCGCGGTACGACGCGCTCGTCCTTCCCGGCGGCGTCGTGAACTCGGACACGGTTCGCACGGACGAGAAGGCGGTGGCGTTCGTCCGGCAGTTCTTCGCGGACGGCAAGCCTGTCGGCGTCATCTGCCACGGCGCCTGGATCCTCGCGGACGCGGACGTCCTGAGCGGCCGCACCCTGACCTCGTACCCGAGCCTGCGGACGGACCTCGTCAACGCGGGCGCGACGTGGGTCGACGAGGAGGTCGTCGTCGACCAGGGCCTCGTCTCGAGCCGCACGCCCGACGACCTTCCGGCGTTCAACGCCAAGGTCGTCGAGGAGATCAGCGAGGGTCGTCACTCCGGCCAGACGGTCTGAGGCTGCCATGCCCAGGTCGCGCAACCGGTCGCTCAAGGACCCGGAGCTGTACGAGACGCTGCGTGAGGACGGCGCCTCGAAGGAGAAGGCTGCACGCATCTCCAACGCCGCGGCCGCCCAGGGTCGGTCGAAGGTCGGCCAGAAGGGCGGCGACGCCGAGAGCTACGAGGACCGCACGGTCCCCGAGCTGCGCGCACGCGCCAAGGAGCTGGGCCTGAGCGGCTACTCGTCGCTCCGTAAGGCCGAGCTCGTCGACCTGCTGCGCAACCACTGACGGCCGTGCCCCGCGTCCGTGGCCTCGTCCGGGCCCGCACGTCCGGACCTGGGTTCACCCGCCGCCGCGCGGGGCGCGGCTTCGTCTACCTCGACGAGGACGGCGCCCGCATCGACGACCCCGAGGTGGTCGAGCGCCTCAAGGCGCTCGTGCTGCCGCCCGCATGGCGCGACGTCTGGTATGCGCCCGCCCCTCGCTCGCACATCCTCGCGACGGGGGTCGACGACGCCGGTCGTCGTCAGTACGTCTACCACCCGAGGTGGGTCGAGGCGCACGACCGCGCGAAGCACGCGCGCAAGCTCGAGCTCGCGGAGCGGCTGCCGCAGGTGCGCCGTCGGGTGACGCGCGACCTGCGCGCGGAACCGGGCACGTACGAGCGGGCGCTCGCCGTCGCCGTCCGGCTCGTGGACTCGACGCACCTGCGCGTCGGGAGCGAGCGGCACACGGCCGCGACGGGCAACCGCGGGCTGACGACATTGCTGTGCCAGCACGTGCGGGTCGAGGAGGGGGTCGTGACGCTCGAGTTCCGCGGCAAGAGCGGGCAGGTGTGGCACACGCGGACGGTCGACGACGACCTGGCCGAGGCGGTCGCGTCGCCGCTCGAGCGCAGGTCGCCGCGGGCGCGGCTGCTCGCGCGGCGCGAGGGGCGCTCGTGGCGGCCGGTGCGGGCGTCGGACGTGAACCGGTACATCCAGGAGATCAGCGGGACGGCGTGCACGGCGAAGGACTTCCGGACGCTGCACGGGTCGATCATCGCGGCGCGCGAGCTCGCGCGGATCGGCTGGTCGCCGGACGAGCGGGAGCGGAACCGGACGGTGCGTGCCGCCGTCGTGCGGACGTCGGAGCTGCCGGGGAACACGCCCGCGGTGGCGAAGAGCAGCTACATCGACCCGGCGATCCTCGACCGTTTCCACGCGAACGAGCTGATCGACCTGAAGCGTGGGGACGCGAACGCGTACCTGACCCTCATGCGTGGCGGGAAGTGAGGCAGGGCACTCGCACCTGTCTCCCTGGAGGTCTTGACCACCGATCCGTCAGCGATATATCGTTAAGTATCGCTGCGGCACGAGATTGACGCCGCGCACGACAGAGAGGGGGAGCCCCATGAGGACCCCACGCAACACCACCCCAGACTTCTCCAGCCCCGACGAGCCGCGCCGCGGCCGTCGGCGCCACCGCCACCACGGCGAGTTCGGTCCAGGGCCCTACGGTCCAGGACCCTTCGGTCCGGGGCCGTACGGCCCGGGCGGCCCGAGTGGCCCGCGTCGTCACGGCGGCCCTCGGCGCGCCGGTCGCGGCGACGTCCGCCTCGCCGTCCTGTCGCTCCTCTCTGAGGAGCCGTCGAACGGCTACGGCCTGATCAAGGCCATCGCCACCCGTACCGGCGACGCCTGGCGGCCGAGCCCCGGCTCGGTCTACCCCACGCTCCAGCAGCTCGTCGACGAGGGGCTCGTCGACACGACCGGTGAAGGCCGCGGCACCGAGTACACGCTCTCCGAGGCCGGGCGCACCTACGTCACCGAGAACGCCGAGCAGATCGCCCGCACCTGGGCGGCGACTCCCGGCCGGTCCGCGACCGACGTCGCCTTCCACGAGAGCGTCACGAAGCTGCGCGGAGCGATCCAGCAGCTGCGCCACAGCGCGACCGAGGAGCAGCGCGCGGCCGCGACCGAGAAGCTCGACGAGGTCCGCAGGGCGCTGTACCTGATCCTCGCCGAGTAGCCGTCCCCGTCACGCTCCTCCACGCACGGATCGCCCGCACGCACACTCCACGTGTGCATGCGGGCGATCCATCGTCGCGGCCTGACCGTCCGGCTGTCGCACGCCGGACGGTCAGGCTCGGTTCAGCGCGTGACGGTGAGCTTCAGCGGCTTCGCCTTCGACGCCGCCGCCGACGACGACCCCAGGTACGTCACCCGGACCGTGTACTTCCCGCGCTTCAGCCGGTCGAGCCGCACCGTCGCGCTCGACTTCTTCAGGCTGACGGTCTTCGTCGAGACGACCTTCGAGCCGCGGTAGACCGCGACCCTGACCTTGCCCGTCACGGTCGCGCGCGGAGCTGCGCCGACCTTGACCGCGACCGATGCCCGCGCCGAGGCGCGGACCTTCTTCTTCGCGAGCGAGGCCTTGGTCGTCGTCGCGCGCAGCACCTTGACGGTCTTGCGAGCCTCGGACGCCTTGACGCCCGCGGCGCCCTCGTAGCGCGCGGTCACCTGGTAGGTGCCCGGCGTCGTCAGGCGCGGGAGCGTGACCTTCGCGGCTCCGCGGGACAGCGTCGCCGTCCTGGTCGCGACGACCTTCCCGCCGCGTCGCACCGTGACGGTCGCCTTGCCGCTCGCGGCCTTGCCCGCAGCGGTGACGCTGACCTTGACGACCGGCTTGGAGGTCGTCGTGGGCTTCGTCGGGGTGACGGAGACGGTGGTCCGTGAGGTCACGGCCGGCTTGGGCGCCTTCGTGACGGTCACGACGACGGCGCTCGACGTCGACGGGGCGACGGTGAGCTCCCCGGCCGCGGCCGGGGCGAACACGGCGGTGTACGTCCGCGTACCGACAGAGGGGCGCTTCACGACGAGCTCAGCGCGTCCGTCCGCACCCACCTTCGCCGCGCCGATCTGCGACGAGCCGTCGAAGAACGCCACCGTCCCGCCGGCCACCGCAGACTGCTTCACGGAGGTCACGGCGGCCTTGAGCGTCACCGAGCCCCCCTCGACGACCGAGGTCGCCGACGGCGTGAGCCGCACGACGCTCGCCGCACGCCCGTCGAGCACGACGACCGGCACCGTGACGACCGTCGCAGACCGGAAGCCCTCCGCGGCCGCAGAGATCTCGGCCGTGACGGACCTGCCGACGTGTGCGAGGCCGGGCGACCACGTGGCGCTCGTCGCACCCGGGACAGCCACGCCGTCGACCGACCAGCGATACGTCAGCCGCGCGTCAGCAGGGTCGGCGGCGACCTGCGCCGTGAGCGTGGCGCCCGCGACCGGGCTGCCCGCGAGGCGAGCGGCCGTGAGCCCGACCTGCTTGTCGAGCGTCACAGTCGTCACGGCCGTCGCACCGCTGGGCGCCGTCACGGTCACCGTGACGGTGTCCCCGGTACGGACGACGTCGACCGTCGCGGCGCCGTCGACCGGTACGGCCCGCACGACCGGGGCAGCACCGCGCGCCTGCACCTCGTACGTGGTCACGGCGGGGTCGAAGCCCTCGACGTCGACGCCGCCGACGGTGAGGCGGGCCAGGTCGGTCACCGCTGCGGGCGCTCCCACCTGGGCGTACACCTCGACCTCGGACACGATGATGTGCGTCGCCGCGCGTGCGTCGAGCACGACGCGGACCGCGTCGGTCGCCGCGCCGACCGGCAGGTCGACGACCGGAGCCGTCGCCTGCTCGGGCAGGGACACGACGTCGCCCGAGTCGACCCACGTCCCCGTGCGCGGGTCACGGTGCTGGGCGCGCATCGTCGTCGGCCACGTGTAGCTCGAGCCGTCCTTGTAGAAGTAGACGCGCACGCTCTCGACGACCTCCGGCCGTGCGAGCGCGTACGTCAGCGTTGCGCGGGTCTCCTTCTCGTTCTTCCAGTTGGACCAGCCCTTGTCGGTCGTGTCGCCGTTGATCGTGCGGGTGACCGGGTAGCCGGACTCGGTGAAGTCGGCGGCCGACGGCGTCGACGTGAGCGCGACGTTCTCCTCGCCGCCCGCGGGGACGACGATCACGTGGAGCGTCGCAGCGACGTCCGCCGTGCCCGTGGCGGAGGCAGCGACCGTGCCGCGCACGGTCAGGCGGCCCGGGTCGGCGAGCGCAGCCGCGTCGACGTCGTCGAGCGCCCACGTGACGGGCAGGTCGAAGCGCGAGTCGCCGAGCCCGACCTGCGTCGGGACGGTCGTCGGCGCCCACGCCGCGAGCAGCGCGGGCGAGGAGCCGGCGACGACGGTCACCGACACGGGGTCGGCGGCGACGACCTGGCCGACCTCGACGACGACGCGCGCGTCGGTCACCGGGTTGCCGTACACGTCCGTGCCGGTCCCGGTGATCGTCACCGTGCCGGCCGTCTCCCACGCGTCGGCGGGGACGGACCACGTGATCGGCGTCGCGACGCCGGAGCCCCACGAGTAGGTCGGGACGACGGTCGACGGGAGCGTGGCAGGGACGCCGACCTGCGTGCGGGCCTTGAGCGGCACGACGACGGGCTGCTCGTCGACGGCGCGGAACGTCCAGCGCTGGTTCGCGCCGCCGTTCGACTCGGAGACGCCGACGCGCGCGTTCTCGGTCGTGGACTGGCCGCCGACCTCGAGCGAGGACGCCGTCTGGGCGCTGACGAGGGACCAGGTGACGCCGTCGAGCGTCGTGAGGTGCCAGCGGGTGCCGGGCGTGGCGCTCGCCTCGGCGAGAGTCACGTCGCGCAGGTCGGTCCCGGCGCTCGTCGCGCCGAGGAAGCGGCCGTCGTGGACGGACTCGAGCGCGAAGGTGCGGCGGCCCGCGACGGCCGAGGCGTCGGACGTCTCGTGCGCGACCCAGAGCTGGCGCGGGAGCGCGGCGGACGTCGTCGCGGGCGACGTGATCGTCGTCGTGCTCTCCGTCGAGAGCGTCAGGGCCTTGCTCGACTGCACGCCGACGACCTGGACGGTCCCGCCGTCGTGCAGCGGTGCGGCGGTCGGCGCGACGCCGGAGACGCCGCTGACCTCGAACGTCGTGACGGACCGCGCGGGGACGGTGAGCGTCGCGGTGCGCGCGTCGCGGTCGACCGTGACCGGGGTGCCGGCGACGAGAGCGGTCGACGTGTCGTCGACGTCGGCCGCCTGGGTCGTGACGTAGGGCGTGACGGTCGCGCCCTGCGCGACGTCGCCGAACCGGGACAGGTCGAGGACGACCGTGCGGTCCGCGGTCGTGGCGTTGGTGTGCACGACGCTCAGGCTCGATCCGTCCGCGCCGAGCGCAGCGGTCGAGCTGGCGTCGTCGACCGCGACGAAGCGGTCGCCGGGGGTGATGAAGCGCATGAAGTTGCGCATCGTGTCGAACTTGGAGTTGGTGACGATCGAGCAGTCGGCCACGTCCGCGGCCGTGTTGCCGGCGGCGATCGCGTCGGCGACACGACGCTGCGACTTGAAGCCGATCGCGTCAGCCTCGTCGACGACGGAACCGTCGACAGCGACCCACTCGCAGTCGAAGTCGATGAAGACGGAACCCCAGTTGAGGTTCTCGCCCTTCTCCATGTTGTAGAAGTCCTCGACCTCCTGCCAGAGGACGTAGGCGTTCGGCTGGAGCTCGCGGAGGTCCTCGGTGATCTTCTGGGCGAGGCCGAGGCCTCCGCTGATCGCGACGGGGTCAAAGCCACCGCCCACGAAGTCGCCACCGGTCTCGCTCATCCACAGCGGCTTCTCGCTGGCGAGCGCGTGGTCACGCGCCTGCATGCGGCCGCCGGACCAGTAGGTGTGGACGTTGATCTGGCCGACGTCGGCGCGCGTCGCGGCGTCGTACTGCTTCCACGCGTTGTTGAAGTTCTGCGGGTGGGTCTCGTCGTTCGCGGACACCACGGCGTCCGACGACGACGTCTCGAGCTCGTCGGCGAGGAGCTTGACGAGCGACTGCTGCTGACCCGCGCCCGGGCCTGCGCAGATCTGCGCGCCCTCCTGGGGTTTCTTCACCGCATCCGTGAACGGGGTGATGCCGTCGGCGAGGCGGCCGGACGGCGTGGACCAGTAGCCGGTGCACGGCTCGTTGAACGGCGTGACCGTCTGGAAGTCGACGTCGTACGTGTCCTCGAGGTGCTCGACGACCCGCGTGAGGTAGCCGGCGAACTTCGCGGGGACGTCGTCGGCCGTGCGCACCTGCTCCGTCGTGGAGCTCGCGCCGCCCGAGGTGTAGCCGGAGTTCGTCATGAAGAAGGGCGGGGAGTTGGCGAAGCCCTCGAGGACGAGGTCCTCGCGCTCCTGCGCGAGGCGCTCGAGCCACCAGCGCTGTGTGGCGTCCTTGGTCCAGTCGTAGCTCGCCTCGTCGTCGGGGTCCCACGCGGCGGCGAGCGCGGCGCGGTCGGCGAAGCTCGTGGTGACGGGTCCGTAGAGGCTCGCGGGGTCGGTGCTGAGATCCTCGGCCCAGTAGCCGTCGACGGCGGCGCCCTGCCGGAAGTAGTCGCCGACGTCGGACGCGCGTCCTCCGCCGATGTTGTAGCGGGCGACGTTCATGTTGAGGCCTTCGGCGCCGAACACGAGGTCGAAGAGCTGTTCGCGCAGCGCGTCGGGGTAGTCGCCGGTGGCGTTCGCGAACCAGACGAGCGAGTTACCCCAGCCCTGGAAGGGTTCGCCCGCGTAGGCGGGGTTGGGGGTGATCGTGGTGGGCCGGGCGGCCGCCGTGGCGGTGGCAGCCGCGAGCGGCGTGGTGGGGGCGGGAATGGCGGAGGCGCTCGTCGCGCCTGCGACCGCGCCTCCGGCGGCGAGGGACGCGGCGAGCGCTCCGGCGAGCACGCGCCGTCGGCGCGCTGGCTGTGTGCTGGTCATCAGGGGGACTCTCTTCTCGTCGTTGAGCGAGGAGGGGATGAGCGTCGAATGTCCGGTGTTTACGTCAACATTGACGCCGCGGGCTAGCCTGTCAGGGGATGACCGCCTCGTCAAGACGCGGCAGCACGTGGCCCGGTCCGGCCTACCGATCGCCCGATTCCACGCTCCACGCGTGGAACCGGGCGATCCGTCGAGAGAAGAGGGGGCGGGACCCGCTGCGGGGTCAGCGGCGCGGGGCGCCCGTGCTGCGGCGCACGACGAGCCGCGTGGGCACGAGGATGTGCCGGTCGGCGAGCACGGCGCGGTTGCGGACCTGCTCGACGAGCAGGTGCACGAGCTCCTCGCCGATCCGCCCGAAGTCCTGCTTGACCGTCGTCAGCGGCGGCCACAGGTAGCGCGAGAGCGGGATGTCGTCGAAACCGACGACGGAGACGTCCTCGGGAACCCGGCGCCCGAGCTCGTGCAGCGCGAGCATGAGGCCCGCAGCCATCTCGTCGTTCGCGCAGAACACGGCGGTGACCTCCGGGTCTGACGCGAAGCGCGACCCGAGCGCATAGCCCGACGCCGCCGTCCAGTCGCCGCGCAACGGCTCGTGGACCTCCCGCCCGCGCGCCTCGAGCGCCTGGCGCCACGCGGTGACGCGCTGGCTCGCCGGGCCGCTGTCCAGCGGGCCCGCGAGGTGGTGCACGGTGCGGTGCCCGAGGCCGAGCAGATGGGCGATCGCGTCGCGCGTCCCGCCCTCCTGGTCCGCGCCGACGGCGGGGTGGTGGCCGACGAACCGCGAGTCCGAGACGACGACGGGAAGCCGTGGCGGCAGCGCGAGCGTCTCGGGCGTGACCGTCTCGGCGCGGATGATCACGAGCCCGTCGATCGCCTGGTGCGAGAGCCTGCGCACCGCTTCGTCGACGCCGGTCGACGCGGGGTCCTCGACGTCGACCAGGTTGACCGTGAACCGCTCGCGACGCGCTGCTTCGACGAGGGCGTCGATCGTGTGGGACTCCCCCGCGCGCGAGAGACGGTGGGCGATGACGCCGAGCACGCCGAAGCTGCCCATGCGCAGCGCTCGGGCCGCGTTGTTGGGCGAGTAGCCGAGCTCCTCCATCGCCGCGAGGACGCGTTCGCGCGTCTCCGGCCGCACGACGTCAGCCCCCGTGGACACGCGTGAGACTGTCTGGGCCGAGACGCCCGCGAGCGCGGCGACGTCGCCGATCGAGGGTCCCGAACGTCGCCTCGAGGGGCGTGGCTGGTTCGTGGTGGGGCTGTCCATCGGACACCTCTCCCGTCGGGGGTGCGGCGATGGTGACGCAACCATCGTCGGGTCACAGAATAGTCTCGCAGGGGTCACCCCCGTTGACACCCGCGGTCGCGGTGTGCCACGCTCGCCGGGATGTTGACGTAAACATCATGGACACGAAGGAGTGCCGCACGTGCAGCAGAGCGTCACCGCCCCGACCCCGCCGACCGGCACCCGCCGGCGCCCGCGGCGTCTGGACCGCCGATGGGTCGGCTGGGGGTTCATCGGGCCGTTCATGGGCGTCTTCACCCTGACGTTCCTGGCACCGATCGCCTACTCGATCTACCTGAGCCTCTTCCGCAAGCAGCTCGTCGGCGGCAACGCCTTCGTCGGCCTCGACAACTACGCCGCAGCGTTGCGCGACGACAAGTTCTGGTCCGCGCTCAGCCGCGTCTCGCTCTTCCTCGTCGTCCAGGTGCCGATCATGCTCGGCATCGCCCTGCTCGTCGCCCTCGCGATCGACTCCGGGCGCCTGCACGGCCGCAACTTCTTCCGCATCGCGATCTTCATGCCGTACGCCGTCCCCGCCGTCGTCGCCGCGCTCATGTGGGGCTTCATGTACGGCACGCGCTTCGGCCTGATCGGCAACCTCAACGAGCTCCTCGGCACGTCGATCCCCAACCCGCTCGCCCCCGAGTGGATCCTGCTCGCGATCGGAAACATCGTGACCTGGGAGTTCGTCGGCTACAACATGCTGATCTTCTTCTCGGCGCTGCGCACCGTGCCGACCTCGCTCTACGAGGCCGCAGAGATCGACGGCGCCGGCCAGTGGCGGGTCATCAGCGCGATCAAGCTCCCCGCGATCCGCGGCTCGCTCGTCGTCGCGCTGATCTTCTCGATCATCGGCAGCTTCCAGCTCTTCAACGAGCCGAGCATCCTCCAGGCGATGGCACCGAACGCGATCACGACGTTCTTCACGCCCAACCTGTACGCCTACTCGCTGTCCTTCTCGGGACAGCAGTACAACTACTCCGCGACCGTCGCGATCATCATGGGCCTGCTCACGATGCTCATCGCCTACGTCGTGCAGCTGCGCGGCATGCGCAAGGAGGCCTGACCGATGACCTCGACACTCGCTCCCCGCAAGCGCAAGAGCTACTCGGTCGACCGCCCCCGCCGGTCGGTGACCCTCACGATCGTCACGAGCGTCGTCCTGCTCTACAGCCTCGTCCCGCTCGTGTGGCTCGTCATCAACGCCACGAAGACCCAGGGCGACCTGCTGAGCACGTTCGGGCTGTGGTTCGGTGGCGACTTCGCGCTGTGGGACAACATCGTCACGACAGTCACGTACGACGACGGCATCTTCATGCGCTGGCTCGGCAACACGGTCTTCTACGTGGCTCTCGGGGCTGGCGGCGCGACCGCCCTCGCGATCCTCGGCGGCTACGGCCTCGCGAAGTTCAACTTCCCCGGCAAGCGCTGGGTGTTCGCGGTCGTGATCGGTGCGGTCGCCGTCCCGGGCACCGCCCTGGCGGTCCCGACGTTCCTGATGTTCTCCCGCATGGGGCTCACCAACACGCCCTGGGCGGTCATCATCCCGTCGCTCATCTCTCCGTTCGGGCTGTACCTCATGTGGACGTTCGCCCAGGAGGCCATCCCGGGCGAGCTGCTCGAGGCGGCGCGGGTCGACGGGGCGAGCGAGGCGCGGACGTTCGGGCAGATCTGCCTCCCGCTCCTCGCCCCCGGCATCGTCACGGTGCTGCTGTTCACCATGGTCGCGACGTGGAACAACTACTTCCTGCCGCTGATCATGCTCAAGGACCCCACGTGGTACCCGCTGACCCTCGGGCTCAACGCGTGGAACGCCCAGGCGGCCACCGCGGGAGGCGAGGCCGTCTTCAACCTGGTGATCACCGGATCGGTGCTCACCATCCTTCCTCTCATCGTGGTCTTCCTCCTGCTGCAGCGGTTCTGGCAGTCGGGCCTGGCCACCGGGTCGGTCAAGGAGTAGCGGTCCTGCGACCGTGCACCTGGCCGTCGCACACGCAGTGTTGACGTCACCACCATCACTCACGAAGAAGAGAGCGATCACCATGGCACCACGTTCATCCCGCCGCACGACGGCGGCCCTCGCAGCCGCGGGCGTCCTCGCCCTCGCGCTCACGGCCTGCTCCTCGGGCGCGACGGACACGCCGTCCAAGCCCGCAAGCGGCGCCTCGTCGGCCGACGGCGGCAAGCTGTCCGGCAAGATCACCGTCTGGGCGTGGGAGCCCACGCTCGAGGCCGTCGTCGACGCGTTCGAGAAGAAGAACCCCGGCACCGAGGTCGAGCTCGTCAATGCGGGCACCGGCAACGACCAGTACACCGCGCTGCAGAACGCGATCGCTGCCGGCTCCGGCGTTCCCGACGTCGCGCAGGTCGAGTACTACGCCCTGCCCCAGTTCGCGATCTCCGGCGCGCTGACCGACCTCGCGCCGCTCGGCGCCGGCGCGCTCGACGGCGTGTTCACCCCGGGCCCGGAGGGCGCCGTGACGGTCGGCGAGCAGGTCTTCGGCCTGCCCATGGACTCCGGCCCCATGGCCCTCTTCTACAACGAAGAGGTCTTCAAGGAGAACAAGGTCGAGATCCCGACCACCTGGGACGAGTACCTCGAGGCCGCGCGCACGCTCAAGAAGGCGGGCGTCTACATCGCCAACGACACGGGCGACGCCGGCTTCACGACGTCGATGATCTGGCAGGCCGGCGGCAAGCCGTTCACCGTCGACGGCACGACGGTCGGCATCAACCTCGCCGACGAGGGCTCCGCCAAGTTCGCGGGCCTGTGGCAGACCATGATCGACGAGGAGCTCGTCGCCCCGATCAGCTCGTGGAGCGACGAGTGGTACCAGGGCCTCGGCAAGGGGACCATCGCGACCCTGACGATCGGCGCGTGGATGCCCGCCAACCTCGAGTCGGGCGTGCCCGACGGCGCAGGCAAGTGGCGCGTCGCGCCGATGCCGCAGTGGTCCGCGGGCGCAGCGGCGACCGCAGAGAACGGCGGCTCCTCGCTCGCCGTCCCGGCGGCGACGAAGTCCGCCGAGCTCGCCTACGCGTTCGTCGAGTTCGCCAACGCGGGCGACGGCGTGCAGATCCGCATCGACGGCGGCGCGTTCCCCGCGACCACGGCCGAGCTCGGCTCGGACGAGTTCATCTCCAAGGAGTTCGAGTACTTCGGCGGCCAGAAGGTCAACGAGGTTCTCGCGCAGTCCGCGCAGGACGTCGTCGCCGGTTGGCAGTACCTGCCGTTCCAGGTCTACGCGAACTCGATCTTCAACGACACGGTCGGCCAGGCGTACGTCGGCAAGGGCTCGCTCGTCGACGGCCTGAAGTCGTGGCAGGACGCCTCGCTCGAGTACGGCGAGCAGCAGGGCTTCACCGTCTCGAAGTGACGAGCCAGCGCCGGTCGGGGCTACCCCCGAGGCCCCGACCGGCGCCTCCCCCCACCCACACCCGACCCCCATCCTCAGCAAGGAGCACATCGCCATGCCCACGTTCGAGATCGGCGCGGAGGCATTCCTCCTCGACGGCCGGCCGCACCAGGTCGTCTCGGGAGCGTTGCACTACTTCCGCGTCCACCCGGACCTGTGGGCGGACCGCATCCGCAAGGCGCGGCTCATGGGGCTCAACACGATCGAGACGTACGTCGCGTGGAACTTCCACTCGGGTCGTCCGGGGGAGTTCCGGACCGACGGCGCCCGCGACCTGGGGCGCTTCCTCGACCTCGTCGCCGCCGAGGGCATGCACGCGATCGTGCGGCCCGGGCCGTACATCTGCGCCGAGTGGGACAACGGCGGGCTCCCGGCCTGGCTGTTCGCCGACGGGAGCGTCGGCGTGCGGACGGCCGAGCCGCGCTTCCTCGCGGCGGTCGCCGACTACTACGCGCAGCTCCTGCCCGTCGTCGCGCAGCGCCAGATCACCCGCGGCGGACCCGTCCTGCTCGTCCAGCTCGAGAACGAGTACGGCGCGTACGGCGACTCGACCGACTACCTGACCCGGCTCGAGGGCCTCATCCGGTCGAACGGCATCGAGGTCCCGCTCATCACGTGCGACCAGGCTGACGACGAGATGCTCACGCGCGGCGGGCTCCCGCACGTGCACCGCACCGCGACGTTCGGCTCACGCACGACCGAGCGCCTCGAGACGCTGCGCCGCCACCAGCCGACCGGCCCGCTCATGTGCATGGAGTTCTGGAACGGCTGGTTCGACTCGTGGGGCGAGCACCACCACACGGCCACCGCCCAGCAGAACGCGAGCGACCTCGATGCGCTCCTCGCCGCGGGCGGGTCCGTCAACTTCTACATGTTCCACGGCGGCACGAACTTCGGCTTCACGAACGGCGCGAACGACAAGGGCACGTACTGGCCGATCACGACGTCGTACGACTATGACGCGCCGCTCAGCGAGCACGGCGCCGTGACGCCCAAGTACCTCGCGTTCCGCGAGGTCATCTCGCGCTACGTGCCCGTCCCCGACGAGCTCCCCGCGCCACCGCCGCCGGGGCCCGAGCTCACCGTCGACCTCGACCGGACCGTGCCGCTCGCCGACGTCCTCGACCTGCTCGGCGAGGAGCAGACTCACGACCACCTCCCGACGCACGACGAGCTCGGCCGCTGGAGCGGCTTCGTCGTCTACGAGACGGACGTCGCCGCGGACGACGCCGTCGTGAGCTTCGCGGAGGTGCGGGACCGCGCCGTCGCGCAGCTCGACGGGCAGCCGCTCGGCGTGCTCTCCCGCTCCGAGGGCTCTCGCTCGCTCACGCTCCCCGACCGTGCCGGTCGGCTGCGCCTCCTGGTCGAGGACCAGGGGCGCGTCAACTATGGGCGCCGCCTGGGCGAGGCCAAGGGCCTGCTCGGGCCTGCGCGCACCGCGCGCCGCACGATCGACGCGTGGCGGACGCGCGGGCTCGACCTCGACGAGGTGAGCCCGGCTCTCGCGACGGCGCTCGACGGCGGCAGCGTCGGCGTCGGCCCGGTACCAGGGACGACGTTCGCGTCGGGACGCTTCGACACGGTCGCGGGCCGCGACCACTTCCTCCGCCTCGACGGCTGGACGCGCGGGCTCGTGTGGCTCAACGGGACGCTGCTCGGACGGTTCTCGGCACAGGGCCCGACCCGCACGATGTACGTGCCGGGACCGCTCGTGCGCGACGCGCACAACCACCTCGTCGTCCTCGAGCTGCAGGGGGCGGAGCACGGCACCGTACGCTTCGTCGCCGAGCCAGACCTCGGTCACACCGAGCGCTGAGCGTTCGTCGCCGCGTCGGGCGCGTGGGTCACCCGCGCTCGACGCGGCGCGTGACCACGCGCCATGAGAGCGCGAGGCCGACGACGACCACGACCCCGACGACCGCGCCCGCCATCCTGCCGAGCACGACGTCGAACGCCAACGAGGTCGCGCCACCCATGAGGAGAGCTACGACGCCGAGGCTCACGCGGGCGAGCCGGTCTCCCATCGACACGAGCGACGGCTTGACCTGCCGCTGGAACACCGCGCGGTGCACGCTCACCGGTGTCATGAGCAAGCCCATCGCGGCGATCCCGAGGGTGACGAGGACCAGGTAGAGACCACGCTGGTATGCGTCGAGGTCTCCGAACCGCCCCTGGAACGGAAGCACCAGCAGGAAGCCCGTGAGGATCTGCACACCGGTCTGCAGGATGCGCAGCTCCTGGAGGTGCGGGCTCTTGCCCCAGCGGGCGGAAGGTCACGGGGTGGCGCAGGCTGGGAACAGGACCTGGACGGCCCGTGCCGCTGGCTCGCCGTCGTCCATCGACGATCCGACGGGGGCCCGTCCATGAGCCAGAGCACCATCGCCGCGACCTTGCGGCTGCCCGCGCCGCAACCTCGCGGTCCCGTGAGCGCGGCCGTCCTCGACGCGCTGCGGACCGGCGCCGCGGACGCCCCGGACAGCCCGGTGCACGGCCTGACGTCGCGCGCGATCGACGAGGCCGTGGCGACCGGCGACCTGCTGCGCGACGACGACCTGCAGCTCGCGCTGTTCGTCCTCCAGGAGCTGCACTACCGCGGCGTCGACGGCGTGGACGACGACCGGGAGTGGCAGCCGGGCGTCGTCGCGCTGCGGCGTCTGCTCGAGGGGGCGCTCGAGCAGGAGCTGCGCGACCGCGTGCCGCTGCCCTCGCTGCCCGCACCGCACGCCCCGGACGTGGCCGCCGCGCTCTTCGCCCTCACGGCTGCGGACCAGGGGCCCAGCCTCTCCCGGTACGCAGCGCGGCACGCGACGCTCGAGCAGCTCCGCGAGATGCTCATGCTCAAGTCCGTCTACCAGCTCAAGGAGGCGGACCCGCACACGTGGTCCATCCCGCGCCTGACCGGGCGCGCGAAGGCCGCGGCGGTCGAGATCCAGGCGGACGAGTACGGCGGCGGCCACCTCGGGTCGATGCACTCCGAGCTGTTCCGCAAGTCGATGCGCGCGATCGGCCTCGACGACTCGTACGGCGCGTACGTCGACCATGCGCCCGGGATCACGCTGTGCGCGTCGACGTTCATGTCGATGTGCGGCCTGAACCGCCGCCTGCGCGGCGCGATCACGGGTCACCTCGCGGCGTTCGAGATGACGTCGTCGATCCCCAACCGCCTCTACGGCGACGGTCTGCGCCGCCACGGCTACGGCGAGGATGCCACGCACTACTTCGACGAGCACGTCGCTGCGGACGCGGTGCACGAGCAGATCGCCGGGCGCGACCTCGCGGGCGGCCTCGCGGAGACCGAGCCCGAGCTCCTCCGCGACATCGTCTTCGGGGCGGCGGCGTGCCTGTTCATCGACGGTCTGGCCGCGGTGGACCACCTCGACGCGTGGAATTCCGGCCGCTCCGCGCTGCACGAGGTCACGCCGTGACCGGCAGGACCAGGGACGACGTCGAGATCACCCTCTGCCCGGACGGCCCCCTGCTCGTCCGCGGCCCCGTCCGCCTGCTGACCGGCGACGACCGTGAGGTCGGCCGCACCCGTTCTGCAGTCGCGCTGTGCCGCTGCGGCGGCTCCGCGATCAAGCCGTTCTGCGACGGCACGCACAAGGTCAACGGCTTCACCACGGCCGACTGCCCGACCGAGGGCGCGTGACCTGCGAGAAGCCCTGACGATCCGTGCCCGCACGGCGCACACCCCGTGCTGGCGGGCTCAACCGATGGAGGAACGATGCGTGCACTGACCTGGCAAGGAACCGAGAAGGTCTCTGTCGAGACCGTCGACGACCCACGGATCGAGGAACCGACCGACGCGATCATCTCGGTGACGTCGACGGCGATCTGCGGCTCCGACCTGCACCTGTACTCGCTGCTCGGCGCGTTCATCGATCGCGGCGACATCCTCGGTCACGAGGCGATGGGGATCGTCGAGGAGGTCGGGCCCGGGGTGACGAACCTCACGGTGGGGGACCGCGTCGTCGTGCCGTTCAACATCTCGTGCGGGCACTGCTGGATGTGTACGCAGGGCCTGCAGTCGCAGTGCGAGACGACCCAGGTCAAGGACCAGGGCAAGGGCGCGGCGCTGTTCGGCTACACGAAGCTGTACGGCCAGGTGCCCGGCGGGCAGGCCGACAAGCTCCGCGTCCCGCACGCGGACTACGGCCCGATCGTCGTCCCGGACGACGGCGCCCCGGACGAGAAGTACCTGTTCCTCTCCGACGTGCTGCCGACGGCCTGGCAGGCCGTCGAGTACACGGGCATGAAGGCGGGCGACACGGTCGCGGTGCTGGGCCTCGGGCCGATCGGCCAGATGAGCGCCCGCATCGCCAAGCACCGCGGCGCGCGCGTCATCGGTGTCGACCTCGTGCCTGAGCGGCTCGCCATGGCCGCGCGGCACGGCGTGGAGACGCTCGACCTGCGCGAGCTCTCTGGCTCCGACCAGGTCGCCGAGGCGATCCGCGGGCTCACCGGCGGCCGGGGCGCGGACGGTGTCGTCGACGCGGTCGGCATGGAGGCGCACGGCTCGCCCGTGAGCCACGGCGCGCACCGCGCGATGATGCACCTGCCCGACGCCGTCGCCGCAGCCATGATCGAGAAGGCGGGCTTCGACCGCCTCGCCGCGCTGCACGCCGCGATCGGCGCGGCACGTCGCGGCGGCACCGTCTCGGTGTCCGGCGTCTACGGCGGCGCGGTCGACCCGATGCCGCTCATGGAGATCTTCGACAAGCAGCTCACGATCCGCACCGGCCAGTGCAACGTGCGCCGCTGGGTCGACGACCTGATGCCGCTCGTGACCGACCCGGCCGACCCGCTCGGCGTCCTGGACCTGCGCACGCACCGCCTGCCGCTCGAGAGCGCGCCCGAGGCGTACGAGATGTTCCAGAAGAAGGAGGACGGCTGCATCAAGGTCGTCCTCGACCCGCGCCTGCCTGCTGCGGACGGCGCGCGGTGAGGGTCGTCGTCCTCGGCGCGAGCGGGAACGTCGGGTCAGCCGTCTTGCGGGCGCTCGCGGCCGAGCCGCGCGTGACCGAGGTGGTCGGGGTGTCGCGCCGGCACCCGGGTACGGCGGAGCCGTTCGCGGGCGTCGAGTGGCACCTCGCGGACGTCGGCGAGCCGGGCGACGAAGCTGGGCTCGTGCGGACGCTCGCGGCTGCGATGGCGGGTGCGGACGCCGTCGTGCACCTCGCGTGGCAGATCCAGCCGAACCGTGAGCGCGACGCGCTGCGCCGCGCGAACGTGGCCGGGACGGCCCGGGTGCTCGCGGCCGTCGCGGAGGCGCGCGTGCCGACAGTCGTCCTCGCGTCGTCGGTCGGTGCTTACTCGCCGGTGCACGACGACGAGCTACGTTCCGAGGACCACCCGACGGCTGGCGTGCCGACGTCGCACTACAGCGTCGACAAGTCCGCGCAGGAGCGCGTCATCCAGGAGTTCGCGGCGGCCCACCCTGAGACGGCGGTGTCGTGGCTGCGGCCGGCGCTGATCTTCCAGCGCTCGGCCGGCGCGGAGGTGTACCGGTACTTCTTGGGGCCGCGCGTGCCGCGCGCGGCGCTCGCGCACGGCGCGCTCCCGGTCCTGCCGTGGCCGCGTGGCATGCGGCTGCAGGCGGTGCACTCGGACGACGTCGCGGACGCATACGTGCGCGCTGCCGTCCAGGGCGCACGGGGCCCGTTCAACATCGCTGCACCGGACGTCGTGCAGGCGGACGACGTCGCGCAGATCTTGGGCGCCCGCGCCACGGTCGAGGTGCCGCACCGGCCGGTGCGGATCGCGATGGACGCCGCGTGGCGCAGCTGCGTGCTCGCCGCAGACCCGGGGTGGCTCGACATGGGTGCGTCGGCGCCGCTCATGTCGACGCGACGGGCGCGTGAGGTGCTCGGCTGGGAGCCGCACCACACCGCGCAGGAGGCGATCGAGGAGATCGTCGAGGGCATCCGCGCCGGGGACGGCCTCGTGACGCGCGGGCCGATGCACCGCATCGGTACGACGCCGGGGCAGGCCTGGCAGGCGATCGCCACGGAGGTCACGGCTCTCGTGCGGGCGCACGCGAGCGCGCTCGCCTTCGCGTGCACCGCGTGCCTGGGCACGCCGGTCGGCGAGGATGCTGGCATGGGCACCGTGATGGACCTGGCGCAGGGCCTCGAGGAGGAGCGCGAGCAGCTCGTCACGCTCGCGGACCTGGCCGGGCTGCCGGTGGTCCGCCGGCGGGAGTCGGTGCGCAGCCCGCGCCTGCGCGCCGCCCCCGCGAGCAGGCTGGCCGCCGCAGCAGAGGCGGTGGCGAGCACCGCGGGCGTCTGGCCGGTGCTCGTCGAGCGGGCGACGGATCTCGGGCTCAACCGTGAGGTCGTGGCACGGCAGGCTGCGCTCTCCGCGACGCGGGTCTCCCGCCTGTCGGACCTGGCCTCGCGGGCCGGCGCGACGGCGTCGGACGGCTGAGGGGCACGCCGTCGGCGGTCCAGCGTGCGGGCGTGCGTGTCCCGGCGCACGCTGGGAGAGGCGGATCCACCACCTTCAAGGAGGACGCATGGCTCTCGTACCGACCCCGGCCGAGCTCGTCTCGAGCCTCGAGGAGTCGCACGCGCTCGACGGCGCGGCCTCGGTCGTCGAAGGGATCGCCCTCGCGGCCCACCCGTCGGCGACGGAGCGCGACGTCGCACAAGGCGCGCCCGTGGGGCACCCCGTCCACGCCGCGCTCTCGGACGTCCCGGTGGGCACGTGGATCTCGAGCGTGCTGCTCGACGTCCTGCACCCGCGCGACGGTCACGCGGCGCGCACGCTGCTGGGCGTCGCCGTCGTCTCGAGCCTCCCGACCGCCTACCTCGGTCTCGCCGACTACCTGCGGCTCGACCGGTCCCAGAAGCGGGTCGCGACCGTCCACATGGCCGCGAACAGCGGTGCGCTCGCGCTCGGCGTCGCGTCCCTGTGGGCGCGCCGGTCCGACCCGACGAGGGGGAAGCTCCTCTCCTTCGCGGGGGCGTCGCTCCTCGGGGCGGGCGGCTTTCTCGGCGGGCATCTCGCGGCGCGCCTCGGCCCGCCGGAGGAGAGCCCCGAGCGCGCGTCGTCGGGCCGCCCGCTGGGCCAGCTCGCGACGACCGACGAAATTCCTGACTGACGGGCCCGGCCCGGTGATGTGAGGCGGGTCTCGCCCCGCACCCGGACGCGGCGCAGGGCGGCGCCGCTAAGGTATCGTCGGGCGGCGCGATCGAGCGAGGGCTCTCGCGCCGCCACCCCCTTGGACGGAGACCTCTGTGCCCGCTTCCCCGACACCCGAGCCGCGCGACGCCGCTCCCGAGCAGTCCTCGACCGGCGCACCTGAGGCGGACGCCGTCCACTCCGTCGCCGCCGCGCTCCGGTCGCCGCGACGGCTGCGCACGGAGGTCTTCGCCGGTCTCGTCGTCGGGCTCGCGCTGATCCCCGAAGCGATCGCGTTCTCGATCATCGCGGGCGTCGATCCGCGGGTCGGGCTGTTCGCGTCGTTCACGATGGCGGTCGCGATCGCGTTCCTCGGCGGTCGCCCGGCGATGATCTCTGCGGCGACCGGGGCTGTGGCGCTCGTCGTCGCGCCGGTCGCGCGCGAGCACGGGCTCGACTACCTCGTCGCGACGATCATCCTCGCGGGTGTCATCCAGGTGGCGTTCGGGCTGCTCGGCGTCGCGCGTCTCATGCGGTTCGTGCCGCGCTCAGTCATGGTCGGATTCGTCAACGCGCTGTCGATCCTCGTCCTGCTCGCGCAGCTCCCGCACCTCGTGGACGTCCCGTGGGCGGTCTACGCGCTGACCGCCGCAGGCATCGCCATGATGGTGCTCATCCCCCGCTGGACGACGATCGTCCCGGCGCCGCTCGTCGCGATCGTCGTGCTGACGACGGCGGTCGTGGTCGCGGGCATCGACGTGCCGGACGTCGGCGACGAGGGCGCCCTCCCCGAGTCCCTGCCGACGTTCGGGCTGCCGCACGTGCCCCTCACGCTCGAGACGTTCGAGATCATCGCGCCGTTCGCGCTCGGGGTCGCGCTCGTCGGTCTCCTGGAGTCGCTGCTGACCGCCAAGCTGGTCGACGACGTCACGGACACCCACTCGAACAAGACGCGCGAGGCGTGGGGCCAGGGCGCCGCGAACATCATCACGGGCCTGTTCGGCGGCATGGGCGGTTGCGCGATGATCGGCCAGACGATGATCAACGTGAAGGTGTCCGGCGCCCGCACCCGCATCTCGACGTTCCTCGCGGGCGTGTTCCTGCTCGCGCTCGTCGTCGGGCTGGGCGACGTGGTCGCGGCCATCCCGATGGCCGCGCTGGTCGCGGTGATGATCATGGTGTGCGTCGCGACGATCGACTGGCACTCGGTCCGTCCGAGCACGCTACGACGCATGCCGCGCAGCGAGACGGCGGTCATGCTCACGACCGTGGTGGTGACGGTGTGGTCGCACAACCTTGCGTACGGCGTCGTCAGCGGGGTGCTCGTGGCGGCGGTGCTGTTCGCGAACCGCGTCTCGCACATGACGTCGGTGACGCACGTCGACGCCGCCGACGGCGAGACGCGCGTGTACACGGTGCGCGGCGAGCTGTTCTTCGCGTCGTCGAACGACCTCGTCTACCAGTTCGACTACGCGAACGGTCCGCGCCACGTCGTCGTCGACATGTCGAGCGCGCACGTGTGGGACGCGTCGACGGTCGCGACGCTCGACGCGATCACCACCCGCTACGAGGCGAAGGGCGCGACCGTCGAGATCGTCGGCATGAACCCGGACAGTGCGGCGCGGCACGGGCGACTGTCAGGGACGCTCGGTTCCTGACCTGTTCACCGCTCATGGCGGGCGCTAGCCTCGGCGCATGGACAGCTCCGAGGTCGCCGCGTACCGCCGCGGGCAGGCCGCCAACCTGCGGCTCGCCGTGGTCGGCCGCTACCTCTTCGTCGGCCTGTGCACGGGCATGGGGGCCGGGGCCGTCGCTGGCGCGCTGCTCGACCAGAGCGACTCCGAGTGGTTCGGCGTGCTCATGACGATCTACGCGGTCGTCGCCGGTCTCGTCGGCCTCGTGGTGGGTGGGATCCTCGCAGTCGTGGCGTTGCGGCTGCCTGCGCCCCTGACCGCGCGAGCGCGAATGTGGCTCACGATGGTGCCTGTCTGGGCCGCGCTCGTCGCAGTCTGGTTCCTCGCGCAGGACAGCGCTGCGGGACGGGGCCCCGTCGCCGTGCTGACGGTCGCCACGATCACTGGTGGGGCGTCGTTCTTCCTCACGCCGTGGTGCATCGCGCCGTTGCGCGAGCTGCGAGAGCACGGGGGACGCCATCCGCGCTGACGCCTCCCAAGCGTGTCAGGCGCCGCGGGCGGCCCGCTCGAGGAGCTGGTGCGCTTCCGTTCCCTCGGGGAAAAGGACGTCGATGCGAGCGGCGCCCATGCCGAGCGTCGCGCGCATCGTCTCGCGGTACCTCGGGTCGGGGGCGATCTCGATCGTGTCGAGCAGGCCGAGCGGGACGATCAGGCGGGACGTCGACATGACGGGGGCGCGTCCGCGGACGACCCAGGCGTGGCGGCCGTAGACCTCGAGCGTGCGGTCGTCGGCGGACAGGATGGCGGCGTGCAGGGTCGCGGGCGAGAACGCCCGGACGATCGCGTGGAAGGGTGCGGTGATCACGGTCGCGTGGCGGCGCACGTCGCGGCGGGAGTGCCCGGTCCACGGTGCGAGCTCGGGGTGGGCGCGTCGGATCTCGCGGACGTGGCTGGCGAGCGACTGGTCGTCGCGGCCGAGGTCGAGCGCAGCGACGGGGTCGGCGGTCGCGCGACCTGCGCGCAGCACGGCGGCGCCCCGCTGCGTCGGGGCGCCGGTCGTGACGTGGGCTCGGAGCAGCTCGACGAGGCGACGGACGTTGTCACGTGAGGAGCCGTTGTAGGGGACACTCACAGCGTTCCCGGAGCGGGTCGTCACGGTGACGGTGCCGTCGAGGATGCTGACGGCGTCGCGGACCGCGACGATCTCGTCGTGCCGCACGCGGACCGTGTCGTAGCCGCGGTCGCTCCGCACGCCGGCGCGGCGGGACAGCATGGTGAGGGCCGTGGCGTCGACGACCACGAGGTGGTCGTAGAGGTCCATGTCGGGGTGGGCGTCGCGCCGCGCGATGTTGCGCGGGAACTTGAGCACGAGCTCGCTCGCGTCGAGGTCGAGCGGGTGGTCACGGTAGAGCGGCGGCACCTGGTCAGGAGTCTCGACGACGTCGATCCACGGTCCGAACAGGTCGAACTCGCTCGTGCTTGCCTGCGTGGACGTCATGGCTCTCCCTCGGGCTGGTCATCAGCGGTGATGACGGCCGCCGCACGCGCTCGTCGCGTTCGCCGGTGTGCGTCTGAGCCTAGCTGTGTGTCGTGTGTCCGAGTGGCGCCGCCAGCCGCGGACTTGATAGGCAGGTCCGATGATCTCGACGCGACTGGCCACGCTCGCCGACGTCCCTGCCGCTGCACGCACCCTCGCTCTCGCTTTCGCAGACTATCCGTGGACGCGCTGGTCCGTGCCCGCGGAGGACCACGACGCTCGGCTCGAGGAGCTGCAGGCGCTGTATCTCGCGCACGCGGTGGGCTGGGGCGTCGTGCTGGTCGACGACGCGGTGACAGCGGTCGCGGCGGTCCTGCCGCCCGACGCACCGGCCCCGTCGGACGAGGTGCAGGCGCGGGTCGCGGAGCTGCACGGGGACCGGCTCGAGCGGCTGCTCGGCGTGGCGAAGCCGGAGCGCCCCGAAGGGGCGTGGGACTTCGCGACGCTCGGTGTGCGCCCGGACCGTCGGGGTGCCGGGCTGGGGTCTGCGGTGCTCACGGATGCGCTGACGCTCGTCGCGGAGCGTGCTCCGGATGCACCGGTCGCGCTGGAGACGTCAGACGTGCGCAACGTCCGCTTGTACGAGGGGCACGGGTTCGCGGTCACCGCGCACACGGACGTGCCGGACGGCCCGGACGTGTTCTCGATGGTGCGCGCACCTGCTCGTTGAGCCCGGTGCCTCTCGGCCCTGACGGCTCAGGCGCAGGCGACGCAGCGCCGGGCGGTGGGCCGGGCGCGGAGCCGGTCGAGCGGGATGGGCTGCCCGCAGGCCTCGCAGACGCCGTAGGTGCCGTCGTCGAGCCGGGCGAGCGCCGCGCTGATCTCGTCGAGGGCGTCGTGGGCGCTCTGGGCGAGGGCGTCGACCTGCGAGCGTTCGAAGGCGATCGTGGTGCCTTCGGGGTCGTGCTCGTCGTCGACGTTGGCGTTGGCGGCGGCGTCGACGATGTCCTGGAAGGTGCGGGCGTGCGCGCCGAGGCGCTCCTCGGCCTCGGCGCGGCGGGCGAGCAGCGCGGTGCGCAGCTCGGCGACGGCGTCGGCCTGGAGCACAGGTGGCCTCAGTTGAGCGCGCGCGTGCTGGTCGGGATGGCGCCGTCGGCGTAGAGGCTTGCGGCGACGTCCTGCAGGGCGGTGAGCGCGACGCGCTGTGTCATGGGTCCGTAGGAGATGCGGCCGACGCCGAGCGCCTCGTACTCGGCGGCGGTGAGGGCGCCGGGCAGGCCGATGACGGAGACCTTGCGCTCGCCGATGCCCTCGACGAGCTGGCGGGTCACGTCTGCGTCGAGGACGCCGGGCACGAAGATGATGTCGGCGCCTGCGTCGAGGTAGGCGCGGCCGCGCTCGATCGCGTCGGCGACCTTGTCGGCGACGGGCTTGTCGCCGCCGCGCACGAACGCGTCCGTGCGGGCGTTGAGCGCGAACGGCACACCCTCCGCCTCGCCTGCGGCGACGATCGCGGCGACGCGATCGGCAGCCTCGGTGACGGGGACGAGACGGTCCTCGACGTTCGCGCCGACGACTCCGACGCCGATCGCGCGGCGGGCGGTCTCGCCCGGGTTGTCGTAGCCGTTGTCGAGGTCGGCGCTCACGGGCACGTCGCCAGCGGCCTCGACGATGCGGCCGACCATGTCGAGCGTGATGTCGAGCGGGATGTCGCCGTCGCCGTAGCCGAAGGTCGCGGCGATCGAGTGACCGGCGGTCGCGAGCGCCTTCGTCTCAGGAAGCTCGAGCACAGCCTTCGCGGAGATCACGTCCCACACGTTGACGACGCGCAGGATCTCCGGCGCGGCGTGCAGCTCGCGCAGGCGACGAGCGCGGTCGGCGACGGACAGGGACGCAGGGCTCGTGTTCGCGGTCATGCGGCCAGGCTAGCCCGGCCCGCAGACACCGGCCCGTCCGCCCACGTGCCGTCTCAGAAGGCCGGACGGCCGCGGCTACGCGAGCAACGTCTCCCCGACGAACCCGCCCTCGGCGCAGCCGGGCGGGATCGCGAAGACGGCGGAGCCGATCGGCGTCGTCCACTCGTTGAGCAGGTCGAGCTCGTCGAGTCGCCGCTGCAGCGGCACGTACTGCGCGTCGACGTCCGCCTGGCAGGCGATGAACACGAGCCCGGAGGCGGAGATCTCCTCGCCGCGCGGCGCGTCGTCGTAGTTGTAGGAGCGGCGGAAGATCCGCTCGCGCGGGTCGTCCGACCGCGCACGGCGCACGTGGGAGAACTCGGGGATGACGGGAAAGCCGAGCGGTGTGGTCGCCTCGAAGTCGGGCTCGTCGTGCTCCTGCGTGCCGGTCAGCGGCGCACCGTTGGCCAGGAGCCGGCCGACGGACTGCTCGCGCCCGTCGCGGTCCAGCTTGTCCCACGTGTCGAGGTTCATCGCGATGCGCCGCACGACCATGCTCGTGCCGCCCGCGAGCCAGCCGTCGCGCGACCACACGACCTCGTCGAAGTCCGCAGTGCCCGGCTCGGGGTTGACGGTGCCGTCGACCTGCCCGAACAGGTTCCGCATCGTCGTGGTCGACGCCTCGGAGCCCCGAGCGCGCCGGAACCCGGCCTGGGTCCAGCGCACGGTCGCGAAGCGGCGGGTGTCCTTGAGCAGCATCCGCACGGCGTGGGCGACGGTGAGCGCGTCGTCGGCCGCGACCTGGAGCAGCAGGTCACCGTCGCTCCACGCGTCGTCGAGACGGTCGATCCCGAAGGCCGGGAGCGGCCGCAGCCACGGCGGCGCCACGGCGGCGGTGCGCCGCACGAGCTCCGGCCCGAACCCGAACGTCACCGTGAGCCGTGCGGGCACGACGGCGAGCTCAGGCTCCGAGTCCGCGAGCGCCGACCGCCCCTGCGTGAGGCGAGCAGCGTCGTCGGTCAGCAACCGCATCATGCGACGCAGCGCGTCGCGGTCGGTCTCGGGGCGCAGGTCGAGGGCGACGAGCGTCGCGCACGACTGCGGCGGCGTCGTCGCGATCCCGGCCTGGTGCTCGCCGTAGAACGCGACGGTGTCCCCGCCGTGCAGCACCTCGTGCGGCTCGGCGCGGGTGGCCGTGGGGCCCGACGTCGTCGCGCGCCGCGTCAGCGCGTCCGCCCCGACCGCGACGACAGCCCCGGCGCCAGCGACCGCGCCTCCCAGCAGGACCTGGCGGCGGCTCAGCCCGATGCGCCCCGTCTCAGGCGTCTGCCCGCGTGCCATCAGTGGCCGTCCGTCTCCATGTTCTCGCCGTCGCCCTCGTAGGTCTCGTTGGCACCCGAGTAGTCCTTGACCGGGACTGACGCGTCGACGGTGGTGCCGTCGTCGAGCGTGAGGGTCAGCTCGACCTCGTCGCCGGCCTGCAGGGGCCCGGCGAGGCCCATGAGCATGAGGTGGTTCCCACCGGGCGCGAGACTCAGCGACTGCCCTGCCGCGACCGTGAACCCGCCTTGCTTCTCGCGCATGACCATCTGCCCGGCGTCGTCCTGAACCGTCTCGTGGAGCTCGGTCGACGTCGCGGCGGGCGTGCTGACGGACACGACCGTGACGTCCGCGCCCGTCGAGTTCACGAGCTCGCCGAAGGCCGCCGACATGCCCGACTCAGCGGCCTTGACCCAGCCGTCCTCGAGGACGACCGTGGCGGCGCTGGGCCCGGGCGTCCCGATCGACGACGCCGCGGGTCTCGGGTCACCCGCATCGCACGCGGACAGCGCGAGCACCACCGCGAGGGCGGCGACAGAGGACAGGGCACGACGGACGGACATCACTTCTCGTTTCTCATCGGGGCTCGGTTCAAGGCTGGCGGCTGCGCGCCCTGCGGCGCGTCACGTGCAGGACGACGTAGATCCCCAGCGCGATCACCGCGCCGACGGCGGCGACCAGGACGGTGCGCAGCGGGCTGGCGGGCTCGGCGCCGGGGGCCTGCGGGTCGGCACTGGTGGTCTGTCGTTCGGCGACGTCCGTGGCCTGGGCTGCGGGCGCCGGCGCGGCACTGGTGGACGGCGCGCTCGTCGACGACGCGCTCGGTGTCGCAGCAGCAGGCGCCGGCTCGGATCCACGTGACGCCGTCATCCCCGACGGGGACCGGTCCCCGACCTGGAACGGCACGGTCCCGGAGACGGGGTGCCCGTCGGCAGAGACGACGCGCCACCGCACGGTGTACGCACCGTCCGGCAGGTCGGGCGCGAGCGGCACGGTCAGCGCGGCCCCGTCGAGGACGGGCGCGCTCGCAGCCCAGTCCTGGCCTGCGGCGTCGGCCACGACGACGGTCGTCCCGATGTCCATGAGCTCGCCGGAGAACGTCAGTCGGACCTCGGCGGGCACGTCGTCGAGCCGCTCACCTGAGGCCGGGACGCTGTCGACCAGCTGGTCGTGAGCGATTGCCACACCTGCGGAGCAGAAGAACGCGACGACCGCGAGGGCGAGGGCGGCCAGGGAGCGGCGGACGAGGCGCCTCGGCGACGTAATCACGCGCCACCACACAGCCCAGACATGTCAGCCACGTTATCGATCCAGGTCAGCCCGCCGCTATGACGCACGGCACTCCCTCCAGGCCGGGCGGCCGGCAGGCTCGCTAGCCTGGACCTGCGCGGCCGTCCTGGCGGTAAGGCCATACACGGGTCGGCCCCTCGGGTCCGAGAAGGTCAGGAAGTAGACCCCGGTGTGGCGCCGCGCCCGACCCGGGCTCCGGGCTCCGGGCTCCGGGCTCCGGGCTCCGGGCTCCGGGCTCCGGGCTCCGGGCTCCGGGCTCCGGACATAGCAAAGACCCCCGCCGACCGATGGCCGCGGGGGTCTGCTCGCTGTCTCAAACGAGTGCGCCCGGAGGGATTCGAACCCCCAACCTTCTGATCCGTAGTCAGATGCTCTATCCGTTGAGCTACGGGCGCGTGGTCACCGCTTGGGCGACCTCGAAGAGCATACCCGCAGCGAGGGCCGGATGCGAAATCGGCGAGGTCATGGCTTCGATCACATGCTCGCGGCCGGGGAGAGCCGGGTACGTCGAAGGGCCCCGGTCTGCTGACCGGGGCCCTTCGGAAGCGGAGACGGAGGGATTTGAACCCTCGAACGGGTTGCCCCGTTACCACCTTAGCAGGGTGGCGCACTAGACCTGACTATGCGACGTCTCCAGGCCCGCACAGCCTATCCGAGCATGAGCCCCGGGCAAAACCGGCTGCTCACTAGCGTTCGAACATCCATCCGCGGTCCGTGAGCATGCGTCCGACCGCGAGTCCGATGGCGAGCGCGATGACGATCAGGCCGGCGTCGACGGCGTAGCCAAGGGCCATCGTCGACGCGCGGTCGTTGAGGTAGTACACGGCGCGGTACGCCGTCGCGCCGGGCACCATGATGACGACCGCCGGCACGTACACGGTCACGCGCGGCACGTCGATCGCGGGCGCGACGACGGCGGTGATGAGCCCGACGAGGCACGCCGCCATCGCGGCGGCCGCCTGCGGCGCGAGGCCCTGCTCGACGACGCTGATGCGCAGCACGTTCGCAACCATGCCGATCGTCGCGGCGCTGAGCGCCATCGGGAAGGGGCTGTTGAACATGAGGGCGAACCCGAGCACACCGAGGAAGCTCGCGACGAGCCGCAGCCCGAGCAGCAGGCCGGCGGCCATGTCGGGCGGCTGCACGACGTCGGGCGTCACCCCCGCGAGGGTCGAGACGCCCCACACGGCGAGCGCGGCCGACATGAGGATCATGACGGCGTACGTCAGCCGCGCGACGCCCGCCGAGTAGTCGAGCTTCGCGAGGTCGAGGGCTCCCGTGACGAGCGGGAAGCCCGGCACGAGGAACAGGACGGCAGAGACGTACCCGGCCTCGTGGCCGCCCCACCCGGCGACCGTCGAGTCGAGCACCATCATCAGGCCGAGGTACATGAACGACGCGAGGCACGCGGCGAGCATCGTCACCGCGAACTGGTTGAGTCCCTTGTGCAGGAGGGTGCGGCGCAAGAGCTGGCCTGACCCGGCCGCGAGGAACACGCCCGCGCACTCGACCGGTCCGCCGTTGTTGAGGAACGCGAACGCCGCGCACGCGACGGCCGCGAACAGCGCGTTGGCGAGGCTCCCGTACAGCAACGGCTTGGACGCGATCCGGTCGACGCCACGCTCGAGCTCCTCGACCGTCGTCCGCTCCGGGAGCGCGGAGACGTACCGCTCGATCTCCATGAGCCGGTCGGCGTTGACGCCGATCGACCGGACCTCGGTCACCTCCGTGCGGAAGATGGGGCCGCGGTGCGACGTCGCGGTGATCTCCGTGAGCGTCACGTGCGCCTCGTGCCGCGCCATGCCGAGAGCGCGCGCCGCGCGCTGCATCGTCGCCTTGACGCGGTAGCTTCCCGTGCCGGCCGAGAGGCTGAGGCGGCCGAGCCGCAGGATCGCGCCAGACTGTCTGATGAGCCCGACCGGTTCGAGCTCGTCCTCTGTCACGGGGGTGTTCACCGGGACATCATCCCTCGCACGCCTCCCGGGGCGCGGGACCAACCTCCCGCCAGCCGCGCCGGGAGCCCCGCTACGCATTCTCCGCGCCTTGGGACTTCGCGCCGTCGGGCACCGCGCGCAGCACGACGACGCGCCGCGAGGCACCACGCTCAGCGCGGCGCCGCGCCGTTGGACTCCGCGCAGCGCGACGACGCACCGTTCGACGCCGGACCAGCACGACGAAGGCCGCGCCCGTGGGCGCAGCCTTCGACCGTGGCGGAGGGCGAGGGATTCGAACCCCCGGTCCCTTGCGGGACAACGGTTTTCAAGACCGTCACATTAGGCCGCTCTGTCAGCCCTCCTCGCGGCACATTCTGCCACGCAGGAGCCGCCGCTCAGACCCACCAGGCGTCGTCGCGACCAGGGCTCACGACCTCGAGCGCGTACATGCGCGCGAGGCGCGCAAGATCCCGCTCGTACGTGACGAGCGTCGTGATCTCGTGGTTCACGACGGCGAGGCCCAGGTGCAGCGCGTCGAACGGCCCGAGGACGGGCGTCACGAGCGGCGACACGGTCATCGCCTGGTCGGGTATCCGCAGCAGGTTCAGGCGGCGCGCGAGCTGACGCGCCGTCTCGCGCGCGTCCGGCCCCAGCGGCGCAGCCGTGGTGCGCAGCTGCGTCAGCGCGATCTGCGTGACCCCGACATCGGGCTCGTTCTCGTCCAGCCACGCCTGCCAGGCGGCCGCCTCACGGACGACGGCGGGGTCCTCACCCGGGAGCGGCTGGTACGAGTCGTCGATGACGGACAGCCGCAGCGCTGATCCGTCGACGAGAAACACGGCCACCTCCGTCGCGCGCGGGCCCTTCCCGCAGACGGGACGAATCTACCCGAGACGACACCGGCCGGGGCCGTCAGGGACGGCCCCGGCCGGGGACTGCTGTGCGCGGAGGCTCAGGCGGCGCGCAGGCGCGCCATCGCGAGCTGGACGAGCGAGATCAGCGTCTGCTTCGTCGCCGCGCGCGAACGCGCGTCCGTGTAGAGCATCGGGACGTGCGCGGGGACCTGGAGGGCCTCACGGACGTCCTCGAGCCGGTGCTTGGCAACGCCGTCGAAGCAGTTGACGCCCACGACGAACGGGATGCCGCGCGACTCGAAGTAGTCGATCGCCGGGAAGCACTGCTCGAGGCGGTCGGTGTCGACGAGCACGACGGCGCCGATCGCGCCACGGACCAGGTCGTCCCACATGAAGAGGAAGCGGTCCTGGCCGGGGGTGCCGAAGAGGTACAGCCACAGCGAGCTCGAGAGCTCGATGCGACCGAAGTCCATGGCGACCGTCGTCGTCGTCTTGCGGTCGGTCACGCCACCGGCGTCGTCGACGCCGACGGAGTGCTCGGTCATCGCAGCCTCGGTGTTGAGGGGCTCGATGTCAGAGATGGAGCCGATGAACGTCGTCTTGCCCACTGCGAAGCCACCTGCGACGACGATCTTGACGACCGTAGGGGCGGGGGCGTGCGGCGTGCCGGACGCGGACTCAGAGGGAGGAAATGCCATTGAGAACACTCTCCAACACGCTCAGGGACAGGGCAGGGTTCTGGTGGCCAGGCTGGCCGTGACCCGTGTGGACGTTGACGGGCGCCGCGGTGTGCACCTTGATGTAGCCGTCGTCGGCAAGGTCAGCGATGACGACGCGGACCACGCCGATCGGCATGCGCAGGAGAGCGGAGAGCTCCGCGACCGAGACGTAGTTCAGCGCCGCGTGGCGGATGATCTCGCGCTTCTCGGGCGTCAGACGCGTTCCCGTGACGGCACCCGGCATCGCCTCGACCAGCGCCTCCAGCGGGAGGTCGGACGTAGCCGACCGGACGCGACCGCCGGTGACTGCGTAAGGCCTGACGGTCGAGCTCTCGTACTCGTGACCGTCGTGCGAGCTAGACATGTGAATCTCCCTCAGCCGAGAAGACGAGTCGCACCGTCGACAGGAAGGTTGCCGCGCATCTCGGTGATGAGCTGCGGAGTCAGCGTCGCCTCGGTGCGCGAGACGAGCAGTGCCATCTCGTAACCGATCAGGCCGACGTCGCAGGTGGACTCTGCGACCGCAGCGAGCACGGAACCGTTGGACACGTTCATGAGGAACAGGAACGCGTCGTCCATCTCGATGATGGACTGGCGGACGTTCCCGGCCTCGAGCTGGCGCGCGGCACCGCGCGTCAGGCTGGACATGCCGGACACGATGGCGGCGAGCTGGTCACCGGAGGTCCGGTCCAGGTTCTCCGACATCGCCATGAGCAGACCGTCCGCAGACACGACGAGCGTGTGTCGGGTGCCGGCAACTGTCCTGACGAAGTTGTCGAGCAACCACCCGAAGTTGGTTGCCTCAGTACTGATGGACACTTTCTCTCCTTCTTCCAGAGTCAACGCGACTGTGGTGCGGGGTCGTGGTTTTCATGGACATCTTGCACCGGAGCTCCGTCGCCCTCCTGACGTGCCCGGTTGGTGGCACTGACGAAGGACGACAGACGTGCCCGGAGCTCGGCCGCGTCGCGGCTGATCTTGGAAGAGCCCTCGTCCGGAAGTGTAGAGGCGGGCACCTCCGTCCGAACTCGCTTCGTGAGGCTGCTGCTCGCCGCGGGTCCGGCCATCTGGTTCGGCCGGTACGCGGAGAGCTGGCTGAGCTCCGCCAGGGCCTGCTCCTGGATCCCGGCCTGCAGTGCGAGCCGGGCAGAGAGCTCTGCGTCCAGCTCCCCGACGCCCCAGCTGGTGCGCTGGGCCTCGGGTGCTGCCGGAGCGGCAGGCGCGGACGGTGCCGCGGGTGCGGCCTCGTCCCTCGGTCCGAAGAATGCGGTGGCCGACGGCGCGGGGCGTGCCGCGCTCTCGGGCTCGACAGCCGACCCGATGGTCGCGTCGAACGCCGGGGGCGAGTACGTGAAGCCCTCGGGCTCGATCGGCTGCGGCGTGAAGGTGGACGGCGAACGACGCTCGAGCGGTGCCGTCTCCTCCGCCGGGGCCGCCGGCGCGAAGGCAGCGGGCGCCTCGTACGACGCGACAGCCTGCGGCTCCGGGGCGAAGACCTCCGCGGCCGGGGCCGCCGGGGCTGCCGGGGCGGGTGCGAAGCCCCACCCGGCCTGCTCCTGCGGAGCGGCGGCGGGTGCCGGCGGCGGCGTGACGGCGGGAGCCTCGGCGCCCTTCTTCTTCCGCTTGCGCCCGAAGAAGCCACGCTTCTTCTCGGGCTCGGCGGCCGGTGCCGGTTCCGCCGGAGCGGCACCGAGGACGTCGCTGAAGCTGGGCAGCGCTGCTCCCGAAGGGCTGACCGCGAAGGGAGCGATGTCTGCGCTCGCCGCGGGCATCGGCAGGAAGCCGCCGTCCGCGGGCGCAGGTGCGGGCTCGTTCTGCGGCACGGCAGGCTCGGCCTGAGGGGCCTCGACGTGCGCGGCCGGAGCCTCAGCCTGCGGAGCGTCGTACCGGGCCGCGGGGGCCCCGTACTGCGCCGCGGGGGCCTCGTATTGCGCCGCGGGTGCCTCGTATTGCGCCGCCTCGTAAGCCGCCGCGTCGTACTGCGCCGCAGCGGCGCCGTACTGCGCGGCCTCGTCGTGCGAGGGCGCTGCCTCGTAGGCCTCGTCCGCCTGAGCCGCGGGCTCGACAGCGTGGTCGACGTGCTCGCCCGGGTAGGCCTCCGCAGCCACCTCGTCGTACACGACGTCCTCGACATCCGGGACCTCGACCTCGACCTCGTCCTCGACCAGACCAGGGATCGCGAAACCGAGCTCCGGGTCGATCTCCGGGGCAGGGACGGCCTCGGGGGCGGTCTCCGCGATCGGTGCGGGTGCGGCGTCGGCGACGGGAGCCGGCGTCTCCTCCTCGTAGCGGGCGTAGCGGCCGCGGCGGGTCGGGACGTCCGGGTAGGCCTCGTCGTCGACGTCAGCGGCGGACGCGATCGAGCCGACGTGCGCGCCGAGGGTGCGCAGGCGCTCGTCCTCACGCGTCGGAGCGGGGAGCTCCGAGGCGTGCGTCGGCTGCCAGGCGGCGCTCTCGGCGTCGTGGAAGGACTCGGCAGCGTCGTGCGCAGAGGCGCCGTCGGAGCTCGGGGCCCATGCTTCGGCGAAGGCCTGCACGGCAGCGTCCTGGTGCTCGTCGAGAGCCGGGAGCTCAGCCTCGACCGGCGCAAACGCGTCGGCCTGCGAGGACTCGACGACCGGCACGGTCGGCGTCTCGGCCTGCTCGTGCGCGGGGAGCGGCTCGACCGTCTCGCCCATGAACTCGAGCGAGCGACGGGTGCGGAAGTTCGAGAAGACCGCGGCGCGCTCGGGGACGGGAGCGATCGGGCCGTTCTGGTCGGCCGTCGGCTCCGCGGGGAGCGGCGCCGACGCGCCCGTCGGGGCAGCGCCACGCGTCGGCAGGCCGGAGCCACCGCCACGCGTCGGCAGAGCAGAAGCACCGCCGCGCGTCGGGAGAGCGTCCGCGCCACCACGCGTCGGGAGGGCGTCGCCACCGCGCGTCGGGAGGGCGTCGCCACCGCGCGTCGGGAGGGCGTCGCCACCGCGCGTCGGGAGGGCGTCGCCACCGCGCGTGGGGAGGGCAGAACGACCACCACGCGTCGGGAGCGATGCGGGACCGGCGATGTTGCTCGGCGGGGTCCACAGCTCGTTGGCACCGGCGACGAAGTCGCTCGGCAGCTCCGAGGCCGCGAGCTCAGGGAGGACGATGTCCGCCTCGGGCACGGCACCGAGCGAGGCGCTCGGCGCCGCGGTCTCGGGGGCGTTGCGCGTCTTGCGGCGCGGCATGCCCGTGCTCGTGGAGCCGTCGGTGAGCGCGTCGAGGTCGACGGGCACCGCGACAGGCGGCTCTGGCTCGACGTTGCGGCGCGTGGAGAGCGGCTGCGCCGCAGCCGGCTCGGGCGCGACCCAGGCCTCGGTGGCCTCGCGGGTGTCCTTGCTCAGGACGTCCACGGGCTCGTCGAGCGGGACCTCGTCCGCAGCGATGAACAGCGCGCGCGGGAGCATGACGCGAGCGACCGTGCCGTCACGGCCCTCGGGCCGCGAGAAGCGGACGGACGCACCGAGCTTGTAGGCGAGTCGACCGACGACGTAGAGGCCGAGACGCTGCGAGCCGACGATCTCGGACGCGGCGTAGGTCGACGCCTTCTCGTTGGCCTCGTCGAGCTCCTCGTCGGTCATGCCGAGGCCCTCGTCGAGCACGGCGACCGTGTACCAGCGCGAGTCCTCCTCGACCGTCACGACGACCGGGGTGCCAGGGTCGGAGAAGACGGTCGCGTTCTCGAGGAGCTCAGCGATCAGGTGCGCGGCGGGCAGCGCGTTGTGACCGAGCATGAGCGGGTCGACGTGCAGGTCGAGCTCGACGCGCTCGTACAGCTCGATCTCCGAGGATGCCGTACGCACGACGTCGGACAGCGGCATGGGAGCGCGGACGCGACGGCCCGACTCGATGCCGGCGAGGACGAGGAGCGACTCGGCGTTACGGCGCATTCGCGTCGCGAGGTGGTCGAGGCGGAAGAGGTTCGCGAGGGTGCCCGGGTCTTCCTCGGAGCGCTCGAGCTCGTCGAGGAAGACGAGCTGGCGGTTGAGGAGGACCTGGTCGCGACGAGCGACGTTGATGAACATCTCGGCGATCGAGCCGCGCAGGAGGGCCTGCTCACGGGCGACGCGGAGCGTCACGGCATTCACCTCGTTGAACGCGCCGGCCAGTCGGCCGACCTCGTCCTGCGAGGTGACCTCGATCTTCTCGACGGAGACGTCGGGGCTCTTGCCCGGCTCGGCGACCTCGTCGACGATGCGCGGCAGCTCGTCACGGACACGACCGGCGGCGTCCGTCAGGCGACGGAGCGGCTCGGTGATCGTGCGGGCGACGGTGAGCGCGATGAACACGGAGACCGCGACAGCGGCGAGCGCGGCGGCGAGCGTCAGGAGGAGCGAGCGGGTCGCGGCGTCCTGCGACGACTTGCCGTAGTCCACGGCGAGCTGGCGCAGGTCGTCGCGCACGTCGCGCAGGCGCGTGTTCTCGGCAGCAGCGTTATCTTCCCACTGCGTGCGGTACTGCACCGGGATGGTGTTCGGGGCGGCCTGGAGAAGACCGTCACGGGCGATCTGGAACGACGCGCTGAGCGACGGGATCTCGATGCCCTCGTAGCCGAGGTCGGCGACGGTGCGGATCGCGTTGGTGCGGACGGTGGTGCCCTCGGCCATCTGGACCGCGACGGCGCGGCGGTCGACCTCGGTGTCCATGTTCGAGAACGAGTCCTCGATGAGGATCTGTCCCGACTGCGCCTCGACCTGCATGTTGTTCATGAGGCGGTTCGTGTTCGTGTACGCCACGACGTGAGTACCGAGGCCACGGTCGCGCACCGTGGTCGCGAGGATGTCACCGAGGTCGAGCTGAGCGTCGATCATCGTGTCGTAGTACGACATGAGGTTACGGACGGTCGTACCGCCACCGGACGTTCCCCAGCCGATGCGCTCGTCGACGAGGCTGCGCGCGAGCGCGAGCTGCTCGGGCTGACGGGTCTGGACGGCCCGGGCCATCGTCTCGTTGACGGCCGCGTTGTCGCTCTTGCGGTCCATCTGGCGCAGGGCGCGGTCGAGCTTGCTGACCGCGTCGTCTGTCGCCTTGCGGGCGGCGGCGAGGTCCTTCACGAACGCGGTGCGCCCGGTCGCCACGGCGACCGAGGACCAGCGCTCCTGCTGGAGTGCATCGATGAGGTCGTCCTCGACGACGACGACGCCGAGGTAGCTGGTCTGCAGACGCGAGTACTGCCACGTGTCGTACGCCGACACGACGAGGTAACCGGCGCCAAGAACCAGGACGAGCACCGGCACGGCCAGTGTCGCCAGGATCTTTCCGCGCACCCCTAGTCTGCGGAGCATCGGTACCTCTCTCGCCCTTGTCGCAGGGAGCCCACGGGAGGCCTCCCCCAGCGCGCCACCAGGCAGGTTGCTCGCCGTGATCAGTGAATCGGCATGTTCGGCCGGTTCCATTAGCAGAGCGCAGCCTCGGATGACGAGACACCACCCCGCGGGGCGGGGAAAACACCCAAATCATGTCTCACCGTGTGATGACGACGTGGCAGAACTAGGATGTGCGCCGTGCGCATTATCACAGCAGACCCCCCAGATTCGGAAGCCAGGGTGCCGCTGGTAGTGCGGGATTCACCCGATCCGGGGCTCCTGGACGACGGCGTCGTCGTCGCGGTCGAGGCGGCGGGGGTGAACCCGGCGGACCTCCTGCAGGTCGCCGGCAAGTACCCGCCCCCGCCCGGCGCACCGTCCTGGCCCGGGCTCGAGGTCGCCGGTCGCATCGTCGCGACGGGTCCGCTGGTCCGTGGCTGGGAGGTGGGCCAGCGCGTCGCCGCGCTGCTCGCCGGGGGCGGTTACGCAGAGCTCGCGGCTGTGCCCGCGTCGCAGCTCCTGCCGGTTCCCGACGCGCTCTCGGACGTCGCAGCAGCGGCGCTCCCGGAGGCGCTCGCGACGGCCTGGTCCAACCTCGTGGACGTCGGCGGGATGCAGCAGGACGACGTCGTGCTGGTCCACGGCGGCACGGGTGGCGTCGGCTCGGTCGCGGCCCAGCTCGCGGTCGCGCGCGGCGCGCGCGTCGTCGCGGTCGCCGGAGGCGCCGAGCGCGCCGAGCGACTGCGCGAGCTCCTGGCGCGCGTCCCCGGCTCCCACGAGGCCGTCGTCGTCGACAGGACGAGCGAGGACTTCGTCTCCGCCTGCCAGGACCTCGGCGGCGCCGACGTCGTGCTCGACGTCGTGGGTGCTGCGAACCTCGGACGGAACGTCGAGTCGCTCGCGACCGGAGGCAGGCTCGTCGTCATCGGCCTGCCGCGCGGGCGCAAGGGCGAGCTCGACCTCGGCGCCCTCCTCGCGAAGCGCGCGAGCGTGCACGGCACGACCCTGCGGGCGCGGCCCGCCGAGGAGAAGGCCGCGATCATGGCCGCCGTCCGCGAGGAGGCCTGGCCGCTCGTCGTCGACGGGACGATCACGCCCGTCGTCCACGCGACCTTCCCCTTCGAGGAGGCCCAGCAGGCGCACGACACGGTCCGCGCCGGGTCCCCGTTCGGCAAGGTCGTCCTCGTCCGGCACGGCTGACGCCAGGACTCCCCGCAGACGCCGAGAGGGCCGGGTCCACCAGGACCCGGCCCTCTCGGCGTACGTACGTCGTCAGCCCTTGACGGACCCCGCGAGGAGACCGCGGACGAAGTAACGCTGGAGCCCGACGAAGATGATCACGGGCACGATCATCGAGATGAACGCCGCTGCGGAGAGCAGGTGCCAGTCGGCGCCACGCGTACCCGACAGGTCGGCGATGTAGACGGTGAGCGGCTTGACCGCGTTGTCACCGCCCGCGAACGTGAGCGCGACGAGCAGGTCGTTCCACACCCACAGGAACTGGAAGATCGCGAAGGAGGCGATCGCCGGGACCAGGAGCGGGAGCAGGACCGAGAAGAAGATCTTCACGTGGCCTGCGCCGTCGACGCGGGCCGCCTCGACGAGCTCACGCGGGATCTCGGTCATGAAGTTGTGCAGCAGGAAGATCGCGAGCGGGAGCGCGAAGATCGAGTGCGACAGCCACAGGACCCAGAAGGAGCCGTTGAGCTCCCAGTTCACGAACTGCGTGAGCAGCGGGATCAGGGTGACCTGGATCGGCACGACCTGGAGCGTGAAGACACCGACGAACAGGATGCTGCGGCCCTTGAAGTCGATCCACGCGAACGCGTACGCCGCGAGCAGCGCGATCGTGATCGGGATGAGGACCGACGGGATCGTGATGACGAGGGAGTTGACGAAGTAGTTCGACAGGTTGATCGACGAGCTCGTCATCGCGGACACGTAGTTGTCCGTCGTGACCGTCGGGTTGGAGAAGAACGTCCACCAGCCCGACGTCTTGATGTCCCGCTCCGGACGGAAGGAGGTGATCAGCAGGCCGACCGTCGGGACCGTCCACAGGAGCGCGATGACGATCGCGACGGCGGAGCCGATCCGGTTGGCCATCGTCTTGCGAACCGTGTCCGCACGGTGCTCGACCTTGTCGAAGGTGCTCGGGGTCGGAACCGTCCCGACCTGGTCCACAGGAACCTCTGTGTTGCTCATCGGACCTCCTCCGTCTTCTTCATCTGGCGGACGTTGTACACGATGAGCGGCAGGATGATGATGAACAGGATCACCGCGAGAGCGGCACCCAGGCCTTCGTTGCCCTGCCGGAAGCTCTGCGTGTAGAACTCGTTCGCGACGACCGACGTGCCGAACTGCCCACCGGTCATCGTGCGGACGATGTCGAAGACCTTGAGCGTGCCCATGGCGATCGTCGTGAGGACCACGACGAGCGAGGGCCGGACGCTCGGGACGGTGATGTGGGAGAACATCTGCCAGGCGTTAACGCCGTCGAGGCGAGCCGCCTCGATGATGTCGTCGGGGATGGCCTTGATGGAGGCCGACAGGATGGTCATCGCGAAACCGGCCTGGATCCAAACCATGACGACGATGAGGAACAGCGTGTTCCACGGGCCGTTGAGCAGGAAGTTGTAGGGCTCGCCGCCCATCCAGATGATCACCTGGTTGAGCAGGCCGATCTGCTTCGGCTGGCGGGCCGCCGGGACGTTCTCCAGCACGGCCTTGTAGTCGTACATGAACTTCCAGATGATCGACGCGCCGACCATCGAGATCGCCATCGGCAGGAAGATCAGCGCCTTGGCGAACTTCTCGAACTTGCTGCGGTCCACGAGGATCGCGTAGACGAGGCCGATGCCGGTCGACAGGAGCGGCACCAGGATGACCCAGATCGCGGTGTTGCCGAGGACCTTCTGGAAGGCGTCCTCGGAGAGCGCACGGGCGTAGTTGTCGACGCCGATGAAGTTGTTGCCCTTGGCGTCGTAGAACGACGCCTTGATGGTGGTCAGGGCCGGGTAGACGAGGCCGAAGAGCAGGCCCAGCACGGCGGGCCCGACGAACGCGGCGGCCAGCACCCACTTGCGCGGACGCTTGAGGCGCGAGACGCCAAACAGGATCAGGCCCATCGCTGCGGCGAAGAGCGCGACGGCGAAGACCATCAGGAGGAGCTTTCCTCCAGTCGTCGCCGGATGTAGCAACCAGTCCACCAGACCCTCCCGAGGTCGTCGTCGTGCAGCTGCGGGTCCCGTGGACCCTGGCGGCCCGAGGGCCCGCCGCTGCTGCGACGGGCCCTCGGTCCGTGGTGCTCAGACCGTGAGGTCAGGCTTTGTCAGGCCGAGGCCTGGGTTCACTTGGGCCAAGAAGCCTGGATGGCCGACAGAACTGCCGCGTCGTCCTTGTCCTCGGCGAGCCAGCTGGTCATCTCGGTCCAGAACGTACCCTGGCCGACCGCAGCAGGCATCAGGTCCGAACCGTCGAAGCGGAACTCCTGGGTGGTGTCACCGAGGAGGGTGGCCGCCAGCTTGTCGATCGGGGAGACCAGGTTCTCCGGGTCGAGACCCGAGTTGGCCGAGACCCAACCACCCGCGGGGGTGGCCTTCGCCTTGGCGTTGTTCCACTCGGGGCTCGCGAGGAACGCCTGGAAGGCGGCGACCTCGGGGCGGTCCGAGAAGGCGGCGGCGAACTCGCCACCACCGAGGAGCGGACGCTCGTCAGCGGTCAGGCCCGGGAGGTAGAACGCGAACGCGTCACCGGTCTCGGAGACCTCCGTGCCCTCGGGCCAGTTGGCCGCGTAGAACGAGGCCTGGCGGTGCAGGTAGCAGAGCGGCTCGTCCTCGACGAGCGGCAGGCCGCCGTCCTGGAACGTGGTGGTCGCGATGGAGGCGACGTCACCGTAGCCACCGTTGACGTAGTCCGGGTTCTTGAGGATCTCGCCGACCTTCGCGAGCGCCTCCTTGATCTCGGGCGAGTCGAACTTGACCTCGTTGGTGAGCCACTTGTCGTAGACGTCACCACCGGCGGTGCGAAGCACCAGGTCCTCGAGCCAGTCGGTGGCCGGCCAACCCGTGGCCTCGCCGGAGCCGATGCCCGCGCACCACGGCTTGGCGCCCTCGGCGCCGTGGTCGGCGAGGATCTTGTCCGAGAGGGCGATGAGCTCGTCCCACGTCGTCGGGATCGTGTAGCCGTTCTTCTCGAACTGCTTCGGCGAGTACCAGACGAACGACTTCACGTTGGCGCCGAGCGGAGCGGCGTAGAACGTGCCGTCGACGGTGCCGTACGACTTCCACGACGGGGAGTAGTACTTGTCGACGTTCGCGACGGTGCCCTCGGAGGCCGGGACGAGAGCGTCCGGGTAGTCCTTGGCGATCGTCTCGAGCAGACCCGGCTGCGGGATGTACGCGATGTCAGGCGCAGCGCCCGACTTGATCTTGACGAGGAGCTGAGCCTCGAACTCCTTGGAGCCCTCGTACGTGATCTTGGCGCCGGTGCACTCCTCGAACGGCTTGTACGAGTCGATGTGCGGCGTGTCCTCGGGCGTGACGATCGAGGTGTAGACCGAGACGGTCTTGCCCTTCAGGTCGCCGTACTGCTCGTAGGCCGCGCAGTCGCCGCTCGCAGCGCCCGGCTCCTCAGACTTGTTGTCGTCGTCGCTGCACGCGGCGAGCGAGAGCGCGAGCCCGAGGCCCACGACTGAGGCCGTGATGGCACGGCCCTTGTTGAAGCTCCTCATTGAGTTCCTCCACAACGATGTGATGTTGCCCCTAGGTGTCGACGGCCGAACCTTGTGGTCGGACGTCGCCTCCGGGATCCATGTAAGCGTTTACATCGGCCACTTTCAACCCCGTCCGGTCGCAACCGAGTAACGATTGCGTCACGTTGCCGCTTCGTTACAGCGCCGGGTTGACCACCCTCAACGGCCCCTCGCGCGGCGCCCCCGTCGTCCCCCGGACGACGAGCTCGGCGTCGAACACCACGTGCTGGTCCACGGGCCTGCCGGCGATCAGGTCGAGCACGAGCGCCGCCGCCGTCGCGCCCTGGGCGACGACCGGCTGGCTCATGGTCGTCAGACCGACGAGCTCCGAGATCTCGTGGCCGTCCACGCCGATGATCGACAGGTCCTCGGGCACCCGGATACCGCACTCGCGCGCCGCGAGCAGGGCGCCCATCGCCATCTCGTCCGACGCGACGAACAGCGCCGTGATCTCGGGCGACCGTTCGAGCAGCCGCCGCGCCGACTCCTTGCCGCCGTCGATGTCGAAGAAGCCGAACTCCTCCCAGCGCGGGTCCGCCTCGACCCCCGCCTCCTCGAGAGCGGTCAGCCAGCCCGTGCGCCGGTCCACCGGCGGCGTCCAGCGCCGCAGGTCGTCCGGCGTCCCCGTGATGTGCCCGATGTTGCGGTGGCCCAGCGACCGCAGGTAGCGCACCGCCTCGACGCTCAGGCGCACGTCGTCGATCCCGACGATCGGGTGGTCCGAGCTTCCTGAGCCGATGAACACGATCGGCTTGCCGAGCGTCTCGAGCGACCGGACCTCGGTGTCCTCGAGGGGCAGGCCGACGACGAGGATGCCGTCGACGCGACGGCGCAGCACGTCCGGGTCGACGCGCGGGGTGCGGCCGTTCTCCGACACCGCGAACGAGTAGAGCAGGACGTCGAAACCCACCTCGCGCAGGGCGCGCTCGGCGCCCTCGATGACGTTGGAGAAGAACCAGCGGTTCACCCAGGGGGTGAGCAGGCCGATCGTGTGGGTGCGCCCGGACGCGAGGGCCGAGGCGAGAGGCGAGGCGCGGTAACCCATCTCCGCAGCCACCGACAGGACGTGCTCACGGGTCTTCGCCGACACGTTGGGCATGCCTCGGAGAGCTCGGGACACGGTCGCGGTGGAGACACCGGCCGCCCGGGCAACATCATCGATGCCATGCGCCACTGGCTGATTGTGCACGCAAGGTGGCGACGAACGCTAACGGCGAGGAAGCTCCACGCCCTCGAGACGGTCGAGCACGGCCTGCAGGACGGCGACCACGCCGTCGTCGAGGATCGAGCCCGTGATCGTGTCCGCAGCGGCCACGACGTCCGCGGCCGCGTGGCCCATGGCCACGCCGCACGACGCCCAGCGCAGCATCTCGACGTCATTGCCGCCGTCGCCCACGGCGACCGTCGCACGCTCGTGGACGCCGAGCTTCGCGCGCACGCGCTCGAGCGCGGACGCCTTCGAGACGTCCTGCGGCGCGACGTCCATCCACATGAGGTCCGCGATCGAGAAGTGCGTGTCGGACAGGCCGAGCTCGGCGAGGCCCGCGCGCAGCGCGCCGACCGGCTCGCCGGCGTCGACCGCGACGATCCGCGTCGTCGCGCGCTCCGCGAGGTCACGCAGGTCGACGACCGTCTGCCGGCCCATGATCGTGCGCTCGGGGAACGGCTCCGCCACCCAGTAGCCGACACCGACCTCCTCGACCGCGAAGAGCGTGCGCGGCATGTGGTGCAGCACGAGGTCGAGCGCGGGACCCGCCTCGAACATGACGGCGTCGTCGATCTCGTAGCCCTGCGGACCGCCCAGCCGCGCCGTGACCGAGCCGTTCGACGCGACGAGGTAGCCGTCGTCGAGCCCCAGCTCGTCCGCGACCGGGAGCAGCGCGACGAGCGGGCGACCGGTCGCGAGCACCACGTGGCTGCCCGCGGCGCGGATCTCACGGACGAGCGCCTTCGCCTCCGGGGAGATGAAGCCGTCCTCGGTCATGAGGGTGCCGTCGACGTCGAGCGCGACGAGATGGTCGGCGCCCGAGGGCGCAGGCAGCACCGAGTCGGGCCAGCGCAGCGGCTCCTGGACGTCCTCGAGCCCGGCAGGGGACCCGCTCATGCGGCGACGGGGGTGAGTACCTCCAGGCCGCCCAGGTAGGGGCGCAGCCCCTCGGGCACGCGGACGGACCCGTCCGGCTGCTGGTGGTTCTCGAGGATCGCGACGATCCAGCGCGTTGTCGCGAGCGTGCCGTTGAGCGTCGCGACGGCGCGCGTCTCGACCTTGCCCTCGGCGTTCTCGACGCGCTCGCGCACGCCCAGGCGGCGAGCCTGGAAGGTCGTGCAGTTCGACGTCGAGGTCAGCTCGAGGAAGCGCTGCTGCGTCGGCAGCCACGCCTCGCAGTCGAACTTCCGCGCGGCCGACGAGCCGAGGTCGCCCGCAGCGGTGTCGATGACGCGGTACGGCAGGCCGACGAGCGCGAGCATCTCCTCCTCGAGCGCGAGCAGACGCTCGTGCTCGGCCGCGGCGTCCTCGACGCGCGCGTACGAGAACATCTCGACCTTGTGGAACTGGTGCACGCGGATGATGCCGCGGGTGTCCTTGCCGTACGAGCCGGCCTCGCGGCGGTAGCAGGCGCTCCAGCCGGCGTAGCGGAGCGGACCCGCCGACAGGTCCACGATCTCGTCGGAGTGGTAGCCCGCGAGCGCGACCTCGGACGTGCCGACGAGGTACTGGTCGTCCGCCTCGAGGCGGTAGATCTCGTCGGCGTGCGCGCCGAGGAACCCGGTGCCGCGCATGATCTGCGGGTTGACGATCGTCGGCGTGATCATCGGCGTGAAGCCGTGCTCGAGCGCCTTGTCGACCGCCGCGTTGAGCAGCGCGAGCTCGAGGCGCGCGCCGATTCCGGTGAGGTAGTAGAAGCGCGATCCGGAGACCTTGGCGCCGCGCTCGGTGTCGATCGCGCGCAGCATCTCACCGAGCTCGAGGTGGTCGCGCGGCTCGAAGCCCTCCGCGGTGAAGTCGCGGCGCTCGCCGACCTCGCGCAGGACGACGTAGTCGTCCTCGCCGCCGGCGGGGACGCCGTCGGCCACGACGTTGGACACCTTCATGAGGAGGGCGTCGAGCGTCTCGCCGGCCTCGGCGGCGTCCTTCTCGAACGCCTTGACCTGCTCGGCGAGCTGCTTCGTGTGGGCGAGCAGCTCGGCGCGCTCCTCGGGCGACTTCGCCTGGGCGACCTTCTTGCCGTGGGACTTCTGCTCGGCACGCAGCGTCTCGAACTCGACGAGGGCGGAACGGCGGCGTGCGTCCGCGTCGAGGATCTGGTCCACGAGCGCCGGGTCGTCGCCACGGGCGACCTGGCTCGCACGGACGACGTCGGGCTGGTCACGCAGGAGCTTGAGATCGATCACGGCCCCACCTTATCGCCGCTGGGGCGCGGCGACGCGGGCGCGCCCGAGCGGCTGCGGCGTCCGCCCAGGTCGGGCGGGCGGTGCCGCAGAGCGCTAGCCTCGCCACCATGAGCACTATGTCGCCCTGGGAGATCGTCTGGATCTGCCTGTCCCTCGTGATGGCCGCGACTGCGCTCACCGTCTCGGTGCTGCTGTGGCGCGAGCGTCACCACCGTCTGCACGCGAGGGCACAGGGCCTGCCCGACGCCGCAGCGGGCGACCCGGCTGCGACGCCCCCGCCGCGTCGCGTCGTCGCGTTCGTCGCCAACCCGTCCAAGCCGGACGTCGCCTCGCTCAAGGAGCCCGTGCTCGCCGCCTGCCGCGCGACCGGGCTCGACCCGCTGTGGATCGAGACGTCGGTCGAGGACCCCGGGGTGGGCCAGGCCCGCGAAGCAGTGGCGCAGGGCGCCGAGGTCGTGATCGCGACCGGCGGCGACGGCACGGTCCGCGCGGTCGCCGAGGCCATGGTCGGGACGGGGGTGCCGATGGCCCTGCTGCCGGTCGGCACGGGCAACCTGCTCGCCCGCAACCTCGACATCCCCGTGACGGACCTCGACGAGGCCCTGACGATCGCGCTCGACGGCCGCGACCGGTCGATCGACGTCGGGTGGCTCGAGGTCCTCGACGCCCCCGCTCCGCGCGACGAGGACGACGACGTCGCCGAGGTCGGCAAGACGCACCTGTTCACCGTCATCGGCGGCGTCGGCTTCGACGCCGCGATGGTCGCCGACACGAACTCGACCCTCAAGGCGAAGGTCGGGTGGATGGCCTACTTCGCGGCCGGTGTGCGGCACCTGCACGGCCGCCGCCTCGAGGCGTCGATCCAGCTCGACGACGAGCCGCCCGTCTCCACCCGGCTGCGCACGCTCCTCGTCGGGAACTGCGGGCGCCTGCCCGGCGGTATCACGCTCATCCCCGACGCCGTGGTCGACGACGGGATCCTCGACGTCGCCGCGATCGACACCCGCGGCGGCATCGCGGGCTGGGCGCAGCTCTTCGGCGACGTCGTGCTGCAGGGCCTCGGGATCAAGCCGGTCGAGCTGCCGAACCGCATCGGCCGCATCGACCACACGCAGTGCCGCTCGATCACCGCGCGCGTCCGCGGCGGCGAGCAGGCCCAGGTCGACGGCGACATCATCGGCCGCGCGAGCGCGATCAAGGCGTGGGTCGAGCCGGGCGCGCTGATCGTCCGCAACCCCCGCCGGATCACCATCGGCCGCTGACCCGACCGTAGGCTGGGCGGGTGAGCCTCCTGACCCGCACCCGCCGTCCCCTCGCGCGTCTCGGGGCGGCCGCGGCGCTCGGAGGGCTCGCCCTCGCGGCTGCCGTCCCCACCGCGAGCGCCGCGACGGCCCCGCCGCCGCCCGTGCAGGTCGTCGTCGTCGGGACCGTCGGGGTCCAGTGGGAGGACGTGTCGCCCGAGGCGACGCCCGCCCTGTGGGAGCTCGCGGGACGCGGTGCGGTCGGCAGCACGGTCGTGCGCAACGTGCGCTCGTCGACGTGCCCGGCGGAGGGCTGGCTGGCCCTGTCCAGCGGTACCCGGGCCGGGGACACGACGTACGAGCCTGTCGACGGCGCCGAGGAGCGGTGCCGTCCGCTCGACGACCCGAGCGGCACGGGCGACGTCGAGGTCCCGGCGTGGGACGCATACGTCACCTCCGCGCGCGAGGGCCAGTACGACGCCGTGCCCGGGACGCTCGGCGACGTCCTCGCCGAGGCCGGCCTGACGACGGCGGCTTACGGTCCCGGTGCGGCGATCGCGCTCGCCGGCTCGGACGGACGCGTCCCGGCGTGGGCTCCCGTCGACGACGCCCTGACCGCGTCGCTCGCGGACGACCTCGCGACCGCGGACGTCGTCGTCGTCGACGCGGGCACGGTGCGCGGCGAGACTGCCGCGGAGCGCGCCTCCGGGGTCGCGGCGGTCGACTCGGTCGTCGCCGACGTCCTCGACGCGCTCGGCACCGCGGGCACGGAGCCGCTCGTCCTGCTCTCCTCGCTCGCCGACGCGGCGAGCGAGCCGCGCCTGCAGATCGCTGCCGCGGTCGGCCCACTCACGTCAGGAGCGGACGCCGCGGGCGTCCTCGACTCCGCGTCGACCCGCCAGCCCGGGTACGTCCTCGGCTACGACCTCACGCGCACGATCATCGACCGCGCCGCCCCGGGCGCGACGAGCACCGCGACGCACCGCCTCGACGGTTCGCCCGTGCGTGCCGACGGCGCAGCGACCCCGCTCGACGCGCGTGCCGACGCGCTGCGCGACGACGCGCTGCGCTCCGTCGTCGTCCGTGCGGCGATCTCCCCGTTCTACGTCCTGTTCACCGTCGCGAACATCGCCCTCCAGGTCGCGGTGAGCCTCGGCATCGCCCGCGCGGGCCGCGACAGCGCGAAGGGATACCAGCTGGCGTGGCTCCGCCGGGTGCGCACGGTCGGGCTCGCGCTCGCGTCCCTGCCGACCGCGACCTTCCTCGCGAACCTCGTGCCGTGGTGGCGCTCGCCGGCCCCGAACCTCACGGTCGCGGCGGTCATCACGGCGATCGTCGGGGCCGTCGTCGCGCTGTGCCTCCTGCCCGCGGTGCGCCGTCGCCCGCTCGGTCCGCTCACGGTCGTGACCGCGCTGACGGCGGTCGTCCTCGCGGTCGACGTCGCGCTCGGCGCGCGCCTCCAGCTCACCTCGCTCATGGGGACCCAGGCGCTCGTCGCGGGGCGCTTCTACGGCTTCAACAACACGGCGTTCACGCTGTTCGCGACGTCGACCGTCCTGCTCGCGGCGAGCATGGCGACCCCGCTCGTCGCGCGCGGTCGGCGCCGCCTGGCGGCCGGCGTCGTCGCGCTCGTCGGCCTCGTCGCCGTCGCGCTCGACGGCCTGCCGTCGATCGGCGCGGACTTCGGCGGGCCGCCCGCTCTCGTCCCCGGCTTCGCCGTCCTCGTGCTCCTCGTGCTCGGTGTCCGTCTGACCTGGCGGCGCGTGCTCGTGGTGCTGGGTGCCGGCGCGGTGACGGTGTCGCTCTTCGCCGTCCTCGACTGGCTGCGGCCCGAGGGCGAGCGCACGCACCTCGGCGCGTTCGTGCAGACCGTGATCGACGGCGGCCTGTGGGGCGTCGTGACGCGCAAGCTCTCGCAGAACGCGAGCAACCTCGTCGGCACGCCCTTCACGCTCATCGCGCTCGGCGCGGCGGTCCTCGTCTACCTGGGCGTGCGCCGCGCGGGCGGGCGGCTCGAGGCGCCGCTCAAGCTCGTCGCGCGTGAGCTGCCCGTGCTCGGCGCAGGCCTGGTCTCGCTGCTCGTCGTCCAGGCGATCGCGTTCGCTCTCAACGACTCGGGCATCATCATCCCGGCGGTCGCCGCGACGCTCGCCCTGCCGCTCGTCGTCGTGACGTTCGGCCGGGTCGCCGAGGTCAGCGCGGACGACCACCCAGGACGGACCGCATCTTCCGAGCGTTGACCGCGAAGAGCACGTCCCGGTACTGGGCCGCCCGGTGCAGGGTGCCGCGCAGGTCCTTCTTCGACGGGCGGTGCCGCAGGTCGCACGGGACCTCGACCGCGACGTAGCCGCGGCGCACGAGGTCGATCGTCATGCCCGTCTCGACTCCCCAGCCGTGCGCGAGCGGCGTCGCCGCCTCGAACGCCTCACGCGTCAGGCAGCGCTGGCCCGACAACGGCTGGGTCGGCGTCCACCCCGTGAGGCTCGCGATCGCGCGACGTGCCGCGCCCACGACGATGCCGTGCCCGCCCGCGCCGGGCTGCGGCGGCAGGAGCGCGATCGACATGTCGGCTGCGCCCTTGAGCACCGGCGGAATCAGCGGGGCCGTGTTGACGGCCGTCTCGCCGAGGTCGCCGTCGATGAACAGCAGGAGCCGCGGGGGGCGGTCGGCGGAGTCGCGCATCGCGACGATCGAAGCACCCGTCTCCATGGCCGCGGCCTTGCCGCGGTTGTGCGAGTGGCGCACGACGACGGCGCCCGCCTCACGGGCGACGTGCTGGGTGTCGTCGTCGCTGCCGTCGTCCACGACGAGGACGAGGTCGACGTACGGGATGGCGCGCGCGGAACGCACGGTCGCGGCGATGCGCCGCGCCTCGTCCTTCGCGGGGATGATCACGGCGACGCGCTGGCGGGTGCGGCCGTTGGGTCCGGGTTGCGGGCGGGGCGTCTTTGCCACCGGCAGGTCCGTGGACTCCGCAGGCACCATCGCCTGCTCCGTCCGGTCCTGTGGATCCTCTGTCACACGGTCCACCCTAGTGGAGGCCACGGGGTTCTGCTGAATTGGTCTAGGTCTACCAAGACTCCGCAAAAAGGGTGTGCGGAAAACCCCGCCGCCCGCCACGAAGGACGGTCGGCGGGGTCTTTCGGGCGGATCAGCGGAGCGTGACCTGGCGGGCGATGATGCCCGCCCGCGCGCGACGCTCGTTCGAGTCGAGCGGCTCGGTGCTCTCGAGGGCGGGGGCGAGGAGCTTCTCGAACGCCTCGGCGTCCTTCTCGAGCTGCTCGATCGTCGTGCCCGCGACGATGTCCCACACCGGCACGCAGATGCCGGACGAGCGGAACGCCCCGAGGAAGCGGGACTTGCCGAGCGACGACTGGCGCTTCGCGTGCAGGCGCGCGATCGCGTCGATCAGGCGGTCCTCCTCGACGGCCATCGACCAGCGCAGGTAGCGGCGCGCACCGAAGTCCGCGAGGTAGGCGCTCTCGACGCCCGCGAGCTTCTCGGTCGGGATGATCGTCGACGCGGCCTCCTCGAGGGACTCCTTGAGGTCGGGCGTGATCTCCTGGCTCGGGTCGAGCCAGTAGTCGAAGCCGTCGTGGATCGTCACCTCGAAGGGGACGGTCAGGTCGAGGACGTCCTGCAGGCGCGGGCCCTCGCCCGGCAGGCCCACGGTCGTCAGCGACGTGCCCGGCTCGAGCTCCATGACGGCGAGCAGGTTCGCCGCGAGGTCGCGGCTCGTGTCGCCGGAACCGCCCTGGCCCTGGATGGAGAGCAGGATCGCGCCGTCGGCGCGGTGCAGGGCCGGCCACCCGCCCGGGAGGGTCGTCGTCACGACGACGTCACGAGCGCCGTGCTCCTTCGTCGTCCGCGCGGTCGCCGTCGCGGCGGGGACGACCTCGCGCAGCGCGACCCAGTCGGCCTCGCCGGGGAGGTTCTCGAACGGGCGCAGCACGAAGTCGGGGGTGGGGTTCTTGGCCATGCGCTCATCGTACCGGCCCGCCCCCCGCGGCGGAGAGCGGCCGCGGGCTCTCGCGCGGAGCGCGGGACGCCGCCGGGAAAAGGTCCGGAAGGCCCAGATCTGCGGCGCGCGCAGCCCCGCGCGGGTGGCAGGATCGGAGCATGCATCCTCGAGCTGGAACCGTTGCCCTCCCCGAAGACCTCATCGACGTCGACGCGCTGCTCGCCGCGTACTACGACCGCAAGCCCGACCTGGACGACCCCGCGCAGCGGGTCGTGTTCGGCACGTCCGGTCACCGCGGGTCGAGCCTCGACGGCGCCTTCAACGAGGCGCACATCGTCGCGACCACGCAGGCCATCGTCGAGTTCCGGCGCAGCCAAGGCATCGACGGCCCACTGTTCATCGGGCGTGACACGCACGCGCTGTCGCTGCCCGCATGGCAGTCCGCGCTCGAGGTCCTCGCCGCGAACGGTGTCGACGTGCGCATCGACGCGCGCGACTCCTACACCCCGACGCCCGCCGTCTCGCACGCGATCCTGCTGCACAACGGCGCGAGCACGTCCGAGGGCGTCCGCGTGGAGGGCCCGGGCCTCGCCGACGGCATCGTCGTGACGCCGTCGCACAACCCACCACGCGACGGCGGCTTCAAGTACAACCCGCCGCACGGCGGCCCCGCCGACTCGGACGCGACGTCCGTCATCGCCGCTCGCGCGAACGAGATCCTGCGCGACGGCGTCGAGAAGGTGCGTCGCGTGTCGCTCGAGGCGGCGCTCGCGGCGCCGACGACGCTCAAGCACGACTTCCTGTCGGCGTACGTCGACGACCTCGCGAACGTCGTCGACTTCGACGCGATCCGCACCGCGGGCGTGCGCATCGGCGCCGACCCGCTCGGCGGCGCGTCCGTCGAGTACTGGGGCGAGATCGGCGAGCGCTACGGCCTCGACCTCACGGTCGTGAACCCGACGGTCGACCCGCGCTGGGCGTTCATGACGCTCGACTGGGACGGCAAGATCCGCATGGACTGCTCGTCGCCGAACGCGATGGCGTCCCTCGTGGGCGCGATGCGTCCCGCCGCGGGCGGCGCCGCGCCGTTCGACATCGCGACGGGCAACGACGCCGACTCGGACCGCCACGGCATCGTCACGCCCGACGCAGGCCTGATGAACCCGAACCACTTCCTCGCGGTCGCGATCGACTACCTGTTCTCGGGCGCACGCCCGGGCTGGCGCCCGGACGCCGCGATCGGCAAGACGCTCGTGTCCTCCGCGCTCATCGACCGTGTCGCGGCCGGCCTCGGACGCCGCCTCGTCGAGGTGCCGGTCGGCTTCAAGTGGTTCGTGCCGGGGCTGCTCACGGGCGAGGTCGGCTTCGGTGGCGAGGAGTCCGCGGGCGCGTCGTTCCTGCGCACCGACGGCAACGTCTGGACGACCGACAAGGACGGCCTTCTGCTCGCGCTGCTGGCCTCCGAGATCCAGGCGAAGACCGGCAAGTCCCCGTCCCAGCGGCACGCCGAGCTCGTCGCCGAGCACGGCGAGTCCTGGTACGCCCGCGTCGACGCACCCGCGACGCTCGAGGAGAAGGCCACGCTGTCGAAGCTCGACCCCGCGCAGGTGCGCTCCACCTCGCTCGCGGGCGAGGAGATCGTCGAGAAGCTGACCGCGGCGCCCGGCAACGGTGCGGCGATCGGCGGCCTCAAGGTCACCACGAAGAACGCGTGGTTCGCGGCGCGCCCGTCGGGCACGGAGAACGTCTACAAGGTCTACGCCGAGTCGTTCGTCTCGGCCGAGCACCTCGCGCAGGTGCAGGAGGAGGCCAAGCAGGTCGTCTCCGACGCGCTCGCCTGACAGCGCCTCCAGGGGCCGAGGGCCGGTGCGCACGATCCGTGCGCACCGGCCCTCGGCCGTTCCTGGAACGGTGACGCTCAGCCGGGGAACGCCTGCTGGACGGCCGCGGTGAGCCGGTCGAGGCGCGGGGCCGCGATGGTCCAGCGCTGCCACACGAGCCGTCGCTCGACAGGCTCGAGCCCTGGCACGGGGACGAGCTCGGGGGCGGCCTCGACCTGGCTGTCGAGGAGCATGCCCCACCCCATGCCGGCCCGGACGGCGGTCGCGAAGGCGCTCGGGCTCGGCACGGCGGGGCCGCGCCCGGCGCGCGGCAGGCCCGCTGCGGCGAGCGCGGCGTCCTGCAGCTCGTCCTTCGTGTCGAAGCGCACGACCGGGAGGCGTGGCACGTGGTTGGGCCTGCGCACCGCGTAGCGCTCGAGCAGGTCGGGGTGGACGCGCGGGCTGTACCGCACGACGCCGAGGGGTTCGGCGCGGCAGCCGGGCGCGGCGACGGGGTCGGTCGAGACGGCGGCCATGACGGTGCCGCTGCGCAGGAGGTCGACGGCGTGCGCCTCGTCGTCGGACACGACCTGCAGGTAGGTGTCTGACCACGAGCCGGCGGCGACGAGGACGTGCCGGAACCAGGTGTCGAGGGAGTCCGCGTTGACGGCGACGGTCAGCGGCACCGGTTCGCCGTCACCCGGGACCCCGCCGAGCTCGTCGGCCAGCTCGGCTGCGAGCAGCGCCTGCTGGCGGGCGTGGCGCAGGACGGGTGCACCGTCGTCGGTCACCGTCGACGGGGTGCCGCGACGCACGAGGATGCGACCGAGGGAAGCCTCGAGCGCGCGGATGCGCTGGCTCACGGCCGACGTGCTCACGCCCAGGACGTTGGCGGCGCCCTCGAACGAACCTTCGTCGGCGATCGCAGCGAGCGCGGCGAGCTGATCAGGGCTGATGAAGGTCTGCTTCACGATGTGAAGATTATCGCGTTCGCCTTCACGCTGTGAGCGTGCCTAGCCTCGCCCTGTGAACACCGCCCTCACCGCCCTGACGACCGGCTTCCTCGCGAGTCTGGGCCTCATCGCCGCGATCGGCGCCCAGAACGCCTGGGTGCTGCGGCAAGCCCTGCGCCGCGAGCACGTCGCGATCGTCGTCGGGATCTGCGTCGCGTGCGACATCGCGCTCATGGCGGCCGGCACGGCCGGCATCGGCGCGCTGCGGACCGCCGCGCCCTGGGTGCTCGAGGTGTTGCGCTGGGGCGGCGTCGTCTACCTCCTCGCGTTCGCAGCGACGTCGCTGAGGTCCGCCCTCAAGCCCCACCAGGGGCTCGTCGCGAGCGAGCCGCGCCCCGCGCACTCGGCCGCGCTCACGACCCTCGCCGTCACCCTGCTCAACCCCCACGTCTACCTCGACACGCTCGTCATGCTCGGGACGGTCACCAACAGCTTCGGGCACCTGCGCTGGGTCGCCGCCGCGGGCGCGATGGCCGCGAGCGCCGTCTGGTTCTCGCTCCTCGGGGTCGGCGCCCGCGCCCTGTCAGGAGTCCTCGACCGTCCGACGACGTGGCGCGTGATCGACGGCCTCGTCGGCGTCGTCATGATCGGCATCGCGATCCGGCTCGCGGTCGGCTGACGGGTGGCCGATCTCACCACCGACGAGCGCAGACGCGGTGAGAGAATGGCGCAATGGCATTCGGCGGGCCCTACCGGGCGATCCTTGCGCGCCCTGGCGCAGCACAGTTCTCGATCTCGGGGCTGATCTCCCGCTTCCCGATGTCCATGGTGGGCATCGGCATCGTGCTGATGATCCAGGGCCTCTACGGGTCCTACGAGCTCGCCGGCCGCGTCTCCGCGGTCTACGTCCTGTCGCAGGCCGTGTGCGGCCCGCAGATCGCCCGCCTCATCGACCGTCACGGGCAGGCGCGTGTCATGCGCCCGCTCCTCGCCGTCTCCGCGTCAGGCATCACGCTCCTCATGATCGCCGCCGTCGCGATCGCGCCGTCGTGGGCGCTGTACGTGATCGCTGCGCTCGCCGGCTCGACGATCGGCTCGATGGGCACGCTCGTGCGCGCGCGGTGGACGCTCCTGCTCGACGACCCGCACGACATGCACACCGCCTACTCCCTCGAGGCCGCTCTCGACGAGCTCGTGTTCGTCCTGGGCCCGGTGCTCGCGACGTGGCTCGCCACCTCGGTCACGCCCTGGGCGGGGCTCGTGTTCCCGATCGTGACGATGCTCGTCGGCGGCTACTGGTTCCTGTCGCTCAAGGACACCGAGCCGACGCCGGTCCCGCAGACGCGGGCCGAGCGCCCGCCGAGCGTGCTGCGGTTCGGCGCGATGATCATGCTCGTCCTCGTGTTCGTCGCGCTCGGCGGCGTCTTCGGCGCGGGCGACGTCGCGACGATCGCATTCGCCGAGTCGCTCGGCCAGAAGACCTCGGCGGGCATCGTGCTCGCCGTCTTCGCCGCCGGCTCCTTCGTGTCGGGCCTCTGGTACGGGTCGCGGCGCTGGGTGGCCCCGCTGTGGGCTCGGTTCACCGTGACGATGCTCGCGCTCGCGGCCGGGGTGTCGCTGTTCCCCCTCGTGAACTCGCTCGTGGCGCTCGCCGCGGTCATGTTCGTCACGGGCCTGACGATCGCGCCGTCGCTCATCGGTGGCAACGGGCTCGTGCAGCTCATCGTCCCGCCCGCGCAGCTCACCGAAGGCCTCACGTACGTGGGGACGGCGCTCGGCGTGGGCGTGTCGTTCGGGTCGTCGATCGCGGGCTCGCGGATCGACGCGGCGGGCCCGCACGCGGGCTTCATGGTTGCGATCGTGTGCGCCGGGACGGGAGCGCTGCTCGTGCTCGCCTCGATGCGCATCCTCAAGCGGTCGAGCGCGCGACAGGTGCCCGACGGCGCGGCCTGACCGGCTCGCTCCGACGCCCGTCCCGTGATCGAGCGGGGCGGGCGTCGCTGCATCTGCCGTCGTTCAGGCCTGGCGCAACCGGGACTTTCCGGGCACGGTGTCTACATGTCGCACCCGCATGATCCCTAGTTTGGAAAGTTGCTAGCCTGGCTAGCCTTTTTGGGCTAATGTGTGCCGTACCCGAGACGCAGGAGCAGCAGCCATGGTCACCGTCACCGCCCCGAGCCTCACCGCATCGCAGGCCCGACCCACCGCCCAGGCCACCCCCCGCGAGGCGTTCTTCGCCGCAGGCGAGGCACACGCCGAGCTTCTCGACCCGCCAGACACGACCTACCGCACCCTGTGGGAGGCCATGCGCCACGCCGCCGCCGGTGGCAAGGGCGCCCGCCCCCAGCTCGTCACCCGCACCTACCAGGCGCTCGGCGGCACCGACCTCGAGGTCGCCGCGCACGTCGGCGACGCGGTCGAGCTGCTGCACGGCGCGTTCGTCATGCACGACGACGTGATCGACCACGACACGATCCGTCGCGGCCGCCTCAACGTCAGCGGGATGTTCGCCCGCCGCGCCCGCGCCGCCGGCGCGTCCCCCCAGGCCGCTGCGACCTTCGGCGACGCCGCCGGGATCCTCGCCGGCGACCTCGCGATCAGCGGCGCCATCACCGCCGTCGCCCGCACCAAGGCTCCCCCGCACGTGATCACCGCGCTCCTCGACCTCTTCGAGGAGGCCATCCGCACGACCGCCGCAGGCGAGCTCGAGGACGTCGAGCTCAGCCTCGGCATCCTCGAGCCGACGCTCGAGCAGGTCCTCAAGATGGAGGAGCGCAAGACCGCGGTCTACTCGTTCGTGCTCCCCCTCCAGGCCGCCGCGACCCTCGTCGACTCCGAGCGCGCGACCACCGTGCTGCCGATCCTCGACCTGCTCGGCCGCCACCTCGGCCTCGCCTTCCAGCTGCAGGACGACGTGCTCGGCACGTTCGGCGACCCGGCGCACACCGGCAAGTCCAACCTCACCGACCTGCGCGAGGGCAAGCACACGCCGATCATCGCGCACGCCCGCACGACCGGCGCCTGGGAGAGCATCGCGCCGTTCCACGGCGCCGCCGACCTCGACGAGCAGGGGGCCGCGATCGCGCGCAGCGCCCTCGAGGCGTGCGGCTCGCGCGCGTTCGTCGAGGCGCTCGCGTTCGACCACATGGCCGCCGCCCGCGCCCTCGCGCGTGCCGCGTGCCTGCCCCACGACCTCGTCGAGTGGATCGGCGCCCTCCCCTCGCGGGCGGCCCGGCAGTCGCGCGCCGCATGACCGCCGCAGACAGAGCCCGGTACGACGACGCCGCCCTGCGGGCGAGCGCAACCATCATCGACGCCTACTCGACGAGCTTCGGGCGAGCCGCCCGCATGCTCGCCGAGCCCGTGCGCACGCAGGTGCGCAGCATCTACGGCCTCGTGCGCCTCGCCGACGAGATCGTCGACGGCGCGTTCGACGGCACGACAGTCGAGGACCGCCGGGAGCTGCTCGACGACCTCGAGGCCGAGGCGTCCCGCGCCGTCGAGCGCGGCTACTCCACGAACCTCACCGTGCACGCCTTCGCCCTGACCGCGCGCGCCGCCGGCATCGACGCCGAGCTCACGCAGCCGTTCTTCGAGTCGATGCGCACCGACCTCGCGCGCACCGAGCACGACGCGTCGTCGCTCGGCGCGTACGTGCACGGCTCCGCCGAGGTCGTCGGGCTCATGTGCCTGCGCGTGTTCCTCCTCGACACTCCTGGCGACGCCGCCGACCGCCAGGCCCGCTACGAGCACCTCGCCCCCGGCGCGGTCGCGCTCGGCGCCGCGTTCCAGAAGGTCAACTTCCTGCGCGACCTCGCCGCCGACCGTGCCGAGCTCGGACGCAACTACCTCCAGGTCGCTCCGACGCGCCTGACCGACGCCGAGCGCGACCGCATCCTCGACGACATCGACGCCGACCTCGCGCTCGCCCGCCAGACGATCGGCGAGCTGCCGCGCTCGTGCCGTCGGGGCGTCCTCGCCGCGCACGCGCTCTTCGCCGCCCTGTCCCACCAGCTCCGCCGCACCCCCGCCGCGACGATCGCCGCGCGCCGCGTGCGCGTGCCCACCCGCACCAAGGTCGCCGTGCTCGCCCGCGTCGCCCTCGTCGACGCCCGCCTCGGCCGTACCCGGGAGGTGACACCGTGACCCGCAGCCGCGTCGTCGTCGTCGGCGCCGGCATCGCCGGACTCGCCACCGCCGCGCTCCTCGCGCGCGACGGGCACGACGTCGAGGTGATCGAGCGTCGCGACAGCGTCGGCGGGCGCTGCGGCGTCTGGGAGTCTGACGGCTTCGTGTTCGACACGGGCCCGTCCTGGTACCTCATGCCCGAGGTGTTCGACCACTTCTTCGAGCTCATGGGCACGTCCGCCGCGCACGAGCTCGACCTGGTCCGCCTCGACCCGGCGTACCGGGTCATCACGGAGGACGACGCGACGATGTGCCGGGCGCCGCTCGACGTGCGCTCGGACCTGGAGGACTCAGTCACCCTGTTCGAGAGCGTCGAGGCTGGCGCGGGCGAACGCCTCCGGAAGTACCTCGGTCTCGCGCGCGAGGCCTACGAGCTGGCAGTGCAGCGCTTCCTGTACACGAGCTTCCAGTCGCTGCGGCCGCTCGCGACCCGCGAGGTCCTGCGCCGCACGGGCACCCTCCTGTCCCTGCTGCTGCGCCCTCTCGACAAGCACGTCGCACGCTCCTTCACCGACCCGCGTCTGCGGCAGGTGCTCGGCTACCCGGCGGTCTTCCTCGGCACGAGCCCCGACCGCGCGCCGAGCATGTACCACCTGATGAGCCACCTCGACCTGGCCGACGGCGTGCTCTACCCGCAGGGCGGCTTCGGCACCGTGATCGACGCCGTCCGCAAGGTCGCGCTCGAGGCCGGCGTCTCGATCGTCACCGGCACCGAGGTCACCGCCGTCCTGACCCGCGAGGGCCGCAGCCCGGGCGCGTCCAGCCGCACGTCACGCACGGGCCGCGCGTACGTGACCGGTGTCGAGGTGCGCGACGCCGAGGGGACGCACCTCGTCCCGGCCGACGTCGTCGTCGGAGCAGGCGATCTGCACCACCTCGAGACGCGCCTGCTCCCCGAGAAGCTCCAGACCTACCCCGAGCGCTGGTGGGCGGGCCGCGACCCTGGTCCCGGAGCTGTCCTCGTGCACCTCGGCGTGCGCGGCGAGCTGCCTCGGTTCATCCACCACACGCTGCTCTTCACGTCCGACTGGGACGCCAACTTCGACGCCGTCTACGGCAAGAACCCCCGCGTACCCGACCCCGCGTCGCTGTACGTGTGCACGCCGTCGCGCACGGACCCGAGCGTCGCGCCCGAGGGGCACGAGAACCTCTTCATCCTCGTGCCCGTCCCCGCCGACCCGGTCGACGGGCCGAGCCTCGGCCGCGGCGGCATCGGCGGCGCGGGCGACGAGACCGTCGAGCGCGTCGCGGACGCCGCGATCGCCCAGGTCGCCGCGTGGACAGGCGTCACCGACCTCGCCGAGCGGATCGTCCTGCGCCGCACCGTCGGTCCGGGCGACTTCGCGACCGACCTGCTGTCCTGGCGCGGCGGTGCGCTCGGGCCTGCCCACACCCTGCGGCAGTCCGCGATGCTCCGCGGACGCAACGCCTCCCGCCACGTCGACGGCCTGCTCTACGCGGGCGGCTCCACGATCCCCGGCATCGGGCTGCCGATGTGCCTCATCAGCGCGGAGATCGCGCTCAAGAGGTTGCGCGGCGACACGTCGACCGGGCCGCTGCCCGCCAACACCTTGCGCCACCGCCCGCCCGTGACCCCGGGACGTCCGGCGTGACCGGTTGGTACCTCGGCGCGCTCGCGTTCTCCTTTGCGGGCGTCGTCACGATCGATGCCCGGTGGAAGGTCGCACTGTTCGCGCGCGAGCGCCGCGCCCGCGCGCTGACGGTCGCGGTGACGCTCGTCGGCGCGGCCGGCTTCCTCGTGTGGGACGCCGTCGCGATCTCCCGCGGCTTCTTCGGCCGCGGCGAGAGCCGCGCGATGCTCGGCGTCGAGGTCGCGCCCCACCTCCCGGTCGAGGAGCTCGTGTTCGTGACGTTCCTCAGCTACCTCACGCTCGTCGTCTTCGGCGGCGCGCTGCGCCTCCTCGGGCAGGGCACGCGCCCGACGCCGGAGGTGCGGTCGTGACGTACCTGGACCTCGCCGTCGTCGCCCTCGCGGTCGTCGTCGTGCTGCACGCCGCGTGCGTCGTCGTCGCACGACGGCGCGGCACGCTGCCGCGGCGCTTCGCCGCCGCCGTGGCCGTGACGGTCCTCGTGCTGTGCGTCCTGACGGTCGTGTTCGACTCGCTCATGGTCATGTCCGACCTCTTCCGCTTCGACGAGGACCGCCTCACGGGCGTGATCCTCTGGCGGGCGCCGCTCGAGGACCTTGCCTGGCCGCTCGCGGCCGGGCTCCTGCTGCCTGCCCTGCGCGTCGCGCTCGCCCCGCGCCCGGCCGACGCTGCCCCCTCCGTCCCGACCGACCGCCAGCTCGAGGAGCACGCATGACCTCCCGCGACGACGTCGCCCCCCACCCCGAGCGCACGAGCCTGCTGCGCGGGCTCGTCGGCACGTCCCGACCGCTGTCGTGGATCAACACCGCGTACCCGTTCGCGGCCGCGTACCTGCTCGCCGGCGGCGACCGCTGGTGGCTGATGGCGGTCGCGACGGTGTTCTTCCTCGTGCCGTACAACCTCGCGATGTACGGGATCAACGACGTCTTCGACTACGAGTCCGACCTCGCCAACCCGCGTAAGGGTGGTGTCGAGGGCATCGTCCTGGACCGGCGTCTGCACCGCGCGACGCTGTGGGCGTCGGCGCTCACGTGCCTGCCGTTTGTCGTCGTGCTCGTCGCGGCAGGCACGCTCGCGTCGACGTCGGTGCTCGCGGTGTCGCTGTTCGCGGTCGTCGCGTACTCGGCACGGGGGCTGCGGTTCAAGGAGAAGCCGGTCCTCGACTCGCTGACGTCGTCGACCCACTTCGTGTCGCCCGCCGTCTTCGCGGTGACGCTCACGGGCGGCGAGTTCACCGGCCCCGTCGTGGCCGTCCTCGCCGCGTTCTTCGCGTGGGGAGCCGCGTCGCAGGCGTTCGGCGCCGTGCAGGACGTCCGTGCCGACCGCTCCGCGGGCATCGCGTCGATCGCGACCGTGCTCGGCGCGCGTCGCACCGTGCAGCTCGCGATCGGCGGCTACCTGCTCGCCGCCGTCCTCATGCTCGGCGCGGGCTGGCCCGGAGTGCTCGGCGGTGTCATCCCGCTCGGCTACGCGGTGTCGGTCGCGCCGTTCCGCAGCATCACGGACGAGGACTGCGAGCGCGCGAACGCCGGGTGGCGCCGCTTCCTGTGGCTGAACATGGTCGCCGGGTTTCTCATCACGCAGCTCGTCATCATCATCCTGCTGCAGCGCTGAGAGCCCGGATCACGCCGTCTGCGCCTGCCCCGCGTCGTCGTGGCTCGCCGCAGCCGCGGCGAGCAGGTTGCGCGCCATCGCGGGGAAGATGAGCGCGTGGAAGGGCCAGATCGCCCACCAGTACGCCTTGCCCCGCAGGCCGCGCGGGAAGTAGATCGCCCGCTGCCGGTAGCTCGTGCCGCCGCCCTCGGCCGGCTCGACGACCATCTCGAGCCACGCGTCGCCCGGCACGCGCATCTCCGCGCGCAGCCGCAGCAGGTGGCCGCGCTCGAGCGCCTCGACCCGCCACCAGTCGACCGCGTCACCGACGACGAGCCGCTCCGGGTGGCGGCGGCCCCTCCGGCCGCCCACGCCACCGACGAGCTTGTCGAGCAGCCCGCGCACCGCCCACGCGACGGGCAACGAGTACCAGCCGTTCGCGCCGCCCACGCCCTCGACGACGCGCCACGCGTCCGCAGGGTCGACGTGCCGCGCCGTCCGCTCCCGCTCGTCCGTGTAGACGGTCAGGCCCGCCCACGCGGGGTCGCTCGGCAGCGGGTCCGCAGGCACGCCCGACGACGCCCCCGCCCACGTCGTCTCGACGTCGCCGCGGCTCATCTTGCCGAGCGCGAGGCGCACCGCCTCGCGGTACGGCGTCAGACCGTCCGGCGGGAGCGGCACGTGCTCGTCGATGTCGTGCTCGCGGCTGACGGCGTCGTGCTGGAGCGACTGCACGAGCGGCACAGCCATGCCGTGCGGGATGGGCGTCACGAGCGTGACCCACCAGCCCGCGAGCCGCGGCGCGGGCGTCGGCAGCGAGTAGATGCGTCGCTTCGGCAGCCCGGCCTCGTGCATGTAGCCGTACATGAGCCCCGCGTACGAGAGCACCTCGCGCGAGCCGAGGTCGAAGCGGCGACTCACGTCGAGCGGCACCCGCACCGCGCCGACGAGGTAGTGCAGCACGTCGCGCACCGCGATCGGCTCGATGCGGTTGCGCACCCACGCCGGCGCCGGCATGACCGGCAGGTTCTCCGTGAGGTGCCGGATCATCTCGAACGACGCCGAGCCCGACCCGATCACGACCCCTGCCTGGTAGACGATCGTCGGCACGCCCGAGTCGAGCAGCGCGTCCCCCACAGCAGTCCGCGAACGCATGTGCGGCGACAGCTCGACACCGTCCGGGTGCAGGCCACCGAGGTACACGATCCGGCGCACGCCAGCGCGGCGCGCCTCGCGCGCGACCGAGCGTGCCATGTCGAGCTCCGTCGTCTCGAAGTCGCCGCTCGCCCCCATCGAGTGCACCAGGTAGAACAGCACGTCGACGTCGCCCGCCGCGTCACCGCCCGCGCCGTCGGGCCGCAGGGCGCGCGCGGTGTCCTCGGCCTCGCTCAGGTCCCCCTCGACGACCTCGACGTCGTCACGCCACGGCACCTCGGCGAGCCTGCGCTCGTCGCGCGCGATCACCTTGACGCGGTGCCCGGCCGCGAGGAGCTGGGGCACGAGGCGCCCGCCGAGGTAGCCGGTCGCGCCCGTGACGAGCGCGGTCACGCGCGAGGGCAAGAGCTGCGGGGCTGCGACGTCGTCCATCCCTCCACTCTGCGGCCTGCAGCCGCGCGGCGCAGGATGGACAAGAACGTCCAGACCGTCGTGCGGGCCTGCCCCGCACCCTGCCGAGGGGACCACCGTGGCCAAGAACAAACCCGCACGCCCGGACGGGACGGTCGCCGACCATCTCGTCGCCCAGCTGATCGAGGCTGGCGCCCGCAACATCTACGGGATCGTCGGTGACTCGCTCAACCCTGTCGTCGACGCCGTGCGCCGCGCGCGCAAGGAGGGCGCCGACATCTCGTGGGTGCACGTCAGGCACGAGGAGGCCGCCGCGTTCGCCGCGGCGGCCGAGGCCGAGGTGACGGGCCGGCTCGCCGTGTGCGCGGGCTCGTGCGGGCCCGGCAACCTGCACCTCATCAACGGGCTGTACGACGCCAACCGGTCGCGCGTGCCGGTCCTCGCGATCGCGAGCCACATCCCGAGCAACCAGATCGGCACGCAGTTCTTCCAGGAGACGCACCCCGACCGGCTGTTCACCGAGTGCTCCGTCTACTCGGAGATGATCTCGTCGGCCGTGCAGGCGCCGCGCGTCATCGCGTCCGCGATCCACCATGCCTACGGCGCGCCGGGCGTGTCCGTGCTGACGCTGCCGGGCGACGTCGCGGACCTCGACGCCGTCGGGTTCGTCACCGACGTGTCCTGCCGCCCGCCCAGGCCGCGCCACGTCCCCGACCCCGCCTCGGTGCGCGAGCTCGCCGACGCCGTCAACGAGGCCCGCAAGGTCGTCATCTTCGCGGGGGCCGGGGTGCGCGGCGCGCACGACGACGTCATCGCGCTCGCCGACAAGATCGCCGCGCCCATCGGCCACTCGCTGCGCGGCAAGGAGTGGATCCAGTACGACAACCCGTTCGACATCGGCATGTCCGGTCTGCTCGGCTACGGGTCGTGCTTCGAGGCGACCCACGAGGCCGACCTGCTGATCCTGCTCGGCACCGACTTCCCGTACGACCAGTTCCTGCCCGACGACGTGCGCACCGCCCAGGTCGACATCGAGCCGACGCACCTCGGCCGGCGCACCCGGCTCGACGTGGCCGTCGTCGGCGACGTGGGCGAGACCGTGCGCGCGCTCCTGCCGCTCGTCGACAAGGCGAAGTCGCGGCGCTTCCTCGACTCGATGCGCAAGAAGCACGTCAAGGCGATGAGCGGCGTCGTCGGCGCGTACAAGGGCAAGAGCGCCGAGTCGCTCGTGCCGGTCCACCCCGAGTACCTCGCGGACGTCCTCGACCAGGAGGCGGCGGACGACGCCGTGTTCACCGTCGACACGGGCATGTGCAACGTGTGGGCCGCCCGCTACATCAGCCCGAACGGGCGCAGGCGCGTCATCGGGTCGTTCCTGCACGGCTCGATGGCCAACGCCGTGCCGCACGCGATCGGCGCCGCGAAGTCCTCACCCGGACGGCAGGTCGTCGCGATGGCGGGCGACGGCGGCCTCGCGATGCTCCTCGGCGAGCTCGTCACGATCAAGGCACTCGACCTGCCCGTGAAGATCGTCCTGTTCGACAACGCGACGCTCGGCATGGTGCGCCTCGAGATGCTCGTCGAGGGCCTGCCCTCGTACGGCACGGACTCGCCCGAGGTCGACTACGCGCAGGTCGCGGACGCGATCGGCATCCCGGCTGTCCGCGTCACCGACCCGAAGGACGTGCGCGGAGCGCTGCGTGAGGCGTTCGACCGCCCTGGCCCCGCCCTCGTCGACGTCGTCACCGATCCTCGCGCCCTGTCGATCCCGCCGTCAATCACGGCCGAGCAGGTGCGCGGCTTCGCCGTCGCGATGAGCAAGGAGGTCCTCGGCGGAGGGCTCGGCGAGGTCGTCTCCATGGCGCGGTCGAACCTGCGGAACGTCCCGAAGCCCTGACCCGCGCCACGGGTCTCGGGTCATCCCGTGGGGGGACGACCTGCGTCCCCCCACGGGCGCACGCGCCGCGCACGGACCCGCCCCCGGCCCGACGCGGTCGTGGGCGGGCTCCGCGCACGATGAGGTCATGGAAGCTCACCACACCGACCGTCTCGTCGCCCGCGACCTCACCCAGGTCTACGGTGACGGCCCCTTCGCCACCCGTGCCCTGGACGGGGTCGGTCTCATCGTGGAGCCCGGCGAGTCGGTCGCCATCATGGGCCCGTCCGGGTCCGGCAAGACGACGCTGCTGCACGTCCTCGCGGGGATCCTCACCCCGACCTCAGGGTCCGTCGGCTGGCGTGGTGCCGACCTCGCGACGTTGCCCGACACCGACCGCACCCGGCTGCGACGCACCGACTTCGGTTTCGTCTTCCAGTCAGGGAGGCTCCTGCCCGAGCTGCCCGCCGTCGAGAACGCCGCACTGCCGCTGATGCTCGCGGGCGTCCCGCGCGCGAGCGCGGTCGCGATCGCGCGGGCCGAGCTGGGCAGGCTGGGCCTCGGCGGGCTCGAGGAACGCCGTCCGGGCGAGCTCTCAGGCGGCCAGGCGCAGCGCGTCGCGATCGCCCGCGCGCTCGTCGGGCACCCCGGCGTCATCTTCGCGGACGAGCCCACCGGCGCTCTCGACCAGACGACGGGGCAGGAGGTCCTCAGCGTCCTCACCGCGGCAGCCGCAGCCAACGGTGCGTCGCTCGTCATCGTCACGCACGACGCGGGAGTTGCCCGCCACTGCACCCGCACCGTGACGATGCGCGACGGCCGGATCGTCCGCGAGCACGTCGCCGCCCCTCGCACCGTGCCGGGCGGTGCCCTGTGACCACGCTCGAGCTCTGGTGGTTCCTCAGAGGCCGCACAGCGGACGACCGCGACCCGAGACGCCTGACGACGCTCCTCGCCGTCGTCGCGTTCGCGACCGCGACCGCAACGCTGCTCGTCGTCGCGGGAGGATACGGCGCCTTCACGGCGCGCGTCGACGACCCGTCGGCCGGGCCCGACACCGACCTCTACCCCGTGCTCGCGGGCATCGCGGCGCTCCTGCTCCTCGTCCCGCTCGCCACGCTGAGCGGCGCGGCAGCCCGCCTCGCTGTCGCGCGGCGCGACGAGCGGCTCGCGACCCTGCGGCTCGCAGGCGCCACGACGACCCAGGTCACGACGCTCACGACGCTCGACGCGACGGCGCAGGCCCTGGCCGGTGCGGTGGCCGGCGTCGTCGGCTACACCGTGCTCCTGCCGGTCGTCTCCCTCCTGCGGTTCCAGGACCGCACGTTCACGCTCGGTGAGCTGTGGGTAGGCATGCCCGCCATCCTCGCGGCTGTCGCCGTCGTCGTGCTCGTCGCGCTGGTCTCGGCGCTCGCGAGCCTGCGACGCGTCCTCGTCACGCCCCTCGGCGTCGCCGCGCGCACGAGCCCTCCACGGCTGCGTGCCCGCCGCGGTCTCGTCCTCGTCGGCGCGCTCGTCGCGATGCCGATCGCCGCAGGTGCGTCGTTCGGGTCCCAGACGGTCGGCATCCTCGTGATCGTCGGCGTGCTCATGCTCGGCTTCGCCGCGCTCGGCGCGGTCGGTCCCTTCGCCCTGCAGGTCGTCGGTCGCATCACCGGACGGTGGGCCCGACGCGTCGAGACGCTCCTCGCGAGCCGCCGCCTCGTCGACGACCCGCGCACCGCCTGGCGGTCCGTCGGCGGTGTCGCCCTCGCGACCTTCATCGCCGGGCTCGCGAGCCTCACCGCGATGTTCAGCCCGGGCGACGAAGCGAGCCGCTGGGACGTCGTGCTCTACGCCGACGTGCGCACCGGCGCACTCCTCACGCTCGGGATCGCAGGCCTGCTCGCCGCCGTCTCGACGGGCGTGATGCAGGCCGGCCGCGCGATCGACCAGCGGGACGCCACGGCGGCGCTCGTCCTCGCGGGCACCGAGCAGCGCACGCTCGACCGCGCGCGCCTGAGGGAGACCGCGATCCCGCTCGTCGCCTCGGTCGGCCTCACGACAGTCACGATGCTGCTCCTCATGGCCCCCCTCGTGGGCTTCGGGGCGTACCAAGAGCTGCCTGTCCTGATCGAGCTGCTCGCGGCGATCGCCGCCGCGTCGCTCCTCGTCATGCTCGGGGCGTGGGCTGCGAGCCGCGTCGCACGCCGCACCTCTTGACGGCTAGCACCGCTCAGGCGCGCCACTGCGTCGTGACGACGTCCACGAGGGCGCGCACGAGCGCCCGGACCGTCACCACCTGCCACACGGCGCCGTGGACGACGACGTCGTCGAAGCGGCGGGACTCGGGCCGCGCCATGGCGCGGCCCACGACCTCGACGATAGGCATCGTCTGCGGGACCGCGAGCGGCCCCCAGTCGACGACCTCCCCGATCTGGCGCCGGGCGAGCAGCGCGCGGCCGTAGCCGAGCGTCCCGGCGCTGAGCGCCACGTAGCGCTCCCGCGAGATGAGGCCGACGGCGCCGAGCTCGTCAGCCCGGCAGACGGCGACCGAGGTCACGTACTCGGGCCGGAACAGCTCCGCGACGACGGGGTACGGCGTCGTCGCGTCGACCACCTCGATCGGGACGGCGAAGCGCCCGACGGGCGCGAAGGGGTCGTCGATACGGTCGATCGCGGTCTCGTGGCGGCGCCCGTCGAGGTGCGGCGCGATGGTGCGGGTGATCATGGATCGATCCTGCACAGCCCACCACCGGGAACGAAGGGCCGCACGAGAACGTGGCTCAACGTTCATCGGCCCGCCCCCGCCACGTCACTCGGGTCCTCGCCTCAGCGGACGCGCTCACAGCCTGGTGCGACGAGGTGCTCAAGAAACTCGGCGCCTGAGCAACCTCGAGGAAGAGGGCAGCGGCCCGCGGATCGGCGATGAACGCCGCTGCGGGCCTCTCAGCGACGGTCGTGTCGGTTGCCATGGTGCGGCTCCTGGTACTGGGGTGTCGGTCGTGGGGTGAGGCTCGGCAGAGCAACACCGCCCGGCTCGCGTGAGCCGGGCGGTGTTCGGGGGTGGGTCAGTAGAGCTGGATCTCTTTGCCGTTCTGGCGGATCTCGTAGAAGGCTCCACAGCGGTGCGACTTGGCGTCCTTGATTGCGGCCGTCAGCGTCCAGCCGAGCTTCGGGTCATAGGTGTAGTACGAGTAGCCGCGGGCGCACAGAACCCCGACCCATACATCCACGTTCTTGTTCGTTGTTGATGACTGCTTCAGGCGCTTGTTGACGGTGTTGACCTTCTTCTGCAGGCGCTTGGCAGCCGCGCTCAGCGACTTCGCGGCCTTGGTGGTCGCCGTGGCGCTGGTGGCCTTGCGCTTCTTCAGCGCAGCGGTGCGAGCCTTCGTCGCCTTGGTGCGCAGCGACGACAGCGACTTCTTCTCCGCCGACGTCACCTTCTTGGCCTTGGAACCACTCGAGAGCTTCTTCTCGGCCGCGAGAGCCTTCTTCGTCGCCGTGATCGCAGACGAGAACTTCTTGGCAGCCGCCACACGAGCAGAGACGAGGGACCGCTGGCGCTTCGTCTTCTTCAGCAGGACGGTGCGCGCCTTCGTCAGGGCCTTGGTGGCCCGCTGCGAGGACGCGATGTTCGTCTTGCTGATCTGCTTCACAGCCTTGGCGCGAGCCTTCGTCGCAGCCGGCAGCGCCTTGGAGACGACCTTCCGGTCAGCCTTCTTCAGGTACTTCGTCCGCGACCCGGTCGCCATCTTCTTGGCGGCCTTGATCGACGCGTCGAGCTTCTTGCGAGCCGCGACAGCCTCGTTGTAGGCCGTGCGCTGCGGGGACAGGGCAGCAGAGGTCAGGCTCGTCGTCACGGACGCGGACGCGGACACGGATGCGCTGGTCAGCTCGAGGGCCGCGGCCGGCGCGGCAACCGCAAGTGGCGCGGCGACCAGCGCCGCGGCGATACCGAGCGCGGTCGTCTTCGATGCGATGTTCATGGGGATCAGATCCTTACGTGGGTTGGCGCCACGGCCCCGGACGGGTGCGCGGGGTCAGCGGATGGGTGACGCCTCCGAGAGTTCTCTTCGGTCGTCGCACGAGAAGCGTGAGGGCAGCCACGAGAGGCTACGCCCTGCACCGTCGACCCGAGACCGTCGCAGCAAACCCGCACGCAGGACCGCAAGGTTCGCTAGAGTGCGGCCCACGGCACAGTGCCAGTAGGGCCCAGTGCCGACGGGGGAAGGAACAGCGTGACGATCTTCATCGCCATCGGCGGCATCGGGCTCGTGCTCCTCGCCGCCTCCATGCTCATCGGCGAGGCGTTCGAGGTCGGGGACGGCGTCCTGTCCGGTACGGGCCTCGGCGTGGGCGCCGTCGTTTTCGGTGCGGTCGGCGTCATCACCACTGCCAACAACCTCCCGAGTGCTGTCACCTACGTGGGTTCCGCGATCGCGGGCGTGCTCGCCGTCGTCGTCGTGCAGGTCCTCGTCAAGAGGCTGCAGAGCACCGAGGACGGCCTGCCCGTCTCGCTCGTCGGCACGACCGGCGTCGCCAAGACCGACATCACCCCCGAGCGCGGCGAGGTGTTCCTCGACGCCGCGCAGGAGCTCGAGCGCCGCATGGCATGGTCCCGCAGCCCGATCCCCGAGGGCTCACGCATCGTCGTCGTCCAGCAGCAGGGCTCGCGCGTCGAGGTCACCCTCGACACCCCCGCCACCGAGGCCTGACCGCACCCACCCCGGGTCTGCCTTCCGCCTGCGCGCGCAGGCTGACGAACCTCGCCGCCCGCAGGGGCGGCGCAGCACCACCTGACCGCAACGCCGCACAGGAAGGACTCCCCTGCAGGGGGCCACCATGAACGACCCGAACTTCTGGACAGTCATCGGCGTCGGAGCGCTCGCGATCGCGTTCTTCGCGATCGTCGCCTTCGTCGCCAACCGCATCCGCCGCGTCCCGCCGAACGAGGCGCTCATCATCGTCGGCCGTGGCGCCGGCAAGCGCGCCGCCGAAGCCGTCGGTGGGCAGCGCGTCGTCGTCGGCGGCCGCGTGTTCGTCTGGCCGATCCTCCAGCAGGGCTTCGCGATCTCGCTCGAGCAGCGCCAGATCGGCATCACCGTCGAGGGCGTCGACAAGAACCGCATCAAGATCGCCATCAAGGCGTCCATCAACTTCAAGGTCCGCGGCGACGAGGACGGCGTGCGCCGTGCCGCGCAGCGCTTCCTGTCCCAGCAGGGCGCGCTCACCGAGATCATCAAGGAGTCCCTCGAGGGCTCGCTGCGCTCCATCGTCGGCGACATGACGATCGAGCAGATCATCTCCGACCGCAAGGGCCTGTCCGACCGTGTCGTCGACTCGACCAAGACCGACCTCTCCGAGCAGGGCCTCCAGGTCGACCTGCTCAACATCTCCGACATCTCGACCCCCGGGTCGGACTACCTCGCCAACCTCGGCCGCGCCGAGAACGCCCGCGCCCGCCAGGTCGCCGAGGTCTCCGAGGCCGAGGCGCAGCGTGTCGCCGAGTTCGCCGTCATCGAGGCGGCCGAGCAGATCGCCGAGCGTCAGAAGGCGCTCGACCTCAAGCGCGCCGCGATCAAGGCGCAGACCGACCGCGCCAACGCCGAGGCGGAGGCCGCTGGCCAGCTCGCGCGCGCCGAGCAGGACCGCCTCGTCGCGGCCCAGCAGCGCGAGGCCCTCGCCGAGCAGGCGAAGGTGACGGAGGAGGAGCTCGACATCTCCGTCCGCAAGCCCGCCGAGGCCGACGCGTACGCCGCAGTCCAGCGCGCCAACGCCGAGCGTGACGCCGCGAACGCCGCGACCGAGGCCGACGCGTTCAAGCGCACGACCATCGCCCAGGCGAACAAGACCGCAGCGATCCAGGACGCCGAGGCTGCCGCCGAGTCCGTCCGTCGCGCCGGTGAGGCCGAGCGTGACCGCCAGGTCGCCCTCGCCGCCGGTATCCGCGCCGAGGGTGAGGCCCGCGCCGCCGCGACCGAGGCGGAGGGCCGCGCAGAGGCCGCCGCGACGGACGCCAAGGCCGAGGCGCTCAAGAAGTACGGCGAGGCCGCGCTCGCGCAGGAGCTCATCTCGCGCCTGCCCGAGATCGTCCGCGCCGCCGCCGAACCGCTCGCGTCGATCGACAACATGACCGTCGTCTCGACGGACGGCGCGTCCCAGCTGACGAAGTCCGTCAGCTCGGTCCTGGGCGAGGGGCAGGAGATCATCAAGTCCCTCCTGGGGATCGACCTGTCCCAGTTCGTCCAAGGCATCTCGGCCACCTCGGGCACACGCCCCGAGCCGAGCAGCACCACCACCGCGTCCTGACGTCTCCGGCGCGTCGGGCCGGCGAGAAATCGCCCGGTCCGACGCGTCCGAGAGGTCATGCCGACGCTCCAGCGTGTCGATAACATCGTCACACCCGCCACGGCACTCACCCATCGAGGTCACGCATGCTGTCTTCCGCCGACGTCCGCAGCGCACGGTTCACCGCGACCAAGTTCCGCGAGGGCTACGAGATCCCCGAGGTCGACCAGGTCCTCGACGCGGCAGCCGACACGCTTGCCCACCTCGAGCGCGGGCAGACCGTCAAGGCTGACGGCTCGCCCCTGCTGACGCCCAACGACCTGCTCGCCGCGCGCTTCACGACGACGCGCCTGCGCGAGGGGTACGACGTCGTGGAGGTCGACGACCTGCTCGACGAGATCATCTCGACGCTCAACACGTACATCGCGCGCGCCCAGCGCGGCGAGCCGCTCACGCCCGTGAGCGCGCACGAGGCCGACGAGCCGCAGGCCGCCGTGGTCGACGCCGCGCCCGCAGCCGAGGTGTCCGTGCCGTCCCTCGCGACGCCTGCCGGCGTCGAGGACCTCGGCGGCCCTGCCGCCGGTCCCGCAGCCCCCGTCGTGGAGGCTTCCGACGCCGTCGAGCCGGCACCCGCCGACGCCGCTCCCGCCGAGCCCGCGCCCGCCGATCCCGAGCTCGCAGCGACCTCCGTCCCCGACGCGACGCCTGCCTCGCCCGCCGAGGCCGCCGCCCCGCTCGCCGCCGCTGCGGCGCCTGCTGCCGTCGCGACGCCCGAGCCTGCCGACGCCGCTCCGGTTGAGACCGCCACTGACGACGCCGCGCGCGCCGAGGAGCCCGCGTCCGCGGCCTCCGAGCCGGCGCCGTCCGAGCCCGTCGCGGAGAGCCCGTCCGAGCCCGTCGTCGAGCCGGAGGGCTCCGCCGACCCCCTGCCGTGGGTGAGCTCGCTCGCCGAGACGGCCGCCCGCCACAGCGACGCCTTCGTGCCGCAGTGGGCGCCGACCGGCGTGCAGCCCGAGCCCCAGGCCGCTCCCGTCGACGAGACCCCCGCACCTGTGACCCCCGTCGAGGAGGAGGCGCCCGCGTTCGCGCCGACGCCCGCCGAGACGCCCGAGAACACCGCTCCCGCCGTCGAGCTGCCTGCCTGGGCGACCTCCGCGCCCGCTGCGCCCGAGGAGCCCGCTCCCGACGCCCCCGCACCTGTCGCCGACGACGCTGCGGACGCAGCCGCTCCGGTCACCGTCGACGCTACGGACGCCCCTGCGCCCGAGACGACCGACGACGTCGCACCCGCGGCCGAGGCTTCCGCCCCGCAGGGCGCGGCCCCCGACGCCACCGAGGCCGTGACGCCCGTGTGGTCGGCCCCCGCCTCGCAGCCGTGGACGCCGCCCGTGTCGTCCGAGTGGACCGCGACGTCGCCCGACCTCCCCGCTCCGCCGCCGATCGCCGCCGACGCCTTCGGCGTCGAGGAGGAGGCTTGGGCGCCCGTCACCGCCTTCGAGCCCGTCGCGAGCGCGGAGCGCGCTCCCGGCGAGCCCGCTCCGGTCGAGCAGTCCCAGCCCGAGGCGCAGGCTGAGCAGGAAGCCGCCCCGGTCGAGCCCGAGGCGTCCGCGCCCGCTGCCGCTGAGCCCGCGCCGATCGAGGCCGAGCCCATCGCACCTGCGGCCCCGGCCGAGCCCGCCACCTGGGCCCCGGTGACCGCGGAAGCCCAGCCGGAGCCCGCCGAGGCCCAACAGGAGCCCGCCGCCACTCGCCTCGCGAAGTCCACGATCGAGAGCGCGACCGCGGCCGCTCCCGCCGTCGAGGGCCTCGACTCTCAGGCGTTCCTGCGCCAGCTCACCTACGCGCGCGCCACCTCGGTCGGCGAGGCGAAGGAGAAGCTGACGTTCCTCCTCCCTGACGGCACCGAGGTCCAGGCGGTCCGCGTCACCAAGTCCGCCACCGGCCTCGTCGTCGGGCTCGGCTGACGTGCCGGGGGCCACCGTGGGCCGCGAGGGGCCCGGCCAGGACCCGGTCGCGCAGTTCGACCACTTCACGGAGCGGCTCGTCGCGTCCGTCTCGGCGCGCGACGAGGTGCTCGGCCTCGTGCTGCTCGGCTCTGGCGCACAGCGTGAGCGCCTCGACGAGTGGAGCGACCACGACTTCTACCTCGTCGTGCGCGACGACGTCGCGGAGCAGATGCGTCGCGACCTGTCGTGGCTGCCCGACCACGAGCGCATCGTCCTCGCCCCGCGCGAGACCGCGCACGGCCTCAAGGTCGTGTACGACGACGCGCACGTCCTCGAGCTCGCCGTCGCGACCCTCGACGAGGTCGCGGGCTTCGGCACCAACCACCACCGCGTCGTCCTCGACCGCGGCGGTGTCGCCGACGCGATCAGCCGCGCGGTCGCGCAGACCCCCGGGCCCAAGGAGGTCGACGTCGACCGGGCGCTCGGCCTGTTCCTGTCGCTGCTCCTGATCGGCGTCGGCCGCGCCCGCCGCGGCGAGCGCGTCGCCGCCGGTGCGCACGTGCGCACCTACGCCGTCGCCGAGCTGATCGACGCGTGGACCGCCGTCGTGCCGCCGTCAGGCGACGCGTTCGTCGACCACCTCGACCGCAAGCGCCGGTTCGAGGACGCGTACCCGGAGGTCGGCGCGCAGCTCGACGCGGCGCTCGCCCAGCACCCCGAGAACGCAGCCCGTGCGCTGCTCGACCTCGCCGAGGAGCACCTCGCAGGACGCGTCGACACCTGGCCCGCAGCCGGTGTCGAGGCTCTGCGCGCGCGCTTCGGCTGGACCGTGCGCACGCCCGCCTGAGGGGGGCGTCGCCGCGAGTCAGGACCTCCGGCACTAGCGGTTCGCAGCCTGGCGGTGTTGGGTAGGTGGATGAGCGCCCTCCGACGACTCCTCCCGCCCAAGCCCACGCCCAGGCGTGTCGCCGCTCTCGCCGGGGTGCTCGCCGTCGGCTCCCTGCCCCTCCTGCGCACGTGGTCGCTGCAGTGGGGCACGACCGAGTCCGAGCTGGACGCCGAGCTCCCGGGCGACGACCTGCTGCCCATCGCCGACCACCAGTCGACGCGTGCCGTGTCGATCCGCGCCGCCGCCGACCAGGTGTGGCCGTGGCTCGTGCAGCTCGGCAAGGGCCGCGGCGGGTTCTACAGCTACGACTTCCTCGAGAACCTCGCAGGCCTCGACATCCGCTCGACCGACCGCATCGAGCCGCACCTGCAGGATCTCGCCGTCGGCGACCCCATCGCCCTCGCGGAAGGCTTCGACCTCGAGGTCGCGATGCTCGAGCCCGGGCGCGCGCTCGTCCTGCGGTCGCCGCTCGGCTCGACCGGCCCCGCCGGGCCGCCCTTCCGTTTCACGTGGTCGTTCACGCTCCTGCCGGGCGCGGTCGGCACGCGGCTCGTCGTGCGCGAGCGCTACCAGTACCTCGCGCGGACGGCGGCGCTCGTCGTCGAGCCCGCGTCTCTCGTGTCGTTCCTCATGAGCCAGCAGATGCTCCGCGGCATCCGTGAGCGCGCCGAGTCCGCGGCGTTCCTCGCCGCCTGACGCTGTCGGGGCGAGCCCCCGCCACAAGCACCGATCGCCCGCATCCACACATCACGTGTGCATGCGGGCGGTCGGTGGCTCCGGGCGACGGTCAGACGGCCGCAGCCGCCTCGGATGTACGCGCCTCGCCAGCGGTCGCGGGACGCTCGGCGGCGAGCTGCTGGTAGGACGCCTGCTCGACGAAGAGCTCGTCGCGCAGCGGGTTGCGCTTCTTCGTGACGATCACGCGCACCTGGTAGACGACGACGGCGATGTTCGCGAGGAGCGACAGGAGGCTCACGAGGAACAGCGCAGTGGTGTTGTGCGACGCATCCACGGCGAACTTGGAGTCGCTCACGAACGACGGGACCGCCATGGTGAACATCATCCAGAACGCGAGGGTGTGCGCGCGGTGCTGCAGCCAAGCGCCCTTGCGCAGGAAGAACGCCGGGATGGTGCACGAGATGAGCAGCGCGGCGCCCGCGTAGAACGCGTGGTCGCCCACGCAGTTGTACACGTACGCGAAGTTCCACAGGTCGTACGCGATGACCCAGAACCACATCATGTCGGGCCACACCATGTCCTGGAAGCGGTCCCGCGTGATGAAGATCCCGGCCCAGCCGCAGATCGTCACGAGGTTCAGGATGCCGGCGATGCCGTTCATGACGTTCCACGAGCCGCCGACCATGAACACGCCGTCAACCATGCCGTGCATGCCGGAGACCTGGAAGTCGCGGATGACGGCCTCGGCGATGTTGAGCGCGAGGATCGCGGGCGGGAACCACAGCGCGTACTTCATCGCGGCGATGCGCGGGTTGTAGCGAATGAGCATGAACCCGATGCACCCGGCGAGCGCCGAGTACACCTTGACCCAGTGGAACCACGTGCCGGTCGAAGAACCTGCGCTGGCCGTGTGGGGCCAGACGAAGATCGTCAGGATGATCGGCAGCACGATGAAGAGCGCGATCGCGGCCTTCTTGGACCAGCGGACGAGCTCGTTGAGGCCGATGAGCGCCCCGAGCACGACGAACCACATGAGGGCCGAGTACCAGGGGATCGAGTCGAAGAGGAACACCGTCATCTCCTTGGACGAAGGTTGCGGCGACACGGGTCGCCGCGGTGGCGCGCCACCCCTCGCGCGTGACGGCTCCCGGCGCGTGGAGGGAGCCTGCGCTCAGATCTCAGCTCGCGGCTCAGCCCTCCTCGCCCATGTGCAGGGCCTGGCGGACGATCGCGACGAGGACGGCGTCGTCGGTGTCGGGGTTGTTCCGCACGAGGCCGACGAGGCCGTAGATGAGCACGTAGAAGGTCTCGGGGACGTGCTCGATGCGGATGCGGTGCCGTGCGGCGTACGCCTCGATCGTCGTGACCTTGAGGCACGCGACGATCGCGCGGACGGCGTGGTCGAGAAAGCGGTTGTAGAGGCGCGCGTTCTCGACGCGCTGCAGGTCGTCGCGCAGCGGGTCCTCGGAGTGGAGGTGCTTGCGGAACAGGGCGATGCAGTCGACGAGGGCCTTGTCGATGTTGCCGACCTCGCGGGCGGCGTCCCACTGGCGGACGGCCTCGGCGAACTCGTCGGCGTAGCTCTCGAAGACGGCGTCGACGAGCGCGTCCTTGTCCGGGAAGTAGTAGTAGACGAGGCCGCGGGCGATGCCGGCACGCTCGGCGACGTCCTTGATGGACGTGCGACCGATGCCTTTCTCGGAGAAGAGCGCGCGCGCGGCGGCGATGATCTCCTCGGCGCGCACCTCGGGATCGATGCGCTGCTTGCGTCCAGCCATGGGGGCCTCCTGACCTGTCTTCACGGCGACCGTACGACCGCTATTGACACAGCGTCAATAGCGGGGAGACAAGTCAGGACGAAGGTCCCACCGCAGGTCAGAAGGTCGCGCGGCGCCCTCCTCGGACCTCGCGCCGCGCCCGAACCCCTCCGACCCCCGCCCCCTCCACGCACCGATCGCCCAGATCCACACGTCAGGCGTGGATCCGGGCGATCGGTCAGGAGGGGGTTGGCGCCGAGGGGCGGCGGATCAGGGGCGGTCAGTCGTGGTCGTGGCCCTCGTGCCCGGCGTCGTCGCGCCCGCCGTCAGCGTGGTCCTCGTCGTGCGCCTCCGGCGCCTCGCCGGTGACGCCGACGATCTCGTCGGGCACGACGTCGAGCGTCGCCTCGCGCCACACCTTGCCGGTCTCGACGTCGACCGCGAGGATCCGTCGCGTAGCCGGGTCGGTCACGTACACGGAGCCGTCGAGCGCACGGATCGCGGGTCGCGGCTGCTGCCACTCGAGAGGCTCCTCCCAGGCGTCGATCACCGCGACGGACGTCGTCACCTGGGCCTTCTCCGGGTCGATCACGTGGATCGCGCCGTCGGTCCCGAGGACGAGCGCGGCGCCGTCGTCGGCGCGCTCGAGCGAGCGGAAGGTGTAGCTCGCGGGCAGGTCGACGAGCGTGAGCGTCGCGTCCTGCGTGTCGATGAGCGAGACGCGGGTCGGACGCTCGAGCTCCGCGTCGGGGTCGCTCTTGTAGTCGCCGAGCACGACCGTCGAGGCGTGCGACCCGGCCTGGTTGCCGATCCGGCCGTACGCGTCCGGGCTGTCGATCTTCGCGATCTCCCCGTCGCGCACGAGCACGGCACCATCCTCGCAGCCGATCAGCACGGCGTCGCCCTGCGCGACCGCCTCGCCGTGGACTCCAGGGCAGGCGTCGGTCCGCGCGGCCTCCGCACCGGCGGCGTCGAGGAGGCGGACGCTCGTGCGCTCCTCGGCGGTCCCGTCGGAGACGACGAGGCTGCCGTCTCCGAGCTCGACCGCGACTCCGTGGTGGGCGGTCGGCGTCGCGAGCCGGCGTGCACCCTCGGCGCCGTCGGGACCTGCCGCGACGTCGGAGGAGTCGACGACGACGATCGCGCCCGTGCCGTCGTCGAACAGTGCGGTGCGCCCGTCGTGCACGACGACGTGGCCGGGCTTCTGCGCGGGGTAGACGGCGCCCGTGAGGTGCGGGGCGGAGGTGAAGTGGTGCGCGTGGTCGCCGTGGGCCTCGCTCCACGTGCCGAGGTCGAGGACCTCGAAGCCGCGTGACGTCGAGACGAGCGCGTGGCGGCCGTCGCCTGCGGCGTTGAGGCGCACGTATCCGTCGACGGGGATGTCGGCGAGGACCTCGAGGGTCGACGCGTCGAGGACCTGGACGCCGCCGTCGTACGTGACGGCGATGCGCGGCTTGGCCGCGGCCTGCTCGGTCGCTGGCTCGGTGACGGTCGCGGGCGTCGTGGAGGTGGTCGCGGCGGGGGTGCCGGGGTCGCTCGCGCACGCGCCCAGGAGGGCGAGCGGGACGGCGATGCCGAGCGCGAGGCGCGCCCAGGGTGTGCGGTTGGTACGTGTCATGGCTGGTGGGGCGCGTGGGCGCCCACTCCTCTCGGTCGGGGGATGTCCGCTCCGCACACTAGATAATGAGAACCATTATCGTCAACGGCGCGGGCCGAGACCGCCGATCGCCCGGAAGCACACCTCACATGTGCATCCGGGCGATCGGTCGAGGACGTGAAGGAGGAACAGGGGCCCGACTACGGAGCAGCCGCGCGTCAGGGCGTGGGATGGTCCGCGTCGTAGGCGAGGAAGCCCCGCTGCCAGCGCACGAGCAGCCACAGCACGACGATGCAGCTCAGCCCGCCGACGAGCGCCGCCATGCCCTCGCCCCACCAGTGCGCCTGCGTGCCGAGCCACATGTCACCCGCACGCGGACCACCCGCGACCACGACGATGAACACCCCCTGGAGACGCCCGCGCATATCGTCCGGCGCCGCCGTCTGCAGGATCGACTGACGGAAGATCGCCGACACGTTGTCCGCTGCCCCGCACACCGCGAGCGCGACGAGCGCCACGACGAGCGCCGGCACGAGGACGTGCGACGGTGTCGTGCGGCCCGCCGCGATGAGCACGGCGCCGAACGCCGCGACACCCAAACCCCAGACGGTGATCGACCAGACGATCATGGCGCCCTGGCGCCGGATACCCGTCAGGCCGCCCGAGAGCAGCCCAGCCACAACCCCGCCGACGGCGATCGCCGCCGTGAGCAGGCCCGTCGTGCTCTCGCCGCCACCCAGGACGACGACGCCGATCGCCGGGAACAGCACGCGCGGCATCGCGAGCACCATCGCGGCCAGATCGACGAGGAACGTCATGCGCACGTTCGGCTGGGTCGAGAGGTACCGCAGCCCCTCGACGACCGCGCCGAGGCCCGGACGCCGCGTCGGCGCCGTCGAGACGACGGGGGCGTCGCCGTCGTGCGCGTAGAGGACCGTGCCGGGCGGCAGCGCCGGGAGCCGCAGCATCGCCCAGAGCGCCGCGAGGAACATCACGGCGTCGATCGTGTATGCGATCTCGTAGTCCCAGTGGGCGACGAGCATCGCACCCACGACGGGGCCGACCATGAGCGTCGTGTTGAAGACGAGCGTCTGCAGGGCGTTCGCGGCCGGGAGGCTGCGCGGCGGGACGAGCATCGGGATGATCGCGGTGCGGGCCGGGCTGTTGATGCCGTACGCCCCGTGCTGCACCGCGACGAGCGCGTACAGCACCCAGAGCTGGTCGACGTCGAGCCACGCCTGGAGCGCGAGCAGCGCGGTGACGACCCACAGGACGATCGCGGAGGACAGGGCGACCTTGCGGCGGTCGTGCACGTCGAGGACCGCGCCACCGTACAGCCCGGTGATGACGAGGGGCACGAGCGCGGCGATGCCGATGCCGCCGACGGCGAACGACGAGCCCGTGAGCGCGTACACCTCGAGGCCCACGGCGACGAGCGTGAGCTGCGTCCCGAGGCTCGACAGCCCGAGTCCCGCCCACAGGCGGCGGAAGTCAGGGGACTCCTGGAGCGGGGTCGTGTCGATGAGCAGGCGAGGCACCCCGCGAGCCTACGTCGCAGGGCCGCGCCTCTGGATCGGTGCCCGTGCCTCCCCCCGGAGACACGGGCACCGACACCAGAAGGACGCCCCGACGCGGCGTCAGATACATCCTGCCGAAAGGGCGCCCTGCCTCTTGCGCCCTTCCAGGTTCCGTGGTTCATTAGTCATGTAACTAACCAACGAAGCGAGGTGGCCGGTGTTCGACGGACGCGAACCCATCTACGTGCAGATCGCCGAGTCGATCCGCAGCGAGATCCTGTCCGGGGCCCTGAACGAAGGCGACCAGGTCATGTCCACGACCCAGTACGCGACGACCTACCGCATCAACCCCGCCACCGCCGCCAAGGCCTTCGCCCAGCTCGTCGACGAAGGCGTCCTGCACAAGCAGCGCGGCGTCGGCATGTTCGTCAGCGACGGCGCCCGCGCACTGCTCCGCGAACGCCGCCGCGAGGCGTTCTTCACCGAGAAGCTCGACCCCGTCCTCCGTGAGGCCGCCCTCCTCGGCATCACCACCGCAGACCTCACCGCCTACCTCGACCAGCAGCCCCAGGAAGGAGACCGACAGTGACCGGCTACAGCGTCAGCACCTCCGGCCTCGGCGTCTCGTACGGCCGCACCGCAGCCCTCACCGACGTCACGATCGACCTCGCCCCCGACCGCATCCACGGGCTGCTCGGCCGCAACGGCGCCGGCAAGTCCACGCTCCTGTCCACGATCGCCTCCCTGCGCGCGCCGTCCGCCGGCACCGTCGCCGTCGACGGCGGCGACCCGTTCGAGGACGAGCGCCGCATGGAGCACACCTGCCTCGTCCGCGAGTGCGGGGACGTCATCGGCGACGAGTCGCTCAAGGTCAACCTCGACTGGTTCGCACTCGCACGGCCGAGCTTCGACCGCATGTACGCCGAGAGCCTCCTCGACCGGTTCGGCCTCGACCCGCGCAAGAAGCCCCAGGCGCTCTCCCGCGGACAGGCGTCGGCGTTCGGCGTCGTCGTCGGGCTCGCCTCTCGGTCGCCGCTGACCATGTTCGACGAGGTTCACCTCGGCATGGACGCCCCCTCGCGCAACACGTTCTACGAGGCGCTCCTCGCCGACTTCGCCGAGCACCCGCGCACGATCGTCGTCTCCAGCCACCTCATCAGCGAGATCGAGACCATGCTCGAGACCGTCACGATCATCGACCAGGGCCGCCTGCTCCTCAGCGAGGAGGCCGACGACCTGCGCGCCCGCGGGGTGACGCTCACCGGGCCGGCCGACGCCGTCGACCGGCTCACGGCCGGGCAGACCGTCATCGGCTCGCGCGACCTCGGCCCCACCCGCCAGGCGACGCTCTTCGGGGACCTCGACACCGCGGTCCTCGACCGCGCCGCCGACCACGGCGTCACCGCCGGCCCCGTCCCCCTGCAGGACCTGTTCATCCACCTCACCGAGCGCACGTCCCGGACGGAGGCCCACGCATGACCACCACGACACGCACCGCGCACCCGACCCGCCGCGCACCGCAGTGGCAGCGATCGGCCGTCTGGCAGCTCAGCGTCTACGCCTACCTCATGGCATGGGCGTGGGCGATCGCTGTCGTCGTCGTCGCGGTGATCCTCGCGATCGTGAGCCGCTCCGTGAACGTCGAGCTGTCCGGGGTCGCGTTCTCCCACCACGCCTTCCTGTGGTTCCCCTTCAGCATCGCGATCATGGTCACGACGTCGCTCCTCACGACGCACGTCGCCGCCGGTATGACCCGCGCCTCCTTCATCAAGGGCGCCATCATCGCGGCCGTCGCGACCGGGATCGGCAACGCCGTCGTTGCGACCCTGCTGCTCGTCGCTGAGCGCGCGGTCTACGACCGCCTCGGGTGGGTCCACGGCAGCGACGACGCGGGACGCGCCGTCCTGCAGGACGGCGCGCTCGCCTACGCAGCAGGCCTCGCCCTCCTGTTCAGCGCCGGCATGCTCAGCGGCCTGCTCGTCGGCATCTGCTTCTACCGGTTCGGGGGCCTCGGTGGCATCCTCGCCCTCCCGCTCGCGCTCAGCCCGATCCTCCTGACGGGGTGGGTCGGCATGCCGAACGAGGCCCAGTGGACGGCGTGGGGCAGCGCTCCCGGGAGCGTGCCGAGCCACCCGCTCCTCGGGGTTCTCGTCCTCGCGGCTGCCGCGACCGCGTACCACCTGCTCGTCCGCCGCGCCCCCATCGCCAAGAAGGAGGGCTGACATGCCCCGCAGCGCCGCAGCGGACACCCACGCCGTCCGCGTCACCCACCTGCGCAAGACCTACGGCACGAAGGTCGCCGTCGACGACGTCAGCTTCGACGTCGCGCACGGTGAGATCTTCGGGATCCTCGGTCCCAACGGGGCCGGGAAGACGACGACCGTCGAATGCCTCGCCGGCCTGCGCGCCGCCGACGGCGGCACCATCCGCGTCCTCGGCCACGACCCGCAGGACCCGAACGAGGCGGTGCTCGTCCGCGAGCGCCTCGGCATCCAGCTCCAGGAGTCGCAGCTCCCCGTGAAGCTGCGCGTCCACGAGGCGCTCACCCTGTACGCGTCGTTCTACGCCGACCCCGACGACCCCGAGCGGCTCCTGCGGCTCCTCGGCCTCGAGGACCGCCGCGACACCGCGTTCGAGGACCTGTCGGGCGGTCAGAAGCAGCGGCTGTCGATCGCGCTCGCCCTCGTCGGCAAGCCCGAGGTCGCGGTCCTCGACGAGCTCACGACCGGCCTCGACCCGCAGGCGCGGCGCGAGACGTGGGACATGATCGAGAAGGTCCGGGACGACGGCGTGACGATCATCCTCGTCACGCACTTCATGGACGAGGCCGAGCGGCTGTGCGACCGCCTCGTCGTGATCGACCAGGGCCGCGTCGTCGCGGAGGGCACGCCCGCCGAGCTGACGGGCGTGAGCGGCGACAGGCGGTCGTTCCGGATGCGCCTGCCCGAGCCCGCGCCGGACCTCGCGACGCTCGCCGCGCTGCCGGCCGTCACCTCGGCGACGCAGGTCGGCGACGAGATCGAGGTCACCGGCAGCCGCACGGTCCTGCCGGACGTGATCATCGCGCTGCACGCGCTCGGCGTCGTGCCCGACGAGGTCCGCACGCGCACCCGTTCCCTCGAGGACACGTTCGTCGCCCTCGTCACCCACGAGGACCAGGAGGTCGCGCGATGACCAGCACCCTCGCTGCCGCTCCCGCCCGCGGCGGGATGCGTGGCCTGTCCGCGCTGATCCGCGCCGAGGCACGGCTCTTCCTGCGCTACCCGGGTAACGTCTTCTTCGTCGTCGCGTTCCCGACCGTGCTGCTCGTCGGGATGGGCTACATCATCCCCGGGATGCGCGAACCGCTCACCGACGTCCCCGAGCCGTGGCTCGGCATGCGCGTGATCGACATGTTCCTGCCGGTCATCTTGTGCGTCTCCGCCGCGACGGCGGGCCTCAGCTCGATGCCGCTCGTCCTCGCGGGGTACCGCGAGACAGGCGTGCTGCGCCGTCTGTCGACGACGCCGATGCGCCCGCAGGGCGTGCTCCTCGCGCAGATGGTCGTGCAGGTCGGGGCTGTCGTCGCGGGATCGTTCGTCGCGCTCCTCGCCGCGCTCCTCGTCGTCGGGGCGCCCGGTCCCGAGGCACCCGTCCTGGCACTCGTCGCGTTCCTGCTGTCGATCACCGCGATGTTCAGCATCGGCCTGGTCATCGCGGGGCTCGCGCCGCGCGCCTCGACCGCGAACGGCATCGGCATGCTCATCTACTTCCCGATGCTGTTCTTCGCCGGACTGTGGACGCCCGGCCCGCTCATGCCCGACACCCTCAAGACCGTCGCGTCCTGCACGCCGCTCGGCGCGGCGTCGCAGGCGATGACCGCGGCGTGGTTCGAGGGCGACGTCGCGTGGCTGCAGCTCGGCGTCATGGCGGCCTGGTCGGTCGTTCTCTTCACCGTCGCGACCAAGACGTTCCGCTGGTCCCGCTGAGCCGGACCGTCCCCGCGCGGGGCAGGCCCTTGCACGCGAGGTAGGCCCTTGCATGCGAGATTGGCCCGCTCCCACGAGGTAGGCCCTTGCACGCGAGGTAGCGCCGTCTACGGCCCTACCTCGCGAGCCCGGCCCTACCTCGCGAGCCCGGCCCTACCTCGCGAGCCCGGCCCTACCTCGAGCGGGGGCGTCGGCGAGCGGGGCCGTCGGGTGGGGGCTCAGAGCGGGTGCGGGCCGAAGCGGCCCCACGCGACGACGACGGCCATCGCGCACAAAACGATGTTCAGCACGAGCATCCCGGGCTCCTTGCGCCGGATGTGCACGACCATCGCGCCGAGCATCGTCAGCGCGAGGCCGACGGCGGCGACTGGGGTCAGGACCGGCAGGATCCCAGTGGCCGCGGGCAGGATGAGCCCGGCCGCACCGAGGAGCTCGACGTAGCCGATCGCACGAACGAACCAGAGCGGGAAGTCCTCCGTCCAGCTCAGCTTCTCCTCGAGCTTGTCCTTCGGCTGGGTCGCTTTGAGCCCGCCCGCTGCGAAGAAGGCGAGGGCGAGCAGGATCTGCAGGATCCACAGGAGGACGTTCATCGGGGCATCCTTCGGTCGGGGACGGAGCGCCTTGCCTCTCGTCCCCATGCTGCGGGCCACCGCCGCCTGCGGCAATCGGGCGGCCAACCGTGCAGGTGAGGGCCCTTCGCCGAGTCCACGAGCCGCCATCCACGGCCTGGCCCGCGTCGCGGTCCCGAGAAACCGTGATCGCACGGGCGGCCGGACATCGAGGCCTCACCGCCTCGGGCCCCATGACGCAGAGGACGGGCGGCCGCGAGGAGACCTCGCAGCGCACCCGCCCTCGTGCGTCGTGCAGACGGGCTACGAGACCGTCGTCCCGAACGCGAGGCCGAGCAGGTAGGTCGCGCCCGCGGCGCCGTAGCCGATCGCGATCTGGCGCAGCGCGCGGCGGCCGGGCGAGGCCCCGGAGAGGACGCCGACCGTCGCACCCGTGCCCAGCAGCGCGAGGCCGACGATGACCACCGCGGCGATGACAGCCGCGAGGCCCTCGAGGCCGAACAGGTAGGGCAGCACCGGCAGGAGCGCGCCGCTCGCGAAGAAGCAGAACGACGACGCCGCGGCACCCCAGGCGGAGCCGAGCAGGTCGTGCGATTCCTCGCCGTCGTGCTCGTCGCCGTCGTGCTCGTCGCCGTCGTGCGCGGTGCCGTCGTGCGCGGCGCCGTGGTGCGGGGCGCCAGTGCTGCTGTCGCTGCCGGACGCGACGTGATGCACCTCGGCGCCCTCGACGTCGTGCGCGGGAACAGACGGCAGGGCCGACCCGGCGAGCTCGAGCGCCGCGCTCTCGTCGGCCTGCACCTGCTCGACGCGCTGCACGAGCGCGAGCGTGCGGCGCGCACGCGCCTCCGCAGCCTCGGGGTCCATGCCCCGGGCGCGGTAGACGAGTGCGAGCTCGTTCGCGTCGACGTCGAGGTCCGGCAGCGCCCGGCGCGCGTGCGGCGACGGACGGGACGCCTCGGCGAGCTCGCGCTGCGAACGCACCGACACGAACTCGCCCGCCCCCATCGACAGCGCCCCTGCGAGCAGGCCAGCGACGCCGGTGAGCAGGACGGTCGCAGACGAGACGCCGGACGCGCCGATGCCGAGGATCAGCGCAAGGTTTGAGACCAGGCCGTCGTTCGCACCGAAGACGGCGGCGCGGAAGTTGCCCGAGATGCGCCGACGGCCGCGGGTCGCGAGGGAGCGCACGACCTCCTCGTGGATGCGCTCGTCGGCGGCCATGGCGGCGGTCGCGTCGGCGTCGGCCTCGTACTCGGAGCGTGATTCGGCGCGCTGGACGAGCGCGAGCGTGAACACGGAGCCGAATCGGCGGGCGAGCCAGCCGAGCGCGCGGCTGCGCAGCGTGCGCGGAGCGGGCTTGGCGTCGGGCCCGAGGAGCGCGGTCCAGTGGGCGGCGTGCCGCCCCTCGGCCTCGGCGATCGCGAGGAGGATCTCGCGCTCCTCGCCCTTCTGGCTGCGGGCGAGGTCGCGGTAGACCTGCGCCTCGGCGAGCTCGTCGGCGAGGTAGCGGCGCCAGCGACGCACGTCGGCGGACGACGGCGTGCGTCCGCTCGGGTGCTGCGCGTCCGCGTCGGGGCGCGCCGAAGGGTCGAGGTTCTCGGGCATGCCCCCGATTCTTCCAGCGGCGCCGCGCCGCATCCCCGAGAGCGAAAGTTCGGACGCCCGCACTTGCCCCGCTTGCTGCGCCGTCGCGCGGCCTCGCACGCATCGCGCCGGCGCGGGTCTCGCACCTCGCGCCGTCCGGCGCCGTCGCCCCGCTGCGCCGTCGCCCCGCTGCGCCGTCGCCCCGCTGCCCGTCGCCCGTCAACGCTCCCGCCGAGGTAGGCCCGTTCACGCGAGGTAGGGCCATCTACGCCCCTACCCCGAGCGCACGGCACTACCTCACGCTCCGAGGGGCACCGCGAGGTCACCGGTAGGTTGGGAGGATGCTGGCACCCCTGGTCGCGGTCGGGCCTCCGCTCACGCCCGACGACGTCGAACGGTTCTCCCGGCACCTCCTCCTCGCTGGCTTCGGCGAGGAGGCGCAGCGCCGCGTGCGCAACGCACGCGTGTGCGTGCTCGGCGCGGGCGGCCTCGGGTCCCCGGCGATCTCCTACCTCGTCGCAGCAGGCGTCGGCACGCTCGGCGTCGTGGACGACGACGTCGTCGCACTCTCCAACCTCCAGCGCCAGGTGCTGCATCGCACCGAGGACGTCGGCACGCCCAAGACGCGCTCCGCCGCGCGGGCGGCGCGGGCGCTCGACCCGTCGGTCGACGTCGTGCTCCACGAGGTGCGGCTGACCGAGGCGAACGCCGACGAGATCCTGCGCGACTACGACGTCGTCCTCGACGGGACCGACAGCTTCGACACCCGCTACCTCGTGTCCGACGCGTGCGCGCGCCTCGGGCTGCCCGTCGTGTGGGCGTCCGTGCTGCAGATGGACGCGCAGGTCTCCGTGTTCTGGGCGGACGCACCCGACGATCGCGGCCTCACCCTGCGCGACCTGTTCCCCGAGCCGCCCGCGCCCGGCACCGTCCCGTCCTGCTCGCAGGCCGGGGTGCTCGGCGCGATGTGCGGGCAGGTCGGGTCCCTCATGGCGACCGAGGCGATCAAGCTCGTCGCCGGCATCGGTGACGTGCTGCTCGGGCGGGTGCTCGTGATCGACGCGCTGCGGTCCCGCTGGACCGAGGTGCCGCTCCTCCCCGCCGCGCCGCGTCTGCCCGCCGCGCCGCCCCTGCCCGCCGCGCGGCCCATGCCCGACGGCGTAGGTTCCGAGCCCGGGGTCGGTGCCGGTTCGCGGCACACGGTTGGCGCAAGCGCGGGGCGGGCGGCCAACGCCGCGCCACGTCGCGCGGAAGTCGTAGCACCCGGACAAAGCACCGCTGCATCCGGGCGGGATGGCGCTGCGTCCGGGCGGGATGGCGCGGCGTCCGGGCGGGAGGGTGCAGCCTGTGCTGCCTCGTATCCCGGAGCAGGCCCCTTGTCCGCGGGGTCCGCCCCTGCGGCCACCCCGCCGGTCGCGGCCGGGCCCGGCGGGCCTCACCCCAGCACGGCTCCGACCTCTGGCACGACGCCGGACGCTGCCGCTCCCCTCCCCGACGAGGTCACGGTCGCCGAGCTGCGCCGTCGGCTCGACGCGCTGGCGGCCGGGGACGACGATCTCGTCGTCGTCGACGTCCGCACCGCCGAGGAGCGGGCGGTCCGCACGATCCCGGGCTCGGTGCACGTGCCGCTCGACCGGCTCATGACCGTCGAGGGGCGCGCGGCGGTGCCGCAAGACCGCGACGTCGTGCTGTTCTGCGCGGTCGGCGGTCGGTCAGCGCACGCCCTGACGATCCTGCGCGCCGCGGGACACACGCGCGTCGCGCACCTCCCGGGCGGCATGTCCGTCTGGCCGGAGGCCTGACCCGCCGAGCCCGCGCCGCCTTGTGGCCCGGGGCACAGCCGTGACTCCGTCAGTCCCAGCACCAGTCAGTCCGCTGCGACTGACGGACTCATGCCGGAGCTGACGGACTCACCGCCCGGCGGCCGCCGCCGACCCGCCCGACGGGCCGACGTCGTGACTTCCGTCTCGAGGGCGTGAGGTCTAGCGCACGACCTCGCAGTGAAAGTCACGACCTCGGCAGCGGCCCGGCCACGGGACCTGACGGACTCGCCGCCCGGCGGCCCAGCCGCCGGAGCTGACGGACTCACCGCCCGGCGGCCCGGCCGTCGGACCACCTGGCGGTGGCCCGACGGTCGCCACCCGCCGCCCGACTAGATTGGGTGCGTGCCTGCTCCGCTGCTCTCAGTCGCCGACTATGTCGCGCAGGTGCTCGCGCTCGCGGACGGTCACGAGCGCGCGACCGAGACGGTCACGCTCGACGACGCCCCAGGCCGCGTCCTCGCGGCCGACCTGCGCGCACGTCTCGCCGTGCCCCCGTTCGACAACTCGGCGATGGACGGCTTCGCGGTCCGGCGCGCCGACGTCCTCACCGCGCGCGCACAGTCCCCGGTCGCGCTCGAGATCGTCGCCGACCTCCCCGCCGGGAGCACCGACCGCCCGCACGTCGGCCCCGGACAGGCGGCGCGGATCATGACGGGCGCGCCCCTGCCTCCCGGGGCGGACGCCGTCGTGCCCGTCGAGCAGACCGTCACCGGCACGTTCACCGGTGGCGGCGACACGGTCCGCGTCGAGATCGTCGCCGCGCCGAGCGAGGGCGCGCACGTGCGGCACGCGGCCGACGACGTCAGCCCGGACGACGTCGTCATCACCGCGGGCACGCGCCTCACCGCACGCCACACCTCGGCCGCTGCGTCGGTCGGGTACGCGACGCTCGACGTCGTGCGCCGCCCGCGCGTGCACGTCCTGTCGACGGGCGCGGAGCTGCGCGCTCCGGGCGAGCCGCTCGCGCACGGCCAGATCCCCGACTCCAACTCGACCCTGCTCGCGGGCCTCGCCCGCGCGGCTGGCGCGGAGGTGCACCGCGTCGGCGCGGTCGCCGACGACCCGGCGGCCCTGCGCGCCGCCCTCGACGCGGCCGCGCACGCTGACCTGATCGTCACGTCGGGCGGCGTGAGCGCGGGCGCGCACGACGTCGTCAAGGAGCTGCTCTCCGCACCCGGCCCCGACGGTGCGCCCGCAGTCACGTTCACGAAGGTCGCGATGCAGCCCGGCAAGCCGCAGGGCCACGGTCGCGTGCACGGCACGCCGATCGTCACCCTGCCGGGCAACCCGGTGAGCGTGTTCGTGTCGTTCGAGGTCGTCGTGCGGCCGCTGCTCCGCGCGCTGCTGGGCCAGACGCCGCACGCACCCACGCGGCGGGTCGCCGCAGCGACCGGCTGGCGCAGCCCGGCCGGCCGCACCCAGCACGTCCCCGTCGTCGTCACCGACGACGGCGTCCGCCCCGCGACGGCCGGCGGCTCCGGCTCGCACCTCGTCGCGTCCCTCGCCCTCGCCGAGGCTCTCGCCGTCGTCCCCGCGGACGTCGTCGAGGTGCGTCCCGGCGACGTCCTCACCCTGATGGAGATCGATCGATGAGCACCTTCACGCACCTCGACCAGTCCGGCCACGCGCGCATGGTCGACGTCACCGAGAAGGTGCCGACCGTCCGCTCTGCGACGGCGCGCGGCCGGGTCGCGTGCACGCCCGCGGTCGTCGCGGCGCTGCGCGACGGGTCGACGCCGAAGGGCGACGTCCTCGCCGTCGCGCGCATCGCGGGCATCGCCGGGGCGAAGCGCACGGCTGAGCTGCTGCCGCTCGCGCACGTGATCGGCGTGCACGGCGCGGTCGTCGACCTTGAGGTGACGGACGACGGCGTCGACATCGTCGCGACCGTCCGCACGGCCGACCGCACGGGCGTCGAGATGGAGGCGCTCACGGCGGTGAGCGTCGCGGCCCTCGCGGTCGTCGACATGGTCAAGGGCATGGACAAGTCGGTGCACATCGCGAACGTCGAGCTTGTCGCGAAGACGGGCGGCAAGTCGGGCGACTGGTACCGCGAGGGCTGACGTGACCGTCCCGCCGACGCCAGCCGAGCCCGTGCTCGACGCCGTCGTGCTCGCGGGTGGTCGGGCGCGGCGGCTGGACGGCGCGGCCAAGCCGCACGTCCAGCTCGACGGGCGCGCGCTGCTCGCGCACGTCCTCGACGGGCTCGCGGGGTCGCGGCTCGTGCGGCGGGTCGCGGTGGTCGGCCCGCCCGACGTCGCGGTGCCGTCCCCGCTGCCGCTCGTCCAGGTGCAGGAGGACCCGCCGTTCGGCGGTCCGGTCGCGGGGATCGCGGCGGGGCTCGCGGTACTCGACGGTGTGGAACCCGCGCGCGTCGGCGCGGCCTCGATGACGCCGTCCGGAGCCGGGAGCGACGCGACTCCCTCCGAGACGACGCACGCCGACGCGGGTCCGTGCCCCCGGGCCGACGCCGCGCCCTCCGTCGGGGGCGCCGGCGACCTCGTCGCCGACGCCGCGCCCTCCGTCGGGAGCGCCGGCGACCTGGTCGGGGTCGTCGCGTGCGACGTGCCCGGCGGCGCCCGAATGCTGCCCGCGCTCGTGCACGCGCTCCAGGAGGCTCCCGGCGCGGACGGCGCGTGCGCACGGGCGGACGGGCGCGACCAGTGGCTGCTCGGCGTGTACCGCCGCGCCGCCCTGGCGGAGGCGCTCGCAGCGCTCACGGCCGAGCGCGGCTCACTCACGGGCGCGAGCGTCCGCGCCCTCGTCGGCGGGTTCGAGCTGGTCAGGGTCGACGACGTGTCCGGGGCGAGCGCCGACGTCGACACGTGGGCGGACCTCGACGCACTGAGCGGCGGTGCCGACCAGCAGCGGTAGAGCGGCCGCCGGTGGAAGGATGGAGTCACACGCTGCCCCTGACTACGAGGTGATCCCATGAGCCCGTCCGACAGCATCGATGTCCGCGTCACGCTCGTCGAGTGGATGGCTGCGCTCGAGCGCGAGCTCGGCGTGTCCTTCGGGGAGGTCGACATCGACGCCCTCCTCGACGTCACGCGCGTCGCCGCGCACGGCGTCGCACGCCCCGCGGGGCCGCTGACGACCTTCGCGATCGGCTTTGCCGCAGGTCTCTCGACCGGGATCGCGACAGACTCGTCGGCGGGCGAGCCGGACACGACCGCCGCTGTGCGCGAGCTCTCGACCAAGGCTGCCGCGCTCGTCTCGACGTGGCGCCCCGACGCCGCGGGCGCGGCCGAGGAGGCCTGATGGCGCAGGTCAGGCTGTTCGCCGGTGCCGCGGAAGCCGCGGGTGCGGCAGAGCTGCGGGTCGACGTCGCCACGGTGGGTGCGCTGCGCGCGCACCTGGGCGGCGTCGCGCGGCTCGGGACGGTCCTGGACCGGTGCGCGCTGCTCGTCGACGGCCGCCGAGCGTCCGACGACGCGGAGCCGGTACCCGCGTCCGCGACGGTCGACGTCCTGCCGCCCTTCGCCGGCGGCTGAGCGGCCGACGCCGCACCGCGGTCGTGACTCGGCCGGGCCGAAGCACTGGCCCAACGCCGAACTTGGCGCGGGCCTGCCGAGCCGGGGCCCCGGCTCCCACCGAGGTCGTGAGTTTCAGCACGAGGTCGTGAGCTCTAGCTCACGACCTCGGTACAGAAGTCACGACCTCGCGGCACACCCGCGGGGCGCGGGGGAAGTAGCCGCCGCGGCCATGCCGCGCTCAGCCGCCGGGCGCGCTCAGCCGCCGATCGCGCTCATCGGACGGTCCGGCTGCTCGAAGTCCGGGTCGCCGATGCCGTGCCCGGCCTTCTTCCCGGCGAGGCACGCGCGCAGGGCGGCGTCGATCGCGGCGTCGTCCGCACCGGACCGCACGACGGACCGCAGGTCTGTCTCCTCGCGCGCGAAGAGGCACGACCGCAGGTAGCCGTCTGCGGTGAGCCGCACACGGTCGCACGACCCGCAGAACGGCGCGGTCACCGACGCGATCACGCCGACGGTCGCCGGACCGTCGTCGAGCAGGAGCTTCTCTGCGGGCGCGGCACCGCGGTCCCCGACGGCCGTGAGCGTGAACTCGCGCGCGAGCACGTCGAGGATCTCCTGACCGCCGACCATCTCGACGCGGTTCCACACGTGGCCGGCGTCGAGCGGCATCTGCTCGATGAACCGCATCTCGCACCCGCGCTCGACGGCGAAGCGTGTGAGCGCGACGATCTCGTCGTCGTTGACGCCGCGCATCGCGACGGCGTTGAGCTTCACGGGCGCGAGCCCTGCGGCGAGCGCGGCATCGATGCCGGCGATCACGTCGTCGAGCCGGTCGCGGCGCGTCAGGGTCGCGAAGCGCTCCCGGTCGAGCGTGTCGATCGAGATGTTGACGCGCGCCAGGCCCGCCTCGACGAGCCGGTCGGCCACGCGCGGCAGGGCGAGCCCGTTCGTCGTGAGGGAGAGCTCGACGGGCGTCCCCGCGTCGGGCGCGTCGTCGGGGGCGCGCAGCTCGGCGAGGGCGGCGACGACGTCGACGACGTCGGGCCGCAGGAGCGGCTCCCCGCCGGTCAGGCGGATCTCGCGGACGCCGGCCGCGACGGCGGCGCGCGCGATGCGCACCATCTCCGGGGTCGTGAGCAGCGTGTCCTTCGGCAGCCACGGCACGCCCTCGGCGGGCATGCAGTACAGGCAGCGCAGGGAGCAGCGGTCGGTCAGGGAGATGCGCAGGTCGCGGTGCACGCGCCCGAAGCCGTCGACGAGCGCGGGTCGCGCGCCGAGCCCCGCCGCGCCGATCCGCGCGGCGCCCAGCCCCAGCGGCGCAGCGCCCGGCCTGCTCGACGCACCGCCCGGCCCGCTCGACGCAGCGCCTGGCGCACCACCTGGCACGCCCGGCCCGCTCGCGGCTGGAGTACCAGTGCCGGCGTCCGGGACCTGGCCCTGCGGCCGCACCCGCGGCAGGGGCAGGAGAGTCACAAGCCCACCCAGTGGTAGGTGCCGTCGCGCAGGATCTCGCGCTTCCACACGGGGATCTCGACCTTGACGCCCTCGACGAGCGCCTCGCACGTCTCGAACGCGAGCCGCCGGTGCGCGGCGGACACGGCCGCGACCAAGGCGAGTCCGCCGACGTCGAGCAGGCCCGTGCGGTGCGAGATCGCGACGAGAGTCCCGGGTGCGGCGACGCGCGCGGCGACCTCCGCGAGGATGCGCTCGGCGTCGGGGTGCGCGGAGTACTCGAGGCCTACGACCTCGCCGACGACCGACGGGTCGTGGTCGCGGACCTGGCCGATGAACGTCGCGACCGCGCCTGCGGCGCTCGACCGTACGGCCTCGATGTGGGCGTCGATGCTCAGCGGCGCGTCGGTGACGCGGGCGAGGCGGACGGCGGTCGCGACCGGGGCGGTCGTCATGCGAGCTCGCCCGTGTGGTCGCCGCCGTCGAGCTGGTCGAGGAGGTGAGGAAGGAGCGGCGCGAGCAGGTCGAGGCCGTCGCGAACCCCGCCCTGCGAGCCGGGAAGGTTCACGACGACGCCGCGGCGCGTGCCGCCGTCGGGCCCGGGGACGTGCGCGACGCCTGCGAGGCCGCGGGACAGGAGCGCGGCCGGGACGGTCTCGGCGCCGCGGCGGCGCAGCTCCTCGGCGATGCCGGGGAGCTCGGCGGCGAGCAGGGGCCGCGTGCCCTCCGGAGTCTGGTCGCGGGGTGTCACGCCCGTGCCGCCGGTCGTCACGACGGCTCGGGCTCCGTCGACGAGAGCGGCCGTGATGGCGTCGCCCACCTGGGCTGCGCCGTCGGCCACGAGGGACGTCGTCACGTGGAAGCCGGAGGTGGTGAGGATCTTCGCGGCGAGGGGACCGGAGAGGTCGACCGCGTCGCCGGACGCGCACCGGTCGGAGACGGTGATGACGTGGACGTGCCAGGTGGCGGCAGTGGTCACGGGGCGCCTCCTGCGACGTCGTCGAACGTTCTCAGCCACGATACCGCCGTGAAAACAGGACGGCCGCAGGCGTCCACCCGGTGTGCGGCGAGCCTGCGGTCACGCTTCGGGCGTGCCCGCGCCCGGGCCTAGGATCGCTCCCGAGCCCGCTCGTCGAAACGCCTGGAGGTCACCGGTGCACCGCCGACCGCACGTCGCCGCAATCGCCGCGCTCGTGCTCGCCGCCGGACTGACCGCCTGCACGGACGACGAGACGCCCCCGACGCTCGGCGCGGAGCTCGCCGGCGGGCAGCCGATCACCGTCTTCGCGGCGGCGTCGCTCGCGACGGCGTTCGAGCAGGTCGGTGAGCGGTTCACCGAGGAGACGGGCGTCGAGGTCCGGTTCTCGTACGCGGGGTCGCAGGACCTCGTCGCGCAGGTCCTCGAGGGTGCGCCGGCGGACGTGCTCGCGACTGCGGACGAGCGCACGATGCAGCGCGTCGTGTCCGAGGCGCCGGAGCTGGTCCAGGCACCTGCCCGCACGTTCGCGAAGAACGCCCTGCTCATCGCGACGCCGCTCGGCAACCCGGCGGGCATCCGATCGTTCGCGGACCTCGACGGCGACGTCGCGCTCGTCGCGTGCGCGCCCGAGGTCCCGTGCGGCGCTGCGGCGCAGCGCGTCGCGGAGGCCACGGGCGTCGAGCTCCACCCGGTCTCCGAGGAGTCGAGCGTGACCGACGTCGTCGCGAAGGTCCTCGCGGGCGAGGCCGACGCGGGCCTCGTCTACGAGACCGAGGTCATCTACGAGAACATCGGCATCGTGCCGTGCGACGAGTGCGAGGTCGCCATGAACTCGTACCAGGCCGCGCCGCTCGCGGGCGACAACTCGGAGGCCGCTGCCGCGTTCGCGGACTTCCTGCTCTCGGAGACCGCCGTCGGGATCTTCGCGGACCTGGGCTTCAGGCAAGCGTGACGGCCCCGACGCGCAGCGCCGCGACGCAGCGGGCGGACGTCGCCGCGCGCCTGCCGCGGTGGGTGCTCGTGCCGGCGGCGATCGGTCTGCTGCTCGTCGCGGTGCCGCTCCTCGGCGTCGTGCTGCGGGTCGACCTCGCCCGGCTCCCGGAGCTCGTGACGACCGAGGCCTCGCTGGACGCACTCGGCTTGTCGCTGCGGACGTCTCTCGCGACGACGGCGCTGTGCGTCGCCCTCGGCGTGCCGATCGCGCTCGTCCTCGCGCGCGGCCGGGCGCGCTGGCTGTCACTCGTGCGCGCGGTCGTGCTGCTGCCGCTCGTGCTGCCGCCGGTCGTCGGTGGCCTCGCGCTGCTGACGGCGTTCGGGCGGCGCGGGCTGCTCGGCCAGCACCTCGACGCGTGGGGGGTGTCGATCGCGTTCTCGACGACGGCCGTCGTGCTCGCGCAGACGTTCATCGCGATGCCGTTCCTCGTGCTGACCTGCGAGGGCGCGCTGCGCACGGCGGGGACGCGGCACGAGGCGATCGCGGCCACGCTCGGCGCGCGCCCGTCGCGCGTGCTGTGGCGCGTCACGCTGCCGCGCCTGCTGCCGGGCCTCGCGGCCGGGGCGGTGCTCGCGTTCGCGCGCGCGCTCGGCGAGTTCGGTGCGACGCTCACGTTCGCGGGCTCGCTGCAGGGCACGACGCGGACTCTGCCGCTCGAGATCTACCTGCGCCGGGAGGCAGACGCCGACGCCGCGATCGCGCTCGCGATCGTCCTCATGGCGGTCGCGGCCGTGCTCGTCGTCGTCGCGTACGGCGCGACGGACCGGCGGGCGTCGCGCACGACCGACCGGCCCGCGAGCCGCACCTCCCGCGAGGTGGCGTCATGACGGCCGCCGCGCTCGAGGTCGACGCGCACGTCGCGGGCCGCGTGCGCGCGGCGCTCACGGTCGCGTCGGGAGAGCGCGTCGCGCTCGTCGGGCCGAACGGCTCGGGCAAGTCGACGCTCGTCGAGCTCGTCGCCGGGCTCGTGCGCCCGACCGCGGGGCACGTCCGTCTCGGCGGCCGCACGGTGGCCGACGCCGCGACGTGGGTACCGCCGCACGAGCGGCACGTCGGGCTGCTCGGGCAGGAGCCGCTGCTGTTCGACCATCTCTCGGTCGTCGAGAACGTCGCGTTCGGGCTGCGCGCGCAGGGCGTGCCGCGCGGCCGGGCGCGGGCTGAGGCCGAGGGGTGGCTCGAGGCGGTCGGTGTGCCGGAGCTCGTCGGTGTGCGCCGCGCAAGGCTGTCGGGCGGGCAGGCGGCGCGGGTCGCGCTCGCGCGGGCGCTCGCGTCCCGGCCGCAGGTGCTCGTGCTCGACGAACCGTCGGCGTCGCTCGACGTGCGTGCGGCGGCGCAGGTGCGCCACCTGCTGGCCGGCCAGGAGCGCCACGCGACCCTGCTCGTGAGCCACGACGTCCTGGACGTGCTCACGCTCGCGGACCGTGTCGTCGTGCTCGAGGCGGGCGAGGTGGTCGACGACGCGCCGACCGACCTGGCGCTGACGCTGCCGCGCTCGGACTTCGCGGCGCACTTCGCGGGGCTCGGTCGTGTGCACGGGACGGCGGTCGCGGGCGGCCTGCGGCTCGCCGACGGGACGGTGCTCCCGGGCGTCGCGACGACGGTGCCCAGCGCCGCACCGGTCGCGGGTGCGGAGGCGTGGGCGGTGCTCGCGCCGACCGCCCTGCGCCTCGTCGACGGCGAGGGCGGTCCTGGCGACCTGCCGCTCGTCGTCGACGGCGTCTCGCCGCGCGGCGACCACGCCCTCGTCACGGGGCGCCTGGGTGACGCGGCGGGCGCGCGCGTGTCTGCGTGGGCGAGCCTCGCGGACGCGGCGCGCCTCGAGCGGGCGGCGACGAACGACCTGCCCGACGGCGCCCTCGGCCGTGCATGGTGCCGCGCCGACCCGTCCGGGAGCACGATCTACGCTCGTTGACGCGCGAGCCTGTGACCTGTGCGTACGCCGCCGCGAGCGTGCTTTCACCCGGTAACGGATGGATGAATTCTCATTCCTAGGGATGATGACTCAGTCGGCCCTGCGCGCCAGAATCGCAGGGACAGACGGAACCAGGGGGCTCCATGAGTGGCAACAGCATCGTCATGAACGTGCGCCGAGATCGCGCGTCGACCACGCTCACCGCAGCGGGCCGCAGCACGCGGACGCGGCTGCGCTCTCGGGTCGTCGCCGCCGCGCTCGGCATCGAGGTCCTCGCGGCCGGGTGGCTGATCATGGTGCTCGCGTCCCGCGCGATCGCCGCAGCCGGTCTCGACGGGACCGCGAGCGCGGGCGTCCTGTCCCGGACCGCGGTGATCGTCGCGGCGATCGTCCTCGCGGGTGCGCTCGCGTCGACGGCCGAGGCCCTGTGGACGGGTCGTCTGACGCGGACGCCAGCCGTGGTGCACGCGGTGCGCACGTGGGCGGCAGCGCTCGTCGTCGCGGCGCACGCCGTCACGACGCTCGGTGCGCTGACCCGCGAGTCGTGGCTCGTCGCGCTGGTCTCGGCCGCGGTCTGCGCGGCCGTGGTCGTGACGTGGTCGGCCGAGCCGGGCGTGCGCAGCTAGCCCGCCCACAGCGCGCGGCGACGGTCGTCGACGCCGTCGCTCCGTCGGTGTGCGCCCGCGTGTCGGTCGGATCGACCATCCTTGTCCGGTGCCGACCGTCGCTCTCTCCCCTGCGCGCTCCCGCCGCCCGTCCGGCCGGGGCGGCTCCCGCCCGCGCAGGCAGCCCGGCCGCGGCCGGGCGCCCCGAGGCCGGGCCCGTGCACGACGTCGCGCGCTGCGGTTCCTGCTGAGCGTCGCCGTCCTGCTCGCCGCGGTGCTCGCCGCCCTGCTGCTCGGCGACCGGAGCACGGGGACGACGTACCCCGTGACCGCCGCACAGCTCGCGCAGGCGCGCGCCGACCTCGCCGCACTCCCTGTCGTCGACACCCCTCGCGCGCCCGCGTACGACCGCGACGCCTTCGGGCCAGCGTGGGCCGACGTCGACCGCAACGGCTGTGACACCCGCAACGACGTCCTCGCGCGCGACCTGACCGCCGTGACCTTCAAGCCCGGCACACGGGACTGCGTCGTCCTCAGCGGCCGGCTCGCCGACCGCTACACGGGGCAGGGCATCGACTTCCGCCGCGGGCAGGACACGAGCTCGCTCGTCCAGGTCGACCACGTCGTCGCGCTCGCCGACGCCTGGCGCTCGGGCGCGCACGCGTGGACGGCCGAGGAGCGCACGCGCTTCGCGAACGACCCGCAGAACCTGCTCGCTGTCGACGGGGCGGCCAACCAGGACAAGGGTGCGGCGTCGGCCGACGCGTGGCTCCCGCCACAGCGGGGCTACCGCTGCCGTTACGTCGCGACGCAGGTGTCCGTGAAGGCGCGCTGGGCGCTCAGCGTGACGACCGCGGAACGGCGCGCGATCGCGCGGACGCTCGACTCGTGCGTCACCGTCGAGACGCAGATCACGTCGGCCCATCCACATCTCTAGACTCCGCCGCTCTAGTTTGGAGGAACGGCGCGCAGCGCTGTACTTTCACCGGACCCAGCCCCCCGCTGCGCTACGCCGGCGCGCTGGCCCCCCTGACGCTCGACCCCCCTCGCACGAGCGCCACGCAGCACCCGAAAGGACACCCGTCCCATGTCGCTCCGCCTCACGCGACCCGCGTCCCGCGCGCTCGCCACCTCGCTCGCCCTCGGCGTCGTCCTGGCCCTCGGCGCGTGCGCGCCGACCAAGAACGACGCGGCACAGCCCGCGGCGAGCGCCGCGCAGGCCGACCCGAACAAGACGCTCGACCAGATCACGGTCGGCATCAACGGGTCCCTCTCGACGCTCAACACCGCGCAGACCGGGATGATCCTCAACTACTACGTCGGCACGTCCTTCGCCGAGGGCCTCGTCGGCGTCGACGCCGAGGGTCAGCTCGTCCCCGCGCTCGCCGAGTCGTGGACCCAGCCGGACGACACGACGTGGGTCTACCAGCTACGCGACGCCAAGTTCTCCGACGGCACGCCCGTCACCGTCGAGGACGTCATCTTCTCGATCAACCTCTTCCGTGACGCCGAGAGGTCCCCCTCGACCGCCTACTACTGGCCCGAGCTCGAGAGCGTCGAGAAGACCGGCGACCGCGAGATCACCATCAAGCTCGCCGGCACGAGCGCCACGTTCGGGTGGACGCCGTCGGCCGCCGCAGGGCTGTACGTCACGTCGCAGAAGTCCTACGAGGCCGCGACCGCGTGGGGCTCCGCGCAGGACCTCCTCGTGACCACCGGCCCGTTCAAGGTCACCGAGTTCGCGCCCGACTCGCACGTCCAGCTCGAGCGCAACGCCGACTACTGGGGTGCCGCACCCAAGGCCGAGAAGCTCCGCTTCGACTTCATCACCGACGACTCGACGCGCCTCCTCGCGTTCCAGGAGGGCAAGCTCGACCTCGCGCTCGGCGTGCCGGTCGACCAGGTCGCCCAGTGGGAGAAGGCCGAGGGCGCCCGCATCGAGACCGTCTCGAACCTCTCGTACCAGGGCCTGACCTTCGACTCCAACCTCGCGCCGTTCGACGACGTCCACGCGCGCAACGCCGTCGCGCACGCGATCGACCGCACCGGCGTCGTCGACGGCATCCTCAAGAGCAACGCCGAGGTCGCCACGGGCATCACGTCGCCCGAGCAGCTCGCGCTCAACGTCGGCGCCGAGGCCGCCGCGTCCGCCGTCGCAGGCCTGCCGCAGAAGGAGTTCGACCTCGACAAGGCCAAGGCCGAGCTCGCGCAGTCGGCGACGCCCGAGGGCTTCACCGTCTCGCTGACCTACCCGGACTCCGACCCGAACCTCGGCAAGGTCTCGCTCGCGCTCGCCGAGAACCTCAAGGAGCTCGGCATCACGCTCGACGTCAAGGAGATCCCGTCCTCGCAGTGGGGCGCCGAGCTCGGCAACGGCGAGCAGCCCGTCTCGTGGATGAGCTACACGCCGCCGGTCCCGACCGACTGGCCGACCGACTGGCTGCTCGGCGAGTGGAACCCCGCGCTCTTCAGCGACCCGGCGATCTTCGAGCTGCAGGCCAAGGCCGCGACGACGACCGACCCGGCCGAGCGCGTCGACTCCGTGATCGAGGCGACCCGCCTCGCGCTCGAGGAGACCTACTACGCTCCGGTGTTCTGGGGGACGTCGACGACCGCGGTCGGCCCGCGCGTCGTCGCCGAGGACTTCACGTCCTACTTCTTCCTCACCAGCTGGCCCGGACGCATCGCCGCCACGAGCTGATCCCTCCGAGCAGGACCGAGACACATGACCGTCGCTCGTTTCCTCGCGCGGCGCCTGGCCACCCTGGCCGCGCTGCTCGTCGTGCTGTCGTTCATCGTGTTCTCCCTGCTCTACGTGGCGCCGGGCGACATCGTGAAGAACCTCCTCGGGACGCGGCCCGCCGCGCCCGAGACGGTCGCCGCGATCCGCGCCCGGTACCACCTCGACGACCCGTTCCTCGTGCAGTACTGGAAGTGGCTCGGCAACGCGCTGACCGGTGACCTCGGCGAGTCCGTGCGCACGAGCGTCCCGGTGACGCAGATGTTCGGCGACCGCATCGGCGTGACGCTCCTGCTCACCGGCCTCGCCGCGCTCCTCGCGCTCGGCTTCGGGGTGCCGCTCGGTATCCGCGCCGCGCAGCGGCACGGTTCCGCCGTGGACCGCGGCATCGTCGCGACGTCGATCGTCGGGATCAGCGCCCCGGGCTTCGCCGTCGGGCTGCTGCTGCTCTACGTCTTCGCGGTCATGCTCGGCTGGTTCCCGCTCTACGGGCTCGGCGAGCCGGGCCTCGACCGGCTGTGGCACCTCGCGCTGCCCGCCGTGGCGCTCGCGCTGGGCGTCGGGGCGATCGTCGTGAAGATCACGCGCACCGCGGTGCTGCGCGAGCTCGGTGAGGACTACGTCGCGTTCGCCCGCTCGCGCGGGCTCGCGCCGTCGGCCGTGCGGTCGATGTACCTGCGGAACGCGGCGACGCCGATCGTCACGAGCACCGGGCTCGTCCTCGCGGGTCTGTTCGGCGGCTCGGTGCTCGTCGAGACGACGTTCGCCCTGCCGGGCCTCGGTGTCCTCCTCGCGGACTCGATCACGTTCAAGGACATCCCCGTGGTCCAGGCGCTCACGCTCGTCATCGCCGCGTTCATCGGGGTGACGACGGCGCTCGTCGACCTCTTCGCGGTGCTCGTCGACCCGCGCGTGCGTCGCGCACGGGTGGCCCGATGAGCGGGCGCCGGCCCGGCGCGGGTGCAGTCGCACGCGCCACGCGGGCCCTGCGCCGCCTGCCCGGCGTCGTGACGGTCTCCGCGCTCGTGCTGCTCGCCGTCGTCGTGCTTGTGGTGCTGCCTGCCGCGGAGGGCGCGCTCGCGCAGGACATCACGCTCGGCGCGACCCCGGCCGGGACGCCTGGCCACCTGCTCGGCACCGACTCCCTCGGCCGCGACGTCCTCGCCCTCACGCTCGCGGGAGCGCGCTCGGCCGTCGTCGGGCCGGTCGTCGTCGCGCTCGGGTCGATGCTCATCGGCGTCCTCCTCGGCACGCTCGCGGGGTACCGCGGCGGGTGGGTCGACGCGGTCGTGTCGCGCTACGTCGACCTCACCCTCGCGATGCCTGCGCTGCTGCTGGCGATCGTCGTCGCGGGCGTCGTCGGCGGCGGGTACTGGGTGACCGTCGCGGTGCTGGTCGTGCTGTTCTCCCCCGGCGACACGCGGCTCGTGCGGTCTGCCGTGCAGCAGCACGCGCACCGGCCGTACATCGAGTCGACGCGCGTCCTCGGGCTGCCCGCGTGGCGCGTCATGACGCGGCACATCCTGCCGAACGTGCGACCGCTCGTGCTGACCAACCTGTTTCTCAACGTCGCGTACGCGCTCGTGAGCATGTCGGGGCTGTCGTACCTCGGTCTCGGCGTCGCGCCGGGCGACGCCGACTGGGGTCGCCAGCTCGCCGACGGCCGCGCGATCCTCTTCGACAACCCCGCCGCATCCGTCGTGCCGGGGCTCGCGATCATCGTCACGGCGACGGCCGTGAACCTCGTCGGTGACTGGCTCGCGGAGCGCTTCGAGCAGGGCGACCTGAGCGCGGGCGAGATCGAGACGGAGGTGCGCGCATGAGCACCGCCTTCCTCGAGGTGCGCGGGCTGACGGTCCGCGCGGGCGAGCGCGTGCTCGTCGACGGCGTCGACGTCGCGGCGGAGCGCGGGCGCACGCTCGGCGTCGTCGGGGAGTCCGGCTCCGGCAAGTCGATGCTCGTCAAGGCGCTCACAGGCCTGCTGCCGACCGGCGTCACCACGACGGGTGCCGCCCTGCTCGACGGCATTCCCGTGAACCTGGCCGCGTCCGAGCGCGCCTGGGGGCGGGTGCGCGGGCGCAAGGTCGTCCTCGTGCTGCAAGACCCGTTCACGTCCCTCGACCCGCTGCACCGGTGCGGCTGGCAGGTCATGGCGTCCTCGCCGACGCGCGGGCGCGCCGCCCGCCGCGCCGAGGTCGTGCGCCGGCTCGCCGAGGTGGGCCTGCCCGCGCGCGTCGCGCGGCAGTACCCGCACGAGCTCTCGGGCGGCATGCGCCAGCGCGTCGCGATCGCTGCGGCGCTCGCGTCCGACCCGCAGCTGCTCATCGCCGACGAGCCGACGACGGCCCTCGACGTCACGACCCAGCGCGAGATCCTCGACCTGCTCGCCTCCCTCCAGCAGGCGCGCGGCATGACGCTCGTCCTCATCACCCACGACCTCGGGCTCGCCGAGGAGCGCTGCGACGACCTCGTCGTCATGCGCGCGGGCACGATCGTCGAGCGCGGCCGCGCCGCCGACGTGTTCGCCGACCCGCAGCACCCGTACACGCAGGCGCTCTCGGAGGCCGCGCGCGGGCGCGTCCGGACGTCGGGCGAGCGCGCCGAGGCACCCGTCGCGCTGCGCGCGAGCGGCCTCGTCAAGCAGTTCCGCGGCGCGGACGAGCGAGCGGTCGACGACGTCACGATCGAGGTGCGCGACGGCGAGTGCGTCGGCGTCGTCGGCGAGTCCGGCTCGGGCAAGACGACCGTCGCGCGCTGCGTCGTCGGGCTCGAGACGCCCGACGAGGGCACGATCGAGGTGCGCGCGCCCGGCGCCGACGGCCTCGCCGCGACGACGGCGCTCACGCCCGCGCAGCGGGCGCGAGCCGTCCAGATCGTCTTCCAGGACCCGTACTCGGCGCTCAACCCCGCGCTCACGATCGGCACGATGCTGCGCGAGGCGCTCGACGTCGCGGCACGCGGAGAGTCGGGAAGCGGGGACGCGGGACGCCCCGGTGAGCGGCGCACGGTCGACGAGCTGCTCACGATGGTCGGCCTGCCGACGTCGTACGCGCGACGCCGACCCGCGCGCCTCTCGGGCGGCGAGCGGCAACGGGTCGCGATCGCCCGCGCGCTCGCACCCGCGCCGCGCGTCCTCGTCTGCGACGAGTCCGTCTCCGCGCTCGACGTGTCGGTCCAGGCGCAGGTCCTCGACCTGCTCGCCCGGCTGCGCGCCGAGCTCGGCCTGACGATCCTGTTCATCTCGCACGACCTCGGCGTCATGCAGCAGGTCACCGACCGCGTGTACGTCATGCGCGCCGGCAAGGTCGTCGAGACCGGGCCGACGGCGCAGGTGCTGCGCGAGCCCGAGCACCCGTACACGCGCACCCTGCTCGACGCGGTCCCGGGTTCGCCCGGCGGTCCCGCCCACCAGACCACGGCCGGCGACGAGCCTGCCGCCGCGAGCGCCGCCTTCTCCCCGAGCGCTGCCGAGGCCGACGCCGACAAAGGCGCTACCCCCGACAGCGCCTCCCCGACCGCCGCGGAGGTACCCGGTGACTGACTCCCGCCCTGCCGCCGTCCTCCTCGTCGGAGGCATGGTGTTCGACGGCGACCCCGCCTCGGCGTCCAGACCTGCGTCGGTCGCGGTGCGCGACGGGCGAATCCTCGCCGTCGGCCCCGAGGCCGAGGTGCGGGGGCTCGCCGGGCCGGGCACGCGCGTCGTCGACCTCGCCGGACGCTTGCTGACGCCGGGCTTCCAGGACACGCACGTCCACCCGATCCTCGCGGCGAGCATGGACCGTCGCCTCAACGTGCTGCACGAACGCACGCTCGACGGGACGCTCGAGGCGATCCGCGCGTATGCCGTCGCGCACCCCGAGGACGAGTGGGTCACCGGCTGGGGCTGGAACGCCGACCTGTTCGACGGCGGCCTGCCGACGCGGGAACAGCTCGACGCGGTCGTGCCCGACCGCCCCGCGCTCATCCACCGCGGCGACGGTCACGCGGCGTGGGCGAACTCGCTCGCGATCACCGCAGCGGGCCTGGACGACGACGGCACCGGGCGCCCGGTCGCCGACCCGCCGGGCGGGCGGGTCGAGCGTGACGCCGACGGACGGGCGGCGGGCGTGCTGCAGGAGTGGGCGACCGACCTGGTCGAGCGGCTCATCCCTGAGCCCGACGTCGAGAGCCTGCAGCGGGACCTCGTCGCCGGCCAGCGGGCGCTGCTCGAGGTCGGCATCACCGCCTGGCAGGACGCGTCCGTGCTCGAGGCCGACCAGCAGGCGTACGAGCGTGCCGAGGCGGCCGGCGAGCTGCTCGGCACGGTCGTCGGCGCGCTGCGCTGGGACCACCGCCGCGGCATGGAGCAGGTCGCCGAGCTGGTCGCGCGGCGTGCGCGCTCGCGCGGGAGCCGCTTCCGGCCGACGTCCGTGAAGATCATGGTCGACGGCGTCGTCGACGGGTCCCTGACCGCCGCGATGATCGACCCGTACCTCGACGCCGACGGCTCGGTGAGCGACAACAGCGGCGACACGTACTTCGAGCCGACCCAGCTCGACGAGATCGTCGCGGCGCTCACTGCCGAGGGCTTCCAGACGCACTTCCACGTCATCGGCGACCGCGCGGTGCGGCTCGCGCTCGACGCGCTCGAGCGCGCTGCAGCCGCCCACCCTGAGCGGGTCGACGCCGCAGGCCGACTCACGACGCGGCCGATCCTGTCGCACGTGCAGGTCGTACACCCGGACGACCGTGCGCGCTTCGCCCGCGTGGGCGCCGTCGTCTCCGCGCAGCCCCTGTGGGCGAACTGCGAGGACGTGCAGACCGAGCTGACCATCCCCTTCCTCGGCGACGAGCGCACGACCTGGCAGTACCCCTTCGCGTCGCTCCAGCGGGCGGGCGCCGTCCTCGCGGGCGGCTCCGACTGGCCCGTCTCGACACCGGACCCGGTCCAGGCGATCCACGTCGCCGTGAACCGCAGCCTGCACGGCGAGGACCGACCCGCGCTCGGCCCGGACGAGGCGATCACGCTCGCGCAGGGACTGGCCGCGTACACCTCGGGCGCGGCCTGGGCGAACGGCCTCGACGACGTCGCCGGGCGGATCCTGCCCGGGTACGTCGCCGACCTGGCGGTCGTGGACCGCGACCTGTTCGCCGTGCCCGCCGAGGAGATCGGTGCGGCCCGCGTCGTGCAGACGTGGCTGGGCGGGGTCGTCGTCCACGGCGAAGAATGACCGTATGAGGCCCTGCACCATCGAGCCCGTCACCAGCCTCGAGGAGCGCGCGTCCCTGTTCGACGCGGTCCTCAGTCCGTCGTTCGGCCCGGAGGAGCTGCCGCCGCGCGACCGGTTCCTCGCGTGGACCTCGGGCGACGATCTCGAGGTGCTGCTCGCGACCGACGCGGAGACGGGCGAGACGCTCGGCTGCGCGGTCGTCGCGCTGGGGCAGGGCACCGACGTGATGGCGCTGCTCGCGTGGCTCGCGGTGCGTCCGGGCGAGCGCGGGTCGGGCACGGGCGGTGCGCTGCTCGACGCCGCGATCGACGCCGCACGCGCGGGCGGCGCGCACCTGCTGCTCGCGGAGGTCGAGGACCCGCGCAAGCACGCGGCGTCGGCCGATCACGGCAACCCGTGGCGCCGCCTGGGCTTCTACGCGCGGCACGGCCTCGTGATCCTCGACGTCCCGTACTTCCAGCCGGCGATCGCGCCCGGTCAGGAGCGTGTCCGGGACATGCTGCTCCTCGCAGCTGTCCTGCGCGACGGCGCGGACTCGCCGACGGTGCTGCGCCCGGCTCTCGTCACCTTCCTCGAGGCGTACGTGCCGCGCCTCGACGGCACCGACCCGGAGCACGACGCGCTGCTCGCGGCGGCCGCGGAGGTCACCGCTGAGCCGCTCGCCGACGCGCTGGAGCGCGCGGGGCACTAGGAGATCCGCGGGAATCCGCCACGGCGGGTCTGCGCGGTCGTGTCACAGCGTCGTGGCAGCATCGAGACGTGCCTGGATATGCCGTGATCGACACCGAGACGACGGGGTTCTCCCCGCGCACCGGTGACCGTGTCATCGAGATCGCGGTGGTGCGGCTCGACGGCGCCGGCGAGGTCGTCGACACGTGGGAGACGCTGCTCAACCCCGACCGCCCGGTGGGTCCGACGCACGTGCACGGCCTGACGGCTGCTGACGTCGAGCATGCCCCCCGCTTCATCGAGGTCGCCGAGCACGTCGCCGCGCTGCTGGCGGGCCGCGTCGTCGTGGGGCACAACGTGGACTTCGACCTGCGGTTCCTCGAGCACGAGTTCCAGCTCGCCGCCTACCCGTTCCGCGTGCCGGGGCGGCTGTGCACGCAGCAGCTCGCGAAGACGCACCTGCCGGGGCCGAAGCGCACACTCGCGGTGTGCTGCGAGCAGGCGGGCGTGATCAACGAGCATGCGCACTCGGCTCTGGGCGACACGATCGCGACCGCGGAGCTGTTCCGGTACTTCCTGCGTCAGCACCCCGTCGGGGTCCCGTGGGCGGACGTGCTCGCGGCTGCCGAGCTGACGGCGCCTGCGGACGACCTGTTCGCCGAGCTGTTCGACGTCGCGCTCACCGCGCCTCGAACGCTCTCGCGGTCCGCGCTCGCCTGAGGGACCTGCCCGTCCTTCTGACCCGCTGTTCCCGCTGACTCCCATGTCAGGTTTCCCCGACAGCTGGGCGCGTGTCGTGTTCACATGACATTATCTGCCAGTTTTCTCTGACATTCGTTACGATGTCACTGAAACATGACAGGAGGATCGCGATGCGTGTCATCACGACCGACGACCTCGGGGCGCTCGTGCGCCAGGAGCGCCACGACCAGGGCCTGACCCAGGCCGAGCTCGCCGAGCGCATCGGCACCACCCGCCAGTGGGTCAGCCAGTTCGAGTCCGGCGCCCTCAACCCGCGCGTGAGCCTCGTGCTCGCTGCCCTCGCCGCGCTCGATCTCGACCTCGATGTCCGGTCGAGCAAGGCCCGAGCGGCCGACCGGAGCCTGTTCGATGTGGGGAAGTTCCGCGAAGCCCTCACGGGGCAGATGCTGGCCCGCGTGGGTGCGCGGACGGTCGGGTCCTTGACTGCGGATTCGCTCCGCGAGCAGGTCCCGAGCATCGCCGCCACCACGCTGTCCAGGACCGGCTCGACAGCGGCGAAGGACGCTGTGCGGCGGATCGTCGACGAGCAGGCCGAGAGACTTCGCGCGCTCGAGGCCCTCCGAGCCCTGCCGCCCCAGCCCGAGGATTCCGAGCAGTGAGCCGCCCGCGCCAGCTCGACGTGCACCTGCACGGCACCCGCGCCGCCGTCATCACGGAGACACCGGCCGGCCTCGTCCTCGACTACGAGCCCGCGTACGTCTCCGCCTTCGGCGACTACCCGCTGTCCTTCTCTCTGCCGATGACCTCCCGCCGGCACAAGGGCGATCGCGTCACGAACTACCTCGACAACCTCCTGCCCGACAACGGCGAGGTCACGCGCGAGTGGGCCCGCATTCACGGGGCGAAGTCCGCCCGGCCCTTCGACCTGCTGTGGCACGTCGGCGCCGACTGCGCGGGGGCCGCCTCGTTCTTCCCGCACGACACCGACCCGTCCGAGGCGGGCGCGCTCGAGCCGACTGACGAGGCGACGATCGCCGAGCGCATCCGCGGCTTGCGCGCCCGCTCGAGCACCTGGGTCCCCTCCGACCACCCCGGGCGGTTCTCGCTCGGTGGCGCACAGTCGAAGTTCGCCCTGGCCCGCCACGGCGACCGGTGGGCGGTCCCCACCGGGGTCGTCCCCTCGACCCACATCTTCAAGACCGGAGTCGACGGCCTCGAATCCTCCGACGTGATCGAGTTCCTGACCATGCGCGTCGCGGCCGCGCTCGTGGGTCAGGTCGTGCCCGTCGCGCCCGTCGAGCTCATGTGGTTCGAGGATCAGCATGCTCTCGTCGTCGAGCGCTTCGACCGTCACGCGACCGACGGCGGCGTCCTGCGTGTGCACGCCGAGGACATGTGCCAGGTGGTCGGCGAGTCGTCCCTGCGCAAGTACGAGTCCCAGGGCGGGCCGGGCATCACGCGCGTCTTCACGGCGCTCGACCTGCTCCCTGCAGCGAACCGGGCCGAGGCTAAGCGCGCCTTCGCCGTGGCTCTCGCGTTCAACTGGGTGGCCGGCGGCACGGACGCGCACGCGAAGAACTACTCGTTGTACGTCGGCCCGTCCGCCACCCTCACGCCGCTGTACGACCTCGCGTCGTACGCCCCGTACGCAGCGCCGTTCTTTCCCCAGACCCGCTTGCCGATGTCGAGGGTCAAGATGCCGATGCGGGTCAGCGGCAACGAGCACTTCGGCGACGTGGATCGGGTGCACTGGCGCTCGATCGCGCGCGACGCGCAGATCGACCCGCGCGAGCTCGTCGAGATGATCGCGGCGATGGCGACCTACCTGCCCGCAGCGTGGGCGGGCGAGCTCTTCCATCTGGCCGAGCTCGACGAGTCCATGCTGACCCCGGTGGTCCTCTCCTCGACGAGCGCGCTCGCGGCGTGGTGCGACGAAGTGCTCAAGACGCTCGGGGCGTGAACTCCCGAGCGCTCGTCTCCTCGTCTCCGCCGGTACGGGTCAGCCGGCCTGCCAGGTCCAGTGCCAGGGCTCGCCTGAGATGGTCTCGAAGAACCCGAACGTCGGGGCGTGCTCGCGCATCCACATGAGCGCCTCGGTGTTGAGCGTGAGGTCGACGCTCGTGCCGTCGCCGTGCTCGCTCTCGCCGAGGGGTGCGGCGCGGCCGCCGTCCTCGAGGAGGCCGTAGAGGTCGATCATCTTGGCCTGCTCGGCGAGGTCGCGGTAGGCGGAGTTGACGCTGAGGTCGTGGCCGGCGTCGTGGGCGGCCTGCTTGAGCTGGGCGAAGGCGTCGGCGGCGGGGGCGATGAGCCGGTGGCCGGTCTCGATCTCGACGAGCCGGTCGTCGGGGATCCGGCCGTTGGTGTTCGCGGGTGCGGTCTGGCTCGCGGCGGCTGTGTCGGCCGCGTGCTCGCCGAGCAGGGTGCGGGCGGCGAGGACTCCTGCGGTGGCGATGACGGCGATGGCGAGGATGGCGAGCACGAGGCGGACGCGGGACATGCTGCGACGTTATGGCGTGGGGTTGCGGTGGGGCATCGTCCTGGGGTGTGACTGTCTCGCACGTCGGTGTCCACCCGTGAGTGGAGGCCTCGTCGGCAGTTGCGCAGGTCAGGGCCGGTTCTCCTGGGCGTCGCCCGGCCGCGCGGCAAGGACGCTGCCCCGCGGGGCCGCCTAGCTCTGTGCTCCCGGCTCCGGCTCCCGGCGCCTGGCACCGGGCCGTCAGGCTCCGGCGAGGACGGTGATGCGGGAGGAGCCGTCGGGGGCGCGGCGGACGCTGATGCGGTCGGCGATGGCGCTCTTCATGGCTTCGACGTGGGAGACGACGCCGACGGTGCGTCCGCCGGCGCGGAGCTTGCCGAGCTCGGCCATGACGAGGTCGAGGGTCGCGGGGTCGAGGGAGCCGAACCCTTCGTCGACGAAGAGGGTGCCGAGGTCGATGCCGCCAGACTCGGCGGTGACGACGTCGGCGAGGCCGAGGGCGAGGCACAGGGAGACGTAGAAGGTCTCGCCGCCGGAGAGGGTCGCGGGCTCGCGTGCGGTCTCGGTGGTGTGGTCGACGATGCGCAGGGAGAGCCCGAGGCGGCGGCCTCCGCGGGACTCCTTCTCGGTCGACCGCTGCACCTCGTACCGGCCGGAGGACATCTGGCGCAGCCGGTCGTTGGCTGCGGCGAGGACGTCGTCGAAGCGACGGGCGAGGACGTAGGTCGAGAGGGTCAGCGCCGCGGAGTTGTCGGCGGTCGCGGCGGACGCGAGGTTGGCCATGCGGATCACGGGGGCGAGCGCCTCGCGCTCGGCGCGGGAGGCGTCGAGGGCGGCCTGGACGCCTCCTGCGGCCGTGCGGGCGCGGCTGAGCGTGTCCTCGGTGAGCGCCACGAGGTGCTTGTCCTGCTCGAGCGCCTCGGCGGCTGCGGCGAGGACGGCCTCCGCCTGGGTGAGGGCGTCGGCGGTCTGGTCGACGGTGAGCTCGTCGGGGAGCGCGGCGATCTCGGGGCGAGCGAGCCCGTCGCGGACGGCGGCCTGCGCGTGCTCGACCTCGGCGACCTGCGCGGCGAGGCGTTCGTGCTCGGCCTTGTCGAGCGCCGCGGCCCGCGCGGCCGAGGCGTCGTCGAACTTCTCCTCGGCGAGCGCAGCCTGGGCGGCAGCGGCGAGGCGGGTGTGTGCCTCGTGGGCGCGGCGCTGGTCTGACGACGCCTCAAGCAGGTGCTCGAGCAGCCTGGACTGCAGCTCGAGGTCGTCCCGGACGTGTGCGAGCGTCACGCCGTCATCGTCCGCGTCGCGCGCGAGGTGGTCGGTCTCGGCGTCCGCGCGCGCCTCGCGCACCGCGTCGCGGTCCTGCTCGAGGACAGTGCGCTGCTCGGTGACGGCGGCGGCCTCGGCGGCGATCCGCGACTCGAGGGCGGCGGCTTCTGCGCGCATGCGGGCGGTCTCGGCGTCGTGCGCCTCGATCGCTGCGGTGACGGTCGCGAGCGTCGTGACGGCCGCCTCAGCCTCGGTGAGCGCGGCTCGCGCGGTCTCGACCGCGGCCAGCGCGTCGGCGGTGGTCGCGTCGCCGGCCGCGGCGCGGAGGCGGGCGAGCTCGGCGTCGAGGTGGGCGCGCGCGTCGCGTGCGTCGGCGAGGGCCCGTTCGGCGTTCTCGCGGTCTGCGGCTGCGGCGTCGACCTGTTCGGGGGAGACGTGGTCCGCGCCGACGGTCGCGGGGGCGGGGTGCTCGGTGCCGCCGCAGACGGCGCACGGCTCGCCGGGGACGAGCTGGGTCGCGAGCTCGCCGGCGATCCCGTCGATGCGCGCACGCCGCAGGCGGGCTTCGCGATCCACGGCAGCGGCTGCGTCCGTCGCGGTCTTGACGACGATCGCGTCAGCGGCCTCGATCGTGGGGGCGAGGGCGTCCACGGCGCGCGCTGCTGCGAGCCGGTTCTCGGCGGTCGTCAGCGCCCCGCGACGTGCGTCGACGAGCGCCGCCGTCGTGGTCGCCTCGCCCGCCTGAGCAGCGAGGACGAGGCGCTGCGCGGGCCGCTCGGCCAGAGCGGACTCGCTCGTGGCGAGCGCCTGTCGCAGCTCGGCAACCGCCTCGTCCCGTGCGTCGAGCGTCACCGCGCGCTCCGTGAGGCCGCGCTCGATCGTCACGAGGCGGCGCAGCTCCCCCGCGCGAGCGCGGCGCTCGTCGATCTCCGAGCGCAGCGTCTCGTCGCCGGGCACGGGAGCGTCGTCGCGTTGCGTCGCGGTGAGCCACGAATGCAGGACGGGGTGCTCGTGCGCGTCGACGAGCGCGTTCTCGAGGGTCGTCGCAGCCTTGGCGAGGGTGCCGGCGGCGAGCTCGAGCTCGTCGAGCCGGGGCAGCACGACGGCGGCGCGGCGGGCCGCGTCGAGGCGCTGCACGCGGGCAGCGTGCTCGGTCGCACCTGCGGCGAGCTCGTCGCGGCGGGCGTGCAGCTCGTGACGCGCGACGACGAGGCGGTGCGTCGTGACCGCGGCGACGTGCCTCTCGCTCGCCTCGCTGTGGGCCGTGGCAGACACCGCGCACGCGGCGGTGAGCCGCTCGTGCTCAGCGCCGAGCGTCGCGAGGTGGCCGTCGATCGCGGCCGTCAGCTCGGCGGCTCCGACGACCGACCCGGCGAGCCCTGCGACGGCGTCCCTCTCTTCCGGCTCGAGTCGCGCGGCCTCGATGAACGTCGCTGCGGCGCGGCCGATGCTCTGCTCGGCGGCGAGGACGCGGCGGTCCGCCTCCTTGCGCGCCTCGACGAGCTCGTTCTGGATGCGCTGGTAGATCTCCGTGCCGAACACACGCTGCAGGAGCGCGGAGCGGTCCTCGGGCTTGGCGCGCAAGAAGCTCGCGAACTCGCCCTGCGGCAGCACGATCGTCTGGACGAACTGCTCCCGGCTGAGACCGAGGATCCGGCCGATCGCGTCGCCGACCTCGTCAGCGCGGCTGCTGAGGAGCTGGCCGGGCGCCTGGTCGCCAGGGTCCCTGCTCGTGTCGAGCGCGTCGGCGTCCGCCGCAGAGAGCTGCCACAGGTTGACCTTGGTCTGCTGGCGCGTGGTGCCGGTGCCGCGCTGCTTGGGCCGGTCGTACGCGGGGCTGCGTCGCACCCGGTAGACGCCCGCGGGGACCTCGAGCACGAGGTCGACGAACGACTCGACCTCGGGACCGACGTGCGTCGACCGCAGCCGGTCGTCGCTCGCACCCGCGGACGCGACCTTGCCGTAGAGCGCGAAGACGATCGCGTCGATGATCGTGGACTTGCCCGCGCCCGTCGGGCCTTCGAGCAGGAAGAGACCACCTTCGGCGAGGCGCGCGAAGTCGATCGTAAACGCGTCCTTGAACGGCCCGATCGCCTGGATCGTGAGCGAGCGCAGCTGCATCAGGCGCTCCTCTCCGCGGCCAGCACGTTCTCGAGGGCTCGCCGCAGGACGGCCTGCTCCGCCTCGTCCGGAGCAGCAGCCTCGCCGCCTCCGCGCACGTGCGTCACGAAGTCGCAGCAGACGTCGAACGGGTCGGCCGCCGTCAGGTGCGGTGCATCCGCACCCTCGCCGACGCGCGCAGGCGGCTCGTGCAGCACCGCGAGCGCGTGCGGCAGCCGGGCCCTGACCCGGGCCACGAGGTTCTCGGGGCGGGCCGGGTCGGTCACGTGCACGCGCGTCCAGCAGTCGACGTGCTCCTCGCCGAGCTCGCCGAGGATCTCCTCGAGGGTCCCGCGGACCTCAGTCAGACGGCGCGGCACGGGCGCCGCGATCAGCTCAGGCTCGCCGTGCACACCGTCGGCGCGCAGGTCGACGACGACGCTCGACTTGCGGTGGTTCATCTCCGAGAACGAGTACGCGAGCGGCGACCCCGAGTACCGCGCGACCGTCCGCCGCCCGTCGAGGTCGGCGACCGGCACGCGCTGCGGGCCGTGCAGGTGCCCGAGCGCGACGTAGTCGACGCCGCGGAACACGCCCGACGGCACCGAGTCCACGCCGCCCACGCGGATGTCCCGCTCCGACTCGCTCGCCTCGCCGCCCACGACGAACGTGTGCGCCGCGAGGACCGACGGCACGGGCGCGCCCCCGCGCGCCCGCCGCCGAGCCATGTCCGCCTGCACCCGCTCCATCGCGGCGGTCGTGACCGCCTCGTGGGACCGGGCCAGCGGTCCGTCCTCGCTCGCGAGGACGTGCCTCGCGTCGTCCGGGTCCAGGTACGGCAGCGCGTACACGAGCGCACCCAGGTTCCCCTCGGCGTCGTGCAGCTCGACCGCCGTGCCCACGTCCCGCGAGCGCGCCCGCACGTGCAGGCCCTCGCGCATCAGGTCCGCACCGAAGCCGAGCCGCGCCGCCGAGTCGTGGTTGCCCGGCGACACGACGACCTGCGTCACCTCGAGCAGTCGGCGCAACGTGCCCGACAACAGCTCGACCGCCTCGACCGGCGGGATCGCCCGGTCGTACACGTCCCCGGCGACGACGACCGCGTCGATACCCTCCGCCCGCACCACCTCGACCAGGTGGTCCAGGTACGCCGACTGGTGGCCCAGCAGGTTGACGCCGTGGAGCGTCCGGCCCAGGTGCCAGTCGGAGGTGTGGAGGATCCGCATGCCACGCACGTTATCGGCTGCGGCTGACACGACCGGACAGGCCCGCCGCAACCGCGACAAACCGCCCCTCCGAAGGTGCGAACGGAGGCGCGAACGACACCCCGGAGGTTCAGTTTCGAGACAGGCGTGCCGATATCTGGGTACCCGCACCACGACCCGTGGCCGGGCCCCTGACGTAGAGGACGTGCACCGTGTTCTCGTTGAGAGAGATCCAGGCTCTGGACGAGTCCGACTTCCCGTTCCGCGAGGCGTGGGAGGCCGACGAGCCTCTCTACCGCGACGCCCCGCGGCTGGGTCGCAGCGTTCAGCTCCACACGACGCCCGACTGCCCCGACGCGCGCAAGGCCAAGCTCTTCGTGCCGTGGGACCTTCACCGTTCCGAGCCCGGCGCCGTGTGCAGGACGTGCGCGGTCGACGACTCCGACGAGCAGGTCGCGATGCGCCGCACCCCCGGCCTGATCGACGTCGTCCGCGACGTCGGCGCGTGGACCCGGGCGGTCGACGAGCTCCAGGGCGCCCACCACGAGCGCGCCCGCCAGGTACTCCTCGCTGACGCCCTCGACGTCCTGCGCTCCCCGTTCCTCGCCCGCGGCGCGACGTCCTGGATGCCGTTCGAGACGAACCGCGACGCCTGGAACGCGTGCGGCCTCGACCGCGGCACCTACGTGCGCGACTGGATCACCCGCAAGTACGACGAGGCGTGGGCGATGGTCTCCGCCGTGCAGAACGAGATCCTCCGCGAGCGCGACAAGGACGAGGAGAAGATGTGGGTGCTCATGAGCATGTCCCACGTCTTCGAGCCCGTCGCCGCGTGGACGCGCCCCTACACGCCGTCGCCGCGGTTCCGCATCGCTTCGCCGCCCGTCGCCGTCATGGACCAGATCCCGCCGCACCGCGACACGTTCCTCCTCGGCCCGTACGACGGCGAGCTCAAGAAGGACGTCTGGCAGACGTTCGTCGAGCTCCTCGACGCGCACGCGACCGGCCTCTTCGGCCTCGACCGTGACGAGGCGATGTACGACCACGTCCGGAGCCTGTTCGCCGCTGCGAAGCTCGCGGGCGACTACCCGCGCTTCAACCTCGCGCGCGAGCGTCGCCGCGAGGAGGAGTACCAGCGCGCGCTCGAGCGTGAGGCCGCGAAGGCGGCCAAGGAGGCCGCCGAGGCGGCTGCTGCGGCCGAGGCAGCAGCAGCCGGAACAGCCGGAGCCGACGGCGCGGGAGACCTGAGCGACGACGTCGTCCACGCGCCTGCCGAGGGGGACGCACCCGCAGCGCAGGCCGACGGCGAGGCGCTCGCCCCCGCGTGACCCACGCGTGACCCGCGCGGCCTGACCTGGCACGCGATAGCCTCGCAGCACCGCCCAGGGAAGGATCCGCCGCATGCCCCCCGCCACGCCCGAGTCACGGCCGCACGTCAACCTCGCCGTCCTCATCGACGCCGACAACGCCGCGCCCGCGATCGTCGAGGGATTGTTCGAGGAGATCGCGCGCTACGGCGTCGCGAGCGTCAAGCGCATCTACGGCGACTGGACCCAGCCCAACCTCGGCGGCTGGAAGAAGGTGCTCCTCGACCACTCGATCCAGCCGATGCAGCAGTTCGCGTACACGCACGGCAAGAACGCGACCGACAGCGCGCTCATCATCGACGCGATGGACCTGCTGTACACGGGCCGCTTCGACGGGTTCTGCCTCGTGTCGTCCGACTCCGACTTCACGCGCCTCGCGTCGCGCCTGCGCGAGGAGGGCCTGACGGTCTACGGCTTCGGTGAGCGCAAGACGCCGAAGCCGTTCGTCTCCGCGTGCGACAAGTTCATCTACACCGAGCTGCTGCGCGCGGACGCGCACCCGGCGGACGAGACGTCGGCCGACGCGACCGAGGCCCCCGCGAAGCCGACGCGGGGCACGAAGAAGGACAAGGGCGAGCCCACCGCGAAGGCGGAGCCGGTCAAGGAGGACACGAAGCGCGACGCAAAGGCGTCGCCCGTCCCGATCCGGCTCATCACGAAGGTCATCGACGACGTGTCGGACGACGACGGCTGGGCATCGCTCGCTTCCGTCGGGCAGAACCTTACGAAGCTGCGGCCCGACTTCGACCCCCGCCTCTACGGCTTCTCCAAGCTGAGCGCGCTCATGAAGGCGCAGCCGCGCATCGAGTCCCGTCAGAGCAACAAGCACATCGAGGTCCGCGTCCGCCAGCGCTGAACCGGCCGGGTGGCCGGCGCCCCGCTTCCGGCGCCCCTCCCCGCGGCGCGGCGCCCGCGCGACGGCGCCCCGCACCCCCGGCGCCACGCCGCACCGCCTCGCCGAGGCGGTGCATGCCGCACCGCGCCGCGCCACACGGCAGCGCCGCACGCTGAGTCAGTCAGTCCCAGCGCGAGTCCGTATGCCCCGACTGACGGAGTCGCGCGGGGACCGACGGATTCGCGCTCCCGCGCGCAAGGGCAGAGGCACGACGACCACAGGGACCGCAGGAGTCACGCCAGGACCGACGTACTCACCGCCCGCGGACCTCGGCGGGGGCCGCCGGGACTGACCGAGTCACGCCGGAACCGACGGACTCGCCGGCAAGGTGGGCCTCCCCGGGCGAGGCACAGCCCCGCAGGAGAAGGAGCCAGCCCCGCAGGAGCGCGAGCCAGCCCCGCAGGAGCGCGAGCCAGCCCCGCAGGAGCGCGAGCCAGCCCCGCAGGAGCGCGAGCCAGCCCCGCAGGAGCGGGAGTCAGCCGCACGGGCGCGGGCGTCAGCCGCGCGGCGTCTCCGGGTCGGTCACGTCCGCGACCGTCGCGGCGAGCGCCTCGACGAGGGCCGCGGCGTCGACCGTCGCCCCTGCGCCGTGGGTGCCCGCGCCGATCGACACCGTCCCCTGGATCGTCTCGTCGGCGATGACGGGGAGCGCGGTGCGCGATCCGAACGGGGTGATCGTGCCGCGTTCGTATCCGGTCACCTCGAGGGCTCCGGCGGCGTCGGGCATCGTCATGCGGTTGACGCCGAGGTGCGCGCGGAGCTTCTTCCAGGAGATCTCGCGCCCGCCGGGCACGAGCACGAACAGGTGGTCGCCCTCGCCGCGGCGCACGACGATCGTCTTGACGATGCCCGACGGCGCGACGCCACGAGCCGCGGCGGCCTCCTCGAGCGAGCGCACCCGCCCGTGCCGGGTGATCGTGAACTCGATCCCGGACGCCTCGAGCGCGGCGCGGGCGCGCGCGAGCCCGGGGTCGTCGTCGTGCGGGTCGGCAGTCGTGTCAGCCATGCCCCCACGCTACGCGGTGGCCCCGCACCAAGAACCCGGGCACCCATGGAGGGCCGACCGTGGGATCGGCCGACCGCCGGGCGGGGCCGACCGCGGGACCGGGCGCGAGCCGGTCACCGGGACCGGGCCGGTCACCGGGACCGGGCCGGTCACCGGGCCCGAGCCGGTCACCGGAACCGGGCCAGCACCGGTTGGGATCGGCCGACCGCCGCGCCCAGCCCGGCTACCGCCCGGTCCCCTGCGGGGGCAGGTGCACCTTGGTGCCCTTCCAGCGGCGACGCAGCCAGCGGTCGTGCGACGCGACGACGACCGCTCCCGGCCATCCCTCGAGAGCCTCCATGAGCTCCTCGGCGAGCGTGAGCGACAGGTGGTTGGTCGGCTCGTCGAGCAGCAGCACGTGGGGGCTGTGCATGACGATCATCGCGAGCACCACACGCCGCCGCTGGCCGACGCTCAGGTCGCCGATGCGCCGGTTGAGGTCGCGCGCGGCGACGAGCCCGAAGTCCCGGACGCGGTCGCTCGCCCGCGCACCCGCCATCAGGGTCAGCAGCTCGCGCGGGCTGCGCTTCTCGCCAGCGAGGTGCAGGTCCTGCTCGAGCAGGGCGACCTCGACGCCGTCGGCGCGGTGCAGGCTCCCGGACGTGAGCGGGATGTCGCCCGCGAGCACGTGCAGGAGCGTGGACTTGCCCGCACCGTTCGTACCGGTGACGAGCAGCCGATCGCCTGCGCGGACGCGCAGCCTCCCCTGGCCTGCGGCCAGGAGGTCGAGGCGCCCCTGCACGACGCCGCGGCGCACCTCGAGCACGACCGGCGCCTCGCCGTCGGGCCCGGGCTTCAGAGCCCGCCCGCTGGGCGGGGTGAACCGCAGCGGCACGGGCGGGCGCGGCACCTGCTCGGCCTCGAGCGTCTCGAGGCGGGTGCGGGCGTTGCGCACGCGCCGGGAGACCTGCCCCTCGACCCGGTCGCCGCGCTTGCCGTACGCCATCTTGTTGCGGTCGGTCATCTCGCGCTCGTGGCCCACCTGGCGGGCGCGCACGCGCACGGACTCGCGCAGCGTGGCGAGCTCCTCCTGCTCGGCCTCGTACTGCGCCTGCCAGGCGCGACGCTCCTTGGCCTTCGCCGTGAGGTAGTCGCGGTACCCGCCGCCGTACCAGGTGGTTGCGGTGCGTCCGGCGGCGGTGGCCTCGCGGGTCGGGTCGAGGTCGACGATCTCGGTCGCGACCTCCTGGAGGAACACGCGGTCGTGGCTCGCGAACAGCACGGCGCCGGGTAGGGCGCGCAGGGCGTCGGCGAGGAACTCGGCCGCGCCGTCGTCGAGGTGGTTGGTCGGCTCGTCGAGGACGAGCGCCTCCGGCTGCCGGATGAGCAGCGCCGCGAGACCGAGGCGGGTGCGCTGGCCGCCGGACATGAACGCGATGCGGCGGTCGCGCCCGAGGTCGGCGACGTCGAGCCCGGCGAGCGTGCGCGCGACGCGCACGTCGGCGCCCCACACGTCGGCAGCCTCGGCACGGACGAGGACAGCGGCGTAGCGGGCGGCGGCGGCGTCCCGGGCGTCGTCGGGTGCGGCGTCGACGGCCGCGGCGGCGGCCTCGAGCTCGGCGGTGAGGGCGCGGACGTCCGCGAGCGCGGCGTCGATCACGTCGCCGACGACGGCGTCGTGCCGGTACGGCGCCTCCTGGTGGAGGTAGCCGAGGCGCACGGGGCGGTCGACCGAACCGGAGTCGGGGTCCTCGACGCCGGCGATCAGGCGGAGGAGCGTGGACTTGCCGACGCCGTTCTCACCGACGAGGCCCACGCGGTGGCCGGGGTCGACGGCGAGGTCGACGTGCGCGAGGACCGTGCGGTCCTCGTAGGACTTGGAGAGGTCTGACGCGACGAGCATCGCGGACACGGGTCACCTGCCAGGGTCGAGGGGGTCGGGCGGGGCAGGTCAGATCCACATGCCGCTGAGCCTAGCCACGTGCGCTGTCGTCGTCCGACCGATTATCCGCGAGCTCCCACGGCTTGCGGAACAGGCTGGCGACGTACAGCCCGACGACGGCGACGCCGCAGGCGACCGCGACGACGAGCAGGACGCGTCCGATGCCGACGGTGCCGCCGCCGGCGACCCAGAGCTCGGTGGCCGACGGCGGGGGCGTGGGTTCGGCGCTCGGGTCGGGGGTCACGGTCGTGAGGATCGTGCCGCGGCGCGCGGCCTCCTGGGACCGTGCGTCGCCGGGGGCGACGATCAGGGCGACCGCGAGCGGGAGGGTGACGGCGTAGAGCGCGCCGAGGACGACTGCGCGGGCGGGCACGAAGTGGCGCATGCCCCGCAGCGGGGAGAGGTCGGTCATGAAGCCGTTGAGCGCGACCGCGAGGCCCGCGACGTACAGGACCGCCCAGCCGAGGAGGAGGGGGGCGTGCAGCGTCGTCTGCTCGTCGGCGAGCCAGACGACGGGGGCCAGGAGCGGGAGGACGAGCATGAGCAGCCCGACGGCGGCGTCGCCTGGCGCCGGGGGCGTGCAGAGCCGACCGTCCTTGGTCCGGGTCGCGGGGACGTCCGTGAACACCATGTCCAGACACTAGCGGCCCCGTCGTGGCTGACGTTCGGGAAGGGGGCGTGGTTTCTCAGTGATCGCTCGGGCTTGCCGATGGGACCTTCGGCCGCGCCTAGGAGTTATCACCTACGGAGCTCGCGACGTCGCACGGCTCCAGCAGGGCGGACCGGAGGAGGAGAACGATGAGCATCGGCAACACGATGCGTGCGGCAGCGCGCTGCGTGCGCGCGGTTGCGACCGACGAACGTGCGTTCCTCGACGCCGACCAGCTGGAGGCGTACGCGGAACGCGCAGACGCGCTGCCGCCGTGCGACACGTGCGACCACGGTTCGTGCTCGGACATCCGCGCTGCGCACGACGCCGCGAAGATGGCGCTGCTCGTGCTCGAGGGGGTCGACGTCGCCCAGCTGACCAACGCGCGCGAGGCCCTCCACGCCGTCGAGCGCCGCTGGCCGAGCACGACGCCAGGCGACTACCCGATCGCAGCCGTCCGTCACGCCTACATCGCGGGTTATACGGACGGAGCGGTCGCGCAACGGGCGAAGGACCCCGTCGCCGAGGCAGCCGCCCCGACGCCCCTCTCGGTCGCCCGCGCTGTCGCGCTCGCGCTCACCGAGGTGACGGGCCTGCGGCTCGACGCGACGACGATCCGGCAGATCGCGCACCGCGCGACCGGCACGCTCCTCGAGCTGCCGCAGGAGCCGGGCTCGCCGGGCGACCGGTCGGCGGAGGACGACGCGAGCGACGGGATGGTCGCCTGAGGCGACCCCGCTGAGACGTCCTGGGCACTGAGCGGCTGGGGACGCTGGGCGGCTAGCGGGCTCGGGCGGCCGGGCCACCCGGGCGGGCTGAGTCGCTCTGCCGCCACAGAGCGCTCCGGTCTAGGGGCGCTCGTCCACCTCGGTCGCCTCGAGCGCAGCCGCGGCGGCTGCGACCTCGTCGACGGGAGTCTCGTCCGACCACGGCCGGGCCGGCTCGCGTCCGCTGACCGCGTCGAGCGCGGCGCGCCACGAGGCGAGGGCCTCGCGCACCCGGTACCAGGCGGCCTTGCGCGGCTCGACGCTCTCCGAGGAGACGCCCACGCCGACCGCGTCGATCCCCGCCTGACGGGCGGAGAAGATCGCCCGCGGCAGGTGGTAGTCCTGCGTGACGACGACGGCGTCGCGCACCCCGAAGACGGTCGCGGCGCGCACGGCGGAGTCGTGCGTGTCGAGGCCGGCGTAGTCCTGCACGATGCGGTCCGCGGGAACGCCCGCGGCGACGAGATAGTCGGTCATGGCGCTCGGCTCGTCGTAGCCGTCGCGCGAGCTGTCACCCGTGACGAGGACGACGGCGACGACGCCGCGCTCGACCAGGCTGGCGGCGGCGTCGAGCCGACGCCGCAGGTAGGTCGACGGCTCGCCGTCCGGTCGCAGACCCGCGCCCAGGACGAGGGCGACGGTCCGCGGGGGCACGTCCGCGGCGTCGTGCACGTGCGCACGACCTGTCGCCTGCACCCAGGCGACGGGCGCGACGACGGCGAGCGCGGTCGCGACGGCGCCCCACGCGAGCACCCGGCGGGTGCGCGAGCGGCGCGCGCGAGCACGCGGTGCCACGGCCTCGGTGACGTCCTGGATCTCCCCCATGCGCCGACCCTATCGGCGGCGACCTGCGAGGTCGGGGCGCCGACGCACGGCGGCGCCCTCCGCGGCCCTGTCTCGCGCGCACACCTCCCGCCTCGACGGACACGGCGTCTCAGGCGCCGCGCCTACCATGGGCGTCTCGACCGTGACCTGGAGGCGACCCATGTCCTCGCACGCTGCCCGTTCCCGCGCCGCTGGCGCTGCGCTCGCCCTCGCCGCTGCGCTCGCCCTCTCAGCCTGCTCGGCCGAGGATCGACCCGCGCTCCCCGACATCTCGATCCCGTCGTTCGACCTGCCGAGCGGCGAGGAGCTCAAGTCGTTCGTCGCGGACGCCCGCAACCAGGTCGAGGAGGTCGCCGGTGACGTGACCTCGGCGGCGAAGGCGCTCGAAGGCCTCTCGGGCAAGGCGCGCGGTAGCGCCGAGGACGCGCTCGGCACTGTGCAGGGCGCCGTCGGGCAGGTGCAGGACGCGCTCGACGCCGCCAAGGACGGCAAGAAGGACGCCGAGGAGAAGCTCGCGTCGGCTGGCGGCACGCTGCAGGACGCCCGGCAGAAGGTCGACGAGGCGCTCGCCGCACTGGGCACGTCGACCGATGACGCAACCCAGCGTGCCCGCGCTGAGCTGACCGAGCTGCGGGCCGAGCTCGACCGCCTCGGCGACGAGGTCGCACGACCCTGACGCAAGCCGAAGGGTGAGAACACCCAGGTCAGGCTTGTTTTTGACTGGTGGTTCGGGGCTAGTTTCGACCCATCGACACGAAGGGCTGAGGATGCGTCAGGCTGATCTCTTTCTCGACGACCGCCCCGTATGCCCTGTCGTCGTGGCGGACACGGGGTGGGAGCGAGCACGCGGGATGACCCTGCGCAGGCCCCTCCCTGAGGCGCTCGTCGTCATCAAGACGCAGTGCGCCCACGCCCTCGGGATGCGCCGCGCCCTGGACGTCGCGCTCCTGGACGAGGCGGGCACGGTCATCAGGACCCAGGTGGTCAAGGCGTGGCGGACCGCCCGGTTCCGCCCGCGCGGCAACCTCCTCGAGGCGCTGCACGGCTCGTTCGAGCGGTGGGGAGTGCGGCCCGGCTCGCGGGTGACGATCGTCCCGCACTGAGCCGGGTCGGTATCGGCTTGCGTCGACCGGGAGAATGGTTGGTCGTGAGCACCTCTGACCGTCCCGCCCGCCCTGACGACGGCGCGCCCGCCCGCAGGAACGCGGGCGCGGGTGCCCGTCGCGGACGACGGCGCTCGGGTGGGCGCGGGACCGGCCGCTTCCCGGACACGGCGTCGCTCGACGCGCGCGCCCTCGCGCGGGCGCAGCGCGCGGCGCAGGTCCGCGAGGCCGTCGACGTCCCGCCGATCACCTACCCCGAGAACCTGCCGGTCTCGGGGCACCGCGGGGGGATCGCCGAGGCGATCCGCGACCACCAGGTCGTGATCGTCGCGGGCGCGACCGGCTCGGGCAAGACGACGCAGCTCCCGAAGATCCTCCTCGACCTGGGCCGCGGCCGGGCAGGGCAGATCGGCCACACGCAGCCGCGGCGTCTCGCGGCGCGCACGGTCGCGGAGCGCATCGCCGAGGAGATCGGCGCGGAGCACACGGGCCCCGACGGCGTGACGCGGCGCGGCAAGCTGGGCGGCGTCGTCGGCTACCAGGTGCGGTTCACGGACGAGAGCTCGGACTCGACGCTCGTGAAGGTCATGACGGACGGCATCCTGCTCGCACAGATCCAGCGCGACCCGCTGCTGCGGGCGTACGACACTCTCATCATCGACGAGGCGCACGAGCGCTCCCTCAACATCGACTTCCTGCTGGGCTATCTCACTCAGCTTCTGCCGCAGCGCCCTGACCTCAAGCTCGTCATCACGTCGGCGACGATCGACTCGGAGCGGTTCGCGAACCATTTCGCGGCGACGGCACCTGACGGCTCGCGCGTCCCGGCGCCCGTGATCGAGGTGTCGGGCCGCACGTACCCGGTCGAGATCCGCTACCGCCCGCTCGTCCCGGACCCTCCCTCCCCGGGCGTAGGCCCCGCCGCCGACGCGGCCCCCACCGACACAGACGCCGAGGTAGGGGCTTCCTCGCGAGTCAGGTCCTTGGACGGCCCTACGTCGCGTGCGAAGGCCTACCTCGGCGCACCGGGCGGCACGGGCGGCCCGGGCGGCACGGGCGGCGCAGGCGGCGCAGGCGGCCCGGGGCCCGACGCCGCAGCCGGGTCGCGGAAGACCGGCGGCGGCAAGGGCAAGCAGCCACCCAAGGGCGGCGCCGGGACCGCGCGCCGACAGGCCGTCGAGCGTGACCTGATGACCGCGATCTGCGAGGCCGTCGACGAGCTGTTCGCCGCCGGCCCGGGCGACATCCTCGTGTTCCTCTCGGGCGAGCGCGAGATCCGCGACGCCGAGGACGCGCTGCGCGGCCATCTCGGGGAGCGTGTCGACGGGCGCGGCCTGCCGACGTCGGTCGAGGTCGTCCCGCTGTACGCGCGCCTGTCGGCGGCGGAGCAGCACCGCGTCTTCGAGCCGCACGCGGGTCGTCGCGTCGTCCTCGCGACGAACGTCGCGGAGACGTCGCTGACCGTGCCCGGGATCCGCTACGTCGTCGACCCCGGCACCGCGCGCATCTCGCGCTTCTCGAAGGCGACGAAGGTGCAGCGCCTGCCGATCGAGCCGATCAGCCAGGCGAGCGCGAACCAGCGCTCGGGCCGCTGCGGCCGTGTCGCGGACGGCATCGCGATCCGCCTCTACTCCGAGGAGGACTTCGAGTCGCGGCCGGAGTTCACCGACCCCGAGATCCTGCGGACCTCGCTCGCGTCCGTGATCCTGCAGATGGTCGCGGCGGGCGTCGCGTCGGGGCCTAACGACGTCGCGAAGTTCCCGTTCGTCGACCAGCCGGACGTCCGCTCGATCCGCGACGGCGTCAACCTCCTCACGGAGCTCGGCGCGCTCGAGACGGTCGCTGGCTCGGGGTCGCGCCTGACCGACGTCGGGCGTGCGCTCGCGCAGCTGCCGATGGACCCGCGCCTCGCGCGGATGATCGTCGAGGGTGCGCGGCGCGGCGTCGGGCGCGAGGTCATCATCGTCGCGGCGGCCCTGTCGATCCAGGACCCGCGCGAGCGCCCGACCGAGCAGCGCCAGCACGCTGACCAGATGCACGCGCGCTTCGCCGACCCGACCTCGGACTTCCTCACGTACCTGAACCTGTGGGAGTACCTCAAGGCGCAGCGGCGCGAGCTGTCGAGCTCGGCGTTCCGGCGCCTGTGCAAGGCGGAGTTCATCAACTTCCTGCGGGTGCGGGAGTGGCAGGACGTCGTCGGGCAGCTCAAGGACATGGCGCTGCAGCTCGGGCTCGAGGTCAAGCCCGCGCAGCGGGCGATCGTCGCCGACGGCGACGCCAAGGGCGTCGTGCGTCGCGGCGCGTCGGGCGCGCGGGCGCTGTCCGTCGCCGAGGCGATGGCGGAGGCGAAGGAGCGCGCGGGCTCCGCGCCCGAGGACGTGAACCACCGTCTGTCGTGGGACGCCGACACGATCCACCGCTCCCTGCTCGCGGGCATGCTGTCGCAGCTCGGCATGCAGGAGGCGACCGAGGTCCGCGCGACGCCGAAGGGCGGCCGCCCGGCCAAGGAGGACCGCCGCGCCGCCCGCCAGGCGCGCAACGACTACCAGGGCGCCCGCGGCGCGCGCTTCGCGATCTTCCCCGGCTCGGCCGTCGTCAAGAAGCCGCCGGCGTGGATCATGGCGGGTGAGCTCGTCGAGACGAGCCGCCTTTGGGCGCGGGAGGTCGCGCGCATCCAGCCCGAGTGGGCCGAGGAGCTCGGCGCGCACCTCGCGAAGCGCGTCTACTCCGAGCCGCACTGGTCGTCGAAGCAGGGCGCCGCGCAGGCCTACGAGAAGGTGCTGCTGTACGGGCTGCCGATCGTCGCGCAGCGCAAGGTGCTCTACGGCAAGGTCGACCCGGCCGGGGCGCGCGAGCTGTTCATCCGGCACGCGCTCGTCGAGGGCGACTGGACCACGCGGCACGAGTTCTTCCACGCCAACCGCGCCCTGCTCGAGGAGGCGGAGCAGCTCGAGGCGAGGGCACGGCGTCGAGACCTCGTGGTCGACGACGAGGCGCTGTTCGCGTTCTACGACGAGCGCATCCCCGAGCACGTCGTCTCGGCGCAGCACTTCGACAGGTGGTGGAAGGACGCGCGGCGCACGACGCCGGACCTCCTGACCTTCACTGCGGAGATGCTCGCGCCTGAGGCCGCGCAGCTCGACCTGAGCGAGTTCCCCGAGGAGTGGGAGCAGGGCGACCTGCGGCTCGCGCTGACCTACCAGTTCACGCCGGGCCGCGAGTCGGACGGCGTGACCGTGCACGTCCCGCTCGCCGTCCTCGACCGCGTGCAGCCGGACGGCTTCGACTGGCTCGTGCCCGGCATGTGGCTCGACCTGACGACCGCGTGGATCCGCGCGCTGCCCAAGCCCGTGCGCGTGCAGCTCGTCCCCGCGCCCGACGTGGCGCGCGACGTCGTCGCCTGGATCCGCGAGCACGAGCCCGCGTGGGCGGACATCACGCGTGCGGGCGACATGGCGACGCCGTTCACGGCGGCGTTCACGCGCGCCGTGCGCGCGCTGCGCGACGTGATCGTGCCCGACGACGCGTGGGACCCGTCCCGGCTGCCCGACCACCTGCGGATGATGTTCCGCGTCTCGGACTCGCGCGGCGTCGTCGTCGACGAGGGCGCCGACCTGGTCGCGCTGCAGCGGCGCCTCGCCGCGCGGACGCAGGCCGAGGTGCGTTCCGCCGTGAAGTCGGCGGTCGGCGCGGCGCTGCGCGAGGCGCAGGCCGCGGCTGGCGGCGCGGGTCGCGGCGCTGCGGGCGGCACGGCGCACGGCTCCGGCGCTTCTGGCCCCGGCCCTGTCGCCGAGGTAGGGGGTTCCTCGCGAGGTAGTGCCGTCGACGGCCCTACCTCGCGTGCACGGGCCTACCTCGGCGAGAGCGGCGGCGAGAGCGGCCGCGAGGGCGGGAGCGAGGGCGGCGGCGGCGAGGGGCGCGGCGGTGCGAGGGACGCCGGTGCCCACGGCGCCGCTGCGAGCGGGCCTGCGGGCGGCGTGATCGAGGAGCAGACCTCCCTGACGACCTGGCCCGTCCTGCGCGACGGCGCCGGCGCGCCTGTCCCCGGCGACGCCCTGCCCGACGAGGTCTGCACGCGCCTCGGCGCGGGCGACGCCGCGATGACCGTGCGGGGCTACCCGGCGCTCGTCGTCGAGCTCGCTCCCCGCTCTACTGCCCCAAAGAGCACCGCGCAGGGTACGGCGGCGGCACAGAAGCTGGGCAAGGGCAAGAACACGACGGGCGGTACGACGTCGGGCACCTCGAACGTCGAGTCCGTCGCCCTGCGCGTCCTCGCGGACCAGCGCCGTCAGGCGCCCGAGCACGCCCGTGGCGTGCGGGCGCTGCTCCTCGCCGAGACAGCGCTCGCCACCGCGCGCGTGACGACGCGGTGGACGGGGCAGCAGGCGCTCACGCTCGCGGCGAGCCCGTACCGGAACACCGAGGCGCTCGTCGCAGACGTGCAGGTCGCAGCGATCGCGGCGCTGACGTCGGGCAGCGAGCCGGGGATCCCGGAGGCGTCGACGATCCGCAACCGCACCACGTACGAGGCCGCACGCGCCGCGGTGCGGGACCGGCTCGAGGAGCGGGTGCACCAGATCGTCGGGCACGTCGTCGCGGCCCTCGCCGCAGCTCGCGAGATCGAGGTAGCAGTGCGCGGATCGACGAGCCTCGCACTGCTCAACACGCTCACGGACGTGCGGGACCACGCGGCGTCGCTCGTCTACGACGGCTTCGTGTCGCGGACGCCGCCCGAGCGGCTGCGCCACCTGCCGCGCTACTTGCGCGCGGACCTGCACCGCCTGCAGAAGGCCGAGTCGAACCCGAACCGGGACGCGGAGCTCGCGTGGCGGATCCGCGACGTCGAGGAGGACCACGCGCGCGCCCGTGCGGCGTACGCGAAGGGCAAGCCGGACCTCGCGCGGCTCGCGGTGCTCGACGACGTCCGCTGGCAGCTCGAGGAGCTGCGCGTGTCGTTCTTCGCGCAGCAGCTCGGCACGGACGGTTCGGTCTCGGAGAAGCGCATCCGCAAGCAGCTCGCGGGCTGAGGGCTGGCGGACGCCACCGGCCCTGCCCCGGGGCCGCGCCTCCGAGGCCCAGCCCCCGCGGCCACGGATCGCTCTCGTGCACACGTCACGTGTGCATCCAGGCGATCCGTCAGCGGACAGGGGAGGTCCTCGCCCGCCCAACCCCCACCGATCCCCCTCCTGCACACGTCAGGTGTGCATCCAGGCGATCCGTCAGCGGAGGGGGCGAGAGCACGGCAAGCCGCCCGCCTGGCGGAGGTCCCGGCGGCGGCGCGGCCGGGCGAACTAGAGTTCAGGTGCCCCGTTCGGCAGGCGTCCGGGGCACGACGACGCGAGGTGTTCTCACATGACCGTGATCGCAGCCGGGATCGGGGCGGCGCTGGCCGCTGCCGTGATCCACTTCCGCCGTGCCGGGCAGCGTGCGCTCGTCGTCGCGTGCATCGCCGTGATGGCGGTCCTCGTGGTCGTCGTCGCGTTCTCACGGATGGACAGCTCCGGCGAGGTGTCGAGCTACGGCGTCTTCGCGTTTGTCATCGTGTACTTCGCGCTCGACTACCGCGGCCGCAAGGCCGTCGAGGACAAGGAGGCCGCGGCGCAGGCGGCCGCCGAGGCCGACGGCGACGCTGCCCCTCAGCTTCCGGCCGTCGAAGCGGAGCCCGAGGCCGCTGCGCACCCGTCCGACGACACGACGCCCGAGGCGGACCCGACCGAAGACCCGCAGAGCCGCTGACCCCAGTGCCCGCGCGCCGTGCACGAACGAGACCGCACCGTGACCTCGCCGTGCCCGTGACCCGATAGCGTCGCAGGTGAGGCCGCGACGACGCGGCGACCGACGACGCAGGGGGCATCGTGGAGACACCGCGCAGTCCCCCGAGCTCCGCGCAGTCGCCTGAGCACCCGGCAGACGCCCGGGCGCCAGACCTCCACGCGCCGGGCCGCAGGCGTATTGACCGGGCGCGACGCGCACGGCCGTGCCTACGGTGTGGTCATGGCAGCGACGGTGCGGCAGGTCCAGGTCACGTTCGACTGCGCGGAGCCGGAGAGGCTCGCGCGCTTCTGGTGCGACGTCCTCGGGTACGTCATCCCTGACCCTCCCGACGGCTTCGCGGACTGGGACGAGTTCGACCGGGCGCTCCCGCCCGAGCACCAGGGTTCTGCGTTCGCGTGCCAGGACCCGTTCGGGGTCGGCCCGCGGCTGTTCTTCCAGCGCGTCCCCGAGGGCAAGGTCGTGAAGAACCGGGTGCACCTCGACGTGCGTGTGGGCAGCGGCCTCGTGGGTGCGGAGCGGCTCGCGGCGCTCATGGCGGAGAGCGACCGTCTCGTCGCGCTCGGCGCGACGCGGATCCGCGTCATGGAGGCGGACGGTATCGACGAGTCGTGCATCGTGATGCAGGACGTCGAGGGCAACGAGTTCTGCCTCGACTGAGCATGGACACAGCAGACGGACGCGGCCCCAGGGGGGGGACCGCGTCCGTCTGTCGTCGAGCTGGCGTCGAGGCGTCACGCTCCGTGAGTTCCCCGGCGTCGGCGCACGTTCACGGGGTAGACGCCGAACCCGAGCTGCACCTCGGCCTCGCTGAGCTACGCGGAGGCACCTGGAACGGCGCACACCCCGCCCTCGCACGCCGCCCCGGCGTCGCCGAGCATCGCGAGACCGAAACCCGTCGGCGCGGCTGCGGGGGCGTCGTCGGGCGCCGCGGGCGCAGACTGCGCGACGGGGAACGCGGCGAGGATCGACACGACGTCGGGATCCGGGGGCGCGGCGACGGCGGCGACCTCGCCGCCCGTCGCGGCCGGCGTCACTCGGCCGCCCCGACGCGCTCGGCGACGACCTGCTCGAGCACCTGCGCGAACGTCTCGGGCGCCTGCGCGCCCGAGACGCCGTAGCGGCCGTCGACGACGTAGAACGGGACGCCGGTGATGCCGAGCTGGCGCGCCTGCGCGATGTCGGCGTCGACCGCCGCCGCGTGGCGACGATCCTCGAGGGCTGCCGTGACGTCGTCGGCGTCGAGGCCGACCTCCGCCGCAAGACGCGCGAGCGTCTCCGGCTTGGCGACGTGCTCGCCCTCGGTGAAGTACGCGGCGAAGAGGCGCTCGAGCATCTCCTGCTGGAGGCCCGCAGCCTTGGCGTGGTGGAGCAGCTCGTGAGCACGCAGCGTCTTGGTGTGGCGCAGGCGGTCGAAGCGGAACTCGATGCCCTCGCCGGCGGCCATCTGCGTCATCTGGGCGAGCATCTGCTCGACCTGCGCGAGCGGCATGCCCTTGTGGTGCGCGAGGAAGTCGACCTCGGAACCGTCGAAGTCCTCGGGGGTGTCGGGCGCGAGCTCGTACGAGTGGTACTCGATCTCGACGGGGACGGCTGCGCCGCTCGCGGCGAACTGCTCGAGCCCTGCGGCGAGGCGGTGCTTGCCGACGTAGCACCAGGGGCACGCGACGTCCGACCAGACGTCGATCTTCAGGGGGGCAGCAGCGCTCTCGTCCGTGTTCACACTCTGCTGAACAACGGCGCACGCCGGGTATTCCGACGCAAGGGTCGCAAGGCCCACAGGAGCGGTCGCCGGGGCCTGCGCCCCGGCATACGTTGTGCCCGACGACGGACGACAGGTGGGGTACGCGATGTCTCGTTCACGGACGCTTGCGATGGCGGTAGCGGCGGTCCTCGCCGCGACGCTCGGCGGGGTGCCGGCGGCGGCGGCGCCGCCGCTGCCCGCGGCCTCGGACGGAGGGCTCGTGGTGGCGCCGCCTGCCCCAGCCGAGCTGGCGCCGTCGGGCGAGCGGACGGCCTCGAGCCCTGCGGCCACCTCAGGCAGTGCGGCGGCCTCCGGCCGTGCGGCGGCGGACGGCGACGCTGGAGCGGCGTGGAGCGAGGCTGCGGCGGGCGCGGCAGCGAGCGGGGCGGTCGCCGCGTCGTGGGCGGACGGGCTGCTGCGGCGGTCCGTGACAATCGCGGACGTCATGGAGTCCACGTCGCCGAGCGCGGCTCAGCGCGTGACGCGCGCCGTCGCGACGCAGGACCTGGCGGCGCAGCGTCTCACCGCGACGATCACGTTCGCCGCGGCGCCGACGGCGTCCGGGAGCGCGCAGGTCTTCGTGTGGTTCGGCGTCTTCAGCGGGTCGTCGTGCTCAGCGCGGTCGGCGCTCGCCGTCGTCTCACACCCGGGTGGGGTCACCGAGGGCGCGCACCTGGCCGACGGCAAGCCCCCTCAGGAGTTCGCCGTCACGCGCAGCGAGAGCGGTTCGACGATCACGCTCACCTCGGCTGCGGCGTCGGTCTTCCGGTCAGCGTCGTTCGAGTGCGCGTGGGTCGATGTGCTCAGCGCCGACGGCGCGACGAGCTACCAGCGCTTCTACCCCGAGCGTCTCGTCGAGACGTACAAGCCGGCTCTCAGGATCGAGGGCGGGGAGCCCGTCAAGGCCGCCTACGCGGGCAAGTGGGCGACGCTGCGGCTCGACGTCCGCAACACCGGCCGCGGCCAGGCGAAGAACGTCAAGATCACCGCCAAGGGCACGAGCATGACCATCAAGAAGAAGTCGCGCTCGCTCGGCACGGTCGACGGTCGCTCGAGCAAGCCGGGCGTCGTCTACAAGGTCAAGCTCAAGGGCACGAAGCAACGCAAGATCACGTTCACCGTGACCGCCGCCGGCGGCTACAAGACGACGAAGAGCTTCACGATCGCGCGCAAGCCCGCACCGAAGAAGTACAAGTCACTCTCGGGGCGGTTCTTCTGGGGATACCAGCCGACGACCCTCAGCTCGTCGCGTGGCTGGGACGTCACGACGATGCGGTTCCTCGACAAGCGCTGGGTGTACGTCGGCGACGCGAAGGGCCGCACACCTAAGTGCCGCAAGGTCACGAAGGCGTGCAAGAAGTACTCGTACGACGCGCGCCGCGGCGTCGCGAAGATCGGCAAGCAGAAGTTCAAGGTCACCACCTACGGGTTCTCCTACCGCGTGGCGAAGGGCGACGACAAGTCCGTGTTCTCGCCTGCGACGCTCGCGAAGAAGGGCATGAAGATCAAGGCGGACCTGATCCACCAGGACTGGAGCGGGTTCTGCATGATCTCCTGCACGTCCTGGACGGACCGGCTCAGCCTGGCGAAGAACGGGCGGTTCGTGTGGGCGCACACGTCGATCGGTAGCTGGCCTGGCCTCGGCTCGTACTGGAGCTCCGCGCCGCCGGACAAGCGCGGCACGTACAAGGTCGTGAAGAAGGGAGTGGTCGAGCTGCGTTACGCGAACGGGAAGAAGAAGCGCATGACGATCGCGATCGACCATGACGTGCGGGGCAAGGCGTCGCCTGCTGGCGCGGGCGTGATCCTGGGTCTGACTAACTTCTACTTCCAGGACTGAGGGAGCCGACCCTCCCTCTCTCGAGGGCGGGCACGGGCGGACGGGCGGGTGCTGCACCGCTGCGGCACCCTAGGACCATGACCGCCGACGACGACGACGCAGCCGCCCGCGACCATCGCCTTCTTGGCCTGCTCGCCGCGGCCGGGGTGTCACTCTCGGCGGTGCTGCTGTTCGGGGTGCATGCGCGGCCGCTCGGGCACGTGGTGCTCGCTGCTGCGTTGGCGCTTGGTTTCGCGGCAGGACGCGAGCTCGGCAAGGACCTGCTGCTGATCGGGTTGGGGCTGGCGATCATCTCGACGACGTCGGTCGAGGCTGACCTGGACTGGGACCGGTATCTGCGGATCGGGGCGGTGCTGCTGGCGGCGGTCGCGGGGCCGTTCGCGGTGGACCGGTGGGTGTACCGGCGGCGCGTGATCCGCTTCCCGTGGCGCACGGGCGAGCGGTGGCCGACGGTCGACAAGTGGTACATGGTCGCGGTTCCGGTGATCGGCTGGCTGGTGCTGCCCTGGTACTTCATCCGGTCGGGCGCGTACGTGAACTGGCCGTCGATCGACGACGCCGGCGAGACGGCGCGCTTCTTCGTGGGCGTCAACGCGGTGGGCACGTGGGACGAGCTGTTCTTCATCTGCGTGTGCTTCACGCTGCTGCTGCGGCACTTCCCCGTGTGGCAGGCGAACCTGCTCCAGGCGACGATCTTCGCGTCGTTCCTGTGGGAGCTCGGCTACCGCGAGTGGGGCCCGCTGCTGACCTTCCCGTTCGCCCTGATCCAGGGCGCGATCTTCGCGCGCACCCGCTCCCTGACCCTGGTGCTGATCGTGCACCTGCTCTTCGACGCGATCGTCTTCATGGCGATCATGCACGCCCACGATCCGGGGCGGTTCGCGGTGTTCCCGCTCGTGGGGCGGTAGGCAGGCTCGGTCAGCCGGTCGACGTGGGCGCGGGGACCGCCCCGATGACCTGGCCGATGACGGTGCCGATGAACTCGCCGATCGCGGGCCCATAGTTGATGAATGCGGGCAGCCCGACCAAGACCGCCAACAACCAGAGCACGATCTTCACGGCAGTGCCGGTCTTGCGCGAGCGCTTCATCTTGGCAGCCGGGCCTCGGTAGGCCGGACGGACGGCCTGCGGCCCTCGCGACCGCTGCCGAGGAGGCTTCGATTGCTGCTTCTGCTGACGCGCCCGCGCTCGCTCGGCTCTTGGGCTGTGGTCCTGCCTGAGTTGGATGGCAATGTCGACGACGTCGTACGGGTTGAGCCGGGCGGGCAGTGCGAGCAGCCAGGGTCCGAGGTGTTCGCGACCCATGACGATGATCGGTCCGGCTGGTGTTGGCTCGGTGTCGTGCGCGGCGAGCGCCATGACGCCGCGGACGGACGACCGCTGCTCGGGCCGTAGGAGCGCCGTGACGTCGGCCGCCTGGAGCGCGATGCTGTCGCACTCCTTGGTCTTGCTGTAGCCGGCGCACCTGAGCACGCCGTCGGTCACGGCGACGTCGCCGCTCCAGTTCTTCGTGTCGATGACGACGACGCCGCCCGGCCCGATCGCGACGTGGTCGATGTTGGCCTTCTGCCGCCCGGGCCAGCGGATGTCGTGCAGGAGCAACCAGCCGTAGCGCTCGAGGGCGCCAAGCGTGTACGCGACGAGGCGCTCGCCCTCCGCGCCCTGCGACCAGTTCTTCTGGGTGCGCAGGGCTCGCTCAAGCTCGGCTTCAGCAGCACTGTCGGTCGCTCCCGCGATCTCACGCTCACGCCGTAGCCGCTCGGCGCGAAGCGCAGCGCGCGACGCGACCTCCTCGGCTCCTTCGCCCGGCCCGCGATACTCGGTCACACACGACGAATCGGCACAATCGCGCGTCGGCATGAGCCCGGTCTTCGGCGGCGATCAACTGGCGCGCGCGAACCCCTCGAATCGCTCGGCGAGATAATCCCGATTTGGCCGGTCAGCTGCCCGCTTGGGCACCACGAGCTTCCTGTCGTGCATCTCTTGCAAGCCATGGGTGAGCATCGGCCCATCGGAATCCTGAAGGACCTGCGGGCTGACCTTGACGACGTAGTCCGGCGTGATGCCAAGCATCTCACGGTCATAAGCGACGTGGTGGATCTTGCACAGCGCCATGCCGTTGTCCGTCGTCGGCACACCCCGTTCGTCAGAGTCAGGGAGGATGTGGGCGGCGTCGAGGAGAGCGCTGTACTTGAGCTGGCACACGGCGCACCGGGACGAGTAGGCCACCATGATCCGAGTTCGGAACGCAGGCTGATGCAGCCGCTGCCGCGCGAGCCTCATCGCGTACTCCTTCTGCGCGTTCGACATTGAGGCAGGGTCTGGAATCAACGTGAGTGCCTCATCGAACGCGATGAGAAACGTCCGGGCGGAGGGATCATCGCCGACGACGAACGCGGGAGCGACGGGCGTGTACACATTCGCCACTTCCTTGCGGAAAAAGATGATGGGATCGCGCGTCACGTAGGCGTTCCGCAACTTGCGGTTGTCGCCGCCGTCAGGATCCCCGGCCCGGTATGCGTAGTGAATCAGGCCATCTTCCGACTCGAGATCGTCGTATGGGCCGTTCACCGTCGACACGATCGAGAGCGTCGACGCAAAGTCTGCTGGGTTCCGGATGCCACGCGAGTAGTCGATAACAGGGAGCTTCTGGCCGCCCACGGTGAAGTTGAGAAGCTCCTCCCTGCGGAGGAAGCCCCCGTTCTCTTCCGCTCGCTGGTTCACCCAGTCGATCACCTGGAGGCGGAGAGCTCTTTCGACCGCCGAGTCCACTGACATGACACCGATGGTGGCACTCGATGTACCGGAGTATCTAGCCGGCTCGCTCCTGGAATTCCTGCGGTCACCGGCGGTTCTACCTGGTACGGAATCGACCCTGGAGCCCACACATGCCCACCCCCTTCCCCCTCGAGCTCGGTCTCGACACGTTCGGCGACACGTCCACGGCCCCCGACGGCTCCCTGAGTTCGCACGCGCAGACGATCCGTGAGGTCGTCGAGCAGGGCGTTCTCGCTGATCAGGTGGGTCTCGACTTCATCGGGATCGGCGAGCACCACCGCCCCGACTTCGCGGTGTCCGCGCCGGACACGGTCGCGACCGCGATCGCCGCGCGCACCGAGCGCATCCACGTCGGCACGGCCGTCACGGTGCTGTCGTCGGAGGACCCGCTGCGTGTGTTCCAGCGGTTCTCGACGCTCAACGCGATCTCCGGCGGCCGCGCCGAGGTCATCCTGGGCCGCGGCTCGTTCATCGAGTCGTTCCCGCTGTTCGGCTACGACCTCGACGACTACGAGATCCTCTTCGAGGAGAAGCTCGACCTGTTCATGCGCGCCCGCGCCCAGGAACCCATCACGTGGTCGGGCAAGACGCGCGCGCCGCTCGAGAACGCCGAGGTGTACCCGCACGTCGAGAGCGGCCTGCTCAAGGCGTGGATCGCCGTCGGCGGCTCGCCGCAGTCCGTGATCCGCACCGCGCAGCACGGGCTGCCGCTCATGCTCGCCATCATCGGCGGTGAGCCGCTCGCGTTCGCGCAGTTCACCGACCTGTACCGTCGGGCGCTCGACCAGCTCGGCAACCCGCTCCAGCCGATCGGCGTGCACATGCCCGGCCACATCGCCGAGACCGACGAGCAGGCCATCGACGAAGCGTGGCCGTTCATCGCGCCGTACTTCTCGCGCATCTTCGCGGAGCGCGGCGGCCGGCCCATCACCGAGGGCCAGTTCCGGCAGATGGTCGGCCCCGACGGCGCCTACGCGATCGGCAGCCCCGAGACCGTCGCGCGCAAGATCGCCCGCACCCTGCAGGGCCTCGGTGCGAGCCGCTTCGATCTCAAGTACGCCAACGGCAACATGCCGCACTCGATGCTCACGCGCTCGATCGAGCTCTACGGCACCAAGGTCGCGCCGCTCGTCCGCGACATGCTCGCCTGAGCACCGCCCGCCCTACGGACGCCGGGCGACGCCAGCCCCAGACAGCACTCGACCCCGGCCCCGCACCCGCGGGACCGGGGTCGGGCTACGTCGTCAGGCGCAGGCCTTGATCGCGTCGACCGGAACGCCGCCCTTCTTGAACGCGGCGAGCTCCTTCGACGTCGCGAGACGCCAGCTCTTGCCGAGCTTCAGCGTCGGCTTCTTGGTAGTGCCGGCGAGCGTGAAGTTGTGCCGGATGCCGCCGCCAGGCAGGAACCCGCGCACCTTCTTGCCCGTGCGGACGCCGAGCGTGCAGTACGCCTCGGAGTACAGCCAGCCGTCGAGACGCGCCACGTGCTTGCCCTGGACGCTGAGCACGGTGATCGAGCCGGTGTAGATGCTGCCGACCTTCTTGAGGTCGCTCACGTACACACGCGAGGTGCGCTTGCCCTTGAGCTGGGCCGACGACGCGACGTCGCGCCACGGCACGAGCGCCGACACAGCGCCGCACGCACCAGGCGCGACCTCGTAGCGGTTGAACCACACGCGGACGCCCTTGCTCGAGACCGTCCATCCCGCCGGCGTCGCCGGCAGGCTGCGCGGGTCCCCCGCGTAGGCGGTGAGCTGGTCGTCGACGCACTTCGGGTTCTGCTCGTGCAGGGCCGTGACGATCGCGGCGCGCGTGGCGGCGGCCTTGGGCGCCATGAACTTCGAGAGCTTGACCTTCTTGCCGGTCTTGAGGTCGAGCGTGAACGACCGTGCGCTCTGCTGCGTCACGCCGTCACACCCGGCGTCCGAGTCGAACACCATGGTCACGGACGCGTAGCGCTTCTTGTACACCGCCTTGGACACGTTCGTCACGGTGATGCTCGACGGCGCGGACCCGCCGCACGACTCCCGCCAGCTCGCGACCATCGACCGCTCGGCGGCCAGGAGCGCCTTCGCGTTCTTGGTGACGAGTGCGCGGTTCTTCGCCGTCGCCCCCTTGAGGACAGGCATGCGCGACGTCGTCGTCAAGGGGAAGGGCTTGGTGGTCGTGCTGGTGGTCTTCTTGGTGACGGTCAGGCTCGGCGCAGTCTTCGCGGCGGCCACGGGGCCCGCCGCGGTCGGCGCCGGGGCTGCTGCTGCGGGCGCGGCGATCGCGCCCGAGAGCGCGATCCCGACCGCCAGGACGGCGCCGAGGGTGGCGGTGGACATGCGTGCGGCCATGGTGCTTCTCCCCTGTCTGCGGCGAGCGCACGCGCGCTCGCTGCAGCCGACACTAGCGGCGTCGTCGGCCACGTCTGTGGCGCCCCGCCCAACGTCCGGCGAGGCTTCACCCGCCTGACGACGTGCGGCAGCATGGACGCATGAGCGACGCCGCCTACCCGCCCGAGCCGTGGTTCCTCGCCGGGCGGATGCTCGTCTCGGCGTTCCTCGTCGCGCCCGCCGAGCTCCCGGGCCTCGACGCGGCGCTGCCCGACGGGCACCGTCCCGTGCTCGTGCGTGGCCGCGCCGTCGTCGGCGTCGCGTCGGTGACGTACGAGGACGGCGGGATGCTCGCGTACGACGAGCTGCTCGTCGGCGTGCTGACCCGCGCCGGCCGAGCGCTGCGCGTGACGGTCCCCCAGATCTGGGTGTCGACCGAGGCGTCCGCGGCCGGCGGCCGCGAGCTGTGGGCGATCCCCAAGGACATCGCGACCTTCACGCCCGACGACGGCGCGCTCCTCGGCCAGGTCGCCCGCCCGGGTAGCAGCGCGGCGGGGAAGAGTCGCGCGGCGCGCGACGACGCTCGCGGACGGAACTCCGCCGTCGGCACCCAGGTGCGTCTGCCCGACGGCGCCCCGCTCCTCCGTGTCGCCTCGCGCGTCGGCGCGAAGCTCTTCCCCGGCCTGCGGCTCACGCTCACGACGGCGCAGCGCACGCTCGCCGACCAGGGAGAGCCGGGCGTCGGCTCGATCACCTCGCGCAACAGCGTGCTCGCAGACCTGCGCCGCGCGCGGGTGCGCTGGGACGTCGCGCGGACGGGTCCGCTCGCGTGGCTCGCGGGCCGTCGCCCGCTCGTGTCGCTCGCGCTGTCCGACGCCGTCATCGCCTTCGGCCGCCACGTCACCCGCTGAGGGCGCAAGCGCGCGGCCCTACCCGTCCCGTCCGGCCGCCTCGCGCCGCGCGAGCTCGGCCGCCGCCCTGTCGAGGCCGCCGTGCTCGAGACCGGCGATGTTCGACGTCGCCTGCCACACCGTCCGTCCGCTGCGCCGGACGCGGACGCGCATGCGCCCGCCGAGGTGCTCGATCGCGCCGGGCACGTTGCGCCGTTCGGCGGGCAGCGGGACGGGCAGGACGTGGGCGTCGTCGAGCGGCGCGTCGGCGCGGACCTCGACCTCCCAACGCCCGGACCGGCCGTGCAGCAGCCACTCCTCGTCGGTGACGCGCGCCCGCACGGGCGACGTGCCGGGGTTGCCCAGCCGGAGCAGCGTGCCGTCGGGCAGCAGCACGACGAGCCCCGTCACCTCGGTGCGCAACGGGCCCGCGTGAACCTGACCGCCGGCGAAGGCGACGCACGCGTCGGAGCCGTCGTCGAACGCCTGCGCCTGCCCCCACCACCACGACTCGGGGAACCCGCCGCGCCCCCAGTTCTTCTCGGCGTAGACGGTCGCGCCGTCGAGGTTCCACGTCTCGCCGCCGACGACGGCCGTCCCCTTCGCCGTCCCGCCCAGCAGCCAGGGGTGCCAGTACTGGTTGAGGCCGGGGACGGTCTGGAAGACGCTCGACCCCCCGAAGCGGGCGCGCGGCCACGGCCGCGGCGCGAGGATCGTCGCGTCGATGCGCGCCTCGGGGGAGAGGTGGACGTGCAGCTCGTCCTCCGAGCCGCGGAAGGCGTCTCCGGCGATGACGCCGAGGCCGTGCGGGTCGGCCGCGCCGGTCGGGTGCTCGGCCTGGTACAGCGTGCCGCCGGGGTAGGCGGCGAGGCCGAGCGTCGCCCAGTGCTGGTCGGACGGCCCGAAGACCGCGGACGCGCTCGACCTGTCGCGCGGGAGCGGCCCGGCGCGGTTCACGCCCGCGAGCGCGATGAGTGCGCGCCCGTCGAGCAGCGTGAACCGCCAGAAGTAGCCCTCCATCGCGACGCCGTGCGCCGCGAGAAGGTTGCCGAACGGTCGGTCTGCCCCAGATTCCCGATACCACCCCATGCAGGGACGCTACGGCCGACGACGCACGACGGCGACCGGTGGCTCGGCCTCGACCGGGCGGACCGCACAGCCCTGGCCGCGCGGCACGCGACCCGACGCCGAGTCCGTCGGTTCCGGCACGAGTCCGTCAGTCGCAGCTGACGGACTCAAGCCGGGACTGACGGACTCGCGCATGCCCCGCCACGCGGGTCCGGGGCGATTCGGCACCCGACGACGCACGACGGCGACCGGGCGGACCTCGCGGCCTCGGCGGGCAGGCCCCGCGACCTCGGCCGCGAGCACCCGCGACCCGACGCCGAGTCCGTCCGTTCCCGCACGAGTCCGTCAGTCGCCGCTGACGGACTCAAGCCGGGACTGACGGACTCGCGCAAACCCCGCCACGCGGGCGGCGGCGCGCCGGAGGAGGCCTGGGCCCGGCGGTCTCAGCGGCCCGCACGCCCTCACTCCTCCCGGAGCGGGACGAACGTGTAGGCGCCGCTCTGCTCGATGCGCAAACCGTCGCCCTCCCGGTCGACGACGGTCATGCGGCCGCGCACGGGGATGACCATGCGGCCGTCGTCGGCGAGCTGCGCGACGAGCGTCTCGGGGACGTCGAGCGCTTCGGCGGAGACGAGGATGCGGTCGTACGGGCCGTCGTCGGGCCACCCGAGGCGCCGCGGCACGGCCTGCTCGACGCGCGGGGCGAGGTCCCCGAGGAATGCGGTGAGGTTGCGGCGCGCGAAGCTCACGAGCGCGGGGTCGAGCTCGACTCCGACGACGGTGCCGCCGGGCGTGACGAGGTGGTCGAGGAGGGCGGCGGTCCAGCCGGATCCGGAGCCGACGTCGAGCACCGCGTGCCCGGGCCGCGCGTCGAGGAGGCGGAGCGTCTCGGCGACCGTGCTCGGCTGCGAGCACGTCGCGCCGTGGCCGATGCCGAGCGGGACGTCGAGCCCGGCGCGCTCACGCTGCGTCGGCGGCAGGAACTCCTGTCGCGCGACGGCGCGCATCGCCTCTGCTACCCGGTCCATCGCCTGTACGGCGGTCGTGCCGGACGTCTCCCCCGACCTTCATCCGGTCGTGCCGCCTACCTCCTCCTCCGACTCGATCTGGGCACCCCGACCCACGAGGCTGTGCCTGCGGGAGTACGTGAAGTAGATGACGAAGCCCGCCGCGAGCCAGACGCCGAAGCGCAGCCAGGTGATCGTCGTCAGGTTGGTCATGAGCCACAGGCACGCGACGCCGGACACGATCGGCAGCAGCGGCGACCATGGCACGCGGAACCCGCGCGCGAGGTCGGGCCGCTGCTTGCGCAGCAGCGGCACGGCGAAGCTCACGAGGACGAACGCGGAGAGCGTGCCGATGTTGATCATGTCCGCGAGCGCGGACACGTCGGTGAGTGCGGCGACGAGCGCGACGACGACGCCGGCCCCGATCTGCAGCCGCGCGGGCGTGCGGTGGACGGGGTGCGTCACGGACAGTGCGCGGGGGAGCAGGCCGTCGCGGCTCATCGAGAAGACGATCCGGGTGAGGCCGAGCAGGAGCACCATGATGACGGACGTGAGCCCGACGAGGATGCCCATCGAGATGACCTTGCCGGCCCAGTCGGCGCCGACCAGCACGAACGCCGAGGTGAGCGACGGGTCGTCGACCTGGGCGAGCTCGGCGTAGGAGACCATGCCGGTGACGACGATCGTCACGAGGACGTAGAGCACGGTGACGACACCGAGGCCGCCGAGGATGCCGCGCGGCAGGTTACGCTGCGGGTCGCGTGTCTCCTCGGCGGTGGTCGCGACGACGTCGAACCCGATGAACGCGAAGAACACGAGGGCCGCGCCGGACAGGACGCCGACGACGCCGTACATCGACGGCTCGAGGCCGGTGAGCCAGGCGAACAGCGGCTGGTGCAGGCCGGACGCGCTCTCGGCGGGCTCGGCCGGCGGGATGAACGGCGAGAAGTTCTCGGCCTTGACGTAGAAGAAGCCGACGACGATCACGAAGAGCGTGATGGACACCTTGATGATCGTGAACACGGAGTTCACGCGGGTGCTCATCTTGGTGCCGAGGACGAGCAGCGTCGTGAACACCGCGACGATGAGTGCGGGTCCCCAGTCGAAGGCGACCGGGCCGAGCTGCAGCTCCATGGGGATGTCGACGCCGAAGAGCTCGAACGCGTCGCCGAGGTAGATGCCCCAGAACTTCGCGATGACGGCGGCGGCGAGGAGCATCTCGAGGATGAGGTCCCAGCCGATGATCCACGCGACGACCTCGCCCATGGTCGCGTAGGAGTAGGTGTAGGCGGAGCCGGCGATGGGCAGGGTCGAGGCGAACTCGGCGTAGCACATCATCGCGAGGCCGCACACGACCGAGGCGATGAGGAACGAGATGATGACGCCCGGTCCGGCGTGGTTCGCGGCCGCCTCGGCGCCGACGGAGAAGATGCCGGCACCGACCGCGACGGCGACGCCGAGGACGGCGAGGTCCCACGCGCTGAGGTCGCGCCTCAGGGACCGCTTCGGGTCCTCGCTCGTCGCGATCGCTGCTTCGATGGACTTGCGCCGTCCGCTGCCCTCAGCCGTCGTGGCCATCCCTGCTCCCACCAGTAGTTCCTGTCCTCCGAGACTGCCCCCGTCGCTGGTGGGACGCCAGCGGGGCACGCCGAGCGGCCGCTACCGGCTGAAGGAGGCGAGCACCGTCTGCAGGTACTGGGACGCGTCGACGAGCTCGTGGGCGGCGTCGCGGACGGACACGATCTCCTCGGCGGTCGCCCGGGAGGCGGCCTCGACGTCGCGCAGCGAGCTGGCGATCGTGCGGCCACCGTCGGCGACGAGCTCGACCGAGCGGGCCATCTCGTTGGTCGTCGAGGTCTGCTCCTCGACGGCCCCAGCGATGGACACCTGGTAGTCGTTGATGCGCGTGACGACGTCGGTGATGTGCGCGATCTCGGACGTCGCACGGTCGACGGTCGCCTGGATCTCCTCGACCTGCTCGGTGATGCCGCCGGTCGCGGTCGCGGTCTCCTGCGCGAGGTCCTTGACCTCGCTCGCGACGACGGCGAACCCGCGCCCGGCCTCGCCGGCGCGTGCGGCCTCGATCGTCGCGTTGAGCGCGAGGAGGTTGGTCTGCGCGGCGATCGCGGAGATGACCTTGACGACGCTGCTGATCTGCGCGGACGCCTCGCCGAGGGCGACGACGGTCTTCGACGTCGCGTCGGCGGCGTTGACGGCCTCGGTCGCGATCTGCGCGGCGGCGTTCGCGTTCTGGGCGATCTCGGAGATCGAGGCGCCCATCTGGTGGGTGCCGGCGGCGACGGTCTCGATGCCGGACGCGACCTCGGTCGCGGAGCCGGCGAGGTCGACGGTCTGCTCGGTCGCGTTCGCCGTGGCGGTCGCGATGCCGTCGCCGGTCGCGAGGAGCTTGCGGGCCGACGCGTCGAGGCGGGCGGCGACCTGCGCGACCTCGTCCGCGACGGACTGCGACCGGTCGAGGGTCGCGTTGAGGGACACGGCGAGCTGCTCGAGCTCGGTGCGGCCGCGGCCCTCGTCGAGGCGGATGCTGAGGTCACCGGTGCCGAGGACCTGCGCGGCGCGGCGGATGGGCGTGACGATCGAGCGTGCGATGACGATGCACACGGCGACGGTCACGGCGAGCACGACGAGGGTGGCGAGGGCGAGGCGCGCGGCGTCGCCGAGGGCGACCTGCTGCACGTCGTCGACGTAGACGCCCGAGCCGATGATCCAGCCCCACGGCTCGTAGCCGACGACGTACGACACCTTGGGCTGCGGCGCCTCGTAGCCCGGCTTGGGCCACTGGTAGTCGACGAACCCCGCTCCGTCGGCCTTGACGACGTTCACCATCTCGACGAACAGGAGCTTGCCGTCCGGGTCGGCGTTCTGGCTGAGGTCGGTGCCGTCCATCTCGGGCTTGATGGGATGCATGACCATGGCGGGCGCCATGTCGTTGATCCAGAAGTACTCCTCGCCCGCGTAGCGCATGTCCCGCACGGCGGAGATCGCTGCGGCCTGCGCAGCCTCACGGCTCATGGCTCCGCTCGTCTCCTGCGCGCCGAAGTAGGCGAGTACGCCGGCGGCGGACTCGACGACGGCGCGGGTCGCGTCCTGACGCTCGGTCATGACGCGGTCGCGGACGAGGAGGCTCGCGATGACGGTGAGCGCACCCATGCCGAGCGCTGCGAGGACCACGATCGCGACGAGTCGCGTCATGATCGAGGTCGAGCCGAGTCGTGCGGTCATCGGGTGCTCCTGGGGCGGCGCGGGGTGGATGGTGCCGGGCTGTGCGGTGCTGCTGGTGCGGGCACTCATCGGTCAGGCGAGGGGCCCGGTGAGGCGACCAGGACAAGACCATCCACAGGCTGAGGCGATAACACCCCCGGTTGCGGCGGGTAATGCTCCGCATGGCAACCCGTTGGTCCTACGGAGCCGCGGAATTCCGCCACTAGCGTGGCTGCCAGGACCTTTCCGGGCCGAGCGACGAGGAGGCCCCGACCATGACGGCGACCGCACCGGACGACACGGACGGTCGCCGTGTCCGGGCGAGCCTCAGGAGGGTCGTCGTGATCCCGCCGCGCGGCTTCCGCCGCATGCTCGACTCGATCCGCTGCCACCTGAGCCGTTCCCGGCTCGGCCTCGCCCTCGGGCCCGCGTTCGCCGTCGTCGTCTACACCCTCATGCCCGACGTCGTCCCTCCCGCGGGTGCGGACGTCACCTCGCCGCGGGCCGCGGCGCTCACGGCGGCCGTCGTCGTCCTCATGGGCGTGTGGTGGATGACCGAGGCGGTACCGCTCGCGGTGACCGCGCTCCTGCCCGTCGTGCTGTTCCCCGCCCTCGGCGGCGTCGACGTGTCCGCCGTGACGGCTCCGTACGCGAGCAAGGTCGTCTTCCTGTTCCTCGGCGGGTTCGTGCTCGCCGCCGCGATGCAACGCTGGCGCTTGCACCTGCGCGTCGCGCTCATGGTCATCAAGGTGTTCGGGACGCGGCCCTCGCGGCTCGTGCTCGGGTTCATGGTCGCGACAGCGCTGCTGAGCATGTGGGTCTCCAACACCGCGACCGCCGTCATGATGATCCCCATCGGGGCGTCGGTCCTCACGATGCTCGACCGCGCCCGCGGCTACGCGGACGCGCGCTTGTCGGCGTCGCTCATGCTCGGCATCGCGTACGCCGCGACGATCGGGTCGTTCGGCACGATCATCGGCAGCCCGCCCAACGCGCTGCTCGTCGGCTACCTCGAGCAGACGCACGGCGTGACGATCAGCTTCGCGCAGTGGATGGCGGTCGGGCTGCCGCTGTCCGTCGTCTTCCTCGCGCTCGCGTGGCTCGTGCTGACCCAGGTCGTGTTCCGCAGCAAGCACGGCCCGCTGCCCGGCGAGGACGACCTGGTGCGGGACAAGCTCGCCGCGCTCGGCCCGATGAGCCACCCCGAGCGGCGCGTGCTCGTCGTCTTCCTCCTGACGGCCAGCTCGTGGATCGCACTGCCGACGCTGTGGCCCGGGACGCCGGTGACCGACGAGGTCGTCGCGATCATCGCGGCTGTCGTGCTGTTCCTCCTGCCCGCCGGCGCGGTCGGGGGTGGTCGGCTCCTCGAGTGGCCGGACACGTCGGAGCTGCCGTGGGGCATCCTCCTGCTCTTCGGCGGCGGCCTCGCCCTCGCGAGCCGCATCACGGGCTCCGGTCTCGCTGCGTGGGTGGGCCAGCGGGCGCACTCGCTCGCGGACCTGCCGCCGATCCTGCTCGTGGTCGTCGTCGTCGCGATCACGCTCGCGATGACCGAGTTCATGTCCAACACGGCCGCCGCCGCGACGCTGCTGCCGATCATGGGCGGCGTCGCGATCGCCGTCGGCGTCTCGCCGCTGCTCATGACCATGCCTGTCGCGCTCGCCGCGGCGTGCACGTTCATGATGCCCGCGGCCACCCCGCCGAACGCGATCGCGTACTCGTCGGGCTACGTGACGGTCCCGCAGCTCGTGAAGGCCGGGGCGCCGCTGAGCGCGTCGAGCCTCGTACTCATCCCCGCGACCGTCTACCTCATGGGCGGGCTCGTCTTCGGTCTGGCGTTCTGACGGCGCGCGCCCACGACTGGCGTCCGCCAGGGCTGCCGGATGGGAGAATTCCCGTCATGGCGAAGCTCTACTTCCGGTACGGGGCGATGAACTCCGGCAAGTCGACGTCCCTGCTGCAGGCGGCGCACAACTACGAGGAACGGGACCACCAGATCCTGCTCGCCAAGCCGGGCATCGACACGAAGGCGGGGCGCAAGATCCACTCGCGCCTCGGCGTCGACCGGTCGGTCGACTACGTGCTCGGAGCCGACGACGACGCCTACCTCACCCTGCAGACGCACCGCGAGCGCGTGCAGCGCGAGACGGGCCGCGACGTGTCCTGCCTGCTGATCGACGAGGCGCAGTTCCTCACGCCGCGCCAGGTCGACGACCTGCTGCGCGTCGCCGTCCTCGATGGCATCCCGGTGATCTGCTACGGCATCCGCACGGACTTCCGCACGGCGGCGTTCCCGGGTTCGCAGCGCCTCCTGGAGATCGCGCACAGCCTCGAGGAGCTCAAGACGATCTGCCGCTGCGGCCGCAAGGCGATCTTCAACTCGCGGCGCATCGACGGCAAGGCCGTGTTCGCCGGCGACCAGGTCGCGATCGACGGCGCCGAGGTCACCTACGAGTCGCTGTGCGCGGCCTGCTACCTGCGCGAGTCGGGCGGCGTGCTCGCCTGAGCTGCCCACAGGCGCGGGGCGCGCGGCCGTGTCCACGGGCCGCGGTGCGGCCCTGCCGCGTGTCGGGAGGTTGCGGCACAGTGGGCGCATGACGACGACGATCCAGGCTGCACGCTGCTTCGGTGACGGGGACCCGCTGTACGAGGCGTATCACGACGACGAGTGGGGCGTGGCGGTGCACGGCGAGGCCGCGTTGCTCGAGCGCCTCGCGCTCGAGGCGTTCCAGTCAGGGCTGTCGTGGATCACGGTGCTGCGCAAGCGTCCTGCATTCCGCGAGGTCTTCAGCGACTTCGACCCGGAGACGGTCGCGGGCTTCGAGGAGGACGACGTCGAGCGGCTGCTGCTCGACGCCCGCATCATCCGGAACCGCGCCAAGATCGAGGCGACGATCGCCAACGCCCGCGCCGTCGTCACGCTCTACGACGCCGGGGAGACCCTGGACGAGCTGATCTGGTCGTTCGCGCCGCCCGCGCGCGAGCGTCGCCTCGCGAACCTCGCCGAGATCCCGGGCAAGACGCCCGAGTCGGTCGCCCTCGCCAAGGAGCTCAAGCGCCGGGGCTTCCGCTTCATCGGCCCGACGACCGCCTACGCGGCGATGCAGGCGTGCGGGCTCGTCGACGACCACGTCGCGACCTGCCCGGTCGCGGCCCGCACGACCTGACCAGCGCTTCCCGTCAGAGAACGGCGCCGCCGCGGGCGCGGGCGAGCCACGGTGTCGCGAACGCGACGAGCTCGCGGACGGGGACGAGCACGGCGTGCGCGTTGCCGACGAGCGCCGTCTCGACGAGCTCAGGGTGGGCCTCGCAGAACGCGTCGCCACACTCACCGAAGTCCTCGTCCTCCGGCCACAGCTCGCGCCACGTCTCCCACACGCGCTCGCCGTCGCGCAGCACGGGGCCGCCCTGCGCCACGTGGTGGCGGGTCGGCCAGGTGATGCGGTTCTCCGCGAGATGCAGTGCCGTGCACTTGTCGAAGCCGACGCCCAGGAGCAGGACGTACCCGCCGACGTCGTGCAGCGCGCGCATCGGCGATCGCTCGCCCGCCGCGTCATCGAGGTCGTGGGTCGCCGTGATGCGCTCCGCGTTGGGGCCCAGCGCCGCGACCGAACGGTGCGGGTGCGCCGAGCGCAGCACGCCGGGCCACGTGCGGAACAGCTCGGCAACCGCACCCATCGTGCGGGTCGGCGTCCGCGCCGGGTCGTACGCCGGGAGGCTGTCGCGCACCGCGGGGTACCACTCCTCCGGCACGTCGGGCAGGCGCAGGAACGCGGGGTCGCACAGCTGCCACGACTGCGCAGGCATCACGACCGTGCCCTCAGGTCCGACGGCGTCGACCACGCCCTGCACGACCGCCGCCTCACCGCCGACGACGTAGCCGAGCCGCGAGAGCGACGTATGGACCATGACGGTGCGGCCACGCACCCCGAGCTCCGACAGCACGGTCGCGAGACCGGTGGCGGTGACGGGGACAGGTGCGTGACGATGGCGGACAGACACGCCGCCGGACTGGTGCTCCACGTCCGCCAACGTATCTGCGATGTCAGCGGACCGCGCGTTCACGTAGGTCCCCCACCGGGTCGCACACCAGGAGGAAGCGCCATGAACACGACCAACATCACCAAAGACCTCGGTGTCACCGACGGCCGCGTGCCGCCCGTCGTGCTCGCGGGCGCAGCGTGGCTCGCCCAGTCCGTAGTCTCGCGCAAGCGCGGCGGAGCGCTCGCGCGCACCGCTGGGGCCGCGCTCGGCGTCGCGTCGCTCACGCTCGCCGGTGCGTCCGCCGCGGACTTCGCCCGACGCCGCACGACCGTCGACCCGCGCGTCCCCGACGCGTCGACCCTCGTGACGTCCGGCGTCAACGCCGTAACCCGCAACCCCATGTACGTCGGACTGGTCGGCGTCCTCGTCGCGCGCGCGGTCGCACGACGGTCCGTCCTCGCGCTCGCCCCCGCGGCCGCCGTCGCGTACCTCCTGCACACCCGGCAGATCCCCGCCGAGGAGGAGGCGCTCGCCGAGAAGTTCGGCACCGAGTACGCGGACTACCTGACGGACGTCCCGCGCTGGCTCGACAGCCGCTCGGTCGAGGCCGTGCGCACCCTCGTCGAGGAACGGCTCGGCTGAGCCGGTCGGTAGCCGAGCGCGGACGAGCCTTGCGGCCCGCGGAGCCGACCACGGGAGCGCGCCCAAGCGTCGCGGCGCCGGCCTCAGGGCGCGCCGGGTCGCACCAGCGCGCCGCCGTGCTCAGGGCGTGCGGCGCCGCAATGTCGCCGCACCGAGCAGCAGCAGCGCAACGATGAACCCCACCACGATCGTGAGCGGCATCAGCACGTCGGGCGACTCGTGACGGGTCACCTCCGTCATCGCGTCGACGACGTAGGAGAGCGGCATCACGTCGGACGCGAGCTCGAGGGCACGCGGCATCTCGTCGCGCGGCACGAGCAGCCCACACAGCAGAAACTGCGGCAGGATCACCGCGGGCATGAACTGCACGGCCTGGAACTCGGTGCTCGCGAACGCCGACACGAACAGCCCGAAGGACATCCCCAGGAGCGCCGCGAGGACCGCGACGAGCACCATGAGCGGCCACGGCCCCTGCGGGTCGAGGCCGAGCGGCCCCATCATGAGCGCCGACGCGAGCAGCGCCTGCACGGTCGCGACCAAGCCGAATGCGATCCCGTACCCGAGCACGAAGGACGCCTTCGGCAGCGGCAGCGTCAACAGCCGCTCGAGCGTACCCGTGGAACGCTCCCGCAGCGTCGCGACCGACGTGATGAGAAACATGATGATCACGGGAAACATGCCGAGCAGCGACCCGCCGATCTGCTGGAACACCGGCCCGCCGTCGTACACCCACCACAGGAGCGTGAGCAGCACGCACGGCACGACCGCGATCAGGGCGAGGGTGCGCGGGTCGTGGCGCAGCTGCGCGAGCACCCGGCGTGCTGTGGCGATCATGGGCGCTCCCTGCGGACCAAGGTGAGGAAGGCGCCGTCGGCGTTCGACGCGCCCGTGGTGGCGAGCAGCTCGGGGAGGGTCGAGTCGGCGATCACTGCGCCGTCGCGCAGCAGGACGAGCCGGTCGCAGCGCTCCGCCTCGTCCATGACGTGGCTCGACACGAGCAGCGTCACGCCGTCTGCGGCGAGGCCGGCGAACAGGCCCCACAGCGACTCGCGCAGGACCGGGTCGAGCCCGACGGTCGGCTCGTCGAGGACGAGCAGCTCGGGCGCGCCGAGCAGCGCGGTCGCGAGCGACACGCGCGACATCTGCCCGCCGGACAGACGCCCGACGAGGGCGCGCTGGTGACTGCCGAGGTCGACGCGTTCGACGACGGCGGCGACCTGCCCCTCGAGCGCGCGGCCGCGCAGGCCGAGCGTCCGGCCGAAGTACCGCAGGTTCTCGAGGACCGTGAGGTCGAGGTAGACGCTCGGCGCCTGCGTCACGTACGCGACCCTCGACCGCAGCCCGGGACTGCCCGCCGGCTCGCCGAGCACCGTGACGTCGCCCGACTCGACGAGCTGGACGCCGAGGATCGCCCGCATGAGCGTCGTCTTGCCCGCGCCAGACGGGCCGAGCAGGCCCGTCACGGTGCCGCTCGCGATCGACAGCCGCAGGCCGTCGAGGACCGTGCGCGGGCCGCGACGGACCGTCAGTCCGTCGATCGTGATCGCCGGGATGCTCACGGAGCCGACGCTATTCCTCAGGCTTGCCGCGGCGCACGCGACACGACGCACACTGGACGGCGGCCTAGGCTCGAGGCATGTCGCAGTTGCCGGTGTGCGTGTCGCGGGTGCCGATCTTCGCCGGGCTCACGCCCGTGGAGCAGCGCGAGGTGCACGACGTCGCGCGGCCGCGTCGTCTGCCCGACGGCGAGACCGTGTACGTCGAGGGTGACCGTGTCGCGAGCCTCTTGGTGGTGAACTCGGGCCGGCTGCGCCTGACCCGTTCGTCGCCCGACGGCGGCGAGCACCTCTTGCGCGTGCTCGACGCGGGTGACTTCATCGGTGTCGAGTCATTCCTCACGGGCGCGACGCCCGGGCACACGGCGACCGCGATGGGCGCGACCGTGCTGTGCGAGTTCCGGCACGCCGACCTGCAGCCGCTCCTCGACGCGCACCCCGGCGTCGGGGTCGCGATGCTCGCGACCCTCGCCACGCAGCTCTCCCGCACGGAGGAGCGGCTCACCGCGCAGACGCTCGCGCCCGTCGAGCGGCGCCTCGTCGGCTACCTGCTCGACCTGCCCGCCCAGCCCCACGCCGAGGGCCTGCTGATCGAGCTGCCGCTCAGCAAGAAGGACATCGCGTCCTACCTCGGGACCACGCCGGAGTCGTTGTCCCGGTCGCTGCGCGCCCTCGCCGACGCGGGGCTCGTCGAGTCGCGCGGCAAGCGCGAGCTCCTGGTGCGCGACGCCGCAGCGTTGGACGACCTGGTCCGCTAGCTCAGGGCCGGGTCTCTTCTCTTGCGTCGTCGCAGGTCAGCCGCGGCTACTCGCGCCGCAGGCCCTCGGCGTAGGTGTCGAGCACAGCGACGATGCCCGCGTGCTGCCACACCCGGTTGCGGCGCAAGCCGGTGCGCTCGACAAGGACGCCCGCCGACACGAGCTGGTCGAGCGCGCGGTGCGCGCCAACCTGGTTCATGCCGACGTGGTCCTGCAAGAAGCGAACGTTGACGACTGGCTGCGCGACGAGCGCCGGCAAGACCTTCCAGGCGCCGGCGTTGCTGCGCAGTCGCATCTGCTTCAACGCCGCGCGCGCATCATCGAGCTGGGCGGCCAGATCGTCGACGAGCCGGGTTCCCGAGCTCGCCGCGAACAGGGACGCTCGCGCAAACTGCTCGACGATCGGCGCCGCGTCACCGCGTCGGTACGCCTGCAACGCGTCCGTGTACGCGCGGGTGTCCGTCAGCAGGCCAGCAGAGACGGGCGCCGTCGTGCTGACCACCAGGCCCTTCGAGCGCAGCAGGGCGTGGACGATCGCGCGCCCCGTGCGGCCGTTGCCGTCAACAAAGGGGTGGATCGTCTCGAATTGCGCGTGAGCGATCGCCGCCTGAACCAGGACCGGCAGGTCGTCGCGACCCATGAACGCCACAAGATCCTCGATCGCACCAGGGACGCGCTCGTGATGCGGCGCGACGTGCGCGGCTCCCCGCGGCGACACCGCGCTCGTGCCGACCCACACCAGCTGATCGCGGAAGCGCCCTGCGTGCTGCTGGGCGTCGCGCTGAGCGGTGAGCAGGACGCGATGCATCTCAAGGATCGCCGCGGCGTCCAGGTGGTCAGCCAGCCGCAACGCAGCCTCCATCGCAGAGACGTTCGCCGCCACGACACGCGCATTGCCCGAGGTCGACTCCTCGATCTGTGCCATCGCGAGCTGGCGCGCCGAGACCGTCAGGTTCTCGATCTGCGACGACGACGTCGACTCCGTCCGCAGCAAGATCGTGCTCATCGGCCCCAGAGTCGGACTGTCCGGGCCCAGAGCAGAGGCGGCGTACCTGTCGAACGACGCCAGAGCCGCAGCAGCCTCCTCGATGTCGGTAGCAAGGTCAGCAGGGATGCTCAGCCGCAGGTCAGCGATCGCCGGGGTGATCGTCCGCTCGTAAGAGCCAGACGCAGCCGCCATCTGTCGCCGGGACGTCATCCCGTCCGCCTCTGCGACCCAGTAGTCCTCCTCACGGCCTGTCGCCGGTACCGGGAGCGCGTCATCGATCCCCGTGCTCGCGGCGTTCTCGTCTGCTGTATGCATGATTCAACCCTACATACAGTTAGCGGCTATGTGTATGTAAGGGCTACGGTCTCCATACGTCTGTGGACGTGATCGTTCCGCGTCCACCCCGCGGCCTCGCGTCGGCCCAGAGCTCTATCTCGGGGGCGAGACGCGCGAGAGCGCCCGCCTCGTGGCGGGCGCTCTCGGCTCTTGGGGGCAGATTGTGCGGAGCGCTCAGGCGGGCGTCGCGGTGTACCCGGCCTTCGCGACGGCGGCGACGAGGTCGTCGACGCTCGCACGCTCGGCGTCGTGCTCGATCTCGATGCGGGCGGACGCGAAGTGGACGGTCACGGAGTCGACGCCGTCGAGCCGGCCGACCTGCTTCTCGATCTTGGCGACGCACGACGGGCAACTGAAGCCCTGGGCGCGCAGCGTGGTGCGGGTGGTGGTGCGGGTGCTCATGGTGAGCTCCTCTCTTGGGGGTCTGTCCCGGTGTCCGGGCTTCTGGTTGCACACTACGAACGGGCGTCGGCGAGGTCCTTGACGTGCGTCAACCGGGCGGCGCGGGCCTCGCGGGGGCGGCGCAGGAGCCGCACCGCGTTGGCGATGACGATGAGGACGGACGCTTCGTGGACGAGCATCCCGACGGCCATCGTGACGCCGCCGACGAGCACGCCCGCGAGCAGGGTCGCGACTGTCACGAGCGCGACCACGATGTTCTGGCGCATGGTCCGCACGGTGCGGCGGGCGAGGGAGACGGCCTGCGGGATCATCAGCAGGTCGTCGCGCATGAGGGCGATGTCGGCCGTCTCGAGGGCGACGCCGGTTCCGGCGCCCATCGCGATGCCGACGTCCGCGGTGGCGAGGGCGGGGGCGTCGTTGACGCCGTCGCCGACCATCGCGACGACGTACCCGTCGCGCTGCAGCGCGGCGACCGCTTCGAGCTTGCCCTCGGGCAACAGGCCGGCGCGCACCTCGTTGATGCCGACCTGCGCTGCGACGGCGTCGGCGACGCGCTGCTGGTCGCCGGTGAGCATGACGACGTTGCGCACGCCTGCAGTGTGCAGACGGCGCACCATCTCGGCCGCGTCGGCGCGGACGCGGTCCGCGACGCCGACGACCCCGAGGACGACGCCGTCGCGCGCCACGACCATGGGCGTGCGGCCGGCGGCGGCAAGCTCGTCGACGACGAGGTGGGCGGCCGCGCCGTCCACCCCCTCGGCAGCGAGCAGGGCGAGGTTGCCGACGACGATGCGGGCGCCGTCGACCGTGGCGACGATGCCCTTACCGGGGACCGGTTCGGTGCTGCTCGGCAGCCCCGGAACAGCGAGGCCGGCGCGGCGCGCCGCGTCGAGGACGGCGCGGGCGAGCGGGTGCTCGGACCCGGCCTCGGCGCGGGCGGCGACCGCGAGCACCTCGTCCTGCGTCACGCCGGGGGCGAGCGCGACGACGTCGGTCAGCGACGGACGCCCCTCGGTCAGGGTGCCGGTCTTGTCGAGTGCGACCGCAGAGATGCGTGCCGACGTCTCGAGGTGCTCACCGCCCTTGATGAGCACGCCGTCCCGCGCGCCGCGGCCGATGCCCGCGACGATCGACACGGGGATCGAGATGACGAGCGCGCCCGGGCAGCCGATGACGAGCAGCGTCAGCGCGAGCACCACGTCGCCGGTGAGCAGCCCGACGACGACCGCCAGGACGATCGTGCCGGGCGTGTACCAGGCCGCGAACCGGTCCATGAACGCCTGCGTGCGAGCCTTGGCGTCCTGCGCCTCCTCGACGCGGTGGATGATGCGCGCGAGGGTCGTGTCCGAGCCGACGCCCGTCGCGCGGACCTGCAGGAACCCGCTGACCGCGACGGTGCCGGCGAACACCTGGTCGCCGTCGGCCTTCTCGACGGGCATGGACTCGCCCGTGATCGAAGCCTCGTCGAGCGCACCGGACCCGCCGACGACCACGCCGTCGACGGGGACCTTCGCGCCGTTCTTCACCAGGACGGTCTCGCCCGTGCGGACGTCCCGCGTCGGGACCTCCTCCTGCTCGCCGTCGCGCAGGACGACCGCGACGTCGGGTGCGAGCGCGACGAGCTCAGCGAGCGCGGAGCGCGTCCGGTCGAGCGTCGCCGTCTCGAGCGCATGCCCGACGGCGAACAGGAACGTCACCGCGGCGGCCTCCCAGTAGTTGCCGACCAGGACGGCACCGATCGCCGCGACCGAGACGAGCAGGTCGATACTCACGACCCGCACGAGCGCAGCGCGCACCGCCTTGACGACGACGGGTGCGCCCGCGACGACGGCCGCCGCGACCATGAGCACGTCCCCGACGGTCGCACCCCCGAACCGCTGCGCCACGAACGACGCGAGCACCAGCAGCCCCGACACCCCGGGAACCGTCCACCGGTTCCGCGTCCACGTGCTGACAGTCGTCATGTCGGGTCCTCGCCTTCGCTCACGGGCCGCGAGCGCGGCCTCGCCCCGAGGCTAGGGACGACGGCGTGGCGCCACCTTGACGTGCGTCAACGCCAGGGGCTGCTGCGGCGCCGAGACCCGGTCAACCGAGCGTCGCGAGCGCCGCGCCCACGACTCCTGCGCGCGGCCCGAGGCCCGCGGTGACGATGTCGGGGACGACGGCGACGCGCGCCCGGGCGAGGAGCCGTTCGCGCAGCGGCGCGACGAGCGCGTCGCCTGCGAGGGACAGGCCGCCGCCGAGGACGATGCGTTCGGTGCCGAGGAGGGTGATGGCGCCGAGGAGTGCGTGGGCGAGGGCGTCGAGCGCGTCGTCCCACACGGCGTCGGCGGCAGGGTCGGTGCCGAGGGCAGCGACGACGTCGCGCGACGTCACGTCGTCGCGGCCGGTCGCGGCGGCGTAGGCCCGGCCGATCGCGCGTGCGGACGCGTACACCTCGAGGCAGCCGGTCTGCCCGCACGGGCAGGGCAGCCCGGGCTCGCGGACGGGGACGTGCCCGAGCTCGCCCGCGTGGTGCCCGCCCGTGACGGGCATGCCCGCGACGGTCAGGGTCGCGGCGATGCCGGTGCCGATGAAGACGGCGAGGAGGTCGCGCACGCCGCGGCCCGCGCCGAGGGTGCGTTCGGCGAGGCCGGCGCACGCGACGTCGTGGTGGACCCGGACGGGCACGCCGAGGCGTGCCGAGAGCTCGGCGGCGACGGGGACGTCGCGCCAGCCGAGGTTCCCGGCGAGGTGCACGGCGCCTGCGGCGGTGTCGACGACGCCCGGTACCGCGACGCCGACCGCGCCGACGGAGACGCGGTGCGACGTCGCGGAGTCGAGGAGGGCCTTGCAGACGCGTTCGATCTCGTCGAGGATCGCGTCGCCGTCGGGCTCCGCGCCTCCGCGCGGGGTGTCCGCGAGCACGCGCTCGAGGACCTCGAGGTCGACGACCTCTCCGGCGTCCCGCGCGGGGCGGAGCAGCTCGCCGCGGATGCTCGTGCCGCCGACGTCGAGGGCGACGAGCGCGTCGGTGCTCACAGCCCCTGCCACGCGGGCTTGTGGGCGTACACCTCGCGGTAGCGCTCGGCCCCGGTGAGGCGGCTCGCGGCCGCCTCGTCCAGCAGGACCGTGACATGGCGGTGCAGCTGCGCGACCGACGCGGGGCACGACGCGCTCACCGGCCCTTCCGCCATCGCCGCGACCGCTGCGGCCTTCGCCTCGCCCGTAGCGACGAGGAGCAGGTGCTTCGCGTCGCTGATCGTGCCCAGGCCTTGCGTGAGGGCCCAGCGCGGCACGTCGTCGATCGAGTCGAAGAAGCGCGCGTTGTCCTGCCGCGTGCGGTCGGTGAGCGTGACGATGCGCGTGCGCGACGCGAGCGACGAGCCCGGCTCGTTGAACGCGAGGTGACCGTTCGCGCCGATCCCCAGGATCTGCACGTCGACGCCGCCCGCGGCGGCGATCGCCTCCTCGTACGCAGCCGACGCCGCGGGGGTGTCCTCCGCGGCGCCGTCGGGCGAGTGCACCGCGGCGTCGGGCATGTCGAGGTGCTCGGTCAGCTCACGCCGGATCGTGCGGGCGTACGACTGCTCGTGGCCGGCGGGCAGCCCGACGTACTCGTCGAGCAGGAACGCCTGCACGTGCTCGAAGGACAGTCCTGCACGGTGCCGGGCGATCAGCTCGCGGTACACGGGCAGCGGCGACGAGCCGGTCGCGAGGCCGAGCACCGGCGCGGGCGACGTGCGCACGAGCCTCTCGACGACGTCGGCTCCGAGCCGTCCGATCTCTGCCGCGGACGGCAGGATCACGATCTCCATGGAAGGTACCTCTCTGGGATTGCGGTGTCAGCCCTTGACAGCGCCGGCGACAAGGCCGGACGTCATCTTGTTCTGCACGATGATGAAGAAGACCATGACCGGCACCGCGACGAGCACCGCGCCTGCCATGACGCCGGGCCAGTCGATCGCCGCGTTCGACGACGTCGTCAGGCCGCGCAACCACAGCGGCACCGTCCGGTTCGACGGGCTCATGACGACGGTCGCGAGCGTGAACTCGTTCCACGCCTGCAGGAACGCGTACACGCCGCACGCGACGAGCCCGGGAGCGAGCAGCGGGAACGTCACGACGAAGAAGGCGCGCGTGCGCGAGCAGCCGTCGATCATCGCGGCGTGCTCAAGGTCGACGGGGATGCCCTCGACGAACCCGCGCAGCATCCACACGGTGAACGGCAGCACGGCCGCGACGTAGAGGAGCGACAGGCCGAGGATCGAGTTCAGCAGGTGCCAGCCCTCGAGCATCTTGTACTGGGAGATGAACAGGCCCTCGGCGGGGATCATCTGCACGATCAGCACGGTGAGGACGAGCGCCTTGCGGCCGCGGAAGCGGAACCGGGATACCGCGATCGCGGTGAGGAACGCGAGGATCAGCGCGACGACGACGGTGATGAGCGTGACCGTCACCGACAGGCGCATCGACGCGAGGAACGAGTCGTCGAACACGCGCCCGTACGCCGAGGCGTCACCGCCGAACGGCCAGAACACCGGGTCCTTGCTGCGCACCTGGGTCGAGTCGAGGAACGACGAGCTCACCATCCAGTAGACGGGGAACACCCAGACGAGCGCGACGACCAGCCCGAGGGCGTTGGAGACCTTGCGTGACATGTCAGTCCTCCTTCGCCAGCTTGCGGACGTAGCCGATGGTCAGCACGAGCGTGAGCACGAGCATGAAGATCGCGACGGCGGAGGCCATGCCGTAGCTCGACTGGCCGATGCCGAGGTTGTAGATGTGCGTGCCGAGCAGGTCCGTCTGCGACCGCAGGCCGCCCGCACCCTGGAGGTAGTAGATCTGCGCGAACACGCGCAGGTCCCACACGACCTGCAGCAGGGAGACGACGTAGACGACCGGCATGATCGTCGGCACCGTGATGTGGCGGAACCGCTGCCAGGCGCCGGCGCCGTCGAGCTGCGCGGCCTCGAGCTGCTCCGAGGAGACCTGCGTGAGGGCCGCGTACAGGGAGAACGCGACGAACGGCACGCTCATCCACACGACGATGACGGTCGCGACGAAGAAGAACGACATGGGCTCGAGGAGCCACGAGTGCTGCGCGTACTGGCCGAAGCCGAGCTTGACGAGCAGCCAGTTGATGACGCCGTACTGCGTGTCGAACAGCCACTGCCACACCGTCATCGACGCGATGACGGGCATCGCCCACGCGAGCAGGAGCACCGACTGGACGACGATCCGCACCCACGTCGACAGCTTCGTCTTGAGCACCGCGACGGCCATGCCGAGGATCATCGTCACGGCCGCGTTGACCGCGCAGAACACGAGCGAGCGGATGATGACCGCCCACGTCGCGTCGTCGGTCAAGAGGGTCTTGTAGTTCTCGAGGCCGACCCACTCGGGCTCCGCACCGAACTGCTGGGCCAGGCCGAACTCCTGGAACGACATGACGAGCTGGCGGACGAGCGGGTAGCCGAGCGCGACGGCGAGCGTCACGACGACGGGCAGGACGAGCAGGTACGGGGCTACCGCCCGCAGCCGTCGCGAGGTCTTCGAGCTCGGGGGCCGCTTCGCGTCCCGACGCCTGCGCGACGGCGGCGCGGGCGGTGCGACGAGGAGGTCGCTCATGGTGGGTCTCCTTGCAGGGCGGGGTGCCGGTCCGGGGGGAAAGACCGGCACCCCGCAGCCGCGACTAGTTCAGGACCTTGTTGAGGGTCGCGTCGGTCTCCGCCGCGAGCGCGGCGATGTCGCCGCCCTGCGCGATCTTCCCGAAGAACTCCTCCATGACCCGGGACTGCTCCACGGACGCCCAGCCGGCCGAGGCAGGCGTGAGCTTGGCGGTCGCGGACGCCGCGATCGCAGCCTGCGCGAACTCGTCGTCGCCCATGAGGCTCGTGAACGAGTCACGCACCGGGCCCATGCCGTTCTCGGCGAGGACCTTCTGGTAGCCGTCGGAGTAGACGACCTTGAGAAGCTCGAACGCGAGGTCCTGGTTCTTCGACGCCTTCGAGATGCCCATGTTCGAGCCGCCCGCGAAGACGGGGGCGGTGCCGCCGTCGACACCCGGGAGGGCGAACGCGCCGAGGTTCTCGGCGAGGTCCTCGGTCACCGACCAGCGCGCCCAGCTCGGGGCCATGAACATCGCGGTGTCACCGTTGTTGAACGGCGTCCACGCCTCGGCGTCCTCGCCGTCCTTCGGTGCGTGCGTCGCGTTCTCGAACAGGTCCTTGACCTGCGCGAGGGCCTTCTGGCTCTCGGGCGAGGAGAGCTTGCCGACCCACTTTCCGCCTTCGTTGACGGCGATGTCGCCGCCGTTGGCGAAGAGCCACGAGATGCCGTTGCGCCAGTCCTGGCCGGGCAGCCAGAAGCCGCTCTTCTCGTCGGTCGTGAGCTTCTTCGCGGCGTCGCCGAAGTCGGCGAGGGTCTTCGGGACCTCGATGCCGGCGTCCTTGAACGCGCTCTTGTCGTAGAAGACGTAGCGCGAGCCCCAGTAGTAGGGCACGGCGTAGACCTTGCCGTCGACGCTGCCGGCGTCGACGAAGCCCTGCGGGACGATCGTGTCGCCGCCCGCGAGCTCGTCGAGCTTGTCGGTCAGGTCGGAGAAGGCGCCGACGGTCGTGAACGTCGGTGCCTGCGTGTTGCCGATCTCGACGACGTCGGGCGTCTGGTCGGGGTTGGACAGCGCGGTCGACAGGCGCGGCAGCAGCTCGCCCCAGCCGATGAACTCGATGTTGAGGGTCGCGCCGGTCGCGGCCGCGAACTCCTTCTTGAGGTACTCGGGCAGCGCGGGAGCGACGTCCTTCTCCTGGTCCGCGAGCCAGAGCGTGATGCTGCGGTCCTCTGCGGGAGCGGAGGCGGTGTCGGACGGGGCGGCCGCCGTCGGGTCCGTCGTGGACCCGTCAGTGGAGCAGCCGGTGAGCGCAAGCGCTGCGGCGGCGCCGAGCAACGCGATCTTGCGGATCTTCATTGATCTTCCTTCCGGTTCGGCCGCGTGCGGCCTGGGGCTGTCGTGAAGGTCGTGCGAGGGGGTGGGCTTTGGCTTCAGGCGAGGCCCAGCTCGCCGTCGAGGACGAGCGCGGCGGCGCCGGTGAGGACGCCGTCGTGCCCGAGGGCGGACATGCGGACGTGCACCTCGTCCTCGCCGAAGGGGCGGGTGTGCGCGACGAGGGTGCTGGCGGTCGACTCGCGCAGGGCGCCGTCGACGAGGTCTTCGGGCCCGGACAGGACGACGTCGTGCAGGCCGAGGGCCTGGACGACGGGGGCGAGGACGAGCCCGAGACGACGGCCTGCGGCGGCGAGCGCCTCGCTCGCCCCGGCGGGCGTGAGGTCGGCGATCTCCGCGCGCAGGCGGGGGACGGCGAGGAACGACTCGAGGCAGCCGCGGCGGCCGCACGAGCACTCCGGGCCGTCCGGGTCGACGGTCACGTGACCGATCTCGCCCGCGGTCCCGAGGGGGCCGCGCAGGAGGTGACCGTCGAGGAGGATGCCGGCGCCGAGGCCGCGGCCAATCTCGACGAAGAGGAGCCCCGCGCCGCCGGTGCGACCGGTCGAGTCCTCGGCGAGGGCGGCGGTGTCAGCGTCGTTGGCGACGTGGACGGCGATGCCGAGCGCGTCGGCCAGGCGGTCGCGCAGGGGCAGGCGCGACCACCTGAGGTTGGGGGCGTTGCGGACGACGCCCTCGGCGTCGACCACGCCGGGGGTGCCGACGCCGAGCCCGAGGACGGTGCCGGGCGCGTCCGCGAGGAGGCGGCGGGCGAGCTCGATCGTGCGGTCGACGGCGTCCTCGCCGCGGTCCTCGCCGAGCTCGAGGTCGTGCTGGACGACGATCGTGCCGGCGAGGTCGACGACGGCGCCGCGCAGGGCGTGCTCGCCGGAGAGGTCGAGGCTCGCGACGTAGGCGCCGGTGGGGTTAATGCCGACGAGGGTGGCGGGCTTGCCCATGCGGGTGCCGGGGCGGGGCCCGAGGTCGACGAGGAGGTCGTCCTCGAGGAGCCCGGCGACGACGTCGGACATCGTCACGCGGGTGAGGCCGGTGAGGCGGGCGAGGTCGGCGCGGGACAGCGGTCCGTGGTCCGCGAGGTTCTGCAGGACGAGCGCGCGGTGGTGCAGGCGTGCGTCGCCCGGGAGGATCTTCGCGGCTGGCGCGGCGATGCGGGTGGTCCCGCGGCGGGCGTCGGTGAGGGGTGTCGTCCTGGCCATGTAGTTAGTACAGTTTACTTACTTAGTTCGGTCAAGAGGTCTCGCTCCCCGCGACCAAATCGTGACCTTCGAGAACATCGCCCCTGTTGCACCGACCCGGCCCGCCCCCCGACCGATAGCCCCCGTGCACTCGTGATCTGTGCACCAGAGCGATCCGTCGCCAGCCACTCGCCCCACCGCCCAGCCACCAGCCCGACCCGCTGACACTTCGCTCGGATGCACACCTCACGTGTGCATCAAGGCGATCTGTCGGCCTGAACCCTCACGACCCAGCCTCCCCCCCCTGACAAATCGCCCCACCGCACACCTCACGTGTGCAGCAGAGGGATCGGTCGCCCAGATGTCCGGCCAGCTCCCGCTCCCGGACCTCCCGACGAGCAAGGATGGACCCATGCCGACGTCGCCAGCCGTCATCCCCGCCCCCCGCACCGTGCACCCCGACCGCGGGACGACCGTCGTCGACCCGCGCACGCTCGCCGCGCTCGCCGTCGCGCTCGAGCCCTGGGCGCCGAACGCCGCCCACGCGCTCCGCGACGCACGGACGGTGGGCCCGCTCGTCGCGCCGTCGGGCAGCGCCGCGACCCCCGCGACCGCATCGCTCGACGCGACCCTCCCGAGCGAGGGCTATGCCCTCGACCTGTCCGACGCCGGCTGGCACCTCCGCGCAGGCGACGCCGCGGGCGCGTTCTACGCCGTGCAGGTCCTGCTCCAGCTCCTCGCCGACTCGCGGCACGACGCCGGCATCACGACGATCCCCGCCTACGCGTGCGAGGACGCCCCGACGTACCCGCTGCGCGGGATCTCCTTCGACGTCGCGCGCCACTTCTTCGGCGTCCCCGACATCGAACGGCTCGTCGACCTCGCCGCGACCTACCGGCTCAACCAGCTGCACCTGCACCTGAGCGACGACCAGGGCTGGCGCCTCGAGATCGAGGGGCGTCCGCTGCTTCTCGAGCGCGCGTCCGCGAACGACGTCGACGGCGGCCCGGGCGGCTACCTCACCCTCGCCGAGTACGAGCACCTGCAGGACTACGCCGCAGCGCGGCACATCACCGTCGTCCCCGAGATCGACATGCCTGGCCACACCCACGCCGCCCAGGTGGCCTATCCCGAGATCAGCCCGGACGGCGAGCCGCGCGAGCCGTACGCCGGCATCGAGGTCGGCTTCTCGAACGTCCACCTGACGTCCGCCGAGACGTGGTCCTTCGTGGACGACGTCGTCGGCACGCTCGCGCGCCACACCCGCGGCCCGCGCCTGCACCTCGGCGGCGACGAGGCGCACACGCTCACGGCCGAGGAGTACGCGGCGTTCGTGGAGCGGCTCGGCATCGTCGTCGCGGAGCACGGCAAGCAGCTCGTCATGTGGCAGGAGGCCGCCCCCGTGCAGCTCCCGGCCGGCACGCTCCTGCAGTTCTGGACGTACGACATCGACACGAGCCACCTCGCCGACCTCGCCCGCGAGCGCGACGTCCGGTTCGTCGCGTCCCCCGCGCCGCACGCCTACCTCGACCTCAAGCACGACGAGAGCCAGGAGCTCGGCCTGACCTGGGCGGGCACGGTCGAGGTGCGCGACGCCTACGAGTGGGAGCCCGCGAGCGTGCTCCCGGGGGTGCCCGCGGACAAGATCGAGGGCGTCGAGGCGTGCCTGTGGACGGAGACCCTGCGGACGTGGGACGACGTCACGACGATGCTCCTCCCGCGCCTGCCCGCCGTCGCGTCCGTCGCGTGGGGGTCGCCGCGCGACACGGGAACGTTCCTCGAGTCGCTCGCCGCGCACGGCGAGCGGTGGGTGCGCGACGGCGTCGCGTTCCACCGGTCGCCGCAGGTGCCCTGGCGGTCCTGACCACGGGCGGCGCGGCAGCGCGGTCGGCGCGCGGCAGGAGGGAGGCCCTGCCCAGCAGGGCCTTCGCGTGGAAGGATGCCGCCATGAGCATCGACAAGACCCTCGGCAACGGCGAGTTCGTGGTCCTGACGACCCGGACGCACCCCAAGGCGCTCTTCAAGCCGTTTCTGCTGTTCCTGCTGGTCGTGGCGGCTTTCGTCGCTGCGCTCGTGTGGTTCCCGGAGAACGACGCGAAGCAGTGGGTCCTGGTCGCCGTCGGTGCGGTCGCGATCGTCACGCTCGTGACGTGGGTGCTGGTGCCGTACCTGCGGTGGCGGCACTCGAGCTATACGTTCACGAACAAGCGCCTGATCACCCGCGAGGGCATCATCACGCGCGTGGGCCGCGACATCCCGCTGTTCCGCATCAACGACTTCACGTACGAGCGCGACCTGCTCGACCGTCTGCTGGGCTGCGGGACGATCGTCGTGTCGGACGCGACCGAGAAGGCCGGCGTCATGCTCTACGACGTGCCGCGAATCGCCGAGGTGCAGCGCGAGCTGTCGAACCTCATCTTCCAGGCTGACGACGGCTCGGACGACGGCGAGTTCCCGCCGGGCGAGCCGCGTCGCCGCTGAGCCCGACGCCCGGGCCGACCGATCGCCCGTGTGCACACTTCTGATGTGCACACGGGCGATCCGTCATTGGGGGCACAGGCCGCCCGTCACACCGATCGCCCGGATGCACACGTGACGTGTGCATCCGGGCGATCCGTCGCAGATGGGGGCCTGCGGCAACCATGGACACTCGATCTCGCCATGCGGACACCTCTTGGGGGCCGTGACTCGCGGCCCTAACCTCGAGTCACAACCATCCAGAGCGGTCGAGAGTCCTGGCTCGTCGACGCCGCAGCAACCCCCCACTACGGAAGCCTCCTGAGGGTGCGGGTGCTAAAGCCAGGTTCGATGGACGTACCTATGGAGGCTTCATGAGCATCGCCGACATCGTCGACTCGTCGGTCCGCCCGACCGTGTCGTTCGAGCTGATGCCCCCGCGCAACCCCGACGCCGCGCCCAAGTTCTGGACGACGGTGCGCCAGCTCCTCACGGCCCGCCCCGACTTCATGTCGGTCACCTACGGCGCGGCGGGCACGGACCGCGCGACGACCCGCGCCGTCGTCACCACCCTCGCCCGGCAGACGCCAGTCCTGCCGATCGCACACCTCACGTGCGTCGGTGCGACGCGCCCACACGTCGCCGAGGTCATCGACGAGTTCCTCGCCTCGGGCGTGCGCTCGTTCCTCGCCCTGCGCGGCGACCCGCCGCGCGACCAGCCCGACTGGCGCCCGCCGTCCGACGGCGTGCACTCGTCGATCGAGCTCGTCGCCCTCCTGCGCGAGGTCGAGGCGAACCGCTGCGACCGCAGCGCGGCGTCTGCCCTGCGCGGCGCAGCGCGACCGCTGACGATCGCCGTCGCGACCTTCCCGGGCGGCAACCGCGCCGCCGGGACCACGCCCGCACAGGAGGTCGAGCACCTCCTCGCGAAGCAGGAGGCGGGTGCGAGCTTCGCGATCACCCAGCTCTTCTACGAGGCGGACACGTACCTGTCGTTCGTCGAGTCCGCCCGCGCGGCAGGCGTCACCATCCCGATCCTCGCGGGTGTCCTGCCCACGACCGACCCGGCGCGCCTGCGGCGCGTCGAGGAGCTCACGGGGGTGCCCGCACCGTCGGCGCTCGTCCGCGAGCTCGAGTCCTTGCCCGACGACGAGGCGCGCCACAGGCGCGGCATCGAGGCGTCGGCGGGACTCGTCTCGGCCGTCCTCGAGGCCGGCGCCCCTGGCCTCCACATCTATACGTTCAACAAGTCACGCCCAGCACTTGACCTGCTCGAGGGTGTCCACCTCGGCGGCGGTTCCACGGGCCCGGCTCCGGCCGGGCTGGCGGAGCCAGACCTGGCCAGCGGGCCGTGGGTCGGGGCAGCACACGCACAGCTGAGCTCGACGAGCGACACCGTCGCCGTCGACTGACCCCGAAGAGAGACGCACCATGACCAACCAGCAGCACAGCCCTGCCCTCGTCCAGGGCACAAACTTCGCATTCCCGGCGGCGACTGTCCTCGGCTACCCGCGCATCGGTCCGAACCGCGAGCTCAAGCGCGCGGTCGAGTCGTTCTGGGCGGGCCGCGTCAGCGCGTCCCAGCTCGAGCAGCAGGCCGCCGAGCTCCGGGCTCGCACGCGCGACCACCTCGTCGCGCTCGGCCTGACCGAGCCGGCCGCCGTGCCGTCGTCGTTCTCGTTCTACGACCAGGTGCTCGACGTCGTCGCGACGGTCGGGGCGGTGCCGCCCCGGTTCGCGCACCTGCGCGCCGCGGACGGCTCGCTCGACCTCGCCGCGTACTTCGCGCTCGCCCGCGGCGACGACGAGGTCGCGCCGCTCGAGATGACGAAGTGGTTCGACTCGAACTACCACTACCTCGTCCCGGAGATCGGTCCCGAGACGGAGCTGCGGCTCGTGAGCGACCGGATCGTCGCGGAGTACGTCGAGGCTCGCGAGGCGGGCGTCGTGACCCGGCCCGTCGTCGTCGGGCCTGTGACGTTCTTGCTGCTCAGCAAGCCGAGCGACGACGCCCCGGCAGGGTTCCGCCCGCTCGACCGGCTCGCCGACCTGCTGCCCGTGTACGCGGAGCTCCTCGGCCGCCTCGCGGCCGCAGGTGCGCCGTGGGTCCAGCTCGACGAGCCGGCCCTCGTGACGGACACGCTCGACGTGCCCGGCGAGCGGGTGCGCACGGCGGTGACGGACGCGTACCGCGCGCTCGCGTCCGACCTCGCCGTGGGCGCGCAGCGCCCGGCGATCCTGCTCGCGGCCCCCTACGGGGACCTCGGCGACAACCTCCCGGTCGTCGCGGCGTCGGACGTCGAGGCCGTGGCCTTCGACCTGGTCAAGGGCGCGTTGCCCAGCCCGGCCGCCCTCCCCGCCCCTTCCAGCGAGTCCGTCACCTCCAGCGAGTCCGTCACCTCCAGCGCGACTGAGTCAGCTGGAACTGACGGACTCACGCCGGGACTGACGGACTCGCCGGCCGAGCAGGTCCGGCCCGCCGACGTCGTGGCCGGGCTTGCGCGCAAGACGCTCGTCGCGGGCGTCGTCGACGGGCACAACGTGTGGCGCGCCGACCTCGGCGCGCGGCTCGCGCAGGTGGAGAAGCTCACCACGCTCGGCGCCCGGGTGACGGTCGGGACGTCGACGTCGCTGTTCCACGTCCCGCACACGACCGCCGCCGAGCCGCAGCTCGACGCGGGCCTTCGCTCGTGGCTCGCGTTCGCCGACGAGAAGGTCCTCGAGGTCGTCACGCTCGCACGCGGCCTGGTCGAGGGCCGCGATGCCGTCGAGACAGAGATCGCCGCCGCGAGCGCCGCTCTCGCCGCCCGCGCGACCGCAGCCGGCGTCCGCGTCGAGGCGGTGCGCGCCCGCACGGCCGGGGTCGCGCCGTCGGACCTCGAGCGCGGTTCCGCGGCCGAGCGCCGCGACACCCAGGCGGCGCGCCTCGGGCTGCCGCCGCTGCCGACGACGACGATCGGCTCCTTCCCGCAGACGACGGACATCCGCGTCGCCCGGGCCGCGCACGCGCGCGGCGAGCTGGACGACGCGCAGTACGACGCCGCCATGGAGGCCGAGATCGCGCGCGTGATCGCGCTGCAGGAGGAGATAGGGCTCGACGTGCTCGTGCACGGCGAGCCTGAGCGCAACGACATGGTGCAGTACTTCGCCGAGCTGCTCGACGGCTTCGCGGTGACGCGCAACGGCTGGGTGCAGTCGTACGGCACGCGCTGCACGCGTCCGTCGATCCTGTGGGGCGACGTCTCACGGCCCGCCCCGATGACGGTCCGCTGGACGCGGTTCGCGCAGTCGCTCACGCCCAAGCCGGTCAAGGGAATGCTCACGGGCCCGGTGACGATCATGGCGTGGTCGTTCGTGCGCGACGACCTCCCTCTCGCGGACACCGCCACGCAGATCGGGCTCGCGCTGCGCGACGAGCTCGCGGACCTCGAGGCGGCGGGGGTCGCGATCATCCAGGTGGACGAGCCTGCGCTGCGTGAGCTGCTGCCCCTGCGGCGCGCGGACCAGGCCGCCTACCTGGACTGGTCTGTGGCGTCGTTCCGGCTCGCGACGTCGGGCGTCCGTGCGGACACGCAGGTGCACACGCACCTGTGCTACTCCGAGTTCGGCGAGGTCATCGGGGCGATCGACGCGCTCGACGCTGACGTCACGTCGATCGAGGCGGCGCGCTCGCGCATGGAGGTACTCGGTGAACTGCGCGACGCGGGCTTCGGCCGCGGCGTCGGGCCGGGTGTGTACGACATCCACTCGCCGCGGGTGCCGTCGGTCGACGAGCTCGGAGAGCTGATCAGCCTCGCGGCGGCTGACGTCGACCCGGGGCTGCTGTGGATCAACCCGGACTGCGGCCTCAAGACGCGCGGTTACGCGGAGGTCGTCCCTGCGCTGACCCACCTGGTTGAGGCGACGCGTTCCGCACGAGGCGCGCTCGTCCGCGCCTGACAGGGAGCGCGCCTCGCTTCCGCGCTCGAGCGTCGGCGCCCGGCACCCTCGACGGGTGCTGGGCGTCAGCGCGCCGGGCTGGCCGTGCGTCGGAGCGCAGGTCGCACCCCAGGAAAGTCTGGAGCCCGGCCGATACGCTGCCGCGTGTGACTACGACCCCACCCCCGCTCCCGGACCCGCCCCACCGCAAGACGGTGACCGCGCCCGACGGCGGCGGCGAGGTCCTCGTCGGCCCTGCCGGCTGGTACCGGCACCCGGAGGGAGGCGAACGCTGGTGGGACGGCACCGCGTGGACCGACTCCGAGCGGTTCGGGGACAAAGTACGGAAGGCCGCCCGACCCGCGACGCCCCAGCAGGCGGCTGAGGACGAGCGGGACCGCGCGTGGGACCGTCGCCGTCGCCGGATCCTCAGGGGCATCGTCGCGGCGATCGTGCTGTGGGTCGTCGGTGCGCTGGCCTTCCAAGCAGCAGCCGAGCGCTTCCCCGCGCTCGAACGCACGACCCCCGGCGAGCGCATCACGGCGTTCCTGCGGGCCCCGCGCGGCGTCGGGTCCGCGGACCCCGCGAAGAGCGGCTGCCCGACGACGGATCGGATGCTCGTCGACCCGTCCTCCCCGGAGGTCGCCCGCTTCCGGGAGGTCAAGGGCTGCGGCGCCGCCGAGGGCTTGGCCTTCGAGAGCGCGGAGGTCGTCACACGCGCGACGGACGGCTCGCCGTCGGGCGTCTACGACGTGACGTTCCGCGAGGTCACGGACCCGGAGCACCCGGACGCCGCGCTGAGCGAGCAGACCGCGCGCCTGACGATCACGGTCGAGAAGGCCTTCCTCGGGTGGAAGGTCGCGTCCGTGGCAGGGCTGCCTCCGCGCGACGCGGGCTGATCCGTTCCTCCGGGCGGCACCAGGAGGCGCAGAGTCACGCCGCCCTCTCACGGCCCCTTCACCCCCGCTGCACGGGCGCCGGTTACCGTGGACAGGACATGACTCTGCCCTCTCGCACCCCTGACTCCACGCCGTCCGAGCCCGCCGTGCCCGCAGCGGGGTCGTCGTCGACCCCCGCGAACGGTGACCACGCCGAGGCGCAGACCCCGCGACCCGTCGCGGACGTCCCCAAGCCTTCCTTCGTGCAGATCGCCGCGTCCGTGCTGACGGCGATCACGTCGACCGTCGCCCTGTCCTACCTCGGTGTGGCCGGCACGCTCATCGGCGCGGCCGTCGCGGCCGTCCTCACCGCCGTCGCGAACTACCTGTACACGCGGTCCCTCGTGCGCACGCGCTACGTCGTCACGACGCTCGCGCCGCGCGTCGTGCGCGTCGGCGACACCGCCGTCCTGCCCGCTGTCCGCGGTGCACGCACGACGGCGGTCGAGCAGACGGTCATCGTCGACGAGGTCCGCGAGACGCAGGCTGCGCACCAGGACGACGCCGCGCAGGCCACGCCTGCGCCGTCGCCGACAGTGTCGTCACCGTCCGCGACGGCGTCCGCCGCGTCGACGCCGAGCGCGCGGACGCCCGAGGAGACGGCGGCCGTCCCGGCGGCAACGTCCACTCCCGACGCTCCGACCGCGGCGGCGACGCCGCCGACGGCACCGGTCGCCGCAGCGCCTGACGCCGCCGCTCCCGCTGCCGCGGCGCAGCGCGCCGCCAGGTCTCCCGAGGCGCTCATGGCGCCCGCGCGTCGCTCGCGCCGCCCGTACGTCGTGACCGCCCTCGTGACGTTCGTGATCGTCATCGCCGCGGTGACCGCGGTCGAGCTGGGCTTCGGCAAGCCGTTGTCGGACGTCGTCCGCGGGCAGGAAGGGTCCGGCACGACCATCTCCGGCGTGCGCCCCAACCGCGGCACGCCCGCGCAGAAGCCGACCCCGACCCCCACGCAGGAGGCGCCTGCGCCGACGGACGAGCCGACGACGGAGCCGACCGAGTCGCCCGAGCCGACGCCCACGCCGACAGACGTGCCGAGCCCGACCCCGACGACGCCCGCGCCCACGGCACCGCCGACCAGCACGCCGTCGCCGACGGACGCCCCGACGCAGACCGCCCCGCCCGTGACCCCGACGCCCGACACGTCCGAGCAGTCCGTCACCGACGGCGTGCCCGGTGCGGAGGGCACGCCTGGCACCGAGGGCTCGTCCGGCGCTACCGAGGAGCCCGCCGCTCAAGACGGCTGAGCGGGGCCGCTACCGGGACTTCCCGCCCATGCCGCTGCGGCGGGCGGCACACCGCCCGCCGAGCCCGGCTCCGCCAGCCCGGCGCCAGCGCCGACACCGGCCCCAGAGGCGTCACCCGCGGCAACCGCGTCAGCTCGCGGCGACGTACTTCCGGTCGTCGTTGCAGTACGCGTAATACCAGCCGATCAGCAGCCCACCCCCGACGAAGTTGCCCGCGAGCGCCAGCCCCACGTTCGCGAGCGCCTCACCGAGCGGGAGGCCGCCGTCGAGCCCGGCGATCGTGAACAGCACCGTGTTCGCGACGGAGTGCTCGAAGCCCAGGTAGGCGAACAGGAACACCGCGACCACCATGACGAGGGCCTTCATCAGGTCCTCCTTGATGTAGCCGTTGTAGACGACGAGCATCGCGATGTTGATGAGGAAGTTGCACAGGATCGCGCGGACGAACAGGTCGCCCCAGCCGGACGCGCCTGCAGTGATGAACTCCATCTTGTGGTCGAGCGACGCCTGCGCCTGCACGCCTGCGGCGCCGTCGAGGATCGAGGAGAACCGCACGAGGACGGCGACGAGCAGGCCACCGAGGAAGTTGCCGAACAGGCACAGGCCGAGCAGCCGCATCGCGCGGCTCCACCGGATGCGCCGGTGGTACAGGCCGACGCTGACGATCATCATGTTCGACGTCAGCAGCTCGGACCGCGTGTAGTAGATGAACACGAGCGCCCACGCGAACGTGAGCGCGCCTGCGATCTTGCCGACCTGGCTGAGCTGCCCGTCGCCGACGACGGCGAACGCGGACGCGACGGCGAAGCTCGCCGAGTAGAAGACGCCGATGATGATGCCGGCCATGCCGGCGCGCATGAGGTACCGGCGCCGGAGCGCCCCCGACATCTCGGTCTTGGTGTCGAGCGACCCGAGCACGGTCGAGATGAAGTACTTGCCCGGGAACAGGGTCTGGGGGTCGGCGGCCATGGCTCGATTATTCATGGCGTCTGGCGTCGTCCTGCGGGACTTCCTGGTCCGCTGCCGTTCCGGCGTTACCCGACTATCGTGCTGATATGCCTGATGACGGAGCGGTGAAGCAGGTCAGCGTCACGCTCTCGACCGCGTCGGTGTACCCGCGCAAGGTGCCGTACGCGTTCGAGCTGGCGGCGGAGCTGGGGTATGACGGCGTCGAGGTCATGGTGTGGGGCGACAAGATGTCGCAGGACGATCTGGCTCTGAGCCGCCTCTCCCAGGAGTACGGCGTGCCGATCCGTTCGGTGCACGCGCCGACGCTGATCGTGAGCCAGCAGGTGTGGGGCGCCCGCCCGAGCAGCAAGCTCGCGAAGACGGTCGACATGGCGCTCACGCTCGGTGCGAGCACGGTCGTGGTGCACCCGCCGTTCGCGTGGCACCGGAAGTACTCCCGCCAGTTCGCGGACCAGGTGCACGAGCTCACCGAGGACATGGGCATCACGATCGCGGTCGAGAACATGTACCCGTGGCGCGGCCGCAAGCGCGAGATCACGGGTTACCTGCCGGGGTGGGACCCGACGGAGCACGACTACGACAAGGTGACGCTCGACGTCTCGCACGCCGCGACGTCGCGGCAGTCGTGCTTGACGCTCGCGGAGCAGTTCGGCTCGCGGCTCGCGCACGTGCACCTGACGGACGGGACGTCGTCGGGCTTCGACGAGCACCTCGTGCCGGGGCGCGGCACGCAGCCCGTGCGGGAGCTGCTCGAGCGGCTCGCGCGGTCGGACTTCGCCGGGGACGTCGTCGTCGAGATCGGGACGCGCAAGGCGCGGTCCGCGCAGGAGCGCCGGGACGACGTCGAGCAGTCGTTGCTCTTCGCGCGCACCTACCTGCAGCGCGGCCCGCACCCGGACTTCACGCCGCACGAGACGCCCGGCGCCCCGCACCACCTGCCGGACGACGCCTGGACCTGAGCGCGCCCGCGCGCCGAGGCGTCTGCCCACAAGTGCGCTCAGAGCCCTCGCTCCTTGCATCGGCGGGTACATCTCGAAAGCCCGGATCTCGTCCGTCAGCGGTAGGTTCACCCTCGTGAGCGACAACAACGGAACCCCTAAGCCTCTGAGCCGAGGGCTCGCGGCCACCGCGATCGTTGCCGTCGTCGCAGCCATCGCGGGTGACGCATGGACCGGGCTGGACACCTCTCGGCAGCGCGGGTGAGCGCGCCCGCGCGCCTCAGAAGGACCTGAGGCGCGCGAGGAGCTCGGGGGCGCCGTCCTCGAGTCGGCGCGCTCCGACCTTCATGCCTACCATGAGCGCCACGACGCCGGTCGCGAGACCGAGGACGCCCGAGACTGCCGACAGGACGGCGGAGGTCTTGACGATCGCGACGACCGCGACGACGAGAGTCGGCGAGAGCACGAGCAGGAGCGCGAGGGAGCCGACCGTCTGCGAGAGCAGCGCGGCCAACGAGCCGCCCTGCTTCGAGGCGAACGGGTTCTCACCCGGCGCGGTGACGGGGAAGACGACCATCGCGGAGACGATCGACGCGAGGCCGAGCGCCGCGAGGAGCGTGCCGACGGTCGCGCCGACCACGGCGGCGGTCGCGTCCCAGCGGTCGGCGTAAGCGAGCGTCCCGACCGCGACGCCGAGGCTGAGGACGAGCCCGGGGACGCCGATCGCGAGCGCGCGGCCCCACCGGTCGGGCGCGCCGCCCATGGGCGCGGCGACGTGCGTCCAGAAGGCCGTCGAGTCGAGCGCGACGTCCGTCGAGATGGCCCAGCCGAGCGACCACGCGATGAGCGGCCCGCCGACGAGCAGCCACGTGCCGTTCCCCGCGAAGAGCACGAGGAGGATGACGACGACGGGGATCGACAGGAGCGACGTCACGTAGCGCGGGTCGCGCACCCAGTAGGTGAGGCAGCGCGCGAGGACCGCGCCGAGCTGCGAGTCGGGCACGCGACCGAGGACCCCGAGGCCGCGCCCACGACCCGCGGAGACGCGGCTCGGCCGCACGAGCGTGCGCTCGAGCGAGCGACGCCACCAGAGGATCAGCAGGACGGGGCTCGCGACGGCGATCGCGAGGTGCGCGAGGGCCGCGCCCCAGCTCCCGGCGGCGACGGCGGCGGGCAGGGCGTACGGAGCGCCGAAGGGCGTCCACGCGAGCACCGGGGCGGTCTGGTGGGCGAGCGCGGTCACCTCGATCTCGGCACCCGAGAACAGCACGATGGCGGGTCCGACGAGGCTGACACCGACGACAGTCGCGCCGAGCATGAGGTCGCGCCCGCGGCGCCCCTCGAGAAGGGGCCGCACAGCCGACGTCGTCGCGCGCGAGCCGACGACGGCGGTGACGAGGCCGAGCGCCGCGCCCACAAGAGCGGCCACGAGCGCGACGGGCTGCGACACCCACGCGGCGACGAAGCCGAGGGAGACGAGGACCGTGACCAGCCCACCGGGGCCCGCGAGCGCGGCGACGCCCGTGCCGAGCATGAGGTCGCGCGTGCTCAACGGGAACTGGGCGAGGCGCCGCGGCTCGAACGTGTCGTCGACGCCGAAGGCGACGAGCGGCCCGACCGTCCAGACGACGACGAGGAGCGACCCGAGCGCGACGACGTCGTCGGAGATGTCGTCGCGCAGGCCGAGGAAGAGCAGCCCGACGATCGCGAGCAGGCCGAAGCCGAGCGCGTAGAGCGCCGAGATGACGAAACCGATCAGCTGCCAGATGCTGCGCCGCATCGTGGCGCGGTACACCTGCCAGCGCAGGCTCAGGAGCGGTGCAACCACTCGAGGCCCTCCCCCGTGCGACGGCCGCCGACGAGCTCGACGAAGCGGTCCTCGAGCGACGCCCCGGCCCGCACCTCGTCGACCGTGCCGGCCGCGAGTACGCGACCGGCAGCGAGCACGGCGACGTGGTCGCACATGCGCTCGACGAGGTCCATGACGTGCGAGGAGACGATGACGGTGCCGCCCGTCGCGACGAAGTCCGCAAGGATACCGCGGATCGACGCCGCGGAGACCGGGTCGACGGCCTCGAACGGCTCGTCGAGGACGAGCAGCCGGGGGGCGTGCACGAGCGCGCACGCGAGCGCGATCTTCTTCGTCATGCCGGCGGAGTAGTCGGCGACGAGCGTGTCGGCGTCCTGCTCGAGGTCGAGGGCCCGAAGGAGCGACTGGGCGCGCTCGACGGCGGTCGCGCGCGGGAGCCGCTGCAGCATGCCGGCGTGGACGACGAGCTGGAGTCCGGTGAGCCGGTCGAACAGTCGCACGCCGTCGGGCAGCACACCGATCAGGCCCTTCGCGGTGACCGGGTCTGCCCACAGGTCGACGCCGAGCACGTCGACGCGCCCAGCGTCGGGCCGCAGCATGCCGGTCGCCATCGACAGCGTCGTCGTCTTCCCTGCGCCGTTCGGGCCGACGAGCCCGTAGAACGACCCCGCGGGCACCGCGAGGTCGACGTGCTCGACCGCGACCTTGTCGCCGAACCTCTTGCGCAGCCCCTGCATTCCGAGCGCGACGTCCATCTGCTCCTCCCTCTGCGCCACCCGGTGGGCGGCGTCCCCGCGACGCTACCTGCGACGTCGGTAGGGGCGGAACCGACCCAGGTATGCGATCGCGGGTGTGGTCCCCGTCATTGCAGCGCCTGAGATACTGGAGCACGTGCCTGAATCAGCCTCCCCCTCCGTCGACGACGTGCCCGCGGGCGTGAACCCGGACGAGCTCGCGCGCGCTCTCGAGATCCTCGAGGCCGCCAACGCCCTCCCGCCCGAGCACCCCGACAAGGTGGCGCTCCAGCGTGCGACGGCGAAGCTCTACAAGACTGTGAAGAAGCAGCGCCGCGACGAGGCGAAGGCGGCGATCCAGGCGGCGGACCGCGCGGTGATCGAGTCGACCGCGACGGGCGCCCCGACGCGCATCGACGACGAGACGGCCGGCGTCGACATCCGTCCGGGCACGGCGACGGGCCCGTTCGCGGGACGCTTGTCGAAGCCGCAGGGCTGCTACGTGTGCAAGGAGCCGTACCAGGACATCGACGTCTTCTACCACCAGCTCTGCCCGCGCTGCGCCGCCGAGAACCGCGCGAAGCGCGACGCCCGCACAGACCTCACCGGCAAGCGCGCCCTGCTCACGGGCGGCCGCGCGAAGATCGGCATGTACATCGCGCTGCGCCTCCTGCGCGACGGCGCACACACGACGATCACGACGCGCTTCCCCAACGACGCGATCCGTCGCTTCAAGGCGATGGAGGACTCGGCGGACTGGATCCACAACCTCAAGATCGTCGGCATCGACCTGCGCGACCCGGCGCAGGTCATGGCACTCGCCGACGACGTCGCGGCGGAGGGTCCGCTCGACATCCTCATCAACAACGCGGCCCAGACCGTGCGCCGCTCGCCCGGCGCCTACGCGCCGCTCGCGAAGGCCGAGGACGCGCCGCTGCCGTCGGGCTTCCTGCCGCCCGTGACGACGTACGGTCGTTCGCACGACGCGCACCCGGCTGCGCTCGAGGCGTCGGTGCGCGCGGGTGGGCGCGACGAGGGCAAGCCCGTGTCGACCGTCGTCGACGAGTCCGTCACCGCCCCCGGCCTGCTGACCGATCTGGCGCTGCGCGCGGGCTCGTCGTCGCTCGACCGCGTCGCGACCGGCACGGCGATCGACGCCGCCGGTCTCGTGCCGGACCTCGTGTCGCAGAACTCCTGGGTCGACAAGGTCCAGGACGTCGACCCGCTCGAGATGCTCGAGGTGCAGCTCTGCAACGAGACCGCGCCGTTCATCCTCATCTCGCGCCTGCGGGCCTCGCTCGCCGCGTCGCCCGCGCGCCGCAAGTACATCGTCAACGTCTCCGCGATGGAGGGGCAGTTCTCCCGCGGCTACAAGGGCCCCGGCCACCCGCACACCAACATGGCGAAGGCTGCCGTCAACATGCTCACGCGCACCAGCTCGCGCGAGATGTTCGAGACGGACCGCATCCTCATGACGAGCGTCGACACCGGCTGGATCACGGACGAGCGCCCGCACACGACAAAGGCCCGCCTCCACGAGGAGGGCTTCCACGCCCCGCTCGACCTGGTCGACGGCGCCGCCCGCGTCTACGACCCGATCGTGCGCGGCGAGGCCGGCGAGGATGTGTTCGGCGCGTTCCTCAAGGACTACCGTCCGTCGGCGTGGTGACGCAGGAGTCACTGCTGCACCCCGCCGTCCGGTGCGAGAATGGCACCGGACCCGTTGCCCAGCCCGAAGGAACCGCGATGTCTACGATCACCACGCTCGACGTCACCGGCATGACCTGCGGACACTGCGTCTCCGCCGTCACCCGTGAGCTCGAGGCCGTCCCCAGCGTGAAGAACGTCAGCGTGGACCTCAACGTGGGCGAGGCGTCGACCGTCACGGTCGTCTCCGACGCTCCGCTCCCCGAGGACGCGCTGCGCGAGGCGATCGACGAGGCGGGCTACGAGCTCGCCGGCGTCTCGACGCACTCCTCGGAGGACGAGTTCAGCCAGCTCGCCGGCACCCGCGAGCGCGTCTACGCGGGCACCGGGATGATCGGCTCGGGCTCGCCGGTCGCCGTCGGCCCGGTCGGCATCCCCCTGACCTCGCGCGCGGACGCGGACGCCGCTGCGCTCGCCGAGGCCGAGGCGCCGCAGTCCGGCGGTTGCGGCTGCGGCGGGTGCGGCTGCGGCGCCTGAGCGCGCCGTCGACCGTCGTGCGCTGCGCGTACCACGCGGCTGGCGTGTGCCGGTCCTGCACCCACCTGGGTGAGCCCTACCTCGACCAGCTCGCCGCGAAGGACGCGCACGCGCGCACGCTGCTGAGCAAGGTGCCGAGCGCGGCCGACGCCGTCTGGCACGAGCCGGTCGCGAGCCCCGATGAGGGCTTCCGCAACAAGGCGAAGATGGTCGTCGGCGGGACCGTCGAGGCGCCGACGCTCGGCATCCTCGACGAGCTCGGCCGCGGCGTCGACCTGCAGGGCTGCGGCCTGCACGAGGCGCCGCTGCGGGCGGCGCTCCCCGCCGTCGCCGACGCGATCTCGGCCGCGCGCCTGACGCCGTACGACGTGCCGTCACGGCGCGGCGAGCTCAAGCACGTCCTGCTGACGCTCTCGCCCGACGGCGAGATCATGGCGCGCTTCGTGCTGCGGTCGACCGAGGCGGTGCCCCGCCTGCGCAAGCACCTGCCGACGCTCCTCGCGGCGATCCCGGGGCTGCGCGTCGTCTCGGCCAACATCCAGCCCGAGCACAAGGCGGTACTCGAGGGCCCCGAAGAGATCGTGCTGACGCCTGACGACTCGCTGCGCATGCGCGTCAACCACCTGGACCTGCACCTGCTGCCGCAGTCGTTCTTCCAGACGAACACGGCGATCGCGCAGGCGCTGTACGCGCAGGGCGCCGCCTGGGTCGACGCCGCCGCGCCCCGGTCCGTGTGGGACCTGTACTGCGGCGTCGGTGGCTTCGCGCTGCACGTCGCCGCGCCCGGCCGCGACGTGCTCGGCATCGAGCTGAGCGCGGAGGCGATCGGGTCCGCGCGGCGCACGGCTGCCGAGGCGGGCCTCGCCGTCCGCTTCGAGGCGGGCGACGCGACGGCGTTCGCGCTCTCCGCTGACGCCGCGCCTGACCTCGTGATCGTCAACCCGCCGCGGCGCGGCATCGGCGCCGACGTCGCGAGCTGGCTCGAGCGTTCGGGCGTGCGCGACGTCGTCTACTCGTCGTGCAACGCCGTGTCCCTCGCGCGGGACCTCGCCGCGATGCCGAACCTGCGCGTCACGGAAGCGCGCGTGCTCGACATGTTCCCGCAGACGGCCCACTACGAGGTCATCACCCGGCTGACGCGCGCCTGACGCGCGCCGCCCGCGCGATTGTCAGACCGGATGCACGCCTAAGTGGTGCATCTCGTCTGACAACTCGGTCGGCGGGCCGGGGCGGCTAGGCAGGGCCGGCGGGCCGCGGCAGCTGGCCGGGCGCGATCGGCCAGGCGGCTGGTCAGGCGCGGCGCGCCTGACGCGCGTCAGGCGCGGTCGGCCAGGTGCACCTCGAGCACCTTGATGCGCCTCGACTCGACCTCCGCGACGCGCAGCTCGTCGTCGCCCACGTGCACGACGTCGCCCACCTCGGCGAGGCGGCCGAGCCGGTCGATCACGTAGCCCGCCGCCGTCTCGTAGGGGCCGTCGACGAGCGTGATGCCCGTCTGCTCTGCGAACTCCTCGATCGTGAGGCCTGCGTCGACGGTGAATACGCCGTCGACCGCGCTCTCGAACGCCGGCTCGTCCGTGTCGTACTCGTCGCGGATGTCGCCGACGAGCTCCTCGACCATGTCCTCGAGGGTGACGATGCCGTCCGTGCCGCCGTACTCGTCGACGACGACGGCGATGTGCACCCGCTCGGCGCGCATCCGCGTCATCGACGGCAGCAGGCGGTTCGTCGACGGCAGCATGAGGATCTCGCGCGTCAGGTCACGCACGAGCAGCGTCGGCTCCGCGCCGAGCAGGTCGCGCACGTGCAGGAACCCGAGGACGTCGTCGAAGCTGTCGTCGATCACCGGATAGCGCGAGTACGGCGCGTCCGCGACGACCGCGAGCGCCTGGGCGACCGTGAGATCTGCCTCCATGAACGCCACCTCGCCGCGCGGACGCATGACCTCGCTCAGCGAGCGGTCCGCGGCGTCGAACACGTCGTCGAGGATGCGCCGCTCCACGTCCTCGAGCCCGCCGTGACCGGCGACGATCCCGCGGAGCTCCTCCTCGCTCATCTCCTGGTTGCGCGCCTTCGGGTCGCCTCCGAGCAGCTTCACGACGGCGTCGGTCGAGCGCGAGAGCGTCCACACCGCAGGGCGCATGAGCCGCGCGAAGCGGTCGAGGGGCGGCGCGACGAGCGTCGCGAACTGCTCGGTGCGCTGCAGCGCGATGCGCTTGGGCACGAGCTCGCCCAGGACGAGCGACAGGTACGCGATCACGAGCGTGAGGACGATCAGCGCCGTCGTCTCCGAGGCCGATCTCGACAGACCGGCGCTCTCGAAGAGCGGAGCGACGTCCGGGGCGAGGGTCGAGGCGCCGAAGGCCGCCGAGAAGAACCCGGCGACCGTCACACCGATCTGCACGGCCGAGAGGAAGCGGTTCGGGTCACGGGCCAGCTGCGCGGTGCGCGCCTTGCGGCCGCCCTCCGTGGCCATGCGGTCCACCTGGGACTCGCGCAGCGAGACGAGGGCCATCTCCGTGCCGGCGAACACGCCGCCGACGAGGATGAACACCAGGACGAGGCCGGCAGAGACAAGAGTGTCCTGGTCCATCAGACCCGCTCCCGCCGGCAGTCGTCGGGGAGCAGGTCGTCGGGACTACAGCTGTCATCCATGCGGACAAGTACACGGAACGACGGTCCGCCACGTCAAACGAGCCCCGTCAGGTGCCAGCCCCGCGGAAGCCCGCCCCCACGTGCAGCCGCAGCTCCTCGACGATCCGCACGTCGCCCGGCAGCCACGGGACCGAGTCCCAGTCCTCGGGTGCGAGCCAGCGCACCAGGTCGTGCTCGATGAGCGGCTCGGGCGCCCCCTCGCGCACCTGCGCGAACCACAACCGCATGACGTGCCGGTCCGTGATGATCCAGCCGCCGTCGTCAGGGCCCACGAACTCCGAGCCCAGCTCGACCTTCACGCCGAGCTCTTCGCACAGCTCGCGGTGCAGCGCCTGCTCAGGCGTCTCGCCCGGGTCGACCTTGCCGCCGGGGAACTCCCACATACCCACGAGATGCTCGGGGCGCGAACGCCGCGCTCCGAGCAGCACCGACGGTGCGGACAGGTCGTCCACGATCGCTGCTGCCACCACGAGCTTGCGTTCCATCCCCCCATCTTGCCAGGACCTCCGAAGAGATCCCATGACTTGTGACGAAGGTCAGCGCAGGTCGAGGCCCTTCTTCGCCTGCACGGCCTCGGCGCGCGACGAGATGCCCAGCTTGCGGTAGACGCTGCGGACCTGCGACTTCACCGTGTTGCGCGTGACGTAGAGCTCCCGCGCGATCTGCTCGAGCGTGACGTCCTCGTCGAGGCGTGCCAGCACCACCTGCTCGCGCCGCGTCAGGACCGGGCGGGTCATCGTGTCCATCATCGTCATGTCGATCTCCTCATGCTCACGCGAGCCAGCCTCCCCGGCCAGCTGCTCGTCGTCGTCCGCGTTGCTGCGGACACCTGATGAGAGGGGTCCCCGCGCGAACCATGACGCAGCTTTGAGGAACTTCTTTCGGACCAGGTGATACATCCCGCCTGGCCACGCGCTCTCCCCGGTGCGGCGTGGCCCTCCTAGCAGCGACGACACGCGCCGCTAAGGTCTGAGCGTCAGCACAGGAAAAGCAGGGGAAATCATGACCACAGCGACACCTCCGCCGCCGTCGGGCGGCATCGACCCGCGCGAGTTCGCGGTCTGCACCTCGGGTCTTCGCAAGACGTACCGCAGCATCAGAGGCAGCTCCGTTGCCGTCGCCAACCTCGACCTGCACGTGCCCTACGGGGGCGTGCACGGGTTCCTCGGCCCGAACGGCTCAGGCAAGACGACGTCGATCCGCATGCTGCTCGGCCTCGCCCGGGCGGACTCGGGGACGATGCACCTCTTCGGGCAGGAGGTGCCCAAGGCGCTGCCCGACGTGATCGGACGCGTCGGCGCGATCGTCGAGTCGCCGAAGTTCTTCCCGAACTTCACGGCTCGCCGCAACCTCGAGCTGCTCGCGACGGCGATCGGCGCTCCCGACCGCGCCGTCGGGCAGGTGCTCGCCGACGTGGGCCTCTCCGACCGCGCGAAGAGCAAGTACCGTACCTACTCCCTCGGTATGAAGCAGCGCCTCGCGATCGCCGCGACCCTGCTCAAGGACCCCGACCTGCTGATCTTCGACGAGCCGACCAACGGCCTCGACCCGGCAGGCATCCACGAGATCCGCCAGACGATGCGCCAGCTCGCCGAGGCCGGCAAGACGGTCCTCGTCTCGAGCCACATCCTCGGCGAGGTCGAGCAGGTCGCCGACACCGTGTCGATCATCGGCCGCGGCCGCCTCCTCGCCGAGGGACGCGTCGCCGACATCATCGGCGCGGCCGGCGCCGCGGCCGTCCGGGTCGCCGTGCGGCCCGAGGACCACGCGACCGCCGCACGCCTGCTGTACGAGGCCGGGCTCGACCTCACGGACGACCGCACCCACCTGCTCGTGCGCGGCGTGGACGACGCGTCCGAGATCGCGCGCCGCCTCGGGCACCACGACGTCTGGGTCAACGAGCTCGTCACCGTGAAGGCGGGCCTCGAGCAGGTGTTCCTCGAGCTCACCGCCGGAGAAGGACCTGGCACGACGGCGGGCGCCGACCCGCTCGCGGTACCCCGTCCGCAGCACGCGGTCCCGCCGCAGCCCGACCAGCAACCGGACCTGGCTACGCCACCACCACCGTCGAACCCGTACGAGACCGGGTCCGCCGGCGCCGAGGGAGGCACCCGATGATGCGGCTCGTACGCGCTGAGCTCCTACGCTCCTGGTCGCGGCTCCTCGTGTGGGCGACGGTCGCGGCGACCCTCGTGATCTGCGGGGTCGTCGCCTTCAACACCCTCTCGACGACCGCCCCGCCGAGCGAGCAGGAGGTCGCCGAGCAGACGAAGTTCTTCAACGAGGCCTACCAGGACTGGGAGGCGAACCACGAGGCGTGGTACCAGGACTGTCTCGACAGCGAGGCCCAGGAGCGTGAGGCGCTCGACGACCCGACCATCGACTGGGCGTGCGAGGACAACAACGAGGCCCCGAAGCTCGAAGACTGGTTCTACAACCCGACGGCGCGGGACATCGCCCCGTACACGGTCGGCGGGCTCCTCCAGACCCTGCTCGCCGGCTCCTTCGTGATCGGCGCGAGCCTGCTCGCAGCGGAAGTCGCCTCCGGGAACCTCGGTCTGTGGCTGACGTTCGCGCCCCGGCGCACCACGGTCCTCGCGTCAAAGCTCGTCGCCGTCGCGCTGACGTCGCTCGTGTACGCGACCCTCGGGGCCGCCGTGGCGCTCGCCGCGCTCGCCGGCCCGGCGGCGATCAACGGCACGCTCGACCTGAGCCCCCTGGAGTGGCGGGACCTCACGCTCATGGCCGTGCGCTCGACGATCCTGGCCGTCGTCGTCGGCGTCGTCGGCGGAGCGCTGGGCCTGCTGCTGCGGCACACGGCCGCAGCACTCGGGGCGGCATTCGGGTATCTCTTCGTGTTCGAGCTCATGCTCGGGTTCAACGCCGGGTCGATGCGGCGGTGGATGCTCGTCCCGAACATCAGCGCCGTCATCGACGGTCGGCACGAGCTGTCGTGGATCGAGTGCAAGGTCGACCGCAGCACCGGCGAGCAGGTGTGCGCCGACGTGACGAAGGTGCTCACGCAGGCCGACGGTGCGCTCTACCTCGGTGCGCTGGCGGCGGCCATCGTCCTGGTGACGTGGCTCGTGTTCCGTCGGCGGGACGTGTCCTGACGTCAGGACCGGATCGTCGCCTGCCAGGCGACGATCCGGTCCACGGCCTCGCCGATCAGCGCCGGGTCCTGCGCGAAGGACAGGCGCACCCACCGGTCGCCGTCGACGTCGTCGAAGTCCGAGCCGGGCGTCAGGGCGACGCCGGCCTCGTCGAGGAGACGCGCGCACCACGTCACCGAGTCGAGGCCTGAGCCGGAGACGTCGGCGTACAGGTAGAAGGCTCCGTCTGCGGGAGCGACCTCCAGCCAGCCGAGCTCACCCAGCCGGTCGAGCAGGAGCGCGCGCGACTGCGCGTACCGGGTGACGTTCTCCTGTGCCGCGGCGTAGCCCTCGTCGGAGAACGCGGCCACGGCCGCACCCTGCGCGAGGGCGGGCGGGCACAGCGCGACGTTGCCCGCGAGCGCGTCGACGGGCGCGACGAGGTCGTCAGGCAGGACGAGCCACCCGAGCCGCCAGCCCGTCATCGCCCAGTACTTCGAGAACGACGAGACGACGACGGCGCCCCCGTCCAGGTGGTGCACAGCGCTCGCGCCAGGCCAGCGCGCGTCGTCGTACACGATGCCGTGGTAGATCTCGTCGCTGATCAGGCGCACGCCGTGCGACGTGCACCAGGAGGCGATCTGGGCGAGCGCGGCGGCGTCGACCATCGTGCCCGTCGGGTTGGCGGGGCTCGCGAGGACGAGGCCCTCGAGCGGCGCCGCGGCGTGCGCAGCGTCGAGCTGTGCGACCGTCGGCACGTATCCCTCGGCAGGGCCGCAGCCGATCTCGACGACGTCGCAGCCCAGCGACGCGAGGATGTTCCGGTAGGCGGGGTAGCCGGGGCGGACGAGCGCGACGCGGTCGCCGACGTCGAACGCGGCGAGGAACGCGAGCATGAACCCGCCCGACGAGCCGGTCGTCACGGCGACGCGCGACGGGTCGACGTCAGCCCCGTACCAGCGGTCGTAGTGCGCGGCGATCGCGCGCCGCAGGGCGGGCGAGCCCATCGCCTCGGTGTAGCCGAGGCTGCCCGTCGCGAGGATCTCCTGGGCGAGGTCGCGCACCGCATCGGACGCGCCCGTCGTCGGCTCGCCGACGCACAGGTTGATGATCGACTGACCGGCGGCGCGGCGGGCGTTGGCCGCGGCGACGATCTCCATCACGGCGAAGGCGGGGACGGCGGCCCGGCGTGCGATCTTCATGGCCTCATCCTGCCCGGCTCCGCCTCCGATCGCGCCGGTGCACACGCGAGGTGTGCACCGGGGCGATCCGTCGCCCGGGGCTCGACGTACCCGGCACCGACCGCGGTGGTGGCTCTACCCGCCCGTCCGCCGGTCGCTCCTTTCCGCACGTCACGTGTGCACCGGGGCGATCCGTCGCCCGGGAGGCCTGCGCGGCGCCGGTCAGCCGACGACGCGGGCTCGGATCTCCGCCATGAGGCCATCGACCGCGGCCTCGACCTCGTCGAGGCACAGCTCGAAGTCCTCGGGCCCGCCGTACCAGGGGTCGGCGACGTCGAGGTCGCTGTCGCGACGCGGCGTCGGCGCGGCCGGGTCGAAGGACCGGAACATGCGGACGCGGTCCGCGTCCTCGGGCGCGAGCCGGCGCAGCGTGGCCGCGTGGTGCGCGGTCATCGCGAGGACGAGGTCGCGGTCGCCGATCTCGTCGGGGCGCACGCGACGCGCGCGGTGCCTGGCGACGTCGTCGCCCGCATAGCCGCGGCGCGCGAGCGCGGTGCGCGCGCGGCGGTCGATCGGGTTGCCGTGCTCCTCCGAGCTGATGCCGGTCGAGTCGACGACGACGCGGTCGTCGAGACCTTCCTCGCTCAGGCGGGCGCGCAGGACGATCTCGGCCATGGGGGACCGGCAGATGTTGCCCGTGCAGACCATCATCACGCGCAGCGGGCTCCCCGCGGTAGGCGCAGGGGCGTCGGCCGGGAGAGGGTTCGTGCTGGTCATGGTCACCATCCTCGCCCATGCGAAATAAAGCCGTGCGCGGGCTCGGGCGCAGGCGTAGCGTCGCGGTCACGTAGGGAAAGGAGGTGGTCCACGAGATGAAGTACTCCAGGACTCTCGAGGTGGTCGCCGGCTGACTGCCGGCCCGACCGGACGGTCCGCCAATCCCAGGCGACCACCGGGACCCGTGGGGGTGCGGCGTAGTCCACCGCACCAGCGCACCGAGCGCGACCCACGGGTTCTTTCATGCCCTGACGTGGTCTTCACCGGGCCTTCGCCCGTACGCCGCTGTGCGCCCGCCCGAGTGTCAGAGGGCGCGTCTAGGTTTTCGGTATGAGCCAGATCACAGCAGCCATGGTCACGTTCGACTGTTCCGACGCCGTCGCTCTCGCCCGCTGGTGGGCAGGGATCACGGGCGGGTCGATCGAGAGCGAGGACGAGTGGTTCACCGTCGTCTCCTACGACGGCGCGGGTCCGAACCTCGGCTTCCAGAAGGTCCCTGACCCGACGCCGGGCAAGAACCGCGTGCACCTCGACTTCCACGCCGAGGACCGCGACGCCGAGGTAGCACGCTTCATCGAGGGCGGCGCGACGCTCGTCGGGCACCGCGAGGAAGGCGGTTTCACGTGGACCACGCTCGCCGACCCGGACGGGAACCAGTTCTGCCTCGCCTGAAGCGAGGCTTTCCACCGATAAATGAGTGGTCCGGGCCGAACCGGCCCGGACACAATCGAAGAGTCCTCGAGAAGCGAGGGCTCCGTCCCATCTACCAGGAGATACATCATGTCCGTGTTCCACAGCGGGCGCTCGCACAGGGCTCCCGCCACCTCGGTCAACCAGCGCTTCAGGCATGCTGCGGCGCCGGACGGCGACCCGATGTCGCACGACCAGCGCACCGCGGTCGACATCTACCAGGCGACCCGCCCGATGCCGAACCTGATCATCCGATGAGCGGCAAGCGCTGCACCACCCACCCATGAAGGGGCCGACAGACCGTCGGCCCCTTCATCGTTCTCCGGGGGACGACGGCGCGGCGCGCCCGGGAGGACAGGACCCCCCGCGCACGGCCCCCGCCCGCAGCTACGGCGCTCGCGCGAAGCGGGCCGCGCGCCGACCGTCCGCTCAGGCGAGCTCGAGCCCGCGAGCCTCCTCGACGAGCGCCTCGAGCAGCGCCTCGACGGCGGCGCCCGGCTCGTGCCGGCTGACGCGGTGACGCGCGACGATGCGCCGGCTGCCGAGGCCGGGGAGCGCCACGACCTCGACGCCCTCGGGGATGCCGGACTGCAGGGCGAGCGCCGGCAGGAGCGCCGGGCCGTCGCCCGCGGCGACGAGCGTGAGCGCGATGTCGAAGTCGAAGAACGTGTGCCGCATCTGCAGCTCGACGCCGAGCGCCTGAGCCACACGGCCGAGGGCTCGCGCGGCCGCCGTCGACGGGTCGGGCGCGACCCAGCGCACCCCCGCGAGGTCGTGCAGCGACGTCGGCGTCGGGAACGACGACGGGATGACGAGCCGCCACGGCTCGTCGAGGATCGGGATCTCGCGCTGGCCACGCGGGATGTTCGGCGCGGTGTCCTCGTCACGCTCGTGGAGGACGACGTCGACCTCGCCCGCGCGCAGCGCGCGCAGCGCCTCCGCGTACTCCATCTCCCGGACGTGGGGCTCGACGCCGGGCGACGACTCGCGCAGCTTGAGGATCGCCGGAACGAGCGCCGCGATCGTCACGGTCTGGAAGGACGCGACCGTGACCGTACCGCTCGCTCCGTCGCCCGCCGCGGCGAGGCGCTTGCGGGCCGTGACGAGCTCCGCCTCGATGTGCTCGGCGGCCTCCGCGAGGATGCGCCCCGCCTGCGTGAGGGTGACGCCGCGCGGTCCGCGGTCGAGGACTGTGACGCGTTCCTCAGCCTCGAGCCGGGCGATCTGCTGGGAGACCGCAGAAGGGGTCACATGCAGCAGATCTGCGGCCGCGAGGACGCCTCCAGCCCTGTGCACAGCCAAGAGGAAGGCAAGTCTTTTCGGGTCCGCGGTCATGTAGCAACACTACATCGGGGATCAAAGAAGATTCAATTGTGCTTAAGCAGATTCGTCACCAAGATAGAGGTGTTCCTCCACCGGGACGACAAAGAAAAGGAGCAGAGAGATGACCGCCGCACAGCACTCCATCGCCAAGGCCGCACGCTGGTTCAAGCGCCGGGCCACGACCAAGTCGTGGGTCCACGGAGAGCACACGCGGATCAGCCCGGCCATCACGATGCACCAGGAGCCGTTCACCGGTATGAACGTGCGCTGAGACGCACATCCTCAGGGCCGCGGGACCCCCGCCCGCGCCGCCCACGAGAGCCGCGACCAACGAGGTCGCGGCTTTTTCGTACCCTCACGCACCTCGCGAGGTAGGGCCTTGCACGCCGGGTAGGGCCCTGCAGGGCCCTACGTCGAGCGCAAGGGCCTACCTCGGCGGACGACGGGCGCGGGGCGGCGCCATTGGCGACCGGCAGACAGGCACGGCCTCGGCCTCGGCCTCGGCCTCGGCGGGAGCATCGGTCCCCCGGGGGGGCGCCTGCGGGCGCGTCAGTCGCGCCCGGACAGGGGCGCCCCGCGCGAGCGTCGGTCGCACCCGGGCGGGCGGCGCCGGTGAGCGCCGCCCGCCAGAGTCAGGAGAGGCCCAGGATCTCCTCGACCGGGCCGGTCATGAGGTCGGCGCCCTTGATCCGCGCGGTCTCCTCGCTCCCGAGGACGACGCGCGTGCCGTCAGGCTGCTGCAGCTGCGACGCGCCGCCCGTCGGGCCGAGCGGGAGCACGATCTGCTCGCGCGCCGCCGTGTAGGTCGCGGTCGGCTTCTCGCCCGCGATGAGCGAGCGGATGTTGGCCGCAGCAACGCGCGCGTGGGCCACCGCGGCCTGCGCGCGCTTCGACTCGGGGACGTCCGTCACGTCTCCGACCGCGAAGACCGTCTCGAAGCCCTCGACCTGCATCGTGGGCTGGACGGCGAGGCGGCCGTCGCCGCGCCGCACGTTCGCGAACGCGCTGTCGAGGTAGTCAGACTCCTGCTGGTTGCCGAAGCACCGGAACCACATCTGCGCGTCGATCCGCTGACCGTCGGTCGTGTGGACGGTGAAGTCGTGGAGCGTGCCGACGTCGCCCGACGGCCAGTAGGCGAGCTGGCGGCCGAGGATGAAGTTCACGCCCGCAGCCTCGAGCTGCTCGTGCAGCGCCCTGCGGAACTCGGGCAGGTACTCGGGGCTCGGCAGGATGTCGAACTCACGCTCGACGATCGTGATGCCCAGGTGAGGGAACGCGTGCAGCAGCTCTCCGGCGAGCTCGACCCCCACGGGCCCGCCGCCGACGAGCAGGACGTCGCGCGTCACCCCGAGCGCCTCGCGCAGCCGGGAGAGACGCGACCGCGCGACCCACGCATGCTGCTCGATGTACTTCGCGGGGAACGGGTAGGAGGTGCCGGTCGCGAGGACGATGTAGTCGGCGTCGAGCACCTGGACGGGCGAGATCTGGACCTGCGTCGGCGTCACGCGTCGCGCCGTGTCGTTGATGACGCGGCCACGCGTGAGCAGCTTGTCGTACGAGTGGAAGACCTTCGCCTCCCACGCCTCGTCGACCGTCGCGCGCAGCGTCGCGACCGCATGCACGAAGTGGTCCTTGGGCTCGACGACGGTGACGTCGGCGACGGCGTCGAGCTCGCGGGCGACCGTGGCGCCGGCATAGCCTCCGCCGACGACGACGACGCGCGGCTCGCGCGGTGCGTCGGAGGGTACGGACGGGGTGGCGGGTGCGACGTCGGACATCTCAGACGACCTTTACGAGCAGAAGGACGGTCAACGTCGTCGAGACGAGGATCTCGCCGACCCCGACCTGCTTGGGCGTCGCGCCGGTCCGGGGCACGGCCAGCGCACGGAGCAGCAGGAGCGCGTTGAGAGCTACCAGCGGCCCCATGTCGAGCGTAGCGACCGGGGAGCCGCTCGTACCCGGGACCATCCGGCCCATGATCGCGGCGGCTGCGAGCGGGAGCGGGACCATCGCGGCGTGGTAGGCGAGCGACAGCGCGAGATACGTGCGGTTGCCGCGCTCCCGGATGATCGTCTTGACGTAGAACGCGGTTCCGACGAAGTACGCGAGGACGAGGGCGGTCGCGAGCCAGACGGCGGGCCACCCGTCGGTCGGGGCGCGTCCGGCGTCGTACGCGACGGGCAGCATGAGGCACGCGGCGGTGACGGAGACGGCGTCGTTGACGAGCGAGCGGTCCTTGCGGCGGTGGGAGCACCAGAGCGAGACGACCAGCAGCGGCAGGAAGACGGGCACCCACCGTAGGAGCCGTGGTTCGGCGAGCGCGACGACGGCGCCGAGCGGGGCGCACGCGAGCGCGTAGGCGCGCACGGGCGGGAGGTATCGCGGCTTGCGCCGCGAGCGCAGCCACTGACCGGTCGCGAAGAACGCGAGGTAGCCGACGATCCACAGCAGCGCGAGGGGGACGTGCACCCAGGCGCCGCCTGAGGCGACGACGCCGACGACGAGCGGGACGACGAGCATCGCCCAGGCGCCGTGCTGGTCCGGCACCCAGCCGCGCGTGGGTCTGCGACGGCGTCGTCGCGTCGCAGGTGGAGTCGCCACCGACATCATGACGACATGATCTCACGATGCGTCAGAACGGTTATGGGACGTTGTGACTCGGGCCTCGTGTCTCCTCGCTCACAGCCAGCCGAAACGTCCTATGATTCGCCTCTGCCGACCTCTACCGTTGAGGGCAGATCCCCCACACCTCAACGGAGCTCACCGTGTCCGCCGTGCTGGACCTTCTCGCACAGTCCCCCGTCCTGACGGTCTTCCTGGTCGTCGCCCTCGGCACCGCCCTCGGGTCGGTGCCGTTCGGTCCGTTGCGCTTCGGCGCAGCGGGAGCGCTGTTCGTCGGGCTCGCCGTCGGCGCCGCCGACCCGCGGCTCGGCGAGGGGCTCGGGTTCCTGTCCACGCTGGGGCTCGCGCTGTTCGTCTACTGCGTCGGCCTCGCGGCAGGATCCACGTTCTTCCGCGACCTGCGCCGCCAGTGGCCGCTCATGGTCGTCAGCATCGTCGCGATCGTCGCCTCCGCCGGGGTCGCCGGCGTCGCGGGCAGGGTCTTCGGCTTCGGCGGCGAGGTCGCCGCCGGCATGTTCACCGGCGCGCTCACCGCGACGCCCGCGCTCGCCGCGGCGACCGAGGCCGCTGGCAACAACACGCCCGCCGTCGGCTACTCGCTCGGCTACCCCGTCGGCGTCACCGTCGCGATCCTCATCGTCGCCGCGACCGTACGTCGCGCCTGGGACTCCCGCCGCGACCCCGCCTCAGCCTCCGGCGCCGGGCTCTACGCGACGACCGTCGAGGTCGAGCGTCAGACCTGGCTCGCCGAGATCCCCGGCTTCGACGAGCAGGAGGTGCGCATGTCGTACCTCGCTCGCGGCGGCCGCACCCGCGTCGTCGCGCCCGACGACGAGCTCCGCCCCGGCGACCAGGTCGTCGTCGTCGGCCCCGCCGACGCCGTCGCGCTCGCCGTCGAGCACCTCGGGCGCGAGGTCGAGCTGCACCTCGCCGACGACCGCCGCTCGGTCGACTACCGCCGAGTCGTCGTCTCCAACCGCCGGATCGCCGGCCGCACCGTCGGCGACCTCGACATGCCCGGCCGCTACGGCGGCGTCATCACCCGCGTCCGCCGCGGCGACGCCGACCTCCTCGCGAAGGACGACCTCGTCCTCGAGCTCGGCGACCGCGTCCTGCCCGTCGTGCCGCGCGACCGCCTCAAGGAGGTGCGCAAGCTCCTCGGCGACTCCGAGCGTCGCGTCTCCGAGGTCGACGCCCTGACGATGGGCATCGGCATGGCCGTCGGCCTGCTCGCCGGCCTCGTGTCGATCCCGCTGCCGGGCGGCGTCGTCTTCTCCCTCGGCTCCGCCGCAGGCCCGCTGCTCGTCGGCATGATCCTCGGCGGCCTCGAGCGCACCGGCCCCGTCGTCTGGGGCATGCCCCACGCCGCGAACCTCACGATCCGCCAGCTCGGGCTCGTGCTGTTCCTCGCCGCCGTCGGGCTGTCGTCCGGCCAGGACTTCGCCGCCCGCGCGTTCTCGCTCGAGGGCCTCGCGGTCGGGGCGTCTGCGGCGGCCGTCGTCGCGGTCGGCGCGCTCGTCCTGTACGCCGGGGCGAACCGCCTCGGCATCAGCGCCCAGCGCACGTCCGGCGCGTTCGCCGGCCTGCTCGGCCAGCCCGTCATCCTCGCCGACGCCAACTCCCGCGTCATGGACGACCGCATCGACGCGGGCTACGCCGCGACCTTCGCGCTCGGCATCGTCGTGAAGATCCTCCTGGTGCAGATCCTCGTCGTCACCTGACCCGGCGCGTGCCGCGGCTCCCGCGGCCCGCCTGCCGCCGTCCGCCCGCGCCGGCCGCCCAGCCCCGCCCCGCCGAGGCCTGCTCACACCGGCCGCCCGCGCCAGCCTCGAGCGCCGACCGCGCGGACGTCGCCAGCCGCAGCCGGCTCCTCGCTCCCGCCCGGCTGCCACCCGCCTGCCGCCCCCGCGCTCCCGCCCGCCGCCAGCTTCCGGCAGCACCAGCCCCGAGTCTGTCAGTTCCAGCACGAGTCCGTCGGTTGCGACTGACGGACTCGCTCCGGGAGTGACGGACTCGGCGGCGTGGTGGACTCGGCGGCGTGACGAGTCGCTGGCGTGACGGGCTCGGCGGCGTGACGCAGGCCCTGACGCAGGCGCGGCCCCGGCACAGAGGCGGATACAGGGACGCCCCCCGCAGAGGCCGAGTCAGACAGGCCCCGGCGCAGAGGCCGAGACAGGCAGGCCCCGGCGCAGAGGCCGAGACAGGCAGACCTCGGCGCAGACACAGGCAGGCCCCCGCACGTCGCCGTGCGGGGACCTGCCTGCTGAGGGGTCAGAGGATGACGGAACCGAACAGGTAGCCGAGGCCCACCGCGATCGCGATGTTCACGAGACCCGGCACCAGGAACGGGTGGTTGAAGACCGCCTTCCCGATCCTCGTCGATCCCGTGTCATCCATCTCGACGGCCGCCAGCAGCGTCGGGTACGTCGGGAGGATGAACAGTGCGGACACCGCCGGGAACGCCGCCACCATGCCGAGCGGCGAGACGCCGATCGCGAGCGCGGTCGGCATGAGGGCCTTCGACGTCGCCGCCTGCGAGTAGAGCAGCGCCGCAGCGAACAGCAGCACGACCGCGAGCAGCCACGTGTTCTCCTTGAGGATGTCGGAGGACGCCGTCATGATCGCCTCCTCGTGCGCCTTGACGAACGTCGTGCCGAGCCAGGCGACACCGAGCACGCAGATGGACGCGCTCATACCGGACTTGAACGTCGACGCCCCCAGGATGTCCGAGGTGTTGACCTTGCAGCAGACGACGATGATCGTCGCGATCGACAGCATGATCGAGATGATCGCGGCGTCACGGCCCATGACGGGCTCCTCGATGAGGCCGACCTTGTCCGAGATGATCGTCGCGTACGTCATGACCGCGACGAGGCCGATGCAGAAGATGAGCACGGAGAGCTTCGCGCCCGGCGTGAGCTCACGCTCCTTGCGGCCCGTGGGAGCCGCGACCGACCCCTCGGCGAGGCGCTTCTGGTACTCGGGGAGCGTGTCGAGCTTCGTCGTGCCCCGCATCTTGTCGATCGCCATCATGATCGCGGCGGTCGCCATGCAGGCGAGGAAGGTCGAGGGGATCGCGACGGCGAGCAGGCCGATGTAGTCGACGCCGGTGCTGCCCTCCTCGAGCATCCCGGAGAAGAAGACCACGGCCGCAGAGATCGGTGAGGCCGTGATGGCGATCTGCGACGCGACGACCGCGATGGACAGCGGGCGCGCGGGGCGGATGTTGTTCTCCTTGGCGACCTCGGTGATGACGGGCATCGTGGAGAACGCGGTGTGCCCGGTGCCCGCCATGATCGTCATCAGGTAGGTGATGACCGGGGCGAGGAAGTTGAGGTGCTTCGGGTTCTTCCGCAACGCCCGGTCCGCGAGGTCGACGAGGTAGTCCATACCTCCGGCGACCTGCATCGCGGCGATCGCCGCGATCACGGACATGATGATCGAGACGACGTCGAGAGGCATGGCTCCCGGCGTCACACCGAGCATGGCGAGGACAAGAACGCCGAGACCACCGGCGAAACCGATCGCGATGCCGCCGAGGCGAGCACCGAGGAAGATGGCCGCGAGGACGACCAGGAACTGCACTGCGATCATCATCGTGCGTCAACCTGCCTTGTCACGTCGTCGTCGGACTTGTACAGGTGGCCGCTGTAGTGCGGCCTCATGAGGTTGGCCGGCGAGAGGATCTCGTCGAGCGTCTCCTCGTCGAGGAGCCCCATCTCGAGGACCACCTCTCGCACGGACCGTCCGGAGCGGGCGCACTCCTTGCCGACCAGGTCGCCGTTGCGGTGGCCGATGATCGGGTTGAGGTAGGTCACGATCCCGATGGAGTTCATGACGTAGCGCAGGCACACGTCGGCGTTGACGGTGATGCCGTCGATGCACTTCTCACGCAGCGCACGGGCGGCGTTGCGCAGGAGGCTCACGGACTCGAACACGCACTGCGCGATGACCGGCTCCATCACGTTGAGCTGGAGCTGTCCGGCGTCGGCGGCCATGGTGAGGGTGACGTCGTTGCCCATGACCTTGAAGCAGACCTGGTTCACGACCTCGGGCAGCACGGGGTTGACCTTGGCGGGCATGATGGACGACCCGGCCTGCAGCTCGGGAAGGTTGATCTCGTTGAGACCGGCGCGCGGTCCGGAAGACAGCAGGCGCAGGTCGTTGCAGATCATGCCGAGCTTCACGGCGACACGCTTGAGACCCGCGTGGACGGCGACGTAGGCGCCCGTGTCGGAGGTGGCCTCGATGAGGTTCTCGGCAGTCACGACGGGCAGGCCGGTCACCTCACGCAGACGGGCGACCGCCTTCTCCGGGTACCCGAGGGGCGTGTTGATGCCGGTGCCGATCGCGGTCGCGCCGAGGTTGACCTCGAGCAGCAGCTCGATCTGGCGGGCGAGGTAGCGCATCTCCTCGCGCATGAGGAGGCCGAACGCCCCGAACTCCTGGCCGACCGTCATGGGGACGGCGTCCTGCAGCTGGGTGCGGCCCATCTTGAGGACGTCGGCGAACTCGGTGCCCTTCTTCTCGAAGGCCTCGGCCAGGCGGCCGAGCTCCTCGCGCAGGTCCTCGACGACGGCGTGGACGGCGAGGCGGAATCCCGTCGGGTAGGCGTCGTTGGTCGACTGGCACTGGTTGACGTGGTCGTTCGGGTTGATGACGTCGTAGGTCCCCTTGGGCAGCCCGCGCAGCTCGAGCGCGAGGTTGGCGACGACCTCGTTGGTGTTCATGTTGACGCTCGTCCCGGCGCCGCCCTGGAAGACGTCGACGGGGAACTGGTCCATGCACCGGCCCTCGTCGAGGATCAGGTCGCACGCCTCGACGATCGAGTCGGCGACGTCCGCGGGCAGGGTGAACATGTCCTTGTTCGCGAGCGCGGACGCCTTCTTGACCATGACCATCGCCCGCACGAACTCGGGCACGTCGCCGATCCTCGCGGAGCTGATGGGGAAGTTCTCGATCGCGCGCTGGGTGTGGACGCCGTAGTAGGCGTCAGCGGGAACGTCCTTCGGGCCGAGCAGGTCGACCTCTGTACGAAATTCTTGGGTCATCGTCTCTTCTCCGTCCGTCTCGCGTGGGCTTCGTTGCCCACGCTAGGCGCGGCCGGCGTCTTTGCCGGTCGGCGGCGCTGTCGCCGCGTGTGGTGGTTCTCGGGCGCGGACGGCGCCCTGGGGGCTGCCGGGCGGCAGCGTGCGCTCCGCCCGGGGTGCGTGGGTCAGTCGTTCTTTCCGCGCAGCACCACCCTCATCCGCTCGCGGTTGACGACGGCGATCGCCGCGAGCGGGATGCCTGCGGGGCAGACGTCGGCGCACTCGCCGTAGGAGGAGCACGGGCCGAAGTCCTGCTCCATCTCGTCGACCATGGCACGGGCGCGCCGTCCGCGCTCCTTCTTGCCCCCGGGGAGGGCGGCGAGGTGCGCGAGCTTGGAGCCGACGAACAGGTGCGCGGCCCCGTTGGGGCATGCGGCGACGCACGCGCCGCAGCCGATGCAGGCCGCGAAGTCGAGGGCCATCTCGGCGAGCGCGTGGTCGACGGGGGTCGTGTCGGCGTCGGGCGCGGTGCCCGCCTGGATCGCGACGTGGCCGCCGGCCTTGACGACGCGGTCGAGCGCGGAGCGGTCGACGACGAGGTCGCGGACGACGGGGTAGACGCGCGAGCGCAGCGGCTCGATGCGGATGGTCTGCCCGTCGGTCCACGAGCTGAGGCGCTGGTGGCACGACGGCGTGTTCTTCTGGGGGCCGTGGGGGCGGTCGTCGACGGTCACGCCGCACGCGCCGCAGATGCCTTCGCGGCAGTCGGACTCGAAGGCGAAGGGCTCGCGTCCTTCTTCGACGAGGCGCTCGTTGAGGCGGTCGAGCAGCTCGACGACGGACATCTCGGGGGTGGCGTCGTCGACCTCGTGGGTCTCGAACCGTCCGGGATCTGCGGGGTGGGCCTGTCGCCAGACCTCGAGCACGAGCCTCACTTGTAGTTCCTCCTCGTCAGCGGGACCGCGTCGAACGTCAGGGGCTCGGCGTGCCGCACGTGCCGGCCGTCGCCGGGGACGCCCCACGCGGAGACGAACGCCCAGCGCTCGTCGTCGCGCACGGCCTCGCCGTCCTGCTGGTGCTCGGCGCGGAAGTGGGCTCCGCAGGACTCCTCGCGGTCGAGGGCGTCGACGCACATGAGCTCGGCGAGCTCGAGGTAGTCCGCGACGCGACCTGCCTTCTCGAGCTCCTGGTTGAGGCGGTCGTCGTCGCCGAGGACGCGGAGCTCTGTCCAGAACCGTTCGCGCAGGGCGCGGATCTTCTCGATCGCGGTCGTGAGGGTCTCGCGGGTCCGCTCGACGCCGCAGCCTTCGTAGAGGATGTCGCCGAGGAGCCGGTGGAAGTACGTGGGACCGTGCTCGCCCTGGACGGACATGAGGCGGTCGACGCGGTCGCGGGTGCGGTCGAGGGCCTCGGTGACGGCGGGTGCGTCGTCGGGGAGGCGCTGGCTGCCGAGCAGCGGCGCGAGGTAGTTCGGCACGGAGTACGGCAGGGTGAACCAGCCGTCGACGCAGGCCGAGAGCAGCGAGTTCGCACCGAGCCGGTTGGCGCCGTGGTAGCCCCAGCCCGCCTCGCCGCCGACGAACAGGCCGGGCAGGGAGGTCATCTGGTCGTAGTCGGACCAGAGGCCGCCCATCGTGAAGTGGGCGCCGGGGGCGATGCGCATGGGCTCGGTGTACGGGTCCTCGCCGGTGGCGTGGGTGTACATCTCGAAGAGGTTGCCGTAGCGCTCGGCGATCTTCTTCTTCCCGATCCGCGCGATGGCGTCGCGGAAGTCGAGGTAGACGGAGTTCTTGAGCGGGCCGACGCCGCGGCCTGCGCGGATCTGCTCGTGGGCGTTGCGCGAGGCGACGTCGCGGGGGGTGAGGTTGCCGAACGCGGGGTACTTCCGCTCGAGGTAGTAGTCGCGCTCGTCCTCGGGGATGTCGCCGGGTGCGCGCGTGTCGTCGGGGTTCTTGGGGACCCAGATGCGGCCGTCGTTGCGCAGCGACTCGCTCATGAGGATGGTCTTTGACTGCCACTTGCTCGAGACGGGCAGCGCGGTCGGGTGGAACTGGATGAAGCTCGGGCTCGCGAGGAGCGCACCGCGCTGGACGGCGCGCCAGGCGGCGGAGGCGTTGGAGTTCTTCGCGAGGGTCGAGAAGTAGAAGACGTTGCCGTAGCCGCCGGTCGCGAGGATGACGGCGTGCGCGGTGTGGGCGGTGATCTCGCCCGTGAGCAGGTTGCGCATGACGACGCCCTGGACGCGCCCGTCGTCGATGATGAGGTCGAGCATCTCGTGGCGGGTGCGCAGGGTGACGGTGCCGGCGTCGACTTGGCGCAGGAGGGCCTGCGCGGAGGCGATCTGGAGCTGCTGGCCCGTCTGCCCGCGCGTGTAGTACGTGCGGGAGACCTGGACGCCGCCGAACGAGCGGGTGGCGAGCTGGCCGCCGTACTCGCGGGCGAACGGTGCGCCGATCGCGTTCATGTGGTCGATGACGCGGACGGACTCCTCGCCGAGGCGGTAGGCGTCGGCCTCGCGTCCGCGGAAGTCGCCGCCCTTGACGGTGTCGACGACGAACCGGTCGACGGAGTCGTTGTCGACCTTGCGGGCGCGGGCGGCGTTGATGCCGCCCTGGGCTGCGACGGAGTGCGCGCGCCGCGGGGCGTCGTGGTACGTGAACGCGTGGACGTCGTAGCCGAGCTCGCCGAGGGCGGCGGCCGCGCCAGCGCCGGCGAGGCCGGTGCCGACGACGATGACGCGGAACTTGCGGCGGTTGTTCGGGTTGACGAGCTTGTAGGAGAGGCGGCGTCGCTCCCACGCTGTGCGGGGGTCGCCCTCGGGGACGCGGCCGTCGAGGATCGATCCGGGCTCGACGCCGGGGACGGAGCTGTCGGGGGCCTCGAACGTCATGACAGGACTCCGGTCGTGATGGCGATGGGCAGGAGGATGTTGCCGACGAGGACGACGAGCGCGACGAGACCTGCCACGATCACGCCGATCTTCCGCAGTCGTCGCCCGGTGCCACCGAGGTCGGAGACGACCGTCCAGATCCCGTGCGCGAGGTGGACCGTGAGGATCAGGAGGGTGATCGCGTAGATCGCTGCGGACCAGGGCCGCTGCATGCTCGCGACGAGGTTCTCGTAGGCGTACGACGTCTCCGGGGTGACGTGGCGGTAGTCGTCGGTCGCGACAACCTTGCCGGCCGTCAGGTCGAGCAGGTGGAACACGAGGAAGCCGAGGATCACGAACCCGCTGACGAGCATGTTGCGGGCGCCGAACGAGCGGAGGTTGAGCTTCTTACGACGGAAGCTGCCCCGGGAGGCTCTGGCGCGCCGGGCGATGGTGACCGCTGCTCCGACGTGGAGGACGAGGCTGACGGAGAGGACGATGCGCAGGATCCAGAGCATCGCGTCGACCGGCAGGAGCGGGTAGAGGGCCGTGTGGAAGAACAGCGCGTAGTGGTTGTAGTCCTCGGGGCCGATGAACGCCTTGAGGTTGCCGACCATGTGGACGAACACGAACAGCACGAAGATCGTGCCGGTGATCGCCATCGTCACCTTCAGGGCCCACGAGGGGATCTTGGGGGACTTGCGGATCCGCTGGTCGGTCACGTGCCCGAGGGCGAGGGCCGACGCATCGGCTCCAGGAAGGGTCCTCGGCTGGCGTGGTAGGTCAACCGGAGCAGTCGTCTGGGGGTGCGCGTCGTCCACTGGTCTCTCCCTTGAAGTTGCCTCCACGCTAGGTGTCGTGGATCACACTTCGTTGGGACTTCCGGCCCCCGATTGCTTCACACGCCGCCGGTGAAAACGGGACCAATGTCGTGACGATCCCGACGTTCTGTGCAGATGCACGGAGGCCCCGAGCCGAGCGGTCCCGGGCCTTCGAGGGGTCGTGCGGGCGTCCCCAGGGCGGACGGTGGCGCCGCTCGTCGTCGGAGCGGCGGTCGGCCGGGGCAACGGACGACGGCCGGAGCGGTCGCGTCAGCGCAGCCCCGCGCCCGCCGCGACGAGGGCGACCGTGAGAACCGGGGCGAAGGCCCCGACCCATGGGCCGACGCGCGTGGCGGTCACGAATCGCAGGGCCTCGGGCGAGTCTCCGCCGAACGCGTTCGCGATTGCGCGCAGGTCGAGCCACACGATGACGACGGCGGCCCCGACGAGCCCGACGAGCGAGCCGACGCCGCCCCACCCCGCCATGACGACGAGGTCGGGGACGATCGCGCCGGTCAGGGCGACGCCGAGGACGAAGCCGAGCGTGACGCCGCGCCCGAGCAGGTCGACGGTGCTGCCGACGTAGGGGATCCACAGGGCGCGCAGCTCGCGGTCGGTGACGAGCTCGGTGAGCGAGCGGCGCACGGTGTCGTCGCGCTGCTCGAGCCGGCGGAGCGCCTCGAGCCGCCTCCCGCCGTCGGGCAGCGCGGCGATGCCCGCCTCGAGCGCACGGAGGTGCCGGTCGTGCCGCGCGTGGACGGCGTCGAGGGCGCGCGTCCGCGCCCCCTCGCGGTCGGCGTGCGTCCGCGCGACGACGACCGCAGCCGCCTCGTACAGCGCCCGCGGGGACCGTCCGCGCCGCTGCGCCCGCTCCTCGCGACGTGCACGCAGCGCGCGCCCGCGAGACACCCCGCGCGCCCACGTCGGGGTGTCCCCCGCGAGGATCGCCGTCATGTGCTCCCGCTCGAACGGCCGCACCGTCGACCGCACGATCCCGCGCAGCGATCCGAGCAGCGCCACGCGACGGGTGACGGGCCCACCCAGCTCCCGCTCGACGTCGTCGCGCACCAGGTCCTGGCGCCGCGCGGCGAGGTGGTCCCGGCCGAGGAGCGCCCAGGGCACCCACCCCACCCAGATCGTCGCGTACACGACGCTCGCAAGGGCTGCGGCGGCAGCAAGGCGAAGCAGTTCCGACGTCGTCATCAGGCTCCTCGTCAGGCGGCGGGAAGTCTCGGCGAGAGCTCAGGGGAAAGACGAAGGCCCCGGACCGGAGGTCCGAGGCCTAGTCTGCGTGCGTGAGGGGGGACTTGAACCCCCACGCCCTTGCGGGCACTGGCACCTGAAGCCAGCGCGTCTGCCATTCCGCCACTCACGCATGCGCTCCGAAGAGCGCATCGAAGACTAACACGCGCCGGAAGTGCCCGGCCAATCGCGCGATCCGCACCGTGTTCACACACGTCCAGACCCGTGACGAGGAGGTTGACCGATACGATCACAAGGGATCGTTGCGCCTGTCGCCCCCCGGATCACCCGGGACGGCGGTGCACACCAGCACGGGCGACGAGCCGACGACAGCACGAAGGAGGTGGGCATGGGCGTCCTTGACAGATTCGAGAAGGGCGTAGAGCGCGCGGTGAGCACGGCGTTCGCCAAGGTCTTCCGCAGCGAGCTCAAGCCGGTCGACCTCGCCAGCGCCCTGCGCCGCGAGGTGGACGACCGTGCGGCGGTCGTGGACCGCGAGCGCACCATCGTGCCGAACGAGTTCACGATCCAGCTCGCCGCGCAGGACTTCGAGCAGGTCGACTCGTGGGGCGCCGAGACGATGGCCGACGAGCTCGCCGCCAACGTCACCGACTACGCCGCGTCGCAGCACTACGCCTTCGCCGGCCCTGTCACCGTCACGTTCGAGCGGTACGACGACCTGCAGCCGGGCCGCTTCGAGCTGCGCTCGCGCACGACGCGCGGCTCCGTCGCGCCGGCGTCCGCAAACCCGAGCGCACGCCACCCCCTCGTCGACATCGACGGTCAGCGCTACCTGCTCACCGGGCCCGTCACCGTGATCGGCCGCGGCTCGGAGGCAGACATCGTCGTCGACGACCCGGGCGTGAGCCGCAAGCACCTCGAGATACGCATCACGCCCGACGGCGTGATCGCGTCCGACCTCGGCTCGACGAACGGCCTGTTCGTCGAGGGCCACCAGGTTCCCGCGGCGACGCTCCTGGACGGCAACTCGTTGACGATCGGCCGGACCCGCATCATGTTCTGGACAGGCACGACCGACGACGACGCCACGGACCGGTGACGCGACAACCATGAGCGAGCTGACGATCACCCTGCTGCGGCTGGGTTACCTGGCGGTGCTCTGGCTCTTCGTGTTCGCTGCGATCGGCGTCCTGCGCAAGGACATCTACGGCACGCGCATCACCGCACGCCCGACGGACCGCCCCGCCCCGCGCCGCAACGCGGTCCGCCCGAGCCAGCCCGTCGCCCCCCAGGCCACGAAGCTCGTCGTCACCGAGGGCCGCCTGTCCGGGACGACCATCCCGCTGTCGACGTCGGCCGTGCTCATCGGCCGCGCGCCGGCCTGCACCCTCGTGCTCGACGACGACTACTCGTCGTCGCGCCACGCCCGGATCTTCCCCCAGGGCGACCACTGGGTGGTCGAGGACCTGGGCTCGACGAACGGCACGTTCGTCGACGGGCACCGCCTGAACGAACCCACCATCCTTCCGATCGACACCCCCGTGCGGATCGGCCAGAGCGTCCTGGAACTGCAGAGGTAACCGGCCCGTGTCGATCACCCTTCGTTACGCCCTCCGTTCCGACGTGGGCCTGGTCCGTTCCAACAACCAGGACTCCGGGTTCGCGGGGCCCAACCTCCTCGTCGTCGCCGACGGCATGGGCGGGCACGCGGGCGGTGACGTCGCGTCGTCGATCGCCGTCGCGACCCTCGCTCCGCTCAACGACGACTCGTTCGGCTCGGACGACGCCGTCGAGGAGCTCGAGCGTGCCCTCGTCTCCGCGCGCGAGGCGCTCGTCGCGCGGACGGCGGAGGAGCCCGACCTCGCGGGCATGGGCACGACCGTCACGGCGATCCTGCGCACCGGCACGAAGCTCGCGATGGCGCACATGGGCGACTCTCGCGCCTACCTGCTGCGCGACGGCGAGCTGACGCAGGTCACGACCGACCACACGTTCGTCCAGCACCTCGTCGACACGGGCAAGATCACGCCCGAGGAGGCCGAGGTCCACCCGCAGCGGTCCGTCGTCATGCGCGTCCTGTGCGACTTCGGCCTCGACCTGCGGCCCGACGTCTCCGTCCGCGAAGGGCGACCGGGCGACCGCTGGCTCCTGTGCTCCGACGGCCTGAGCGGCTACGTCTCGAAGCAGACGATGCAGCAGACGCTCATGGACGTCGACGACCCGGACCTGTGCACCGAGCGCCTCGTGCAGCTCGCGCTGCGCGCGGGCGGCCCCGACAACATCACGTGCATCGTCGCCGACGTGCTCGACCCGGACGAGCTGCCCGAGGGCGTCGAGCCGACGTCGTCCGTGCAGGTCGCGGGCGCCGCCGCGATCGAGCGCAACGTCCCCTCGGCCGCCGCGGACGGGCCTGCGGCCCGCGCGGCCGCGCTCGTCGCGAGCGCGGAGGAGACCGCGGACGACGACGAGGACGAGACGGCCGAGGACGAGGAGGCTCCCGAGGAGGAGGCCAACCTGTCCGCGCTGCCCGCCCGCCGCAAGAAGCGCCGCGCAGGCCGCGTGCTGGGCCTGCTCGTCGTGCTGGTCCTCCTCGGCGGGGGCGCATGGGGCGGGTACCGGTGGACGCAGACGCAGTACTACGTCGGCATCGCCGACGGCGTCGTCGCGATCTTCCGCGGCATCCCGCAGACGGCTGGACCGATCCAGCTGTCGACCGAGATCGAGCGCACCAACATCGAGATCACGTCGCTCGACGAGTTCATGGTCGAGCGGCTCGAGCAGACGATCCCCGAGGGGTCGCTCACGGAGGCGCGCAGCCGCGCCCTCTCGCTCGCCGCCGTCGCCGCGGACGGGTCGCTCGCGCCCGCCCCGACGCAGACGCCCTCCACCACGCCCACGCTCCCCCCGGAGACGACCCCGCCGGTTCCCGAGACCACCACGGGGGCCCCGTGACCGTGAGGCTGACGTGATGGCGACCGTCGAACCGAGCCAGACCGCTCCGGGCCGGGGTCGCGAGCTTCTCCTGCTGGTCTTCGCGATCGCCGTCGGGATGGGGGCGTACGCGCAGGTCAGCCTTGCCGTGACGGAAGAGCTGCCGGCGGACTTCTACCTGCACTGCGGCGCGCTCGTCCTGCTCGCTGCCGTGCTGCACCTCATCGTGCGGTTCGTCGCGCCCTACGCGGACCCGGTGCTGCTGCCCGTCGTCGTCGCGCTCAACGGCATCGGTCTGGCGATGATCTACCGGATCGACCTCGCGAAGGGCGACTCGTCCCTCGCGACGAAGCAGCTCGGGCTGACGGCGCTCGGCGTCGTCGTCGCGGCCGTGCTCCTCGTCCTCCTGCGGGACCACCGCTTCCTGCGGCGCTTCACGTACACCGCGATGATCGCGGCGCTCGTGCTCATCCTGCTGCCGCTCGTCCCGGGCCTCGGAACGTCGATCTACGGCGCGCGCATCTGGATCAACCTCGGCGGTTTCTCGTTCCAGCCGGCCGAGCTCGCGAAGATCGCCCTCGCGATCTTCTTCGCCGGCTACCTCGTCACGAACCGCGACACGCTCGCCCTCGCGGGCCCGCGCGTCGCCGGCCTCCAGCTGCCGCGCCTGCGCGACTTCGGCCCGATCCTCGTCGTGTGGGCCGTGTCGATCGCCGTCCTCGTCCTCGAGCGGGACCTCGGCACGTCCCTGCTCTTCTTCGGCCTGTTCGTCGCGGTGCTCTACGTCGCGACCGAGCGCGTCTCGTGGATCATCATCGGCCTGATGATGTTCGCGGGCGGGGCCGTCCTCGCCGCGAAGTCGTTCTCCCACGTCGCGGCGCGCTTCACGATCTGGCTCGACGCGATGGACCCCGAGGTCTACTCCGCCCTGCCGGGCTCGGAGCAGCTCGTCAAGGGCCTGTTCGGGCTCGCGTCCGGCGGCCTGCTCGGCACGGGCCTCGGCCACGGGCACCCGACGCTCGTCGTCTTCTCCGAGTCGGACTTCATCACGACGTCGCTCGGCGAGGAGCTCGGCCTGACCGGCCTGCTCGCGATCCTCGTCATGTACGGCGTCGTCGTGCAGCGCGGCTTCCGCATCGCCGTCGGCGTGCGCGACGGCTTCGGCAAGCTCCTCGCGTCCGGTCTCGCGTTCGTGCTCGTGTGGCAGGTGTTCGTCGTCGTCGGCGGCGTCACGCGCGTCATCCCGCTGACCGGCCTGACGATGCCGTTCCTCGCGTACGGCGGTTCGTCGCTCCTCGCGAACTGGCTCATCGTCGCGCTGCTGCTGCGCATCTCCGACAACGCGCGGCGCCCGACGCCGCTGCCCGTCCGTGGTGCGAGCCCCGTCTCGATGCACGACGACGTCGGGGACGAGGAGCCCGACGACGCGGTGCCCTTCCCCGTGCCCGCGCCGCCCGTCCCCGCGCCCCCGGTTCCCGCGCCGCCCGCCGACGGGCACCCCGGCACGGACGCGACCGAGGTCGTGCCCGTGCCGCGTACGGCCGAGGACGCCGACCGCACGGAGGAGGGCCGATGAACGCCGCCATCCGCCGTCTGTCCGTCGTCGCGTTCGTGCTGCTCATGGCCGTGATGATCGCCGCGACCAACATCCAGGTGCTCCAGGCGCCGTCGCTCAACGCCGACAGCCGCAACATCCGCACGATCTACCGCGAGTTCGGGCTGCCCCGCGGGCCGATCGTCGTCGACGGCTCCGCGATCGCCTCCTCGAAGCCGTCCGACGACGCGTTCGGCAACCAGCGCTCCTACAGCAAGGGCCCGCTCTACGCCCCGATGACCGGCTACTTCTCGATCGTGTTCGGGACGTCGGGCATCGAGAAGTACGAGAGCGACGTCCTCAACGGCACCGCGGACTCGCTGTTCATCCGCCGCGTCCAGGACCTCATCACCGGCCGCCAGCCGAAGGGCTCCTCGGTCGAGCTCACGATCTCCGCGAAGGCGCAGCAGGCCGCGTGGGACGCGCTCGGGAAGCAGAAGGGCGCCGCTGTCGCGATCGACCCGCGCACCGGAGCGATCCTCGCGATGGTGTCGAAGCCGAGCTTCGACCCGAACGATCTCGCGGGGCACTCGTCGAAGGCCGTCAACGAGGCGTACCAGGCGTTGCTCGCGGACCCGGACAGCCCGCTCGTCAACCGCGCGACGTCGATGACGTACCCGCCCGGGTCGACGTTCAAGCTCGTCGTCGCGGCCGCCGCGCTCGAGTCCGGGGCCGTCGACGCCGACACGGTCATCGACGCGCCCAAGGAGCTGCCGCTCCCGCAGACGAGCACGACGCTCGGCAACTTCGGCGGCGTCGCGTGCTCCCCCACCGGCGAGATGACCCTCGCTGACGCACTGCGGATCTCCTGCAACACGGCGTTCGCCCAGCTCGGCATGGACGTCGGTCAGGACGCGATCCGCGAGACCGCCGAGAAGCTCGGCTTCAACGAGTCGTGGAGCGTCCCGCTGCGCGTCGCCCCGTCCGTCTTCCCGAGCGACATCGACTCCCCCGGGGTCGCGCTCAGCTCGATCGGGCAGAAGGACGTCCGCTCCACGCCCGTGCAGATGGCGATGCTCGCCGCGACGATCGCGAACGACGGCGTCCCGATGCAGCCGTACAGCGTCGAGCGCGTCCGCGACGCCGACCTCGAGCTCGTCTCCCAGACGGAGCCGAAGGCGCTCGACCGCGCGCTCAGCACGGGCACCGCGGCGACGCTCAACGAGATGATGCAGGGCGTCGTCGAGAGCGGCTCCGGCACGGCCGCACGGATCTCCGGCGTCAAGGTGGCCGGCAAGACCGGCACCGCCCAGACCACCTCCGACGCCGCTCCGCACGCGTGGTTCGTCGGCTTCGCACCCGCCGACGACCCGCAGGTCGCCGTCGCCGTCATCGTCGAGAACGGCGGCAACCTCGGCTCCGAGGGCACCGGCGGCGCCGTCGCCGCGCCGATCGGCCGCGCGATCATGCAGGCGGTGATCAAGTGAAGCCGGTCGCAGGTCTCGTGCTCGGCGGTCGCTACCGCCTCGTGCGTCTCATCGCCGTCGGCGGCATGGGCGAGGTGTGGGTCGCCCACGACCTCGCTCTCGCCCGCGACGTCGCTGCGAAGGTCCTCAAGGAGGAGTACGCGGGCAACGAGGACTTCCTCGAGCGTCTGCGCACCGAGGCGCGCAACGCCGCCGGTCTCTCCCACACGAACATCGCGCAGCTCTTCGACTACGGCGAGCAGGACGGCTCCGGCTACCTGATCCTCGAGCTCATCGTCGGCGAGCCGATGAGCGACCTGCTCGAGCGCGAGCCGATCCTGCCGCTGCGCCGGCTCCTACCGATCCTGTCGCAGACGGCGCGCGGCCTGCACGCCGCGCACGTCGGCGGTGTCGTGCACCGCGACGTGAAGCCGGGCAACATCCTGCTCGAGCAAGGTTCGACCGTGAAGATCACGGACTTCGGCGTCTCGCTCGGTGCCAACCAGGTGCCGATGACGGCGGCCGGCATGGTCATGGGCACCGCCCAGTACCTGTCGCCCGAGCAGGCGATCGGCAAGCCCGCGACGGGCGCCTCGGACATCTACGCGCTCGGCATCGTCGCCTACGAGGCGATCGTCGGGCACCGGCCGTTCACCGGCGCGACGGCGGTCGACATCGCGGTCGCGCACGTCAACGAGCCCGTCCCGCCGCTCCCGGCGACGGTGCACGTGGAGCTCGCGAAGCTCGTCATGCAGATGCTCGAGAAGGACCCGGTCAAGCGCCCCCGCTCGGCGGCGACGCTCGCCCGCCTGCTCGACGAGATCGCGGAGAGCGTCGACGAGGACCCGTTCGGCCACCTGTCCGCCAGCCGCAGCCGCCACGGGCAGCGCGGCGACGCGAGCAAGCCCGAGCGTTCGCACCTCGCGGCGACCGTCCACACGACGTACTCGTCGCGCACGGCGCTCTCCCCGGAAGAGCCCCCGGTGCCTCAGTCGCGCTCTGCGCGACGTGCCCGTACCGACATGCCGCCGTCGTTCCCGCCGCAGCAGCGCCCGATGACCCGTCGCGAGCTGCACGGCCACGGTGCCACGGGAACGGCCGGGTCCGCGCCGTCGGCACGGTCCGCGTCCGTCCCTGCGCCCTCCGCCCCGTCTGCACCCGCGCCCTCGGCCGCCTCGGCGCCGTCGGCACGGTCCGCGTCCGTCCCTGCGCCCTCCGCCCCGTCTGCACCCGCGCCCTCTGCCGCCTCGGCGCCGTCGGCCCCGTCCGCAGCAAGGACGCCGACCCGGTCGTCGTCCGTGCCCGGACCGGCGCCCGCGGCGCCGGTCCCCGCGCGCGCGAGCCTCGCGGTCCCGCCGCCCCCACCCTCTGCGGCGCCTCCGGCGGTGCCGTCGCCCGCCGCGCCGTCCGTCTCGTCGTCCCCCGGCGTGCCCTCGGCGCGCTCCGCGCCCGACGTCGCACGCACCGGTTCGGTACCTCCGTTGCGGGCAGCGCAGGCCTGGCAGCCACGCGCCGTCCCGGCGTCCTCCAGTCCCGCGGGCGGCTCGCCCGTGCCTCCGCCGCCCTCCGTCGCGCCAGCTTCGGTCCAGCGGCCGCACGCTCCCGTCCCGCCGCCGCCCGCCGACGTCAGCCCGCACGAGGTGCACCGCTTCTCGACCAGCACCGGCCTGCGGCTCGGCAACCTGTCATGGCCGCTCCTGGGGCTCATCGCCGTTGGCGTGATCATCCTGGTCGCCCTGATCGTCAAGGCGGCCGTGGGCGCCGGGGACGCTCAGGCCGCGGCGGCTCTCGCCGGCCGCGGAACGGTCGTGGCGAGCAGCGCGACCCTCGAAGATGACAAGATTGCACACGTGGAGCCGTCGTCGGACGACGAGCTCCTCATCCCGACGACTCCTAAGGACGAGTAGTGGCGCACGACGCACCCCGAATCCTCGCCGGCCGCTACGAGGTCGGTGAGCTCATCGGCCGCGGTGGCATGGCCGAGGTTCACATCGGCCACGATGCCCGGCTCGGCCGTACGGTCGCGATCAAGATCCTGCGGTCGGACCTCGCACGGGACCCGAGCTTCCAGGCCCGGTTCCGCCGTGAGGCGCAGTCCGCGGCCGCGCTGAACCACCCGGCGATCGTCGCTGTCTACGACACGGGCGAGGAGACGTACACCGAGCCCTCGGGCGCCGTCTCGCACGTGCCGTTCATCGTCATGGAGTACGTCGAGGGCCACACCGTCCGCGACATCCTGCGCGACGGCCACGCCGTCCCGATCGACGAGGCCGTCGAGATCGTCTCGGGCGTGCTCTCCGCGCTCGAGTACTCGCACCAGGCCGGCATCGTCCACCGCGACATCAAGCCTGCGAACGTCATGCTCACGCCCACGGGCGCGGTCAAGGTCATGGACTTCGGCATCGCCCGCGCGGTCGCCGACTCGGCAGCGACGATGACGCAGACCCAGGCCGTCATCGGCACCGCGCAGTACCTCTCGCCCGAGCAGGCGCGCGGCGAGTCCGTCGACGCCCGCTCCGACCTGTACTCGACCGGCTGCCTCCTCTACGAGCTGCTCACCGGCCGCCCGCCCTTCACGGGTGACTCGCCCGTGGCCGTGGCCTACCAGCACGTCCGGGAGGCGCCGCAGCGTCCCTCGGCGATCGCTGGCGACGTGCCCGAGGTCCTCGACCGCATCGCGCTCAAGGCTCTCGCCAAGGAGCGCGAGGCCCGCTACTCGACCGCGGCCGAGTTCCGCTCCGACCTCGAGTCGGCGCAGCACGGCGGGCGCCTCCAGGCCGGCCCGCTCGGCACGGTCATGGCCGCTGCGGCCGCGTCCGCGCTGCCCTCGCTCGGCGACCAGACGACGCAGGTCCTCGGCGGCAACGACGCCGCCACGCAGGCGTTCGCACCCGTCGGCGCGGCAGCCCCCGCAGCCGCGAGCCCGTCCGGCTGGGCCCCGACCGGGCTCGCAGCCCCGGCCGATCCGGCAGACGGTCCCGGGACCGACGTCGACGCGGAGAAGGACGCGCGCAAGCGCAAGACGCTCCTGTGGACGCTCATCACCATCGCCGTCGTGGCCGTCGTCGCGATCCTCGCGATCTTGTTCTTCAACAAGGACAAGGAGATCCCGATGGTGACGGTGCCGACCCTCACGGGGATGAACGCCGAGGAGGCGACCGCCAAGCTCGACGCCGTCAACCTCAAGATCAAGAAGGGCACCGAGGCGTCTTCCGTCGAGGAGGGCCTGTTCACACGTTCTGAGCCCGGTGCTGGCGCCGAGGTCGAGCCCGGCTCGACCGTCTCCGTCTGGTTCTCGAGCGGCCCGGACGCCGCGAAGGTCCCCGACGTCTCCGGCCTCGACCAGGACTCGGCCCGGCAGAAGCTCACCGAGGCCGGCTTCCAGATCGCGACGTCGACCGAGTCCGAGCCTGGCGGCCAGATCGACAAGGATCGCGTCACGCGCACGGACCCGCCGGCCGGCGAGACCCTTCCCAAGGACACGGTCATCAAGCTGTTCCTGTCGGACGGCACGGTCGAGATCCCCAAGGTCACCGGCCTCGACGTCGAGGACGCGAAGGCCAAGATCCGTGAGGTCGCCGGCACGAAGGTCAACGTCGAGACCCGCTACCAGCCCGACCCGGCAGACCCGGGCACGGTCATCGACCAGTCGCCGTCGGCCGGCCCGGTCCAGCACGGTCAGACGGTCACGCTGACGATTGCCGAGGAGATCCCCCCGGCGCAGCTCACGATCCCGTCCAACCTCGTCGGCATGACCGAGGCCGAGGCTCGTGCGGCGCTCCGCTCGGCCGGCTTCCCCGACGTCGAGATCGAGACCGAGAGCTCGACCGAGTTCGTCGCGGGCATCGTCATGGCGGTCGCGCCGCGAGGCGGCACGACGGTCGACGAGGGCACGGTCATCACCCTGTTCGTCTCGAAGGGCCCCGGCCCCGCGCCGACGACGGAGGAGCCGCCCACCCAGGACCCGCCCGCTGGTGACGACCAGGGCGAAGACGAGGGCTGACCTCACGGTCGCCTGACGCTGACGGACGAGAGCCCCGGACCACCTCACGGTGGTCCGGGGCTCTCCGCGTTCGTCGGGGCCTTACATGCGCACGAGGGGCGCCATCCCTGCCGAGCGCTCGACCGCGCCCTCGAGGCCTGCCAGCTCGAGCCAGTTGGCGAACAGGCGGTGCCCGCCCTCGGTCAGCACGGACTCGGGGTGGAACTGCACACCGTGCAGCGGCAGCTCACGGTGCTGCAGGCCCATGATGATGCCGGAGCCGGTCGTGGCCGTGACCTCGAGCTCCGCCGGGACCGTGTCGCTGACGACGGCGAGCGAGTGGTAGCGCGTCGCGGTGAACGGGACGGGCAGGCCGGCGAGCACACCGTGGCCGTCGTGCTCGATCTGGCTCGTCTTGCCGTGCATGAGCTCGGGAGCGTGCGTGACGGTGGCACCGAACGCCTCGCCGAGGGCCTGGTGGCCGAGGCAGACGCCGAGCATCGGCACGCGCGCCTCCGCGCAGTGCCGGATGACGTCGAGGCTGCGCCCCGCCTCAGCAGGGGTTCCCGGACCGGGCGACACGAGGACGCCGTCGACCCCCTGCCAGTCCTCGGGCGCGGGCACCTGGTCGTTGCGGACCACGACGGTCTCGGCGCCGAGGTGGTCGAGGTAGCCGACGATCGTGTAGACGAAAGAGTCGTAGTTGTCGACGACAAGGATGCGCGTCATAGGTGGCCTCGTGCTTCGTTCCGGGTCTCGCTGGGTCAGGTTCGGCGCGGCAGGCCCGCCGAGGCCTGCTCGACGGTCTGCTCGTTGAAGGGCATGTGCTCCGCGACGAGCGGGAACAACCATTCGAAGGCGATCACGACGGCCGCGACCGCGAGCACCGCCAGGACGAGGATCTTCGCCCACGCGGGCCCGGGCAGTGCCCGCCACAACGCTGCGTACATCATGCGCCTTCCGTGAGGGCGGCGGGCACTCCGTCCGCGACGGGCATCCATCCCTCGAGCTCGCCGTGGACGATGTAGCGCTCGCGTGCCGAGAACATGGGGTGGCAGGCGGTGAGCGTGATCATGGCGCGCTCCGGTGCCGCCTCGGGTTCGCCCGGCACGGGCGCGATCACGTCGACCTGCTCGGGCAGGACGATCTGGTGACTGGTCACGCGGTAGACGAACCAGGCCTCGGGGGTGCGCACGACGAGGGCGTCGCCAGTCTCGAGCTCCGCGACGCGGTTGAACGGCTTGCCGTACGTGGTGCGGTGGCCGGCGACGGCGAAGTTGCCGGTGCCGCCCGGCATCGCGGTTCCTGGGTAGTGCCCGCCTGAGCCGGTGTCGAGGATCGTCGGCCGGTCGACGCCTTGACGGACCGTCACGGGGTCGTGGCCGTCCCAGCGCGGGACGTACAGGAGCGCGATCGTGTCGCCGTCGGCCGCGGGCTCCTCGAGCGCGGGCGGCGCGTCGGTGCGCAGCTGCGCGACGGGTGCGTCGTCGGCGGGTGGGTCGGCCCAGTCGAGCTGGGCGACGATCTGCTCCTGGACGCGGCCCGCCTGGACGTCGGTCCACCACAGCTGCCAGACGACGAAGAGGCCGAGCACGACGCCGACCGTGATGAGGAGCTCGCCGACGACGCCGACGACCGCATACGCGACGTCGCTCGCTCGCCGTCGTGGCGCGGTCCGCCGCTCTTCCGTCCGCGTCACGGCAGCACGTCGACGCCGGAGGGGACGTCGGCCTGGGCGAGCTCGGCGGGCAGGCTGCCCGCGGGGACCTGGAGCGTGTCGACGACGTCGACGCTCCAGCCGAGGCCGACCTGGTCGACCCACTGGCGGTAGACCTGGATCTCACGCGACGCGTCGAGGGCGGCCGTGAGGGCGTTCGGGTCGCCGATCGCCTCGACGCGGTAGGGCGGCGAGTAGACCCGGCCACCGAGGGAGAGCACGTTCCCGACGCACCGGAAGGCCGTCGAGACGGTCACGCGCTGTCCCTGGAGGGTCATGGCCTCGGCTCCCCCCGCCCACAGGGCGTTGATGACGGCTTCGAGGTCCTGCTGGTGCACGACGAGCGAGTCGGGCCGCACGGTCGCGCTCAACGGCGTCGACGCCGGGGCGTCGTCGAGGGTGACCCGGAGCCCGGGACCCGTCACGGCGACAGTCCCCGCGACGATCGCGTCGCGCTGCGCGACGGCGGTCTCCCCCGGCGCGTCGACGTCCGTCGGGTTGGCGAGGATCGTGTCGATCTCTGCGGTGATCTGGTCGACCTGCTCGCCGAGCTCGCGGACGCGGTCGTTCTCGATCTCGACGAGCTCCGCGAGGTTGGTGGCGTGCCGCTCGCCCCCGCTGCGCGAGAGACGGGCGTTGGCCGTGAAGAGCAAGCCCGCGAGGGCGAGCACGAGGGTCACGGCGACGGTCGCCCGCACAGGCCGCTGGCCGCCCGCGACGACGTCACGCATGGCGGCGCTCCCTTCCACGGCTTCGACCTGCGGGGCATGTTACGGCAGGACCACTAGGCTATGGCTTGAAACGCGGATCGTCATGGTCCGCCCGACCGACACAGCAGCAGGACAGGAGCCGTCTCCGTGACCGAATCCAAGTCGTCCGAGAACGACAACGCGGGCGAGAAGGTCGTCCTGCCACCTTCCGTGAAGAAGGAGCGGGCGAAGAAGGCCAAGTCGAGCAGCGCGCCGGTGAAGGCCGCGTCGACGGTCAACCCGCGCTGGCTCGTGCCGACCATGCTCGGGCTCATGATCGCGGGCCTCGTCTATGTCGTGGTGGCCTACCTCGCCCAGATGCAGTACCCGATCCCGGGGATCAGGAACTGGAACCTCGTCGTGGGCTTCGCGCTCATGATCGCGGGCTTCGGCCTGACGACGCGTTGGAAGTAGCCGCGGGAGCCTCGTCGCGACGGCGTCACCCCTTCGGGGGTGGCGCCGTTCGTCGTCTCTGCCGAGGGCAGGAGCGTGCTGGAGGGCGCCGTCCCCGGGGTTGTGCACAGTTCACGGTCTTCCCCAGCGCCCTGTCCCCAGTGGTGGACAAGGGTGTGGATAACTACAGCGATGTAATTCCACATCTGTGAGCAACCCTGTGGAGAACTGTGGACAACGCAAGTTGTCCACAGGCGCTACACCATCGAGTACTTGACGATCGTCATCGCCGCAAGCACCGCAGCCGTCAGCACAGGGATCGCGAAAGCCCAGGCGGTGCGCCGTTCCCGCGGCGCGTAGGCGTAGCCGGCACCCATGATCGCGCCGACCACGAACCCGCCCAGGTGCGCCTGCCAGGCGATCCCCGGGAGGATGAACCCGAGCACGAAGTTGATCGCGATGACGCCGTAGAGCTGTGCGCTGCTCGCGTCGAAGCGTCGCAGCACGACCATGAACGCGCCGAAAAGGCCGAAGATCGCGCCCGAGGCGCCGGGCACGAGCGTCTCCCACGAAGTGCTGCCCGGGGACGCGAGGAGCAGGTAGCCGACCGACCCCGCGATCGCCGTGAGCAGGTAGAGCGACAGGAACCGACCGATTCCCAGCAGACGCTCGAGGATCGGGCCGACCATCCAGAGCGCGTACATGTTGAGCAGGATGTGGAAGATCGAGCTCGAGTGGAGGAACGCCGTCGTGAGGAACCGGTAGGGCTCCACGTCACCGATCCACGGCGTGAACACCCAGCGCGCCGTCCAGTCGCCGAACGGAAGGACGTTCTGCAGCACGTAGCTGACGACGCACAGCACGATCATCGTGATCGTCGCGACGGGCTTCGTCGTCCGCACGCGCGCGCCGAGCGCCGAGCGCTCGGGCCGCGCCGCCTTCTGCTGCTGCCGCACGCAGTCGACGCACTGGACGCCGACCGCCGCGGGCCGTTGGCACTCCGGGCAGGCGGGGCGCTCGCACCGCTGGCAGGTCACGAAGGACACCCGGTCGGGGTGCCGGGGACAGACAGGGGCCGCCGCAGCCCCGTCGTTCGCGCTCGTCATGCTCTCGCTCTCCTGGGGTTGCGGCGGCCCTCGTGGTCGCTGCTGTCGACGATCAGTTCTCGATGGTCACCGAGCTGATCACGATGTCCTCGACGGGACGGTCGCCCGGACGCACGCGCGTGCTGGCGATCGCGTCGACGACGGCGCGCGAGGCGTCGTCGGCGACCTTGCCGAAGATCGTGTGCTTGCCGTTGAGCCACGGGGTCGGGGCGACGGAGATGAAGAACTGCGAGCCGTTCGTGCCCTCGGCCTCACCCGTGATCGGGTTGCGGCGCGTACCCGCGTTGGCCATGGCCAGCAGGTAGGGCTCGGAGAACTGCAGCTCCGGGTGGATCTCGTCGTTGAACTTGTAGCCCGGGTCGCCGGTACCCGTGCCGAGCGGGCAGCCGCCCTGGATCATGAAGCCGTCGATGACGCGGTGGAACACCAGACCGTCGTAGAACGGCGCGTTGGAGGACTCGCCGGTCTTGGGGTCCGTCCACGTCTTGGAGCCGGTCGCGAGACCCGTGAAGTTCTCGACCGTCTTCGGAGCGTGGTTCGGGAACAGCTCGATGCGGATGTCACCAGAAGTGGTGTGCAGGGTTGCGAACATGTGCGCCATTCTCCCACGAACATCCTCGTCGGGACCGCTGCGGGAGGGTCGCTCTGGTGGCAGAGTAGTGAGGACCACCACGCACAGGCACGTCACCGCTCAGGAGGACACATGTCGCACGGCATCCGCAGCTCGGCCCGGGAAGCCCTCGAGTCGATCGACTCCGAGAAGGTCAAGGACCAGGCCGCAGCCGCTGCGGCGGCAGTCGGCGAGGCTGGCGCGCAGGCCTCGCAGGTAGCCGCGCACCTCGCGAACCAGGCGAAGGACGCCGCCGCTGCGGCGCTCGACTGGAGCCAGCCGCGTCTCGAGGCGTTCCGCGAGTGGCTGCAGCCGCGCATCGAGAAGGCGTGGGACGAGGGCGTCCAGGCGGCGGCCCCCCAGGTCGAGAAGGCCGCTCTCAAGGCTGCGCCGGTGATCGACACGGCGCACGACAAGCTCGTCGAGGACTATCTGCCGCGACTCGTCGCCGCGTTCAACGCGGCAGCGGCGTCGGCCGCGGAGAAGTCGGGACACGCGGCGGAGAGCGCCGCGGACGTGCTCTCGCGCGTGGCCGACGACGTCGCGGACAAGGCGGGCAGCAGCAGCAGCAAGGTCGCGGCCGCCGCGGGCGGGCGCGTGGCCAAGAACGCGGACAAGCTTGCGGGCATCGCCGAGCAGGCCGCCAAGAGCGCCGAGAAGGCGCAGGGCAAGAGCGGCAAGGGCAAGGCGTTCTGGTGGGTCGCCGGCACGGCGGCCGCCGCCGGTGGCGCGTACGTCGTCTGGAAGAAGTCGCAGCCCGAGGTCGACCCGTGGGCGGAGCCCTGGGAGAAGGTCGAGGGCAGCACGTTCGAGGACTTCGTCGAGGAGACGAAGGACGCGGTCGGCAACGCCGCCGAGGTCGTCGGGGAGGCTGCGGGCGTGACCGTCGCCAAGACCAAGGAGACGGCCGAGGAGCTCGCGGAGAAGGCGGCGGAGGCCCGTGAGGAGCTCGCGGACAAGGTCGACGAGGTCAAGGCCTCCGCGAAGAAGGCTGCCGACAAGGTCCGTTCCTCGGCACCGAAGCCCAAGGCTCCGGCGAAGCCGAAGCCGAAGCCGACGCCGCCCGCGGGTGACGCCGCACCGGCGAGCGAGGGCGCGACGGGCGGGGCCACCTCTGCGAGCCCCGACGTCGCGACGACCGACCCCACTGCCGACGCTCCCGCGAAGCTCACGGACGACGCCTGACGCTCGTCCCCTGACGCCACGACGGCGCCGCACCCGTCGGGGTGCGGCGCCGTCGTCGTCCCTGCCCTGAGGTTCAGCTCATCGCGCCGGAATAACGACGCACCTCCCTGTTCCACAGGACGACGACGAGCAGCACGACCGCGGCCGTGACAAGCACAGCGGCGAGCACCATCCACATCGACGTCATCCCGAACATGACCTGGGCGGGGACCGTGGCCACGAACGACACGGGGACGACCCAGGTGAGCAGCACCTGGAGCACGCGGCCGTACAGCGGCGTCGGGACGCGCGCGAGGTTGTGGCCGGCGTGCAGCAGGAAGCTCGCGTCGAACTGGACCTGCGTGAGCACCTTGTAGCTCGTGAGCACGCCGAACACCCACATGAGCACGAGCCCGCACACGAGGCAGACGAGGCTCGCGACGAGAGCAGCGGGCGACGTCGGCCCGCCACCCGTGACCACCGCCCCGACCGCGAGCACGACCGCCAGCAGGATCTTCGGAAGGTCCTGGACGCCGAGCGTGCCGAGCGAGCACATGATGAGCGACCGCACGGGGCGCAGCAGGACGGCGTCGAGCGCGCCCGTCTGCACCTGCCTGCCCCACTGGCCGATGTTCGGCACGATGATGATCCACATCACCGCGTCCATCAGGTACCAGATCGCCAGGAGGTACATCAGTCGCGGGAGCGTCCAGCCACCTGCCCCGTCGGTGTGCAGCGTCAGGACGATCGAGGGCACGGCCGAGACGCCGAGCCAGACGAGCGAGACCACGGTGCCGGTGATCAGGTCGCCGCGGTACTCGGCGGCGCCGGACAGCGCCGCCCGCCACCCGCACCACACGACCGCGAGCGTGTGGCGGAGCGTGCCGACCTGCTGCCGCTCCGGGCTCGTGACGCTGGTCTGCGTACTCATGTTCCCACCGCCTCGTGCTTGCGCAGGGCCCGTCTCCAGACCTGCCGGAAGATCAGGTGCAGGACGACGATCCATGCCGCGCACTCGGCGACGAGCCACCACGAGTGGTCGCCCATGCCCGCGATGATCTCGGCGGGTGCACCGCACGCGTACCAGAGCGGCTGGTGGGCCAAGATCGCCGGAAGAGCGCCGGGAAGCAGGGCGATCGGCGAGATCATCCCGCCGAGCACCCACTCGGCCCCGAAGAGCAGGCCCTGCACGCCCTGGGCCTTCGTCATCCAGAACGCGACCGTCGCGACCATGGCACTGAGGTAGGACGCCGCCGCGACGCCGAGCACCGAGACCACGACGGCGAGGGCGACGTCGCTCGGACGCCCTGTCGTCTCTCCGCCCGCGGCAAGGATGATCGTGGGCACCGCGACCACGAGCACGGGGAGCCGGTAGAGGTTTCCCGCGAGACCTTCAGCGGCCGGCACGAGCACCGGGTGGAAAGGGCGCAAGAGCATCGCCGAGAGCCTGCCGTCGTGGAGGCGGTCCGAGAGCCCGAAGATGATCTCCCCACCGACCGACAGGTTGGTCGTCACGAGGACGATCGCGAAGTACGTCGTGAACTGGGCCTGCGTCACGCCGCCCACCGCACCGTCGTCCGACGCGCCGCGCCAGAGCGCCATGAAGGCGAGCGGGACGACCCAGCCGAACGCACCGATCATGATCTGCGCCCGGTAGGCCGCGCGCGCCTGGACCTCGGTGCGCAGGAGTGCCCCGGTGATTCGCGCGAGGTAGCGCACGCCCCGGACCTCGGCCTGCTCGGGCGGTCGAGCAGGCCGTGCCTCGACGGCGGCGAGAGCGGTGTGCGCGTTCACGCGTCCGCTCCGGTGCGCTGGTACAGCTGGCGCAGCGTCTCCTCGAGCGGCGGGTCGACCATGGTCAGGTCGGAGACGGCGTCGGACTGCTCGAGCCGCCCGACGACGTGCCCGGTCCGGCCGCGCGGCACCTCGAGCACGAGCTCGGTCGTCGAGTGCTCGACGACGTTCACGTCGCCGTCGAGGTCGAGCGCCGCCAGCTCGTTCTCCGGCAGCGGCCGCACGAGCTGGGCGCGCAGCCGCTTGGTGTCGCTCGCCATCGCCTGCACGTCGCGCAGCGGGCCGTGGTAGGTGAGGTGCCCCGCCGAGATCGTCATGACCTCCTGGCACAGCGCCTCGATGTCCGCGAGATAGTGGGACGTCAGCAGGACGCACGCACCGGTGCGCGCGACGTACTCGGCGACGAACTCCCGGATCTGCACCTGCGCCTCGAAGTCGAGACCGAGCGTCGGTTCGTCCAGCAGCACGACCTGCGGCCGGTGCATGAGCGACGCCGCGAACTCGCAGCGCATGCGTTGACCGAGGCTGAGCTTGCGTGCCTGCTGCATGACGAAGGGCTCGAGCCCGAGCATCTCGATCAGCTCGTCGCGGCTGTCCTCGTACTCGCGGCTCCCGAGCCCGTAGGTGACACGGTGCAGGTCGAACGACTCCATGACGGGCAGGTCGATGTGCAGCTGCCAGCGCTGGCCCATGACGAACCCGAGCTGGCGGAGGAACTCGGGGTCGCGCCGCGACGGCGTGTGCCCGAGCACCTCGACCCGACCCGAGGTCGGCGTGAGGAGGCCGGCGAGGCACTTGAGCGTCGTCGTCTTTCCCGAGCCGTTCGGACCGAGGAAGCCGAGCACCTGGCCCCCGCCTGCGGTGAACGAGACGTTCTCGACGGCCGTGACGGTGCGATGCTCGCGGTGGACGATCGAGCGCAGCGCGGCCTTGAGACCTGGCTCGCGCACGGTGACCTCGAACTCCCGGACGAGGTCGTCGACGACGATCATGGTGATCCTCTCGTATCTGCAGGTCAAGCGCCGGCGCGGCCCCTCCGTGCGGTCGTGGAGAAACCTAGCGGTCGCCACCGACACGGAGCGAGCAAAATTGCTGCAAGGTTGCACGCTAGTCTCGACCCGGGCCCGGGCGGGCCGCGGGAACGGAGCTGGACATGGCACGGGTGCTCGTCGCGGGCATGATCAACATCGAGACGAACCTGCGGATCGAAGGGTTCCCGCTCGGCTACCACCCGGTCACCTACCCGTTCCACGGCGTGACGACGAACGTCTCGGGAGCGGCCTGGAACGTCGGCAAGGCCCTCTCAAGACTCGGGCACGAGGTCCGCTTCGTGAGCCTCGTCGGTGACGACGACCTCGCGAGGCTCGCGCGCCGTGACGTGCGCGACGCCGGAATCGACGACAGGTTCGTCCTCACCGTCCCGGGTGCGACGGCGCAGTCCGTGATCCTCGTCGACCCGGATGGCCGCCGGCAGGTGCACACCGACCTCAAGGACCTCCAGGAGCCGACGACGGTCTACCCCGCCGCCGCTCTCACCGAGGCGATGGACGGCTGCGAGCTCGCGGTGATCGGCAACATGAACATGTGCCGCAACGTCCTGCGCCGCGTCCGCGCGCAGGGCATCCCGACGGCGGTCGACGTGCACGTGCTGCACGACCTGCACGACGCGTACGACCGCGAGTTCCTCGCGGGCGCCGACACGGTCATGGTGAGCGACGAGGGCCTCGACGGCCGTGACCCGCACGGCTACCTCCGCGCCATCCAGGACATCTACCCCGCCACGACGGCGATCCTCGGCCGTGGCGCGGCCGGCGCCACGGTCCGTCACCGCCAGGGCGACGACGTCGAGGTGCACGACGTGCCTGCCGTGGCGCCTCGCGGCGTCGTCAACACGGTCGGGGCGGGCGACGCGCTGCTCAGTGGCTACGTGCACGCCGTCCTCGGCGGAGCCGCGCCGCGCGAGGCGCTCGTCGTCGCGACGACGTTCGCGGGCTGGAAGGTCGGCGCCTCGGGCGCCTCGTCCGGCCTGACCGACGCCGCGCACCTGGCTGAGCTGGTCGCCTCACGGTCCTGAGGGGGAGACCCGCCCTGGCGGGGGCTGGGGCTCGGCCGTCAGCTGCTCAGGCTCCGTCGCTCTCGGCCTCGGCCGGGACGCCCGCGCCCTCGGACGCCGGAGACCCGACGAAGCCTCGCGCCTCAGCCTCCTGCGCTGCGTCCTGGCGAGCTCGCCACCAGCCGAGCACGCCGAGGGCAGTGCTCCCTGCTGCGAGCACGAGGCGCGGACGGCGTGCTCCCCGACGCTCGAGGGCGTCGTGCAGCCGGCCGTCCCACCGCTCGCTCCACCGAGCGCTGGCGAGCCCGAGAGCCGCACCACCCGCCGTCAGCCCGATGCGTGCGCCGCGCGACATGTCGGCGTTCTCGGTGCTCAGGACGGCCCATGTCATCCACGCCGCGAATGCCGCGTTCGCCGCGCGATAGGCGCGCAGGCCGGTCCCGTCGAGAGTACGAGGATCGACCAGGGTGATCGCCCAGGTCGCAGCGCTCGACGCGACGAGGTGGGGCACGCTGCGCGAGTCGTTGAGGCTCAGCGTGGGCTTCGGTGACCGCATCGCTCCACCCTAACAACGCTGCGGGCGTCCGGGCGGTCGGGGTCTCACAGGGCGGGGATGAGGCCCTCGAGGTACACAGCGGTGTCTTCCCAGCCCTCGACCGCGTGGCACGTGACGCCCATCGCGAGGACGGGGTAGTCGTTGCCAGCCTCGTCGAGACGGTCGCCGACGAAGAGCATGTCGTCCAGGGGGATGCCCGACGCGTCCGCGAGCTTGCGCATGCCGTACGCCTTGTCGATGCCCTTGCGGGTGATGTCGACGGACGTCGAGCCGCCCGAGCGCACCTCGAGGTCCGGGAGTAGCTGCGCGACGGCGGCCCGGAGCGTCGACTTCTTCTTCCCGGTCGGGTCCCAGGCGGACTTGGCGGCGACAGGGGCGGCCTGCCCGAGCGCCGAGAAGGTGATCTGCGAGCCGCGGTCCTCGAGGATCGGTCCCCACGTCTCGGGCTCCCACAGGCCGAGCCGGCGAGCCTCCTGCTCGACAGCGGCGAGCGCGCGGGTCTTCTCGTCGTCGCTGAGCGTCTCGGCGTACACCTGCTGCCACTCGCCGTCGGCGTGGCGGAAGTACTGCGTGCCGCACGTCGGCATGAGGTGGAGGCGGGCGAGCGCGGCTGCGTCGGCGCCGTGGAGGCGCTCGATGACCTGGCTGCGGAACTGGGCGATCTGACCGCCGGAGATGATGCACACCTCGACCTTCTCGAGGAGGCGGATGAGCAGCTCGCTCATACGGGGGTCGAGCGGGGACTTCGAGGGAGCCAGTGTGTCGTCAAGGTCGAACGCGACGAGGCGCGGGATGGTCACAGGAAGGCTCCAACGTCGTCGGGAAGCCGTCCCGATCGTCGGTCACCGGTGATCGGCCGGCCGGTGCGGGAACTTCTGGTGGAGCCAGGGGGACTCGAACCCCCAACCCCCTGCTTGCAAAGCAGGTGCGCTACCAATTGCGCCATGGCCCCGTGACGGGCAGCTGCCCGCAGGGTTTCACTCGAAGGTGTCGGTGACCTCGGACCACACGTCACGGCGTGCGGCTTCCTCGGAGTACTTCCGCCAGGCGACGTAGCCGGCCGTTGCGACGAGCGTGAGAACCAGAAGCTTCTTCATCGCATCCTCCATCGGTGAGGTGTGTCGTGGGCCCAGGAGGACTTGAACCTCCGACCTCTTCCTTATCAGGGAAGCGCTCTAACCGCCTGAGCTATGGGCCCGTTCCGCGCTCGACGACCCGCCTTGGTGAGGGGGCCGCGACAAGCAGCGGTGATGAGACTACCTCAGCGGCGGCGATGATCCAAAACGACGAGCTCCGGCGCCAGCCGAGGGAGTCTGAGCGCTCACTCGTCGGTGAGCGTCACGTGCAGACCACCCACGAGGGCCGCCGTCACGTTGTAGAGGAAGGCGCCGATCGTGCCGAGCGCCGTGAGGAGCACGACGTCGACGACGGCGATGAGCGTCGCGATCGACAGGACCTTGTCGCGCTCGACGTACTGCAGGACGTCGAGCGTCGACTCGGAGCCCACGATGTCGCGGACCATCTCGTCGATCTGCGTGAAGACACCCATGCTGTTGACGGCGTACCAGAACACCCACGCCGCGACGATGAGCATGATGCCCGCGGCGACCGAGAGCAGGAACGAGAGCTTCATGACCGACCACGGGTCGACGCGCGACAGGCTCAGGCGCACCTTGCGTGGGCCGGCTGCGACGGCCGAAGCCTCGGGGTCCACGGCCGGCTCGGCCGAAGCGGCCGAGGGCTGCCAGGCGGGCTGGCTCGCGTCGGCCGCAGATGCCTCCGCATCCGACGACGTCGTGCTCGCGGCGTCAGGCGCTGTCGCCTCGGGTGCCGACGGGACCGAGGCGGGAGCGGCCTCGGCCGGGCTGGACGTCGTGCCGCTCGTCTCGACCGAGCTGGCCGAGGCGGTGTCGTCCGACGGCGGGGCCGGGACCGGGTTGGTCGCCTTCGCCTTGTCCGTCGTCGGGCGGGGGACGCGCTTGCGCGGTGCGATGGCCGGGGGGGCGCCGGCGCCCTTCTTGTCCTTCTCGGTCACTGCGCGTCCTCCTCGTTGCCGGCCTCGTCGTCGGGCGCGGCGGTAGGAACAGTCTGTCCGGCCTCGTCCGCCCCGTCACGCTCCGTCAGGCTCGCGGAGGAGGTGTCCACAGAGTCTTCACCGGCCTCGACGTCCTCGCCAGCCGTGTCCGCGTCGTCACCGGTGTCCTGGTTGCGCGCGACACCGATGATCCGGTCGTTCTTGTCGGGCTTCGCGAAGATGACGCCCTGCGAGGTGCGTCCTGTCGGGTGCACCTCGGCGACGGCGGAGCGCACGATCTTGCCGCGCTCCATGATGACGAGCACCTCGTCACCCTCGTCGACGACGAGAGCTCCGACGAGGTCGCCGTTGCGCTCGGGCAGGTTGGCGACACGGATGCCGAGGCCGCCGCGACCCTGGACGCGGTAGTTGTCGGTCGTGAGCTGGGTGCGCTTCGCGATGCCGCCCTCGGTCACGGTGAACAGGAACGCGTCGTCGCGCACGACGTCCATCGCGAGCAGGTCGTCGTCGTCGCGGAACTTCATGCCCGTCACACCGGAGGTCGAGCGGCCCATGGGACGGACCTGCTCGTCGTTCGCCGTGAAGCGGATCGACTGGCCCTTGCGCGAGACGAGGATGAGGTCGTCCGTCGACTCGACGATCCGCGCCGAGACGAGCTCGTCGGGCCGGCCGTCCTCGTCCTCACGCAGGTTGATCGCGATGAGGCCGGCGGAACGGTTCGTGTCGTACTCGGACAGGCGGGTCTTCTTGATGAGGCCACGTCGGGTCGCGAGCACGAGGTACTCGGCGTCGTCGTAGTTGCGCAGCGCGAGCACCTGGGCGATCTTCTCGTCCGGCTGGAACGCGAGCAGGTTCGCGACGTGCTGCCCCTTGGCGTCGCGCCCGCCCTCGGGCAGCTCGTACGCCTTGGCCCGGTAGACACGGCCGAGGTTCGTGAAGAACAGCAGCCAGTTGTGGGTCGACGTGACGAAGAAGTGGTCGACGATGTCGTCCTCGCGCAGCTGCGCGCCGCGGACGCCCTTGCCGCCGCGCTTCTGCGCCCGGTAGTTGTCCGTCCTCGTGCGCTTGACGTAGCCGCCGCGGGTGATGGTCACGACCATCTCCTCCTCGGCGATGAGGTCCTCCATGGACACGTCGCCGTCGAACGGCAGGATGTGCGTCCGGCGCTCGTCGCCGTAGCTCGCGACGAGCTCGTCCAGCTCCTCGCCGACGATGTCGCGCTGACGCTGCGGCGTCACGAGGATCTCGTTGAAGTCCGCGATCTTCCGCTCGAGCTCGGCGTACTCGTCCGCGAGGCGCTGGCGCTCCATCGCGGCGAGGGCACGCAGCTGGAGCGCGAGGATGGCGCGGGCCTGGAGCTCGTCGACATCGAGGAACTCCATGAGGCCGGTGCGGGCGTCGTCGACGGTCTGCGAGGCGCGGATGAGCGCGATGACCTCGTCGAGGACGTCGAGCGCCTTGAGGTAGCCGAGGACGATGTGCGCACGCTCCTGCGCCTCTCGGAGCATGTAGCGCGTGCGGCGGACGATGACCTCGATCTGGTGCGTCGTCCAGTGGCGGATGAACGCGTCGATCGAGAGCGTGCGCGGGACGGAGTCGACGAGCGCGATCATGTTCGCGCCGAACGTGTCCTGCAGCTGGGTGTGCTTGTAGAGGTTGTTGAGCACGACCTTCGCGACGGCGTCGCGCTTGAGCACGATGACGAGGCGCTGACCGGTACGGCCCGAGGTCTCGTCGCGCAGGTCGGCGATCCCCTGGATCTTGCCGTCCTTGACGAGGTCGCCGATCTTGGCGGCGAGGTTGTCGGGGTTGACCTGGTAGGGCAGCTCGGTGACGACCAGGCAGATGCGGCCCTGGATCTCCTCGACGTTGACGACGGCGCGCATCGTGATCGAGCCGCGGCCCGTGCGGTAGGCGTCCTCGATGCCCTTGCGGCCGAGGATCGTCGCGCCGGTGGGGAAGTCCGGGCCCTTGATGATGCCGAGGAGCGCCTCGAGCAGCTCCTCGCGGGGGGCGTCGGGGTGGGCGAGGTGCCACCGGACACCCTCCGCGACCTCGCGGAGGTTGTGCGGCGGGATGTTCGTCGCCATGCCGACGGCGATGCCGGCAGAGCCGTTGACGAGCAGGTTCGGGAACCGCGACGGCAGGACCGTCGGCTCCTGGGTACGACCGTCGTAGTTGTCCTGGAAGTCGACCGTGTCCTTGTCGATCTCCCGGACCATCTCCATCGCGAGCGGCGCCATGCGGCACTCGGTGTATCGCGGGGCTGCCGCAGGGTCGTTACCGGGGGAGCCGAAGTTGCCCTGGCCGGCGACGAGCGGGTAGCGCATCGACCAGTCCTGCACGAGGCGGACCATCGCGTCGTAGATCGCGGTGTCGCCGTGCGGGTGGAACTTGCCCATGACGTCGCCGACGACGCGGGTGCACTTCGAGAACGCGCGGTCGGGGCGGTAGCCGCCGTCGAACATCGCGTAGAGCACGCGCCGGTGGACAGGCTTGAGGCCGTCACGCACGTCCGGGAGGGCGCGCGACACGATCACGCTCATCGCGTAGTCGAGGAACGACCTCTGCATCTCCTGGTTGAGGTCGATCTCGTCGATGCGCCCGTGGTTGACGCCGTTGAGGGCGCTCGCCTCGAGCGCCTGCGGCGTGGTGGTGTCGGGAGTCTCGTCGCTCACGGTCCTGGTTCCTTCGCTCGGCGCTGACGCCGGTTCTTGTCGTGGTTCCTGCTGGGGCTGGCCGGGCGGGTGCCCGGTCGGCTCAGATGTCCAGGAACCTCACGTCCTTGGCGTTGCGCTGGATGAACGATCGTCGCTGCTCGACGTCCTCGCCCATGAGCACGGAGAAGATCTCGTCGGCTGCAGCGGCGTCGTCGAGCGAGACCTGGAGCAGCGTGCGGTGCTCCGGGTCCATCGTCGTGTCCCACAGCTCGGTGTAGTCCATCTCGCCGAGACCCTTGTAGCGCTGGATGCCGTTCTCCTTGGGGAGGCGCTTGCCGGCCGCCTGCCCGGCCTCGAGGAACGCGTCGCGCTCCCGGTCCGAGTAGACGTAGTCGTGCGGGGCGTTCGACCACTTGAGGCGGTACAGCGGCGGCTGCGCGAGGTACACGTAGCCGAGCTCGATGAGCGGTCGCATGTACCGGAAGAGCAACGTGAGCAGCAGGGTGCAGATGTGCTTGCCGTCGACGTCGGCGTCGGCCATGAGCACGATCTTGTGGTACCGGACCTTGTCCGCGTCGAAGTCCTCGCCGATGCCGGTGCCGAACGCCGTGATGAGCGCCTGGATCTCGGCGTTGCCGAGGGCGCGGTCGAGGCGTGCCCGCTCGACGTTGAGGATCTTTCCGCGCAGCGGGAGGATCGCCTGGTTGTAGGGGTTGCGGCCGCGGACGGCGGAGCCGCCTGCGGAGTCACCCTCGACGATGAAGATCTCGCACTCTTCGGCCTTGTTGGACTGGCAGTCCTTGAGCTTGCCGGGCATCGAGAACGAGTCGAGCAGGCCCTTGCGGCGGGTGGCCTCGCGCGCCTTGCGTGCCGCGAGACGGGCCTGTGCGGCCTGGATCGCCTTGCGGATGACGTCCTTCGCCTCGTTCGGGTGCGAGTCGAGCCAGTCGCCGAGCCGCTCGTTGACGACCGACTGGACGAAGGTGCGGGCCTCGGTGTTGCCGAGCTTCGTCTTCGTCTGGCCCTCGAACTGGGGCTCTCCGAGCTTGACGGAGATGACGGCGGTGAGGCCTTCACGGATGTCGTCACCCGTGAGGTTGTCGTCCTTCTCCTTGAGGATGCCCTTGGCACGCGCGTACCGGTTGATGAGCGAGGTCATGGCGGCGCGGAAGCCCTCTTCGTGGGTACCGCCCTCGGTCGTGGAGATCGTGTTGGCGTAGGTGTGCACGGACTCCGAGTAGGCGTCGGTCCACTGCATCGCGATCTCGACGGAGATGCGCTTCTCCGAGTCCTCGGCCTCGACGTCGATGATCTCGGGGTGGATCAGCTCGCGCTTCTTCGCGCTGTTGAGGTGACGCACGTAGTCGATCAGGCCGTTGTCGTACTTGTACGTGACGCGGCGCTGCAGGTTCTCCGACTCCTCGGGAGCAGCCTCGATGTCGTCCTCGGTGTCGACGTGCTGTCGCTCGTCGATGAGCGTGATCGCGAGTCCCTTGTTGAGGAAAGCCATCTGCTGGAAGCGAGCGCGGAGGGTCTCGAAGTCGAAGTGCGTCGTCTCGAAGATCGACCCGTCCGGCCAGAACGTCTGCGTCGTGCCGGTCTCCTCCGTCGGTGCGCCCTTGCGGAGCTCGCCGACCGGCTTGCCGCCGTCGGCGAAGCTCTGGTTCCACGTGAAACCGTCACGCTTGATCTCGGTCTCGACGCGCGTCGAGAGCGCGTTCACGACCGAGATGCCGACGCCGTGCAGACCACCCGACACGGCGTAGCCCGACCCGCCGAACTTTCCGCCAGCGTGGAGGATCGTCATGACGACCTCGACGGTGGGGCGACCCTCGGTCGGGTGGATCGCGACAGGGATGCCTCGACCGTTGTCGACGACGCGCACGCCGCCGTCGTCGAGGAGGGTCACCTCGATGTGGTCGCAGTGCCCGGCGAGGGCCTCGTCCACAGAGTTGTCCACAACCTCGTACACCAGGTGGTGAAGACCGCGCTCACCGGTCGAGCCGATGTACATGCCCGGGCGCTTGCGCACGGCCTCGAGGCCCTCGAGGACCGTGATCGCGCTTGCGTCGTAGGAGGTGTCCGGGTCCACCGGCCCTGCGGGTCCGGCGTTGGTCGGCTGCTCAGTCACTGAAGAAGTGCTCCTCGACGTTGTGCTTCATGTTCCCGCAGGTCAACGTCCTCTCCGGCATCCCGGAACTGAACGAACGACCGCCCTCCGCGTGAGCGGCAGGACGCACGAGGGAAGCCTGGGGAAGTCCTGGGCTGCGCCTGGCGCGATGCGGCGTCGGCGTCCTGACACGAACCGAGGGACCTCGGAGGCCGCAGACCGCGCAGCTTCTCGTGCCCCTCGTCGACGTCATACCAGCCAACTTCCCCAGTCTACCTGGAAACGGCAGAATCGTCGGCCTGACACGACTTTTCCACAGCCTTTCCCACAGTGCGCCACCGAGGCTCGCGCACAGGTCCTGTCAGCCCCACGTGTCGCGCGGCCCTCGGCCCTTGACCGAACGCTGGCCACGGCTGAACGACCGTCCGACAGGGCCCTGGACGCGCACCTCCGAGACGACCCCTTCGCCGAGCTCGGCCGCGAGCCGGGTGAGGAGCTGAGGGGTCAGCAGCTTGAGCTGGGTCGCCCACGCTGTCGAGCTGGCCCGCACGTGCAGCACGTGGTCCTCGAAGTGCTCCGGGGTGCAGTGATCCGCGATCTCGTCGCCGACTACCTCCCGCCACCGCCCGATGGCACCCCCGACCGAGACCTCCTCCTCCCAGCCACGCTCACGCAGGAGCGCAGACATCGTCGACCCGAACAGCTGCGGGTCCCGGCCATCGCGGCCCGGACCTGACCGGACCGTGAAGTCTGCGCGCTTGCGCGGCATACCCGGACGCAACCCACGCTCGCGTGCCGCAGCCTTCGCGCGGTTGAGCGCCTCGCGCGCGACCTGCGCCGGCGACGGCAGCTCGACGACGTCACGCACGGTCCCCGGAGGCTCGAGAGCGTCGTCGTCCCGCACGACGACGGCCGAACCGTCCCACGTGCTCGTCACCCCGGGCGGGGCGTCGGCGTCGTCGGTCGAGGCCTTCGCCTCGTGCTCCGCGCGCAGAGCCTCGGCGCGCGCGGCCGCGCGTCGCGCCGCGGCCCTCGCCTTCGCGACGGCCTCCGCCGCCGCAGCAGCCGGGTCGGGACGCTCTTGCGCCGCGGGTGCGACGTCGTCAGACGACACGGCTCACCCGTCCCTGCAGCACGTCGTGCCGGGTGCCGCTCAGGCTCGCCGGGACGTCGTCCGGCACCGCGGCCGTGATGATCACCTGCCGCGCGCCGCCCACGAGCTCCGCGAGCCGCTCCCGACGCCGTACGTCGAGCTCGGCGAAGACGTCGTCGAGGATGAGCACCGGTTCACCGTCCTCGCGCGAGTCCGCGACCCAGAGATCGTCGTCCTCCACGGTCGTGAGACCTCCCGACGTCCCCGACGCGAGGAAGCGGTAAGCCGCGAGCCGCAGCGCGAGCGCGAAGGACCACGACTCCCCGTGGCTCGCGTACCCCTTCGCCGGCAGCCCGCCGAGCACCAGGGTCACGTCGTCACGGTGCGGGCCCACCAGGCAGACGCCGCGCTCGAGCTCCTTCGGGCGCACGCGTGCGAGCGCTTCGAGCATCTGGGTTTCGAGCTCGGCGCGGCTCGGCTGCGCAGCCGGGACGAGCGCGACGTCCTTCTCGAGCGCGACCGCGAGCGACGACCGGTACGTCACGACGGCCTCGCCCTGCCCGGCGCTGACCTGCTCGTACGCCTCTTGCACGTGCGGCGCGAGAGCCTGGACCAGCCGGTGACGCACCGCGATGATCTCCGCGCCGAGCTCGGCGAGGCGGGCGTCCCAGACGTCGAGCGTCGACAGGTCTGGAGCAGCGCCACGGGTGCGCCGCGCGAACCCAGCGGACTTCAGCAACGCCGACCGCTGCCGCAGCACCCGGTCGTAGTCGCTCAGGACGCTCGACATGCGCGGCGTCACGAGGACCGTCAGGTCGTCGAGGAACCGCCGCCGCGCGTCCGGGTCCCCCTTGACGAGGACCAGGTCCTCAGGCGCGAAGAGCACGGTGCGCAGGATCCCGACGACGTCACGCACCTTGGTCGTGACCGCCCGGTTGATGCGCGCACGGTTCGCACGCCCCTGGTTGATCTCGATCTCGATCGTGCTCGCTCGGTCGCCGCGGACGACGCGCGACCGCACGAGCGCACGCTCCTGGCCTGCGCGGATCAGCGCAGCATCAGTCGCGACACGGTGGGAACCGAGGGTCGCGACGTAGCCGATGGCCTCGACGAGGTTTGTCTTGCCCTGGCCGTTCGGCCCGACGAGGGCGTTGACCCCCGGCTCGAGCTCGAGGTCCACCTCGGCGTACGACCGGAAGTCGTGCAGCGAGAGGTGCGAGACGTACATGCGACGCGCACCGCCCTCGTCAGCTGGCGAAGCGGATCGGGACCAGCAGGTAGCGGTAGTGGGTCAGGTCCTCGCCGTCGAGCGACTCCTGCCCGGTGAACTCGACCGGCTTGTTGGGGTGCGTGAAGCTCAGGCGGACGAAGTCCGTGCCGAGCGCGCCCAGGCCGTCGAGGAGGAACGTCGGGTTGAACGCGACCGAGATGTCCTCACCCACGAGCAGCGCCTCGAGCGCCTCCGACGCCTGAGCGTCGTCGCCCTGACCGGCGTTGAGCACCACAGAGCTGTCGCTGAAGGTGAGGCGGATGGGGGTGTTGCGCTCCGCGACGAGGGCGACACGCTTCGTCGCCTCGATGAGCGGCTGCGTCGGGACCACGGCGTGGATCGGCGTCTCGTCCGGGAACAGTCGGCGGACGGGCGGGTAGTCGCCGTCCACCAGCAGGGACGTGGTGTGACGGCCGCCGGCCTCGAAACCGATGAGGTCGACGCCCGTGCCGGTCGACAGCGCGACGGTGACCTCGCCGGACGAGCCGAGCGACTTCGCGACGTCGGACAGCGTGCGCGCACGGACGAGGGCCACGTCCGAGATGTCGGGGCGAGACGGCTTCCACGTGAGCTCGCGCAGCGCGAGGCGGTAGCGGTCCGTGGCGAGGAGCGTGATCTGCTCGCCCTCGATCTCGAGGCGGACACCCGTGAGCAGCGGGAGCGTGTCGTCCTTGCTCGCCGCGACGGAAACCTGGGCGACGGCGGACGTCAGCTCGTCGCCCGAGACGGTGCCGACGGTCGCCGGCATCGCAGGGAGTGCGGGGTAGTCCTCGACCGGCATGGTCAGGAGCGTGAAGCGGCTCGCGCCGCAGGTCACGGTGACCTTGTTGCCGTCAAGGGTCACGTCGACCGGCTTGTTGGGCAGCGCGCGCGAGATCTCGGCGAGCAGGCGACCCGAGACGAGGACCTCGCCACCCTGCGAGACCTCGGCAGGGATCTCCGAGCGGGCGGAGACCTCGTAGTCGAACGTCGAGAGCTTGAGCATGCCCACCTCGTCCGCCTCGATCCGGATGCCGGAGAGGACGGGCGCCGGCGGCCGTGCCGGGAGCGTGCGAGCGGTCCAGGTGACCGCCTCGGCGAGGACATCGCGTTCGACGCGGAACTTCATCGGCCACCCTCCAGGACGTCGAGCTCATGAGATCAGTCCGGAGCCAGCGTGCGAGGACGCACGAGTGGTCACGGATCTGCCCCACACTACGCGAGCCAAGGCTTGAGAGTCACGTCGGTGTCTCTTGGCATGCCGGTGGTCCGACCGGCGTCACCTCGTGTGCTCGTCAGGGCCCTCGTTGTGGAGGGGCGGATCCCGGAAGGGTCGTTCTGGGGATGGGCTTGTGGGCCGCCAGAGTCACTGGATGAAGGTGTGTGGATTTCTCTGTGGTGAAGGGTTCGTCGTCGTCATCGGTGCTGTGGATTCGGTGGATCGGGCGTGTTCACCGAGGTCGGCGGCGATTTTCGGGTGTGGGTGCGGGAGCTGCAGATCCTGTGGATCGAGGCGCCCGCGTGTGGATGTCGTTATCGGGCCTCAGCGGCGTCCACGAGACTCCACCGTGCCGTCCACAGTTTTCGGGCTGTCGTCCACGTCTATCCACAGCCTTCCCCACAGGTGTGGACAGTCGTCCCATGCATTGTTGAAGGTCACGTCGAGGTCACGGTGTGGTCATCTGCCACGCCGTGGGCCGAGGACGTGTCAGCTACGGTGCTCGTGCTTGATGCGGCTCGTGAGCTCGGTCACCTGGTTGTAGATCGAGCGGCGCTCGGCCATCTGTGCCCCGATCTTGCGGTTCGCGTGCATGACCGTCGTGTGGTCACGACCGCCGAACTGCTGACCGATCTTCGGCAGCGACAGGTCCGTGAGCTCGCGGCACAGGTACATCGCGATCTGACGGGCGGTCACGAGGACGCGCGAGCGCGAGCTGCCGCACAGGTCCTCGATCGTCAGGCCGAAGTAGGTCGCTGTCTGCGCGATGACGCTCGCCGCGGTGATCTGGGATGTGTCGTTGTCCGTGATCAGGTCCTTGAGGACGATCTCCGCGAGCCCCAGGTCGACCTGCTGGCGGTTGAGGTTGGCGAACGCCGTGACACGGATGAGTGCACCCTCGAGCTCGCGGATGTTCGTCGTGATCTTCGAGGCGATGTACTCGAGCACGTCGTCGGGCGCTGCGAGGCGTTCGCCCGAGGCCTTCTTGCGGAGGATCGCGATCCTCGTCTCGAGGTCCGGCGGCTGGACGTCTGTGATCAGACCCCACTCGAACCGGGAACGTAGGCGGTCCTCGAAGCCGTTGAGCTGCTTGGGCGGCAGGTCGGACGTGATCACGACCTGCTTGTTGGCGTTGTGCAGGGTGTTGAACGTGTGGAAGAACTCCTCCATCGTCTGTTCCTTGCCCTGCAGGAACTGGATGTCGTCGATGAGGAGTACGTCGACCTCGCGGTAGCGACGCTGGAAGGCGCCGGCCTTGCCCTCACCGATCGAGTTGATGAAGTCGTTCGTGAACTCCTCCGAGTTCACGTACCGCACGCGGACGCCCGGGTAGAGGCTCTGCGCGTAGTGCCCGATCGCGTGGAGCAGGTGCGTCTTGCCCAGGCCTGAGTCGCCGTAGATGAACAGCGGGTTGTAGGCCTTGGCGGGGGCCTCGGCGACCGCGACCGCAGCGGCGTGCGCGAAGCGGTTGGAGGCACCGATGACGAAGGTCTCGAAGATGTAGTGCGCGTTGAGGCTCGTCGGCTCGAAGGACGACGGGTTCGACGACGGACGACGGTTCGGGTTGAAGACGTCGCTCTCGGAGATCAGCTGTGTCGGCGCCGACTGCGGTGCAGAGCCCGCAGGCGCGACGACGGGGACCTGGCCCGTCGACGGGTTCGAGGGGCGCACGAGTGGAGGCTCGGAGCCGTCCTCGAGAGTCGTGTCGACAGTGATCGCGAAGCGTGCGTCGTCCCGCTCGGTCGCGTTGACGAGAGCCTGCGTGAGCTCGAGACGTACCCGGCTCTCGAGGTAGTCGCGGGTCCACTCGTTGGCCACGGCGAGGATCATGTTGCCCTCGACGAGCGCGAGCGGGTGAGCGAGCTTGATGAAAGCGAGCTGGCGCGGAGTCATGTCCGGGCTTGCCTCGAGCTCCGCGAGGGCGGAGCTCCATACGGCTGTGACGGAGTCGTCAGGGCTGGACATCCCGGATCCTTCGTAGACGGTAGGTGCCTGGTGAGTCTGTCATGGTGGACGACGATCCACATAGTTGTCCACAGCCTGTGCGTCCAGGTCTCGTGCAAGGTCTTGTCGCTCGTCTGATGCGCCAGATCGGCTGGATCATGCGTCTCGCGGGGGATAAGGCTCGGGCTGCCCCGTCGCAGGGCCACGGCTCTCGCGCCACGTGACTGTGCCGATTTCCACAGCGTGGGGATCCGAGTTTCACAGGATGTGGGTGTAGCGGCACGTTGCAGAGGGGCAGTCGTTCGTGTCGTGGTGCGCTCGAACTGCGCCAGGACGTGGTAGTGCTGGTTTGACCAGAGCCCCGCTCTCGACGTAGCGTTGTCAAGCCATTCGGCACCTTCGCCATGCCCTCGACAGGGCAGCGAGCGGACGCCGGATCATTGCTTTGGTACAACCTCGTGACTGTCTCCTGCCCGTGGGAGGTAGTACTCCCCAACCTCCTTGGAGTTACTCGTGAGCAAGCGGACCTTCCAGCCGAACAACCGGCGTCGTGCCAAGACCCACGGCTTCCGTCTTCGCATGAGCACGCGCGCCGGTCGCGCGATCCTCGCTGCCCGCCGCCGCAAGGGCCGCGCCGAGCTCTCCGCCTGAGGTGCTGCCTGCGGCGCAGCGCCTTCGCCGTTCGGCCGACTTCGGACGGACGGTAAAGAAGGGCGCGCGCGCCGGACGATCGACCATGGTGGTTCATCTGCTCTCCCAGGAGAGCGACGAATCCGCCATGGTCGGTTTTGTCGTCTCCAAGGCCGTGGGCAACGCGGTCACGCGTAATCGCGTCAAGCGTCGCCTGCGCCACGCCTCGCGCTCGGTCGTCGAGTCGCTGCCCAACGGGACGACCGTCGTCGTGCGTGCCCTCCCTGGCGCTGTCGACTGCTCCTACCAGGAGCTGAGCAAGGACTTGTCCGCGTGCGTCGCGCGCGCGAGACGCACGCGTGGACGGACGCCGCGATGACGACCAGCACGGCGGCTCCGCGAACGCAGCAGCGCCGGTCCGCCCGCTCTGTGATCCTTGGCTTGCCGGCCACGGCGCTCGTCGGCCTCCTGCGCCTCTACCAGATCGTCCTGTCACCGATGACTGGACCGACGTGCCGGTTCTACCCGTCGTGCTCGTCCTACGCGATCACCGCGGTCCGGCGGCATGGAGTCCTCCGGGGTGGTGGGCTCGCGATCTGGCGGGTCCTGAGGTGCAACCCCTGGAACTACGGTGGCGTCGACGACGTTCCTCCCGTGTCGGGCTCACGGCGCGAGCGTCACCAGCACGCACACTGACCTTCGACCTTCCCGGCACACCGCCAACCCACCGCACGCTCTGGAGCCGTCTCGATGGATTCCCTGTACGACCTGCTACTGCCGATCCAATGGGTCGTCGCCTGGATCATGTACGGGTGCCACTGGCTCCTGGAGAACCTCGGGATGTCCGCCACGGGTGGCGTGACCTGGGTGTTGTCGATCGTCGGCCTCACGCTCGTGATCCGCACCGCGCTGATCCCGCTGTTCTTCAAGCAGATCCACGCGTCGCGCGGCATGCAGCTGCTCGCGCCGGACATGAAGAAGCTTCAGGACAAGTACGCGAACCGCAAGGACCCGGCCTCACGCGAGGCGATGGCTCGCGAGATGCAGGAGCTGTACAAGCAGCACAAGACGACGCCCTTCGCGTCGTGCATGCCGATCCTTCTGCAGACACCTATCTTCTTCGCGCTGTTCCGCGTGCTCAACGGTCTGCCTGGCATCGCGGACGGCACGAGCGGCGGCATCGGCCCGATCAACCGTGAGGTCGCGGGGCAGATCGAGTCGTCGCGCTTCTTCGGTGCGCCGCTGTCGGAGACGTTCCTCAACACGGACGTCAACGAGGTCAAGATCGTCACGGCGATCCTCATCGTCATCATGTGCGTCACGCAGTTCTTCACCCAGCGTCAGCTCACCATGAAGAACATGCCGCCGTCGGCCCTCGAGGGACCGACCGCCGCGATGCAGAAGAACATGATGTACTTCCTGCCCCTGATCTTCGCGATCTCGGGTGTGAACTTCCCGATCGGTGTCCTCGTCTACTGGACCGTCTCGAACCTGTGGTCGATGGGCCAGCAGTTCTACACGATCCGCAAGATGCCGACGCCCGGTTCGGAGGCCGCGAAGCGTCTGGAGGCCCGCAAGAAGGCTAAGGGCCAGCTGCCTGCTCCGGACACGACGACTACCACGACGACGGCCGTCGACGAGAAGCCGACGACGGGTCAGCGCCAGCAGCCCGTGTCCAAGAAGCGCAAGAAGAAGAAGTGATCGTGACCTCGGCCTCGGCCCACACAGACACAGGAGCATGACGTGACTACGACGCGTAACGAGGAGCCTCGCTCGGCGACCCAGCGGCTCGAGGACGAGGGCGAGATCGCCGCGGACTACCTCGAAGAGCTTCTCGACATCGCCGACCTCGACGGCGAGATCGACATGGACATCGACCACGGTCGTGCGACCGTCGACATCGTGACCGAGCACGACGGCTCGCTCGCGCACCTCGCGGGCAAGAACGGAGAGGTGCTCGACGCTCTCCAGGAGCTGACGAGGCTCGCGGTCCAGGCACGCACGGGCGAGCGGTCGCGGCTGATGCTCGACATCGGCGGCTACCGCGCGAAGCGCCGCGCCGAGCTGACCGTCGTCGCGGAGAAGGCGATCGAGAAGGTTCGCTCGACCGGTGAAGCGGTCGCGCTCGACCCGCTGAACGCTTTCGAGCGCAAGGTCGTGCACGATGTTGTCACGGCTGCGGGTCTGACGAGCGTGTCCTACGGCGTCGACCCCGAGCGGTACATCGAGATCCAGCCGGCTGACTGAGCCGCTCCGGCCTCGCGAGAGCCGCCGCACACCCAGGGTGTGCGGCGGCTCTTCTTGTCGAGTGGGGTGCGGGTTGCTCCTGCTGTTTCACGTGAAACACGTGCGTGCAGCTCGCACAGTGTTCGAGCACGCCGAGGTCGCGGGGCCAGGGGGGCCGTGGCTCGACGCGGTCCGAGACCGGTGCGCCGTGAGTTCGGTGTGGATTGCGACTGGTGTGGGCTGAGCCCGAGGCCACTCGGACTCCTCGCTGTTGTGCGCCGGTCGGAGGGGCCGATTGCCGGGGCGGAGGCGTAGCCCACGTGAGGCTTGCGCCTGTTGTGTCGCTCAGTGTCCGCTCGTCGTTCTTCAAGATTTGTGCCGCGCTGCGTCGCTTCCATGTCGCTCGCGCCTCGGGGTTCGCGCGTCAAGGGGGTTTCGGCGGCGGCGGGGGAGTGGCCTGCGCGGGCTCACGAGGAGGTCGCGGCGGCGCCCGGGTAGGCCGGTTTGCTCGCTTTCCACTCCGCACGGCGCCCGAACGGGATTCCATCGTGCCGCCTGTTCGTCGCTGGGAGCTCGGCCAGCCCGTGCCCGATGCCCGTGCATCGCATGGTCGCGCGAATGCACGCACATGGCGGGACAGGCGACGCTGAGCTCACGTCCCCCCAAGCATGGTGCTCGGCATCGCCGCCGTGCTTACCGCCGCCTCGCAGCACCCGATGATCGACGTTCGGGCCCCGGACGCGCGAGGCTTCTGGAGCGCTTCCTAGTCGCGCCAGGCCGCCACCGGTCACGGCCACAACTGCTCGACGGGCAGACGTACGTCACTGACCCTGCAGATAACTGGGTCGGCGCGGCCCGAAGAGGTGGAGCACGCCGAGGTTAGGGGTGGCCGAAGGGCCGTCGTAAGTGACCGACCAACTGGTAGCCGGGTGCGGGCTCGGATCGGTGGAGGAGCAGGCCGACGTTCGACGTGGCCGAAGGTCGGTCGTAAGTGACCGACCAGCGGGGGGACCGGGTCCGCGGCCCTGGAGCGGTGGAGCAGGCTGGCCGAAGGCCCTCGAAGGCCCGTCGTGCACGACCGACCGGGGCGAGCGGGGCCGTGGCCTGATCACGTCAGCATGTCCATCTCGCGCTCTCAAGCGGAGTGCCCCCGCCCAGGGACTGGTGGCTGCGTGGCAAGGTCGGCCGTCACGAAGTCCTTGGGCGTCGGCCCGGGCGGGGAAGGACGCGGAGCCTCACGCTTCGCCTCTCCGGCAGGCGCCCGCCGGCGGTGCCCGCGCGCGGAGTCTTCCACGGGGCACCTGTGACGCCGGAGCGGTGGCGGATTCACGATAGCCTTGGAGCGTTGTCGGGTGAGCGATGGAGGACTGCACCGTGACCGAAGATCGAGGCCCGCAGGACGCTGTTTCACGTGAAACGGCATCCGCCCACGTCATCGTTCCGGCGCAAGATGCGACCGATGCGGACCTCGACATGGGTGCGGTCCGGACGTACTTCGGCTCCGCGTTTGCGGCGGTCGCCGAGTTCCACGAGATGCTCATGAAGCACGGCGAAGAGCGCGGGCTCATCGGACCACGCGAGCTTGACCGACTTTGGACGCGACACCTCCTGAACTCCGCGGCCGTCGTGCCATTCCTTCCGGCCAGCGGGTCGATCGTCGATCTTGGCTCTGGCGCGGGGCTTCCCGGCATCGTCGTCGCCGCGATGCTGCCGGAGGCGCAGGTCGTGCTGATCGAACCCATGGAGCGCAGGTGCACGTGGCTCTCGGAGGTCATCGAGAGGCTCGGGCTGGAGAATGCTGAGGTCCGCCGCGGGCGCGCCGAGGAGTTCCACGGCGCCTTCGAGGCGGACGCCGTCACCGCACGCGCCGTGGCTGCGCTCGACAAGCTGGGACGTTGGGCATTTCCGCTCCTCGAGCGCGGGGGAGTCCTGGTCGCACTCAAGGGACGGTCGGCTGCAGACGAGATCGAGACCGCGACGAAGGTGCTTCGGCGCTACGGGGCGACTGACGCGGAGGTACTCGCGGCAGGTACGCTTCCGGGGGTGCCTACGACGACCGTGGTGCGCGCAACCCGCACCCGGTGAGTCGCGATCGGTGCGGTAGCCACCTCATCGCAGGACGACGTACGACTAGGGCAGCGCGATGCTGCGAAGAGAGGACACATTCGTGACGCTCGGTGCACCAGTTCCCGGCGACGGTGAGGTCGGCTCGGTTTCACGTGAAACGGCCCCGGACGACGTCCGACGTGCGGCGCTCCTCGACGTGGTGCCGGACTTCTCCGAAGACACCCCGCTCGCGGCCCAGCTTGCCCTCGACTCGCGTCGACGGATCGAGCTCCGAGGCCGCAAGTTTGCCAAGCCGGCCACGACCAAGATCATCACCGTCGCGAACCAGAAGGGTGGCGTCGGCAAGACGACGACCACGGTGAACCTCGCGGCCAGCCTCGCGCAGTCCGGCCTCAACGTTCTCGTCATCGACAACGATCCCCAAGGCAACGCGTCGACGGCCCTCGGTATCGACCATCGCACGGGCACGCCGTCCGTCTACGAGGTACTCGTCGACGAGATGCCGATGGCGGAGGCCGTCCAGGTCAGCCCTGAGATCCCGTCGCTGTGGTGCGTGCCCGCGACCTTGGATCTTTCCGGCGCTGAGATCGAGCTCGTCTCGCTCGTTTCACGTGAAACGCGGCTCCGCCGTGCACTCGACGACTACCTCGCGCACCGCGATGCGGTAGGGGAGCCGCGCCTGGACTACGTCCTGGTCGACTGTCCCCCGAGCCTCGGACTTCTGACAGTCAACGCCTTCGTCACAGGTCGCGAGGTGCTCATCCCCATCCAGTGCGAGTACTACGCGCTCGAGGGCCTGAGCCAGCTGCTCAAGACGATCGAGATGATCCAGTCGCACCTCAACCGCGGTCTGCACGTCTCGACCATCCTCCTGACGATGTACGACGGTCGGACGAACCTTGCTCAGCAGGTCGCAGCCGAGGTGCGCGAGCACTTCCCGGCGCAGACCCTGCGCACGAGCATCCCCCGCTCCGTGCGCGTCTCCGAGGCGCCGAGCTACGGCCAGACCGTGATGACCTACGACCCCAACTCCACGGGCGCCCTCGCCTACCTCGAGGCCGCCCGAGAGATCACCGAGCGCGTCGCGGCCGCTGACCGCGCTGCCGAGCACCACCACCAGGAGAACGCATGAGCGAGAAGCGGCGAGGCCTTGGCCGAGGCCTGGGTGCACTGATCCCCACCACGTCGGACAACGAGCGTCCGGTCGACGTGTTCTTCGCCGGCGGTGCCGGCACCGGTGTGGCGAGCGACGTGCTCACGCCCCGATCCGCCGTCGACACGGCGGACGCTGAAGCGCCCACCGGTGCCGCTTCTGAGACCGCTCGCGGCCCCCAGAAGGCCGCGGAAGCGACCGGCAGTCCGAGCGCATCGCCGAAGGCCGACAAGGGCCGTGCGCGCCAGCGTGGCACAGGGGAGGAGCTCGTCCCTGTCCCGGGCGCGACCTTCGCCGAGATCCCGCTCGACTCGATCCGCCCGAACTCCCGCCAGCCGCGCACCGTGTTCGCCGAGGAAGAGCTCAACGAGCTCATCGGGTCGATCGCCGAGATCGGCGTGCTCCAGCCGATCGTGGTGCGCCCCGACCCGAGCGGCACGAACGAGTACGAGCTCATCATGGGTGAGCGCCGCTGGCGCGCCTCCCGGGAGGCCGGCCTGACGACGATCCCCGCGATCGTCCGCGACACCGAGGACACCGACCTCCTGCGTGACGCCCTCCTCGAGAACCTTCACCGGGCTGCGCTCAACCCGCTCGAAGAGGCAGCTGCCTACCAGCAGCTCCTCGACGACTTCGGCTGCACGCACGAAGAGCTCGCGACGCGCATCTCGCGGTCGCGCCCGCAGATCTCCAACACCCTGCGTCTGCTGAAGCTTCCGGCCCTCGTCCAGCGCCGCGTCGCGGCCGGGGTGCTGTCCGCAGGGCATGCCCGCGCGCTCCTGGGCCTCCAGGACGCAGCCGCGATCGAGCGCCTCGCTCAGCGGATCGTCGCCGAGGGGCTGTCTGTGCGCGCCACCGAGGAGGTCGTCGCGCTCGGTGGGCTCGACGGCGAGGAGCGCAAGCCTCGCAAGCCTCGTCCGGGCACACGCTCGGCCGCGATCGACGAGCTCGCAGCCCGTCTCTCCGACCGGTTCGAGACCCGCGTGAAGGTCGATCTCGGTCGGTCCAAGGGCAAGATGACGATCGAGTTCGCCTCGGTCGAGGACCTCAACCGGATTCTCGACGTCCTGGCTCCTGATGACCCAGGCGTGCTGCGCAAGAGCTGAGGGCGGCAACAAGGAGGCCCGGACACCGCGTGGTGTCCGGGCCTCCTTCGTGCGCGCGGGCTCAGCCGAGGATCGAGTCGATCTCCTGGACCAGAGCCGGCTTCGGCCGGCCGCCCACGATCGACTTCACGAGCTCGCCGCCCTGGTAGAAGTTCATCGTCGGGATCGACACGATGCCGTAGCGGGCCGTGATCCCAGGGTTGGCATCGGTGTCGAGCTTCACGATGCGCAGGCGCCCCTCGTAGACGTCCGACAGCTCCTCGAGGATCGGACCGACCTGGCGGCACGGGCCGCACCAGTCGGCCCAGAAGTCGACGAGGACGGGGACGTCCGAGCCGAGAACGTCGGCGTCGAACGTCGCGTCAGTGACGGGAGTGGTAGGCATCAGACCTCCTGAGCGACAGCGAGAGCCGCGTCGTCGAGAGCGGCGAGGTAGTGCTGCGCGTCGAGCGCAGCCGAGCAGCCGGTACCGGCGGCGGTGATCGCCTGGCGGTACGTGTGGTCGACGGCGTCGCCGCACGCGAAGACGCCGGGAAGGTTCGTGCGGGTGCTGCGCCCTTCGACCTGGATGTAGCCGTTCTCGTCGAGGTCGACCTGGCCCACGAGCAGCTCGGTGCGGGGCTCGTGGCCGATCGCGACGAACAGCGCGGTCGCGTCGAGCGTCGACTCCTCACCCGTGATGGTGTCGCGCAGCACGAGCTGCTCGACGCGGTTCTCGCCGACGATCCGCACCACCTCGGAGTTCCAGGCGAAGGAGATCTTCGGGTCGTTGAGCGCGCGGTCCGCCATGATCTTCGAGGCGCGCAGCTCGTCGCGACGGTGGATCATCGTGACCTTCGAACCGAAGCGTGTGAGGAACGTCGCCTCCTCGACAGCCGAGTCACCACCGCCGACGACGGCGATGTGCTGGTCCTTGAAGAAGAAGCCGTCGCACGTCGCGCACCAGGAGACGCCGCGCCCCGAGAGGCGGTCCTCGTCCGGCAGGCCCAGCCGGCGGTACGCCGAGCCCGTGGCGAGGATCACGGAGCGGGTACGGTACGTGTCGCCGTTGCCAGTCACGATGACCTTGACCGGGCCGGCGAGGTCGACGGACGTCGCGTCGTCCCACTCGACCTTCGCGCCGAACTTCTCTGCCTGCTCCTGCATGTTCGACATGAGCTCGGGACCCATGACGCCGCTCGGGAAGCCGGGGAAGTTCTCGACCTCGGTCGTGTTCATGAGGGCGCCACCTGCGGTGACGGACCCGGCGAGCACGAGCGGCGCCAGGCCGGCGCGTGCCGCGTAGATGGCGGCGGTGTAGCCGGCGGGGCCGGATCCGATGATGACGACGTCCAGGACGTCGTCGTTCGACGCGAGGCTCACGCTTTCTCCAGGTCTTGTCGGTGATGGTCCTGCACGGTCAACGCCGCCGTGCGCGGGTCTGTTCCCACGGGGGAAAGGGTCAGGTGAGTGAGATCTCGCGGAGCTCGACGCGGTTCTGGCCGTCGGCCGTCGCGGGGAGCTGCGTGAACCAGAGAACGATCCACTCGGTCTCGACGGGGGCGTCGAGCGTGATCTCGAGCTCCTCCTGGAGCGCACCGCTGAACAGCGCCTTGCCCTTGTCGGGCGTATCCGGGTCGACGGCGCGGATCTCGACCTTGCCACCCGTGTTGTTCGTGCTCAGGTAGATCGAGGACACGAGAGAGGCTTGCTCGAGCTTGACCGCGTAGCCGACGCCCCGCTTGTTCAGGCCCGCGTACACGTTGGACTTGTAGGTCCGCGTGAACCAGAAGGTCGTCGGGTCGAGGTCGATCGCACGGTCGACGGCCTCGGGGTGCTCGTTGTCGTCACCGTCGGGGTCGAGCTGGCGCGCCGACGCGATCACCGGCGCCACGGCGCTCGGCGTCGCGGTGGGTCCGGCCGCTGCACCGGGCGACGGCTCGGCGGCGGTGGGCAGCGGACGCTCGCCCGTCGCCTGCCCGAACGGGTTGGGGAAGCCGCCGCGCAGCTCGGAGAGCGCGGAGGTCACGCCGAGGACGACGAGGACGAAGACGATGCACAGCGTGAAGGCCGTCGGGTTGAACCGGAACCGCTTGAGCTCCTGCGGATTCTTGCGGACCTCGTCGAAGGAGAGCGCGGGCCGGTCGTCGACCGCGGCACCGGCGCGAGGCGCGGACGACGCCGCGGCCGGGCGCGAACCGGCGGCGTCGGTGGTCGCGGGGCGCGAGGACACGCGGACGGGCGCCGTGCCAGCGTTGGCGCCCGTGGGCGCGAAGGCCGGGGGAGCGGACGGAGAGCCCGAGGCGGCACTGGCGGCCGACCCGCCACCCACGGCGGCACCGGCGCCCGCAGGAGCGGATCCGCCGACGGCGACGCCCGTAGCAGCGGCGGCCGCGGCCCCGGCTGCTGCAGCAGCCGCGCCCGCACCCGCACCTGCGCCACCCGCGGCCGCGCCTGCAGCCCCGCGCACGCTCGTGCGCCGCACGGGGATCCGCGGCGGAGCGGGCGGCGTCGCGGGCGGCGGGGTGCCTGGGGGACGGCCCCCGGTCGAACCAGGCACCGCGCGCACGGACTGGCGCACGGGCGGCTTGGGGGGCGTGTCAGGCGTCATGTCGGTCGTGACCTTCGTGTCGGTCGGGTCGTCCTCGGTGGCCTCGGTGAGGCCGGTCGGGGCGAACAGCTGGGGCTCGGGGACGTCGATCGCGTCCCAGGGGGCGAGGTCGCGGGCCGCCTGCTCGGCGTCGCGCAGCCCGCCGGTGCGGGTGGTGAGCGTGTCGCGGACGAGAAGGACCAGGTGGGGGTCCGTGCCCTCGATCGTGTCGAGGTCGGCGAGCTCGGCCTCGGGCACGGGCGGCGTCGTCGTCCAGCGGCCGAGCATCATGTACGCGAGGAGGCGGGCGAGCCCGACGGCGTCGGCGCGGGAGCGGGTCAGCTCGCCCTCGTGAGGGACGAGGGCTCCGTCGAGCCCGAGGCCGGTGAGGTGCACGCGGTTGTCCTTGAGGCGCACGGCCTCGGGTCGCAGGTGGCCGTGGTGGACGCCGCGGCGCTCGGCGACGGCGAGCGCGGTCGCGATCTCCCCGACGACGGCGCGTGCCTGCTCGGGGTCGAGGGGCCCGCTGGCGAGGACGGCACTCAAGGACTGCCCGACGTGCGGCTCGGTGACGACGTAACCGAGCTCGTCGACGTCGCCGACGTCGAGGACGCGTGTCAGGCGGGCGTCGGAGACGAGGGAGGCGCGGCGTGCTTCGTCGAGCGCGGCCGAGCGGTGCGGGCCGGAGACGAGGGAGACGTGGACCGGCCTGCCCAGGATCTGGTCGTCGGCGGTCCAGCAGGTGAGTGCGTGGACGTCGGACGGCACGGGGTCCTGGAGCACGTAGCGCTCAGCGAGGACATCCCCGCGGGTCAGGTCGGTCACCAGGCTCCCTCCGGTGGGCACGGTCGACGAGGCTCGACGGCGCAGATCGCCTGCTCCATGCTATGCGGGACGGACGGTTCGTCCGGGGACGAGGCCGGCGCACGTTGGGGAGGACCTGTGCACGTCGTTGCCCAGGACGCGAGGCGCGAAGCGCAGCACGGCGGCGGCAGGGGGCCTCAGCGGCGACGGAGCACCCGGCGGACGATCTTGGCGAGCGCGTCGACCTCCGACACGCGCATGATCCGCAGCCCCGTGTAGTAGACGACCGCCATGACGGCACCGACGACGCAGCAGGTGAGCACGGCCTGGAGCCAGCCGCCCCCGGCCCCGCCCCCGACGGCGTTGCGCACGACGACGCCGGCGACCGCAGCGACGACCGCAGCGACGACCGCCCGCACGTGCATGCGGACGATGCGTGCGCCGTCGACCCCGCCGAGAAGGCGGCGCAGCGAGCGCGACCGCGCGAGCACGCCCGCCACGTTCGACAGCGACATCGACAGGCCGATGCCGACGACCCACCACTCGCCGGGCAGCAGCCACATCGAGACGAACGACCCGCCGACCAGCACGAGGACGACCGGAACCTGCAGCATGAAGACGGTGCGGCCCTGCTCGTAGGCGTAGAACACCCACTTCATCAGGACCATCGCGCCGAACGGCACGAGGCCGACCGCCATCGCGACGAGGACGTTGCCGACGGCGTCCACGGCGCCGGGCGTCATCGAGGGGACGAGCGAGCGCACGAGCGGCTCGGCGAGCACGATCAGGACGGCGGACGCGATGACGGTGAACGTACCGACGGTCCGCACGCCGTGGGACAGGTCTCGCCGCACGAGGTCTCGCCGCCCTGCCTGGGCGGATGCGGAGATCGACGTGAACATCGCGGTGAGGATCGAGACCGTGACGAGGGAGTGCGGCAGCAGGTAGATCATGAGCGCCTGCGAGTAGGCGCTGTTGCCGGCGACGTCGCCGACGGTCCGTGCGGCGTCGTCGGCCGACGCCGCGACGCGCGTCGTGAGGAAGACACCGAGCTGGTCGAGGCACAGTCCCGCGAGCGTCCAGAGCGCGACCTTGCCGGACGTCCGCAGCCCGAGGTCGCGGGCGCCCCACGCGGGCCGGAAGCGGAAGCCCATGCGGGCGAGCGGCCACAGCAGCACGAGCGCCTGGGCGGCGACACCGATCGTCGCCGTGCCGGCGAGCAGGCTGATCTGCGGGACGGTCCACGACGTCGGGTCCGACAGGGTGCTCTCGGGGGTGTGCCAGCCCCACAGCGCGATGAACGCACTGAACCCGACGATCGACACGACGTTGTTGAGCACGGGTGCCCACATGTACGGGCCGAACTTTTCGCGGGCGTTGAGCACCTGCCCGAGGAGCGTGTAGACGCCGTAGAAGAAGAGCTGCGGCATGCACCAGAGCGTGAAAGTCACGCCGAGGGCCTTCTGCGCGGGGCTCCACGCCGAGCCGGAGGCGAGCGTGACGATCACGGCGGATCCCGCGGTCAGGAGCACCGTGATCCCGAGCAGCAGCACGCCGGAGAGGGTCAGCAGCCTGTTGACGCGGTCCTCGGCGTCGGAGTGCCGGTATGCCTTGACGATGAGCGGGACGAGGACGACGTTGAGCGCGCCGCCCGCGATGATCGCGAACGCCATGTTCGGCAGCTTGTTGGCGAGGTCGAACGTGTTCGCGGCCATGCCGGTCGCGCCCACGGCGCCGACGAGCAGCCAGTTCCGCACGAAGCCCAGGAGCCGGGACACGGCGGTGCCGGCCGCCATGACCGCCGAGCTGCGTCCGAGGCTCTTGCCGCCAGACGCCGCCTCGTCGCTCATCGTGCCTCCGTCTCGTCCTGCTCGTCCTTGTCCGCGTCCGAGGGCCGGATCGGCTCCATGCGGCGCGAGGAGCGGCCGCGTCGGACCGTGCGCACGATACCGCCGACGAGCAGGATCACGAGCAGCCCGCCGATGATCGCGGTGCCGACGGTCTCCCAGCCGGCACGTACGCGCACGGTCATCTCGGACGGCGCGGCGACGACCGTGCCGTCGGCCGCGCGGATCTGCACGTCGACGCGGACGTCGCCCGAGCCGATCGCGCGGACGGGGATCTGGACGTCCGCCGTCGCGCCGGGCTCGATCGTCGTCTCGCGCGTGTCCTCGACGCTGAGGCGGCTCTCCTGGGAGACGAGGGCGACGGTGACGGTCGCCGCCTGCGGGAGGTCGTTGCGGACGGTGATCGGTATCGCGCCCGACTCGTTGATGAGGTTGACCGTGCTGCCCGGAAGGACGGTGATCCCGCCGAGGAGGGCCTCGCCCTGCACGGTCGCGACCTCGAGGAGCCTGCGGGCGAGGCCGCGGGTCTGGGCGGCCGCGACGGACGTCGCGGCGGCGAGGTCACGGGTGTACGTGGCCGTGAGCGTCGCAGGGTTGGCGACGACGTCGGACAGCGCGGTCACGGCCGCGAGCTGGTCTGCGGCCGTGCGCAGGAGGCGGGGGGAGAGGCTCGAGCGCGCGACGTCCGGGGAGGGCAGGTCCGCACGCGTGACGTCGTCGGGCTGGGCGCCGGCGAGCGTCGCGACGGGCTGCAGGTTGACGAACGGCGCGTCCGCGAGCTTGGCGAGGAGGGCTGTCGTCGCGCTGACGTCGGGGTCCCACCCGCGGTCGGTCGCGACGAGCACGTGCGCCGTGCGGCCCGGCTGCTCCTGGGCGATCACGGCGAGCTCGGCGAGCATGAGCTGGCGGTTGGTCGACGACGCGGTCGAGAACAGGTTGCTGAGCTCGTCGTCCGGCACGAGCGCGCGGACCGTGCCCGAGTCCGTGCCGACGGGGACGACGCCGCTCGTCGTCCTCGAGCCTCTGGGTTCGAGGCCCCCGTCGACGACGGCGAGGGTGTCACCGGCGGCCGCCGCGCCTGCGAGCGTGCGCTCGCTCGCGGTGCCCGGTGCGGGCAGCGCGAGGTCGTCGCGCCAGCCGCGCACGGGCGCGGCGCTCGTCGCCGACGCTCCGCGCTGGAAGGGCAGGACGTCGGCCGCGGCGAGCGCGGCGATGTCAGGGTCGAACGGGTCGAGCGCGAACACCTCGCGCTTCGCCGCGCTCGTGATCAGGGTCGACGCCCACGCCTCTCCGTCGCCGATCCCGGCGGCAGCGGCGTCGACGAGCGCGGGGTCGACGACCCAGGAGACCTCGCGCACGCCTGCCGTCGCGTCGAGGACGCGAGCGAGGCGGCCGGTCGGACCGACGGCTGCGGACATCGTCGCGGACCATTCGTCTGGGTCCGACGGCGTCGCTGCCGGTCCCGTGACGGGGACGAGGATGCTCAGGCGTGCGGCCTGCGTGGCGCCCTCGGGGAACCAGAGCAGGAAGCTGCGGGCGGACGCGACCGTGCCGGTGCTGCGGCTGCCGAGCTCGACGACGATGCCGCGCGGGCCGGATGCCTCGGGGTACGGCAGCAGACGGAGCTCCTCGGCGGCGACGGAGAGCTCGACCTCGCGCGACTCGCCGGGGTCGAGCGGGTCCTCGAGCTCGGTCGTCGTCAGGAGTGTGGCGGCGGGGAGCGTGAGCTCGTCGGCGAACCAGGCGCGCAGCTGCGTGCGCGACTGCAGGCGGTAGCGCACGATCGACAGTGACGCCGTCGGGTCCTCGATCGTCTCGGTGCCGGTGTTGCGCACGGTCGCGCGGACGGTCACCGTGTCCGACGGTGCGACCGTCAGGGGAGCGACGTCCTCGATCGTGACGGGGCTCGGCTCGACGACGACGGGCGACACGGTCGCCGGGCTGGCTGCGGTGGCAGCCGTCGCGGCCGGGAGCGTCGCCACCGACGTGACGAGCGCGAGGGCGGCCGCGCCGAGCGCGGCCAGGCTACGCGTGAGTACGGCCCGGCCCTTGTGGACCGGACCGCAGCCGTGGACGACGTCGCGTGTGCTCACCGCGGTCGATCGTCCGGAGAGGCGAAGGGGTCGCCGGGGCCGAACGACGCGAGGACGTCGGACGCGAGGCGACGCTCGTTCGGGTAGGACAGCCGCGAGCCGAGGTCCTCGAGGGCGATCCACGCGACGTCCTCCGCCTCACCGTCGGGGTCGCCCTCGACGGTGAGCTCGCCGGAGACGGCTTCGAGGAGGAAGTGGTGGACCGCCTTGTGGACGCGACGGCCGTCGCCTGAGAACCAGTAGTCGATGACGCCGAGACGCGTGCGGATCTCGCCGGTGATGCCGGTCTCCTCCGCGATCTCGCGGACGGCGGCCTCCTCCGGGGTCTCCTCGCCCTCGAGGTGCCCCTTGGGCAGGCACCACTCGAGCCGGCCTGCGCGGTTGCGGCGTGCGATCACGGCGGCGTGCGGGACGCCGTCGATCATCGAGACGACGAGGCCGCCGGCCGACGTCTCCTCGACGACGGGAAGCTGCGAGGGCGTCACGGGGACGCTCTGACGTGCGCGTTCGTCAGGGTCGATGCGCAGCGCGTGCCCGCCAGGCGGCGCGGGGACGCGGTGGCGTCCCTGCGGAGCGGCTGCGGGTTTCATCACACCACTGTAACGAAGCGCACCGCTCGGATGCGGCCCGAACCGCCCAGGCGGCCCGGCGGTCTGGCAGGCTTGGACGACGTGAGCCCCGAGAACTCGACCCCTGCCGCCGGTCAGCCCGACGTCGCCGCGCTGACCGAGCTGCGCATGCGCGCGCTCGACGTCATCACCGGCCTGCCGCCCGAGGTGCTCGAGCTCGGCCAGGTGTTCTCTGCTGCGGGTCACGAGCTCGCTCTCGTCGGTGGGCCGGTCCGCGACGCTTTCCTCGGCCGCGCGAGCGCGGACCTCGACTTCACGACGTCGGCACGACCCGACGAGACGATCGCCCTCCTCAAGGAGTGGGGCGACGCGCACTGGGACATCGGCAAGGAGTTCGGCACGATCGGCGCCAAGCGCTTCGCGCGCGCGGGCCGGGGGAGCGGCACGGAGATCGTCGTCGAGGTGACCACGTACCGCGCGGACGAGTACGACCCGACGTCGCGCAAGCCGGTCGTGACGTTCGGCGACACGCTCGAGGGGGACCTGTCACGCCGGGACTTCACGGTCAACGCGATGGCGCTGCGGCTGCCGCAGCTCGAGTTCGTCGACCCGCACGACGGCCTCGTCGACCTCGCTGCCGGCCTGCTCCGTACGCCGATCGCGCCCGAGATGTCGTTCGACGACGACCCGCTGCGCATGATGCGCGCGGCCCGCTTCGCCGCGCAGCTCGGCTTCGGCATCGAGCCGGCGACACGTCAGGCGATCGTCGACATGGCGGACCGCATGTCGATCGTCTCGGCGGAGCGCGTGCGCGCCGAGCTCGACAAGCTGTTGCTGTCCGCGAGCCCGCGCGCCGGTCTCGAGGTGCTCACGGACACGGGACTCGCGCGGCACGTGCTGCCCGAGCTCATGCTCATGAAGGAGACGGTCGACGAGCACGGTCGGCACAAGGACGTCTACCAGCACACGCTCACCGTGATGCAGCAGGCGATCGACCTCGAGACCGGCCCCGAGGGCCCCGTCCCCGGCCCGGACCTGGTGCTGCGCCTCGCGGCCGTGCTGCACGACTGCGGCAAGCCCGCGACGCGCCGCTTCGAGCCGGGCGGCGGCGTGAGCTTCCACCACCACGAGCTGGTCGGCGCGAAGCTCGCGCGCAAGCGGCTCAAGGAGCTGCGCTACGACAAGGACACGATCAAGGACGTCGCCCGCCTCGTCGAGCTGCACCTGCGCTTCCACGGGTACGGCGACGGCGGTTGGACCGATTCCGCGGTGCGCCGCTACGTGACGGACGCCGGGCCCCTGCTCGAGCGCTTGCACCGCCTCACCCGTGCCGACTGCACGACCCGCAACCGCCGTCGGGCGCAGCGCCTGTCGGGCGCGTACGACTCGCTCGAGGCGCGCATCGCCGAGCTGGCCGAGCAGGAGGAGATCGCGTCGATCCGCCCTGACCTCGACGGCCAGCAGATCATGGAGATCCTCGGCATCAAGCCAGGACCCCTGGTCGGCCGCGCGTACAAGCACCTGCTCGAGCTGCGCATGGAGCGCGGCCCGGTCGACGCGGAGACGGCGAAGTCCGACCTCCTCGCCTGGTGGGCGACCCAGCAGGACTGAGCGGCGCTCGCGGGCGGAGCAACGTCGGCCGGGTGACCTCGCTGGCGGAGCAGCTCAGCCCGGATGGCCCCGCGGGCACCCGGCCCGGCTCGGCCCGGATGACCCCGCAGACGCCCTGCCCGGCTCAGCGTGCGGCGGCGACGTCGCGGGGGGCCCGCGCGCCCCGGAGCCCGTAGACGCCTGCGGTCGCGAGGTACACGACCGTGAGCGTCAGGAAGAGCGCGCGCGACGCGCCTGTGTCCGGGAGGGCGACCGCGGCGAGCGCGGCCGCGCCGAGCAGCGCGGAGTTGTAGAGGACGTCGTAGAGCGAGAACGCGCGCCCGAGGAACGCGTCGGAGGTGTCGCGCTGCACGATCGTGTCGACGGCGATCTTCGCGCCCTGCGAGGACAGCCCGAGCGCCGCGCCCGCGACGAGCATCGTCCACCGCGAGACGTCGACCGCGAGCAGGGCCTGCGCGACGGCGCCGAGCACGAGGCACGCCACGATCCAGCCGTGCGTCCCGGTGTAGGGCGACAGCGCGGGGGTCAGCACGACGGCGAGCCCGAAGCCGAGAGCGGTCGCAGCGGAGATGGCCGCGAATGTCGCGAGTCCGGCGTCGGCGTCGGCAGGGTCGGCGAGCAGGTTGCGGCTGACGAGGATCGCGGCGACGAGCGTCGTCCCGAAGAGGAACCGGTGCACCGCCATGACGACGAGCGCCTGTCCCGGGGTGCCGCGCCGCGCGAGGTACGTCGCGCCGTCGGCGAGCGACACGGCGAGCCGCGCCACGGCGCGGCGGAACGGAGGAGCCGACGCCGCGTCGTCGGGCCCGAGACTGTCGGGCCCCAGGCGCAGGGCGGCCGCGGCCGCGACGACCATGAGCACCGCGGCGACCGTGACGGCTCCGGCGTCCTGCGCGCGTCCTGCAGGGAGGACGAGACCGAGAGCCAGGCCGACGCCCCCGCCCACGCCCGCGGCGACCGCGCCGAGCGTCGGCAGCAGGGAGTTCGCCGTGAGCAGCTGCGGTCCGTCGACGACGCGCGGCAGACCGGCCGACAGCGCCGCGAGCAGGAACCGGTTGACCGAGAGGTTCACGAGGGCCAGCAGGTAGACTGCGACGCCCAGCTCGTCGTCGGGCGGGGTCGTGACCATGAGCGCGACGATCACGAGCGCGACGACCGCGCGCAGCGAGTTGCCGACGAGCAGCACCTGGCGCCGTCGCCACCGGTCGAGGAACACCCCGGCCCACGGCCCGACGATCGTGAACGGCGCGAGCAGGACCCCGAAGGCGACCGCGACCTGGCCCGCGGAGCTCGCCCGCTCGGGCGAGAAGAAGAACAGCGTCGCGAGTCCGATCTGGAACATGCCGTCCGAGCACTGGCTCACGAGCCGCACCGTGAACAGGCGCCGGAACCCGGGCAGGCGCACGAGGCGGCGTAGGTCCTGGACGACGATCATCGCCTCACCCTAGGTGCCCGGAAAGCGCGGATGCACCGCCCGTCGCGTGTCGCGACGAACGGTGCATCCGTGAAGCCGAGCTGTGGTCAGCGCTCGCGCGTGCCAGCGATGAAGGCCTCGAGAGCCGCACGGCCCTCCTGGTCCTCCATCTGCACGGGCGGGGACTTCATGAAGTAGGTCGCAGCCGAGAGGATCGGGCCACCGATGCCACGGTCCTTGGCGATCTTCGCCGCGCGGAGCGCGTCGATGATGATGCCGGCCGAGTTGGGGGAGTCCCAGACCTCGAGCTTGTACTCGAGGTTCAGGGGAACCTCACCGAACGCGCGACCCTCGAGGCGGACGTACGCCCACTTGCGGTCGTCGAGCCAGGCGACGTAGTCCGACGGGCCGATGTGGACGTTGCGGTCCTCCTTCTTGCCCGCGAGGGGGCCGTCGTGGAGGTTCGACGTCACGGCCTGCGTCTTCGACAGCTTCTTGGACTCCAGGCGCTCACGCTCGAGCATGTTCTTGAAGTCCATGTTGCCGCCGACGTTCAGCTGGTACGTGCGGTCCAGGATGACGCCGCGGTCCTCGAAGAGACGGGCGAGCACGCGGTGCGTGATGGTCGCGCCGACCTGCGACTTGATGTCGTCGCCGACGATCGGGACACCAGCAGCCTCGAACTTCGCGGCCCACTCGGGGTCGGACGCGATGAAGACCGGGAGGGCGTTGACGAACGCGACGCCCGCGTCGATCGCGCACTGCGCGTAGTACTTGGCCGCGACCTCGGAACCGACGGGCAGGTAGCAGATCAGGACGTCGACCTTCGCGTCCTTGAGCGCCTGGACGACGTCGACGGGCTCCGCCGTCGACTCCTCGATGGTCTCGGAGTAGTACTTGCCGAGTCCGTCGTTCGTGACACCACGCTGGACGGTCACGCCGAGCGGCGGGACGTCAGCGATCTTGATGGTGTTGTTCTCGGACGCGACGATCGCCTCGGACAGGTCGAAGCCGACCTTCTTCGCGTCGACGTCGAACGCCGCGACGAACTCGATGTCCGAGATGTGGTAGTCGCCCATCTTGACGTGCATGAGTCCGGGCACGGTCGAGTCAGCGGGGGTGTTGCGGTAGTAGTGCACACCCTGGACCAGCGACGCGGCACAGTTGCCGACGCCGACGATCCCGACGCGGATGGAGGTCATCCTCGCTCCTTGTGGTCAGTGCCGGGACGCTTGTCGTCCTCGGCGGTTGTTTCGTTGGTGGCGGCTACGGTGCGCGTCGAACGCCCCGGGGCCGTCGATCTGGCACGGGCGCGGCCACGGCCACGCTCGGTGTCGATGAGCTCGTCGAGCCAGCGAACCTCGTGCTCGACCTGCTCGAGACCGTGCCGCTGAAGCTCGAGCGTGTACTCGTCGAGCCTCTCCCGGGTGCGAGCCGCACCCTCCCGGACGTTCTCGAGCCTCTCGGCGAGGCGGGTCCGCCGCCCCTCGAGGATGCGCAGGCGAGTTTCGGCGTCGGTCTGCCCGAAGAAGGCGAACCGGACGTCGAAGCTCTCGTCCTCCCAGGCCGAAGGCCCCGACGACGCGAGGACGGTCTGGAGGCGCTCCTTGCCCTCGGCAGTGAGCTCGTACGCGATGCGTGCCCGCTTGCCCGAGAGCGCGTGCGGCGGTGCGCCCGAACCCTCCGTGCCAGCGATCAGCCCACGTGCCTGCATCGACTTCAGGCACGGGTACAGAGACCCGTACGACAGCGCCCGGAACGAGCCGAGCAGGACGTTGAGCCGCTTGCGCAGCTCGTACCCGTGCATCGGGGCTTCGTTGAGGAGGCCGAGGATGGCGGTCTCGAGGACCTCGGAACGTGCACGCACGACCTGCCCCCATCCCGCTCATGTCTGATGTCGATGTATCGGATCGATACATCGCCAGGCTAGGACCGTCGACCCGGACATGCAAGCACCGGACCCCCCGCCAGCGCGCGCAACTGTGAAGTTTCCGCACAGGCCTCGGGTCCGGCGAGCGAAAACACTGGGCTGAAGCATGCTTGATTCCCAGATGCCGCCGATGAGCGGCTTAGGGTTCAAGTCGTCGTCCAGTCAGCAGAAGGGTGTGTCGTGGGTTCATCCACGAAGCGCAGCGCCACCACGAGCCGCACGGCGGCTCGTCCGGCCAAGCGCAGGTTCGTCAACTATCCGCGTGCGGGCAAGGGGTCCGTGCGCCGCTGGCTGCCGTCCTGGCGCTTCCTCCTCGGCAGCTTCCTGTTCGTGCTCGCCGTCGTCGTCGGCGTCGTCGTCACCGCATACGCGACCACGACCATCCCCGAGCCGGCGAGCATCGCGGTCAGCCAGACGACGACCGTCTACTACTCGGACGGCAAGACCGTCATGGGCCGCTTCGTCGACGAGGCGAACCGTGAGCTCATCCCCGCCGAGGAGATCCCGCAGGTCGTCCGCGACGCGATCGTCGCCGCCGAGGACCGCTCCTTCTACGAGAACGCCGGCATCTCCGTGCCCGGCATGGCCCGTGCGTTCTGGACCAACCTCCGCCACGGCACCCGCCAGGGTGGCTCGACGATCACGCAGCAGTACGCCGAGCGCTACTACACCTCCGGAACCACCTCGGACTACGTGGGCAAGTTCAAGGAGGCCCTCCTCGCAGTCAAGCTCGCGCAGAAGGAGGACAAGGACGAGATCCTCGCCAACTACATCAACACCATCTACTTCGGCCGCGGCACCAACGGCATCCAGACGGCGGCGCGCGCCTACTTCGGCATCGACGCGAAGGACCTCGACGTCTCGCAGGCCGCGCTGATCGCCGGCATCATCCCGAGCCCCACGAAGTGGGACCCGCGCTTCGACCCGGAGAAGGCGAAGGAGCGCTGGAACTACGTGCTCGACGGCATGGTCCTCCTCGGCACCCTCGACCCGGCCGAACGCACGACGCTCGAGTTCCCCGAGACCAAGGAGTTCAAGCAGAGCAACACGCTCTCGGGCCCCAAGGGCTACATCCTCGACGAGGTCCGCAAGGAGATCGTCAAGAAGACGCCGTTCACGACCGAGGAGCTCGACACCGCAGGCTTCAAGGTCGTCACGACGATCGACGTCGACGACCAGAAGGCCGTCCAGGCGACGATGAAGAAGAAGGAGCTCTTCGAGGGCTCCTCGAAGCGGATGCAGACGGCGGTCGTGTCGGTCGACCCGACGAGCGGCGCCATCCGCGCGATGTACGGCGGCAAGGACTACGTCAAGGTCCAGCGCAACCGGGTGACGCAGGACAAGGCGCAGGCCGGCTCGACCTTCAAGCCGTTCACGCTCGTCGCCGCGCTCGAGGCCGGCAAGACGCTCGACTACCGTCTCAACGGCTCGAACATGCGCAAGTTCGAGGGCATCAAGGACCCCGTCGGCAACTTCGCGAACGGGAACTGGGGCTGGATCTCGCTCCTCAAGGCGACGGAGCAGTCGGTCAACACGGCGTACGTCGACCTCAACCTCCAGCTCGGCCCCGAGGCGACCCGCGACGTCGCGCTCCGTGCCGGCATCCCGTCGGAGACCGACAGCCTCGACGTCGCCTCCAACGTCCTCGGTGTCTCCTCGGTCCGCGCTCTCGACATGGCTGCCGCGTACTCGACGTTCGCGGCGGAGGGCATGCGTACGGAGCCCTATCTCGTCCAGTCGATCTCCGAGCTCAACGGCGACCAGGTCTACGAGGGCGGCAGCGTCCCGAAGCGCGCGTTCGACGCGGACATCATGGCGGACACCACGTACGCCCTGACGCAGGTCGTCGAGAAGGGCTCCGGCCAGACGGCGAAGGCGCTCGACCGCCCCGTCGCCGGCAAGACCGGAACCTCGAACTCGAACCGCTCCGCGTGGTTCGTCGGCTACACGCCGCAGCTCGTCACCGCCGTCGCGATGTACCAGATCGGCGAGGACGGGATCAAGGCAGACCGGATCAAGCCCTTCCGTGGCTACACGGAGATCACCGGCGGTTCCGCGCCGCTCGACGTGTGGACGGACTACATGACCGCCGCCCTCGACGGCGAGCCGGTGATGGAGTTCCCCGAGCGCACGAAGCCCGTGGTCAAGAGCACCCCGACCCAGACGCCGACGGCGACGGAGACCGAGGAGCCGACGAAGGAGCCGACGGAGAAGCCGACCAACGAGCCGACGCAGGAGCCGGACAACGCGACCGTCCCGGGCGGCCTCGTCGGCGCCGACGAGGCCTCGGCGCGCAAGGCTCTGCGCGACGCCGGGCTCGAGCCCGTCATCAGCTACCAGGAGAGCGAGCAGCCCAAGGGCACCGTGGTCGCGGTGCAGCCGGGCGAGGGCACGCAGGTGCCGGTGAAGTCGAGCATCGTGCTCGTCGTGTCGAGCGGCCCGCCGGCCAAGCCGGACCCGACGACGCCCCCGCCCGCGGACCCGACCCCGCCCGCTGCGCCGACCACCGAGCCCGCGCAGCAGTCCCGCGAGGAGGACTGACACCACGACGGCGGCGCACCTGCACGACGCAGGTGCGCCGCCGTCGTCGTGCCCGGGCTGTGACGTCAGTCCACAGGCTTGGTCCGCAGGTGCTCCACCCGGTACGCTGGCATCTTGCTGTGCCCTGGTGACGCTCGCCATCGAGACGAGGCCCGGGAACAACGCAGCGACGCACAACCCTCCTGTCACGGAAGTCCCGTGGCCGCACTGAGTCCATAGGAGGTGGGTATGAGCATGCGTCTGTACGAGCTGATGATCATCCTTGACCCCGAGATCGAGGAGCGCACCGTCGCCCCGTCGCTCGACAAGTACCTCAAGGTCGTCACGACCGAGGGCGGGTCCGTCGACAAGGTCGACATCTGGGGCCGCCGTCGTCTTGCCTACGACATCAACAAGAAGTCCGAGGGCATCTACGCGGTGATCGACTTCACCGCCACCCCGGCCACCGCCAAGGAGCTCGACCGCCAGCTCGGCCTCAACGAGGTCGTCCTGCGCACCAAGGTCCTGCGCCGCGAGGAGTCCAAGGTCGCGGCCGTCGCCGCTGCCGACGAGGCTCCGGCCGAGGTTGCTGCCGACGCTTCCTGACGTCGACACCTCACCCCCGCGCCGTCGGGCGATCGCCTGACGGACCGTTACGAAACTCGAAGGAGCAGGCATGGCTGGCGAGACCATCATCACCGTGATCGGCAACCTCACCGCTGACCCGGAGCTGCGGTTCACCCCGTCCGGTGCCGCGGTCGCCAACTTCACGGTGGCGTCCACCCCGCGCACCTTCGACCGCCAGAAGAACGAGTTCGTGGACGGCGACACGCTGTTCATGCGCTGCTCGATCTGGCGCGAGGCCGCTGAGAACGTCGCCGAGTCCCTCACCAAGGGCACCCGCGTGATCGTCCAGGGCCGCCTCGTGCAGCGTTCGTACGAGACCCGCGAGGGCGAGAAGCGCACCGTCGTCGAGCTGCAGGTGGACGAGATCGGTCCTTCCCTGCGCTACGCCTCCGCCAAGGTCACCCGAGCCCAGCGCTCGGGTGGCGGTGGCGGCGGCTTCAGCGGCGGCGGTGCCCCCTCCGGTGGCGGGTACCAGCAGAACGACCCCTGGGCCACCTCCGGCCCGGCGGCCGGCTCGGGCGGTTTCTCCGACGAGCCCCCGTTCTGATCCGCACCGGAACCTAGACAAGACGAGCCCCGTCCTTCCTCACGGGAGGCGAGCGGGGCAGAGCACCTGACAAGGAGCACACGATGGCCAAGGCCGTTGTTCGCAAGCCCAAGAAGAAGTCCAACCCGCTGAAGACCGCGAAGATCGAGGTCGTCGACTACAAGGACACCGCGCTGCTGCGCAAGTTCATCTCCGACCGCGGAAAGATCCGTGCGCGTCGCGTCACCGGCGTCTCCGTCCAGGAGCAGCGTCAGATCGCCCGTGCCGTCAAGAACGCGCGCGAGATGGCCCTGCTGCCCTACTCCTCCTCGGCTCGCTGAGCGCGCTGAGACAGAAAGGCAGAAGAACATGGCAAAGCTGATCCTCACCCACGAGGTCACCGGTCTCGGTGAGCCTGGCGACGTCGTTACCGTCAAGGACGGTTACGCGCGTAACTACCTGGTCCCCCGCGGCCTGGCCACGGCCTGGTCCAAGGGCGCCGAGTCCGAGGTCAACGCGATCCGCAAGGCGCGCAAGGCCCGTGAGATCGCGTCGCTCGAGGACGCCCGTGCGATCCGCGACTCGCTGCAGTCGAAGGCTGTGGTCGTCAAGGCGAAGTCCGGCAAGAGCGGCCGTCTGTTCGGCGCCGTGACGACCGCGGACATCGCCGCGGCCGTCGAGGCGTCCGTCGCGCAGAAGATCGACCGTCGCAAGGTCGAGATCGGTCAGCCGATCAAGTCGACCGGTGACTACACGGTCTCCGTCCGCCTGCACCCTGAGGTGTCGGCGAACATCAAGCTCAAGGTCGTCGCCGGCTGACGGTGTCGTCCTGACGAGGCCCGGTTCCCCTGCGGGGGAGCCGGGCCTCGTGCTTTGTCCGGCGCCGGGCTAGTCCTCTCCCGCCCGACGGATCGCCCTCCTGCACATCTCACTTGTGCAGGAAGGCGATCGGTCGCCTGCTCCCGGTTGGTGGGCACGGCAGATCGCCTGGGCGCACGGCTCATGTGGATCGAGGCTGTTGGTCAGGCGCCCGTGACCATCCAGGCGGTCGAGCGGGCGCGCAGGCCCGTCGTGAGCGCGCGGGCGAGCATGAAGACGCCCGCGAACCCGACCCACAGCCAGACCATGCCGGCCGCGCCGCCGGGCGCGAGGGCGCGCACGGCGAGGGCGCAAGGCGCGTAGACGACGAGCGTGAGGATGCCCGCCCACGCGAGGTAGCGGCCGTCGCCCGCGCCGATGAGCACGCCGTCGAGGACGAAGACCCAGCCGCCGAGCGGCATGAGCACGCCCGCGACGACCAGGCCGGCGACGACGGCGTCCTGCACTGCGGCGTCGGACGTGAAGAGAGGCGCGAGGAGCGGCCCGAGGGCCGCGACGACGACGCCGAGCGCCGCACCGCCGAGGACTCCCCACTGCAGGCAGCGGCGCAGCACGGCGCGCGTGCGCGCGACGTCACCCGCGCCGAGCGCGGTCCCGACGAGCGCCTGGGCGGCGATCGCGAGGGCGTCGAGGGCGAACGCCGTCAGGCCCCACATCGCGTTGACGACCTGGTGCCCGGCGAGCGTGAGCGCGCCGAGGCCCGTCGCGACGTAGACGGTCAGGAGGATCGCGAGGCGCAAGGACAGGGTGCGCACGAACAGCGGCAGGCCCTGGAGGGCCTGCGCCCAGATGCCTGCACGGTGCGGGCGCAGTGAGGCGCCGGCGCGACGTGCGCCGCGGACGACGACGGCGCCGAGGACCACGGCCATGGCGAGCTGGGCGACGGTTGTGCCGAGGCCGGAACCGGCGATGCCCATACCGACGAGGTGCACGAGCGTGACCGAGAGGATCGCGTTGAGGAGCGCGCCGCCGGCGGCGACCCATAGGGGAGTGCGTGTGTCCCGCAGGCCGCGCAGCACGCCTGTCGCGGCGAGGACGAGCAGCATGCCCGGCAGGCCGGGCGCAGACCAGCGCAGGTAGGAGACGGCGTGCGTGGCGACGTGGCCGTCGGCCCCGAGGACGCTGACGGCCCAGGGGGCTGCGGCCAGGAGCGCGACGGCGAGGGCCGTGCCGAGGGCGACGGCGAGCCACAGGCCGTCGATGCCGGCCTGCAGGGCTTCGGCTCGCTTGCCGGCGCCCGTGCGGCGGGCGACGGCGGCCGTCGTGGCGTAGGCGAGGAAGATGCACAGCCCGACGACGGTCATCAGGAGGGTCGAGGCGAGCGACAGCCCCGCCAGCTCCGAGGTGCCCAGGCGGCCGACGACGGCCGAGTCCACGAGGACGAAGAGCGGCTCGGCGACGAGTGCGCCGAGAGCGGGGAGCGCGAGCGAGACGATCTGCCGGTCCAGGGACTGACCCCTGGGTGACTCACCCTGTGGACGCATGGAAACCAATCTTCTGTCCACAGGCCGGATCGTTGGAATCCTGCGGAAAACTCGCCGGTGTTAACGCTCGCCACCATGTTATCCCCGGCTCTGTCCACAGTCTGTGCACGGCCTGTCCTGCGATTCCCACAGCACTGTCCAGGGCTGTGGATAACTCGGTGGACGGGGCATTCGACCCCACACTCCCCGGAGCGTACGCTGCGCTGGACCCCACCCTCTTCTCGACGCCCTCCCACCGCGCGGCGCATGTCAGAGGTGGGAGGTAGAAAGTCCGTGGGTGGGCAGAGCCCCCACGGCGCGGCGAGCACGATGATTGAGGAGTCCCATGTCGGTCGAAGAGCTCGAGCAGTTCGGACGTCCGTCCTCGGGCGGATTCGACCGGACCCCGCCGCAGGACGTCGCGGCCGAGCAGTCCGTCCTCGGCGGCATGCTCATCTCCAAGGACGCGATCGCTGACGTCATCGAGCAGCTGCGCAGCAACGACTTCTACCGTCCCGCTCACGAGACGATCTACGACGCGATCCTCGACCTCTACGGCCGCGGCGAGCCCGCTGACGCGATCACCGTCCTCGCGGAGCTGACGAAGCGCGGCGAGGCCGGTCGGGTGGGTGGCGCCCCCTACCTCCACGAGCTCATCTCATCCGTGCCGACGGCCGCGAACGCCGGGTACTACGCCCGCATCGTGCGCGAGCGTGCGATCCTGCGCCGCCTCGTCGAGGCCGGCACGCGCATCGTCCAGCTCGGCTACGCCGCCGACGGCGGCGACGTCGACGAGATCGTCAACAACGCCCAGGCCGAGGTCTACTCGGTCACGGAAACACGAGCGAGCGAGGACTACGTCGTGCTCGGCGAGGTGCTCGGTGGCACGGTCGACGAGATCGAGGCTGCCGGTCACCGTGGTGAGGGCATGGTCGGCGTGCCGACAGGCTTCGCGGACCTCGACCGCCTCACCAACGGTCTGCACCCGGGCCAGATGATCGTCATCGCGGCCCGACCCGCGATGGGTAAGTCGACGTTCGCGATCGACATCGCGCGGTCGGCGGCGATCCGGCACAACGCGACGACGTGCGTGTTCTCGCTCGAGATGGGGCGCAACGAGATCACGATGCGTCTGCTCGCGGCCGAGGCGCGCATCCACCTGCAGAAGCTGCGCAACGGCTCGCTCGGTGACGACGACTGGCAGAAGCTCGCGAACACCATGGGCAAGATCTCCGAGGCGCCGCTCTTCATCGACGACTCGCCGAACATGTCGCTCATGGAGATCCGCGCGAAGTGCCGCCGGCTCAAGCAGCGTCACGACCTCAAGCTCGTCGTCATCGACTACCTGCAGCTCATGAGCTCCGGCAAGCGCGTCGAGTCGCGCCAGCAAGAGGTCTCAGAGTTCTCGCGTGCGCTCAAGCTGCTCGCCAAGGAGCTCGAGGTCCCGGTCATCGCGCTCTCGCAGCTGAACCGTGGCCCGGAGCAGCGCACCGACAAGAAGCCCGCGATGAGCGACCTTCGCGAATCTGGGTCGATCGAGCAGGACGCCGACATGGTCATCCTGCTGCACCGTGAGGACGCCTACGAGAAGGAGTCCCCGCGCGCGGGCGAGGCCGACGTGATCGTCGCCAAGCACCGTAACGGCCCCACGGACACGATCACCGTCGCGTTCCAGGGGCACTACTCACGCTTCGTCGACATGCAGGCGTGAGCGCACTGGCGAGGCGCTGACCTACATCCAGCGGTTGCGGTGGAAGAGCAGCCACAGGCTCACACCGAGGGCGACCATGAGCCCCAGCGCCATGGGATACCCGAGAGCCCAGTGGAGCTCGGGCATGTGGTCGAAGTTCATGCCGTAGATCGCGCCGACGAGAGTCGGCGCGAAGAGGATGGCGGCCCACCCCGAGATCTTCTTCATGTTCTCGTTCTGCCGCTGGTTGACGAGAGTCGCGTTGACGTTGAGGATCTGCGTGAGCGCCTCACGCAGCTCGGCGATCGCACCAGTGACCCGCGTCAAGTTGTCGAGAACGTCCTGCAGGTACGCATGCAGACCCGGGTGGATCTCGAGGTGGCCGGACCCCGCCTGCAGGGCCTCGACGACGTCCATGAGGGGGACGGCCGCGTGCTGCAGGTCGATGATCTCGCGCGTGAGTCGGTAGATGCGCTCGGCGACCGCGTCGTCGCCGTCGAAGACCTGCCGCTCGATCGCCTCCCGGTCCACCTCGAGGTCTGCGACGACCTGGACATACCCGTCGACGGCGGTGTTGAGGAAGGAGTGGACGATCGACTCTGCGCCCAGGCGAAGCACGGCGGGATCGCGCGCCAGCCGTTGGACATCCCCCACAGACTCGCCGTCGCGCGCCTGGCACAGGATGACGACCGTGTTGTCGCGCAGCAGCAGGTGGAACTCGGTGACCTGCACATCCTCGGTGGGGTCGTCGTACGACGCGAGGCGCGCCACCACGAACAGCACGTCTCCGTAACGCTCGAGCTTGGGTCGCTGACCCGCCTTGAGCAGGTCCTCCACCACCAGCGGGTGCAGGTCCCACGCCTGGCCAAGGTGAGCGACCTGCTCCGCCGTGGGCATGTCGTACTCCAGGACCACCAGCGTGTCCCGCTCGGTCGCCGCTGTCGCGAACGCTGCCTCAGCCGCGTCGTCGGATGCTTCGACGCCAACCGTCTGGGACTCGAGAACCTGCCCGTCGCGCAGCCGGGACACGCGCAACGCCGGGAGGCGCGGTTCGGCAGGGGCTGCGTCGTGCCGTGCTACGAGGTCGAGGAGACGCCGCGAACGGTCGTGACGGGTGAATCTCGCAGGCATGTGCTCTCCTCGGGAGGTGGTCCCTTCGAGCCTAGTCAGCCGCTGCCCGCCGATCAGCCGCGGCGCCGCAGCCGGACCACCGGGATGGCGCGGTCCGTCTTCTCCTCGTACTTCGTGAAGCGCGGCATCGCGCCGCCGCGGATCCCGCGCGGGTGACTGAAGCTCATGGCTCCCCTCCGGCTCGTCCGGCCTCGGCTGCGGCGCCTCGGGATCAGGTGAGGTGCGGCGACGTCAGGCGGTCGCGCGCGTGGCCTCGGGCCGGCGGTGCTGGTCGACGACGGCGTTGAGCCGCTGCGACATGACGAGACCCAGGACGGCGAGCGCCGTGAGGAAGACGGGGAAGGTCCAGGTGCCGACGCCGCTCGAGAGCAGGCCGAACAGGGGCGGCGCGAGGGTCGACCCGACATACGCGGCCGCCATCTGGACGCCGATGATCGCCTGCGAGTTCTCGCGGCCGAAGTTCGCGGGCGTCGAGTGGATGATCGCCGGGTAGATCGGCGCGCAACCGAGGCCCGCGATGACGAGCCCGGCCAGCGCGACGACGTCGGTACCGAGGGGGAGCAGCACCATGACCGTGCCGAGCCCGACCGTCGTGAAGCCCCAGCGGATGAGGAGGCGGTCCCCGATGCGGTCCGCGACGAAGCCTGCGAGGAACCGTCCGCCGGTCACGCCGAGCAGGAACAGCGACGCGAACGCGGCAGCCGTTGCGGGGTCGACGGCGCGCTCCGTCACGAGGTACGTCGACGCCCACACCATCGCCGTCGTCTCGAGCGCGCAGTACGCGAAGAAAGCGACGAGCACGGGCGCAACCCCCGGGATGCGCAGCGCACGGGCGAGGGAGAGCGGCGCTGCGTCGTCGGCCTGCGGCTCAGGCGGGACGTCGGCAGCGTCGGGCGCCCGTAGCGTGTCGACACGACGCCAGAGCGGGAGCGTCGCGACGAGCGCGACCGTGAGGACGACCTGGATCAGCCCGACCGTGCGGTAGGCACCCGACCATCCCTGCCCGGACGTGAGCGCGTAGCTCATGATGAACGGGCTGATCGACGCGCCCACGCCCCAGAAGCTGTGGAGCCAGTTCATGTGACGCGCCGCGTAGTGCAGGGCGACGTAGTTGTTGAGCGCCGCGTCGACCGCGCCAGCGCCCAGGCCGTAGGGGATCGCCCACAGGCAGATCATCCAGAACTGGTCGGACAGCGAGAACCCGATGAGCGCAGCAGCCGTCATGCCCACGCTCGTCGCGGTCACCAGGCCCGCTCCGAACCGGCGGGTCAGACGGTCGGACGCGAGGCTCGAGAGGATCGTGCCGCTCGCGATGACCATAGTGACGATGCCCGCGAACGCGAGCGGCACCCCGAGGTCCTTGTGCATGACGGGCCAGCCGGCACCGACGAGCGAGTCGGGGAGACCGAGGCTCACGAAGGCGACGTAGATGATCGAGAGAAGGGCCGCATACACAGCGGGTCCTGCCTTTCGCACGGGGGTACGCGGTCTCACTCGAGGCCGCGTCAAGGAGGAGCGTAACCAGCGCCTCCGACCCGGGTCGAATCGATTTGACGGGGGTCAAGCGGGCGGTTGGCGCGGTCCGTCCCGTCTCACGGCTGCGCCCGCGACTAGCCACGCCGCACAGGTAAGGCTAACCTTCCTTTTCGTGGCCGTACTGAGGTATGGCTTACCTACCATGATCATTCCTCAGGAGGAGACACTCATGTCACGCGCCCGTCCCCGCGCCCTCGCGGCGATCGCCGTTGCCGCCCTCACGCTCACGGGTTGCGCCACCAGCCAGAGCTCCGCGAACGAGACGACCAAGCCCTCTACGTCATCCGTCACCGTGGAGGACAACAACGGTTCGCAGACCATCTCCCTCCCGCTGACCTCCGTCGTCGCGACGGACAACCGCACGTTCGAGACGCTCGAGTCGTGGGGCGTCGAGCTCAGCGCCGCCGCCGTCGCGCTCATGCCCTCGACCATCGGGTACAAGAAGGACGACTCGATCATCGACCTCGGCAACCACAACGAGCCCGACCTCGAGGCGCTCGTCGCCGTCGAGCCCCAGCTCGTCGTCAACGGACAGCGGTTCACGCAGTTCCACGACGACATCGCCAAGCTCGCGCCCGACGCGGTCGTCCTCGAGCTCGACCCACGTGAGGGCCAGCCCCTTGACGCCGAGCTCAAGCGCCAGGTCACCGTCCTCGGCGAGGTCTTCGGCAAGCAGGCCGAGGCCAAGAAGCTCGCCGACGACCTCGACGCCGCCGTCGCACGCGTCAAGGCGGCCTACGACCCCAGCCAGACCGTCATGGCCGTCACCACGTCCGGCGGCGAGATCGGATACATCGCTCCCAAGGTCGGCCGCACGCTAGGCCCCCTCTTCGACCTCCTCGGCCTGACCCCGGCCCTCGAGGTCGAGGGCGCGACCGACGACCACCAGGGCGACGACATCTCCGTCGAAGCGATCGCCGACTCCAACCCGGACTGGATCCTCGTCATGGACCGCGACGCCGCGATCGCGGCCGACGACCCCGCCTACAGCCCGGCCGCCGAGGTCCTCGAAGCCTCTGCACCCCTGAGCAAGGTCACCGCCGTCGCCCAGAAGCAGCTCGTCTACATGCCCGCCGACACGTACACCAACGAAGGCATCCAGACCTACACCGAGTACCTCAACACGCTCGCCGACGCTTTCGAAGCCGCGTCCTGACCCGCACGGGTGCGCGGCCGCCGTGCCGCGCACCCGTGGGAGACGTCTCATGAGCACCACCCTCGCCCGCACCGCGGGCCCGCCCGACGCCGCCGCGACCCCCGCGCGGCGGCGTCCGGGTGCGCTCGGCCTCACGGTCGCGGTCGCACTCACGGCGATTCTCCTCGTCGCCTCTCTGCTCACCGGGGCCTACGACGTCGTCGGAGCCGACGACGGCGCATGGATGTTCGCCTTGACCCGCGTCCCGCGCACCGCCGCGCTCGTGCTCGCCGGTGCGGCCATGGCGGTCTCCGGGCTCGTCATGCAGATGCTCACGCAGAACCGCTTCGTCGAACCGACCACCACCGGGACGACCGAGTGGGCAGGCCTCGGGCTGCTCGCCGTGACCATCGTGGCGCCCACCGCGACCATCGCGACCCGCATGGGCGTCGCCATCGTCACGTCCTTCGTCGGGACGATGATCTTCTTCCTGATCCTGCGCAGGCTCACGCTCACCAGCTCGCTCGTCGTGCCGATCGTCGGCATCATGCTCGGCGCCGTCGTCGGAGCCGTCTCGAGCTACCTGGCGCTCGCGACCGACACCCTGCAGAACCTCTCCGTGTGGTTCGCCGGATCGTTCACCTCGGTGTTCCGAGGCCAGTACGAGCCGCTGTGGATCGTCGCGGGCGTCGTCGCCGTGATCGTCGTGGTCGCCGACAGGTTCACCGTCGCCGGCCTCGGCAAGGACGTCGCGACCAACGTCGGCGTCTCCTACGAGCGGGTCGTGCTCCTCGGGGCAGCGCTCGTCGCTGTGGCCACGGGAGTCGTCACGGTCGTCGTCGGCAACCTGCCGTTCGTCGGGCTCGTCGTGCCCAACGTCGTCGCGCTCCTGCGCGGCGACGACCTGCGCTCCAACCTGCCGTGGGTCTGCGTCCTCGGCGTCGGGCTCGTCACCGCGTGCGACCTCGTCGGCCGGATCGTCATCGCGCCGTTCGAGGTGCCCGTCTCCCTCGTCCTCGGCATCGTCGGCGCCGTCGTCTTCATCGCCATGATCCTGCGGGGGAGGCGCCGTGGCTGACCTCGTCACGCGCCCCGAGAACGCACGCGGCAGCGACCGGACCGTCCTGTCCGCACCCGCGGTCGAGCCGCCCGGCGACGCCGCACCGCGCAGCGCAGGAGCGTTCGCGACCCCGCGCGCCGCACGCCGCTACGCCGCGCTCGTCACCGGGCTCGTCGTCGTCGCCGTCGCACTCACCGTCGGGTACCTGCTCCTCGACAACCCAGGCCGCCCCGGCACCACCGGACACGCGCTCGTCACCCAGCGGCGAGCAGCGAGCATCGCCGTCATCGCCGTCGTCGCCCTCTGCCAGGGCCTCGCCACCGTCGCGTTCCACACCGTCACGGGCAACCGCATCGTCACGCCGGCGATCCTCGGCGTCGAGGCGCTCTACGTCACCGTGCAGACCGGAGCCGTGTACCTCCTCGGCATCACCGGCGTCGTCGCCCTCCAGGGTGTGCCGCAGCTTCTTCTCCAGATCGCGGTCATGGTCGCGCTCGCGGTCGGCCTGTTCAGCTGGCTCCTCTCCGGACGCCTCGCGAACCTGCACGTCATGCTGCTCGTCGGGGTCGTCATCGGCACCGGGCTGCGCTCCGTCTCCAGCTTCATGCAGCGCCTCCTCACCCCGTCCGAGTTCGACGTGCTCACCGCCCGCATGTTCGGGTCCGTCGCCAACGCCGACGCGTCCTACCTGCCCGTCGTCGTCCCGCTCGCCCTCACGGCGGGTGCTCTCCTCCTCGCGCGCGCCCGCCGCCTCGACGTCCTCGCGCTCGGGCCTGCCGTCGCGACCGCGCTCGGCGTCGAGCAGAAGCGCGAGAGCCGCATCGTCCTGACGCTCGTCGCGGTCCTCGTCGCCGTCTCGACCGCGCTCGTCGGTCCCATGACGTTCCTCGGCTTCCTCGCGGCAACCCTCGCCTACCAGGCCGTCGGGACGTTCAGCCACCGACACGTCATGCCCGTCGCCGCCCTCACCGCCTTCGTCACGCTCACCGGCGCCTACGTCGTGCTCAAGCACGTGTTCGCCGCCCAGGGCGCGGTCTCGATCATCGTCGAGCTCGTCGGCGGCACCGTCTTCCTCGTCGTCCTGCTGCGAAAGGGCCGCCTGTGATCACCCTCGACAACGTCCGCAAGGACTACGCGACAGACGTCCGCATCGGACCCCTCGACGTCACGATCCCCGAGGGGGGCGTCACCGCACTCATCGGTCCCAACGGCGCCGGCAAATCGACGCTCCTGACCATGGTCGGCCGGCTCCTCGGCCTCGACGCCGGGACCGTCACGATCGCAGGGCACGACGTGACGCGCACGCCGTCGAAGAAGCTCGCGCGCGTCGTCTCCGTCCTGCGGCAGGAGAACCACTTCGTCACGCGGCTCACCGTCCGTCAGCTCGTCGGCCTGGGGAGGTTCCCGCACTCGTCAGGCCGGCTCACCACCGAGGACGAGCAGGTGATCAGCGACGCGATCGACTTCCTCGACCTCCGCGACCTCGAGCGGCGTCACCTCGACGAGCTGTCCGGCGGCCAGCGGCAACGCGCCTACGTGGCGATGGTCCTCGCTCAGGAGACGCCGTACGTCCTCCTCGACGAGCCGCTCAACAACCTCGACATGCGGCACGCCGTGGCGATGATGACCCACCTGCGTCGCGCTGCCGACACGCTCGGCAGGACGATCGTCGTCGTCCTGCACGACGTGAACTTCGCCGCCCGGTACTCCGACCACATGCTCGCGCTCAAGGACGGTGTCGTCGTCGAACAAGGACCGCCGGCTGAGATCATGCGCGACGACGTGCTCACGCGGATCTTCGAGACGCCGGTCGCCGTGGTCGACGGACCGCACGGCCCTGTCGCCTGCTACTGCTGAAGTCGCCCGACGCCGGTATCCCGCCGCGCGCCGTGACCCCGGCGCGCTCAGGAACCCCCACCTGCTCGACGCTCGTGTCCGAAACCCGCCAGACGCCGTCGTGCTGACGTGGTGGACTGAGGCCATGAGCATCACCCAGGCGCCCCGCACGCCAGGCCGCACGAGCCTCGAGGACCCGCACTTCCTCGAGCGCTACCGCGCGATCGACGCCCGTGACGTGCGCTTCGACGGGCAGTTCTTCACCGCCGTTACGTCGACCGGCATCTACTGCCGCCCGTCCTGCCCCGCCCGGACGCCGCGACCCGAGAACGTCCGCTTCTACCTCACGTCCGCCGCAGCTCAGGAGGCAGGCTTCCGCGCGTGCAAGCGCTGCCTGCCCGAGGCCACGCCCGGGACCCCCGAGTGGGACCTGCGCCGCGACCTCGCCGCACGAGCGATGCGGCTCGTGGCCGACGGCGTCGTCGACCGCGACGGCGTCGACGGCCTCGCCGCCCGCCTCGGCTACACGCCGCGGCACGTGCAGCGCGTCCTCGTCTCCGAGCTCGGCGCGGGGCCGCTGCCCCTCGCCCGCGCCCGGCGGGCGCAGTCCGCGCGGGCACTCCTCGTCGGCACGGACCTCCCGCTCACGCAGGTCGCCTTCGCCGCCGGCTTCGGTTCTGTGCGGCAGTTCAACGACACCGTCCGCGCGGTGTTCGACGTCAGCCCCACCGAGCTGCGCGCCCGCGCGCGCCGCCCGGTCACGCCCCACGCCCCGGGGAGCGTGGACCCCCACGTGCGCCTCGACGTCGAGCTGCCCGTCCGCGAACCGTTCGACGCCGTCGGCACCTTCCGCTTCCTCGCGGCGCGTGCGGTCGCGGGCGTCGAGACGGCGGACGTCGCCGACGACGACGCCCTCACCTACGCACGCACCCTCACCCTCCCGCACGGCCCCGGCGCGGTCGAGGTCCGCGCCGTGCGCGGACCGGCCGGCTGGCGCCTGGCCGCACGTCTCGAGCTGACCGCGCTCGCGGACGTCGCCCCCGCCGTCGCGCGCGTGCGCCGCATGCTCGACCTCGACGCCGACCCGGTCGCCGTCGACACCGCGCTCGGCGCAGACCTCGACCTCGCCCCGCTCGTCGCGGCGACTCCCGGGATCCGCGTGCCCGGCGCCGTCGACCCGCACGAGCTCGTGGTCCGCGCGATCGTCGGCCAGCAGATCTCCGTAGCCGCCGCACGCACCCACCTCAGCCGGCTCGCCGCCGCCGTCGGCACCCCGTACGCGTCGAGCATCGACGGCCTCACGACGCTCTTCCCGACCGCCGCACAGATCGTCGCGAGCGTCCCCGAGCCCGTCCCGGGCGAGACACTCGACCCCGACCGCCCGTTGCGCCTGCCCGCCGACGCCGTCCGCGCCGTCCTCGCGACCGCCCGCGCACTCGTGGAGGGCGAGCTCGCCGTCCACGTCGGCGCCGACGCCGAGACTCTGCACGCCGACCTGCTCACGCGGCCGCGCATCGGCGACTGGACGGCGTCGTACATCGTCATGCGCGTCCTCGGCGACCCCGACGTGTGGCTCCCGCGGGACGTCGCGCTCGTCGCCGGGGCACGCGCCGTCGGCTTCCTCGACGGCGGCGTCAGCGTCGCCGCCGCGCACCGTGCGCTCGTCGAGCGCAGCGAACAGTGGGCGCCGTGGCGCTCGTACGCCGTCGTGCACCTCTGGCGCGCTGCCACGCAGCACGCCGCGACCACGAGCTCCGCAACCCGGAAGGACCCGTCATGACCGCCACCGTTGCGCCCGCCACCGCCACCACGCTCGCCACCCCCGACGGGCCGTTCACCGCGCTCGTGCGCGACGGCGCGGTCCTCGCCTCAGGTTGGACCGACGGGATCGCTGACCTCGTCGCGCTCGTCCACCCGACCCTGCGGCCGGCCGCCGTCGAGCCGGTCCCGACGACGGACGGCCGCGTCGCCGACGTCGTCGCGGCAGTCTCCGCCTACTACGAGGGCGACCTCGACGCGCCCGCACGCGTGCCCGTGCGACAGGCGTCCGGCGAGTTCCGGATGCACGCGTGGGACGCACTGCGCGCCGTCGCGCCGGGTGAGGCGATCACGTACACGCAGTACGCCGCGCGCGCCGGACGCCCCCTCGCCGTCCGCGCCGCCGCCGGCGCCTGCGCGATGAACGCCGCCGCCCTGTTCGTGCCCTGCCACCGCATCGTGCGGACCGACGGCAGCCTCGGCGGCTTCCGCTACGGCCTGCCGATCAAGCGGAGCCTGCTCGACCGGGAGGCGCGGGGTGCCGCGGGCTGATGCCCGCACCGCTCGACGCCTGCCGGGCACACCGACCGGACAAGGGATGGGGGACGCGGACGCAGACCGCGAGGGGCGGCGCGCGCTCGCGCGGTAGGGTCGAGCCGCACGAAGGAGGCCCGGATTGGCACGCATCACGATCGCGGACATCGCGCGCCAGGCAGGCGTGTCGACGGGCGCCGTCTCGTACGCGCTCAACGATCGTCCCGGGGTCTCCGACGAGACCCGGGCGCGCATCGTCAAGATCGCTGCGGACCTCGGCTGGGCGCCGAGCTCGGCGGCGCGCTCCCTCTCGGGGGCCCGCTCCGAGACCGTCGGACTGGTCCTCGCCCGTGATCCGGCGACGCTCGGCTTCGAGTCGTTCTACATGCAGTTCATCGCTGGTATCGAGACGGTCCTGTCCGAGCGTGGCTACGCGCTGCTGCTGCAGGTGGTGCCCGATCTCGAGACGGAGATGCACACGCTCCGGCACTGGCGGGCGGCGCGGCGTGTGGACGGCGTGGTGCTCGTGGACCCTCGGATCAGCGACCCACGCATCGACCTGCTGGCAGGGCCAGACCAGCTCCCGGTCGTCGTCGTCGGAGACACGGCGCTCGCGGGTGGTCTCACGAACGTGTGGACGGATGACGCTGGCGCGATCCGCGAGAGCGTCCGCTACCTCAGCGCGATGGGGCACCGCCGGATCGCGCGCGTCGCGGGTCTGCGGGATTTTGGGCACACGCACATCCGTGACGAGGCCTTCCGGGCGGAGGTCGAGGAGCTCGGGCTGGACGGGACGATCGCCCGGACGGACTACACGGCGGTGCAGGGGGCGACGGCGACGCGCAACCTGCTGACGGCGGGGGAGCGGCCAACCGCGATCGTCTACGACAACGACGTGATGGCGCTCGCGGGCCTCGGTGTGGCGCGCGAGCTGGCGCTCGAGGTACCGCGTGATCTCTCGGTCATCGCGTGGGACGACTCGCCGTTGTGCGAGGCGACGTACCCGCAGCTGTCGGCGTTGAGCCACGACGTCGTGCGGTACGGCGGTCATGTGGCGCGCCGTCTGTTCGAGCAGATGGACGGGGCGCCGCGAGGGAGCTTCCTGGACTCGACGCCGGCGCTCAGGCCTCGGGGCACGACCGGTCGCTGCGGCTAGCACGGTCGCTTAAGCGCTCGTGCGCGCCGCAGCGCCGAGATTCCATCGATACCACTTCGTTACCTGGCCCTGTTTACTTACGCAAACTTAACCGCTTCACTAACGTGAACGAGCCGGGATGGGCCGGCGCAGTCAACGACGACAGACGGGAAGCACCATGGCAAAGACGCACACGGTGGCCGCGCTCGCGGCAGTCACCGCGCTCACCCTCAGCGCCTGCGGAGGAGGCGGCGACACCTCCGCGACCACCACCTCCGCCGGCGACCCCACCAAGATCTCCGGGGAGATCACGGTCCTGACCAACCGGACCGACCTCGTCGACACCGTCCTCAAGGACTACGTCACCGACTTCAACGCGCTGTACCCGGACGTGTCCGTGAAGTTCGAGGCGCACACCGACTACGAGGGCGAGGTGTCGATCCGCCTCAACACCGAGGAGTACGGAGACGTGCTGCTCCTGCCGAACGAGGTCACCAAGGACAAGTTCCCGACCTACTTCGAGCCACTCGGCCAGGTCGACGACTACGTCGACACCTACCGCTTCGTGCGCAGCGAGGGGTCCCTCGACGGGACCCTCTACGGCATCGCGATCACGGGCAACGCGAGCGGCTACGTCGTCAACACGCGCGTCATGGAAGAGGCCGGCATCACCGCCCCGCCCAGGACCCCCGCCGAGTTCCTCGCGGCCCTCGACGCCGTCAAGACCAAGACAGGCGCCACGTACTACACCAACTACAAGGACGGCTGGCCGCTCTCGCAGTGGCAGGGCAACCAGGGCGTCGTCGCCGGACCGGACACGGTCGCCCTCCGCGACGCCGACGACGCGCCGTGGACCGAGGGCAAGGAGATGTACGCCCTCGACAGCCTGCTCTTCGACATCGTCGCGAGCGGCCTCTCCGAGCCCGACCCGACCACCACCAACTGGGAAGAGTCCAAGGTCAAGCTCGCCACGGGGGAGATCTCCGCGATGGTCCTCGGGTCCTGGGCCGTCACCCAGATCCAGGACGCCGCCGAGGCCAACGGTGCCTCGGCCGACGACATCTCCTTCTGGCCCATGCCCTTCGAGACCGACGGCAAGCTCCGCTCAACCGTCTCGGGTGACTACAAGATCGGCATCAACAAGCACTCCAAGAACAAGGCGGCCGCCCGGGCCTGGCTCGACTGGTTCGTCGACAAGTCGGGCTACGCGTTCGACCAGGGCGGCGTCTCGCCGCGGCTCGACGGCGACACGCCGGACACGCTCAAGGCCTTCGAGGAGGTCGGCGCCGAGTGGGTCGACCTCAACCCCGGGACCCCGGGCCAGGAGTCGCTCGACTCCGACATCTACAACGAGGCAGAGATCGACCTCTGGGGCGACAGCTATCGCCGCAAGCTCGTCGACATCGCACGCGGTGCGGAGAAGGGCGACAAGGCGTCCTACTTTGCCGACCTCAACCAGCGTTGGGCTGACGCTCGCGCCGCGATCGGCTGACCGAGCCGCCCGACGTGCGGGGCCCTGCCGCCAGCAGGGCCCCGCACGCACCCCCACCCGCACGCACCCCGGAGACGAGCGAACGTATGGCCCTGCTGGCACTGAACACACGACGCGGAACGCGCTCAGGCGCTCCACGCACCCGCCGAGGATGGCGCGTCACGCCCTGGCTGTTCCTCCTCGTGCCGCTGGTTCTCCTGATCACCTTCACGTACCTGCCGGTGGTGAACATGATCAGCTACAGCTTCACCTCGTGGGACGGCCTCGACCCCGAGATGAAGAACGTCGGATGGGACAACTACGTCCGCATCTTCACGCGGCCCGAGATCCTCCGCGTGTTCCTCGTGAGCACCTACTACCTCGCTGGTGCCATCCTCCAGCTCGTCCTCGCCCTGTACTTCGCGGTGATCCTCAGCTTCAGCACGCGGTTCAGGAACTTCTTCAAGGGAATCCTCTTCTTCCCCTACCTGGTCAACGGCGTCGCGATCGGCATCGCGTTCCTGTTCTTCTTCCGCCCAGACGGCACGCTCGACGTCCTGCTCGGGATCCTCGGGTTCACCGATACCCCGCTGTGGCTCGGCGATCGCGAGGTGGCGAACTACTCGCTCGCCGCGACGTCCGTGTGGCGCTACATGGGACTCAACTTCGTGCTCTTCCTCGGGGCGATCCAGTCCATCCCGGAGGAGATCTACGAAGCCGCAGACCTCGACGGCGCCACCGGTTGGCACAAGGTGCGGCACATCATCGTCCCCGCCATCAGCCAGATCATCGGCCTGTCGCTGATCCTCGCGATCTCCGGCGCGCTCTCGGTGTTCGAGATCCCCTTCATCATGACCGGCGGCGCCAACGGCACCGAGACGTTCGTCATCAAGACGGTCGATACGGCCTTCAAGTTCAGGAAGTTCGGGCTCGGGTCCGCGATGGCCGTGGTGCTGCTGCTCTTCGTGGTGATCATCTCCGTCGTCCAGAAGAAGCTGTTCCCCGAGGAGAAGGGAGACCTGGTGTGAGCACCGGGACCACCACCGCCGCTGCCCGCTGGAGCCGGAGCGTCGCGCCCGTCGCTGGACCGCTCGGCAAGACGCTCAAGTACCTCTCGCTCGCGGTCGCGAGCGCGGCTGCGATCATCCCGCTCGTGACGCTGCTCTTCGCGGCGCTCAAGACGAGCGAGGAGTTCGCCCGCACCGGACCGCTGGACATGCCGGAGAACTGGCTGAACCTCTCGAACTTCGCGACCGTGTTCGTCGAGGGAAAGATGCTCCAGGGCTTCCTCAACACGTCGATCATCCTGGTCGTCGCGCTCACCGGCACGATCATCATCGGGACGATGACCGCCTATGCGGTCGACCGGTTCAGCTTTCGCGGCAAGCGACTCGTCATGGGCCTGTTCCTCGCCGCAACCCTCGTGCCTGCCGTGACGACGCAGGTCGCGACGTTCAAGATCATCAACGCCCTGTCCCTGTTCAACACGCGGGGATCGGTGATCGTGCTGTTCCTCGGGACGGACATCGTCGCGATCTACATCTTCCTGCAGTTCATGAAGTCGATCCCGCGCTCTCTCGACGAGGCGGCGATGCTCGACGGCGCCAACCGGTTCGCCATCTATGCGCGGATCATCTTCCCGCTGCTGAGGCCCGCGATCGCCACGGTGATCATCATCAAGGGAATCGCGATCTACAACGAGTTCTACCTCCCGTTCCTCTACATGCCGTCGCAAGATCTCGGCGTGATCTCGACGTCGCTCTTCCGTTTCAAGGGCCCCAACGGCTCCGACTGGGAGCTGATCGCGGCGTGCACCGTCCTCGTCATCGTCCCCACCCTGATCGCGTTCCTCGCGCTGCAGCGACAGATCTACTCAGGCCTGACCTCCGGAGCCACCAAGTGACCCACAGCTCGACCTTCCCGACCCCGGCGCTCTCGGCGCAGCGCGTACGGGACCTCCACGACGGCTGGCGGCTGCGGGCCGTGTCCGGACCCGTGCCGGAGCACGTCGCCACCGACGACGTCCCGGCCACCGTGCCCGGATCCGTGCACACCGACCTGCTCGCCGCCGGACGCATCCCCGACCCGTACCTCGACGACAACGAGCGTGTGCTCGCGTGGATCGGCCGGACCTCCTGGGAGTACCGCACCACGTTCGCGTGGGCACCGGACGGTCGCGACCGCCACGACCTGGTCTTCGAAGGGCTCGACACGTTCGCGACCGTGACCCTCAACGGTGTCCACGTGGCGACGACGGCGAACATGCACCGCTCGTGCACGCTCGACGTCCGCGAAGCGCTTCGGGAGGGGAACAACGAGCTCGTCGTGACGTTCGCGGCGCCCGTGCCGTATGCCGACGCGCAGTCCCTCGCTCTCGGGTACCGCCCCCAGACGGGCAACACGCACCCGTTCAACGCGGTGCGCAAGATGGCGTGCTCGTTCGGCTGGGACTGGGGGATCGACACCGCGACGAGCGGCATCTGGAAGCCCGTGCGGCTCCGCTCGTGGTCCACGGCCCGGCTCGCCACCGTCCGCACCGAAGCGCTCCTGCCCGACGGCGCAACGGAGGGTGCGCGCGGCGTCGTGCGCGTGAGCGTGGAGGTCGAGCGCGTCTCCGACGCGCCTCTCCAGCTTTGCGTCGCCGTCGGTAGCGCCCGGACGAGCGTCGAGGTCCCGGCGGGGGAGACGACGGCGAGCGCCGACGTCATGCTCGAGGCCGTCGCGCTGTGGTGGCCGCGCACCCACGGGGCGCAGCCGCTGTACGACGTCGCGGTGACGCTCGAGACGGCCGACGGCACGGCGCTGGACGCGGCGCACCGCCGCGTCGGGTTCCGCACCGTCCGCCTCGAGATGGAGCCCGACGCCGACGGGACCAGCTTCACGTTCGTCGTCAACGACGAGCCCGTCTGGATCCGCGGAGCCAACTGGATCCCCGACGACGCGTTCCCGCACCGCGTCACGCGTGAGCGCTACGCCGCCCGGGTGGACCAGGCAGCCGCCGCGAACATGAACCTGCTGCGGGTCTGGGGCGGCGGCATCTACGAGTCCGAGGACTTCTACGACGCGTGCGACGAGCGCGGCCTGCTCGTGTGGCAGGACTTCCCCTTCGCGTGCGCCGCGTACTCCGAGGAGGAGCCGCTGCGCAGCGAGGTCGAGGCGGAGGCTCGCGAGAACGTCGCGCGGCTCGCGCACCGCGCGTCCCTCGCCCTGCTCAACGGGTCGAACGAGAACATCTGGGGCTACGCGGACTGGCGCTGGGAAGAGCGGCTCGACGGGCGGAGCTGGGGGATCGGCTACTACCTGGAGCTCCTGCCGGCGATCGTCGCCGAGCTGGCTCCCGGGACCGCGTACACGCCGTCGAGCCCGTGGTCCGGGAGCATGGACGTGCACCCGAACGACCCCTCGCACGGCGCGATGCACTCGTGGGAGGCGTGGAACCGTCAGCCGATGCGCGTCTATCGCGACGACGTGCCGCGCTTCATGGCGGAGTACGGCTGGCAGGGCCCGCCCACCTGGGCGACCCTCACCCGCGCGATCAGCGACTCGCCGCTGACGCCCGACTCGCCGGGCATGGTGGTGCACCAGAAGGCGGCCCAGGGCAACGACAAGCTCGCGTTCGGGCTTGTCCCGCACTTCCCGCTACCGACCGACATGGACCTGTGGCACTGGGCCATGTCCCTCAACCAGGCACGCGCCCTGCGCGTGGGCATCGGGCACCTGCGCTCGCACGCGCCCGTGTGCATGGGCTCGGTCGTCTGGCAGCTCAACGACTGCTGGCCCGTCACGTCCTGGGCCGCGGTCGACGGTGACGGTCGACCGAAGCCGTTGTTCTACGAGCTGGCCCACCAGCACGCCGACCGGCTCGTGACGGTGCAGCCGCGTGAGGACGGTCTCGTCGTCGCCCTGCACGACGACAGTGCCGTGCCGTGGATCGGCACGCTGACCGTTCGGCGTCTCACGTTCGACGGCCAGGTCCTCGCCGAGCACACGCACGACGTCGAGGTCCCCGCCCGGGGCATCGTCACCCTCCAGGTGCCGGACGACGTCGCGACGCCGTCCGACCCGGCCGCCGAGCTGATCGTCGCGAGCCTCGGCGACGACCGCGCCACCTGGTTCTTCGCTGAGCCCCGCGAGGCACGCCTCCCTGAGCCGGCCTTCGACGTGACGACGGCTACCCGGCCCGGCGCGACGATGGTCACCGTGACCACGGACGCGCTCGTCGTCGACCTCGCCCTCCTCGTCGACAAGATCCACCCCGACGCCCGCGTGGATGACATGCTCGTGACGTTGCTCCCGGGCGAGTCCGTGACCTTCACCGTCACGGCGCCGATCGCCCTCGACGCGGCGGCGCTCGCGGACCCTCGCGTGCTCCGCCACGCCGGCCAGCTCGTCGACAGGAGAATCTGATGCTGCCCTGGACCTCGCGCCCGACCCACCTCGCGTGGCTCGAGCAGCACACCCGTGACCTCCTCGACTTCGGCCGCGCCGGCCTCGTCGCACCGGGTGGCGGGGCCGCCTACCTCGACGACGACGGCCGTCCCGACCCGAGCCAGGGCGTCCAGGCGTGGATCACCTGCCGCACCGTCCACGTGTACTCGCTCGGTGCGCTGCTCGGCGTGCCCGGCTGCGCTCCCGTCGCGGCGGGTGCGCTCGCGGGCCTCACGGGGGTGCTGCACGACGACGAGCATGGCGGCTGGTTGCACTCCGTCGACGCAGCGGGCGTCCCCGACAGGGCTTCGGGCAAGTCCTGCTACGACCACGCGTTCGTGCTGCTCGCGGCGTCGAGCGCGACTCTCGCCGGGCTGCCCGGCGCGCGCGACCTTCTCGACGAGGCGTGCGCCGTCTACCTCGACCGGTTCTGGGACGACGACGCCGGCCGCGCCGTCGACACGTGGGACGTGACCTTCTCCGAGCTCGACGGGTACCGCGGCATCAACGCGAACATGCACTCGGTCGAGGCGATGCTCGCCGTCGCCGACGCGACCGGTGACCCCGCGTGGCGCGAGTGTGCCGCGCGTATCGCCGCGTTCGTCGTCGAGCTCGCGGCCGAGCACGACGGACGCCTGCCTGAGCACTTCGACGCCACGTGGACCGCGGACCTCGAGCTCAACGCCGACCGCCCCGGCGACCAGTTCAAGCCCTACGGCGCGACGATCGGGCACGGCCTCGAGTGGTCCCGGCTGCTCCTGCATGTCGAGGGCGCGCTCGGCGACGACGCGCCGGACGACCTGCTGCCTGCCGCCGTCGCGCTCTTCGACCGTGCCGTCGCCGACGGGTGGGCCGTCGACGGCGCCGACGGCTTCGTCTACACGACCGGCTGGGACGGGACGCCCGTCGTGCGCGACCGCATGCACTGGGTCGCCGCCGAGGCCACCGCCGCCGCCGACGCGCTCCACCGCCGCACCGGCGAGCAGCGCTACGCCGACCTCTACGCGACGTGGTGGGACCACATCGTCACCTACGTCGTCGACCATGAGCGCGGCTCGTGGCACCACGAGCTCGACCCGACGCTCGCGCCAGCCGGCACGGTCTGGCCGGGCAAGCCGGACCTCTACCACGCCGTCCAGGCAACGCTCCTGCCGCGCCTCCCGCTCGGCCCGTCGATCGCGCGCGCCGTCGCGGACGCGGAGGTGGCGTCATGACTCGCTTCCTCGTCATCGGTGAAGCGCTCGTCGACATCGTCCCGGGCGCCGACGGGACGCCCCGCGAGCTCCCGGGCGGCTCGCTCGCGAACGTCGCGCTGACGCTCGGGCGGCTGGGGCGCGACGTCACGCTCGTGACGTCGCTCGCCGACGACGCGCGCGGCGCGGCCGTGCGGGGCTGGCTCGAGGCGTCCGGCGTGACCGTCGATGCGCACGCGCCCTCGACCGGCCGCACCTCGACCGCCGCCGTCACGCTCGACGCGCGGGGGGTCGCGTCCTACGAGTTCGACCTCGCGTGGGAGCTGGGGCTCGTCGACGTCACCCGCGCGGACGTGGTCCACGTCGGCTCGATCGCGACGATCCTCGCACCGGGCGGCTCGGCGGTCCGCGACGCCGTGCGCCGCGCCCGCGGACGTGCCGTCGTCGGCCTCGACCCGAACATCCGGCCCGCGCTCGTCACCGATCCGCGCGCCGTCCGTGACCGGATCGAGGAGCTCGTGGCGCTCGCCGACGTCGTCAAGGTGTCCGACGAGGACCTCGCCTGGTTCGCGCCCGGTACCGACCCTGTCGAGGTCGCGCACCGGTGGTCCGCCTGGGGCCCGGCGCTCGTCGTCGTCACCCGCGGAGGCGACGGTGCCGTCCTGGTCCGTCACGACGGGCGCGTCCTCGACGTCCCGGGTCGGCGCGTCGACGTCGTCGACACCGTCGGCGCAGGCGACACCTTCATGGGCGCCCTGCTCGACGCGCTGGACGCCCGCGGCGTCCACGGCGCCGACGGCGCCGCACGGCTGCGACACCTGTCCGACGCCGCGATCGTCACCGCAGCCCGGGCGGCCGCCGCTGCGGCGTCGGTCACCGTCTCGCGTGCCGGCGCGAACCCGCCGACGCGCGCCGAGCTCGACGCCGCCCTCGGGCCTGTCGCGCCGCCGTCGTTCCCGGGCGCGCCCGTCACGGGCATGACCTGGGGCTGGACGGGCGTGCGCGGCACGTGGACGGGACCGGCCGCCGACCGGTCGATGGACGAGCTCGCGCCGCTGAACGTCGGCTGGGTGGCGATCGCGTTCGTCGCCCAGCAGGCGACGCCGACCTCGACCGAGATCGACTTCACCGCCGAGCCCACCGTCACCGACGACGAGGTGCGCGCCGCAGTCCGTGCCGCCAAGGCGCGCGGGCACCGGGTCTGCCTCAAGCCCGCCGTCGACTCGGCCGACGGCACCTGGCGTGCGTTCATCGGCTTCTTCGACGACGACGTCCCCGGCGAACCCTCCTGGACGCAGTGGTTCGAGTCCTACACGCGGTTCATCGTCCACCACGCCCGCATCGCCGCCGAGGAAGGCGCCGAGATGCTCTCCGTCGGCTGCGAGATGGTGCGCGCGGACGGGCGCGAACGCGAGTGGCGCGAGCTGATCGCACAGGTCCGCGCCGTGTACCCCGGCCTCGTCACGTACAACTGCGACAAGTACCAGGAAGACCGCCTGACCTGGTGGGACGCCGTCGACGTGATCTCGTCGTCGGGCTACTACCCGGCGGGCGCGTGGGAGGCGAACCTCGACCGCATCGAGACCGTCATCGCCAGGGAGGACAAGCCGTTCGTGTTCCTCGAGGCGGGCTGCCCCAGCCGCGAAGGATCGCCTGCGCGACCGAACGACTGGTCCCTGTCCGGCGCGCCGTCAGGGGAGGCCCAGGCGGCCTACCTGGCGGAGATGTTCGAGGCGTGCGCGCGGCGGCCATGGGTCTCCGGCTTCTTCCTGTGGGACTGGCCTGCCGAGCTGTACGCGCCCGAGGACGCTGCGACCAACGGTGACTACTGCATGTACGCCAAGCCAGGTGCGGCGGTCGTGCGCGACGCCTACGCGACGCTGCGCGCGGGCGCGCGCGTTGCTACCTCCGCACCGCCTCCGCTGAGGTAGGCGCGTCCGCGGTCTACCGTGATCCCGTGGCTCCTCGACCGGGTGACGAGACGGACGCCGTCGTGCTGGGGTGGTCGCCCGTCGGCGAGGGCGGCCGCGTGGCGCGCAGGACCTCCTGGTGGTGGGAGGTCGCCTGCGCCCGCGTCCAGGGACGCGCGCCGCAGCACTTGTTCCACGCGAGCCTGCAGGTCACGACGGCGGGGCGCCGGTACGACGTCGAGCTCGTCCCCGCCTGGGGGACGAGCGAGCGGGACCGCGGCGCCGTCGCGCAGGGGCCTGTGGGGGCGCGCTGGCTCGGGCGCTCACGGTTCTTCCGCTACGAGGTGCGCACCTGGCCCGACCGGCCGTCGCGTTCCGGCACGGTCCACGAGCTCAGCCGGGATCCGGACGTCGTCGCGCAGGTCCTCGCGACGGCACCGCAGGTACCGCTGCTCGTGTGGGGGCGTGCCGCCGGACCTTCGGGTGACATCTGGAGCTCGAACTCGTTCGTGTCGTGGCTGCTCGCCGTGGTCGGCCTGCCGACCGACGTGCCGCCGCCCGACGGCGGCTCCGCACCCGGCTGGACAGCGGGCGTCGAGGTCGCGCACCTCGGGTTTGGCTGACATCCGGCCCGACCGCCGCGGACGCGCGATGATGGACCAGGTCGGGCGTGCGTCCGACCGCCCGCAGACCTGAGGAGACGACGTGCGAGCAACGATCATGTACGGCGCTGGAGACGTCCGCGTGGAGGAGGTGCCGGACCCGACGATCGTCGAGCCGACCGACGCCGTCGTGCGCGTCGTGCGCGCGTGCGTGTGCGGCTCCGACCTGCACCCCTACCGGTCGCTGCCCGCGGGCCGCGGCCGGCCCATGGGGCACGAGATGATCGGCGTCGTCGACGCCGTGGGCTCCGACGTGACGACCGTCGCCCCGGGCGACTTCGTCATCGCGCCGTTCACGTACTCGGACAACACGTGCACGTTCTGCCGTGAGGGTGTCCACACGTCGTGCAAGCACGGCGGCTACTACGGCTCGAACGGCGTCGGCGGGGCGCAGGCCGAGGCCGTGCGCATCCCGCAGGCGGACGGCACGCTCGTCAAGACGGGCATCCCGCTCGAGGACGCCGACGACGCGATGCTCGCCTCCCTCCTGACGCTCTCCGACGTGTACCTCACCGGGTATCACGCCGCGCACATGGGCCGCGTGCGGCCCGGACAGATCGTCACGGTCGTGGGTGACGGCGCCGTCGGGCTCAGCGCCGTGCTCGCGGCGCGCGAGATGGGCGCCGAGCGCATCATCCTCATGGGCCGCCACCAGGCCCGCACGGACCTCGGGCGGGAGTTCGGCGCGACCGACGTCGTCGCCGAGCGCGGCGACGAGGGCATCGCGCGCGTCATGGACCTGACCGACGGCGAGGGGTCGCACGTCGTGCTCGAAGCCGTGGGGTACATGCCCGCGTACGAGCAGTCGTACAAGGTCGTGCGCCCGGGCGGCGTGATCTCGCGCGTCGGGGTCCCGCAGTACGAGGAGGCGCCGGTCGGCTTCCCGTCGCTGTTCGGCCAGAACGTCACCCTCACCGGCGGCGTCGCGCCCGTCCGGGCCTACCTGGATGACGCCGTCGGCCGCGTGCTGTCTGGGGCGATCAACCCGGGCCGCGTGTTCGACCGGACGGTCACCCTCGACGACGTCGCCGAGGGCTACCGGCTCATGGACTCGCGCGAGGCGCTCAAGGTGATGGTCAAGCCCTGAGCCCGGCCGCGCCCCGCGCCCGGTCGCGCCGTGAGGTAGGGCGTTGGACGCGAGGTAGGTGCTTGCACGCGCGGTAGTGCCCTGGAGGGGCCTACCTTGCGTGCAAGCACCTACCTCAGCGCGGCTCCGGCCGTGCGCCCTGACCGCGGACGGCCTGGAGAGCCCCCGTCGACCAGAGCGCCCACGCGACGAGCACCGGCTGGAAGAACAGCCGGCCGAACCGCTTCTCGTCGGTGTCCAGCCCGAAGCCGTCCTTGTGCTCGACCCACTGCGCGATGTTGCCGGGGAAGATCACGACGAAGAACGCCGCCACGACGAGCCCGACGGCGACTCGCCAGCGTGACAGCACGACGAGCGACGAGCCGAGGGCGATCTCGACCGCACCCGACGCGAGCACGGTGAAGTCCTTCGCGGGGAACCAGCTCGGCACCTGGGCCTTGAACTCGTCGCGCGCGAACGTCAGGTGGCTGATCCCTGCAAACAGGAGGGCGAGCCCGAGGCCGACGCGGGCGAGCCGGCGGGGCATCGTGTCGGCGGGCGGAGCGGCGGTGAGCAGTGTGCGCATACCTCCATCGTGGGGGTCGGCGCGGTCTCGCGCGAGCAGGGAAGCGCCCGCTCCGACCGGGCGGAGACCGGCTTGCCCGTAGCGGCCGTCTCGCGAGGTGACGCGCCCGTTGCGCAGGTCATCCCACGTCCGCTACCTTTCCGTGAGGTAAGGCTTGCCTAATGGGTGGATGACGATCTGCCCCACGTCACCCTCCCCGCAGACCGGAGCACCCCCATGCGTCCCACCAGGATCCTCGCCGCCCTCGCGGCCTCGACCCTCGCTCTCACGCTCGCCGCGTGCGGCTCGACGACCGAGCCCTCCACCCCGACGAGCGCAGCGCCGACGAGCGCAGCCCCGTCGACGACGGCACCCGCCGCGACCTTCCCCGTCACGATCGAGCACGCTCTCGGTACGACGACGATCGACGAGAAGCCCGAACGCGTCGCGACCGTCAACTGGGCGAACCACGAGGTGCCGCTCGCGCTCGGCGTCGTCCCCGTCGGCATGGCCGCCGCCAACTTCGGCGACGACGACGGCAACGGCACCCTGCCGTGGGTCGAGGAGAAGCTCACCGAGCTCGGCGCCCAGACCCCGGTGCTGTTCGACGAGACCGACGGCATCGACTTCGAGGCTGTCGCCGAGACCGAGCCTGACGTCATCCTCGCCGCCTACTCCGGCCTCACGCAGGAGGACTACGACACGCTCAGCGAGATCGCCCCCGTCGTCGCGTACCCCGAAGGGCCGTGGGTCACGTCGTGGCGCGACATGATCCGCCTCAACGCGAAGGCCCTGGGCCTCGCAGCTGAGGGGGACGCTCTCGTCGCCGACCTGGAGGCGCAGATGACCGCAGCGGTCGCCAAGCACGATGGCCTCGCCGGCACGTCGACGATGTTCCTCACCCACGTCGACACCGCGGACCTCAGCCAGGTGTCGTTCTACACGCCGAAGGACACGCGCGCCGCGTTCTTCGAGGACCTCGGACTGACCACGCCCGCGTCCGTGACGGCGGCGAGCAAGGACCCCGACGCGTTCTCCGGCACCGTCTCCGCCGAGCAGGTCGACACGTTCGACGACGTCGAGCTCATCGTCACCTACGGCGGCGACGAGATCGTCGCGGCCCTCGAGAAGGACCCGCTGCTGTCGCAGATGCCCGCCGTCAAGGCCGGCGCGATCGTCTCGCTGCCCGGCTCCGACCCGATCGGCACGGCCGCGAACCCCACGCCCCTCGCGATCTCGTGGGTCCTCGACGAGTACGTGACGATGCTCGCGGACGCCGCCGCCAAGGTGAAGTGACCGCGACCGCCACCCCCGCGCCGACCGTCGCCCTCGTGCGACGGTCGGCGCGCGTGCGCCTCCTGTGGCTCGCCGTGCTCGTCGCGCTGCTCGTCGCCGCAGGGGTCACGTCCCTCGCCGTCGGCTCGCGCCAGGTCGCGTGGCACGACGTCGTCGCCGCCCTCGGTGGCGCACGTGACGGGCTCGACCACGCCGCTGTCGCCGTGCGCGTGCCGCGCACGGCCCTCGCCGCCCTCGTCGGGGCGGCGCTCGGCCTCGCCGGCGCCGTCATGCAGGGCGTGACGCGTAACCCGCTCGCCGACCCGGGGATCCTCGGCGTGACGACCGGAGCGTCGCTCGCCGTCGTCGTCGGGATCGCCTGGTTCGGGCTGACCACCGCGACGAGCAAGGTGTGGGTCGCGATCCTCGGCGCCGGGGTGACCGCGGTGTTCGTGTACGTCATCGGGTCGCTCGGCCGCGGCGGAGCGACGCCCCTCAAGCTCGCGCTCGCGGGCGCCGCGACGTCCGCGGCCCTCTCGTCCTTCATCGCGGGTGTCGTTCTTGGCCGCAACGACATCTCCGGCACCGTCCGCTCGTGGCAGGTCGGCGGCGTGGGCGGAGCGACTTTCGCGACCATGACTCCCGTGCTGCCGTTCCTCGCGGCAGGTCTCGTCGTGTGCCTTGCGTGCGCGCGCAGCCTCGACTCCCTCGCCCTCGGGGACGACGTCGCCGCAGGCCTCGGCGAGAACGTCGCCGTCGCGCGCGGTGTTGCGTCCCTCGGCGCGATCGTCTTGTGCGGCGCGGCGACGTCGGTCGCAGGCCCGATCGCCTTCGTCGGGCTCGTCGTCCCGCACGCGTGCCGCCTGATCGTCGGGCCCGCGCACCGGTGGCTCCTGCCGTTCTCCGCGCTCGCAGGCGCGTGCCTCCTGCTGCTGGGCGACGTCGTCGGACGTGTCGTCGCGCGGCCGGAGGAGATCGCGGTCGGCATCATCACCGCGATCGTGGGCGCACCGTTCTTCATCGCGATCGTGCGCCGCAGGAAGGTGCGCGAGCTGTGACCGCGACCGTCGTCCCGCCCGCGCTCGCGGGGCCCGCGCTCGTCGCGAAGGTCGCTGCCGAGCGCCGTCGGCGCGCCCGGCGGCGCACCGGCGTGACCCTCGCGCTCGTCGCCGCGATCGTCGTTGTGTGGGCGTTGAGCCTCATGATCGGCAGGACGTTCTACGGCCCCGGAACCGTCCTCGACGTGCTGCTGGGACGTGACGCGGACGGTGCCACGTTCGCCGTCGGCCGCCTGCGACTCCCGCGCGCGACCCTCGGGCTGCTCGCCGGAGCGTGCTTCGGCCTCGCCGGCGTGACCTTCCAGACGATGCTCCGCAACCCGCTCGCCAGCCCCGACATCATCGGCATCAGCTCCGGTGCGAGCGTCGCCGCGACGTTCGCGATCGTCGTGCTCGGCCTCGACGGCGCCCAGGTGTCGCTCTTCGCGATCGTCGCCGGGCTCGGCGTCGCCCTGCTCATCTACGTGCTGTCCGTGAAGGACGGCGTCGCGGGAACGCGGCTCGTCCTCGTGGGGATCGGCGTCACCGCCATGCTCGAGGCAGTCACGACCTACCTGCTGCAGCGGGCCTCCGAGTGGGACGTCAACGAGGCCATGCGGTGGCTCACCGGGTCCCTCAACGGGTCGCGCTGGAGCGAGGTCGTGCCCGTGGCCGTCGCGCTCGCGGTGCTCGGACCCGTGCTCGCAGCGCTCGCACGCGACCTCGAGACGCTGCGCCTGGGCGACGACGCGGCGTCGGCCCTCGGGACGCGCGTCGGCCGCACGCGCCTCGGCGTCGTCGTCGCGGCCGTCGGGCTCATCGGGTTCGCGACGGCGGCTACCGGGCCGATCGCGTTCGTCGCGTTCCTCGCGGGGCCGATCGCAGCGCGGCTCGTCGGCCCCAACGGCTCGCTGCTCCTGCCGGCCGCGCTGACGGGCTCGCTGCTCGTGCTCCTCGCCGACCTCGTCGGTCAGCACGGTGTGGGCACGCGCTTCCCCGTCGGTGTCGTCACGGGCGTGCTGGGCGCGCCGTTCCTCGTCTACCTGATCATCCGTTCCCACCGTGCAGGAGGGTCGATATGACCGCCGCCCACACGCTCGCCGCGACGAGCCTGACCGTCGGCTACCGCGACCGGGTCGTCATCGAAGGGCTCGACCTCACCGTGCCGCCCGGAGCCGTGACGGCGATCGTCGGCGCGAACGCGTGCGGCAAGTCGACTCTGCTGCGGTCGATGTCCCGGCTCCTCGCCCCGCAGCAGGGGCACGTGCTGCTCGACGGCCGCGCCGTCCACGCGACGCCCGCCCGGCAGCTGGCACGCACCCTCGGGCTGCTCCCGCAGTCGCCCGTCGCGCCCGACGGCATCACCGTGGGCGACCTGGTCGGCCGCGGGAGGCACCCGCACCACGGCCTCATGTCGCGGTGGACCGCAGCCGACGACGTCGCCGTCGCGCAAGCCCTCGAGACGACCGGCACGGCCGACCTGATCGACCGGCCGGTCGACGAGCTCTCGGGTGGCCAGCGGCAGCGCGTGTGGATCGCGATGGCGCTCGCGCAGCAGACGGACCTGCTGCTGCTCGACGAGCCGACGACGTTCCTCGACGTCGCGCACCAGGTCGAGGTGCTCGACCTGCTGACCGACCTCAACCGCGCTCGCGGCACGACGGTCATCATGGTGCTGCACGACCTCAACCTCGCAGCCCGCTACGCCGACCACCTCGTCGCAATGGTCGGCGGCGCGGTGCACGCGGCCGGCGCCCCGGGCGACGTGCTGACCGAGGACACGGTGCGGACCGTGTTCGGCCTCGAGAGCCGGGTGATCGAGGACCCGACGTCCGGCCGACCGATGATGCTGCCGCTCGGGCGGCATCGTGTGGCGCCGACCGGCGTGGGCGGTGCGGCGGCGCGCTGAGCCAGCGGTCCGGGAGGGATGTTCACGCAGTGTATACATCGCGTGTAGTCTCCTGGCCATGACAGTTCCGATGGCGATCCTCGCCTTCCTGGACAGCGGCCCGACGCACGGATTCGTCCTCAAGCGTCGGTACGACGAGCTGCTCGGTCACGGCCGGGAGCTCAAGTACGGCCAGGTCTACGCCACGCTCGCGCGGCTCGAGCGCGACGGCCTCGCTGGCGGAGTGGGCATCGAGCACGGCGACGGCGCCGATCGGAAGGTCTACGCGATCACCCCCGCAGGCGCGGGCGAGCTCGACGCCTGGCTGAGCTCGCCGCACGTCCCCACAGGCAGGCCTTCGGAGCTCTTCACGAAAGTCGTCCTCGCCCTCGTCGCAGGCCGCGCCGCCGACGACGTCCTCGACACCCAGCGCCGCGCCTACCTTGCGCGCATGCGCGAGCTCACCGCCGCCCGGCGCGACGGCGACGTCGTCGACCGGCTGGCCGCCGACTACGAGATCGCGCACCTCGAGGCCGATCTCCGCTGGATCGAGCTCGCAGGCACACGCCTCGAGACGCTCGCGGAACAGGTCCGCGGCAGCACGGCGAGCCCGACCGTGCCGGCCAGCACGAGCACCGAGGACGACCGATGACCACGCCCGTCCTCACAGGAACCCACCTCGCCAAGGCCTTCGGCGCGACGACTGCGCTCGTCGACGCGAGCGTCGCCGTCGCACCCGGGGAGATCGTCGCGATCATGGGACCGTCCGGCTCGGGCAAGTCCACACTCCTGCACCTCCTCGCCGGTCTCCTGCGACCGGACGCCGGCACCGTCGAGATCGCAGGCGTACGGATCGACACGATGTCGGAGCGGCAGCGCTCCGACGTCCGGCTGCGGCAGCTCGGCTTCGTCTTCCAGCACGGCGAGCTCGTCCCGGAGCTCACCGTCGTCGAGAACGTCGAGCTGCCGTTGCGCCTCACGGGCGTGAGCGCGCGACCAGCCCGGGTCCGCGCGCTCGAGGCTCTCGACCGGCTCGGGGTCGCCGGTGAGGCTGACCGTCGTCTCTCCGAGGTGTCAGGGGGACAGGCCCAGCGGGCGGCGGTCGCCCGCGCGCTCGTGCACGCACCGCCCGTCGTCCTCGCCGACGAGCCGACCGGCGCGCTCGACACGCTCACGGGCGAGCTCGTGCTCGAAGCGTTCGTCGATGCGGCGCGCGACCAGGGCACCGCCGTCGTCCTCGTCACGCACGACCTGCGCGTCGCGTCCTACGCGAGCCGTGACGTCCTCGTGCGAGACGGTCGCATCGTCGACCAGGCCGCACACGTCGGCGAGCCGCGATGACATCCCTCGTCGACCTCGCCTGGCGGCTGGCCCGGGCCGGAGGTCGGCTGCGAGTCGGCGCGCAGCTCGGCGCGAACGTCCTGGGTGGGTTCGTGCTCGCACTCGCCGCGGCTCTGCAGGGCGCCGCCCTGACCGACACCACCTCCGGTTCCGCGCGCCTCGTGCTCGCCGGCGGGACGGGTGTTGTGCTCCTGCCCCTTGTCATCCTGCTCGTCACGGTCGGCCGGTTGTCTGCCGCGACGCGTGACCGTCGGCTCGCCTCTCTGCGGGTCCTCGGACTCACTCCCGCGCGGACGCGCACCGTCGGCGCGCTCGAAGCCGGCCTGCTGGCCGCGGCGGGTGCGGTCGCGGGCGTGCTCCTCGCGATCCCCGTGGCACCGCTGAGCGCAGGGTGGCGGTACACGGTCGCAGGCACCTATCACGGGTTGCCGGAGCCGCTCCGTGTCACTCCATCACTCGCCGCAGGGGTCGTCGTCGTGCTCGTTGCGACCGCGGGCCTCGCGTCCGTGGCCGGGACGTGGCGGCTCGCGTCCTCCCCCCTTGTTCGGCGTGCCGCGAGCACGCGTCGCCTGCCGTTGCCGTGGGCGCTCGCGCCGCTCGGCGCGGGACTCGCGCTCACCGCGTGGCTCGCGGCGGGCATGCCCGGGACCATCAAGACGCTGGAGCCTGACGGCGCCGTTGTCGGGGGAGCGGTACGTCTCGCCCAGATCCAGGAGTCGGACGTCCCGGTCGGGTTCGTGATCGCTGGCTGCGTGGTGCTGCTCGCCGTGGGCTCCGCCTATGTGCCGTCGCTCGTCGCGTCGTGGTGCGCGGGGATCCTCGTGGGCACCCGCCGCACGGCCGCAGTCCTTGCAGGTCGGGGGATGCAGACGGAGCCGACGTCGGTCTCGCGCGTCGTGGCGAGCGTGTCGGTGGTCGTGCTGTTGACGACGTGTGCGGCGGGCTACCTCGGAGCTCTGACGTACGACGAGCAGTACCGGCTCGAGAAGCTCGCGGCGGACGGTGGGCCGATCAGCATCCTGCTCGAGGTGGAGGGTGCGGGCGAGGACGACGAGAGCGCGGCCGTCTCGGAGGTCGGGCGTCCGCACGGCCTGACGGCGGGGGACATCAGGGCTGCGACTGCGTTGCCGCAGGTCCTGGCTGTCGCGCCGTCCTACATGCGGCTGGATGACGACGGACTGCCCGTCCAGGGCAGCGAGGTGTTCGTCGGCACGTGCGAGCAGCTCGCTCGCCTCGTCGTGGTGACGGGGTGCCGGGATGACCGGGCGGCGCACATCGTCGGGCGGGGCCACGAGCGGGCTGCCGACACATCGGTCACGCTCATGAGCCACGTGAGCATCGAGGATCAGGACGCCATCACCGTCGACGTCTCCGACGCCCCGATCGTGGCTGACGCCGACGCGACGGGCGAGCTGTGGGAGGGCGTCGTCGGGGGCGGGGGGAGCATCGGACCCGTGCCGTTCGGCCTCTTCGTGCCGACCGCGCTCCTGGGGGCGGATCCGCCGCCCGTCATGATGGCCACGCTGTTCGCGCACGGCGGCCCCGAGGCAGCGCAGGAGGTTGCGGACGAGCTCGCGACGCTCGGTGTCGCCGCACACCTGCCCGACCTCGAGACGTACGCGTCCGTGCAGGCGCAGCGTTCGCTGCTGCTGACGTTCGTCGCGTGGTTCGTCGGCCTCGGGTGCTTGGGGATCGTGCTCGCGGCAGTCGACCGTCAGCAGGAGCGGCGTCGCACGGTGGCCCGGCTCGTCGCCGTCGGTGTGCCGCCGCGGACCCTCCTCGCCGCGCAGGCCGTGCAGGTGCTCCTGCCGCTGGGTGCCGGAGTCGTCCTCGCTGCCAGCTGCGGCTTGATCCTCGTGGGGGCGGTCGCCTGGTCGACCGGCACGGGGCTCGGTGTGATCGGCGCGGGGGTGCCGCTCTTCCTCGGCGTCGTCGCGAGTGTCGTCACCCTCGTGCCGCTCCTCACGCTGCCTGCCGCGACGACCCGGCTCACCCCAGAGCTCCTCCGCGAGGAGTGAGGCGCGTGTCGTGCCGGGGCAGGGGGCCGGCACGACACGTGGCCACGACACGTGGCCACGACGCGCGCCCAGGGCGCGCGGAGACTGCGAGGCAGCCGCCCGTGGACCAGTCGGCCCACCCCGGGGAGGATGAGCACGTGACCCTCGCCCGATCGATCATCCTGTTCGTCGTCGCCGCGCTCTTCGAGATCGGCGGCGCCTGGCTCGTATGGCAAGGCGTGCGCGAGCACCGCGGCTGGCTGTGGATCGGCGCGGGCGTCATCAGCCTCGGGCTCTACGGGTTCTTCGCGACGCTCCAGCCGGACGCGAGCTTCGGCCGGATCCTCGCCGCGTACGGCGGGGTGTTCATCGTCGGGTCGCTCGTATGGGGCATGGCGGTCGACGGCTTCCGGCCCGACCGGTGGGACGTCCTCGGTGCGCTCGTCTGCCTGGTGGGCGTCGCCCTGATCATGTACGCGCCGCGGTCGGCGTGAGGCCGGCGCGGGAGAATCGGTTCATGCCTCCGAAGCGTCCTGTCGTTGCACCGCACCTCAGTCCTCTCACCCTCGGCCACCTCGAGCCCGGCAGTGCGGCGGACCTGCAGACCGGCGACGATGTCGAGGCGCTCGAGATCGAGGGCGTGGCCGTCGAGAGACTCGACCTCACCGGAGTGACGATCCGCGAGTCCCGCCTGGTCGCGCTCGCGGCAGGGGAAGCGGAGCTGCGCTCCGCGCGGCTCCTCGAGACGCGCATCGAGCGGCCCAACATCCCCGTGCTGCGGGGCGCTCGCGGCTCGTGGTACGACGTCGTCCTCGAAGGTGGGCGCATCGGTGCGTCCGAGCTCTACGACAGCTCGTGGCGCTCTGTCCACGTGGTCGGCTGCAAGCTCGGCTACGTGAACCTGCGCGGCGCGCACCTGCGCGACGTCATGTTCACCGACTGCACGATCGACGAGCTCGACCTCGTGCAGGCGAAGCTCGACCGGGTCGCGTTCGCCGACACGACGGTCGGCCGGCTCGACGTGCGGGAAGCGCGGCTCACGGACGTCGACCTCCGCGGTGCGGAGCTCGACGGTATCGACGGCGTCGCGTCCCTGCGCGGAGCGACGATCGACGGGCACCAGCTCGTCCGCCTCGCGCCGCTGCTCGCGCGGGAGGTGGGCCTGCGCGTCGAGTGACGCGCTGCACAGCCTTCCATCGAGGTAGGTGGGTGCACGCAAGGTAGGGGAGTGCGCTCGAGGTAGGGCCCTGGACGGCCCTACCTTGCGTAAGGGGGCCTACCTCGCGTGCCCGGGCCTACCTCGGCAAACCCTGCTCGGGCCGGTGACGGCGATCTGTCAGTAGGCGACCGTGAAGCGGGTGCGGCGGTGGGCCGGCCGCTCGATCTCGTCGACGACCGCGATCGCGAAGTCTTCGCCCGAGATGAAGGACGTGCCGTCGTCGTCGGTGAGCAGGACGTCACCGCCGACGCGGTACGACCCCGTGCGCTCGCCGGGAGCGTAGGAGCCGTAGCCGGCGGCCGGGCTGACCATGAACCAGTCGAGGTCCTCGGCCGAGTCGCGCAGGGCGTCGAGGACGCCGACCATGGTCTGCGCCTCGGCGCGGAACGCTTCCGGGAACTCGGGGCCGTCGACGAGCAGTGGACCGCCCTCGACGACGTGCAGCGAACCTGCGCCGCCGATGATCCCGAAGCGGGCGCCGGCCTGCGCGGTGGCCGCAGCAGCGGCGAGGACCACGTCCTGGAAGGTGTCCGTGAGCGGGCCGCGGGGGGCGAGGGAGTGCACGACGACGTCGGCCCCGTCTGCGACGTGCGCGAGGGTGTCGGCGTCGAGCGCGTCGCCCGTCCGGTACGTGACACCGTCGATCTGGTCGGCGGGGAGGGTGCGGCTGATGGACGTCACCTCGTGACCGCGGGCGACAGCCTCGCGGAGGATGTTGCTGCCGGTGTAGCCGGTTCCGCCGAGCACGGTGATGCGGGTCATGGGTCCTCCTGGGTCTGGTGGGCGCTGCGCGCCGGGGCTATCCTCACCATAGGAGAGTCACTCTCCATGCGAAAGTACGCACTTTCCGGTAACCGAGGAGCGACCATGACACAGCCCTGGGACCCCTACGCGCGGGGCTGCCCGTCCCGCGTCGTCCTCGACCGCATCGGCGACCGCTGGACCGTCCTCCTCGTCGGCGCGCTCGCTGACGGACCGCGCCGGTTCGGCGAGCTCGCACGCGACGTCGACGGCATCTCGCAGAAGATGCTCACCCAGACGCTCCGCTCCCTCGAGCGCGACGGCCTCGTGCGCCGCACGGTCCACGCCGTCGTCCCGCCGCGCGTCGACTACGAGCTGACCGACGCCGGGCGCTCCCTCCTCGGCCCGCTCAGTGCGCTCACCGCATGGGCTGTCGACCACATGGACGACATCGTCGTGGCGCGCGAGCAGTTCGACGCGGTGACGTAGATGCACCCCCGTCCGACGTCGCGGACCCCCAGGAACGTGGGTAGGGACCGCCTTGATCCTCGAGGACGCGCTCGGCCCGTCGCACGGACGGGGCATCGCGTTACCGCTGGCGCTCGCGGCCGGTGCCGCGGCGTTCGTGGTGGCGCTCTGGCCGCGACGGCCCGGTCGTGGGACCGACTATCGGGCGCCCTGACGGCGGACCATCTCGTCGATCCAGATCGGCGCGAACGGTGAGACGCACCCGGGCGCTGTCGGGTAGTCCTTGAGCACCTCGAGGCGCTCGCCGATCGCGACCGCGCGCTCGCGGAGCTCGGGGTGGTGGATGCCGATCGTCGCGAGGCACTCGTTCATCGCCCACTGGAGGCGGTCCGGGGCGTCCTTCATGTGCGTCTCGACCAGGTCGAGCAGGGCGGGCAGGTCGAGCCCCTCGGGCTTCTTCGCGACGCGGACCGACGTCAGCGCCCAAGCGGCGGCCGTGACTACCGGGTCGGCGTCGTCGAACCACTCCGCGCGCAGGTCCTCGGCGTGCGGGCTCTTCTTGACGACATAGCTGAGCAGCCAGTCGAGCACCTTCGGCGCCCGCGCCTCGCGCATCATCGTGTCGAGCTCGGCCGCCGAGAACGCCTTGGGCCGGCAGACCAGCAGCGCGACGAGGCGGGTGGCGGCGTCCCCGGTCGCCCACAGCTCGAGCGCGAGCTCGTGCTGCGTCTTGAGGCGGGTCGCGACCGCCCGCAGCTTCGTCAGGTTCACGCCGTGCTCGTCGCCGTGCCGCTCGTTGACCGCACGGATCTTCGGGTCCTCGAGCGCGGCGAGCTCGGCCTGGATCTCGGCGACGGTCGCGGCCGTCTGTGCGTGCGTCGTCATGCGTCGATCCTCACCCGGCGTGCGTGGCAAAGCGAGCCTCCGGCCGGTGCCGAACAGGGAGCGGCACCAGAGTGGGCGATCGCCTCCGCCGAGGTAGGGCCCTGCGCGTGAGTCAGGGCTGTCGAGCGCCCTACCTGACGTACCGACCCCTACCTCGCGTGGAACCGCCTACCTCGACGCACTTCCGCCGGGCCCGCCGAACCCGCCCCGGCGCGCCCTCGGGGGCGGGCGCGCCGAGGCAGACGTGGGCTCAGGCGACCGTGAAGGCCGCCGTGAGCAGGTCCTCGGTGCGGGAGCTCGGGCCGACGCGCAGCTCGAAGTCGCCCGGCTCGACGACGCGCTGACCGGCCGCGTTGACGATCGTGCACTCCGCGACAGGCAGCTCGAGGTCGACGACGCGCGTCTCCCCGGGTGCGAGCTCGACGACGCGGTACGTCTTGAGCTCCTGGTCCGCCCAGCTCGCTGAGGTGACGACGTCGCTCACGTAGACCTGCACGACCTCGCGCGCCGGACGCGTGCCCGTGTTCGTGAGGGTCACGGTGCCGCGGATCGTGCCGTCCGCGCTGAGCGCGGACTCGGCGAGCGTGAGGTCGGCGTACTCGACGGTCGTATAGGTCAGGCCCTCGCCGAACGCGAACGCTGTGCGCTGCGTGAGGTCGGCGTACCGCGAGCCGTGCTGGCCGCGGAGCTGGTTGTAGTACGTCGGCTGCTGGCCGACGTGCACCGCGAACGAGATCGGCAGGCGGCCCGACGGCTCGGTGATGCCGAGGAGGATCTCGGCGAGCGCCCGCCCGCCCTGCATGCCGGGGTTGGCCGCCCAGACGAACGCGGCGGCGTCGAGCACGACCTGCGGCAGCACGTGCGGCTTGGACGCGAGGAGCACGACGACCAGCGGCTTGCCGGTCGCGGCGAGCGCCTCGAGCATGGCGACCTGCCCGCCGAGCAGCTCGAGCGTCGCCGTGGACTTGCACTCACCGACGAGCTCGATGCGGTCACCGACGACGGCGACGACGTAGTCCGCGTCCTGCGCGGCCGCGACGGCCTCGGCGATGAGCGCCTCGTCCGGCCCGGTCGGCGCGGCGACCTTCGGTCGCGGCTGCCCGTCGGGGAAGAACGCGCCGTCCGGGTCGTCGGCGAGCGTGATGATGTCGGCGCCGCGCGAGTAGGTGACCTCCCAGTCGGCGGGCACGTGGTTGCGCAGCCCGTCGAGGACGGTCGTGACCATCTCGCGCGGGTGCCCGTCCATGAGCCAAGGCGCCTGGCCGGACGCGCCGGCCCAGTCGCCGAGCGTCGTGTGCGGGTCGTCGGCGTTCGGGCCGACGACGGCGATGCGGCGCGGCGTCGTGTCGCCGCCGGTGGCGCGTCCGTCGGCCCCGGCGGTGAAGCCGCCGGCGAGCGGCAGCACGCCGTCGTTCGTGAGGAGCGTGATGGAGCGGCGCGCGACGTCGAGGTTCACGGCCGTGTGCTCGGGGGTGCCGATGACGGCCTTCTGGCGTGCGTCGTCGGGCCTGCGCGGGTCTTCGAAGAGGCCCAGCTCGAACTTGAGGGTGAGGATGCGAGCGGCGGCGGCGTCGATGAGCGACTCGTCGAGCATGTCGCGCGCGACGGCGTCCTGCGCGCCCTCGAAGAAGCCGGGCGTCGTCATGATCATGTCGTTGCCGGCCTTCACGGCCGCGGCGGCGGCGTGCGTGTGGTCGGGCATGAGGTGCTGCTCCCAGATGAGGCGGCCCACGTTGTCCCAGTCGGTGATGAGCGTGCCGGTGTAGCCCCACTCGCCGCGCAGCACGTCGTTGAGCAGCCAGTCGTTGAGCGTGATCGGCACGCCGTCGGTCGACTGGTAGCCGAGCATGAACGTGCGGCAGCCCTCACGGGCGACGCGTTCGAACGGCGGCAGGAACCAGGAGCGCATCTTGCGGCGCGAGACGTCGGCCTCGCTCGCGTCGCGGCCGCCCTGCGTCTCGGAGTACGCGGCGAAGTGCTTGGCGGTCGCGAGGATCGCCGTCGGGTCGTCGAGGCCTGCGCCCTGGTAGCCGCGGACCATCGCGGACGCGAGCTCGCCGATGAGGAACGGGTCCTCGCCGAACGTCTCGGAGACGCGGCCCCAGCGCAGGTCGCGGGCGATGCACAGGACGGGGGAGAAGGTCCAGTGGATGCCGGTCGCGGCGGCCTCGACGGCGGTGATGCGGGCGGCGCGCTCGACGAGCTCGGGGTCCCAGGACGCGGCCATGCCGAGCTGGGTGGGGAAGATCGTCGTGCCCTTGAAGAACGAGTGGCCGTGGATGCAGTCCTCGGCGATGAGGAGCGGGATGCGCAGGCGCGTGGTCTCGGTGATCTCGTGGGCCTCGCGGACCAGCTCGGGCGAGGTGTGCAGGATCGAGCCGACGTGCTTCTCCTCGATGAGGTGGCGGACGCCGTAGCTCGCGTCGAGCTGGAGCATCTGGCCGACCTTCTCGGGGAGCGTCATGCGCCCGAGGAGGTCCGCGACGCGGTCGGGGACCGGGAGGGTCGGGTCGAGGTAGGGCAGGGTCACGGGAGGGTCCTCTCACGGCGGCGTCGGCGTCTCGGGCGGTGGCCCGGTTGGTGTGGTAGCGCTCCCACACCGGCACGGAAGAGCATAGTCGAATCGTTCCGACGCGGCCAGGGCCGCTCACCAGCCCTTCTGCGCGCTCCGTCTCGCCGACCGATCCCCCCGATGCACACGTGACCCGTGCATCCGGGCTGTCCGCCGGTCTGGCTGAGCTGGGCCGAGGGGGAGTTCCACCGATCGCCCGGGTCCACACGTGAGTTGTGCATCCGGGCGATCGGTCGAAAGGGCCGGGGCGGACCGGGCCGGGCGGACCGCGGCGGAGCGAGGCGGCAGGGCTCCCGGGGGAGGGCGCGCGGCTCAGGGAGCGGGCGCGGCCACGCGATCAGCGTCGGCCGGACGAGGCGGTTCCGGCGCCGTGACCGCCGAACCCAGGCTCGCCGCGATCACCGCCCCCGCCGCGACCAGGTGCAGCGCGTCGACCGCCTGGCTCAGCAGCAGCCACCCGAACAGCATCGCGATCGCCGGCTCGAGGCTCAGCATGATCCCGAACGGACGGGGCGACAGCCGCCGCAGCGCCGCGAGCTCGAGCGTGTACGGCACGACCGACGCCAGCAGGCCCATGACCAGCGCGAGCCCGACCATCGACGCGTCGCCCCGTACGACGACGGCGTCCGCCGCCCCGAACGGCGCGAGCACGACCGCCGCGACCGCCGTCGCGACGACGAGACCGCCCTGGCCGGGAACCGTCCGCGCGACGCGCGAGCTCGCCAGGATGTATGCCGCCCAGAACGCCCCCGCACCGAGCGCGAACGCGACCCCCCACGGGTCGAGGCGACCACCGACGTCGTCCGACGACAGCCCGAGCGCCGCGACCCCCGCGGCCGCGAGCAGCACCCACACGAGGTCCTTCGCCCTGCGCGTCAGCACCGCCGACAGCGCGAGCGGCCCCACGAACTCGATCGTCACCGCCACCCCGAGCGGGATCCGCGCGATCGCCTCGTAGAACATGCCGTTCATCGCCGCGAGCGTCACCCCGAAGACGCCCGCCGCGCGCCACTGCGCGCCCGTCCACCCGCGCACGCGCGGACGAAAGATCAGCCCCAGCACGACGGCGGCGACGCCGAGCCGCAGGAACGACACCCCGGCAGGGGACACGTCGTCGAACAGGTGCGCGGCAGCCGCCGCGCCGAGCTGCAGCGAGACGCACGACCCGAGCACGAGCCCGAGCGCAGGGGCGGACGACGGTCGGGCGCTTCTCACGTGACCACTGTCTCACCCGCGCTGGACAGGCCAGGGGCCTGTCGTCGGGGGATCATGAGGTCGTGGACGACGACACGCACGACGCCGCGGGCAGACCCGCCGCGCCCTTCGACATGGCCGCCGCACGCGCCATGTGGGAGGAGTACTCCGCGGCGAACCCGGACATCGTCGCCGAGCATCCCGAGTGGGAGGTTGACCGCTTCGCGGACACCGCCGACTACGCGACCGAGATCGTCGAGTGGGTCGAGACGCGGGACAAGCGCGCGACGTCGGACCTCGTGGACACGTTCCTCCAGCGCGGGGTGCCGCTCCCGCGCGTGGGGGCGCACTGGGTCGTGTGCGACGGGGAGGGCAAGCCGCGCTACGTGCTGCGCACCCTGTCGCTGCGCCTCGGCACGATCTGGAGCGCTGACGAGGCGTTCGCCGCCGCCGAGGGCGACGGCACGCTCGACGAGTGGCGCGACGTCCACCGCCGCTACTGGACGCGCATCTGCGCCTCGCGCGGCGAGGTGTTCACGGACGCGACCCCGGTCGTCCTCGAGCGGTTCGAGGTGGTCTGGCCCGCCGCCGTCGCCGACCGCTAGGGTGCTCGTGCGCGGCCGCTGACCAGGCCGTCCATGTCGAGCACGACCAGGGACCACGCGCACCGTCAAGGACTGGTCGTACGAGAAGACCAGGCAGGGTGACCGTCCGGCCCGGTGACCTGCAAGGATCCGCTGGCTCGGGAAAGCTCGCGTGCCTCTGGGCCTCATGTTCGGCCTCCGGGGTGCCGATGGTGGTGCGGCGGTGCGCGCAGGGGGATCTGAGGGGTCCGGCCGCGCCGCGCTCGGACACCTACTCAGGGAGAATCACCATGTCTGTCATCACCTCCGGCGCGCGCAAGCTCGTCGCCACCGCCGCGACCTCCGCGCTCATCCTCACGGGCGCAGCCGTCGCTGCCGCCCCCGCTGGCGCGGCGACCGCCAAGCCGACCGTCACGATCGGCAAGATCGCCTCCGTCTCCGTCGTCGAGGGCGCGACCGCGACGATCAAGCCGGTCGTCAAGACGAAGGGCAACGTCAAGGTCACGAGCAAGACCGTCACCGTGACGAAGGACGGCAAGACCGTCGCCAAGAACAAGAAGTCCGCGAAGCTCGGCGCCGGCACCTACACGGTCACGACGACCGTCAAGTACAAGACGGCGACCACGAAGCGCACGAACAAGAAGGTCAAGGTCGCGCTCGAGGACGGCATGGCGCCGATGATGTGCAAGACCTCGAAGGTCAAGAAGATCAAGAAGTTCGAGATGATCACGCACATGGCGGACGTCGCCTGCACGGACCCCAAGTCGAAGGGCACCGTGAGGTACTCGGACGTGTACTTCGGCTACAACAAGCAGGACCGCGCCTGGTACGGCGCCGACGCCCGAGGCAACGCCATCGCCTTCGAGGACCTGCACCGCACCAAGTCGCAGGAGTCCTACGTCATCCCGGTGGGCACCCTCAAGGTGTCGGTCAAGACGACGAAGAAGGTCTGGTCCAAGGTCAAGACCAAGAAGTCGACGCAGACCCTCACGATCACCACGAAGTGACGCGGCGGGCCGGGCGCTGAGCGCCCGGCCCCTGCTGTCTGCGGGCGCCGAGGTAGGGCCATCCGCGCGAGGTAGGGCCATGGAAGGCCCTACCTCGCGTGCGAGGCCCTACCTCGGCGTTCGTCGTCCTGGCCGAAGGTTCGGGACCTCCCGCTGCGCCCCGGTCGTCCCGACGGCGCGGTCTCGACCGAGCGTGTCATCGCTCTGACGGGGCTCTCAGCGGGCGGGTGGGGCCGTCGAGCTGCGCTCGACGAGCGTCGTCTCGACGACGGTCTCGTGCTTTGCCGGGCGCCCGGCGAGGGTGTCGAGGAGAAGCTGTGCTGCAAGCTCGCCCTGGAGCGCGACCTGCTGATTGACGGTCGTGAGGTCGACGAACGACGAGACGGGGTGGTCGTCGATGCCGACGATCGAGATGTCTTCCGGGATGCGCAGGCCGCGCCGGACGATCGCCTGGGTGGCGCCGTAGGCGAGCTCGTCGCTGTGTGCGAAGACCGCGGTGGGCATCGGTTCGCCCCGCTCGGCGCAGCCGTCGAGGATCGAGTCCATCGCGGCGGCGGCCTCCGTGCCGACCCAGGTGATGTTCCGGACGAGGTTGCCGTCGGCGGCGACGCCGGCGTCGCGCAGCGCCTCGTGCCAGGCGCGCGACCGGCCGGACGCGTCGGGCCAGTCGGGGTGGTGCGGGTCGGTGCCGGCGATCATCGCGATCCGACGGTGGCCGAGGTCGAGGAGGTGCTGGACGGCCTGCCTCCCCGCCGCGCAGTCGTCGATGTGGACGTTCGGGTAGTCGGCCGTCTGGCCGCCGGCGGCGACCACCTGGACGCCGAGCAGCTCGAGGCGCTTCTGTTCCGCGGCGTCGACGGGGAAGGCGACGGCGATCACGGCGTCGACCTTGCGGCGCGCGGGCAGCCGCGTGAGGAAGGTGGCGCGGTCCTCGGGGCCGTCGACGTGGTAGAGAAGCAGGTCCATGTTGGCGCGCGAGAGCACGCGCTCGATCCCGGAGACCATCTCGCCGAAGAACCACCGGTTGATGTGCGGGACGACGAGCGCGACACGGCGGGCGGCGCCGCCCGCGAGGCGCTGCGCCTCGGGGGACGCGACGTAGTCGAGCTGGCTGGCTGCCTCGAGGACGCGCGCCCGGGTGGCGGGGGCGACGCCGTAGGCGCCGTTGAGCGCGCGCGAGGCCGTGGCGAGGGATACTCCGGCGGCCTGTGCGACGTCGTTGAGGCTCGGCGTGCTTCCAGAGGGCATGTGCCGATCGTATGCCCGCCAAGTGCCGAGAAGAAAGCGCTTCCGGAGGGGCGGCCCTTGACCTTGGAAGCGCTTCCGATCATGCTGGGAGCATGAAGAACCAGGTTCAGCTCATCACCTATGCCGACCGTCTCGGCGGCGACCTCGGCGGTACCGCGCGCCTGCTCCGCGACCGTCTCGCGGGCGCGTTCGGCGGCGTGCACCTCCTGCCCTTCTTCACGCCGTTCGACGGCGCCGACGCGGGCTTCGACCCCGTCGACCACACCGCCGTCGACCCCCGCCTCGGCACGTGGGACGACGTCCGCGACCTCTCCCAGACGCACGACACCGTCGTCGACCTCATCGTGAACCACGTGTCCGCCGACTCCGCCGCGTTCCAGGACGTCGTGCGCCACGGCACGGCGTCCCCGCACTTCCCGATGTTCCTCACCATGTCGTCCGTCTTCCCCGACGGCGCGACCGAGGCCGAGCTCGCGCGCATCTACCGGCCCCGCCCCGGCCTGCCCTTCACCGCGATGCGCCTCGGCGACGAGCTGCGATACGTGTGGACGACGTTCACGCCGCAGCAGGTCGACATCGACGTCCGCTCCGCACAGGGCCGCGCCTACCTCACGAGCATCCTCGACGCCGTCGCCGCCGCAGGCGTGAGCCTCGTCCGGCTCGACGCCGTCGGGTACGCCGTCAAGACGCCCGGCACCACGAGCTTCATGACCCCTGAGACGTTCGCTTTCATCGAGGAGTTCACCGCCGAGGCCCGCGCGAAGGGCGTCGAGGTCCTCGTCGAGGTGCACTCGTACTACCAGCGGCAGATCGAGATCGGTCGGTCCGTCGACCTCGTCTACGACTTCGCGCTGCCGCCGCTCGTGCTGCACGCCCTGTACACGGGCGACGGCTCCGTCCTCGCCGAGTGGATGCGCATCCGCCCCCGCAACGCCGTGACGGTCCTCGACACGCACGACGGCATCGGCGTCATCGACGTCGGCCCCGACCAGACCGTCCGCCCCGGCGAGGCGCCGCGGCCGGGACTGCTCGACGCCACCCAGATCGACCAGCTCGTCGAGGGCATCCACGAGCGCACGGGCGGCACGAGCCGGCTCGCGACGGGCGCCGCGGCGTCCAACCTCGACCTGTATCAGGTCAACTCGACGTTCTACGACGCGCTCGGCGGGGACGACCGCCGGTACCTCGCGGCCCGTGCCATCCAGGTGTTCACGCCCGGCGTGCCGCAGGTCTACTACGTCGGCGCGCTCGCGGGCGGCAACGACGTCGAACTGCTCGAGCGCACGGGCGTCGGCCGCGACATCAACCGCCACCACTACACGCTCGCGGAGATCGACGAGGCGCTCGAGCGTCCGGTCGTGCGCGCTCAGCTCGACCTGTTCCGCCTGCGCAACGAGGTCCCTGCGTTCGACGGCGACGTCGAGGCGAGCCTCGACGGCAGCGTCCTGACGATGGTGCGCCGCGGCGTCGAGGTGCCCGACGCCGTCGCGACCCTGCGCGTCGACCTCGCCACGGGAGAGGCGGACGTCGAGGTCACCGGCCCGACGCCGCGGGCGTGGAGCTCGACGGCCGCCTGAGCCGCGATCGGGTCGAGCTGCCGCGCTCTCGGCCTGGCGTCTGCGCCGCTCCCTTCGCCGAGGTAGGGGGCTGCACGTGAGGTAGGCCCATGGAGGGCCCTACCGCGCGTGGAAGGCCCTACCTCGTGCACAGGGCTTCCTCACGGGAGCCTCCTTACAGGGCCCACTCATGTGGGGCCGCCTCGCGGGAGAGGACCCGGCCGCGATCGGGGATGAGGCGCAGACGGGGGCCGGGCGACAGGAAGCGCGGACGACCTCAGGCGGTCGGCGCGGCGAGGAGGCGGGCTGTCGCCTCGCGGACCGCCGCGAGCGTGTCCGTGAGCGCCCGGTCGCGGCCGGACGTCTCGACGAGGCTCACGACCGGGAACGGCGCGTGCGTCCCGGGCGCGACGTCGCCCACGACTGCCGCGACCGGCACGCCCGCAGCGCGGGCGCGCTCGGCGACGCTCCCGACGACCTTCCCGGCGAACGACGTCGCGTCCAGCAGCCCCTCGCCCGTCACCACGAGGTCCGCACGACCGATCGCGGCGTCGAGCCCGACGGCGTCCGCGACCAGGTCGAAGCCCGGCACCAGCCGCGCGCCGAGCGCCGCGAGGCCTCCCGCCAGACCGCCTGCCGCGCCTGCGCCGGGGATATCCCCGACGTCGACGCCGAAGCGGCGCACGTAGAGGCGCCGCAGGGCGCCGAGCCGGCGCGTGAGGTTCTCGACCTGGTCGGGCGTCGCGCCCTTCTGCGGCCCGAACTCCCGGGCCGCGTCCTCGAAGCGGGTCGTGACGTCGCACGCGACGGTGAGCGCGACGCCGTCGGGCAGGGTGCCGATCGCCTCGACCGCGGGCGCGCCACCGTCGGTCATGGCCGAGCCGCCGACCGTCACGAGGACGCGCGTGGCGCCCGCCTCGACCGCCGCGCGGACGAGCTGGCCCGTGCCGGCGCTCGTCGCGTCGAGAGGCCGCAGCCGCTGCCCCTCGAGCAACGCCAGACCGGACGCTCGTGCGGACTCGATCACCGCCGTCGTGCCGTCCAGTCGCCAGCCCGCCTCGACCGGAGCGCCGAGCGGTCCGGTGACGACCGTCGTGCGGTTCGGGCCGCCGAGCGCGTCCAGAGTGCCGTCGCCGCCGTCGGCCAGCGGCAGAACCTCGGTCGTGTGGCCGCGCTCCGCGCAGACGGCCGCGATCGCCGCGGCGACCTCCGGCGCGGTCGCGGTGCCTTTGAGCTTGTCGGGGCAGATCAGGATGTGCACGGGTCCATCCTCCCGGACAGCTACCGCGTCGGGCGCGGGCGGAACAGGGCGAGCAACGCCACGAGGATGATCGCCACCACGCCACCGAGGACGCACAGCGTGCCGTAGCTCCACGCTGACACGACCACACCCGAGAGCACCCCCGCACCCGCCCCGCCCAGCGACACGAGCACGTCGACCGATCCCTGCGTCCGGGCGCGCCGCTCGAGCGGGAGGTTCTCGGCGACCGCCGTCGTGCCTGCGACGAGGCCGAGGCTCCACCCGAGACCGAGCAGCGCGAGCGCGAACGCGAGCCACGGCACGGACGATTCCGGGGCGAGCCACGCGACGAGGCTCGCCGCCAGCAGGGTCAGCCCAGCCAGCCCGGCCACGACGCGAGACCCGAGCCGGTCGACGAGCGACCCCGACAACGGCGACGGCAGGTACATCGCCCCGACGTGGATCGCGATGACCAGGCCGGTCGCACCCAGGCCGTGGCCGTGTGCCTTCATGTGGATCGGCGTCATCGTCATGATCGCCGCCATGACGACCTGCGTGACGACCATCGTCGTCGCGCCGAGGCGCACGCCCGGCGCAGATCCGTGAGCGCCGTCGTCCTGGGTGTCGCCGGGTGAGGGCTGTGCAGGCTGCGCCGCGGCGCGCTCGCGGGCGAGCAGGAGCGGGTCGGGTCGCAGCGCGACGGCGAGGATCGCCGCCGCAGCGCCGTACGCGACCGCGGCGAGGAGGAAGGGCCCGGCGAGGTGCGGGATCGAGACGGCGTCGGCGACGTCGCCCATCACCTCGACGAGGTTCGGGCCCGCGACGGCACCGAGCGTCGTCGCGACGAGCACGGTCGAGACGGCGCGGCCGCGGCTCGCGGCCGTCGCGAGGTCGGCGCCCGCGTAGCGCGCCTGGAGGTTCGTCGCGTTGCCCGCTCCGTAGACGAACAACGCAGCGAGGAGGAGGACGCCGGAGCCCAGGACGGCAGCGACGATGACGCCGACCGCGCCGAGCGCGCCAGCGAGGTAGCCGAGCGCGAGGCCGGGGCGTCTGCCGCGCGTCTGCGACACGCGGCCGACGCCCGCGGCGGCGAGCGCCCCGCCCGCAGCGAACAGCGCGGTCGGCAGGCCGGAGAGCGCGGTCGAGCCGAGCAGGTCCTGAGCGAGGAGGGCGCCGACGGTGACGCCCGCGGCGAGCCCGGCCCCGGAGAGGAGCTGGGCCCCGACGAGGACTCTCAGCGTGCGGCGCTGGGCGTGCGCGATCTCGGGCTGTTCGGGTGCGATGGCCACCGTCGCAGTCTGTCACCGCGGGCGGACACGGCACCCGGGTGCGGCGCCCTGCCGGAGAAGGCCTGCGTCAGAGGGGGCTCGGAGCGACGACCGTGACGGTCGCGCCGGCGGCCGTGAGGGCGTCGACGAGCAGTGAGGCCTCGGTCTGCGTGTACAGGCGCGGGAGGTCGGAAGGGGCGGCGAGCGAGAGCCGCTGGCTGGGCGTGAGGCTCGCGTGCGCCTCGATCGCGTGGCGGACGGCGCCGGAGAGAGCGCCGTGGGCGGCGCCGCCGTCGGCGAGGCGGAGGCTCACGAACGGGGTCGCGGCGGTTGCGGGCCGACGAACATGGGAGGCCGGGGCGTGGGTACGTCCGTCGAGGCTTGTCGTGATCGTCATGCGCACCAGCATGGCGCTAAGTAAAGAAAGCGTCAAGCACACAGGGTGAAAGTGTCATGAATCACTCCCTGCATGGTCAGGACGGAAGTCTTATGTCGACGTTCACCCGGTGTGCGGTAGCCCCCGACCTGCACAAGCACCAGGATTTCGTTACCTTCTGGGGCGTGAAACTCAACCCCGTCTCTTCTCTTGTCCTCACGGCTGCCCTCGTGGCCAGCCTCGCAGCGTGCTCGTCCGACACCCCCGAGCCCGCCGCCGCGGCGACCACCTCGAGCGCCGCGACCCCCTCCGACGCCACCGGGACCACCGAGCCCGCCCCGACCACCACCGAGCCGGCCGAGCCCGCGGTCCAGGTTCCCGAGTCGTGCGCCGACGTGTCGACGCAGAAGGACGCGACGGTCAGCGGAAAGGCGCTCGGCACGTGCATCGTCGACGCGATGACCGCCGTCGGCACCGGGTCGATGGTCGTCGAGGACGGCACCAGCTCGAGCAACGTCGCCTTCCGCTTCGACCCGAAGTACAGCGCCTACGTGACGGGCGGCGCCGAGGGCGAGCTCGGCGTCATCCTCGAGGAGAAGACCGGCTGGCTGCGTCAGGGCGCCGAGTGGGTCGAGGAGGGCTCGGGCGACCAGCTCGTCGACGCCACGATCGGCCTCGTCCGCGTCTTCAGCGACCCGCTCGCGATCAAGACCTACCTGGCCACGTGCGACACGTGGACGACAGACGGCCTGCGCACCGGCGAGGCCCGCTACGACTGCACCGACACGTTCGAGTTCGCCGGAGCGACGATGAGCGACGTCTGGTTCACGGTCGACGAGGACTTCCTCGGCGTCGAGTCCGTCGCGACGGCCTCGATGGGCGGCGAGTCGGTCACGACGACGCAGACCTTCTACCGCTGGGGCGAGCCGGTCGACATCCCCGACCCGCGCTGACGCGCCGCACCAGGACGACGCCGGGCGCCGCCGCACACCACTCGGGTGCGGCGGCGCCCGCACGCAACCCCCTGTCCGGTCACCAGTCGTGGACCGTACCGTCCGCGAGCCGGTTGTACGGGAGGTAGGCGACCTCGTACGGGTACCTGCCCGCCTCGTCGACGTCGAGCTCGACGCCGAGACCGGGCTTGTCGCCCGGGTGCAGGTAGCCGTCCGTGAAGGTGAACGACTGCTGAAACACCTCGTTGGTCCGCTCGCCGTGCTGCATGTACTCCTGGATCCCGAAGTTGTGGGCTCGTCGCGTCGGACCTGACCAACCCGTTCTTCTTCGAGATCATCCGTGGCGCCGAGCGCGCGGCCGCTGAGCAGGACTACACGCTGCTCGTCGCGGACGTGAACGAGTCGACCGAGGTCGAGCGGCAGGCGCTCGACCGCACGGCGGGCATCGTCGAGGGGATCGTGCTCGCGACGTCGCGCCTCTCCGACACGTCGATCCGCGCGATCGCGCGGCGCCAGCCCGCCGTCGTGCTCAACCGCGTGGTCACGGACGTCCCGAGCGTCGTGACGGACAACGCGCGCGGCATGCGCCGCGCCGTCGAGCACCTTGCGCAGCTCGACCACCGCACGATCACGTACCTCGCCGGGCCGGAGGCCTCCTGGGCGGACGGCATGCGGTGGCGTGCGGCGCAGGAGGCTGGGCACGAGGTGGGACTGCGCGTGCGCAGGCTCGGACCGTTCGCGCCCACGCGGGAGGGCGGGCGCGCGGCGGCACGCGCGTTCGCCGGGTCGCGCACGACGGCGGTCGTCGCGTATAACGACCTGCTCGCGATCGGCTTCATGCAGGAGGTGCAGTCGTGGGGCGTCTCCGTGCCCGGCGACGTATCGGTCGTCGGGTTCGACGACATCTTCGGCGCGGACTTCTGCTCGCCAGCCCTGACGACGGTCGCGGCGCCGCTCGCCGCGCTCGGCAAGCACGCTGTCACGGTGCTCGCGGAGCGGCTCAGCACGGTGGGGCTGCGGGGCGCCCGGACGGTCGTGCCGCGCCGGCCGGCGCTGCTGCCTGCGGCGTTGCGGGTCCGCGAGTCGACGGGCCCGCGCCCGCGCCGCCAGCGCGCCTGGACGCCGCCCCCGGCCTGAGCGGAGCTACGCGCCACTGTCCGTCCCTCGCCCCCAGCCGCGCCACAGATCGCCTCGTTGCACATGCGAAGCGTGGAGCAGGGCGATCTGTCGGGTGACGCGACTGCGCCTCGGATGCACTGATCGCCCAGGTGCACCCATGACGTGTGCATCCGGGCGATCGGTGGTCTGCCGGCGGGTTGATCCACAGGTTCGGGACATATGTGGCGGCGTGCGTGGCGGATCGCTACCTTGCTCACCATGCCCGCGACCTCCTCGTTCGTCCTGCGCTGCGCCACCGCCGTCTTCGCAGCCGTGCTCCTTGCTGGGTGTACCGGGGAGGAGGCGCCGTCGCCGACTGCGGCCCCGACGACGCCGGTCGCGAGCACACCTGCGGCGAGCGGCTCGCCGACGGAGGCGCCCACCGCGTCGTCGACCGCGGAGCCGGAGATCGAGAAGATCACGACGCCGCCAGCGGTGCCCGTGGACCTCAAGACGCCGGGCAAGGTCGGTTCGAAGGCGGCCGTCGAGTACTTCGTAGCGCTGTACGGCTACACGTTGAACACGGGCGACACCTCGCTGCTGCGTGCGGCATCGACGGAGACCTGCGACTACTGCAGGAGCCTCGCCGACGGCATCGACGCAGAGTTCGACTCGGGCGTTCAGACAGCGGGCGACGCTGCCACCATCAACGTGATCAGACAGCACGAAGGCGAGTCGACCAGTAGTGAGCACGTTTGGCTGATGGAACTTCACTTCGCGCCCTACGAGACTCTCGCCGCAGACGGCGCCTCCGTGGAGAGCAAAGGTCCCCGTGAAGAGACCCTCGGGCTTGTCGCAGCATGGGATGGGACCCGGTGGCGAGTAGCGGATTATGTCGACGTGGTCGAGCTGGATCGCAGCTCGTGATGGGGTACCCCGGACAGGTCCACCTGGTCCTTGCCCTTTCACTCAGTCTCTTTTCGACGCCAGGCGCCCCTGCGTATGTCGGACGCAACTCTCCTCGGCCTGGTGTAGTCGACGCGGCAATTCAACACGACGCGGGCGACCAAAAGGGCACATCACGATTCACAAGTTCCGTGAAGAGCCCCCGTCAGATCGAGATCGAAGGAACGGTCCGGGACGCGGACCTCTCGCCAAGGCCCGTTGGACGCCCCGCCACTGGACCGCCGCTCACCGAAACTCGTGTTCTTGATCCGAACTTCTGCCAGCCGGGATCTCCGCAGGCTTTCGCCACCGCGTATATCCAGCTCTGTCTCGACCCCGTCGAGGAATGCCCAGAGGGCGAGGTTCTCCAGCCCGCGCGCGAGACCCGCTCGCGTCCCGCTGGGGACGCGGAATGGGGGCCTTGGCAGCCGCTGTCGCCCGCGACCTGCGTGATCCCAGGCGAGGGCGACCTCATCGACGACGTGCGCCGCGCCTTCGCCGAGATGACCATCACCGCGCCGCCGGTGACCGTGATCGACGGGCGCGGGTGGACCTTCGTACAGATCGACACCATCGTCTACTCCGACGACACGCCCCAGACCCTCACCACGACCGTCGGCGGCACGCCCGTCGAGATCCGAGCGACCCCGGTCGAGTGGCGCTGGGACTTCGGCGACAAGACCAAGCCGCTGACCACCACCAAGCCGGGCGGGCCCTACCCCGACAAGACCGTCACCCACGTTTACACCCGCCTCGGCACCTACACCGTCACCCTCACCACCACCTGGCAAGGCCAATGGCGCCTCGTCGGCGAAACGCAGTGGCGCGACGTCGACGGGCAGAACACCACCACCAGCACCTCCGAACCCTTCACCACCCACGAGATCCGCACCCGCCTCGTCACACCACCCGGCTAGACGCAGGAGGCATCGAGGCGAGCGCCCCAAGGCGGCCAGTCGTGATCGATCGCCCGGATGCACACGTCACGTGTGCATCCGGGCGATCCGTCGAGCAGGACGCGGGCCGAGAGGAGGGGGGAGCGGGGGCGCGCCTCCTAGACGAGGAGCCCGGCGAGGAGCCCGGGAGTACGCAGCTCAGTCGCGCGGCAGGACCGTCAGCACTCGCTGGATGTGCTCCGCGAACTCCTTCATGAACTCGGTGAGGAACTCGCCCACGGACTCGTCGGTGACGCCGCCCTCGCCGTCGAACAGGTCGGGTGTGACGGTGATGTACGCCTCCGGGGAGGTCATCTGGCGGGCGTTGCAGTAGCTCAGGACGCCGCGGAGCGACTGCTGCGCCACCGCCGTCCCGATCTTGCCGACGGACGCGCCGATCACGGCGGCGGGCATGTGGTCGAACGAGTTCTGGCCCCACGGCCGGGACGCCCAGTCGAGCGCGTTCTTGAGCACGCCCGGGATCGAGCGGTTGTACTCGGGCGTGACGAACAGGACCGCGTCCGACGCCGCGATCGCGTCCTTGAGGGCACGTCCCTCGGCGGGGTAGTCGGCGTCGTAGTCCGGGCTGTACAGCGGGAGGTCCCCGATGGGGATCTCGGTGAGCTCGAGGTTGTCGGGCGCGACCTTCGCGAGCACGCGGCTCAGCTCACGGTTGATCGACGTGGACGAGAGGCTGCCGACGAAGCAGCCGACCTTGTACGTGGCCATCGTTGTCTCCCGGTCGAGGTGTGGTCCTCTCACGGTCGCACCGCACCCGCCCGCCCGCACCCCGTGCAAAGGCGCGCGCCTCGCACGGATCGCCCGCATCCACACGTGGTGCGTGCACGAGGGCGATCGGTCGGGAACCCCCGGGGACCTACCGGACGACGAGGACCTGCGCGTGCACGACGGCCGCCACGAGCTCGACGTCGTCCACGAGCGCCGGGTCCATGAGGGCCAGGAGCTCGCGGCTGGCCGCGCCCGTGGGCGCGCCGATGAGCGGGCGCAGCCGCCCGACGAGCGGATCCGAGAGCGCCGGGCCACCCGCCCGGACGGAGGCGGCCCAGGCCGCGAGGGCGGCCACGGCGCCGTCGGGCATGCGTCCGGCCGCGCGCTCGCGGCGCAGCGTCGGCAGGATGCGCACGCCGTTGAGCAGGAAGAGCTTGCGCTCCTCGTACGGCACGACGTCGTCCGTGAAGGTCGCGCCCGCCGTCTCCCAGGCGGGGCGGGGCCCGCGGAACTCGCCGGCGAGGACCCACTCGGCGAAGGGCTCTGTCGCGACGGGGGCGGCGTCGTCGAAGCCAGCGGCGCGGGCTCGCGCGACGTCCGCGTCCGTCGAGGCCGGGGTGATGCGGTCGACCATCGTCGTCACGTAGGAGACGTGCTCGTCGGCCCAGGCCTGCAGGCTCGGGTCCACGAGCGATGCCAGGTCGTCGACGACGCCGCGCAGCACCTCGCCGTTCGCAGGCAGGTTGTCGCACGGCACGACCGTCAGCCCGCCCCCACCGGCAGCGCGCCGCGCAAGGAGGAGCGCGACGATCTTGGCGGGGGCGGTCTGGACGGGTGCGCGCGGGTTGGCGCGCAGGAGCGCCACGTCTCGCGCGACGTGCGGGTCCTCGTGGTCGATCCCGGAGGCGCCGCGGACGTAGCCGGCCTCGGTGACGGTCGTCGTCATGACGGTGACGGCCGGGTCGGCGGCATAGCGCAGCAGGGCCTCGTGGTCGGTGCCGGCGTGAGCGGCGACGAGGGACTCGACCGTCTGGACGCGGTCCGCACCCGGGGCGAGCTCGGCGAGCGTGTACAGCCCGTCCTGGGCGCTCAGCGTGTCGGCGAGGGCGCGGGAGCGGCCGGTGAAGGCGGCGATGCCCCACTGTGCGGCGTCGTCCGCGTGCGCGGTGTACCAGGCCTGGTGCGCGCGGAAGAACGCGCCGAGGCCCAGGTGCACGTGCCGCACGGGCGGTGCCGGGCGGGTGCGGCGCAGCGGCGCGGCGCTCACAGCCCGAACGCTTTCGCCGGGCGGCCGACCACGAGGTCGACGGCGATCTCGGCAGCCTCGTCCTCGTCGAGCCGGTGCTCGGCGACGAGGCCCGCGAGGAAGCCGGCGTCGAGGCGGCGCGACATGTCGTGGCGCGCGGGGATCGAGCAGAAGGCGCGCGTGTCGTCGATGAAACCGCTTGTCCGGGAGAAGCCGGCGGTCTCGGTGACGGCGGCGCGCCAGCGCCGGATCGCGTCGGGGGCGTCGAGGAACCACCACGGCGCGCCGACGTAGACGCTCGGGTAGAAGCCCGCGAGCGGCGCGATGTCGCGCGAGAACGCGGTCTCGTCGAGCGTGAACAGCACGACCGTGAAGCCGGGGCTCGTGCCGAAGCGTTCGAGCATCGGGCGCAGATGGTCGGTGTAGGAGACCTCGAGCGGCAGGTCTGCGCCGACGTCGGCGCCGTACTGCTCGAACGTCGGGGTGTGGTGGTTGCGCCGCACGCCCGGGTGGATGGTCATGGTGAGGCCGTCGTCGGCGGACATGCGCGCCTGCTCGAGGAGCATGTGGCGGCGCAGCGCAGTGCCGTCCGCCGTGCCGACGTGGCCGCGGAGCGCGTCGGCGTAGATGCGTTCGGCGTCGGCGCGGTCGAGGTCGAGGGTGCCGGGGTCGACGTGCGAGTGGTCGGCGGAGACGGCGCCGTGCTCCTTGAAGTGGGCGCGCCGCGACTCCATCGCCGCGACCCAGCCGCTGAACGTGTCTGTCGGGACGCCTGCGACCTCGCCGAGACGCGCGACGTCGTCGGCCCATGCAGGTGCCGTGACCTCGAGGTAGCGGTCGGGGCGGAAGGTCGGCACGACGCGACCCGTGAACGACGGGTCCGCCGCGAGAGCGGCGTGCGCGGCGAGGTCGTCGACGGGGTCGTCGGTCGTCGCGAGGAAGGAGATGTCGAAGCGGTCGAAGAGCGCTCGCGGTCGGAATCCTGGCTCGGCGAGGCGCGCGGCGATCGTGTCGTAGACGGCGTCGGCGGTCTCGGCGCTCGGGCGCACCGTCACGCCGAAGACGTCGACGAGCTCGGACTCGAGCCAGAACCGTACGGGCGTGCCCGCGTACGCCGACCAGTGCGTGCACAGGTGCCGCCACGCGCGGCGCGCGTCGGCCTCGGAGAGCGGTCCTTGCCCGACGCCGAGCTCGGCGAGAGGCACGCCCGAGGCGTGCAGGAGGCGCGTGACGTAGTGGTCGGGCGTCAGCAGGAGGGAGGTCGGGTCGGCGAACGGCTCGTCGTCGAGCAGCATGGCCGTGGGGACGTGACCGTGCGGGGACACGATCGGCAGGTCGCGCGTCAGGTCGTAGAGACGGCGCGCGACGCCGCGAGCGGCCGGGTCGGCGGGGAGCAGCCGGTCGGGGTGAAGTGTCCAGGCGTCCATGCCTTCGAGTCTCGGCAGGGCCGCTCAGGCCGGCAATCGGTTGCCGTGACTTGCCCCCGGCGGGGCCGTCAACGGCGACCGACGACGTCGCGCCGCCCGTGCTGGAGGCGATCAGCCCGCCAGCATCACCGCTGGTCGGAGCCCTCAGCAGGGCTGCCGCCGTCGCCCTCCGCGCGCTCTTCCTCGCGCAGGCGCGGCTCGGTGCGGAACTCCGGACGGAAGCCCGACTTGTCCTGGTAGAACTCCCGGACGACGTCCATGTCCTTGCGCACGTCGCCCGTCGGCACGAACGTCATGCCGAGCCCGGTCGTCATCGTGTCGCGGTCCACGTAGCCGAGCGTGATCGGCAGACCCGCCTCGACGGCGATGCGGTGGAAGCCCGACTTCCAGTACCTGCCCGACGACCGCGTCCCCTCCGGCGTCACGACCAGGTAGAAGCCCTCGCCCGAGCGCACCCGATCGACGATGTCCGTCACGATGCCCGCAGGGTTCGACCGGTCGACGGGGATGCCGCCGAGCAGCCGCATGACCCATCCGAACGGCGGCTTGAAGAGCGTGTGCTTGCCCAGGTACTTGACCTTCAGGCCCAGGTCCCACGCGATGCCGAGCATGAGGATGAAGTCCCAGTTCGACGTGTGCGGCGCCCCGATGAGCACCCCCACCCCGTCCGTGGGGACGACCGTCGACCGGTGGGTCCACGGGCTGATCTTCCAGCCCAGACGAGCGATGCCACGACGAATCCTCATGCGCACACAGTAGGGGCTCCCGGGCCGGATCATGAGACGACGCCCGCCGTGGCGAGCAGCCCCGGCGACGATCGGACCATGACCGACGTCCCCGACCGCACGCCGCACGTGCGCCGCGCGCGCCTCGAGGACGCGCCCGTGCTCGCCGTCGTCCACGTGCAGGCCTGGCGCGAGACCTACCCCGGCCTGCTCTCCGACGAGCTGCTCGCGAACCTCTCCGTCCCCGAGCACGAGGCGATGTGGCGGGAGATCCTCACCGGACCCGACGCCGAGGGGGCGTGGCTCGCCGAGGTGAGCGGCGACGTCGTCGGCTTCACCCTCGCGCGCACCCCGCAGGACGACGAGGCACCTCGCCCCCTCGAGCTCGGGATGATGTACGTGCTCGACGCCGTCAAGGGCGCGGGCGTCGCCGACGCCCTGGTCATGGCAGCCCTCGGCGACGAGCCGGCCTATCTCTGGGTCGCGCGCGACAACCCCCGCGCCCGCCGCTTCTACGCCCGCCACCGCTTCGTCGCCGACGGTGCCGAGAAGACGATCGCCCACTGGGACGACATCCTCGACATCCGGATGGTCCGCTGACGCTCGTCGTGCGGGCGTCCCTGCCTCGGCATACGGTCGAAGAACCGCGATACCGACAAGCTCCAGGAGGAGACATGGGACTCGACGACAAGCTCAAGAACTCTGCGCAGAACCTGCAGGGCAAGGGCAAGGAGGCGGCCGGCAAGGCCACCGACGACGAGCGTCTCGAGGCGGAGGGCAAGGGCGACCAGGTCTCGGCCAACCTCAAGCAGGCCGGCGAGAAGGTCAAGGACGCTTTCAAGAACTGATGGACTGATGCGTTCGACGCTCGACCGCGTCCATCCCCCGCAGGTCCGCTCGCGCGGCCTGTGGGGGAGGCGCGTCGGTGCGTTCGTGCTCCTTCTCTTCATCGCCGCCGGCGCGAGCGGCCTGCTCGGCGTCCGGTCCACGACCAGGAGCACGACCGAAGGGGCCGTCACCGTCTCCGTCACGTACGCCGCGACCGCACGCAGCGGCCTCGACGTCCCCTGGCAGGTCGTCGTCGAGCGAGCCGGAGGGTTCGACGCGGAGATCACGCTCGCCGTGACCGGCGACTACTTCGACATCTACGAGACCCAGGGCTTCTCCCCGGAGCCCACCGAGGAGCAGCGCGACGGCGCTCAGCTCTTCCTCACCTTCGCCGCCCCCGACGGCGACACGTTCGTCGTCGACTTCGACGCGTACATCCAGCCGGCGTCCCAGATCGGCCGGACCGGCACCGTCGCCGTCGTCGAGGCCGACGGCACCCAGGTGGCGACGACCGAGTTCACCACCCGCATCGTCCCGTAAGAACCAGGTCGCCGAGCCGAGCCCGGCGCACGCTGCTGAGGAGTGGCCGTGGAGACTGTCGTCCGCGCCGTCGTCGTCTTCGTCTTCCTGTGGGGGATCACCCGTGTCGTCGGACGCTCGACACTCGGCGCGCTCAGCTCCTTCGAGCTCATCCTCTTCATCTGCATGGGCGACCTCGTGCAGCAGGCCGTCACCCAGCAGGACTACTCCGTCACCGGCGCGATGCTCGCCGTCGGGACGTTCGCCCTCCTGACGATCGCCCTGTCGTGGGTCAACGCGCGCTTCCCCGCAGCGCGGCGGTTCACGCACGGCGTCCCCGTGGTCGTCGTGCACGACGGCGAAGCGCAGGCCGACGTCATGCGCGCCGAACGCCTCTCCCTCGACGACCTGTACGGCGCCGCGCGTCAGCAGGGCATCGACCGCATCGGGAGCGTGCGCCTCGCCGTCCTCGAGACGAACGGCCAGATCTCGTTCTTCCCGTACGAGAGCGGGGGAGACGCGGGAGCGGAGAGCAAGCCCGAAGCAGGGTGAAGCCTCGGCCCTGGCCGGCGCCGTCGGCCCGGCTCAGTCCAGCTCGGCGTCGTGCACGCAGATCGCGATCTGCACGCGGTTCTCCACCTCGAGCTTCGTGAACAGCTTGCCTACGTGCGACTTCACCGTAGGCACCGACATGAACAGCGTCGCGGCGATCTCGCTGTTGCTCAGCCCACGGCCGATCGCCTGCGCCACCTCGAGCTCGCGCTCCGTGAGCCGCGCGAGACGCTCGCGTGCGCACGTGCGCCGCGCCGACGGCTCGTCGGGGATGCGCCCGTCACCAGGGGCGCTCGGCGTCGCGACCGCCGCGATGAGCTGCGCCGTGACCGACGGCGAGAGCGTCGGCTCGCCCGCCGCCGCGGCGAGGACGTCGCGCACCAGACGCTCGGGCGGGGTGTCCTTGAGCAGGAAGCCCGTCGCGCCCGCGCGGAGGGCGCCGAGCACCATGTCGTCGGCGTCGAAGGTCGTCAGGACGATGATCCGCAGGTCCGGGCGCTGCGCGAGCAGCGCCTCGGTCGTCGCGAGGCCGTCCCGGCGGGGCATGCGGATGTCCATGAGCACGACGTCGGGCTGGGTCGCGCTCACGACCTCCTCCGCCTCGAGGCCGTCCCCGGCCTCGCCGACGATCTCGATCGAGCGGTCACCGCCGAGGATCATGCGCAGCCCGGCGCGGACCAGCGGATCGTCGTCGACCAGGACGACGCGGGCAGACGGTGCGGACGGGGAGTTCGCGTCGGTCGTCATGGGCGCAAGCCTTTCACGGAGGCCGTGCCGCTCGCGCGGAGCAGCGCATGGCACGTGCCGGATTCGTCCGTTAGCGTGACGGTATGTCGGGCCCGAGCACTGGTGCGAGGCGTGGGTGGAAGCACGACCCCGCAGCCGATGAGATCCGCGCGGCAGCGGCAGACATCGTGGTCGCCGCCGGTGACACGGCTGCGCTCACGCACGACGCCCTCGCCGACCGGACGGGTCTCGACCCGGAGATCATCAGGCTCTATCACGCCGACATCGACGCTCTGCTGCACGATCTTCTGCGAGCCGCCTACCAGCGACTGCTCGAGCGCATGGACCTCGAGGTCTCGCTGCTGGCACCCGGCGCGACGGCGCTCGACGAGCTCAAGGCGCTCGCGGTCGGCTACGTCACGTGGGCGGTCGAGGACCCGTGCGGCTACGCGCTCGCGTACGGGGTGCGCAACGAGAAGGAGCTGGGGCTCGCGGGCCTCGACGACGGCGCGTCGCCGGCAGCGCAGGCGCTCGACACGGTCATCGCGGGTGTCGCGCTCTGCCGGCCCGACGTCACCCCCGACGTGGCGCGCGAGCTCGCCGTCGGGCTGTGGCTCGCCCTGCACGGGTTCATCCGGATCCGCGCCGACCGCCCGCTCGTCGTGCTGCCGCCGACGACGCACCTGATCCACACGATCGTCGACGTGTTCGCCGTCGTGCCCGGACCGGGGCCTGGCCTGCGCCTCGTGAAGTAGGACGGCGCCCCGGCCTCGCGCGAGGGCACCGCCGTGGACCGCGCCCGTCACGACCAGGGGAGCCACGCCGACACGACGTAGCGGCCCGAACGGTCCGGCCCGTGGTGCAGCTCGCCGCCCGCGAGGCTCGCGCGCTCGGCGAGGCCCGTGAGCCCGAGCCCGGACGACGGCGGACCGTCGTTCGGCCCGCGCTTGCCCGAGGGGCGGGCAGCGGGGAGGGCGTTGAGCACCTCGATCGTCAGGCGGTCCGTCCCGTCAGGCGACGTCGTGCGGCCGACGCTCACGTCGACCGGCATGCCCGGCGCGTGCTTGCGCGTGTTGGTCAGGGCCTCCTGCACGATCCGGTACGCGGCGCGGCTGACGGCGCCCGAGAGCCCGGGCAGGGCTTCCTCGACCTCGGCGGGGATGTCGAGCGCAACCGTCGTGCCCGCCGACCGGGCAGCGGTGATGAGCTCGTGGATGTCACCGAGCCGCGGCTGCGGCCGCTCCGGTGCCGAGGACGACGAGCTCGCGCTCGGGTCGCGCAGCACGCCCAGCACCTCGCGCAGCTCCTTGAGCGCGAGGTTCGCGTTGTCACGGATGATCGCTGCGGTCTGCGCCGTCTCCTCGCGGCCCAGGTCGGTGCGGTACGCGAGCGCGCCGGAGTGCATCGCGACGAGCGAGATGCGGTGCGCCAGGACGTCGTGCATCTCGCGCGCGATGCGCGTGCGCTCCTCGGCCCGCGCCTGGTCCACGCGGGCCGCCTGCTCGCGCTCAGCCGTCTCCGCGCGCGTGCGCAGCGTCGCGACCAGCTCACGGCGCGCCCCGACGTATGAGCCGACCGCGACGACGATGCCGTAGACGAGGAGGGTCACGATCATGAGCGCCCACCACGGGACGGTGGGCGTCATGTCGGGCGTCATCCGGTCGTAGACGACCGACAGCGACACCCAGCCGACGCCGAGCGCCGCGATCTCACGCCAACGGCGTCGCGTCGCGACCGACATGAGCACGACGAGCGACGGCGGCACGCCCGTCATCGAGAAGCTGCCCGCGAGGCACGCGACCGCACCCGCCAGGAGCGGCCACCGGCGACGCACCGCGAACGCCCCGAACGCGACGACACCGAGCAGGACGTCGAGCCCGAGCGAGCGGCCTGCGAACGCCGCATCCGTCGAGCCCGCCACCAGCAGCAAGAGCGAGGCGGTCACCGTGACGAGCCAACGCCAGGTCTCCTGCCAGGTCGTCAGCGGTGCAGGGAGGAACACTGCCCGGCGCGACTCAGGGTCGGACGTCGCTGCGACGGCGGGAGGCACTGGTGACATGGTCCCCCCACCCTAGGAGCGACATCGGGCAGGGGGAAGCGACCCCGGTCTCGGGCACCCCCTACCGTGGGTGGACCCACGCGAAGGACGCAGGGAGGACGCGCCCGCGCCCGCGGGACGATGTGGCCCCCGCCGCTGCACTGGTGCGATAGACGCATGATCACCGTGGAGAGACTCACCAAGCGTTACGGCGGCTTCACCGCCGTCGACGACGTGTCGTTCACCGTCCGTCCCGGACGCGTCACCGGCTTCCTCGGCCCGAACGGTGCCGGCAAGTCCACCGCCATGCGGATGATGTGCGGCCTGACCGTGCCCACCGCAGGCACCGCCACCGTCCTCGGCAAGCCCTACGCGGCGCTGCCCAACCCCGCGCGTCACGTCGGCGTGCTGCTCGACGCGTCCGCCCAGCACGCCGGCCGCACGGGCCGGGAGACGCTCACCCTCGCCGCGATCATGGTCGGCGCCGACCGCAAGCGCGTCGACGAGATGCTCGACCTCGTCGGTCTCACCCCGAAGGAGGCGGGCCGCCGCGTCCGCAACTACTCCCTCGGCATGCGCCAGCGCCTCGGCATCGCGACCGCGCTCCTGGGCGACCCGCAGGTGCTCATTCTCGACGAGCCGGTCAACGGCCTCGACCCCGCGGGCATCCGTTGGATGCGCTCGCTCCTCGCGGGCTTCGCGGAGCAGGGCGGCACCGTGCTGCTCTCCTCGCACCTCCTCCTGGAGATGCAGGAGGTCTCCGACGACCTCATCGTCATCGGCGGCGGCAAGATCGTCGCGCAGGGTTCCAAGGAGGAGCTGCTGAGCGTGCCCGGCTCGGTCGTCGCGTCGCTCGACGACGTCGCGCTCGCGACCGCGCTCGAGCGCGGCGGCTTCGAGGTCACGCTCCACGCGGGCGGCGGCCTCGCGACGTCGGCGCAGCCGGAGCAGGTGGGCGTCGTCGCACGCGACGCCGCGATCGCGCTCACGAACCTCACCCTCGCGCAGAACCATGGGCTCGAGGAGCTGTTCTTCAACCTGACTGCTGAGACCGCACGAGAGGAGGTGGCGGCATGAGCGCCGCGACCCTCACCACGCCGTCGGCCCACGCCGACTGGTCCGTGCCGCCGAGCGGCGCGCCCGGCGTCCCGTTCCGCCGTCTCATGCAGGCCGAGCTGCGCAAGCTCGTCGACACCCGGGCCGGGCGCGGGCTGCTCATCGCGATCGCCGCCGTGACGATCCTCGGCTTCGTCATCGTCCTCGCGACGTCCGACCCGGAGTGGCTCACGTTCTCCGAGCTCGTCACGGGTGCATCGTCGATCCAGATGATGATCCTGCCCGCGCTCGGCGTGATCGCGGTGACGAGCGAGTGGAACCAGCGCTCCGCCATGACCACGTACACGCAGGAGCCGCGGCGCGGCCGGGTGAGCGTCGCGAAGATGCTCTCGGCGTTCATCGTGACGCTCGTGTGCACGGCCGCGCTGTTCGTCCTGGGCGCTGCCGCCCACCTCGCTGCGATCGGCTTCGACCTCGCGCCCGCTGACTGGTCGGTCGACGGCTTCGAGATGTTCACGCTCGTGTTCATGCAGCTGCTCGTCGTGGCGCAGGGCGTGGCGTTCGGCATGCTCTTCCTCAGCACGCCGCTCGCGCTCGTCGTCTACTACGTGCTGCCGCAGGTGCTGACGCTCGTCCTGCAGCTCGTGTCCTGGCTGCGTGACATCGCCGGCTGGATCGACCTCAACATCGCGACCGGCGTGCTCTACGGCGGCGACCCGGTCTCCGGCGAGCAGTGGGCGAAGATCGCGGTCACGGTGACGATCTGGGTTGTCGTGCCGTACCTCGTCGGCCACTTCCGGATCACTCGCCGCGAGGTCAAGTAGCCGATCGCGGGGGCCTGGCGCGCACCCGCACCCGACCGCAGCCGGGCGCCCGCAGGGGGAGCGCCCGGCTGCGTGGCGTCCCGCCGTCCTGCGCCGGCCGCGTCGCCGTGCACCGCCCGCGTCGCTTTGCCCCGCCTGCGCCGCCTTGGCCCGCCCGCGTCGCCTTGCCCCGCCCGCGCCGCCTTGGCCCGCCCGCGTCGCTTTGCCCCGCCCGCGCGGCCCCGTCGGGCCGTCTCGCGAGGTAGGGGCTTTCCCGCGAGGTAGGGCCGTCCGCTCGAGGTAGGGCCTTGCAGCGCCCTACCTCGAGCGGACGGCCCTACCTCGGTGAAGGGGAGCGGCACTCTGGGCGGGCAGCGAGCAGAAGCGCCGTCGTAGGACGCCGGGCACCGAGGCACGGCTCGAGCGAGAGGTACGACGCCGGTCCGACCAGCGCCAGCGCCCTTCGCGGCGGTCGTAGGCTGGTGTGATGGTCACGCTCGTCATCTCCGCCGTCTGCTTCCGCGACGAGCAGGGCCGCATCCTCACCGTCCGCAAGAGCGGGACGTCGAAGTTCATGCTCGTCGGCGGCAAGCTCGAGCCGGGTGAGGACCCGGCCGCCGCTGCCGTCCGCGAGGTCGCGGAAGAGGTCGGCCTGGGCATCCGGCTCGAGGACCTCGAGCTGCTCGGGACGTTCGACTCCGACGCCGCGAACGAGACCGACACCCGCATCGCGTCGACCGTCTACCTCGCGCCACTGCCCGACGGCGCGACGCCGGAGGCAGCCGCCGAGATCGCCGAGCTCCAGTGGCTCGACCCCGCGACGGCGTCGGAGCGCGACGACCTCGCGCCGCTGCTCCAGCACCACGTCATCCCGGTCCTGCCGAGGCGCGCCGCCCAGCACTGAGAGAAGTGTCTGCCACTCATGCGGGGGCCTCCGTCGCGGGGAGCCGACCGCACTCCCGGACTCTTGGCGAGCCCGGCGAGACGGAGGGGCTCAGGGGAGCCGGAGCGCTGGCCGAGAGGTGTGCGGGATCGGGCCACGGACCATGCGACGGACCCGAGTCACGAGCACGTCGGGATCCCGAAGGTCCTCCTTCGTGACACGCAGCAGGCGCCACCCTGCCTCTACGAGGGCGTCTGCTCGACGCTTCTCCCGCATGAACGTCTCCAGCTCCGCGCCCGCGTACTTCGAGCGACCGTCGTACTCGATGAGGAGACGCCACTCCTCCCACCCCATGTCGGCGCGGAAGGTGCCGAGATGCGTGCGAACCTCGAGCTGCGTCGTCGGGCGAGGGAACCCTGCGGCGAGAAGGATCAGCCGCGTGAGGCTCTCGCCCGGGGACTCTGCGCCGACGTCGGCGCACGCGAGGATCTCGCGGGCGAGGCGGACTCCTCGTCGCCCGCTCCGGCGGGTGAGCAACGCGGCGACCTCGGCCGGGTCAGCACCTGATCGAAGTGCCGCATCAGCGATGACGAGCCCTTCCGCGGGCGACGACGTCATGGCGCAGTCGGCGACGGTCCGCGCGAGCGTCGTGGCGGGAAGCCCTCTGATCTCGGTGCGTTCGTCATCGGGGACGAGCGCGACGTGTCGAGCGACCGGGGCGCCGCGGCGGACGCTCGACCTGCTCCTTGACGTCACGTGAATCCTGGACGACGTACCCCACGTGGGGAGGTCCCACAGCAGTGCGGCCGTGGTGTGGGAGAAGCACGCGTGCGGGCCGAGCGTAGCGCTCAGTGCCACCAGGGCTGCACGAAGCTCGCGGTCACGGCGCTCGTGTGCGTCGGTTCCGGCGGGGTGGGCCGCGATGGAGGCTCCACGCCGGATGCGGACCCACTCGCCGGTCCGTCGTCGTGCGGCGACGTCGGAAGGCAGGTGGTCGCGGCTGAAGAGAACGGTCGGAACGGCGTACGAGCCTGAGGTCATGCACCCACGATGCTCATGGCTCCGGTACCGATGGAGCCCTCCGTGGCTCCCTGTGGACCTGGGGGCGGGTGCCAGGGGGCAGGGGGCAGGAGGGCCGCGCCGCCGCGAAAGCGGTCGCTCGGTCCCGGCTCCTGGCCCGGTGCCGACTCGCGACGTAGGGCCATCTACGCGAGGTAGGGCCGTCCAGGGCCCTACCTCGCGTGCAGCCCCCTACCTCGCGTGCAAGCCCCTACCTCGCGGGGCGACGGCGGCCTGACGGGGCGACGGCGGCCTGACGGGGCGACGGTGACCTCGCGGGGCGACGGTGACGTCGGGGGGCGACTGGGGCCTGACGAGGAGTCGGCCACCTCGCGCAAGGCCCCGTCAGACGCCCCGGAAGAACGCCGCGATCACGCCCGAGAGCGCGACGACGTCGCGCACGTGGATCAGCTCGCGCGCCGAGTGCATCGACAGCAGCGGAGCACCGACGTCGACCGTGCGGATGCCGAGGCGGACCGAGGTGATCGGGCCGATCGTCGAGCCGCATGGGACCGTGTTGTTCGAGACGAACGGCTGTGCCGTCGTCCCCGCCGCCTCGCACGCACGCGACCACAGGGCGGCGCCGTGCGCGTCGGACGCGTACCGCTGGTTCGCGTTGATCTTCAGCAGCGGCCCGCCGCCCGGCAGCGGGTGGTGCGTCGGGTCGTGCCGCTCGGAGTAGTTCGGGTGCACCGCGTGGCCGACGTCGCTCGACACGCACCACGACGCGGCGTACATGCGCGCGAGCTCCTCCGTCGTGCCGCCTGACAGGCGAGCGGTCACGTCGGCGAGGAACGGTCCGGCCGCGCCCGAGCGGGACTCCGACCCGATCTCCTCGTGGTCGAACGCGGCGAGGACGCTGATGTGGCCCGCGTCGTCGGGCGCGTCGAGGAGCGCCACGAGGCCTGCGTGGACGGACGTGAGGTTGTCCATGCGCGGCGCGGCGAACAGGGTGCGGCCTGCGCCGAAGCGCGCGGGCGGCGCCGTGTCGACGGTGATGACGTCGTGGCCGACGACGTCGCTCGCCGCGACGCCCGCGAGGCTCGCGAGCTGCTCGAGGACGTCCCGCTCGGCGGCAGGGCCGCCGTCGCTCTCGACGCCGAACACCGGCTGCGTGTGGCGCTGCTTGTCGAGCTTGAGGCCGTCGTTCGACGAGCGGTCCAGGTGGATCGCGAGCTGCGGGACGCGCAGCCACGGGCCCGTGCGCACGAGGTGCTCGGCGCCGTCGCGCGTGACGATGCGGCCCGCGAGCTCGAGCTCGCGGTCGAGCCACGAGTTGAGGAGCGGCCCGCCGTAGACCTCGACGGCGGCCTGCAGCCAGCCGTGCGACGTCGTCGTCGGCGAGGGCTTGAGCTTGAGGCCGGGGGAGTCGGTGTGCGCGCCGAGGATGCGCAGCGGCGTCGTCGGGCCCGACGACGCGGGACGCACCCACGCGACGATCGCGCCGTCGCGCACGACGTACGCGCGCACGTGCGCGCCGAGGTCCCACGCGTCCGCCTCGTCGAGCCGCGTGAAGCCCGCGTCGTCGAGCCGGCGGGCCGCCTCGGCGGCGGCGTGGAACGACGACGGCGACGCTGAGATGAAGCGGGCGAAGTCGTCGATGTGCGCGTCCAGGTTCTGCGAGGTCATGCGTCTATCCAAGCACTCGCGTCCCTCGTGTCCGGTATGTCAGTGGGGCGCCGGAACGCGGCGGTGGGGCCGAGGAGGCGTCAGAGCAGGATCGGGATGGGTCGGAGGTCTGGCGCCGGGTCGGAGGCGTGGCGCTGGTGCGACTCGACGGCGAAGCGCTCGCGGCTGTTGCGCGGTGCAGGGGCGCCGTCGTCCGACGGTGTGAACCCCGACTTGAGCGCGACCCGGCGCGACGCGACGTTGTCCGCCCGGTGACCGAGCTCGACGCGCGTCACGCCCATCTGCGAGAACGCGTAGGTGACGAGGGACGCGCACGCCCGCGACGCGAGGCCCGAGCCGCGGTGCTCCGGGGCCGTCCAGTAGTGCACCCACGCACGGCGGTCGCCGTCGGCGGGCTTGTCGCCACGCTCGCACGCGACACCGACGCAGCCGATCGCGCGCCCGTCCACGTCGATCGCGAGGCTGATCTCCTGGCCCGGCTCGACCGTCAGCTCGTTCTCGATGAACCGCTCGTACTCGTCGAGGGACTGCGGCCGGTCACCGAACTGGCGGTCCAGGTCAGGGTCGGCCTGACGGGCCGCCATGAGGTCGGCGGCGTCGTCCGAGGTCCAGGGGCGGAGGGTCACGAGCACCGGACAATTATGCGACGGACCGCGCGCAGACGTGGCAACCTGGCTCCTTCGGCCCACGTTCCCTCCCCACCCCCGGAGACGACATGACCCTGACCGCACCCGAGGACGTCGTCCTCGTCGCCGCAGCCCGCACGCCCCACGGACGCCTCAAGGGCGCCTTCGCGAGCCTGACCGCGATCGACCTCGGAGCCGCAGCGATCCGCGGCGCGCTCGAGCAGGGAGCGATCGACCCGGGCGCGGTCGACATCGTCCTCATGGGCAACGTGCTGCAGGCCGGGCTCGGTCAGGCGCCCGCCCGCCAGGCCGCGATCGCGGCGGGGCTCGGCTGGGACGTGCCCGCTGTGACGATCAACACGGTGTGCCTGAGCGGCCTCACGGCGATCGTCGACGGCGCCCGCCGCATCCGCAGCGGCGAGGTCGACGTCGTCGTCGCCGGCGGCATGGAGTCCATGACCCAGGCGCCGCACCTCCTGCGCGGCCAGCGCGCCGGGTGGACCTACGGCGACGTCACCGCCGTCGACTCGATGGCGCACGACGGCCTGTCCGACGCGTGGAGCCACGAGGCCATGGGCCTCGACACCGAGCGCCGCACCGCCGACCACCCCGCGTCGCGCGAGGAGCAGGACGAGGTGGCCGCGCGCTCGCACCGCCTCGCCGCGCAGGCCCGCGACGAGGGCATCCTCGCCCAGGAGATCGTCCCCGTGGCCGTGCCCGGTCGTGGCGGCGACACGGTCGTCAGCGAGGACGAGGGCATCCGCCCCGACACGACGCCGGAGAAGCTCGCCCGCCTGCGCCCCGCGTTCGCCCCCGACGGCACGCTCACGGCGGGCAACTCGTCGACGATCAACGACGGCGCGGCCGCCGTCGTCCTCGCGCGCCGCTCCGTCGCGGAGGAGAAGGGCTGGACCGTCCTCGCGACGCTCCGGGCGGCCGCCGAGGTCGCAGGCCCGTCGCCCGCGCTCGCCCCGCAGCCCGGCAACGCCGTCCTGCGCGCGCTCGAGACCGAGGGCTGGCAGGTCGAGGACCTCGACCTGCTCGAGATCAACGAGGCGTTCGCCGCCGTCGCCGTGCACTCCGTGCGCCAGCTCGGAGTCCCGCTCGAGAAGGTCAACGTCCACGGCGGCGCGATCTCGCTCGGGCACCCGCTCGGCGCCTCGGGCGCGCGCCTCGTCGTGCATCTCGCGCACGAGCTCTCCCGCCGCGGCTCGGGCCGCGCCGTCGCCGCGCTCTGCGGCGGCACAGGCCAAGGCACGGCTCTGCTTCTCGAGGCGTAGGACCTCGCGACCAGGCCCACCCTGCACGCGCCAGCTAGCCTGGTCGGAACCCTGGACCGACCGGAGAGAGCCATGCCGCAGACCCCCGACGCCCGCCGCACGCCGACCGCGCTGCAGTCCCTCGACCCGACCGGGCTGCGCGCCCTCGGGACGTCGCCCGTCGCCCACGCGGACGCCGTCGTGCAGGGCGACCGGTGGCGCATCACCGTCCTCACGGACGGCCTCGTGCGGATCGAGCGCGCCGAGGACGGCGTGTTCGAGGACCGCGCGTCGACGTTCGCGGTCAACCGCGCGCTGCCCGTCCCGGACTACCGCGTCGTCGAGACGGACACGCACGTCGAGGTCATCACCGACCGCCTGCACCTCGTCTACGACCGCGGCCCCCTGACGACCGCGGGCCTGAGCGTCCAGGTGCGCGGCGCTCTGACGCAGTACCACTCGATCTGGCGCTACGGCCAGGAGCCGTGGGACTACGAGGGCAACACCGCTGGGCTCGTGCGCCTGCCCGGGACGGCCCGCACGCTCGACGCGGCTGACGGCGCGGTCCCGCTCGAGGACGGCGTCGTCTCCCAGACGGGCTTCGCGGTGCTCGACGACTCGGCGTCGTTCCTGCTGACCGACGACGGCTGGGTCGCGCCGCGCGACGGCTCGCGCACCGACCTGTACGTCTTCGCGTACGGCGACGACTTCCCCGCGGCGCTCCGCGCGTTCTACGCGGTCTCGGGGCCGACGCCGCTGCTGCCGCGCTTCGCGCTCGGCTCCTGGTGGAGCCGCTACTACCCGTACACCGCCGACGGCTACCGCGAGCTCATGGAGCGGTTCGAGGCGGAGGGCCTGCCGTTCTCGGTGTCGGTCATCGACATGGACTGGCACCTCGTCGACATCCCGGAGCGCTTCGGCTCCGGCTGGACTGGCTACACGTGGAACCGCGGCCTGTTCCCGGACCCGAAGGGCTTGCTCGACTGGCTGCACGAGCACCACCTGCGCGTGACGCTCAACGTGCACCCGGCCGACGGCGTGCGCGCGTTCGAGGAGGCGTACCCGGAGATGGCGGCGGCCCTCGGGCGGGACACCACGAACGAGGACGCGATCGCGTTCGACGTCACGGACGAACAGTTCCTGACGGCGTACTTCGACATCCTGCACCGGCGCCTCGAGGCGGACGGCGTGGACTTCTGGTGGCTCGACTGGCAGTCGGGCCCGCACTCGCGCGTGCCGGGCATCGACCCGCTGTGGATGCTCAACCACTTCCACTTCCTCGACTCCGCCGGGCGGCGCTCCGGCCGGGAGGTGCGCCCGCTGACGTTCTCGCGGTACGCGGGCCCGGGCTCGCACCGCTACCCGGTCGGCTTCAGCGGCGACACGTCGATCACGTGGGCGTCGCTCGACTTCCAGCCGTACTTCACGGCGTGCGCGTCGAACATCGGCTACGGCTGGTGGAGCCACGACATCGGCGGCCACATGCACGGCGTCAAGGACGACGAGCTCGCGACGCGGTGGGTGCAGCTCGGGGTGTTCTCGCCGATCATGCGCCTGCACTCGGGTGCGAACCCGTTCATCCAGAAGGAGCCGTGGACGTTCGGTCCCGAGGCGCGCGAGGTGCAGACGCAGTTCCTGCGGCTGCGGCACCGCCTGGTGCCGTACCTGCACACGATGAACCATCGCGCGGCGTACGACGGCGCTCCGCTCGTCGAGCCGCTGTACTACCGGTTCCCGCGCTCGCCCGAGGCGTACGCGTCGCCGAACCAGTACACGTTCGGCACGCAGCTCATGGTCCATCCGGTCACCGAGAAGCTCGACCAGCGCACGGGGCTCGGCCGGACGAGCACGTGGCTGCCGGGCGGCACGTGGGTCGACCTGATGACGGGCGTCGCGTACGACGGCGGCCGGGTCGCGCGCCTGCACCGCGACCTGCGCTCGATCCCGGTGCTCGCGCCGTCGGGAGCGATCGTGCCGCTCGACGCCGCGCGCGTCCCGGGCAACGACACGTCCGCGCCGGCGGCGCTCGAGGTGCTCGTCGTCGTCGGTGCGGACGGCTCGTTCGAGCTCGTGGAGGACGACGGCTCGCTCGAGCGCGCGGACCTCCCGACGGTGCGCACGCCGATCGCGTGGGCGCAGGGGGAGGGGCGCGCCGTCGTCGGGCCCGTGGCCGTGTCGGGCGACGAGGAGGCCGCGCGCGGCGCCGTGCCGGCGCGTCGCGACTGGACGCTCACGTTCCCGTCGGTCGACCTGGGCTGGGGCGGCAGCGCGACGGCGACGGTCGACGGCGTCGACGTGCCCGTCCGCCTCGACGCTCGTGCGCCCCTGCTGGGCGATGCTGGTGGTTGGGGCCTCGCGGTGACCGTCGCGGACGTCCCCGTGGACGCGCGCCTCGAGGTGACGCTGCACCCGGCCGACGGCGGGCCGGTGGCGCTCGCGGCGAACGACGTCGCGCGGCTCGTCTTCGAGATCCTCGACGCCGCGCGCATCGAGTACGACCTCAAGGACCTCGTGCGCTCGGTCGCGACGTCGGATCAGCCGCTCTCGGTGCGCGTCTCGCACCTGCAGGCGCTCGGCCTCGAGCCGGCGCTCGAGGGTGCGATCACGGAGGTCCTGCTCGCGCGGGCGTGACGCCGTCGGCGCCGCCGCGCGCGAAGATGGGCGCATGCGCATCGCACTCGTGACCCTCGGCGGGACGATCAGCTCGGAGCCGCTCGACGGTGAGGGGCCGTCGTCGCCTGGCCCTGACGCCGGGGGCGGCGGCGTCGTGCCCGTGTCGGGGGCGCAGACCTTCGCACGTGAGGTCGCGCGCTTCGTGCCCGGGATCGAGGTCGTGCCGGTCGAGGCGCAGATGGTGCCGTCGCCGTCGCTCACGGTCGCGGACGTGCGCGGCCTCGCGGCGCGCATCTCCGCCCTCGTCGAGGAGGGTGACGGGGTCGACGGCGTCGTCGTCGCGCAGGGCACCGACACGATCGAGGAGACGGCGTTCGCGCTCGACCTCGTCGGCGCGGCCGACGAGGTGCCCGTCGTGGTGACGGGCGCGATGCGCGACCGCTCGGCGCCGGGGCCCGACGGCGCGGCGAACGTCGTCGCGGCGCTGCGGGCCGCGGCGAGCCACGACGTGCGCGGTCGCGGGGTGCTCGTCGCCTTCGCCGACCGCCTGCATGCGGCGCGCTGGGTCACCAAGACGTCGACCTTCCGGGTCGATGCGTTCACGTCCGAGCCGTTCGGGCCGGTCGGTGTCGTCGCGGAGGGTCGGGTGCGCCTCGGCTCGGCGCCGCGCCCGCTGCCGCCGTTCGAGATCCCGTCCGGGCCGCCCGCGCGGGTCGCGGTCGTGACGGCCGGTCTCGGCGACGACCTCGCCGTCCTGCCCGCGCTCGCGGACCTGGGGTACGACGGCGTCGTGCTCGTCGCGATGGGCGCCGGTCACGTGCCGGCGGCCGCGGTCGAGAACGTCGCGATGGCAGCCGAGGGGCTGCCCGTGGTGCTGTGCTCGCGGACCGGCGTGGGCCCGGTGTTCACGCACACGTACGGCTACGAGGGCGGCGAGATCGACCTGATCGAGCGCGGTGTGATGCCGGCTGGCGTGCTCACGCCCGCGAAGGCGAGGCTGCTCCTGATGCTCCTCGTCGCCACGGGTCTCACCGGGACGGAGCTGCAGCGGGCGTTCGCACGCTACGCCGAGTCCTGACTCGTCAGGTCGGGATGCGCTCCTGGCCCTCGGCGTTGCGGGCGACGAGCTTCATCTCGGCGCCGAGCGGGTCGCGCACGACGGCGAGCCGCCCGAAGCCGGTCTCCTCGGGCTCCTTGACGACCGAGCCGCCGTGCTCGACGACGGTCCCGACTGCGGCGTCCGCGTCGTCGACCAGGAAGTAGACGTACCAGGCGCTCGGCGCGCCGTCGGGCAGCCAGCGGGCGGCATCCATGAGACCGGCCTGCGGTTCGCCGTCGACCATGTGGCGGGCGTACCGGAAGTCGTCGGTGTCGGACATGAGGTCGACGTTCCACTCGAAGACGTGCCGGTAGAAGTCGAGCGAGCGACGGAAGTCGCGGTTCATCTCCTCGCACCACGCGGGGGCGCCGTGCACCTCCTCGAGGTCGAAGCCCTGCAGACCGTCGGCCTGCCACGCGCCGATCGCGCCGCCGCCAGGGTCGACGAAGAATGCGAACCTTCCCATGCCCGGGATGGGCATGGGCTCGACGATGACCTCCCCGCCGACGGTCGCGACACGTGAGGCCGCCGCGCCGACGTCGGTCACCGCGAGGTACACGGACCACGTGTCCGCCGGCCCGTCGCCCTGGTGCTGCATGACCCCACCGATGCGGTGCCCGTCCTTGAGGATCTGCGTGTACCCGCCGTACTCCGGCCCGCCGATCTCGTAGTCCCAGCCGAAGAGCGCGGAGTAGAAGGCCCGCGCCCGGTCGGGGTCGGAGGTGTCGAGGTCGATCCAGACGGGGGAGCCGGTGTGGAAGGTCGTGCGCACGGTCATGGGAGGCGCCTTTGCTCGGAGACCTCTCACGTTGCGAGGGTCACGGCACGACGGCGTAGGGGGCTGCACCTCAGCGCTGTCGGCGGGCCCGGCTAGCGTGACGGGCATGGCCGACCTCGATGCCGCTCCGATGATCGACCCGGGCAGCCGCGCGGCATGGCGTGCCTGGCTGGAGGATCAGCACGCCGTGTCCGACGGCGTGTGGGTCGTCCTCGCGCGCGGCGCGTCGGCGAGCACGGGCCTCGGTTACGAGGCTGCCGTCCTCGAGGCGCTCTGCTTCGGCTGGATCGACGGCCGCGCCCGCCCGTACGAGGGCGAGAGGTCGCTGCAGTGGTTCACGCCCCGCAAGGGTCGCTCGATGTGGGCAGCCTCCAACAAGGCGCGCGTCGAGATGCTCGAGGCCGAAGGCCTCATGACCGACGCCGGTCGCGCGGTCATCGCGGCCGCCAAGCTGTCGGGGATGTGGACGGTTCTCGACGGGCCCGAGCGGCTCGAGGAGCCGCCCGAGCTCGCGGTCGCGCTCGACGCCGTCCCCGAGGCGCGTGCGACGTGGGACGCGTGCTCGCGCAGCGTGCGGAAGATGGCGCTCACGGAGCTCGCGATGCTGCGCGGCGAGGCGTCCCGGGCGCGCAAGATCGCGAAGTTCGTCGAGCGGACGGCGTCGGGCGAGAAGCCCGTGTGAGGCGCGGTGCGTGTCGTTGCGCGGTCGTCGCCGCCGTCGCGCACGTCTCGCGGCCGTACCCGCCTCAGCCGAGGGCGACCAGCAGCGCCGCGTACACGGCGGTGCCGCCCACGATGCTCAGCAGCGCGTTGCGCCGCCACAGGTGCAGTCCGACCGTGACGGCGAGGGCGACCGCCTCGACGAGGCCCCGCGGCGCCGTCGTCCCGGCAGGGTCGCGGAGCGTGTAGATCACGAGGATCACCATGATCCCCACCGGCATGCGGGCGCCGAGCCACCCGACGGCGCGCGACTCGCGCAGCCGCTCGACGACGAGGAACGGCGCGGCCCGCAGCGCGAACGTCACCACGAGGAAGACGCCGAGCGCGGCGGCGATGTAGCCGACGTCAGGCATCCGGCACCTCCCGCCGTCCGGCGAGGAGGAAGTGCAGCCCGAGCACGACGACGAACGTCGTCATCGCGACGACGAGCATGTAGTCGGGGGCGACGAGCTGCGCGCCGAGCGCGCACGCGACGGCGATGATCGGTGCGGGCACGTCCCGGTGGGCGCGGAACGCGTCGATCGCGAGCACCGCGAACAGCGCGGTGAGCGCGAAGCTGATGCCGGGGACGTCCGGCAGCACGCCGCCCACGAGGGCGCCGGTGACGCCGCCGCCGACCCAGTACGCCTGGCACAGCACCTGGATCCACAGGATGCGCGCGCCCGACAGGCTGCCCGGTGCGCGCGTCGCGACCACCGCGTACGTCTCGTCGGTCAGCGCGTACATCGCGTACAGGCGGCGCAGCGGACCGCGGACCTGGTGCAGGGGGAAGGACAGCGCGTAGAACACGTGCCGGAAGTTCACGAGGAACGTCGTCACCGCGATCGACGCGAGCGGCGTCACCGCGAGCAGCAGCCCGACGGCGAGGAACTCGAGCGAGCCGGCGTAGATCGTGAACGAGAAGATCGGCGCCCACCACCACGCGAAGCCCGACTGGACGAGCAGGACGCCGAACGCGACGCCGAGCGGGAACAGCCCGAAGCCGACGGCGGCGGTGTCGCCGAGGGCGGCCCGCCACGCCGGGTAGGCGGGGGCGGGGTCGGCGGACATGCGGTCACGCTACCTCCGCCGGGCCGCGCCGTCGGGCACGTTCCACGCTCGTTAGGGTGAGGCGTGCCCTCCTACCGCGTGACCCTGCTGATCGGCGACATGCGGGTCGGGCGTTCGCCCGAGGACGTGCTGCCAGCGGCGGTCGACGCCGCCCGCGAGCTCACGACGGCGGAGTCGTGGGACCTCGCGATCCGGCACGGCATGCCGCGCATCACCGTGCGCTACATCGCCGACGACGATGCCGAGGCGTTCCGCGTCGCCGAGCTCGTGCGGGCGCGCACGAATCTCGTCGCCCAGGCCCGCGGCACGACGGTCACGCGCCGCTACGGCGGCCGCTTCTACCCGGTCGACCCGCCCCGCGACACGTACTAGCGGACGACGTCGCCCGCGAGGCAGGGCCCTTCCCGCGAGGTAGGGCCTCCCGTTCCCGAGGGGCGTCCTCTTCTCGTCAGGCCCGGCCCGGGAGGGGGCCCAGCTTCCGCGAGGTAGGGCCTTCGACGCGAGGTAGGTCCCTGCAGGGACCTACCGCGCGCGCAAGCCCCTACCTCGGCGATGGGTGCTTCTCGGCGACGGGTGCTTCTTGGCGACGCGGTCAGGGCAGGTCGGCGACGCGGGTGCCGACGTGGAGCGCCTCGAGCGTCCCCGCGCTCGCGGTCGCGAGCGTCGTGTCGAGCGCGGCGCGCGACCGGGCGGGGACGAGCAGGGTGAACGTCACCGACGAGGCGTACGCGACGTCGTCGAGCACCGCGTCGTGGTGCGTCACCCAGTCGCGCAGGACGTGCTCGATGCGGCCGGCCTCGGCGTGCGGGACGTCGACGAGCACCTCGTCGAGCAGCGCGCGTCGGACGATCGGCGCGCGGTCGAGCGTCTCGGAGACGGCCGACGAGTAGGCGCGCACGAGCCCGCCCGCACCGAGCAGGATCCCGCCGAAGTAGCGCGTGACGACCGTGACGACGTCGGTCATGTTCCGGTGCCGCAGCACCTCGAGCATGGGGATGCCGGCGGTGCCGGAGGGTTCGCCGTCGTCGGAGGAGCGCTGCTGGTCGGCGTGCGTGCCGACGACGAGCGCGACGCACGAGTGCCGCGCGTCCCAGAACTCCTTGCGGACGGCGGCGACGACCGCGTCGGCCTCCGCGACCGAGGCGACGTGCACGGCGCGCGCGATGAAGCGGGACTTCTTGATGACGAGCTCGTGGACGGTGGTCCCGGCGACGGTCGAGGGCAGCGCCTCGGGTTCTCTCGTGCCGGTCACCGTCTCATCATCCCAGCCGCCGCGGGCCGCCCTGCGCGTGCGCGCAGCTGAGGCGGCGTTGGGGGCGACACGGCCGGGCGCACCGGTGACGCGCGCGGTTGCGGGCCGTCCCGCGCGCCGAGCCTCAGGCTCCGGGCAGCATCCGGTTCTCGGGTGCGCACAGCTCGACGGCGGGCGCGAGCGGCGACATGGCGCCGATGATCTGGTCGAGCACGGCGAGCGCGCGGCGGCTGCCCTCGGGGCCGACCTCGCGGACGGCGGCGTCGGTCGCGCGGATCTGCACGGCCTCGGCCTGCGTGAGGACGGCGCGGCCTGCGTCGGTGAGGTGGATCGCGGCGGCGCGTCCGGCGTCGTCGTGCACGATGCCGACGAGGCCGCGCGCGGCGAGGGACTCGGCGGTCGCGACGACGGCGTCGGTCGTCATGCCGACGGCGCGGCCGAGGCGGCGCGGGTGGTCGTCGTGCTCGCTGTCGACGGCCTGGAGCGCGTCGAGGAGCGCGAGCTCGCTGCGGCGCAGGCCGGACTCCTGCTCGACGAGCTGGAGGAGCGTGTCCCCGAGGGCCTTGAGACGGTCGACGCGGTCGAGGATCGCGAGCGTGGTCGCGAAGTCTCCGTGCGGGGAGGTCGGTTCGCTGCGGACCGTGTCGCGCACGAGGGCGACGGTGCCCGGCGCGAGGTGCAGCTCGTTCTGGGAGGTGGCCACTGTGTCACTGTCCATGCTCACGAGCGTGGCACGAAGGCCTGTGAGGTCGCTGGGAGGAACGGTGGAGATCAGGCGGCGAGGCGGGGGAGCACCACGAGGAGCAGGTTCACGGCGGCTCCGGCGCCGCCGACGAGCGCTCCGGTGAGCGCGGTGCGTCGCGCCCCGAGGGCGCGGCTGCGGTGGCGCACGACGACGCACAGCACGACGGCGAGGGCCGCGAGCGCGAGGGGCACGACGGTGAGGAGGCTCGTCGCTCCCGCGAGCGCTCCGACGGCGACCGTCGCACCGGCGAGCCGCTCGTCGGTCCGGTTGCGGCCGTGCGCGAGGGTCGTCGGCTCCGGGGTGGTGGGCATGCGCCCCACCTTGGTGCCTGACGGCCCTCGCGGCAAGAGGTGCCTGTCAGCTTTCGTCCTGGAGGACGATCTCCTGGCCGGTGATCTCGTTGGCGCCGCTCGAGCGGAGCGTCATCGTCCCGACGAGGCCGAGCACGACGAGGACGTTGAGGGCGATCGCGATGCCGCCGAGCCACATGCCGGCGGTCGCGGAGCCGCCGCGGCTCGTGCCGTCGCGGCGGGCGGACCGACCGAGGATGATCGCGACCGCGCCGAACGCGACGCCGATGAACGGCAGGAGCAGGGCGGCGATGCCGGCGACGAGGGAGCCGACGGCGCTGTTGTCGCCGGGCTCGCGCGTCGGCCTGGGCGCGGGTTGTGCGGGCGGCGTAGCGTCGACGATGCCGGACTCGAGCAGCCCTGCGGCGACGTCTTCGGGGGTGCCGAGCTGGCTGAGGATCGCGGTGATGTCGTCGTCGGTCGCGGGGCGCCCGAGCGACGCGAGGGCGTCGTCGAGGTGCTCGCGGACGGAGCCGAGGGCGTCGGCGCGGTCGACCGGTGATGCGGTGGCGAGCATCCGGCCGAGGTCGTCGAGGTACCGGTCGACGCGGGCGGCGAGCGCGGGCTCGAGCGGGTGCTGCTGGGCTTCGGTCATGTGTGGCTCCCGAGGAGTGCGGAGTCGACCGCGTCGCGGAACTGGTTCCAGACGGTCGTGAACTGGTGGAGGGACTGCTGGCCGGCGGGGGTGAGCGAGTAGTAGCGGCGGGGCGGGCCCGACGGCGACTCGCGCCACGAGGTCTCGACGAGACCTTGGCGGCGCAGGCGTGCGAGGAGCGGGTAGAGGGTGCCTTCGCCGTTCATGAGGACGCCGTCGGCGCTCAGGCGTGCGCCGATGTCGAGGCCGTAGGCCTCGCCGTCGCGCAGGAGGGCGAGCACGCAGTACTCGACGCTCCCGCGTCGCAGGTGCGACAGGATGGATTCGTCACCGGGTTCCATGCGTCACAAGGTAGCCGGGCGCGAGAGAGCCCACAAGGGTGTCCTGGGTGCTTCAGCCCGCGAGCATCCGGCGGATCGCCGCGGCGAGCCCGTCCTCGACGTTCGACGACGTCACCCACGTCGCCTTCGCCTGTACCGCGGCCGACGCGTTCGCCATCGCGACCGACGTGCCCACGTGCGCGAACATCCCGAGGTCGTTCGGGCCGTCGCCCACTGCCGCCATCTCGTCACGCGCGATCCCCAGGTCGGCGGCGAGCTGGTCGATCCCCGTCGACTTGTCGACCCCCGGCGCGACGACCTCGAGGTAGTGCTCGCCCGACAGGAACGCGTCGCAGCCCTCGGGCAGCGCCGCCGCGAGCCCGGGCACCAGGTCCGGCAGCCCCTTCGCGGGCGGCACCATGAGCTTGTGCGGCCCGGGGGAGCCCGGCGCGAGCTGCGCCGCGCCCAGCAGTCCGGCCGGGGCCTGCCCGGTCGCCTTCTGCTCCCACTCGCCGTACCCGTCCCAACGGGACGGGAACCAGCCCGCGCCGTCGTACCAGTTGGCGACGTGCTCCGCCGCGACGACCTGCTCGACGATCGTCCGCGCGACCTCGTGGTCGAGCCGCGTCGAGTGCAGCTCGGTGAACGTCCCGTCGGCGTGGAACTGCCCGACGAGCGCCCCCTGGAACGCGACGACGCAGCCTGCGAGCGGCGCTCCCGGGACGTCGAGCAGGCCGAGCTCCTCGACGAGGTGCCGCATCGCGAGCGGTCCGCGTGCCGACGCGAGCACGACCGAGACGCCCGCCGACGTCGCCTCGGCGACCGCTGCCTTCACCTCAGGGGAGATGCGGTGGTCGGGGGTGAGGAGGGTCCCGTCGACGTCGGAGGCGATCAGGCGGACGGGTGCGGTGGTGCCGGGCATGCCTCAAGCATGCCTGCTCGCGGCCGCGGCCGGGTCGCGCGATACCGTCGAGGCCATGGACGACCTTCTCGAGGTGCTCACCGTCGACCAGCTCCGTGCGCGGGCGAGCGTCCGCTGGAGCCACTACCCCCACGACGTGCTCCCCCTGTGGGTCGCTGAGATGGACGTGCCGGTCGCGGAGCCCGTCCGGGAGGCGGTCCGCGCCCTCCTCGACGCGCACGACGTCGGCTACCCGCCAGAGGACGGCGCGCTCACGGCGGCGTTCACCGGCTTCGCGATGCGGCGCTGGGGCTGGACGGTCGACGCTACGGCGGTGCGGCAGCTCACCGACGTCATGACGGCGGTCCAGACCGCCGTCGCAGCCGTGACGCCGCCCGGCGGCGTCGTCATCGTCCCGACTCCCGTCTACGGCCCCTTCCGCTGGTACACCGAGGGCTCCGGCCGCCGGGTCGAGACCGTCCTGCTGCGCGAGGGTCGGCTCGACGTCGACGCGATCGACGCGACGGCCGCGCGCGTGCGCGCCGAGGTGGGGCCCGGTGAAGGGATCGCCCTGCTGCTGTGCAACCCGCACAACCCCACGGGCGTCGTGCACACGCGCGCGGAGCTCGCCGCGCTCGCGGACGTCGCCGCGCGTCACGACGTGCGGGTCGTCTCGGACGAGGCGCACGCGCCGCTCGTCCTGCCGGGCTCGCCCGCCTACGTGCCGTACCTCGAGGTGGACCCGCGTGGGCTCGCGGTGCACTCCGCTGCGAAGACGTGGAACCTCGCGGGCTTCAAGTCCGCGTTGCTCGTCGCGGGCGACGAGGCCCGGGACGTGCTGGGCCGCGTCCCGACGCACCTGGGCGACGCCGTCGGGCACGTGAGCATGGTCGCGCACGCGGCCGCGTACCGGGACGGCGGGGCGTGGCTCGACGAGCTGCTGCCCGCGCTCGCGCGGCGCCGTGACCTCTTCGTCGGGCTCGTGGGCGAGCACCTGCCGGGGGCGCGCGTCCGCGTGCCCGAGGCGACGTACCTGGGCTGGGTCGACCTGCGGGCCGCAGGCCCGGACGGTGCGGGGCTCGGGGACGACCCGGCGCACGCATTCCTCAAGGAGGGGCGCGTCGCGCTGGGGCGCGGCCTGGACTTCGGCCCGGGCGGGGAGGGGCACGTGCGGGTCAACTGTGCGACGCGCGTGGACGTGCTCACCGAGGCGTTCGAGCGGATGGGCGAGGTGGCTGCGGCCCACCGCGCCTGACGGTCGCGGCCCCGTCCCGGACGGGGTGTGACGGAGGAGTCACCCGCTTCCGCTCCCGGTGCCGACGAGGCGTTGGTAAGTTTGACAACACCACGTCGGCAACCCGAAGGGTCCTCCATGTTCCTCGCACTGCGCGAGCTACGATTCGCGCGCACCCGCTTCGCGCTCATGGGCGCGGTCATCGCGCTCGTCTCCGTCCTCGTCGTCCTTCTGTCCGGTCTCTCCGCCGGCCTCGTCAACGACGGCGTCTCCGGTCTCAAGCAGCTCCCCGTCACGCACTTCTCGTTCGCAGGAGGCACCAAGACGGACGCCGCCTTCACCCGCTCCATCATCGATGTCGAGCAGGTCGACCAGATCGCCCAGCAGCCGGGTGTCGCCGAGGCCGCCCCCTACGGCCTCATGCTCGCCAACGCCAAGGAGGACGAGGGCGGCCAGCCCGTCGACCTCACCCTGGTCGGCGTCGAGCCGGGCTCGTTCGTCGCCCCGACCGCCGTCGCCGAGGGCGAGCTCGTCGGCCAGGCCGACGGCATCGTCGTCTCCTCGACCGCGAAGGACGTCGGCCTCGAGCTCGGTGACCAGGTCACCCTCGAGCGTCTCGACCGCACGCTGACCGTCGTCGGCATCCTGCCCGAGCAGCACACGTTCGGCCACGTCGACATCGCGTACCTCCCGCTGTCCACCTGGCAGGCGCTGCACGCAGGCGGCGACGTCACCGTCGCAGCTGACGCCGAGGTCCCGGACGTCACGACCGCAGCCGCGCTGCGCGTCACCGACGACTTTGACGCCGAGGCTGCCGACGCCGCCGTCGGCACCGTGACCCGCACCCTCAAGGCCTCGTTCGGCGCCTCGCCGGGCTACTCGGCCGAGACCGCCACGCTCATGCTCATCCAGGTGTTCCTGTACGCGATCTCGGCGCTCGTCGTGGGCGCGTTCTTCACCGTCTGGACGATCCAGCGCCGCCACGAGATCGCCGTCATGCGTGCGATGGGCGCGAACCGCAAGTTCCTCCTCGCCGACAGCCTCGGCCAGGCCGCGCTGCTCCTCGTGGGCGCGATCGGCATCGGTTTCGCGGTCGGCATCGGGCTCGGCGCTCTCCTGCAGGGCACGTCGATGCCGTTCGCGCTCCAGGCACCGGACCTTACGATCGCCGCGGTCCTCCTGGCCGTGCTCGGCATGATCGGCGCCGCCGCCGCCGTCGTCCGCATCACCTCCGTCGACCCCCTGACCGCCCTGGGAGGGCAGCGATGAACGACTCCACCCAGTCCCGCTCCGTCCTCGAGCTGCGGGGCGTCACCCTGCAGCACGGTGACGGCGACTCGACCGTCACGGCGCTCGACAACGTCGACCTCGACGTCGCCACCGGCGAGCTCGTCGCCGTCGTTGGTCCCTCCGGATCCGGCAAGTCCTCGCTCCTCGCCGTCGCCGGCGCACTGATCACGCCCGACCAGGGCGAGGTCCGGCTCGACGGCGTCGACCTCGGCACGTCCGACGCGAGCGCCAAGGCGCGCCTGCGCCGCGAGCGCATCGGCTTCGTGTTCCAGTCCGGGAACCTCATCCCCGCGCTCACGTGCCTCGACCAGCTCAGGCTCGCGCTCAAGATCGCGGGCATGAAGGAGGACGACCCGCGGGCCCGCGACCCGCGCGAGCTCCTCGACGCGGTGTCCATGAGCCACAAGGCCGACCGCCGCCCGCACGAGCTGTCCGGTGGAGAGCGTCAGCGCGTGGGCATCGCCCGTGCGTTCATGACCAGCCCGGCGCTGCTCCTCGTCGACGAGCCGACCGCGGCCCTCGACCGGGCGCGCAGCCACGAGGTCGTCGAGCTCCTCGCGAGGGAGGTCGGCTCGTTCGGTGCTGGCGCGCTCATGGTCACGCACGACCACGACGTCCTCGAGCACTGCTCGCGGGTCCTCGAGATGGTCGACGGGTCGCTCGGAGCGCCTGCCGCCCGCTGACGGCTCCCACGCCGACCGCTGACGGCCCCCAGGCCGCCAGCTCGCCTGGCCGACGCCGACCGCCCTTCGGGGTGGTCGGCGTCGTGCATGGTCCAATAGCCCCGAAGGAGGGCACATGCCGAGGATCAACGCCGCGACGCTTGCAGAGCACCGCGCGGCACAGCAGCGGGCGCTGCTCGACGCCGCCCGTGAGCTCGTGGCGGAGCACGGGGCGAACTTCACGCTCGCGCAGGTCGCTGCACGGGCCGGGCTCGCACGGCCGAGCCTCTACCAGTACTTCAAGTCGCGCGAGGAGCTCGTCGAGGCTGTCGTCGCGGACGTGTTCCCGCGGTGGTCGGCCCGCATCGCCCAGGTCGTCGCGGCCGCTGCGAGCCCGCGCGACGCCGTCCTCGCCTACGCACGGGCCAACCTCGAGCTCGTGTCGGGCGGCGAGCACGAGATCGCGGCCGCGCTCAGCGCGATCGCCCCGCAGCCTGTCGTGGCGCTGCGCAGCGCCGCGATGCACCGGGAGATGCTCGAGCCGCTCGCGCGCACGCTCGACCAGATGGGCATCAGCGACCCCGACCGTGCGGCGGAGCTCGTCAACGCCGTCGTGCTGGCCGCCTCGAAGCAGGTGGACGCGGGGGAGAGCGTCGGCGCGGTCATGACTCGCGTCGAGGCCGTGCTCGCGCTCAGCGCGCGCGGCTGACGTCCCGCTGCCGTGGCCCGCGCCGCGTAGGCGCTAGGGCCTCTCGGCCGCACCTGCGCGACCTTTCGGAAGCACGAGACGGCCGGTGCCGGCTGAGCCGGCACCGGCCGTCGGTGCTCTGAGCGATGTCTAGCGAGCGACCTCGAACCAGACGGACTTGAGCTGACCGTCGAGCTCGTCGTAGGCGACGCCCCAGCGTGTCGCGAGCATGTCCACGAGGGCGACCCCGCGTCCGCCCGGCTGCGTGGGCGGCGGGTGCTTGATGATCGGCAGGTCGCGGGCGCAGTCGCGCACCTCGACGCGTGCGCGCTCGTCGTCGACGTCGATGACGAGGGAGACAGGAGGCACGGCGTGCGCTACCGCGTTCGTCACGACCTCGCTGACCAGCAGGATCATCACGTTGAGGGTCTCGCCCTCGATCCCGGCCTCCGACAGGAGGTCGTGGGCCCATCGGCGTGCGGGCGCGATCGCTGCGAAGTGCGGCTCGATCTCGAGCGCGTGCTGCATGCGGTGCCTCCCTTCCGCGCCGTGCGGCGCCGCCTGCGGTCTGGCTGATCCTAACCGTGGGCGCCTCGCTTTCGTGCCCTCAGGGTTTCGTGGCGAGGGTGCCGCCGCAACTCGAGACATCGGAGGAGGCCCTGGGCGGGCGCGTCACGGTCGGCGCGTCGGCGGGCTTGACGGGCCCCGTGACGTACCGTGGTGACACGAAGGGGCCAGATTTCGCGGGATCCCGCGATTTCAGGCATGATTCCCTACGCTTGACCATGTCCCGCCGAACGGCAGGCACAGTTAGTCCACAGCTCGCCGCGACGTCCCTGCCGTGGCGTGACCCGATGAAGGGAATCGCATGTCGCTCAACCGCTCTGACCTCGTCTCGGCCATCGCCGCCAAGGCTGACCTGACCAAGGCTGACGCTGACAAGGCCGTCGCCGCGCTGCAGGAGGTCCTGATCGAGTCGCTCGCCGCCGGCGAGGCCGTCAAGGTCACCGGCCTGCTCTCCGTCGAGCGCGTCGAGCGCGCCGCTCGCACGGGCCGCAACCCGCGCACGGGCGAGGAGATCCAGATCCCCGCTGGCTACGGCGTCAAGATCTCGGCCGGCTCGCTGCTGAAGAAGGCCGTCGCCAAGTAAGGCACGCAACCGCCAGAGGCCCCGTCCCCGGTCCTGACCGGTGGCGGGGCCTCTGCGTGCCGGGACAGTCGTGCAGGTCACGGTCCGCGCAATTTGACCGTGGTTCTGCGGCCCCCGTACGATGAGGCGATCAGTGACCGCTCCCCGGGCCCTTAGCTCGCTGTGCCGGAGCAAGGTTTCAACCCGAGAAAGGACGATCATGGCAGTTCCGAAGCGGAAGATGTCCCGCTCCAACACCCGTGCCCGCCGCTCGCAGTGGAAGGCGACCGAGACGCAGCTCGTCGAGGCTCGCGTCGACGGCCAGACCGTCCGTATCCCGCGTCGTCTGGTCAAGGGCGCGCAGCGTGGCCTGGTGGCCGTCGAGGCCTGAGCCTCGCGCACCGAACAGTCTTCGTCGAAGGCCCCCGATCCGTATGGATCGGGGGCCTTCGTCATGTCGGGAGGGTCGACCGCCGCTGCGGCCGCGGGACCTGGCAGGGGCCGCGCCTAGAGGTCGCCCTTCTTCTGCAGGTGGTGCATGGCCACCCAGCCGATCGGGATGCGCACCCAGTACGTCATGAAGCGGAACAGCATGACGACGGTCGCGGCGATACCGGCGGGAACGCTTGCCGTGGCGGTGAGGGAGCCCGCGAGCACGAGCTCGATCGCGCCGACACCGCCCGGGGTGGGTGCGGCCGCACCGACGGTGTTGCCGATCAGGTAGATCACGGCGACGTCGATCAGGGAGACCGACTGTCCGAAGGCCCGCAGGGCGGCGTCGAAGGCGAACACGAGGCCGAGCGTCAGGATCGAGTTGCCGAGCAGCGCGACGAGGAGACGCTTCGGGTCGGAGAACACCGACGACAGGCGCGGCCACGTCTGCGCCCACAGGGGCTCGACCTTGGCGAGGATCCACCGGCGGAGCTGCGGCACGAGCATGACGGCCGCGATGAGCACGCCGAGGATCCCGACAGCGACGAGGACGGGCGCCGACGGCAGGGCGCGCAGCAGGCCGCGGTCGCCGCTGACGACCGCGAGCACGGCGAGCAGCACGACGGTGACGACCACCTGCGACACCTGCACCAGCGCGACGGTCGCGCCGGCGAGCGCCCCTGACACCCCTCGGCGAGTCAGCAGGCGCAGGTTGAGCGCGGCGGACCCGATGCCCGCGGGGGCGGCGAGGGCGACGTACGACGACGCGGCCTGGGTGAGCGTCGCCCGCCACACGCCGATGCGCACGGGCGAGAAGGCGAGGAAGCCGAGGGCGGCACCGAGCCAGGTGATCGTGCCGGCGGCGAAGCACACGAGCGCCCACCAGGGGTTCGCGGTCGCGACGGCCTCGGTGATCTGCTGGAAGTTGAGCTTCGTGACGACGACGATCACGGCGACGAGCGTGAGCGTCACGGTGATGATCGTGCGGGCCCCGAAGCGCACGAGCCGTTCCGGCTCGAGGTTCGCCTCCGGGAGGCGCTGCGCGATCTCGGTCCGCAGCTCGTTGAGCACCGGGCTCTTGGAGGAGCGGATCTCCTCGCGTGTGGAGCGCGGAAGCGCCACGGTCTGCAGGAGAGGGCCGAGCGACTCGATGAGCGCGTCGTCGACGAGTTCTCCCGCGGAGGCGAGAGCGCGCTCGGGGCCGACGCGCAGCGCGAGCAGCGTGAGCATCTGCGTGAGGTCCATGCGGCGCGCGAGCGTCGATGACGCGATGTCGCCGTTCTCCCAGCCGGTGAGCCACACCTGGGGCTCACCGTCGGTCTGCGCGACGAGGACGACGTCGGCGGTCAGGGAGCGGTGGGCGAGGCCGACGGAGTGCGCGCGCAGGAGCTGGCGCCAGCACTCGTGCAGGACCTCGTCGGTGAGCGCCTCGCACTCGAGGTCGCGCAGCGAGACCGTGCCGGCGGCGTGCTCCTGGACGAGCAGCATCGAGTCGGCGGACTCGGCGACGCCGAGCAGCTCGGGCGTGCGGACGCCTGCCGCGCGCGCGGCGTGCATGAGCAGGGCGGCGCGCTCCGCGACGGAGCGCAGCGAGATCGCCGAGCGACCCTCGAGGCCGCGCATGCGCAGGGAACGCCACGCCCGGGTGAGGAAGCCGAGGACCTGCCGCTCGCCGTCGAGCACGACGACGTCGAGGCGGTCGCGGTCGGCCGTCGTGAGGGCGTAGACGCGGTGGTCGGCGGAGCGCAGGAGCGCGAGCGCCGACGGGTCGAACGACGACGCGTCGGGCGTGCCGACGACCGTGCCGACGGCGCTGCCGGACCACCACGGGCCCGACCGCGGGATCGGCTGCGGCTCGGACACGGTGCCCTGCGGGCTGACGGAGCGTTCGACGTCGTCGGGGGCGTCCGTGAGGTCGCGGACGCGCACGATGCTGAGCGGGTCGAACCCGGCGCGCCGCACGCCGTCGACCAGCTCCGCGCCGTGCGCGCGCTCGGAGCGCACGCCCGAGACGTAGCGGACGCCGAGGCCGCCGATGCGGCCGACGAGCAGCATGATCGCGACGCCCGGCAAGGAGACCTGCGCGGTGATGAGGAAGACGATGATCGTGACCCACAGCAGGTTCCACGACCAGCCGACGGTGCGGCGTCGGGTGCGCGGGCCGGAGCCCGTGAGCAGGCCGGAGATCGCGGCGACGAACGCGGGCAGGGAGAGCGTCGCGACGCCGCCCTGGATGATCGACAGGCCGGAGCGCAGCTCGTCCGACGAGAGGGTTTCGAGCAGGACGTACGCGAGGAGCGCGAGCACGAGGCTGACGCCGGCGGCGGTGAGCGACTCGACGAGCTGACGCCCGAGCCGCCGCACCGACAGGTCGACGACGACGGCGAGCGGCACGACGAGGATGACGATGCTCTCGAGGATCGCGACCGGGAAGAGCAGGATGCGGCCGAGGAGCCGCGAGAAGCCCTGGACGTCCTGCTGCACGCCGACGGTCGTCGCGTGGGCGAAGACGGTCAGGAGCAGGATGACGCCGATGCCGAGCAGGCACAGCGTGATCGCGACGAGGTCCTGCGGGCGGCGCACGCGGTCGGACGGGGCGTCGACGAGGCGGACGTAGCCGGGCTCGCCGATTCCGGGGAGGCGGTCATGGTCAGGGTCGCCGACCGTGCGGGTGCGCCTCTCGGGTGCGGGACGAGGCACGTCCGGCGCGGGAGCGTCGGCCGTCCCGTGGTCGTCGAACGTGTGCGGCATGGGTCCGAGTCTAGGGCGGCAGGGGCGCCGCGCCGGGCTGTATCTGGGCTGTACACACCCCTCTGGGGGCAATTCCATACCCGGGTCGTAGACCCTCTGCTGCGTCCTCCGTCTCGGGGCGGAGGGCGTCAGCTGACGCCGAGCGCCGCGAGCACGCTCGCCGGCAGGAGGGCGTACCCGACGAACGCGACGACGTCGAGCAGCGTGTGCGCGACGACGAGCGGCATGGTGCGGCGTCGGCCGCGGCGGGAGACGTAGAAAGCGCCGAACACGACGCCCATGACGACGTTCCCGACGAACGGCCCGAAGCCCTGGTAGAGGTGGTACGAGCCGCGCAGCAGCGCCGACGCGGCGATCGCGGCGGGGACGGACCAGCGCAGCTCGCGCAGCCGCTCGAGCAGGTAGCCGACGACGATGATCTCCTCGACGAGCGCGTTCTTGAGCGCGAGGAGGATCAGTATCGGCACGGTCCACCAGTACTCGGCCAGGTTGGCGGCCTGCACCTCGACCGTGATGCCGATCGCCCGGCCGAGCGCGTAGAAGCCGAGACCTGGGATGCCGATCGCGGCGGCGAGGGCGAAGCCCCAGCCGATGTCGCGCAGCGGACGAGCCCGGTCGAGGCCGAGCCGCGTCAGCGCCGACCGCCCCGGCTCGGACAGGAGGTACAGCGCGAGGGCGACGGGGACGAGCACGAAGAAGATCGACAGCAGCTGATAGGCGAGGTCGACCCATGGTCGCTCCGACATCGCGTTGTTGATCGACGCCGCCTGCTCGCCGAGAGCGACGGGTGCGGAGAGCCGCTCGAGGATGTTCGCGACCGCGTAGACCGCGCTCTTGCCGAGCGACAGCCCGAGCACGATCCAGATCTCGACGCCGAGGCGCCGTCGCGCGGAGCGCGACAGCGGGGCGTCGAGCGTGGGGTCGGTCATGTGCTGCTTTATAGCAGGCTGTGCTCGGCCGTGGGTCGACCGGGGTGCGCGTCAGACGTGCGGCAGCTCGTCCCCAGGCCCGGGATAGGACGCCTGCGCCCCCACGGACGTGACGGCGTAGGCGCCGACGCGGGCCGCGTGCTGCGCGGCGTCGGGCAGGGGAGTGCCGGCAGCGAGCTGCTGGGCGAGCGCCCCGACGAACGCGTCGCCGGCGCCGGTCGTGTCGACCGCGTCGACGCGCGGCGAACGTACGTGCATGACTCGGGGTGCGCCGTCGACTGTCTCGGCGACGTGCGCGCCGTCGGCGCCGACCGTCACGACGACGGACCGCACGCCCGCGTCGAGGAGGGCGCGGGCGACGTCCGCGTCCGACGCGCCAGTGGGGAGCGCGACGCCGAGGGCGCGCGCAGCGAGAGCAGCCTCGTGCTCGTTGACGACGAGCGGGTCGGCCTGCCGCAGCACCTGGGTGGCGAGCGCGATCACCGGCGCGAGGTTGACGATCAGGCGTTCGCGGGCGAGCCCCGCGGCCTTCTCGACGGCGCCGCGCGGGATCTCGCCCTGCACGACGACGACGCGCGCCCGGGCGAGCAGGTCCGCCTGGGCGCGCACGGCGTCGGCATCCGTCGCGGCGTTGGCTCCGGGGATCACGGCGATCGAGTTCTCGCCGTCCGCCGAGACGGTCACGATCGCGATGCCTGTGCTGCCGGGAACCACGCGCAGCCCTGACAGGTCGACGCCGTTGGCGCGCAGCCCCGTGAGGGCCGCGTCGGCGAACTCGTCGTCGCCCACCGACCCGACGAACGCGACGCGCGCGCCCGAGCGCGCCGCCGCGACCGCCTGGTTCGCGCCCTTGCCCCCCGCGAGAACGGCCATCGAGCGCCCGAGCACGGTCTCGCCGGGCGCTGGGTGCGCGGCTACCTGGACGAGCAGGTCAGCGTTCGTCGACCCGACGACGACCACGTCGAGGGACGCGGCACCGACCGCGGCTGACGACGGCCGCGGGGCGCCCGTCACGACAGGAGCCTGGCGACGTCGTCCACGTGCATGGGATGGACAGGCAGCTGCGGGGGCGGCAGGTCGCGCACGTTCGACGGGGCCTCCAGCTCGAGGGCGGCGGGAGCCGGTACGTCGCGCCTGAGCGGGGCCGGTCCGGTGGACCCGCGCACCACGAGATGCGCGTCCAGCACGACGCTCTCCGGCGTCTCGCCGTCAAACATCCGGGTGAGCAGCTCGACCGCGAGCTCACCCGTGCGTGCCGGGTCGTGGGCGACGACCGTGACCGGCGGGTCGATCAGCCGGAACGCCTCGATGTCGTCGTAGCCGACGATCGACAGCTCGTCCGGGATCGAGATCGCACGGTCCTGGCAGACGTGCAGCGCGCCGAGCGTCATGAGGCTGTCGGCTGCGATGAGCGCGGTGGGTGGGCAGGCGAGGTCGAGCAGACGACGGGCTCCCGCGACACCGCTCGCGACCTGGAAGTCGCCCTCGTAGACCAGCGCCGTGTCCTGGTCCGCGCCGTGCTTCTTGACGGCGTCGCTGAACGCGACGAGACGCTCACGGCCCGTCGATGTCGACTGAGGGCCGGCGATGCAGCCGATGCGGTGGTGCCCGAGGTTGACCAGGTGCTCGACAGCCTGGGCGATCCCGCCGAGGCTGTCCGACGTGATCGAGGGGACGTCGAAGCCGTCGATGGTGCGGTCGACGAACACGGTCGGGATGCCGAGCCTGACGATCTCGCGCAGCGCGCCGGACCCGTCTCCCTGCGGGGCGATGACGATGCCGTCCGCTCGGTGCGCGATGAGCAGGTCGATGTACCTGTCCTGCTGCTGCGTCGACTCGTTCGCGTTGCACAGTATGATCGCGAGGCCTGCCCCGCCTGCGGTCTGCTCGGCCGTGTGCGCGATCTCGGCGAAGAAGGGGTTGCGGATGTCGGAGACGACGACACCGATCGACTCCGTCCGCGTCTTGCGCAGGGCGCGCGCCTGCGCGTTGGGGCGGAAGCCCAGCTCCGTCGCGGCTTCGGCGACGCGCGTGCGGGCGTCGACGGACGTGGAGGGGTGGCCGGAGAGGACACGGGAGGCGGTGGCTACCGAGACGCCCGCGAACTTCGCGACGTCCTGAAGAGTGACGGGTCGCATCGTCGGCCTCCTCGCTCTCCACCCTCACGGCCGCGGGCGGGAGCCTCTGGACCGATCGCGCAGAATCGATTACATGACGCTAGGTCAGGAAGCGCTCCCACCACAAGCAGCCAAAACGGGCACCTTTCGGGGGCCCGTCCTGACTGCCTGGTCCTGAGGGACGCTCAGGAAGCCCGCCGGAGCCGGAGGCTGTTCGTCACCACGAGGACCGAGCTGAGCGCCATCGCGGCCCCCGCGATCATCGGGTTGAGCAGGCCCGTCGCTGCGAGCGGGATCGCCGCGACGTTGTACGCGAACGCCCAGAACAGGTTCTGCTTGATGATCCGCAACGTCGCCCGCGAGACGCGCACGGCTGCGGCCGCGGCGCGCAGGTCTCCGCGCACGAGGGTGATGTCGCTCGCCTGGATCGCGACGTCCGTCCCGGTCCCCATCGCCATGCCGAGGCCCTGCCTGCCCGCCTGCGCGAGCGCTGCGGCGTCGTTGACGCCGTCCCCGACGACCGCGACGACGCGCCCCTCGTCCTGGAGCCGGGCGACGACGTCGACCTTCCCTTCGGGGAGCACGCCTGCGACGACGTCCGCCGGATCGATCCCGACCTCGCGGGCGACGCGGCGCGCTGCACCGGCGTTGTCGCCCGTGACGAGGAACGGCCGCAGCCCCAGGCCGCGCAGCTCCGCGATCGCGGCGGCCGAGGACTCCTTCACCGGGTCGCGCAGCACGACGACCGCCTGCGGCTGGCCGTTCCACGCGACGACGACCGCCGTCGCGCCGTCCTCCTCCGCGGCGAGGACTGCCTGCTCGGCCGCGTCGTCGTGCGCGCCGGTCTGCTCCGCGACCCAGTCGGGCTTGCCGACGACGACGCGCCGCGACACGTGCGGCCCCGAGTGTGCCGTGCGCACGGTCCCGGACACGCCGCCGCCCGGCGACGTCGTGAAGTCGAGCGCCTGCAGGCTCCCGATGACGACGCCGTCCGCCCCGACGGCGGGCTCGCCGCCCTCGCCCTCGCCCGCGGCGACAGACTCGTCGCCGAGGTAGGTGCGTGCACGCGAGGTAGGGGGCTGCAAGGCGCTACCTCGCGCGGAAACCCCTACCTCGGCGGAGGGGGCAGGGCTGGAGGGAGCAGGGCTGGAGGGGGCCGACGAGAGCGCGACGGCTCGGGTGCCGCCACCCGCGGCTGCGATCGCGCGGGCGATCGGGTGCTCGCTGCCAGCCTCGATCGCCGCCGCGTACCGCAGCGCCTCCTCGGCGGTGACGCCGGGCCGCAACGGCACGACGTCGGCCACCTCCATCGCGCCCGCAGTGACCGTCCCGGTCTTGTCGAGGACGACCGTGTCGATCCGGCGCGTCGACTCGAGGGTCTCCGGGCCCTTGATGACGACGCCGAGCTGCGCAGCCCGGCCGGTGCCGACGAGCAGGGCGGTCGGCGTCGCGAGCCCGAGCGCGCACGGGCACGCGATGATGAGCACCGCGACCGCGGCGGTGAACGCCGCCTGGACGTTCGCCGCGTCCGTGCCGCCGACGACGAGCCACGTGACGAGCGTGCCGACCGCGAGCACGAGGACGACCGGCACGAACACGGCCGAGATCCGGTCGGCGAGCCGCTGGACGGGCGCCTTCCCGGACTGGGCGTCCGCGACGAGGCGGCCCATCTGGGCGAGGGTCGTGTCCTCGCCGACGCGCGTGGCGCGCACCACGAGGTGGCCGTCCGTGTTGATCGTCGCGCCCGTCACGGAGTCGCCGACCGACACGTCGACCGGCACAGGCTCGCCCGTGAGCAGGGACGTGTCGATCCCTGCGCTGCCGGAGACGACGACGCCGTCGGTCGCGATCTTCTCGCCCGGCCGCACGACGATCTCGTCGCCGACCTGCAGCGCGACGGTCGGGACCTCGTGCTCGGTCCACGCGCCGGCGCCGTCGGGCCGGCGCACGATCGCGGTCTTCGCGCCCATCTCGAGCAGGGCCCGGAGCGCGTCGCCCGCGCGGCGCCGTGACCGGTGTTCCGCGTAGCGGCCTGCGAGGAGGAACGTCGTGACGACGACGGCGACCTCGAAGTAGAGCTCGGGCATGGCGCTGTGGGCGCGCCGGGGGATCAGGGTGGGCTCCATGGTCATGCCGAGCCTGCCTGCGCCGCCGAGGAGCAGCGCCCACCACGACCACCCTGTCGCCGCGATGACGCCGATCGACACGAGCGTGTCCATCGTCGAACCGCCGTGGCGGCCTGCGCGCAGCGCGGCGCGGTGGAACGGCCGCGCACCCCAGGTGACGACGGGCAGCGAGAGCGCCGCCACGACCCACTGCCAGCCGGTGACCTGGAGCGCGGGGATCATCGACAGGGCGACGACGGGGACGGCGAGCACCGCGGACGTGCGCAGCCGACGCCGCAGGTCGACGCCGCGGTCTGGCTCGGGTGCGGACGTGTCGGCGTCAGGGTCGTGCTCGTGACCTGCGCCGTGCGCGGAGAGCGCGTGCGCGACGGTCTCGGTCGCGTCGGCGACGTGGGCTGAGTGGTCGGTGAGGCCCGACGGCGCGGCGTCGTCCGCCAGGCTGTCGCCTGCGCTCGCGGTGTGGGAGTCGTGCGCCGGGGAGTGCAGGGTCGCTGCGGCCGGCTCGGCCGGGCGCGTGGTCCTGGTGACGCGCGCGGTGTATCCGGCGCGCTCGACCGCGGCGACGAGCTCTGTGTCGTCGGCGACGTGGCCGTCGACAGGGAGGAGGGTGACGCGTGCGGACTCGAGCGGGAGGTTGACGGTCGCGGTCGCGCCGGGGACGCGAGCGAGGCGCTTCTCGACGCGGGCGACGCATGACGCACAGGTCATGCCGGAGATGGCGAGGTCGACGGTGATCGTGTCGGGGACGGCGGTGTGGTCGGTGGTCATCGCAGGAGCCTTCCGATCGCCTGGGTGGCTTCCTCGACCTTGGCGGCTGCCGCCTCGTCGGACTCCTTGGCGGCGTCGACGACGCAGTGGCCGAGGTGGTCACCGACGAGCCCGAGGCTCACGGCGTGCAACGCCTTGGTCACGGCGGCGACCTGGGTGAGGACGTCGATGCAATAGGTGTCCTCGTCGACCATGCGGGCGATGCCGCGGACCTGGCCTTCGATGCGGCGCAGGCGCTTGAGGTAGGCGTCCTTGTCCTGGACGTATCCATGGGTCCGGGGGTGGTCGTTGTGTGCCATGGGTTGACAATACCCCCCAGGGGTAACCGTTCGCTAGGCGCCGGTGCGAGATGTACGGTTTGTGAACTGCCACACTTGAGTAAAAGTCACGTTGCTATAACGATCGCTCGTCATGCGTTTCCGCAGGTCACGCGAGGATCGGGGTAAAGTAAGGGTAAAGAAACCGCCAGAAGTGTGGGTGTTCAGGCAGCAGAATGATCGAGAGTGGGGCAAGGTGGTCCGGGGACTTTGACAGGTCCTGGTGCAGGGCCGAGCCCTGGTGCCGCTCCGACGCCGCCCACAGTCCGGGCAGCCGTGGCCGCCCGCAAGGGCTGAGCCGGCGGGCGGCCGCGCACGAACAGCGGACGAGGGGATCGCCCCCTCGCGCACTCACCCGACAGAAGGTGGCGAGCCCGTTCAGCATGACGGCGATACGCGTAGAGAACGTCTATAAGGTCTTCGGCCGACGACCCCAGGAGGCCGTGCGTCGCCTGCGTGACGGCGCAGCGAGGGACGACGTCAAGCAGCACGGCACCGCTGCAGTCATCGACGCCTCCTTCGAGGTGGCGAAGGGCGAGATCTTCGTCGTCATGGGCCTGTCGGGCTCGGGCAAGTCCACGCTCATCCGCATGCTCAACGGGCTCTGGCGGCCGACCGCCGGGCGCATCATGCTCGGCGACGACGACCTCGCGACCGTGAGCGCTGGGCGGCTGCGCACCCTGCGTCGCTCGACCGTCTCCATGGTCTTCCAGCACTTCGCGCTCCTTCCGCACCGCACGGTCCTCGACAACGCCGCATACCCGCTCGAGATCCAGGGCATGAAGAAGCCGGCACGCCGCGAGCGCGCCCTCCAGGCGCTCGAGCTCGTCGGCCTCTCCGGCTGGGAGGACTCGCTCCCGTCACAGCTCTCCGGCGGGATGCGTCAGCGCGTCGGGCTCGCCCGTGCGCTCGCCGCCGACACCGACATCCTGCTCATGGACGAGGCCTTCTCGGCGCTCGACCCGTTGATCCGCCGCGAGATGCAGGAGCAGCTCGTCGAGATCCAGCAGAAGCTCGGCAAGACGATCATCTTCATCACCCACGACCTCAACGAGGCGATGTACCTCGGCGACCGGATCGCAGTGATGCGAGCCGGACGCATCGTGCAGATCGGCAGCGCAGAGGAGATCCTCTCCGAGCCCGCCGACGAGTACGTCGCCCAGTTCGTCGCCGACGTCGACCGCACGCGCGTCCTGACGGCGGGCTCCGTGATGGTGCGCCCCGGCGTCGTCCTCGCGACGAACGCAGGGCCGCGCCAAGCCGCTCGCGCGATGCGCGAAGCCCACGCCTCCGCCGCGTTCGTCGTCGACCGCGACCGCGTGCTGCGCGGCGCGGTCCGGGACTCCGACGTGGTCGCCGCCGCGCGCGCCGGGGCGACCCGGCTCGACCCGGCGCTGCTCGACGCGGCCCTCACGGTCGACGAGAGCACCCCCTTGTCCGACGTGTTCGCCCCCTCGGCCGAGTCCTCCCTGCCCGTCGCCGTCACGGACGACCGCGGTCGCCTGCTCGGCGTCGTCCCGCGCGTCGCGCTCCTCGAGGCGATGGTCCCGCCGGAGACGGACGTCGACGGTGTCCTCGCAGACCAGCCCACCGTCGCGTCCGCCCCCGAAGGGTACGAGCCCCTGCCACCCGACGACGGCGTCCCCGGGCTCGCGCCCGACGTCCTGCCTGACGCCCCGTCCGCAGAGGCGGGAGCCGGGCCCGCCCTGCACGACCACGCCACGACCGAGGGAGGCTACCGATGAGCGAGACCATGGTGCCCCGCGTCCACCTCGGCGACGCCGTCGAGAGCTTCGTCGACTGGGTGACCGTCGCCGGCGCCAGCTTCTTCACAGCGGTCAAGGACGGGCTGCTCGCCGTGTACGACGTCCTCGACACCGCCCTCGCCGCACCGCCCGCCTGGGCGATCATCCTGGTCATCGCGGCGCTGGCCTGGTTCGCGAAGGGCTGGCTCCTCGCCCTCGGCTCCGCCGTCGGCCTCGCAGTCATCAGCGCCGTCGACCAGTGGGACAACGCGATGGACACGCTCGCGCTCGTGATCCTGGCGAGCGGCATCGCCCTGCTGATCGCGATCCCGCTCGGCATCTGGGCTGCACGCAACCGCAAGGTGTCCCGTGTCGTCCGGCCCGTGCTCGACTTCATGCAGACCATGCCGGCGTTCGTCTACCTGATCCCGACGGTCGTCATCTTCCTCACGGGCGTGGTGCCCGGGCTCGTCGCGACGATCATCTTCGCCCTCGCGCCGGGCGTGCGCTTCACCGAGCTCGGGATCCGCCAGGTCGACTCCGAGGTTGTCGAGGCCGGGCACGCGTTCGGCGCCACCGAGGGCCGCATCCTGCGGCAGATCCAGCTCCCGCTCGCACTGCCGACGATCATGGCCGGCGTCAACCAGGTGATCATGCTGTCCCTGTCGATGGTCGTCATCGCAGGCCTCACCGGCGCGGCGGGCCTCGGCCGCGAGGTCGTCTCCGCGCTCCAGCGCGTCAACGTCTCGCTCGGCTTCGAGGCAGGCCTCGCCGTCGTCATCCTCGCGATGATCCTCGACCGCACGACGGCGGCGCTCTCCGACCGCGCGCCCGTCGCCAAGGCCCTCAAGGCCGCCTGATCACACCGCGCCGCCGGGCCGCACGGCCCGGCGCGAGCGCCGCCCCGCCCGCCCGCTGAGGCCGGGCCCCAGACCCCTACCCGGGCGCCCTCGCGCCCACGAGAGGAACGCATGACCCGCTCACGCACGCCCCGCACCGCCCTCGCCGCCGTCACGACGGCCGCCCTCGCCCTCGGGCTCGGCGCCTGCTCGTCCGACGACGCCAGCACGTCCGGCTCGACCGGTTCGGACGACAAGAAGATCAGCATCGGCGTCCACGCTGGCTGGGACGAGGGCATCGCCGTCTCCCACCTGTTCAAGGCGATGCTCGAGGACGACGGCTACACCGTCGACGAGGAGACCGCGGACCCGGGCGTCGTCTACACGGGCCTCGCCGGCGGCAGCTACGACCTCAACTTCGACATGTGGCTGCCCGCGACCCACGCGGACTACCTCAAGAAGTACGGCGACGACCTCGAGCAGCTCGGCGTCTGGTACGACGACGCGCGCCTGACCATCGCGGTCAACGAGGACGCCCCGATCACGTCGCTCGCCGAGCTCGGCGACGCGGCCGAGCAGTTCGGCGACCGGCTCGTCGGCATCGAGGCGGGTGCCGGCCTGACCCGCATCACGCAGGACGAGGTCGTCCCGACGTACGGCCTCGACTCGATGGACTTCGTCATCTCGTCGACGCCCGCGATGCTCGCTGAGCTCAAGAGCCGCACCGACGCCGGTGAGAACGTCGCCGTGACGCTGTGGCGCCCGCACTGGGCGTACGACGCGTTCCCGATTCGCGACCTCGAGGACCCGGAGGGCGCGCTCGGCGGTGCCGAGGAGATCCACACCGTGGGCCGCAGCGGTTTCGCCGAGGACCACCCGGACGTCGCGGCGCTCATCAAGGCGTTCACGCTGACGGACGAGCAGCTGTTCTCCCTCGAGAACATCATGTTCAACGAGGACGAGGGCGCCGACCCGGACAAGTCCGTGCGCACGTGGCTCGAGGCGAACCCGACGTTCGTCGACGACCTCAAGGCCGCTGCGGGGGTCTGAGACCTCCGGCGCGGCGCCGCGCGACAAACGAGACGGTCCCCGTCGCGTCCGAGAAGCGGACGCCACGGGGACCGTCTGCACGTCCGGCGGCGAAGGCTGACCTGCGTGCCCAGGTAGGCCAGATCTGGGGCCAACGGGATCAACGGCGTCTGCGCGTTCGCGTTCGCCGCCCGGTCTGCGGCCAAGCAGCTCTCTGCTGGCAGCTCGACCGTCTAGGCGTCCGTGACTCGCAGCAGCACCGTCATCGCATGGCTGCCGGGCCACAGCGCGTGCTCGGGCCGCACGTCCATGCCGCACGTGCGCGACCCGAGGCCGTGCTGGGCCGCGTCGAGGTAGAGGTAGGTGCGGCTCGGTGACGGCAGCTCGTGCTGGTGCCGGGCGACGTCGAGCTCTTGGGCGGTGTGGCGTACCAGCGTGAACCCGGGACGTGTCCCGAGGGTGCCAGGTCGTGCGCCTGAGCTGTCGGCGATCGTCCGGACCCGGAGCGTCGGGACGTGCTCGCCGGAGGTGACGAGCTCGCGCAGGTCGGGACGGTGGCCTGTCTCCTGGGGGACCGCGTACGGCTCGGCGAGCTCGTCGACGAGCGACGCGAACCGGCCGATGCGCGCAGCGGAGCGGGAGTCCGCGTATGCCTCACCAGGCCCGCTGCCGAACCATGCGACCTCGTCGAACCCGAGGGGCAGGTCGAGGCGCACGCCGATGCGAGGCCACGTGCAGTCCCACCCGTTCGACGCTTCGAAGCTGATGTGGACCTCGAGCTCGTCGTCGAGCCAGCGGTAGGTGAGGGTCGTCCCCAGCCAGAGTGCGGTACCCGCCGCCCCGGAACGCAGATGCACGACGACGGCGTCGTCTCGTGTCTCGACGTCGCGGACGCGATGCTCGAGCCGGTCGAGGCCGCGTTCGCGCCAGCGCGCGGCGGCTGACGGCTGGGCGAGCGACTCCGGGGAGGGAACGTCTCCCGAGGTGGCAGGGTCGACAACCTCGTAGCCTGGCCCTCCCGTGGCGGAGTCGTTCTCCGTCGGTGCGCGCCACAGCTCGGGCTGCGGACCGTCGACGTCGAGGGATCCGATGCGCAGGAGTGCGCCGGTGTCGCGGTCGAACCACGCCTCTCCGAGGCGCAGCGCACCTCCGGGGGCGTCGATCCCGGCGGGCATGTCGGTGGCGCTGACCACCTGAGGCGCCGCCGTGCCGTGCCGGCGCCGCGGCGCGGGCGCCGGATCGAGCCCGACGAGGTGCGGGTCGATCGCCACCTGGTGCCAGGCGACGACGTGCCCGGCGGGGGCCCAGGGCGTGGCCTCACGGAGCGCAGCCGTGAGCGTCAGGAACACCTCGGAGCCCGGCTCGTGGCGTCGTGCGTCGAGAGCGGGTGGCTGCCAGGTGGTGCTGCGCGCCTCGCCCGCGGGGACGTCTGGCAGGTCGAGAGCGCCGTCGGCAACCTCGTGCCCGTCCACCTCGAGGGTCCACGTGACGTCGAGGTCCGCGGTCGACGCGAACGCGCGACGGTTGCGCAGGGTCGCCTGACCGGCGTCGAACGACAGCCGCACTGGTGCGATGACGGCGGCGAGCTCTGCGAGCGCGGGCGACGGCACGTCGTCGGACCTGACGAGGCCGTCCATGACGAAGCTGCCGTCGTGGACGGGTTCCCCGAAGTCGCCGCCATACGCGTAGAACGGCACGCCGTCACCGGTCGTCGTGAGGATGCCGTGGTCACGCCACTCCCACACGAACGCGCCGTGGAAGCGGTCCGAGGAGTCGAACAGCTCTTCGTATGCCTCGAGAGCGCCTGGCCCGTTGCCCATCGCGTGCGCGTACTCGCACAGCAGGAAGGGTTGCGCGCGCAGGCGGGCGGCCTGCGCGGGGGCGGTGACGCCGAAGATCTCGCCGGACTCACCGAGGATCGCACGCACCTCCTCGAGCGTGGGGTACATCCGGGAGTACACGTCGGTGTACGCCCCGGTGCGGTCGCCCTCGTAGTGGACGGGGCGGGACGGGTCGCGGCCGTGCACCCAGCTCGACATGGCCGCGAGGTTGGATCCGGTGCCGGACTCGTTCCCGAGCGACCACATGATGACCGACGGATGGTTCTTGTCGCGTTCGACCGTGCGCTGGATACGGTCGAGGAAGGCGTCGCGCCAGCGAGGGTCGTCGCTCTCGGTGTCGAGCGTGCCGACGAGCTCGAAGCCGTGCGTCTCGAGGTCGCACTCGTCGACGACCCAGAAGCCGAGCTCGTCCGCGAGGTCGAGGACGCGCGGGTGCGGCGGGTAGTGCGCGGTGCGGATCGCGTTGATGTTGTGGCGCTTCATGAGCGCCATGTCGGCGCGGGCATGGGCCTCGTCGAAGACTCGGCCCCGTACCGGGTGGGTCTCGTGCCGGTTGACGCCTCGCATGACGATGCGCTGGCCGTTCACGGTGAAGCGCGCCCCGTCGATGCGGACCGTGCGGAACCCCAGCCTGAGGCTGACGGTCTCGCCCGGCGAGGAGACCTGGGCGTCGTAGAGGCGGGGAGTTTCGGCGGTCCAGGGCTCCGCCGGGACGCGGACGGGGGCGACGTCGGAGGGCGCGTCCCAGCGGACGTCCACGCCGAGCTCGGGAACGGTGAGCGTCACGGGCCAGGCGCTCGGGCTCGCGGCGATGTCGAGGTCGATCTCGCCGGTGCCGGCGACGTGGTCGTAGCCGGTGCGAGCCCACACGTCGTCGAGCGCGCCGACCGGCCGGGCGAGCAGGGTGACCGAGCGGAAGATCCCGGGCAGCCACCACTGGTCCTGGTCTTCGAGGTAGGTGGCGTCGGACCACTGGTGGACGCGCACGACCAGGACGTTGCGGCCGGGCCGGACGAGGCCTGTGACATCAAGCTCGTGGACGAGCCTGCTGCCCTTGACGACGCCGACCTCGGACCCGTTGAGCCATACGCGGCAGGCCGACTCGACGCCGTCGAGCCGCAGGAGGACGCGTTCGGCGTCGCGCCAGGCGTCCTCGTCGGGGAGGTCGAAGGTGCGGCGGTGGTCGGCGGTCGGGTTCGTGCGGGGGACGTGCGGTGGGTCGACCGGGAACGGGTACTGGACGTTCGTGTACCAGGGCCGCCCGCGGGTGCCCTCCCCGGTGAGGACCCAGTGCGAGGGGACGGTGATGGTCTCCCAGCCGGAGTCGTCGAGGAGCACGTCCCAGGGTGGTTCCGTGGCGTCGCTGGCAGGGTCGGCGACGTCGTGCAGCCGGAACCGCCAGGTCCCGTCGAGCTGCAGCGACGGTGCGTCGGTCGGGAGCCACGCGCGTGCGGGCAGGACGCGTCCGGCGTTGGGGGTGCGGTCGGACAGGTACGTCGGTTCGGTCACGTGCGTCATCTCCGTCGATGGCAGGTGCGTGGGTCAGGGTGCTCGAGCGTCAGCCTGCCGGGCGCGTCGCGTCGGCGGCAGCCCGAGCGGCTGCCGGCAGCGCGTCGACGATGCGCCCGACCGCGTCCGCGTCGTGCGCGGCCGTGAGGAACCACGCCTCGAAGACGGACGGCGGGAGAGCGACGCCGGCGTCGAGCATCGCGTGGAAGAACGGCGGGTAGCGCCACGCCTCCTGTGCCTGCACGGCCGCGTAGTCGCGCGGGCCCGGGATCCCGGAGGCATCAGCCGTCGGCTCCCCGAACGCGAACGAGAAGAGCGAGCCGGCCCGCTGCACGGTGTGGGCCACGCCGGCCCCGGCGAGGGCGGCGCTCACCGCCTCGGACACGACGTCGGCGGCGCGGTCGACGTGCTCGTACACCGCCGTGTCGGCCGCCCGCAGCGTCGCGAGGCCTGCCGCGACCGCGACCGGGTTCCCCGAGAGGGTGCCCGCCTGGTAGACGGGACCGAGCGGCGCAAGGTGGTCCATGATCGCCGCCGGGCCGCCGAGCGCGGCGACCGGCATGCCGCCGCCGATGACCTTGCCGAACGTGAAGATGTCCGGCGCCCAGCCCTCGGCGGCGCCCTCGAGCCCCCACCAACCGCTCGCGGAGACGCGGAAGCCCGTGAGCACCTCGTCGAGGATCAGCAGCGCGCCCTGCGCCTGGGTGATGGTGCGCAGCCCGGCGTTGAAGCCGGGGTTCGGCGCGACGACGCCCATGTTCGCGGGTGCCGCCTCCGTGATGACGGCGGCGATGTCGCTGCCGCGCGCCGCGAAGACCGCCTCGACCGCGGCGAGGTCGTTGTACGGCAGCACGATCGTCTCCGCGGCCGCCGCGGCAGTCACTCCCGCGGAGCCGGGCATCGCGAGCGTCGCCAGCCCGGATCCCGCCGATGCGAGGAGCGCGTCGACGTGACCGTGGTAGCAGCCCGCGAACTTCACGATCAGCGGCCGCCCGGTCACGCCGCGCGCGAGGCGGACGGCCGTCATCGTCGCCTCGGTCCCCGTCGAGACGAGCCGCAGCTTCTCGACGGCGGGCACCCGGGCGATCACGGCGTCGGCCAGCTCGGCCTCCGCGCACGTCGGCGCGCCGAACGACAGGCCGCGCGCCGCGGCCTCCTGCACCGCGGCGACGACCGCCGGGTGCGCGTGCCCGAGGAGCGCAGGCCCCCACGACGCGACGAGGTCGACGTACTCGCGTCCCTCGACATCGGTCACGTAGGCGCCGCGCGCCGAGGCGATGAGCCGCGGTGTCCCGCCGACCGATCCGTACGCCCGCACGGGCGAGCTCACCCCGCCGGGCAGCACGCTGCGGGCGTGCGCGAACGCGGCCTCGTTGGTCGTGGCGTCGGACGTGGAGGTCACAGCAGCTCCTGGATAGCAGGGTTCGTGGCCGCCTCGACGGCCCAGTACGTCAGCGTCGTGTCGGCGCCCGCACGCCGGATCGCGACGAGCGACTCGGCGATCGCGCGCTCGCGGTCGATGTAGCCGATCGCGGCGGCCGCCTCGAGCATCGCGTACTCGCCGCTCACCTGGTACGCGGCGACGGGCACCTCGGAGGTTGCAGCGACGTCGGCGAGAACGTCGAGGTAGGGGCCGGCGGGCTTGACCATGACGATGTCCGCGCCCTCGGCGATGTCGAGCCCGACCTCGAGCGCAGCCTCCCGGCGGTTGCCGGGGTTCATCTGGTAGGCGCGGCGGTCGCCCTCGAGGGTCGACTCGACGGCCTCGCGGAACGGCCCGTAGAACGCCGACGCGTACTTCGCGGCGTACGCGAGCACGGCCGTGCTCGTGAAGCCGGCCTCGTCGAGGGCCTCGCGCACGGCGGCGACCTGGCCGTCCATCATCCCCGACAGCCCGACGACGTCGGCCCCGCGCTCCGCGTGCTGCACCGCCATCGTGGCGTAGCGCCCGAGCGTCGCATCGTTGTCGACGGAGCCGTCCGCGGCGAGCAGGCCGCAGTGCCCGTGGTCGGTGAACTCGTCGAGGCACACGTCGGTCATGACGACGAGCGCGTCACCGACCTCCGCGACGACGTCCTCGACGGCGACGTTGAGGACGCCGTCCGGTGCGGTCGCGCCCGAGCCGACGGCGTCGCGCTCGAGCGGCACGCCGAACAGCATGATCCCGCCGATGCCCGCCTCGGCCGCGCGCGCCGCCTCGCGGCGCAGCGAGTCGCGGCTGTGCTGCACGACGCCCGGCATCGACCCGATCGGCGCAGGCTCGTCCAGGCCTTCCTTGAGGAACACGGGCAGGACGAGCTCACGCGGGTGGACGCGCGTCTCCGCGACGAGTGCCCGCAGCGCGGGCGTGCGGCGCAGCCTGCGCGGACGGTGGAACGGGGTGGGAGCGGCGTTCATGGCGTGTGCCTCTCGTCGGGGTCGGGTGCAGCGGTCCCTGCGGGCCCAGGACCAGCCTGCCAGGGGCGTGCGTCGGCTGTGCTTCGTGCGACCGCCGTCCGGACGGCGGCGACGAGCGCCGGGACGTCGGGCGTCGCGGCCTCGTGGGTGATCGTCTGGCCGAGCGCGGCAGCGGTCTCGGTCGTGCGCGGCCCGATCGACACGAGCAGGGGGGCCGCGCCGTCGGGCGCGACGCGCGTCCACGTCTCGGCGGTGCTCGACGACGTGAGGACGACGACGTCGACGTCCGCCGCGTCGTCGGGCAGGCCAGTCGCGGTCTCGGTGACGTACGCGTCCGGGGCGTCGACCGTCCAGCCGGCGGCCCGCAGGCCGTCGACGAGCTCAGGCCGCGCGATCGACGAGCGCGGCGCGAACGCGGCCGCGGGCTCCTCGCCGCGCAGCGCAGCGAGCAGCCCTGTCGCGGTGCGGTCCCACTCGGGAGTCACGTCCACGCGCAGGCCCGCGGCGCGGGCGCGTCGCCCGGTCGACGGCCCGACGACGGCCACCCGCGTGCGCTCCGGGACCTCGCCGAGGCCGTGGTCGACGAGAGCGTCGACCGTCCGCTCCGACGTGAGGACCAGCCACCCGTACGCGCCGTCGGCGAGGCGGCGCAGGCCCTCGCGCAGCGGCGCGACGTCGTCGGGGTCGCGGAAGGAGATGAGCGGTGCGACGACCGGCTCGAGCCCCGCCGCCGTCAGCGCGTCGGCGAGCTCGCGGCCCGGGCGGCCACCGCGCGGGACGAGGACGCGCACGCGCCGGGCCGCCTCGTCGGTCGACGGCTCGCTCATCGCAGCGGCGCGATGTCTGCCGCGCCCAGGTCGAGGAGCAGGTCGGCGAGGTCGGCACCGAGGGTCGCCGCGCTCTGCACGTCGTGCACGAGGCTCGCGGTGAGCTCCTCGTCCGTCGGACGTGGTTCGCCGGGCAGCCAGGCGGCGCTGCAGACGGAGGAGGCGCCGTGGCGCAGCACGCGCGTCCCGTCGAGGGACGCGACGACGGCCTGCAGCTCGAGGGTGCGGCCGTCGTCGGACACGGTGCCGAGAGCGCCGACGGGCGCGGCACACCCGGCCTCGAGCCGGGCGAGGAGCGTGCGCTCCGCGGTCGCGGCGAGGCGGGTCGGGATGTGGTCGAGCGCCGCGACACCGGGGAACGACGCCCCCGCGCGCTGCTCGACGGCGAGCACGCCCTGGCCGGGCGCGGGCATCATCACGTCGGGTGCGAGCACCTCGGAGACGACGTCGGAGCGCCCGAGCCGGGCGAGCCCGGCGGCAGCGAGGACGACGGCGTGCAGGTCGGCGTCCGCACCCAGGGCCCGCGCGAGGCGCGTCTCGACGTTGCCGCGGATGTCGACGACCTCGAGGTCGGGGCGCGCTGCGAGGAGCTGCGCCTTGCGGCGCGGCGACCCGGTCCCGACCCGAGCCCCGCGCGGCAGCCCCGCGAGGTCGAGCCCGTCGCGCGCGCACAGCGCGTCGAGCGGCGACACCCGCTCGGGCGTCGCGACGATCTCGAGCCCGGGCGCGGGCGCTGTGGGCAGGTCCTTGAGCGAGTGCACGGCGAGGTCGCACACGTCGGCGAGCAGCGCGTCGCGCAAGGCCGTGACGAACACGCCCGTCCCGCCGAGCTGCGCGAGCGAGGCACGGCTGCGGTCGCCCTCGGTCGTCACCGGCACGGTCTTGACGCGCACGTCCACGCCCGCTGCCGCGGCCGCCGACGTGAGCGCGTCCGCGACGTGCCCCGTTTGCGTGCGCGCGAGCGCCGAAGCACGCGTGCCGATCCGGACGGTCGTGGCGGTCACGGCGCCTCACCCGCGACCGCGGGCAGCGGTTCCGCGACCGGGTTGAGGCAGCAGCCGGGACGGCAGACGTCGTACCAGGGGCCGAGCGCCGTCGCCGAGCCGCAGCGTCCGCCCGCCGGGGCGGTCGACCCGTCCGCCGTCGTGACGAGGGTGCGCTCGGCGACCAGGTCGACGAGCCCGCGCACGAAGGCCGGGTGCACGCCCGGCGTCGGCACGCGCTCGGCGAGGATCGCGTGCTCGCGCGCCGTCGTCATCGCCTCGTTGTCGAGGTCCCACAGGACCTCCATGTGGTCCGACACGAAGCCGAGCGGGACGATCACGAGCGCATCGACGGCCTGGTCGTCCTCCGGGTCCTCCCGCTCGGCGACCGGCCGGGCGAGCTCCTCGATGCGGTCGTTGATGTCGGGCTCGAGCCACGGCGTGCGCGGGTTGCCCGAGCGCGACTGGTAGACGAGCTCCCACGGCACGGTCGTGTCGACGGCTTCCATGATCGCGTCGGCGACCGCGTAGTGCTGCGCGTCGTACGCGCCGCCCTCGGCCCACGGGATCTCGTACTCGCCCTCGTCGTCCGTCCCGGTCTGCGGGCCGGTCGCGGACGCCGCAGCCGTCGGGATCGAGTGGGTCGCGAACAGGACGCGCACGCCGTCGGGAGCGACGCCGTCCTGGGCGCGCAGACGCTCGAGCGCCCCGCGCACGCCCTCGACGAACGGCTCGACGAAGCCGGGGGAGTCGTAGAACTGGCGCACCTTGTCGATCGTCACCCGACCGGTCTGCCCGGCCTCCTCGATCGCGGCGGCGAGGTCCTCGCGGTACTGCCGGCAGCCCGAGTAGGAGGAGTACGCCGCGGTCACGACGGCGAGCAGGCGCGTGTGGCCGTTCTCGGCCGCCTCGGCGATCGTGTCGGGCAGGTACGGGTCCCAGTTGCGGTTGCCCCAGTAGACCGGCAGGTCGAGCCCTCGGGCCTCGAGCTCTGCGACGAGCGCGGCGCGCAGGTCCCGGTTCTGCTGGTTGATCGGTGAGACGCCGCCGTGGGCGCGGTAGTGCACGGCGACCTCTTCGAGGCGCTCGTCGGGGATGCCGCGGCCGCGCGTGACGTTGCGCAGGTACGGGATGACGTCGTCCTGCCCCTCGGGGCCTCCGAAGCCGACGAGGAGCACGGCGTCGTACGCGACGGGCTCGGCGGGCTGCGGGGTGGGGAGGGCCTCGCGGAGGGCCGCGAGGTAGTCGTCGAGGCCGACCTCGACGAGACCGTGCTCGTCGTCGGGCGCGCCGCCGCAGCCTCCGTCGCCGCACGCGCAGGCGTGGGGCGCGGCGTCCGGCGCGACGGTCTCGGGCTCGCCGGGCGTGCGGGCGTCCGGGGTGGGGAGGTCGGCGGCGCTCATGCCTGACCCACCAGGATCTCGGCGAGCTCGGCGGAGCCGACGCGCCGCCCTGTGTAGAACGGCAGCTCGTCGCGGACGTGCCTGCGCGCTTCCGTGTACCTCAGGTGCCGCATGAGGTCGACGAGGTCGGTGAGCTCGTCCGCCTCGAGGCCGAGGAGCCACTCGTAGTCGCCGAGCGAGAACGCGGAGACGGTGTTGGCGAGCACCTGCGGGTAGTCGCGGCCCTTGCGTCCGTGGTCGGCGAGCATCGTGCGCCGCTCCTCCTCGGGCAGCAGGTACCACTCGTAGGACCGCACGAACGGGTAGACGGTGAGCCACGCGGCGGGCGGGACGTCGCGCATGAACGCGGGCAGGTGGCGGGCGGTGAACTCGGCGGGGCGGTGCACCCCGAGCGCGTTCCACGTCGGCAGCAGTGCGCCGAGCAGCTCGGTGCGGCGCAGCGTGCGCAGGGCGGCCTGCAGACCCTCGGCGGTGGGGCCCGTCAGCCAGACGATGACGTCGGAGTCGGCGCGCAGCCCGGACGCGTCGTACGTGCCGCGCAGCCTGACCTCCTCGGGGAGGCGTGCGACGACGGCGTCGAGCTCGGCGGCGAGCTCGGCCGGGACAGCGCCGGCTGCGACGCTGCGCGCTTCGGGCGACTCGTCGCGGCGCAGGACCGCCCAGAGCGTATACCCGACGGGCTCGGGCCCGTCGGTGTCCGGGACTGCATTTCCGTAGGCGTCCGTGGAGGTCATGATCAGTAGTCTGCGCCTTTTGTGAGGCAGGCGCGAAACGGCTGCTCAGGAATTCCGCACGTCGATTGTTCTGACACGTTGTGAAAAAACCTGGCATTCTGCTGGCCGGCCCCGCGCCCACCGCGGACACCACCACCTGACCGAGTGGCTAGACTCACGTCGCGTTCTCGACCGACCGATAGGAAGATGAACGCCGCACCCGGCCCAGGCGCCGGGCACGACGACCCGCGACCGGCACGACCACGGACGGAGGATGGGACCAGATGCTGCCCCCGCAGCTGCTCGACGAGCTCGACGAGCTGACGCACCGACTCGGCGCGGACCTCATCATGGGTCCGCGTGCTCACCACGCCTACGGCAAGTGGTTGACGGTGCACCTCGACGACGAGTCGATGGAGACGCTCGGCCAGAAGGTCTCGGTGACGTGGGTCGGCGACGACAAGGTGCGCGTCGAGGCTGGGTTCGCGATCAAGGTCGAGGTCGCCGCGCTCGCGGGCTCCGGCAAGCGCAGCGAGGCCGCCGCGTTCGTCGAGGCGCTCCTGACCGGAGGCGTGCGCGAGGGCGTCGTCCGCGACGTCGCCGGCGGCTGGTCCCGCCTCGTGTGGGAAGGTTCCAGCCCGTCGTTCCGGTGGACCGAGGCGAGCCCGACGCCGGACGAGCACGTCTTGTGGCGCCGCACCCTGGGCATGCCGCGCAGCGGCCGCACCCCGATGGACGCGACCGCATGATCCCCGTGACCCCTGACGACGACCCGGCCTGGGTCTCCGCGGTCGAGCGCCTCGACGCGCTCGCGACCCGCGTCGCCTGGAACGTGTCCCAGCCGCGCTCCGGAAGCGTCGTGCTGTCCGACGCCGCGGGCCACAGCATGACCATCACCTGGTACGACGCCGACACGGCGCGGGTCGAGAGCGGCGAGCTCCTCTCGACCCTCGTGCCACTGTCGTCCGACCGTCCCTCGGGCGACGACCTGATCGACCACGTCACCGCGATCGCGCGCGGCCGCGCCGCCGAGGGCGTCGTGCTGACGTCGGACAGCGCGGCGTGGGCGTCGGTCGTGACGATCGTCGAGGGAACCGACCACCTGTGGCGCAGCGGCGAGCTGATGCGGGGCACCCCCGTCCTGTGGCGCCGCATGACGCCGTGGACCCCCGTCGCCCGTCCGCCGAAGTCGGACGAGCAGCCGTCGGTGGACGCGCCGACCGCCTAGGCGGTCATCTGCGCGGCCGTGCGCCGCGCGTCCGCGACGACGGCGGACAGCCCGGTCCCCGCGACCCACGCCCCTGCCACGTGCAGCCCCGGGACCTGCCCGACGGCGTCGCGCAGCCGCGCCACGCGCGCACGGTGCCCGGTGGCCGCGAACGGCAGCGCGCTCGCGAACCGCACCACCTTCGCCCCGACCACGTGCGCGGGGGTGAGGGGCACCCCGAGGAGCTGGCCCGCGTCGTGCAGCGCGGTGCGCTCGAGCGACGTCGCGGAGGCGTCGCCCGGGTCGGGCTCCCCGCCGAGCCGGCCGTACGAGAGCCGCAGGACGTGGTGCCCGGGCGGCAGGGCGTCGGCGACCCACGACCACTTGGCGCTCGCGTGCGTGAGCGCCTTCGCGCGGATGCCGTGCGCCGCGTTCGTCCCCGCGGCGACGAGGACGCCCGTCCCGCGCGGCGCGGCGTCGAGCGCGGGCGCGTCGAGGACGAGCGTGACGAGGTTGACGTGACCGCGCGGCACGGGCGGGATCGTCTCGGCGGGGACGTAGGGCGCGAGGAGGCGCCCCGCGTCGATCGAGGTCGTCGCGACGACCACGTCGTCGGCCTCGACCGTTGCGGCGGACGACGCGCCGACGGCGGCCTCGAACGAGCCGGGGCGTGACGGCCCGACGACGTGCACGGCCCAGCCGTCGTCGGTCCGCTCGAGCCGCGCGACGCGCGTCGCCGTGCGCACCTCGACGCCGAGGGCGTCGAGGTCGGCGAGCAGCGCGGTGACCATCCGGTGCATGCCGCCGCGCAGCCCGGCGACGGCCGCTCCCGCCGGCGCGGCCTGGCGCAGCGCCGAGGCCGCCGCGACGAGGGAGCCGTGCCGTGCGACGCCGTCGCGCAGGCCGGGCGCGACAGCGTCGACGTCGAGCAGGTCCGCCGACGTCGAGTGGACCCCGCCCGCGACGGGCGCGACGAACGTGCGCAGCACGCGCGTGCCGAGGCGGGCCCGCACGAGATGGCCGACGGACACGCCGGCGTCCCCTCGCGTGCCGACGCGCGCGGGCAGGGCGGCGTCGAGCCGAGCGCGCAGCCACGCGCGCGTGCCGAGGGCACGACGCACGTCGGCCAGGTCCCCCGGGATGCCGAGCACGCCCGAGCGCGGCAGCCGGGTCAGGACGTCCGGCGACCGCACCCACGCGGACGCGGCCGACGGCGCGACGACGTCGTCGGCGAGGCCCAGCTCGGCGAGGAGGTCGGGCACGGCCGGCGAGCGCGTCGCGAACGACTCGGCACCCGCGTCGAGCGTGACCTGCGCGAACGGCGACGAGGCGGGGCACTGCGGCTCCGCGCCGTCGATACCGCCGCGCGTCACCGTGACCTGGCCGACGCACCCGCCCGCGTGCTCGCGCGCCTCGAGGACGACGACGTCGCGGCCCGCGCGGGCCAGGTCGCGCGCGAGGACGAGGCCGGCGACCCCGCCCCCGACGACGACCGCGCGTCCGCTCACGACAGCTCCTCGGGCCGCGCCTCGTGGACCGTGCCGACGACCGCCGTGAGCACGTCCGGGTCGGCGTCCGGGGGCACGCCGTGCCCGAGGTTGACGACATGCGCGGGCGCCGCGAGGCCCCGGCGCAGGACGTCGTGGACGTGCGCCTCGAGCGTCGCGGGCGGCGTGAACAGCAGCGCCGGGTCGATGTTCCCCTGGAGCGGAGTGCGGTGACCGAGGAGCTTCGACGCCTCGTCGAGCGGCGTGCGGTGGTCGACACCGACGACGTCGGCGCCGACGTCGCGCATCGCCTCGAGCAGGTGGCCCGTGCCCGTCCCGAAGTGCACGACGGGGACGCGCACGTCGAGGGCGCGGACGCCCTCGAGCGCGAGCGCGGAGAACGGCGCGACGGACGCCTCGTAGTCCGCGAGGGACAGCGACCCGGCCCACGAGTCGAAGAGCTGCACGGCGCTCGCGCCGGCGCGCACCTGGGTGACGAGGAACGCGCCCGTCACGCTCGCGCACCAGGTGAGGAGCCGTGCCCACAGCTCGGGGTCCGCGTGCATGAGCGCACGGGCGGCGAGGTGGTCGCGCGACGGCCTGCCCTCGACGAGGTAGGCGGCGAGCGTGAACGGTGCCCCGCCGAACCCGATGAGCGGGGTGTCGCCCGTGCCGCTCGCACCCGGGTCGGCGGCAAGACCGGCGACCGCGAGCTCGACCGCCTCGCGCACGGGGGCGAGCGCCTCCTCGGTGAGCTCGAGGGCCTCGAGCCGAGCGACGTCGTCGGCCATGCGCACGGGAGCGCCGAGGACGGGGCCGACGCCGGGCGCGATGTCGACGTCGACGCCGGCGAGGCGCAGGGGCACGACGATGTCGGAGAAGAACACGGCCGCGTCGACGCGGTGGCGGCGTACCGGCTGGAGCGTGATCTCGGCGGCGAGGTCCGGCCGCAGGCAGGACTCGATCATGCCGACGCCGTCGCGGACGCGGCGGTACTCGGGCAGGGAGCGGCCTGCCTGCCGCATGAACCACACCGGTGTGACGTCGGGCCGCTGGCCCTGAAATGCGCGGACAAGGCGCGAATTTTCTGTCGTCCCGTCAGTTAGCGGGTGGTTCTTCGAGACGCTCATCACGCGATTGTGCCCTGATTTCTCGTCGGTGATTGAATCGTGCCTGACGTGAACATCTTCTCCTTTGCGGCATCCCACCACGACCTGGGGCTCGACGAGCTCGAGGAGCTCAGTGGTGCCTCCGGAGACCTGGGGCAGACGCTCGTCGAAGACCGGTCCCACGCCGACGGCGTGGTCGTGCTCGCGACCTGCAACCGCTTCGAGGTCTACGTCGACGCACCCGGCGACGTCGGCCCCGGCGAGGTCGCCGCCCTCGTCGCCAGCCGCGTCGCGGACGCCACGGGCCTCTCCCACGACGACGTGCGCGCCGCGCTCACCCCACGCACCGGGCACGACGCCGTGCGGCACCTCCTGGAGGTCGCGTCAGGTCTCGACTCGATGGTCGTCGGCGAGCGGGAGATCGCCGGGCAGGTGCGCCGCTCCCTGGGCGCCGCGCGGTCGCGCGGCACGACGAGCCCCGACCTCGAGCGGCTCTTCGCCCACGCCACCCGCGTCTCGCGGCGCATCGAGGCCGCGACAGGCCTCGGTGCCGTCGGTCGTTCGATCGTCGGCGTGGGGCTCGACCTCGTCGGCGAGCACCTCGGGCCGTGGCGCCTGACGCGCGCCGTCCTCATCGGCACCGGCTCGTACGCGGGCGCGTCCCTCGCGGCGCTCCGCGCCCGCGGCTGCCACGACGTGCGCGTCTACTCGCGCTCCGGACGCGCGGCGGACTTCGCGCGCGCCCGCGGCGTCGCCGCGATCGAACCCGGTGGCCTCGTGGACGCGCTCGCCGACGCCGACCTCGTCGTCTCGTGCTCAGGCCGTATCGGCACGGTCCTCGACGCCGCCGCCGTGCGCACCGCGCGCGAGCGCGCCGCCGAGCAGGCCGAGCGGCTCGCGCACGCGCCCGACCCGACGCCGCGCCCGCTCGTCGTCCTCGACCTCGCCCTCCAGCGCGACGTCGAGGCGGACGTCGCCGACATCGACGGGGTCCTGCTGCTGGACCTCGCGAACATCCGCGCCCACGCCCCTGCGGCTGGCGCCGAACCCGTGCGGCGCGCGCACCAGATCGTCGGCACGGGCGTCGTCGAGCTCGACCAGCTCGAGCTCGCGCGACGCGTCGACCTCGCCGCCCTCCCGCAGATCCGCGCCGCCCACGAGGACGCCGCGGCCCGGCTCGACGCCGCTCGCGCCGCCCGTGCCGCCCGCGGCGTCGAGGGGGCGGACGAGCGTCGCGCAGAGCGTGCCGCCCGCCGCGCCGCAGCCGCCGAGCGGCACGCGCGGATCATGGCGGCGAAGGCTGCGGCGCGCGCAGCGATCGTGCGCGGCTGACCACGGGAAAGTGCGTTCCTGACGCCGCCTGCCGGCTGGGAGGAGGCCCTCTCAGACCCTGCGGTTAGGGTGGACAAGTCCCCCGAACCTCACGAAGGACCCGCTGTGAACGAGCACCCCGTCTCGAGCCCGCCCGCCCAAGCGCCTGACCAGGGGAGACGACGCAGGCAGCGCCCGCTCGGCCTGCTCGTCGCGCTCCTCGTGGCCGTCGGCACCGCGATCGTGCCAGGTTCCGGCGCGACCGTCGCCGAGGCGGCGAAGGATCCCAACACGATCACGAAGACGCCGCTCGGGAACTTCGACCCCGGCAACCTCATCACCGACGAGGTCTTCTTCACGGGCTCCGCGCTGTCCGCGGGGCAGGTGCAGGCCTTCCTCAAGAGCAAGGTCGCCAAGTGCGCCGCGACCGACGGCCCCAAGTGCCTCAAGGACTTCACGACGACGACGAAGTCCGTCCCGAAGAACGCCTACTGCAAGGCCTACAAGGGGGCGAAGAACGAGAAGGCGTCGGCGATCATCGCGAAGGTCGGCAAGGCGTGCGGCGTGAGCCCCAAGGTCCTGCTCGTCCTGCTCCAGAAGGAGCAGTCGCTCGTCACGTCGACCGCTCCGACGCAGCGGCAGTACGACTTCGCGACCGGTTTTGCGTGCCCCGACGACGGCGGTTGCAACCCCGAGAACGCGGGCTTCTTCAACCAGGTCTACGGCGCAGCCCGGCAGTTCCAGCGGTATGCCGTCGCGAAGGACGTCTACAGCTGGCGGCCCGCAGGCAAGGTTCACGAGATCCAGTACCACCCGAACACCTCGTGCGGGACGCAGACCGTCCTCATCAAGAACAAGGCGACGGCCGGCCTGTACTACTACACGCCCTACGTCCCCAACGCCGCCGCCCTCAAGGACCTCAACGGCAACGGCGACCTCTCGAACAAGAACACCCCGAACTGCTCCTCGTTCGGCAACCGCAACTTCTGGCGTGGCTTCACCGAGTGGTTCGGCTCGACGAGCATCGCCGTGACGGGCACCGTGCAGAAGGCATGGCTCGCGAACGGGGGCCTGGACGGCACGTTCGGCAAGCAGACGAAGTCGCAGGTCTGCTCGAAGAACGGCCGCTACTGCGTCCAGACGTTCGCCGGCGGCACCCTCGCCTCGAACAAGACCACGGGCATCGCGATGCCCAAGGGCGCAGTCCGCACCGCATGGGTCAAGCAGAAGTCGCAGAAGGGCGCCCTCGGCTGGCCCGCTGCGGCCGTGAGCTGCCGCAAGAAGGACGACACGTGCGTCCAGCGCTTCACCGGCGGCTACGTCGCGCAGGGCAGGTCCACCGGGACGCGCGTCGTCTCCGGCGGTATCGCGAAGGCGTGGAAGGCCTCCAAGACCCGCAACGGCGCGCTCAAGATGCCGCGTGCGAACGCCAAGTGCACCAAGGCCGGGACGCGTTGCACGCAGAAGTTCCAGGGCGGCTACGCGACCGCGCACTCCAAGTACGGCAACCGCGCCGTCGTCGGCAAGATCGCCACGCGCTGGGCGAAGGCCAAGCTGAACAAGGGTTCGCTCGGCTGGCCGACGAAGAACCAGAAGTGCTCGAAGGTCAAGGGCGGCAAGGCGTGCTACCAGTACTTCAGCGGCGGCGCGATCGCCTCGCACCCCCGCTACGGCACGCGCGCGCTGACGGGGAAGATCGGCAAGGCCTGGGTCAAGACGCAGAAGGCCGGCAAGTCGATCGGCTGGCCCACGGGTGGCCGCAAGTGCACCACCAAGAAGGGCGTGAAGACCTGCACCCAGAAGTTCACGAAGGGCAAGATCACGTACAAGGGCAAGGGCGCGGCCAAGGTCGTGCGCTCGAAGCGCTGAGCAGCCGCAGCTCCCGAACGACGACGGCCTCCGTCCCCCTCACGGGAGGACGGAGGCCGTTTCGTGACAGAGGGCGCTCAGCGCACCTTGATCTTGAGCTTCTTCGACGTGGTCTTGAGGACCTGCTTCGAGCCGCTGTAGCTGACCTTGACCTTGTGGGTGCCGCGCGGCAGCTTCACGACGACCCGGCCCTTGTTCTTGGCGCGGAGGGTCTTGGTGACCTTCTTCTTGCCGTAGCGGACGGTGACCTTGCCGGTCGGGGCGGGAACGCCCGCGGCCTTGACCCGGACGGTCGCCTTGCGCTTGCCCGCCTTGACGGTGATCCGCGAGGACGCCTTCGCGACGTTGCTCGACGTCAGCACCTGGAGGGTCGCGGCGGCCTGACGGGGAGCGGTCGCGACGAGCGTCACGCCGATGCGTGCGCCCGCGTCGGTGCCGACGAGCGCGTACCGGTTCGACCGCGCCCCGGCGATCGGGGCGCCGTTGCGCGTCCACTGGATCGCGACCGTCGTCCCGGCCGCGTCCCACGCGCCCGTGCTGACCGTCAGGGTGCGCCCGACCTGCGGCGTTCCCGACACGACTGGCGCGACACGCGCCCGCGGCGGGTTGCCCGTGCTCGTGCGCCCCACCCACGCGCTGCCGTGGCTGATGACATGGCCCGGCGCGGCCACCGTCGAGTGGACGACGATCGGGGTCCCGTGCGCCGATGCCGGGACGGTGAGCTTCGGGCCGGTGCCGATGACGCGGTTGCCGTCGGTCCAGTAGGTCGTCACCTTGGCCCCGGTCGGTGCGCCGATCACCTTCGTCGACGCGGTGATGGTCGTGCCCACGCGTGCCGTGCCGTCGGTGTAGACGTACGTCAGGGGCGGGTTGCCCAGGGCGCCGAGCGTGAGGCTCAGGTTCTTCGTGCCGGACCCGACGGTGACGACCGTCGAGGCGCGCTTGTCACCGTTCTCGGCGTTGACGAGGTAGGTGCCGGGTGCGAGGTACGTGATGGCGCCGGCCGTTGTCCCTGCGCTCAGCGTGGTCGACGACGTGTAGTCGGTGCCGATGTTGCGCGCGGTGACGTACGTGGACGTCGCCGCGGAGGCGCCCGTGACCTTGACGGCGAGCGTGGACGCGAAGGTGCGCAGGGCGATGTTCTTGCCGGCCACGGTGCCGCCGCTCTTGGCGGAGGTGAAGACCGTCGCGTCGTGCTGGCTGAGCAGGTTGGAGACCTTGCCGCCGAGCCAGGTGGTCAGCAGGGTGCGGCCGTCCGTGAGGTCGACGGAGGCGGACAGCGTGACGGGGCGGTTCGGTCGTGTCTTGACGGTGAACGTCCCGTCGGCGCCGATCGAGGCCCAGGACGAGTTGATCCACACGTCCGAGTCGACCGAGGCGCTGCGGGAGAGCTCGTGGGACTGGACCTCGCCCCAGTCGATCGTCGTGCCGGCGGGCACGGTGACCTTGCCCGTGACGGTCGAGTAGCCGAGGAGGGGGAACGCGCGCGTCGCGGTCGTCGCGTTCGGGGTCGTGAACAGGGTCGCGTTCTCCTGCCAGTCGCCGCCGCCGAGGAACTGCGAGTACGTGCTGGCCGTCGACGAGGCGCGCAGGCTGTAGGTCTTGCCCGACGTCGTCGCGAACGTGACGACGCCTGCCGTGCTCGTCGTCGCGCTCGACCTGTAGCTGAGCGAGCTGCCGCGCGCGTTGAGCTCGTACAGGTCGACCTGGACGGTGGTCCCGGCGGGCTGGCCCGTCACCGTGACGGTGAGGGTCTGCGCGACGGCGGCCTGCGCGGTCGCGGGCACGAGCCCGACGAGGCCGAGCGTGACGAGCGCGGTGAGCAGCGCCGTCGTGCGGCGTCTCGCGGGCGTGGTTGAGCTGAGCATCCCTGTTCTCTCCCTGTTCCGTGAGGGTCGCCGCTGCCGCCATCCCTGAGACTGCGAGCGGTCGTGCGAGCGACCCGCGCCGAACCTAGTGAGGGTGGGGAAGGTCGGCAACCGCTGGGCGGGTGAGTTTCACCCCGCCGACCCGCGCGGATGCTTCGCTAGGGCTACCGTCGACCCATGCGGCTGGGAGTTCTGGACATCGGGTCCAACACGGTGCACATGCTCGTCGTCGACGCCGAGCGCGGACGGCCGCACGCGCCCGTCGCCAACCGGCGCTCGGTCGTCCGGCTCATGCGGTTCCTCGAACCCGACGGATCGATCGGTCCGGAGGGCGTGGACCTGCTGCTCACGGGCGTGCGCGACGGCCTTGCGCTCGCGCGCGAGCACGACGTGCCTGAGCTCATGGTGCTCGTGACGTCCGCGGTCCGGGAGGCGCCGAACGGCGGCGACGTGATCCGTCGGGTCGAGGAGATCCTCGGCGAGAAGGTCAAGATCCTCTCGGGCGAGCAGGAGGCCGCGCTCACGTTCCTCGCCGCGCGGCGCTGGCACGGCTGGGGCGCTGGCAGGATCATGCTGCTCGACATCGGCGGCGGTTCGCTCGAGATCGCCTACGGCGAGGGCGAGGTGCCGGACGTCGCGCTGTCCGTCCCGCTCGGAGCCGGCCGCACGACGATCCAGTTCCTCGACACGGACGTGTCGACGCCCGAGCAGGTCGACGCTCTGCGCCAGCATGCGCGCGCTGTCCTGGCGGACGCGCTCGCGGTCCTCGACGAGCGGCCGCGCGCGGACCACGTCGTCGCGACGTCGAAGACGTTCCGGTCGCTCGCCCGGCTCGCGGGGATGCAGGTCGAGGCGGTCGGGCCGGACGACCGCTGGCGCTTGCGCCGCTCGCAGCTCGCGGACTGGGTGCCGCGCCTCGCGCGGCTGACGGCTCAGGGCCGCACGGAGCTGCCGGGCATCACCCCTGAGCGGACGTACCAGATCGTCGGTGGCGCGATCGTCGCGGAGGAGACGATGCGCGCGCTCAAGGTCCAGGAGATCGAGATCTGCCCGTGGGCCATGCGCGAGGGCGCGATCCTCGACCGTCTCGACCGGCGCTGACCGTGCGGGGCTGACTGGTCGCCTCTCGGCCCTGCAGAGTCAGCCGGTCGGTCGCCCCGGGCCGCGCTCCGGCTGGTTCACCGGACGCGGACGGTCTTCGTCGTCGTCCCCTTCGCGACGCGCGCGTCGCCCTGGTACGTCACGCGCACCTTGGCGCGGCCAGCCGGTGCCTTGACGGTGAGCACGCCACGGTGGCGTGCCTTGAGCGTGTAGGTCCGGGAGGTCTTCCCGACCTTGACGGTGACCTTGCCGGTGGGCTTCGCGACGCCCTTCGCCTTCACGGTGACGCGCACGGCGCGCTTGGCCGCGGCGACGCGGACCTTGCTCGCGACCTTGGCGACGCGCACGGCCTTCGACGTGCTCGCGGCGGGCGCGTACCCGGTCTTGCGCAGCGACACGGTGACGGACAGCCTCCGTCCGGCGTCCGACGTCGTGGGCCGGTAGGCACGGGCGTTCGCACGGGCGATCGCGCGTCCGTCGCGCTTCCACGTGTATGACGCGGTCCAGCCTCTCGGTGCGGCGGTCGCGGTCAGGCGCGCGCCCACGCGGGGCTTTCCGGAGATCTTCGCGGCGACCGGGGGGACCGTGCGCGGCTCGGTGGCCGGGGGCCGCGCGGGGGCGTCGTTCGTGGGGGTGTTGGTCGTCGACCGCGGCGGCGCGGTGACCGGGGGAGCCGGGGTCGGGGCGGGTGTCGTCGAGGCGGGCGTGGTCGGCGAGGGCGACGGCGACTGCGGGCCCGACGGGCTCGGCTCGGGCGAAGGGCCGGGCTCGGGCGAGGGGGCGACGTCGACGAGTGCGAGCGCGACTCCCGTCACGGGCGACTGCTCCGTCGCGGTCACCGTCGTCGCCGCAGCGAGGCTCGCGGGCGCGGTCGTGCCGCTGCCGAGCCAGCCGGAGGCGGTCGACCGGTCCGCGCGCTCGACGAACGCGCTGAGCGCGACCGCGACGCCCGCGGGCGCCTTCGCCGTGAAGGTGCCCCCGGTCGCGGTCAGGTCGGTGATCGGGGCGTAGCTCGCGAGGGCCCAGGTCTTCGCGGCGGCGTCCCACGTGTGCAGGTTGACCTCGCCGTACGCCGTCGTGCCCTGGTCGGGCCACGTGACGGCGCCGGTGACGAGCGGAGCGGGGGCGACGGCGAAGGCCTGCTCGCTCGTCGCGGCGTCGGGCGTGGTGAACCGGGCGGCGGCATCGAGGGAGGCGGCGCCTCCGAGGTACTGCGGGAACGTCGTCGCGGTCTCGGCAGCCCAGAGCGTGTACGTCTGGCCGGGCACGGTCGCGAAGGTGACGGCGCCGGTGGCGTCGGTCGACGCCGACTCCTGCCAGCCGAGACGGGTGCCCGTGCTGTCGAGGCGGAACAGGCCGACCTCGGTACCTGCGGGGATCCCGGTCGTGCGGACGGTGAGCTGTTGGAGGTCCGACGCGTCCGTGTGCTGCGCGGGCAGGGCGAGGCCGAGGGCGGCGACGACGGCGAGCGCGAGCACGCGCGCGATCGACCTCCGCGCGCGCGTGCGGCTCGGGGCGGTGCTCGTGGTCGGGCTGGTCGGCGTGCTCATGCTGCTCCCGGGTCGACAGCGCGCCCCAGGCCACGGGACCGCGCACTTCCCATATCGGACACACCGGGCACGAGTTGAGCACTCTCGCGCCGCTCCGACGTCTGCCCAGGTAGGCGACCCGCGCCGTCCCGCGCGCTGCCCACGCGAGGTAGGGCCGTCCACGCGAGGTAGGCCCGTGCAGGCCCCTGTTTCGCGTGCACGGCCCTACCTCGCGGGCGGGAGCGCGCGCGAGCGGGCGGGAGCAGGCGGGACTGGTCGGGCCGGCGGGACTGTTCGGGGGAGGGCGGGACCGCCGGGGGCGGCTCAGAGGTAGTCGGCGACCAGCTTCTCCGCGAGGCCCGTGTACGACGCCGGGGTCATCGCCTGCAGGCGCGCCGCGACGTCGTCGGGCAGGCCGAGCGTGCCGACGAACTCGCGCATCTGCTCACCCGTGAGGCGGTGGCCGCGCGTGAGGTCCTTGAGCCGCTCGTACGGGTTCTCCATCCCGGGCACGCCCGCGACGGAGGCGGCGCGCATCGCGGACTGGATCGCCTCGCCGAGCACCTCCCAGTTGGCGTCGAGGTCGGCGCCGAGGATCGTCTCGTCGACCGCGAGCGCCTTGAGGCCGCGCGCGACGTTGTCGATCGCGAGGAGGCTGTGGCCGAACGCGGTGCCGATGTTGCGCTGCGAGGACGAGTCGGTCAGGTCGCGCTGCATGCGGCTCGTGACGAGGGTCGCGCCGAGCGTGTCGAGCAGCGCGTTCGAGATCTCGAGGTTCGCCTCGGCGTTCTCGAAGCGGATGGGGTTGACCTTGTGCGGCATCGTCGACGAGCCGGTCGCGCCGGGGACGGGGATCTGCTTGAAGAAGCCGAGCGAGATGTACGTCCACACGTCGGTCGCGAGGTTGTGCAGGATCCGGTTGAAGCGCGCGACGTCGGCGTAGAGCTCGGCCTGCCAGTCGTGCGACTCGATCTGCGTCGTGAGCGGGTTCCACGTGAGGCCGAGGTGCTCGACGAACGACTTCGACACGGCGGGCCAGTCGGCGTCGGGCACGGCGGCGAGGTGGGCGCCGAAGGTGCCGGTCGCGCCGTTGAGCTTGCCGAGGTACTCGGCGTTCTCGATGCGGCGGAGCTGACGGCGCAGGCGGTGCGCCAGGACCGCGAGCTCCTTGCCGAGGGTCGACGGCGTCGCGGGCTGGCCGTGCGTGCGCGACAGCATCGGGACGGCGGCGTGCTCGCGCGCCATGTCGGCGATCTGGTCGACGAGCGCGGTCGCGGCGGGCAGCCACACCTGCTGGACGGCGCCGCGCACCATGAGCGCGTACGAGAGGTTGTTGATGTCCTCGCTCGTGCAGGCGAAGTGGACGAGCTCGCCGACCTCGGGCAGGACGGTCTCGCCGAGCATGCCGGGGGCGGCCGCGATGCGGCGCTTGATGTAGTACTCGACGGCCTTGACGTCGTGCACCGTGGTCCGCTCGATCTCGCCGAGCTCGGTGATGCCGGCCGACCCGAAGTCGGAGACGATCGCCCGCAGGTAGCCCTGCTCGTTGTCGTTGAGCGCGGGGGCACCCGGGACGACCTGCTGCGAGGTGAGGTGGATGAGCCACTCGACCTCGACGTGCAGGCGCTCGCGGTTGAGGGCGGCCTCGGAGAGGTGGTCGACGAGCGGCGCGACGGCGGCGCGGTAGCGGCCGTCGAGCGCCCCGAGGGCGACGGGCGGGTTGGCCTCGGCGAGGATGACGCGGGTTCCGGCGGTCGTCTGCGGGGTCGTGTTCGACATGCCCGCATTGTTTCACGGTGGCTCGGCGCGAGGCCGGGCTGTCCGTCCTCCGGCCGCACCTCCTGCCCACAGCTCTTCGGGCGACGGCGCGCCCCGCCGAGCCGCGTCCAGCCCGGGCATGGCGGCGCACGCGCCTCCTAGCGTCGCGGCATGACCGACCTGATCCCGCCCCCGCTCCCTCCCGGTGCCACCGCCCCCTGGGGCGAGGAGCACGACTGCATCGTCGCGCGCTCCCTGTTCCTCACCGACCGCGTGGCTGTCGTCGCCCCTTGTCTCGCCGGGGCGCGGGAGGTGCGCTGGGTCTCGACCGCGGCGGACCACTTCCTCGCCGTGATCGAGGACCTCCAGGCGGACATCGCCCAGCTCGGTGCAGACATCGCTGACCTGGGCGACGCGTCGGCGTGGTTGTGCTCCGCCGGGCGGGAGGCGGAGGCGAGCCTCGACGCGCTCGCGGCCGCGAGCGTGGCAGGGGCGGCGTCGTGACGGGCCCTGAGGCCCTGCCGTCGTGCGGCGCGGACGGCAACCGGTCCTACGCGGAGGCGCAGGGCGAGGTCGCGGCGTCGACGGAGCGTGCGCCGACCGCTGGCGAGCTCTTCGGCCTGCTCTGGGCCGACGACCGGGCGCGCGAGGCTCGCGTCGCGTCACGGCCGGGCCTGCGTGACGTGCTCGAGCCGCCGGAGCACGCGCGTCCCTCCGGCGTGGACCCCGGGATCACGGTCTCGGGTGGGGTCGGCGGTATCAGAGCCCGCCTCGACGACATGAACGTCGCCGTCGGCATGCTCAAGGCGCAGGTCGAGGACCTCGAGGCGGTCGCCGAGCAGGCAGCAGGCCTGGCCCGTGATGCCGAGAGCTGGAGCCTGCTGCTCCAGGACCGCCTCGAGGCGTCGCGTGCAGGCGCGGAGGCGTCGGGGGTGGCCTATGCGGAGCAGGCGGTGGCCTCGTTCCGGTCCCGGCTCGCGGCGGCGCTCTTCGCAGCAGATCGGTGCTCGACGCGTGCGACGGGCCTCGCGCGTGACGTCGAGGACGTCGCGACCGCGCTCGACGGCGCGAGGAAGAAGTACGAGACGGCGGAGCGGAAGGCCGAGGGCTACATGCTGACCCCGGAGAACAGCGCGCTGCGCGGCACGCTGGCGGGGATGCGAGGCGCGAGCTTCGGCCTGGGAACGGGCTTCGCGGCGGCGTGGGGATGGTCGAACGCCGTCGACAAGGTCGCCGGGTGGGCCGGGCTGAAGACCAACGTGCGTGGGGTGCTCCCGGATACCCAGGAGCTGCTCGGCTCGATCGTCGACCACTACGGCCTCGCGCTGGCGGGACCGTTCGCGGGCACGGATCCGCGTGGTGCGCTGAACCGTGCCGGGCGCCTGCTCGCCAAGGGGCTCGACAAGGGCGGCCTGCTCCAGCACGACGCTGAGGTGACGAAGCGCCCGCGGTCCGCGTTCATCCCGCCGGCTCGCGATCTTGCGGGCGTCGCCGTCGCGCTCCACGCGGTCAGCAAGGTGTCCGACGGCGCGGTCGGGGTGCAGCGGGTGCGCCGTCCCGACGGGACGAGCGCCTGGACGGTCTTCGTCCCGGGCACGCAGGCGGACTATCTCGAGAAGGCCAGCCACGGGCGCGACTGGCCCTCCGCGGAGGGCACGACGTCAGGCCTGGTGCTGGCGGCGTCCAAGGCTCCGATCGCCGCGCTGCAGAAGGCGGGGGCGCGGCCGGGCGACTCGGTGTCGTTCGTCGGGCACAGCCAGGGCGGCGCGATCGCCAAGCAGGCCGCGGCGAACGCTGAGGTCCAGAAGCTCTACGACGTGGGCTCTGTCGTGGTCTTCGCGGGCACGGAGCCGGGCAACGTCGCGGCGGACCCGCCCGGCGTCAACGTGATCAACATCTACGACACGGCCGACATCGTGCCAATGCTGGACGGCCGCAGCGCGCAGGCGGACCACAACCATGTGAACGTCATGGTCAACGGCGCCGAGGTCGCGGACGAGAAGCTGCGCGCCCTCGGGAGCGACCAGAGCGGTCGCCACACGATGGGCACACACGTGGAGACAGCGGCCCGACTGGCCCGCAGCCAGGACCCGTCGCTGCGGCACGCAGCCGCACGCCTCGCGGAAGACCTCACGGGAGGTGCGCTGGCCCCCGTCACGGGGCGCGGCGCGCAGAGTCCGACGTCGCTGCTCGAGCAGCTCGACGGCGGGGTGCAGATCTTCGACGTGAGGGCGAAGTGAGGTTGATCAGTCCTTGTCGCGGCGGCCGATCGCGAGCGACGTGAAGAACGAGACGATCGACACGAGGAGCGCCGACCACACGGCGGTCCAGAAGCCGTCGATCCGCAGGCCCCAGTCGGTGTGGCTCGTGATCCACGCGGTCAGCAGCAGCATGAGGGCGTTGACGACGAGGGTGAACAACCCGAGCGTGAGGACGTACAGGGGGAAGGACAGGACGGCGACGATCGGCTTCACGCCGGCGTTGCCGACCGCGAGGATGAACGCCACGACCAGCAGGACGACGACGGTCGCGCCGGCGGTGTCGCCGCCGACGATCTCGAAGCCACCCACGAGCAGGCTGGTGATCCAGATGGCGAAGGCACTGACGAGGACGCGCAGGACGAAGGCCATGTGGTGATACTGCCACGCACGCCTGACGCGCCGGGTGGGATGCTGGGCGTCGTGAACGACCACGTGCGCCTGCGTCCCCAGATCGATGCCCTCCCGGCCTACGTCCCCGGGGCCCGCCCGAGCGGCTCGGCCTTCAAGCTGTCGTCGAACGAGAACCCGTTCCCGACGCCGCCGTCGATCGTCGCCGCGATCATCGACGCCGCGCAGGAGACCAACCGGTACCCGGACATGTACGCGACGGAGCTGACGGCGGCCATCGCGCAGCACGTCGGCGTCGACGCCGACCAGGTCGTCGTCGGCAACGGCTCGGTCGCCGTGCTCTCCCACATCCTTCAGGCGGTCGTGAACCCGGGTGACGAGGTGATCTTCGGGTGGCGCTCGTTCGAGGCGTACCCGATCGCGGTCTCCGTTGCGGGCGGCGTCTCGGTCCCCGTCCCGCTCCTCGACGGTGCCGACGACGGCGGTGCCTCGGCCGGCCGGCTCGACCTGCCCGCGATGGCCGACGCGATCACCGAGCGCACGAAGGTCGTCCTCGTCTGCACGCCGAACAACCCGACGGGCCCCGTCGTCCACGCCGACGAGCTCGACGCGTTCCTCGCCCGCGTCCCGAGCGACGTCCTCGTCGTGATCGACGAGGCGTACCTCGAGTTCGTCCGCGACCCGCAGGCGCCCGACGCGCTCGCGGTGTTCGCGCAGCGCCCTAACGTCGTCGTGCTGCGGACCTTCTCGAAGGCCTACGGCCTCGCCGGCCTGCGCGTCGGCTACGTCATCGCGCGCAAGCGCCTCGCGGACGGGATCCGCGCGGCGGCGACCCCGTTCGGGGTCTCGCACGTCGCGCAGCAGGCCGCGCTCGCCGCGCTGCGCGTCACGGATGAGCTCGAGGAGCGTGTCGAGGCGCTCGTCGCCGAGCGCACGCGGCTCGTCGACGGCCTGCGCGAGCAGGGCTGGGACGTGCCGCAGGCGGAGGCCAACTTCGTGTGGCTCCCGCTCGGCGACCGCACCGCGACGTGCGCCGCGGAGGCCGCCGCCGCGGGCGTCGTCGTGCGCCCGTTCGCGGGCGAGGGCATCCGTGTCAGCGTCGGCGAGGCCGAGGCGACCGACCTGTTCCTCAAGGTCGCCGCGACCTGGCGCTGACGCCGCGGGCGCGAACTCGCAGGCCTCACGCAAGGCTTGTGGGGTTCCCACAAGAAAGACCGGGTGATTCCGGGTCTCTGCCCGCATGGTTTGGTGCAGACCCCCTGCTTACGCTGGCGTAGGTTACGCAACCGTAGCCGCCTGCCGCGGCCCCCCGCGGCACGGCACCAGCGGCCTCGTGGCTGCAGAGCCCCGGGAGTGACTTGAGCGACGACGTGACCCGGTTGACGGACGACGACGACCTCGTACGCCTCGTGAACCACGAGGGCGAGCGGACGACCGACGCTCGCTGGGACGCGTACCGCGCCCGCGCTGCGCACCTGTCCCTCTCCGACGTCCGCGACATGTACCGCGACATGACCCTCGTCCGCGCCTTCGACGACGAGGCCACCTCGTTGCAGCGCCAGGGCGAGCTCGGCCTGTGGGCGCAGAGCCTCGGGCAGGAGGCCGCGCAGATCGGCTCCGGCCGCGCTCTCGCCCCGCAGGACTACGTCTTCCCGTCGTACCGCGAGCACGGCGTCGCGCACACGCGCGGCGTCGACCTCGCGCAGATCCTGCACCTGTTCCGCGGCATCGACCACGGCGGCTGGGACGCGCAGGCGCACGGCTTCCAGAACTACACGCTCGTGATCGGCGCGCACACCCTGCACGCGACCGGCTACGCGATGGGCGTCCAGCGTGACGGCCTCGTCGGCACGGGCGACCCGACGCGGGACATGGCCGTCGTCACCTACTTCGGCGACGGCGCCACGAGCCAGGGCGACGTCAACGAGTCGCTCGTCTTCGCGTCCGTGAACCAGGCCCCGCTCGTCATGTTCTGCCAGAACAACCAGTGGGCCATCTCCGAGCCGAACGCCCGACAGTTCCGCGTGCCCGTCGGGCGCCGCGGCGAGGGCTTCGGGGTGCCCGGCGTCCGCGTCGACGGCAACGACGTCCTCGCGTGCTACGCCGTCATGCAGGAGGCGCTCGAGCGCGCCCGGTCGGGCGGTGGCCCCACGCTCGTCGAGGCGTTCACGTACCGCATGGGCGCGCACACGACGTCGGACGACCCCACGCGCTACCGCACCCGCGAGGAGGAGCAGTTCTGGCGCGACCGCGACCCGATCGACCGCGTCGAGCGCCTGCTGCGCCGCGAGGGCGCGTGGGAGGACGCGTGGGCCGAGCAGGTCGCCGCCGAGGCAGCCGAGCTGGGCGCGCGCGTCCGCGAGCACGTGCGCGCGCTCGGCCGCCCGGTGTCGTCCTCGATGTTCGACGACGTCTACGCGACCGAGCACGCCCAGGTCACCCACGAGCGCCACCAGTTCGAGACGTACGAGGCCGGCTTCGCCGACGGAGGTGCACGATGACGAGCACGACGACCCGCCCCGGCACGACGCCCGCCGTCGCGCCCTACCCTTCGGGCCCGACGACGATGACGCTCGGCAAGGCGATCAACACCGGCCTGCGCCAGGCGCTCGCCGAGGATCCGAAGGTCCTGCTCATGGGCGAGGACATCGGCCGTCTCGGCGGCGTCTTCCGCGTGACCGACGGCCTGCAGGCCGAGTTCGGCGCCGACCGCGTCGTCGACACGCCGCTCGCAGAGTCGGGCATCGTGGGCACCGCGATCGGCCTCGCGCTGCGCGGCTACCGCCCGGTCGTCGAGATCCAGTTCGACGGGTTCGTCTTCCCCGCGTTCAACCAGATCACGACGCAGCTCGCGAAGATGCGCTACCGCACGAAGGGCCGCACCGAGCTGCCCGTCGTCATCCGCGTGCCCTACGGCGGCGGCATCGGCGCGATCGAGCACCACTCGGAGAGCCCCGAGGCGCTGTTCGCGCACACCGCCGGCCTGCGCGTCGTCTCGCCGTCGAACCCTGCGGACGCCTACCGGATGATGCGCGAGGCGATCGCGAGCCCCGACCCGGTGCTGTTCTTCGAGCCGAAGGGCGCCTACTGGGACAAGGCGTCGGTCGACGTCGTCCCGTTCGCCGTCGGGCCCGACGCCCAGCCGGCGTCGCTCGGCGCCGAGACGCTCAACCGCGCGGTCGTCGCACGTCCGGGCACGGAGGCGACCGTCGTCGCGTACGGCCCGTCCGTCCATGTCGCGCTCAAGGCCGCCGAGGCGGCCGCGGCGGAGGGCACGAGCCTCGAGGTGATCGACCTGCGCACCGTCTCGCCGATCGACTTCGCGACGGTCGTCGAGTCGGTGCGTCGCACGGGCCGCTGCATCGTCGTCCACGAGGCGCCGGTGTTCCACGGCACGGGCGCGGAGGTCGCGGCACGTGTGACGGAGGAGTGCTTCTACTCGCTCGAGGCCCCGGTCCTGCGGGTCGGCGGCTTCCACACCCCGTACCCCGTGTCGAAGATCGAGCACGACTACCTGCCGGGCCTCGACCGCGTCCTCGACGCCGTCGACCGCGCCCTGGCCTTCTGAGGAGACGTCGATGCCCACCTTCCAGCAGTTCCTCCTGCCCGACGCCGGTGAGGGCCTGACCGAGGCCGAGATCGTGCAGTGGCACGTCAAGGTCGGCGACGAGGTCACCGTCAACCAGACGATCGTCGAGATCGAGACGGCGAAGAGCCTCGTCGAGCTGCCGAGCCCGTACACGGGGGTCGTCGCGGAGATCCTTGCGCCCGAGGGCACGACGGTCGAGGTCGGTAAGCCGATCGTCGTCGTCGACACGGACCCGGGCGGCGCCCCTGCGGGCGACGCCCAGGTGCCCGTGGTCGACGCCGCGACCGCGCCGGCAGCGGACGCCGCCCCCGGCGGGGGAGCGGTGCTCGTGGGCTACGGGGTGAGCGAGCAGGGGTCGCGACGTCGTCCCCGCGCCTCGGCTGCGCCCGTCGCAGCCGCGCCGGCTGCGAGCTCCGCCGCGCCTCCGGCGCCGACCGCCGTCGTGCAGAACCCCGCGCCCGGCGCACCCGCGGCGCGTCCCGAGCCCGCGGCCCACGCGGGCCGCGTGCTCGCCAAGCCGCCGGTCCGCAAGCTCGCCCGCGACCTCGGCGTCGACCTCGGGAGCGTCGTGCCGACGGGCCCGGGCGAGATCGTCACCCGGGAGGACGTCCTCGAGTTCGCGAGCCGAGCCGAGGGCCGCTCCCTCGCGACGTACCCGGGCGACGACGAGCCGTGGGAGGCCGAGGGTGCCCTCGTCGCCGAGGGCCGCCAGACGCGCGTCCCCGTGAAGTCGGTGCGCAAGCGGACCGCCGAGGCGATGGTCGCGAGCGCCTTCACCGCGCCTCACGTGACCGTGTTCCACACGGTCGACGTGACGCGCACGATGAAGATGGTCGCTCGCCTGCGCGAGGAGCGGGAGTTCCGCGACATCCGTGTGACGCCGCTGCTCATCACGGCCAAGGCGTTGCTCATCGCGGTCAACCGCCACCCGGAGATCAACGCGAGCTGGGACGAGGCCGCTCAGGAGATCGTCTACAAGCACTACGTGAACCTCGGCATCGCTGCGGCGACGCCGCGCGGCCTCATGGTGCCGAACATCAAGGACGCGCACCGCATGACGCTCAAGGAGCTCGCGCAGGGGCTGTCCGACCTCACGGCGACGGCTCGCGCCGGCAAGACGACGCCGACCGACATGTCCGACGGCACGATCACGATCACGAACGTGGGAGTGTTCGGCATCGACACCGGTACGCCGATCCTCAACCCGGGCGAGGCCGCGATCCTCGCGTTCGGCGCGATCCGTGAGCAGCCGTGGGTGCACAAGGGCAAGATCAAGAAGCGCTGGGTCACGCAGCTCGCCCTGAGCGTGGACCACCGCCTGGTCGACGGCGAGCTCGCGAGCCGGGTGCTCGCGGATGTCGCGACGATCCTGCACGAGCCCGCGCAGGCGCTCGTGTGGGCGTGAGCCGCTGGGGCTGAGGGGCCCGAGGCGCAGCCCGCGCGAGGCGGGAGCGACCCGATACGCAAGAGAGCGCACCGACCGTCGCGAGACGGTGGGTGCGCTCTCCTGCATCCGGGGGCGTCGGGGCTTCAGGGGCAAGGAGGCGACGCGGCTCCCCGGGAAGGACGGGTCAGGCCGCAACCTCGAGGGTGTACGTGTCGGCAGCCGGGTCGTACCGGAAGCCGAGGGCCTCGTAGTAGGTGCCCGCGTTGTCCTTGACGCCAGGGCGGGAGACGACGCGGCGGAAACCGCGCTCGGAGAGCAGGCCGGACCGGCGGAAGACGAACTCGCCGGGCGTGAAGTCGCGGTAGCGGGGCACGACGTAGTCGAGCTTGATGTTCGCGACGCCGTCGGACGGCTCGTCGAGGATCACGTAGCCGACGGTCTCGTCGCCGAGGAGGACGAGGTATGCCTCGCCGGAGGACGTCGCGTCGGCGACGTCGAAGCCGGGGTTGAGCGCCGCGATGTCGTCGGCGTGCCGGGTGAGCTGACGCACGAGGTACGGCGCGTTCGTGGCCGTCGGCACGACGTCGTACGAGGCTTCGGAGTGGCGCTCGGCGAGCAGCTTGCGGAGCTGGACGATGTTGATGACGGCGAGCACGACGTTGAGCCCGACCATCGGCCACACGGAGAACGCGAAGTTGTAGCCGATGTGGATGAAGCATCCGATGAGGTTGAAGATGCGCAGTCGCAGGATGCGGGTCTGCATGAGGGACCAGACGAGGATCGCGGAGCCGATCCATCCGATGATCTCTAGATACATGGCGGGGTTCCCCAGGGTCACGGCACGAAGCCGGGGCCAGCGCCTGTGCTGGCGGGGACCATGGTAGCGAGGCCGGGGCCGCCTTGGAGTCGAATCGTTCCGATGCCACAATGGGCCGGGCGGCGCGAGCCGCCTGAACCGCACCTGAAGGAGCCCACCGCATGACCGCCGCCGACGAGTCCGTCCTCATCACGACCGAGCGGGCGGGCCTGCCCGCCGAGCGCGGGTGGTGGCGCAAGGCGGTCGTCTACCAGATCTACCCCCGCTCGTTCGCCGACTCCAACGGTGACGGCATGGGCGACATCCGCGGCATCATCGAGCACCTCGACCACATCGAGAAGCTCGGCGTCGACGTCGTGTGGCTCTCGCCGGTGTACCGCTCCCCGCAGGACGACAACGGCTACGACATCAGCGACTACCAGGACATCGACCCGATGTTCGGCACGCTCGCGGACATCGACGAGCTCATCGCGGGGCTGCACGCGCGCGGCATCCGCCTCGTGATGGACCTCGTCGTCAACCACACGAGCGACGAGCACCCGTGGTTCGAGGCGTCCCGCTCGAGCAAGGACGACCCGAAGCGCGACTGGTACGTGTGGCGCCCGGCGCGCCCCGGCACGGTCCCGGGGGAGCCCGGCGCGGAGCCGAACAACTGGGGCTCCATCTTCTCGGGGCCGGCGTGGGAGTACGACGAGCGCACGGGCGAGTACTACCTGCACCTGTTCACGCGGAAGCAGCCGGACCTCAACTGGGAGAACCCCGAGGTGCGCCGCGCGGTCCACGACATGATGCGCTGGTGGGTCGCTCGTGGCGTCGACGGGTTCCGCATGGACGTCATCAACTTCATCTCCAAGGTCGACGGCCTGCCCGACGGCGAGGTGCACGAGGGTGCGCTGTACGGCAACGGCTTCCCGTTCTTCGCGGGCGGCCCGCGTCTCGACGAGTTCCTCGCGGAGATCAACCGTGAGGTGTTCGGCGACGACGAGGAGGCGGCTCGGTTCCTGACGGTCGGGGAGATGCCGGGCTCGACGGTCGAGCAGGCGCAGGTCTACACGGACCCGGCGCGCCGCGAGGTCGACATGATCTTCCAGTTCGAGCACATGGAGGTCGACGAGGGCCCGGGCGGCAAGTTCGACCCGCGCCCGATCCACCTGCCGGAGCTCAAGCGGTCGCTCGCGCGGTGGCAGGACGGTCTCGCGGAGAACGGCTGGAACAGCCTGTACTGGTCGAATCACGACCGTCCGCGCGCGGTGTCACGCTTCGGCGACGACTCCGACGAGCACCGCGAGGTCTCGGCGAAGGCGCTCGGCACGGTGCTGCACCTGATGCGCGGGACGCCGTACGTCTACCAGGGCGAGGAGCTCGGGATGACGAACACGGTGCTCGAGCGCATCGAGGACTTCCGTGACGTCGAGTCGCTCAACTACTACCGGGAGGCGACGGAGGTCCGCGGCCTGGCCCCGGCCGACGTGCTGCCGGCACTCGCGTACGCGGGCCGCGACAACTCGCGCACGCCGGTGCAGTGGGACGACTCGCCGAACGCGGGCTTCACGACCGCGGAGCCGTGGATCGCGGTGACCCCGAACTACCGGACGGTCAACGCGGCGGCTCAGGTCGACGACCCGACGTCGGTGTTCTCGCACTACCGCGAGCTCGTGCGGCTGCGCCACGAGCTGCCGATCGTCGCGGACGGCACGCTCACGATGCACCTCCTGGACGACGAGCAGGTGTTCGCGTACTCCCGTGATCTCGGGGACGAGGGCCTGCTGGTGCTCGCGAACCTGTCGGGCCGCCCGGCCCGCGTGGACGCGACCGCGCTCGGTTGGACGGAGGGGGAGGTCCTCCTGACCAACCTGCCCGACGCCGTCCCGAGCCTGGGCGCCGACGTCACGCTGCGCCCGTGGGAGGCGGTGGTCTGGCGGCGGTGACGCTGGATGACAGGCGGGGTCGGGCGCGGTGCGCCCGACCCCGCCTGCGTTCTCCGGTCAGAGACCTGGCACGGTGACGGGGGTCACCGTTCAGGGATTTGACCAGCGTCGCGACGCCCCCGTAATGTCTTCCAGGTCAGCCCAGCAGGGAGGAACGGACACGGAGCTCACGCTCTGGAGGCCGGTCCCGCGGGAAGACTCCCCAGAACCAGCGATTCGCGGTGAGAGCCGCGTTGAGGTAGTGTTCTGGACCGGCCCACCAGCCGATCCCCTCCGAATCCCCGGTCCAACCGGGATGCGGGTTGGACACGGCGGGATGGATCGGGTAAGTTTGAACGGTTGCCTCCGAGCCGCCCGGAAGGGTTGGTGGGGATGCGCGTCTGTTCCTTGAGAACTCAACAGTGTGCTTGATAGTCAATGCCAAATATCCCTGTCGGGTGGCTTGGTCTGGTCCTTCCTGGGCTGGGTCGGGTTGCTCGTAGAGGATTCCTTTGGATAATGGATTGAAAACGCAAGTTTTCGATCTTGATGCCAGTTTTATTCAGGCTGTCCTTCGGGGTGGTCTGCTTCGTATGGTTGTTAACCGGGTTCGCCTGGTTGGCGTCAAACATTTACGGAGAGTTTGATCCTGGCTCAGGACGAACGCTGGCGGCGTGCTTAACACATGCAAGTCGAACGGTGAAGGTGGAGCTTGCTCTGCTGGATCAGTGGCGAACGGGTGAGTAACACGTGAGTAACCTGCCCCTCACTTCGGGATAACCTCGGGAAATCGTGGCTAATACCGGATACGAGGCACCTTCGCATGGGGTGTGCCTGGAAAGATTTATCGGTGGGGGATGGACTCGCGGCCTATCAGCTTGTTGGTGGGGTAATGGCCTACCAAGGCGACGACGGGTAGCCGGCCTGAGAGGGCGACCGGCCACACTGGGACTGAGATACGGCCCAGACTCCTACGGGAGGCAGCAGTGGGGAATATTGCACAATGGGCGCAAGCCTGATGCAGCGACGCCGCGTGGGGGATGAAGGCCTTCGGGTTGTAAACCCCTTTCAGCAGGGAAGAAGCGAAAGTGACGGTACCTGCAGAAGAAGCGCCGGCTAACTACGTGCCAGCAGCCGCGGTAATACGTAGGGCGCAAGCGTTGTCCGGAATTATTGGGCGTAAAGAGCTCGTAGGCGGTTTGTCGCGTCTGGTGTGAAAACTCAAGGCTCAACCTTGAGCTTGCACCGGGTACGGGCAGACTAGAGTGCGGTAGGGGTGACTGGAATTCCTGGTGTAGCGGTGGAATGCGCAGATATCAGGAGGAACACCGATGGCGAAGGCAGGTCACTGGGCCGCAACTGACGCTGAGGAGCGAAAGCATGGGGAGCGAACAGGATTAGATACCCTGGTAGTCCATGCCGTAAACGTTGGGCACTAGGTGTGGGGCTCATTCCACGAGTTCCGTGCCGCAGCAAACGCATTAAGTGCCCCGCCTGGGGAGTACGGCCGCAAGGCTAAAACTCAAAGGAATTGACGGGGGCCCGCACAAGCGGCGGAGCATGCGGATTAATTCGATGCAACGCGAAGAACCTTACCAAGGCTTGACATACACCGGAATCATGCAGAGATGTGTGCGTCTTCGGACTGGTGTACAGGTGGTGCATGGTTGTCGTCAGCTCGTGTCGTGAGATGTTGGGTTAAGTCCCGCAACGAGCGCAACCCTCGTCCTATGTTGCCAGCACTTCGGGTGGGGACTCATAGGATACTGCCGGGGTCAACTCGGAGGAAGGTGGGGATGACGTCAAATCATCATGCCCCTTATGTCTTGGGCTTCACGCATGCTACAATGGCCGGTACAAAGGGCTGCGATACCGCGAGGTGGAGCGAATCCCAAAAAGCCGGTCTCAGTTCGGATTGGGGTCTGCAACTCGACCCCATGAAGTCGGAGTCGCTAGTAATCGCAGATCAGCAACGCTGCGGTGAATACGTTCCCGGGCCTTGTACACACCGCCCGTCAAGTCACGAAAGTCGGTAACACCCGAAGCCGGTGGCCCAACCCTTGTGGAGGGAGCCGTCGAAGGTGGGATTGGCGATTGGGACTAAGTCGTAACAAGGTAGCCGTACCGGAAGGTGCGGCTGGATCACCTCCTTTCTAAGGAGCCACAACCGATCGGATCTACCACTGGTTCACCTGCCTTGCGGGTGGCGGTGCCGGTCGGTCAAGTGCCACGCTCGGGCCGAACGCGCCTGGGGTGGGACGCTCATGGGTGGAACATTGACTTCGTGCGAGCTCGGGTGCTGGTGCACCGGTCAGTACGCCTCCTTGTGGGGTGGGAACGCCACGTGCCGGCGGCCTGGGGGAGTTCAAGCACACTGTTGGGTCCTGAGGGAACAGGCCACTCGGTGCCGGTGACGGCGTCGGGTGGACTGGTTTCCTTCACGGACTGCCCCTGGCGGGTGAACCGCCGGTGATCTTCGGGTTGCCGGTAGGCGCGGCGCTGGTAGGGGGTGGGGTCGTTGGTAGCTTGAGAACTGCACAGTGGACGCGAGCATCTTTGTAACATCAAAGATTTATCTTTGGTATCTGCAATTTAGCTGTTGTCAAGTTTTTAAGGGCACAGGGTGGATGCCTTGGCACTAGGAGCCGAAGAAGGACGTTGTAGCCTGCGATAAGCCTCGGGGAGTTGGCAAACGAACCGTGATCCGAGGATGTCCGAATGGGGAAACCCACCTGGAGTCATGTCCAGGTACCCGCACCTGAATATATAGGGTGTGTGGAGGGAACGTCGGGAAGTGAAACATCTCAGTACCGACAGGAAGAGATATTCCGTGAGTAGTGGCGAGCGAAAGCGGATCAGGCCAAACCGATGGCGTGCGATACCCGGCAGGGGTTGCGTCATCGGGGTTGTGGGACCTCTTGGATCATTCTGCCGGATGGTCAGGGAGTCAGAAAGCTTCGTCATAGTCGAAGGCCTTGGGAAGGGCCGGCACAGAGGGTGACACCCCCGTAGACGAAATGGCGTAGCCTCCCGAGAGTGTTCCCAAGTAGCACGGGGCCCGAGAAATCCCGTGTGAATCTGTCGAGACCACTCGATAAGCCTAAATACTACCTAGTGACCGATAGCGGACAAGTACCGTGAGGGAAAGGTGAAAAGTACCCCGGGAGGGGAGTGAAATAGTACCTGAAACCGTGTGCCTACAATCCGTTGGAGCCTCCTTAGCAGGGGTGACAGCGTGCCTTTTGAAGAATGAGCCTGCGAGTTAGTGCTCAGTGGCGAGGTTAACCCGTGTGGGGAAGCCGTAGCGAAAGCGAGTCCGAACAGGGCGATCATAGTCGCTGGGTCTAGACCCGAAGCGGAGTGATCTACCCATGGCCAGGTTGAAGCGCGGGTAAGACCGCGTGGAGGACCGAACCCACCTAGGTTGAAAACTGGGGGGATGAGCTGTGGGTAGGGGTGAAAGGCCAATCAAACTCCGTGATAGCTGGTTCTCCCCGAAATGCATTTAGGTGCAGCGTCACGTGTTTCTTGCCGGAGGTAGAGCTACTGGATGGCCGATGGGCCCTACAAGGTTACTGACGTCAGCCAAACTCCGAATGCCGGTAAGACAGAGCGTGGCAGTGAGACTGCGGGGGATAAGCTCCGTAGTCGAGAGGGAAACAGCCCAGACCACCAGCTAAGGCCCCTAAGCGTGTGCTAAGTGGGAAAGGATGTGGAGTTGCACAGACAACCAGGAGGTTGGCTTAGAAGCAGCCACCCTTGAAAGAGTGCGTAATAGCTCACTGGTCAAGTGATTCCGCGCCGACAATGTAGCGGGGCTCAAGTACACCGCCGAAGCTGTGGCATTCACATTTTCGCTAGGCCTTCGTGGTCCAGGCATGTGGATGGGTAGGGGAGCGTCGTGTGGGCAGTGAAGCTGCGGGGTAACCCAGTGGTGGAGCCTACACGAGTGAGAATGCAGGCATGAGTAGCGAATGACGGGTGAGAAACCCGTCCGCCGAATGACCAAGGGTTCCAGGGCCAGGCTAATCCGCCCTGGGTAAGTCGGGACCTAAGGCGAGGCCGACAGGCGTAGTCGATGGACAACGGGTTGATATTCCCGTACCGGCGAAGAACCGCCCAGACCGAACCCGGTGATGCTAAGCGCCCGGACCGTCACCTGTTGACCCTTCGGGGTCTTGGTGTGCGGCGAGGCCGCGACCCGAGCTGGTAGTAGGTGAGCGTATTAACAGGGGTGACGCAGGAAGGTAGCCGAGCGTGGCGATGGTTGACCACGTCCAAGGTTGTAGGGCGAGCAGTAGGCAAATCCGCTGCTCACATAGCCTGAGAACTGACGGTGACCCCGTATGGGGGATGATTCGGTGATCCTATGCTGCCTAGAAAAACCTCGACGCGATGGTTCTAGCCGCCCGTACCCTAAACCGACTCAGGTGGTCAGGTAGAGAATACTAAGGCGACGAGATAATCATGGTTAAGGAACTCGGCAAAATGCCCCCGTAACTTCGGGAGAAGGGGGGCCTGAGGCGTGTACCGGCTTGCCCGGGAAGCGTTTGAAGGCCGCAGAGACCAGGGGGAAGCGACTGTTTACTAAAAACACAGGTCCGTGCGAAGTCGCAAGACGATGTATACGGACTGACGCCTGCCCGGTGCTGGAAGGTTAAGAGGACTGGTCAGCTCTTCGGAGCGAAGCTGAGAATTTAAGCCCCAGTAAACGGCGGTGGTAACTATAACCATCCTAAGGTAGCGAAATTCCTTGTCGGGTAAGTTCCGACCTGCACGAATGGCGTAACGACTTCCCCGCTGTCTCAACCGTGAACTCGGCGAAATTGCACTACGAGTAAAGATGCTCGTTACGCGCAGCAGGACGGAAAGACCCCGGGACCTTTACTATAGCTTGGTATTGGTGTTCGGTGCGGCTTGTGTAGGATAGGTGGGAGACTGTGAAGCCGGCACGCCAGTGTCGGTGGAGTCATCGTTGAAATACCACTCTGGTCGCTCTGGATACCTAACTTCGGTCCGTGATCCGGACCAGGGACAGTGCCTGGTGGGTAGTTTAACTGGGGCGGTTGCCTCCTAAAATGTAACGGAGGCGCTCAAAGGTTCCCTCAGCCTGGTTGGCAATCAGGTGTCGAGTGCAAGTGCACAAGGGAGCTTGACTGTGAGACTGACAGGTCGAGCAGGGACGAAAGTCGGAACTAGTGATCCGGCGGTGGCTTGTGGAAGCGCCGTCGCTCAACGGATAAAAGGTACCCCGGGGATAACAGGCTGATCTTGCCCAAGAGTCCATATCGACGGCATGGTTTGGCACCTCGATGTCGGCTCGTCGCATCCTGGGGCTGGAGTAGGTCCCAAGGGTTGGGCTGTTCGCCCATTAAAGCGGTACGCGAGCTGGGTTTAGAACGTCGTGAGACAGTTCGGTCCCTATCCGCTGCGCGCGCAGGAAACTTGAGAAGACCTGTCCCTAGTACGAGAGGACCGGGACGGACTAACCTCTGGTGTGCCAGTTGTTCCGCCAGGAGCATGGCTGGTTGGCTACGTTGGGAAGAGATAACCGCTGAAAGCATCTAAGCGGGAAGCTTGCTTCAAGATGAGGTTTCCACGCCCCTTGCGGGTGAGAGGCTCCCAGTAGACCACTGGGTTGATAGGCCGGATGTGGAAGTGAGGACCAAAGACTCATGGAGCTGACCGGTACTAATGAGCCGACAACTTGATAACAACAAATTTGTGCTACGCGTCCACTGTGCGGTTCCCGAGATACCAGCGACGGATATCTCCATAGAGTTACGGCGGTCATAGCGAGAGGGAAACGCCCGGTCCCATTCCGAACCCGGAAGCTAAGCCTCTCAGCGCCGATGGTACTGCCCTGGAGACGGGGTGGGAGAGTAGGACGCCGCCGGACAACCATTCACCAAAGGCCCACCCCGCACGGGGTGGGCCTTTGGCGTACCCCGACAACACCGGCCTAGGCTGAAGACGTGCAGCAGACACCCACCCCCACACCCGCGGTCCCCGCCATCCGACGGCGCCACTACGCCCTCAGCATCGGCACCGCCGTGGCCACCGGGCTCCTCCTCGTCCTGCTCGCCGGCACCACCACCCAGATCTTCGCGCCCGCCGTCATCGCCGACCCCGGCGCCCTCGTCCGCTGGACCCTCCCGCTCGTCTCCGTCGCAGGCGAGCTCGCGACCGCAATCACGATCGGCGCCCTCGTCGCCGTCGTCTTCCTCCTCGGCGACAACCCCGACCGCAGCCGCGCCCTCCTCGTCGCCGCCACCGGAGCAAGCCTCTGGACGCTCACCGCCGTCGCCGACACCCTCCTCACCTTCACCGACGTCCTCGGCGGACAACCCTCCGACGGCGCCTACGGCGCCCAGCTCGCGTCCTTCCTCACCGACGTACCGCTCGGACGCATCCTCCTCGCGATCACGATCATCGCGGCGGCCGTCGCACTGCTCGCGATCCTCGTCCGCACCCCCACCGGCGCCGCCTGGACACTTGCGCTCGCCGCCAGCGCACTCGCGCTCCGATCCCTCACCGGGCACTCCGCAGGCGCCTCCGGGCACAACATCGCTGTCTCCGCGATGTTCCTCCACCTCGTCGGAGCCGCCACCTGGGTCGGCGTCCTCCTCGCGCTCGCCGCCCTCCGCACCGCAGGCGGCCTCCGCGGCCCCGCGATGGCCGACGCCGTCGCACGCTTCTCGCCCGTCGCCGCCTGGTGCCTCGCCATCGTCGGCTACTCGGGCATCGCGAGCGCCACCGTCCGCCTCGACGGTCCCAGCGACCTCACCACCGGCTACGGCCGCCTCGTCATCGCCAAGGTCGTTCTCATCGCGGCCATCGGGGTCCTGGGGCTCATGCACCGGCGCGCGCTCGTCGCCCGAAGCGCCGGGGGCAGGCTCGCGCACGAGGGCCGCACCTTCTGGCGCCTCGTCACCGTCGAGCTCGTGCTCATGGGCGCCGTCGTCGGCGTCGCCTCAGCGCTCGGGGCGTCGAGCCCGCCCGTCCCCGACGAGGCAGGCGTCGGCCTCACTCCCGCCGAGATCGTCACAGGCGAGCCGCTCCCGCCCGAGCAGACCGCCGCCACCTGGTTCACCCAGTGGCGCTGGGACGTCCTCATGACGCTCCTCATCGCCGCGGCGATCGTCGTCTACATCCGCTGGGTGCTGCGGCTGCGTCGCCGTGGCGACCACTGGTCCTGGGGCCGCACCGCGGCGTGGTGCACCGGCATGCTCGTCATGCTCTGGGTCACGTCGGGCGGCGCCGCCGTCTACGGCCACGTGCTCTTCAGCGCCCACATGGTCCAGCACATGGTCATGGCCATGGTCGTGCCCCTGTTCCTCACGATGTCCGCGCCCGTGACGCTCGCCCTGCGTGCGCTGCCCAAGCGGCACGACGGGTCACGGGGCCCGCGAGAGTGGCTCCTCGTGCTCGTCCAGTCGAGGTGGGGATCGTTCTTCGCCAGTCCGCTCGTCGCCGCGACGAATTTCGCCGGGTCGATGATCCTCTTCTACTTCACCGACCTCTTCGAGTGGTCGCTCACGACCCACGTCGGGCATATCGCGATGATCGTGCACTTCACGCTCGCGGGCTACCTCTTCGCCAACGCGCTCATCGGCATCGACCCGGGGCCCAAGCGCCCCGGTTACCCGATGCGGCTCCTCCTGCTCTTCGCCACCATGGCGTTCCACGCCTTCTTCGGCGTCACCCTCGTCACGAGCGAGGTCCTCCTGGTGCCCGAGTGGTTCGGCCTGCTCGGCCGCACGTGGGGCAAGTCCGCGATCGCCGACCAGCAGGTCGGTGGCTCGGTCGCGTGGGGCATCGGCGAGATCCCGACGATGGTCCTCGCCGTCGTCGTCGCGGTGCGGTGGGCGAAGGACGACGAGCGCGCCGCCCGCCGTCGTGACAGGAGGGTCGCCGCGCGCGGCGACGCCGAGCTCGACGACTACAACGAGATGCTCGCGAAGCTCGCGGAGCGCGACGGCTGAGACGACCGCGGGCTGTTACTCCGGCACCGCCATGATCCCTGTGACGACGCCCGAGAGAGCCTCGAGGTCCGTCGCGTACTCGTGCGCCAGCACGGCTGCACCGGTGGGGGCGTTCTCCGACGGGCTCGTCGAGTCCATGGGCACCTCGCTTCCGTGACGAAGGCCGACCCGCGCCGGCCCGCAGAGAAGTGTCCCGCTCCGGCTGCGCTCTGCCAAGGGCGCTGACGTGCGAAGCGCAGGGTGACATCACCCTTCCCGACGGGCGACGCGTCCCATGGCTGAGCGCGCGCGTCCGGTGACGAGCGGAGCGTCCGGTGCCGTGACCCGGCGCGGTGTCAGCTCAGCGGCGCGGGAGGATGATGGGTGCGCCGCCGCCCGGGTGCTCGAGCACCTCGACCGGGTGCTCGTAGACCTCGGTCAACAGCTCCGGCGTCAGGACGTCGCCAGGAACACCGTCACCGACCACACGGCCACCCGCGAGGACCGTCACCTGGTCCGCGTACGCGGCCGCCAGACCGATGTCGTGCACGACGACCACCACCGCGCCGCCAGCGCGGGCGTGCTCGCGCGCGAGCGACAGGACGAGCTCCTGGTGCCGCAGGTCGAGCGCCGCCGTCGGCTCGTCGAGGAGCAGCAGCTGCGTGCGCTGCGCGAGGACGCGCGCGAGCGCCGCGCGCGCACGCTCACCGCCCGACAGGGTCGTGAAGCTGCGGCCGGCCAGGTGGGCGACGTCGGTCGCCTCGAGGGACTCCGCGATGATCGCGTCGTCGTCCTCCTCGAGCGGGGTGGCGCGCCACGGCGAGCGGCCCATCTCGACGACCTCGCGTACCGTGAACGGGAAGGACACCGCGACGTCCTGCGTGAGGACCGCGCGACGCAGGGCGAGGTCGGTCGTCGACCACGACGACAGCGGGGCACCGTGGACCGTGACGTGACCCGAGGACGGCTTGCGGTCGCCCGTGAGGACGCCGAGCAGGGTCGACTTGCCGGCGCCGTTCGGGCCGACGAGCGCGCGGACCTCCCCTGCACGCACCTCGAGGCTTGCGCCGTCGAGGATTGTGGAACCGCCGAGCGTCAGGTGGGCGTCGTGCACCTCGGCGAGGACCGAGCCGACCGGGAGACGCTCGGGCATGCGCGGACGACGGGGGCGCAGTCGCACGGTGTCCAGGAGGGTCGCGGCGACGGTGCTCATGCCCAGCCTCCTTGCGAGGTGCGCGTCCGACGCAGGAGCCAGAAGAAGAACGGTCCGCCGACGAGAGACGTGAGCATGCCGAGGGGGAGCTCTGCGTGCGCGATCGCCGTGCGCGCGACGAGGTCCGCGACGACGAGCACGAGGGCACCGCCGAGGGCGGAGCCCGGCACGAGGAAGCGGTGGCCCGGGCCGGCAACCATGCGTACGACGTGCGGGACGACGAGACCGACGAACGCGATGATGCCCGTGAACGCGACACCCGCAGACGTCAGCAGCGCGACGATGAGGATCACCAGCTGGCGCAGGCGCTCGACGTCGACCCCCAGGTGGCGCGCCGCGCGCTCGCCGAGCGAGAGCAGGTCCAGCTTGCGCCGCAGCAGCATGGCTGCGACGAGACCGGCCGCGACCATGGGCGCGACGATCGCGACCGAGCGCCAGGTCGCGCCGTTGAGCGAGCCGAGCTGCCAGAACACGATCTGCTCGCGCGCCGACGGCGACGCGATGAACACGAGGAACGCGAGCACGCCCGAGGTGAACGCGTTGATCGCGACGCCCGTCAGGACGAGCGTGACGACCTCGGTCCGCCCGTTCGCCCGGGCGAGCGCGTACACGACGAGCGTCGTCACGAGACCACCGACGAACGCCGCGGCAGCGACCGCGAGCGAGCCGGAGAGCATGCCGCTCGCCGTCGGGAGCACGATGACCGTGCACGCGCCGACGGCGGCGCCCGACGAGATGCCGATGACGCCGGGCTCGGCGAGCGGGTTGCTGAACACGCCCTGCATGAGGGCGCCGGCGCAGCCGAGCGCCGCACCGACGAGGATCCCGAGAGTGATGCGCGGGAAGCGCGCGACCCACAGCGTGTTCTCGCCCTGCGGGTGCGCGGGCAGCGAGCCGACGTCGAGACCCATCCGGTGCAGGACCGAGCCGAGCACCTCGCCGGGGGTGATCGGCGTCTGGCCCGAGACGGCCGAGACGAGCGCCGCAGCGATCAGGGCGACGACGAGACAGACGAGCAGCACGATGCCCCGGGTGGGCTTCGTGGGGGTGAGGCCGGTCGTCGCCTGTGGGGTGCCGGGCGTGCCGGCGCCGGACGTGTGGGCGCCGGTCGCTTCGGCTGCGGGCACGGTGCGCGCGTTCATCGGTAGAGCGCGTTCGCGAGGCGGGTGATCGTGCCGGCCGTCGACGGCCCGAAGGACAGCAGCTGCGTGTCCGACGCGTCGATCACGGTGCGCGACGCCGCTGCGGGCGTCTGGCCGATGCCGGGGATCCCGAGGAGCGCGTCGATACCGCCCACGGACTTCAGCCCGGCGCTCATGACGAGCAGCACGTCCGGCGCGGCGTTGATCATTCCCTCGCTCGTGATGGGCGTGAAGCTCCGGTCGAGGCCGATGGCCGTGCCCGCGTCCTCAGCGCCGACAGCCTGGATCAGCGCGTCCGCGCCAGAGCCGGGGCCGCCCAGCAGGTAGACGCCGGCGGTGCCGCGCACGTAGAGGAACGCGACGCGCGGGCCCGAGCCGTCCTCGGGGGCCAGGGCATGGGCTTCGGCGATCTCGGCGTCCGTCCGGGCGATCAGCTCTTCGCCCGTCTCAGGTACGCCGAGCGCGGCCGCGACAGCGCGGATGTGGCCGTCGATCCCCGCGAGCGTGCGCTCGGGGTCGAGGAAGACGACGGGGATGCCTGCCGCGCGCAGCTGGTCGAAGACCTCGGGCGGGCCGATCGAGGTGTCGGTCAGGACGATCGTCGGGTCGAGCGCGAGGATCGACTCGACGTTGAGGGCGTGGCTCGAGCCCGTGACGACGGGAAGGTGCGCCGCCTCCTCGAAGCCGCTCGCGACGTCGCGCCCGATGACGTTGTCGCCCAGGCCGAGCGAGAAGACGATCTCGGCGAAGGTCCCGTAGAGGTCGACGGCGAGGATGCGGCTCGTGTCGGTCACCGTGACCTCGACGCCGTCTGCGGACGTCACCGTCGTCGGGAGCGTGGGGGTGGGGGTCGGGAGCGGACGCACGGGGTCCTCGAGCGCCTCGAGGGTGCGCGGGCCGGTCGGCGTCCACGAGGTCGCGGTCTGCTCGGTCGACGGCGTCGCACCGGCGGTGCCGCAGCCGGCGGCGAGCGTGCAGGCCGCGATCACGGCGAGAGCGGCGCGCAGGCGCGCGGTGCGGTCACGCATCGTTGCCCCCGTCGTCGGCGCCGGTCGCACCGCCTGCGCTGGCTGCGGCGCGGCGGCGGGAGAGGATCACGGCGACCCCGCCGATCACGACGAGCGCGCCGACGCCGCCCAGGATCAGCGGTGCGGGGCCCGAGCCGCTGCCGTCGGTCTCGTCGGCGCCCGCGACGGGAGTCGCGGGCGGGGCGGTGGTCCCCGCAGACCCGGGTGCGGTCGTCTCGGCGGGCTCGGTCGGCTCAGCAGGCTCTGTCGTCTCGGCGGGCTGTGTCGTCTCGTCGGCGGGCTCACCGCTGCCCGGCTCGCCGAAGGTCAGCGGGATGCGCACGTCCGCCGAGCGGTTGTCGATGCGCGAGTGGTCCGCGAAGGTCGCGAGGACGCACCCGTCGGGCGCGGTCTTCTCGTCGAGGCAGTCGGTCAGGTTGTCCTGCGCGACGACCGTCGTCGTCAGCTCGAACGACCCGCCCGGGCCGAAGGGCACCGCGAGGTCCTTGCCGTACGACGGCGGGTTCGAGGAGAACCAGCCGCTCGCACCGGTCGTGCCGGACATGTCGACGCCGCCGAGGCAGGGCGTCGGTCGCTTCTTCGGGCCGTTGTCGACGCACACGGCGACGTAGATGCCGATCGACTCGTCGAAGCCCTCGCCCGTGACCGTGACCTCGGCGCCCGTCGGGTCGAGCTCGTTCGCGCGCGTCACCGTGACGCTCTGGCCCTCGGGTCCCTCGGCCGTCACGGGGCCCTCTTCCGCGTGCGCGCCCGGCGCGACCGCGAGGAGGCCGAGCGTGGCGACCGCGGTCACGAGCGCGCGCCGGAACGGCAGCCGGGAACCGGCTGCAGGCATGGGGGTGCGAAGCATGGAAGGGGATCCTCGTCGGCGCAGATAGGGAGGTTGCGACCTAGGTAAGGATAGCCTTTGTTGCCCGCCCGCGGGGCGGTCCGCTCAGAGGTGAATATCACCAAGCTCGGCGAAGAGAGCCTGGTTGAGACGGAACGCTTCCTGTGCCTCCGCGACGACGGCCGCGCGGCCCTCGTCGTCGAAACGCAGAGCGTCGAGACGCTCGCGGTAGAGGTCCTTGAAGACCTTCGGCTTCTCGATGCGGTCGAAGCGGTAGAAGGAGACGCCCTCCTCGCCGAAGCCGTAGTGCCGCTGCAGCATCGTGCGGATGACCTGCCCGCCCGAGAGGTCGCCGAGGTAGCGGGTGTAGGCGTGCGCGGCGTACTGGGGGAGCGTGTCGATCGCGTCGAGGCGGGCGACGTACTGCGCGGTCGCGGGGAGGACGGTGACCTTCTCGGCCCACTCGGCGCCGAAGAGGAACTCGAGGTCCTGCTCGATCTGCGGCGTGCGCTCGAGCTCGTCGAACACGATCTCGGCTGCGGCGCCCTCGGGGGTCGCCGCGATGCGGGCGCTCGCAGCCTCGAGCGCGCCGTAGATCGCGAGCTGCTGCGCAGCGAGGTCCGCGTACGCGGCCTTGCCGCGGTCGCCGAAGCCGCCGGACATGAGCGTCTCGATGAAGCCCATCGTCTCCGCCTCGCGGTGGACCTGGCGGGTGCCCTCGCGGAGCAGGGAGGACAGCGTGGCTCCCTCGGTCGCGAGCGTGTCTGCGGGGGCGGTGGCGGTGGCGGTCACGGAGGGTCTCCAGTGCGGTCGTCAAGGCCGGGCGTGGCCGTGCGTGAAGGACATGACTGTTTGTCATGACACGGTGACACCTCACCACACCTAGTTAGGTTTGCCTACCTCGTTCACACGATGACGACCCCTGGCGCCCCCGCGGCAGCGCATGGTTACGCTCACCCATGGACACGATGACGGACACCCCTGCCGAGCAGCCGTACGAGGGTGCGGTCGAGCCCGACACGAAGGACTGGACCTGGGTGCTCCGCGAGACGTGCCCCGAGTGCGGTTTCACCGCCGCCGACGTCGACCCGCGGACCGTCCCGGACCTCATCCCCGCGCAGACCGCCTTCTGGCGCCGCGTCCTCGTCCACCCGCGCGTGGCCGAGCGCCCTGCGCCCGACGTCTGGTCACCCCTCGAGTACGCGTGCCACGTGCGCGACGTCTACGACATCTTCGGCACGCGCGTCGAGCTCATCCGCGACGAGGACGACCCGACCTTCCGCAACTGGGACCAGGACCAGGCCGCCGTCGAGGGGCGCTACCGCGAGCAGCGTCCGCTCGTCGTCGCTGACGAGCTCACCGAGTGCGCGGCCGCGCTCGCGGCCATCGTGAAGACCCTGCCGGACGACGCGTGGGACCGGAAGGGCGAGCGGTCGAACGGTTCCTCCTTCACGACGACGACGCTCCTGCAGTACTTCCTGCACGACGTCGTGCACCACGTCCACGACGTGCGCCAGCACCTCGGGGAGGTCTGAGGAGGGTCGCACGGCGCCTGAGGGCGCCGGCGAGCAGGGTCCGGGCGCGGCGGGACGAGCGCCTCTGCGCGACCATGCTGCGGCACCCGCACGAGGAGAGCGCGGGTCGGCCGAGCAGCGTGTCAGTGGTGGAAGGGGCAGCCGGCCGGGCCGACCGGGGCCGGGTGCGCGCCTGACGGCACCGGCTCGACGACGACGCCCGCAGGCGAGGTCGCGGTCGACGGGTCGACGCCGATCGCTCGGAGGACGAACTCCTCCGTCGCGCGGGTCGCGACCGCCCGCGTGGCCTCGTCGTGCCCGAGGGTGCGGCCCGAGAGGCACGCGTTGACGAGGGCGACCGTGACGTTGAGGTCCTGCGGCGGGAAGATCCGGCGCTCGATGCCCGTGCCGATGATCCGCTTGAGGATGCTCTCGACCATGTCGGCGTGCTCGCGGAGCTGGTGCTGCGTCCCGCGCGAGACGACGGTGCGCAGGTCGGGCCCTGGCGCGAGGTGGAACACGCGCTTGAGGCGCATCTGCGCTCGGACATAGGTGCGGAGCTGGTCGACGGGGTCGTCGACGTTCTCGAGCTCACGCTCGAGGCTCGCGACGTACTGCTCGGTCTCGTGGTTGATGAACCCGACGAGCAGCGACTCCTTGTCGGGGAAGTGGTTGTAGACGGCGGTGCGCCCGATCTTCGCCGCCTGTGCGATCTGCGCGAGCGTGATCGAGTCGAAGCCGCGGTCGTCCATGAGCGTGGCGAGAGCGTTGAACAGCTTGTTGCGGGTCTGTTCGCGGTGCTCGGCGAGCGAGCCGCCGATGATCTTGGGCATGGTGACATTCTGCCACCGCTGTGTCATCACAGGGGCCGATCCGGGTGTGGCGGTCCACACCTTCGGATGGGCGTCCACAGGGTGAACATCCGCTGCCTGGTTATCCACAAATTTGGTCCACAGGGGTGTGCACCCCGCGAGATTTCCCCCGTCCCGGCTGTGGACAGCGCTGTGAGTTCCCGCTCGGACGAATGATGAGGGGGTGAAGCCTTGATGTGCGGACCCGAGAGGAATATGAAAGGGGAGAACTGCACCCCAGGTCTCCCGGAAAACGGACGGGTCGGCGCGCGCAACGCGCCACGATCGACGACAGCCCACCCGAGCCCGGAAGGCCGACCGCAGCACCGGCACCGGAGGCGACGACGTCGCGGAGCCGTGTGCACGGCCGATCGTCGAACGGCCCCAGGCCGAAGGTCGTGCGGTCCGGCGGAGCCCCGCGAGAGCGGGGCTCCGTCCTTTGTGCTCGGGCGGCACGACCACCGCCGATCCTCGCCATCAGACGCCCGCGGGCCTAGGCTCAGGCCCGTGAGCGACGTCGACCTCGGCCCCGGGAGCGCACCCCCGGCACCCGTGGCTCCCGCTCCGCCCGCTCACGAGCCTCACCCGTCTCCAGTGCCGGCGCTGCCCGGACCCGTCACCGCTGCACCGGCGCCCGCTGCACCGGCGCCCGCTGCACCAGCGCCCGCGGTGCGTGCGTCGTCCGACGTCGTCGCTCCGGCCGCCGCGCCAGCGCCGCCGCCGGTCCCGCGCCGACGCTCTGCGCTCCCGCGCCGCACGGACGCCCCGCCGAGCCGCCCCGCCGCCCGAGCGGTCCGGCCGCCCGTCACCGCGTCCGTCGCCGAGCTCTCGCCGCCTGAGCACATCGCGCCCTCGCGCGAGCCGGACGGCGCCGCGAGGCTCCTGCCCGGCACGCGCCGGTACGTCGGCCCCTGGTGCTTCGTCGAGCACCACGCCGGGGCCGGGGCCGGGGCCGAGGGGGCGAGCGCTGCCCTCGACACGCCCGCACATCCCCACACCGGTCTCCAGCTCCTCACCTGGGTCTTCGCCGGAGCCGTCGAGCACCGGACGTCCGTCGCGCCGAACGCCGTCGTCCGCGCCGGCGAGCTCTCGCTCCTCACCGCAGGACGTGGCGCCTCGCACGGTCTCGCCGACGTGTCCGACGCCGGCACCGCCCGTGCCGTCCGCCTCGCCGCGCTGCTCCCGCCGGACGCGCTCGATGCGTCGCCGAGCCTCGAGCACCACACCGAGCTGCCCGTCCTCGCCGAGGGTGGCGTGCGGCTGACCGTCGTCGTGGGGACCGCCTGCGGGATCGACGCGCCCGCGACGACTTACCGGCCCCTCGCGTGCGCGCAGCTCGAGCTCGCTGCCGGGTCGCACATCGCGCTGCCGGTCGACCGGGAGTTCGAGCACGGCCTGCTCGTCGACGAGGGGGCCATCACGGTCGAGGGGACGAGCGCTGCTGCGACCGAGCTCGTCGTCGTGCCCCTAGGCCGCTCCTACCTGCGGCTCACCGCGGGCGACGCCCCGGCCCGCCTCCTGATCCTCGGCGGGCCGCCCCTCGACGACGAGACGGTCGTGTGGTGGGGGCTCGCCGCCCCGGACCACGACGGCGTCGCCGCCGCCCGGGCCGACTGGGCCGCTCAGCGCACCCGCCGCGCCCGGGGCGCGGACCCCGCCGCGAGGTTCGGCCGCGTCGACGACGGCGCCGCCCCCGCGACAGCCCCCGACCTCGCGGGCGTGCGCCTGCGGGTGCCCGCGCCCCGCGGCCCTGCCAGAGTGACCCCGTGACCGCCACTCCCGCAGCACGCGACAGGTTCGCCGACCTCCTGCGCACGACCGCCCTCGGCGCCGTCATCCTCGGCCACTGGACGATGGCCGCCGTCCGCCCCGACGACGACGAGGTGCTGCGCGTCGGCAACGTCCTGAGCGACGCCCCGTGGCTGTGGCCCGCGACGTGGGTGCTCGTGCTCATCCCGCTGTTCTTCTTCGTCGGCGGCTTCTCGAACGCGACGAGCCTCGAGCGTGCCCGCGCCCGCGGGCGGACTGCGCGCGCGTGGGTGCGCTCCCGCGTCGTCGGGCTGCTCCGACCCGTCGCGCCGTTCGTGCTCGTCGTCCTCGCCGTCGTCGGCGCTGCCCTCGCGCTCGGCGCGCCGCGCACCCTCACGCTGACTGTCGCCGTCGTCGTGCTCATGCCGATGTGGTTCGTCGCCGTCTACACCGTCCTCGCCGTGCTGACGCCGACGATGCTGCGGCTCGACGAGCGCTATGGCGTGCGCGTCCCCGTCGCGATGGCGCTCGGCGCGATCGCCGTCGACGCCGTGCGCATCGCCACCGACGTGCCCCTCACCGGGTACGCCAACTACGTGCTCGTGTGGGGCCTCGCGCAGCAGCTCGGCTTCGCCTACCGCGACGGGCGCCTCCTGCGGCTGCCCCGTCGAACCGTCGCCGTGTGGTTCGTCCTCGCGCTGGCGGCCATGGCGGCCGCAGCGGCGTCGCCGCTGTGGGCGGAGTCGATGGTCGGCACCGCCGGCCAGCGTTCGCCCATGAACCCGCCCAGCACGCTCGCGATGCTGCACGTCCTCGTGCAGGTCTCCGGCGTGCTCCTGCTGCGCCCCGCGGTCGTGCCCCACCTCGACGGGCCGCGCGCCGCGCCCGTCCTCGACCGCGCCGCCGCCCTGTCGATGCGCGCGTTCCTGTGGCACCTGCCGGTCGTCGTCGTCCTCACGGGCGCGTGGGTCGCCGCCGGCCTGCCGCTGCCCGAACCGGGCAGCGGGACCTGGTGGTGGACGCGTCCGCCCTACCTCGCCGCGCTCGCGGCAGCGCTCTGGCTCGTCCTGGCCGCAGGCGACCGGTTCCGCCGTTCACGCGCCGGGAGGCGCGCCGCAGAGCCTCAGGCCTTGGCGGCCGACGCCGGCTGACGCAGCCGGATGTCGTTGCACGCCTCGCACACCGACTCGGGGATCAGCCCGACCGACTGCAGGCGGCCGAAGATCCAGCAGCCCAGGCAGAACCCGAGTGCCGACTCGAGCGTCGCCGCGACGACGACGAGACCGACGAGCACCCACGCGACCGTCGTGGCGCCGAGCGCGTAGGCGACGAGCGCGCCGATCGTGAGCGTCGCACCGATGCCCTGCGCGAAGCGCTTGGGCGGACCCGGGACGAGGCGCGGCGCGCCGAGGCGCGGCGCGATCACGCGCTGCGCGGCCCAGCCGAGGACCGACAGGCGCGGCCCCGCGAGCACACGGCCGAGGAACCCCGCTGCGAGGACCGCGAGCACGACCCACGACCGGGTCGCGAGCGTCGTCACCGCGAGCACGACGACGCCGGCCGCGACCGTGCGCGCCGCGAGCTCGTTGACCGGGTTGGGGAAGGAGAAGAAGGACCGCATGGGGCGCAGTGTCGGTCCCCCGCGAGGCGTTGGCAACGTTCGGGGACCTGTGTCCCAGCGTTCGGGCACCGCCCGTGCGACGCTGGCTGCTGATGCGCCTCGCCGAGGGGCGTGCGCACGGACGAGGAGGACTACGTGAGCCAGCGGAACCCGAGCCGGTGGGAGCAGATCGTCGCGGCCAACCCGGACCACTCGACGTGGTACGTCGAGCGCTTCCGCGCGATGGCGGCACGGGGCGACGACCTGCACGGCGAGGCGCGCCTCGTCGACGCGATGGTGCCGCGCGGCTCACGGATCCTCGACGCCGGGTCCGGCCCCGGACGTGTCGGCGGCGAGCTCGCCCGCCGCGGCCACACGGTCGTGGGCGTCGACGTCGACCCCGTGCTCATCGACGCCGCTCGCGCCGACCACCCGGACGCGACCTGGGTCGTCGGGGACGTGTGCGAGATGGACCTCGCGGCCCACGGCATCGGCGAGGGTTTCGACGTCGTCGTCTCGGCAGGCAACGTCATGACGTTCCTCGCGGACGGCACGCACGCCGCCGCGCTCGAGCGGATGCGGGCGCACCTGCGCCCGGGCGGTCGCGTCGTCGTCGGCTTCGGGGCCGGGCGCGGCTACGAGGTGCGCGAGCTCCTCGCCGACGCGCGCTCGGCCGGGCTCGTGCCGGACCTCATGCTCGCGACGTGGGACCTGCGTCCTTACGAGGCGGACAGCGACTTCGTCGTGGCGGTGCTGCGCGTCGGCTGAGGTCCCGTCGTGGCCCGCAGGACGAGCGACGTGGGCATGCGGACGTGCGTCGAGTCGAGCGCGCGCCCGCCGATGAGGTCGACGAGGAGGTTCACGGCTGTCGCCCCCATCTGCTGGATGGGCTGGCGGATCGTCGTCAGCGGCGGGTTGCTGCGCGCGGCCTCGGGGATGTCGTCGAAGCCGATCACCGACAGGTCGCCGGGGATGTCGAGCCCCAGGTCCCGCGCGACCTCCATCGCGGCGAGCGCCGAGAGGTCGTTCGCCGCGAAGATCGCGGTCGGACGGTCGGGGAGCGTGAGCAGCTCGCGGGCGGGGCCGCGCGACGTCTCGATCCGGTAGTCACCAGAGCGGACGAGAGCGGGGTCGGGCTCGATGCCCGCGTCGACGAGCGCCTGGCGGTAGCCCTCCTCGCGGAGGCGGGACGACTCGAGGTCGGCACGACCGCTGAGGAACGCGATCCGGCGGTGGCCGAGGCTGATGAGGTGCTCGGTCGCGGTCGCGGCGCCCGCGAGGTTGTCCGAGTCGACGGTCGGGATGCCGCCGGGGCCCGTGTGCGGGTCGATCGCGACGACCGGGATCGAGGCGTTCGCGTCGAGGACGGTCGGGGTCACGAGGATCGCGCCGTCGATGAGCGTGCCGCTCAGCCGGGTGAGGTAGCGCTGCTCCCAGCCGACGCCGCCGCTGTGCTGGCCACCGGTGTACGCGAGGAGCTCGTAGCCCGTGCCGGCGAGGACGCCGGAGGCGCCCTTGAGGATCTCGGTGCTGAAGGGCTCGAACTCCGCGACGAGGATGCCGATCACGTTGGTCTTGTGCGAACGCAGGCTGCGCGCGACGAGGCTCGACTCGTACCCGAGGTCCTCGATGACCTCCTTGACGCGCGCCGTCGTGCTCTGGGCGACGCCGTACCTGCTGTTGATCACCTTCGAGACGGTCGCGACCGAGACGCCTGCCGTCCGGGCGACATCGGTGATCGTGACCCGCTGTGCCATGTGGTGACAGTACCGTATGTAAAACGTTATCGATAACGATTGACGCGGCGATATCAGACATGCAAGTCTCGTGCCGACGCCCGCGGCCAACGACGGTCGGAGCGGCGATCAGTGCAACTCGACGGAGAGGACGAACTGATGCGTGCACACAAGCTCTTGGGCGCCACGGCCGCGGTCGCCGCGCTCGCGCTTGGGCTCACCGCCTGTGGAGGCAGTGACGACCCGGATTCGACCGGTGGAGGCGGGAGCAGCGGTGGCGACGTCACGCTGACCTTCTGGCACAACTCGACCACCGGCCCGGGCAAGGAGTACTGGGACCGCATGGCGTCGGAGTTCACCGCCGCCAACCCGGGTATCAAGGTTTCGGTCCAGGCGATCCAGAACGAGGACATGGACGGCAAGCTCCAGACCGCCCTCAACTCGGGTGACGCGCCCGACGTCTTCATGGCTCGTGGTGGCGGCAAGCTCGCCGACATCGTCGAGGCCGGTCAGGTTCTCGACATCACCGACCTCATCGACGACGACGTCAAGGCGGGCGTCGGCCCGGCGTTCGACGCCTTCAGCGTCGACGGCAAGGTCTACGGCATGCCGACGGCGATCCTGCCCGGCGGCATGTACTACAGCAAGGACCTGTTCGAGCAGGCAGGCATCAGCTCGCTGCCGACGAACTTCGACGAGCTCGGCGACGCGGTCTCGAAGCTCAAGGGGATCGACGTCGCGCCGATCGCCCTCGGCGGCAAGGCTGCCTGGCCGGCGGCGCACTGGTACTACTTCTTCGCGCTGCGCTCCTGCTCCAAGGAGGTCATGGAGAACCTTCCGGGCACGAAGGACTTCAGCGACCCGTGCTGGCTCGCCGCTGCCAACGCGCTGAACGACTTCGCCAAGACGGAGCCGTTCAACGAGGGCTTCCTCACCACCGAGGCGCAGGGCTCCGCCGGCTCGTCGGCCGGCATGCTCGCCAACCACCTCGCGGGCATGGAGCTCATGGGCGCGTGGAACCCCGGTGTCATCGCCGACCTGACCCCGGACAAGAAGCCGCTCGCGGACCTCGGATGGTTCCCGTTCCCGGCGGTCGACGGCGGCCAGGGTGACCCCGCCGCCATGATGGGTGGCGTCGACGGCTACAGCTGCTCCGCCAAGGCTCCCAAGGAAGCCTGTGGCAAGTTCCTCAACTTCTTCATGTCGAAGGAGAACCAGGAGGCGTACGCCGAGGCGTTCGTGACCCTCCCGGCCAACCAGGAGGCGCAGGGCGTCATCACCGACCCGGCCCTGCAGGACGTCCTCGCGACGTACAACAAGGCGCCGTACGTCAGCGTCTGGCTCGACACCCTGCTCGGTCAGAACGTCGGCAACGCCCTCAACGCAGGTGTCGTCGAGATGCTCGCGGGCAGCGGTTCGCCCGAGGGTGTCGTCAAGTCCGTGACCGACGCGCTGGCCAAGGAGTAGTCAACAACCATGAGTGACACCTTGGGCGAGAACACGCTCACCACGTCACCGCCCGAGGGTCGCTCGGCGGGCGGGGACGGCGCCACCAAGGCGCCGTCCCCGGCCCGCAAGCGGGGGGCCGGAGGTGCGGACTGGGCCAAGCGGCTGGAGATCACGCTCCTCGCGGGCCCCGCCGTCATCATGTTCCTGGCGTTCGTCATCTTCCCCGTGGTGATGGCGGCGTACTACGGGTTCTTCAAGTGGAAGGGCTTCGGCCCGCCCACCGACTTCGTCGGGCTGCAGAACTACATCACGATCTTCCAGGACGAGAAGTTCCAGGACGCCCTGATGCACAACGGCTTCATCCTCGTGATGTCGCTCGTGATCCAGGGCCCCGCCGCCGTCGCCCTCGCGCTGCTGCTCAACCAGCGCATGCGCGGCCGCTCCCTCGTCCGCGTCCTCATCTTCGTGCCGTACGTGATCTCCGAGGTCATCGTCGGTACCGGGTGGGGCCTCATGCTCAAGACGACGGGAGCCGTGAACCACTTCCTGATCCGGATCGGGTTGCCCGACTGGACGGTCGAATGGTTGTCCGATCCGAAGATCGCCATATGGACGCTGATGGTGATCATCTCCTGGAAGTACATCGGCTTCGCCGTGATCCTCTTCCTCGCGGGGCTGCAGTCCATCCCCGAGGAGCTCTACGAGGCCGCCGCGATCGACGGCGCGTCCTACTGGCAGATGCAGCGCAGCATCACCCTGCCGCTGCTCGGCCCGACGATCCGGATCTGGGCGTTCCTGTCGATCATCGGCTCGCTCCAGCTGTTCGACCTCGTCTTCATCATCTGGGGCCAGTACGTCGCCACGACCGCCGGCACCTCGACGATGGCGACCTACATGGTCGGCGAGGGACGCCTGGCCGGGAACTACGGCTACGGCAACGCGGTCGCGGTAGTCCTGTTCGTCATCTCGCTCACGATCGCCTTGATCTACCAGCGCTTCGTGCTCCGTCGTGACACCGCCGGTGCGCTCACGGAAGGGAAGAAGTGATGTCCGCCAGCGTCACCACCGCGCCCCCGCTCCCCGCGAGCCGGCCCGCCCGCACGAAGAAGCACAAGGAGACGCGCCTGCACCGCAGCGGGCCCATGACCTACCTGGTCGCGTTCCTCTTCGTGATGATCTGCATCGGCCCGGTGCTCTACATCATCATCGGCGGCTTCCGCTCGAACTCGGAGATCACGACCGACCCGTCGGGCTTCCCGAAGACGTGGCACTGGGAGAACTACTCGAGCGTCCTCGAGAACGAGATCTTCTGGCGGCAGATGGGCAACTCGACCATCTCCGCGGTCGCCACGACGGTCGGCGTCGTCATCCTCGGCGTCATGGCGAGCTACGTCATCGCCCGGTACAAGTTCCGGGGCGCCACCGCGATGTACTCGTTGTTCGCCGCGGGCCTGATGTTCCCGATGACGGTCGCGATCACGCCGCTGTACATCCTCGTGCGCAGCCTCGGCCTCATGGACACGCTCGCGGGCATCATCCTCCCGCAGATCGCGTTCGCGCTGCCGACGACGATCATCATCCTGGTGCCGTTCCTGCGGGCCATCCCCAACGAGCTCGAGGAGGCCGCCGCGATCGACGGCGCAGGCCGGCTCGGGTTCTTCTTCCGGATGGTCGTCCCGCTGTCGCTGCCGGGTGTCGTCACGGTCGGCATCCTCGCGTTCGTCGCGGCGTGGAACAGCTACATGCTGCCGCTGTTCATCCTCAGCAACGAGATGTCGTACACGCTGCCGCTCGGCGTGCAGTCGTTCGCGTCGCAGTACGCGGTCGACACGGCGCGCGTGCTCGCGTTCACCTCGCTGTCGATGATCCCTGCGCTGATCTTCTTCTCCCTCTTCGAGCGCCGGATCGTCGGCGGTCTCACGGGAGCCGTCAAGGGCTGACACCCACGTGATCGCCGTCGCGCCCGGCCGGGGGACGGGCGCGACGGCCAGCCTTCTCATGCACCTGCGCGCGTAAGGAAGTAACCAGTGTTCGACGTCGTCCCTGATGTCCCCGCCCCCGGCTCTGCCGAGCTGGACGTCCCCATGCCTCCCGTGTCCGGACGGGTCGCTGCGCTCGCCGCGCAGATGACCCTCGAGGAGAAGCTCGCCCAGCTCGTGGGCTACTGGCTCGACCAGAACGGCACGGTCGCCCCCATGCAGTCGGAGATGACCGCGGGGCAGGCTGACGGTGGCCTGCTGCCGGAGATCACGAAGCACGGCCTGGGCCACTACACCCGCGTGTACGGCACGCGGCCGGTGGACCCGGTCGAGCGGGCGCAGTGGCTGTGGGACGAACAGCGCAGGCTGCGCCGCGAGACGCGGCTCGGCATCCCCGCGATCGTCCACGAGGAGTGCCTGACGGGCCTCGCGGCGTGGAAGGCGGCGACGTACCCGACGCCGCTCGCGTGGGGCGCGTCGTTCGACGCCGAGCTCGTCGAGGAGATGGCGGCGCAGATCGGCGAGTCGATGCGGGCGCTCGGCGTCCACCAGGGCCTCGCGCCCGTCCTCGACGTGATCCGCGACCCGCGGTGGGGACGGGTCGACGAGTGCATCGGCGAGGACCCCTACCTCGTGGGCGTCGTCGGCACGGCGTTCGTGCGCGGCCTGCAGTCGCGGGGTGTCATCGCGACGCTCAAGCACTTCGTCGGGTACTCGGCGTCGGAGGCCGGCCGCAACCACGGGCCGGTCAGCATGGGGCCGCGCGAGATCGCGGACGTCTACCTGCCGCCGTTCGAGATGGCGGTGCGCGACGGCGGTGCCGGCTCGGTCATGAACTCGTACTCGTCGATCGACGGCCTGCCCGTCGCGGCCGACGGCGCGCTCCTCACCGACCTGCTGCGCGGGGAGTGGGGCTTCGAGGGCACGGTCGTCGCCGACTACTTCGCGGTCGCGTTCCTCGAGGTCATGCACGAGGTCGCCGCGGATCGCGGCGAGGCCGCGGCGCTCGCCCTGACGGCAGGCATCGACGTCGAGCTGCCGACCGGCGACGCGTACCTCGAGCCGCTCGCCGAGCGCGTGCGCGCGGGCCTGCTCGACGAGCGCATCGTCGATCGCGCCGTGCTGCGCGTGCTCGCGCAGAAGGAGTCGCTCGGTCTCCTCGAGCCGGACGCGTTCGAGGACGAGGCACCGACGTCGATCGACCTCGACCCCGCGGAGCACCGCGCGCTCGCGCGCAGGCTCGCGGCCGAGTCGCTCGTGCTGCTCACGAACGACGGCACGCTGCCGTTGCGGCAGGCTCCCGCGCGCCTCGCCGTCGTCGGTCCGAACGCCGACCGCTCGGCGGCGCTCATGGGCTGCTACTCGTTCGTCAACCACGTGCTCGCGCACCACCCGGGCACGCCGGACGGGATCGAGCTGCCGACGATCGCCGACGCGCTCGCGGAGGCTTTCCCGCAGGCCGAGGTCGTGCGCGCCGAGGGCTGCGCGGTCGAGGGCGACGACAGGTCGGGCTTCGCCGCTGCGCGCGAGGCCGTGGAGGGCGCGGACGTCGCGGTCGTCGTCGTCGGTGACCAGGCCGGCCTGTTCGGCCGTGGCACGGTCGGCGAGGGCAACGACGCGCAGTCGCTCGCCCTGCCGGGCGTGCAGCGCGAGCTCGTCGAGGAGCTTGTCGCGACGGGCACGCCCGTCGTGCTCGTCGTCGTCACGGGTCGCCCGTACGAGCTGGGCTGGGCGCTCGACGCGGACGGCCCCCGCCCTGCCGCGGTGCTGCAGTCGTTCTTCCCGGGCGAGGAGGGCGGCCGCGCCGTCGCCGACGTCGTGACCGGCGCGGTCACGCCGTCGGGCCGCCTGCCCGTGTCGCTCCCGCGCACCGCGGGCGCGCAGCCGTACCGCTACCTGCAGCCGATCCTCGGCGGGCCGTCCGACGTCACGTCGACGGACCCGACGCCCGTCCGCCCGTTCGGCTTCGGCCTGTCCTACACGACGTTCGCGACGACCGACCTCGAGGTCGACGCCGAGGTGCCGACCGACGGCGTCATCACCGTCGGCGTGACCGTCGAGAACACGGGCGGCGTCGCGGGTGCGACGGTCGTCCAGGTCTACGGGCACGACGTCGTCGGGTCGCTGCCGCGCCCGGTCGCCCAGCTCCTCGCGTTCGCGCGCGTCGAGCTCGAGGCGGGGGAGCGTCGCCGCGTGACGATGCGCGTGCCGGCGGCACGCTTCGCGTTCACCGGCCGTGACATGCGTCGCGGCGTCGAGCCGGGCGTCGTCGAGATCTGGGTCGCCGACCACGCCGGCGCCTCTGCCCCGAAGACGCTCGAGGACACGACGGGCGGCGCGATCGTGTCGTCCGCCGTCAACCGCCGGCACGAGGTGCCGGGCACCGCGACCGAGCGCGCGACCGTCACGCTCACGGGCGAGTTCCACGAGCTCACCGGAGCCGACGCCCGCATCGCCCAGGTCGAGGTGACGCGATGACCGTCGTCCAGAACCCCGTCCTGCCCGGCTGCTACCCGGACCCGTCGATCTGCCGCGTCGGTGAGTTCTTCTACCTCGTCACGTCGACGTTCGAGTACCTGCCCGGGCTGCCGATCATGCGCAGCACCGACCTCGTGCACTGGGAGCAGATCGGCGCCGCCGTCACGGACCAGATCGACTACTCCGACGTGCCGTCGTCCGGGGCGCTGTACGCGCCGACGATCCGCCACCACGACGGCGTCTTCTACGTCGTCTGCACGTTCGTCGACCCGACCGACGACGCGCGCGGCGGCAACTTCCTCGTCACCGCGACCGACCCGGCCGGGCCGTGGTCCGACCCGGTGTGGCTTGACGTCGGCGGCATCGACCCGTCGATCTTCTTCGACGACGACGGTCGGGCCTGGATGCACGGCACCCGCCTCGTCGAGAAGGACCCGGAGTGGTTCCACCAGACCGAGGTCTGGATCCGCGAGTACTCGCTGACCGAGCAGAAGCTCGTCGGGCCTGAGCACGTCGTGTGGAACGGTGCGGTCAAGGGTGCCGTGTGGGCCGAGGGGCCGCACCTCTACAAGAAGGACGGCACGTACTACCTCGTCGCCGCCGAGGGCGGCACCGAGTTCCACCACGCCGTGTCCGTCGCGAGCGCCGACAGCGTCACCGGCCCCTACACGGGCAACAAGGGCAACCCGATCCTCACGCACCGCCACCTCGGCCGCGGCAGCGACGTCGTCGGCGTCGGCCACGCCGACCTGATCGAGGCGGCGGACGGCTCCTGGTGGGCAGTGTGCCTCGGCATGCGCACGTACGGCGGCTACCACTACAACCTCGGCCGCGAGTGCTTCCTCGTGCCCGTCGTGTGGGAGGACGGCTGGCCCGTCCTCGCGCCGGGCCTCGGTCGCGTTCCCGAGCAGGTCGAGGTGCCGTTCGCGGCGGACGGCCCGCTCGGCGTCGTGCAGGGGACGACGTCGGGCGTGGTCGCCCCCGGCGACCCGCGCTGGTGCGCGGTCCGCGCGCTCCCCGACGAGGTCGCGGACGCCGACGGCGACCGGTGGCTCCTGCCCGTGCGGCCCGAGCCGCTCACCGGCACCGGCGTGCCGGCCTTCCTCGGCGTGCGCCAGCAGCATCGCGACCTCGACGTGACCGTGCAGGTCCGCGCCGAGCTGCCCGAGGGGGAAGAGGTCGGGATCGCCGTGCGGCAGTCCGAGAACGACCACGTCCGCCTCGGCCTCACGCGCGGGCGCCACGGTGCCTGGACGGCGTCGGTCGTGCACCGGCGCAAGGGTGCGGACGAGGCGCTCGGCATCGTCGAGCTCGACCTGCCCGACGGCGCCGAGGTGGGCCTGCGGCTGCGCGCACGTGGGCAGGACTATGCGTTCGAGGTCGTGCGGACCGCGGCGGAGGGGCAGGCGGACGCGCTCGCCATCGCCGTCGCGGACGGCCGCACCCTCGACTCCGTGGCCACGGGGGGCTTCCTCGGGCTGTGGGTAGGGGTCTACGCGACGTCGGAGGGCCGGGCGACGCAGTCGCAGGCGACGGTCGGCCCGCTGACGTACGAACCGCGATAGACCATGTCGTCCCGCCGACCCTCCTCCTCGGCGAGACGCGAGAAGACGCGAGGTCCCGGTCGCCGTGGGCGACCGGGACCTCGCGTCTTCGTGCTGCTACCGAGCGGATGACGGGAATCGAACCCGCGCTGTCAGCTTGGGAAGCTGAAGTTCTACCATTGAACTACATCCGCGTGGCCCGCTCTCGAGCGGGCGCACAGACGATGATACCCGGATCACCGTCCCGTGTCCGACACCACGCTGACGTGGTCGTCCATGCCTCAGAGCTCGATCGAGAACGTCCCCGAGCGGGACTCGCCCGGCTCCAGGACGAACACCCCGCTGCCGGGCACGCCCCGGTCGGCGAGGGCGAATCCACCGTTCGCGTTGGTCGCGGGCTCGACCGCGAAGTACGTCCGGCGGACCGGGACGTACACGACCCAGTGGGCGTACACGTCGTCGGCGTGGATGCGCACCTCGACGTCCGAGCCGTCCGCGCGGGCGCCCGGGTAGACGATGCGCGCGGGCACTCCCGGGACGCGCCCGGTGAGGCAGTCGTCGACGAAGCGGTCGCCGAGCGGGCGGAGCGTCCGGTAGTCCGCACGCGCCGGGACGTCGCCGGCCTCCTCGGTCGCGATCGCGTCCACGAGCCGGTAGCCGCGCGTCACCGGCACCTCGAGCAGCGCGTCCTCGGTGTCGGGGACGAGGTGCCGCACGAAGTACGGGTGGTGCCCGAAGCCCGCGGGGAACGGCTCCGCGTCGACGTTCTCCACGGTCGTCGTCACGCTCAGCCCGCGCTCGTCGAGCGCGTACGTGATCTCCGTGCGGAACGCCCACGGGAAACCGACGCCGACGGCGTCGCGCGAGTCGAAGGTCATCCGCACGCTCGTACCCGTGCGCTCGACGACGTCGAACGCGAACGGCAGCACGGCGCCGTGCATCGCGGTGCCGTCGGGCGACGTGCGCGGCAGGCGCCAGCTGCGCCCGCCCCACGTGAGCCGCGCCCCCGCGACGCGGTTGGACCACGGCACGAGCGGGAAGCTCGCGCAGGACGTCGGGGCGTCCAGCTTGCTCGCGCCCGTCGGGCGCACGAGGTCCCGCCACACGCCGTCGACCAGGACCTGCGCGTACGCGAGCGAGGCCGCGGCGCCCGGGACGACCCCGGCGCGCCACGTCGGCGTCGCGAGCGCGACGACGCGCGGGTCGCCCGCGAGCACCAGGGCAGAGCCCTCAGCGCTCTCAGACGACCCCGCGACCGGACCCTCGCCGGGACGCACAGGCGCGTCCGTCACGCTCACAGGACGACGTCGACCTTCACGGTCGAGCCGGCCGGCGCGTACGGCACGTGGTTGCCCTCGATCTCGGTGCCGTCGACCGTCAGGCGGCCGCGGGCGCCCGGGGTGCCCGAGTTCGTCACGGAGATCTCGTACGTCGCGCCGCGAGCGACACGCGTGACCGTGTACGACGGGACCTCCGGGCCGATCTGCGGGTCGACGACGAGACCGTCGTAGTCGGGGCGCACACCGAGCAGGTACTGCGAGACCGCCACGAAGTTCCACGCGGCCGTCCCCGTGAGCCAGGAGTTCTTGGCCTCGCCGTGGCGCACCGCCTCCTTGCCCGCGATCATCTGCGCGTACACGTACGGCTCGAGGCGGTGCGTGTCGGAGATGTCCTCGCGGTACGCGGGCGTGATGCGCTTGTAGTAGTCGAACGCCTGCGCGCCACGGCCGAGCACGGTCTCGCCGATGATGACCCACGGGTTGTTGTGGCAGAAGATGCCACCGTTCTCCTTGTAGCCCGGCGGGTAGGTCGAGACCTCGCCCATGTTGACCTGGTAGGTCGTGTACGCCGGGTACTGCAGGACCATGCCGTGGTCGGTCGCGAGCATGTCGTTGACCGAGTCGAGCGCCTTGACGGCAGGAGCGTCCTTGTCGTCCGGGCCCGAGCCGATACCGATTCCGGCCATGACCGCGAAGCCCTGGGGCTCGATCCAGATCTTGCCCTCGGCGTGCTCGTCCGTGCCGATCTTCTCGCCGTAGTAGTCGTACGCGCGCAGGAACCACTCGCCGTCCCAGCCGTGCGTGAGGACAGCCTCGCGCATGTCCTCGACCGCCTTGCGGGCCTTCGCAGCGACGTCGGTCAGTCCGCGGCGCTCCGCGAGCTCCGCGTACTCGGCGCCGTACAGGACGAACTGCGCCGCGATGAACACCGACTCGGCGACGCCGCCCGCCTGGTTCTCCGTCGTCTGGAACGACTCACCGGGGGTGGTGGAGAAGCAGTTGAGGTTGAGGCAGTCGTTCCAGTCGGCGCGGCCGATGAGCGGCAGGCCGTGCGGGCCGAGGTTGCTCGTCGTGAAGTTGAACGAGCGCGTGAGGTGCTCGAACAGGGAGTCCGCGAGGGACTCGTCGTTGTCGAACGGGACCTGCTCGTCGAGGATCGAGAAGTCGCCCGTCTCCTTGATGTAGGCCGCGACGCCGGCGACGAGCCACATGGGGTCGTCGTTGAAGCCCGAGCCGATGTCGTTGTTCCCGCGCTTCGTCAGCGGCTGGTACTGGTGGTAGGCCGAACCGTCGGGGAACTGCGTCGCCGCGATGTCGAGGATGCGCTCACGGGCACGCTCGGGGACGAGGTGCACGAAGCCCAGGAGGTCCTGGTTGGAGTCGCGGAAGCCCATGCCGCGGCCGATGCCCGTCTCGAAGAAGGACGCCGAGCGGGACATGTTGAACGTGACCATGCACTGGTACTGGTTCCAGATGTTGACCATCCGGTCGAGCTTCTCGTCGTCGCTCGTGACCGAGTAGGTCGACAGCAGGTTGGTCCAGTACGCCTTGAGTCGCGCGAACGCGGCGTCGACCTGCTCGGTCGTCGCGAAGCGCGACAGGAGGGCGTGGGCGCGCTCCTTGTTGATGATCTGGTGGGCGTCGTCCGCCCACTTCTCCTCGTCCGGGTTCTCGACGTAGCCGAGGACGACGACGTAGGTCTTGGACTCGCCGGGCTCGAGCGTGACGTCGAGCTGGTGGGAGCCGATCGGGTACCAGCCGGAGGCGACGGAGCCGGCCGAGCGGCCTGCGCGCGGGACGGCGGCCTCGCCGAGACCGTTGTAGGCGCCGACGAACGTGTCGCGGTCGGTGTCGAAGCCGGAGGCCTTCGCGTTGACGCCGAAGACGGCGTAGTGGTCGCGGCGCTCGCGGTACTCGGTGCGGTGGTAGATCGCGGAGCCGTTCGGGGCGTCCTGCTCGACCTCGACCTCGCCGATGTTGAGGTTGCGCTGGTAGTTCGTCTGGTCGTCCTGCGCGTTCCAGAGGCAGAACTCGATGAACGTGAACGCCGAGAAGCTCTTGGGCGCGTCCGAGGTGTTGGTGAACGTGATGCGCTGGACCTCGGCGTTCTCGCCGAGCGGCACGAAGAGCAGCGTCTCGACCGAGAGGCCGTTGCGCTCGCCGGTGATCGACGTGTAGCCCATGCCGTGGCGGGTCTCGAAGTGGTCGAGGTCGGCCTTCACGGGGAGCCACGACGGGGTCCAGACGTCGCCGCCGTCGTTGATGTAGAGGTAGCGGCCGCCGGCGTCCGCGGGGATGTTGTTGTAGCGGTAGCGCGTCAGGCGGCGCATCTTCGCGTCACGGTAGAACGAGTACCCGCCAGCCTGGTGCGAGACCAGGGAGAAGAACTGCTCCGACCCGAGGTAGTTGATCCAGGGGTAGGGGGTGTGCGGCGTCGTGATGACGTACTCGCGGGCGGCATCGTCGAAATGGCCGTAACGCATGGGACTTGCCTCTCGGGGGTGGGGGTCGCTCCCGGGCAGCATCGCCGTGGGAGCGCTTCCATTGGTATCCCGATCGTAGCCGATTCGGGAGCGCTTGCGAAGGGTCGGGGCCGCGTCCCCGCCGCGGCCGTCGCGCACGCCCTCCCGCGACCGGCGCGAGGCCTGGCGGTACGGTATCCACGTGCTGCTCTCCGACCACGACATCCGTGCCGAGATCGACTCCGCGAGGGTCGTCCTCGACCCGTACGAACCGACCATGATCCAGCCGTCGAGCATCGACGTGCGGCTCGACCGGTTCTTCCGTCTCTTCGACAACCACAAGTACGCGGTCATCGACCCGTCCGTCGACCAGCCCGACCTCACGCGGCTCGTCGAGGTCGAGGGCGACGAGCCGTTCGTGCTGCACCCGGGCGAGTTCGTCCTCGGGTCGACGTACGAGCAGGTCACGCTGCCTGACGACATCGCCGCACGCCTCGAGGGCAAGTCCTCCCTCGGGCGCCTCGGCCTCCTCACGCACTCGACCGCCGGCTTCATCGACCCGGGCTTCTCCGGGCACGTCACGCTCGAGCTGTCGAACGTCGCGACGCTGCCCATCACCCTGTGGCCCGGCATGAAGATCGGCCAGCTCTGCTTCTTCCGCCTCACGTCGCCCGCCGACAACCCGTACGGCTCGTCCGTCTACGGCTCCCGGTACCAGGGTCAGCGCGGCCCGACGCCGTCGCGCTCGTCGCAGAACTTCCACCGCACGCAGGTCTGACGCGTGGCACGCGAGCAGTTCCCGGACGGCCCGCGCGACGAGCTGCGCCCCCCGTCCGGGCGGCAGCGCACCGCCCGGCACGCGCTCGTCGTCGGCCCTGAGGTCGAGGTCGAGGAGGTCGAGTCGCTCGCGCTCAGCCGGTTCCCCGGCGCACGCTGGCTCGTCGCGCCCGATGCCACGGCGTCCGGAGTCCTGCGCCTGAGCCGGCACACGCACCTCGCCGGACCGTACGCGCCCGGGGGGCCGCTGCGTGGCGAGGACCGTGCCCGCGTGTACGACGTCGCGTGCCCGCGCGAGCGCGGCGACGCGCCGCACCCCGAGCAGTCCGACCGTGACGGCCTCGCGCGCACGTTCCCCGACGGGCTTCCCGTGCGCGAGGAGGACCGTGTCGTGCAGTGGCTCGTCGCGGCCGCACGGCGGCTGCACGGCTCCGTCGTCGTCGACGTCGACGACGTGCAGCGCGTGCTGACCCCCGACCCCGCCGCGCGCATCGACCTGACCGTCTACTCCGACGTCTGGCTCGCGCCCGAGGCCGCGCTCGCGGTCGTGCGGGACGTCGACCGCCGCGCCACCTGGGCGCCGGGCGGCGTCCCCTGGGCGGGGCCGCCCGCGAACAGCATCGTCGCGACCCTGCCGCACGTGCCGCAGCTCGACGACGAGGTCCGTGAGTTCGTGCACCAGCGCGCGGAGGACGCCGACATCGAGGCGCTCACGTCCGACGAGGCGCCGACCGGCTACGCGATCCACCTCGACCTGCACGACGACGGGCTGATCGCGATCGAGATCGGCGGCGAGGAGGCCCTGCCGACCTCGCTGCGCGGCCTGCCCTGGGCAGACGGCGGTGCTGTCGCCTACCGGGTGCGCTGGTACCCGGTCGACGACGACCTCGAGGAGGAGCGGCCACCGCTCGCCCACAGGGTCGCACGCGGCCGCGCGACGCCCCGGCTGGGCGCCCTCACCGCGGCGCTGCACCGGGCCGTCGGCGGCGAGATCGTCGACGAGGCGGACTTCCTCGTCGCGCACGAGGACCTCTGACCCTCGTACGTGCTCATCGTCACGGTCCCGCGGGTCGTGGCCTGGTCACGCCTTGGTAAGATCTAGAGCAATCCCGTGCACTTCCGAGGGGGTCGGAAGGGTGTCGCGTGCCGTGCGGTGCGCGTTCCGCGTGCGGGGCCGACCGACACCGCCCCACCGAACGGACGGACCCGGACGTGCCGCAGCTCCTCGTCATCCACCTCGTGATGGCGATCGGCGCGCCCTTCCTCGTCCGGCTCCTCGGCCGCCGGGCCTTCCTGGTGCTCGCCCTCGCGCCCACCACGGCGGTCGCGTACGCCCTGTCGCACACGGCCGGCGTCATGCGCGGCGAGCACCCGACCGTCGTGCACGAGTGGATCCCGGTCCTCGACATCGAGCTCGCGTTCCGCATGGACACGCTCGCGTGGCTCATGCTGATCCTCGTCGGAGGCGTCGGCGCGCTCGTCCTCGTGTACTGCTCCGCGTACTTCTCCTCGAGCGCCCAAGGGCTCGGCCGGTTCTCCGGCGTCCTGACCGCCTTCGCTGGCGCGATGGTCGGCCTCGTCACCGCTGACGACATGCTCCTGCTGTTCATCTTCTGGGAGCTCACGACCGTCTTCTCCTACCTGCTGATCGGGCACTACGCGGACCGCAAAGCGTCGCGCCGGGCTGCGATGCAGGCGATCGTCGTCACGACGTTCGGCGGGCTGGCGATGCTCGGTGGGATCGTCGTCCTCGGCGTCGCCGCCGGCACGTTCCGCGTCTCCGAGGTCGTCGCGAACCCGCCCGCGGGCACCGCCGTGACCGTCGCGATCGTGTGCCTCCTCGTCGGTGCCGCGACCAAGTCCGCGCTCCTGCCGTTCCACTTCTGGCTCCCGGGCGCGATGGCCGCACCGACGCCCGTCTCCGCCTACCTGCACGCGGCGGCGATGGTCAAAGCAGGTGTCTACCTCGTCGCCCGCTTCGCCCCCGCCTTCTCCGACCTGCCCGTGTGGCAGGGGATCGTCATCGTGCTCGGCGCTGGCACCCTGCTCCTCGGCGGCTACCGCGCCCTAAGGCAGCACGACCTCAAGCTCGTCCTCGCCTACGGCACGGTCTCCCAGCTCGGCATGATCATCCTGCTCGTCGGTCTCGGCACGCGCGCCGCTGCGCTCGCCGGCCTCGCGATGATCGGTGCGCACGCGATGTTCAAAGCGTCGCTCTTCCTCGTCACCGGTGTCGTCGACGCCGCGACCGGCACGCGCGACCTGCGCCGCCTCACGGGCGTCGGACGTGCGCTGCCCGAGACGGCCGTCGCGGGCGGGCTCGCGATCGCGTCGATGATCGGCCTGCCGCCCATGGCGGGGTACGTCGCCAAGGAGGCGGCCCTCGAGGGGCTCCTGCACGACGGCGCGGGCGCGGGCCCGGCGTGGGTGTCGACCGTGCTCGTCCTCGCCGTCGTCATCGGCTCGATGCTCACGTTCGCGTACGGCCTGCGGTTCTTCTGGGGCGCCTTCTGCTCGAAGGCGCCCGCCGAGCCGGTACCCGCCCGCATCGACCCCGCGACCGACGAGTGCCTCGAGGCGCCCGACCTCAGCCAGGTGCCGCCGTCCGAGGTGCACCGGCAGTCGCCGCTCCTGTGGGGACCTCCGCTCGTCCTCGCCGTCCTCGGCCTCGCGGCCGCGCTCGTCCCGAGGCTCGGCGAGAACCTGCTGTCGCCGCACGCAGCCCTGTACCCGACCGGCGGGGCCGGGCACCTCACGCTGTGGGGCGGGTTCGGCCCCGCCTTCTTCTCGACCGTCGCGATCGTCGGCGTCGGCCTCCTGCTCTTCTGGCGCCGTCGCGCCGTCGAGCGCCTGCAGGCCCGCATGCCGCACGTCCCCGAGGCCGAGCGCACGTACCGACGGTTCATGCGCCGCCTCGACGAGGTCGCCGCCGACATCACCGCGATCACACAGCGTGGTTCGCTGCCCTTCTACCTCGGCGGCATCCTCATCGCGGTCGTCGTGCTGCCCGGCGGCGCGATGGTCCGCACCCTCCTCGACGGCACCGCGTCGACGGCGGTGCGCGCGTGGGATGCGCCCGCCCAGGCCGTCGTGGGCGTCGTCGTCGTCGTGGCCGCGATCCTCGCCGCGCGCGCACGCCGCCGCCTCAAGGCCGTCCTGCTCGTCGGCCTGACCGGCTACGGCACCGCCGTGATGTTCATGTTCCAGGGCGCACCCGACCTCGCGCTCACGCAGGTCCTCGTCGAGACCATCTCGCTCGTCGTCTTCGTGCTCGTGCTGCGCCGCCTGCCCGCATACTTCTCCGACCGCCCGCTCGCGGGCGCCCGCTGGGTGCGCCTGACGATCGGCGTCGCCGTCGGCCTCGTCGTCGCCGGCATCGCGCTCACCGTGCCTGGCGCGCGCACGGCTGAGCCGGTCTCGAACCTCTACCCGGACGAGGTCTACGCGTACGGCGGCGGCAAGAACATCGTCAACGTCGTCCTCGTCGACACGCGCGCCTGGGACACGATGGGCGAGATCTCGGTGCTCCTCGTCGCCGCGACCGGCGTCGCGAGCCTCGTGTTCCTGCGCCGTCGGTCGGGCGAGATCCTCCGCGCCCGCTCGGTCGAGGCCCTCGAGGGCGGCAGGCGCGCCGGCGAGACCCTCGGCAACCTGCCGACCCCCACGCTGCGCGGCCACACGCCCGAAGGCATCGCCGAGCGCGCCCAGCGCTCTCGCGTGTGGCTCACCGCGGGCCGCACCCTCGCACCCCAGCGGCGCTCGGTCATCTTCGAGGTCGCGACGCGGCTGCTGTTCCACTCGCTGATCATCTTCTCGATGTTCCTGCTGTTCGCCGGGCACAACGCACCCGGCGGGGGCTTCGCCGCGGGCCTCGTCACGGGCATCGCGATCATCATCAGGTACCTCGCCGGTGGCCGCTACGAGCTCGGCGAGGCGGCGCCCGTCCACCCGGGCCTCGTGCTCGGGGCGGGCCTCTTCCTCAGCGTCGGCGTCGGGCTCCTGCCCGTCTTCTTCGGCGGGGCGCCGCTGCAGAGCGCGATCCTCCAGACCACCCTGCCGCTGCTCGGTGACGTCAAGCTCGTCACCTCGCTCTTCTTCGACATCGGGGTGTTCTTCGTGGTCCTCGGCCTCGTCCTGGACGTCGTCCGTTCGCTCGGTGCCGAGATCGACCGGCACTCCGACGCAGAGGCCCGAGAGGAGGCCGCACGATGATCGACACGACCCCGAACGTCGTCCTCGTCGTCGTCATCGGCGTGCTCTTCGCCGCGGGCGTCTACCTCGTCCTCGAGCGCAGCCTCTCGCGCGTGCTGCTCGGGACGCTGCTCATGGGCAACGGCGCCAACCTGCTGTTCATGGTCGCGGGCGGCCGCGCCGGCGGCGCCCCGCTCATCGGTACGACGGCGCCCGAGGACATGACCGACCCGCTCCCTCAAGCGATGGTCCTCACGGCCATCGTGATCTCGCTCGGCATGATCGGGTTCGTCATGTCGATGGCGTACCGGTCGTGGCAGCTCAACGGCCACGACGAGGTCCAGGACGACCTCGAGGACCGCCGCGTCGCGCGCAAGGCCGCGATGAACGCCCCTGCCTACGAGGACACCGACAGCGAGGACTCGGGCCAGTCGCTCGACGACGAGGCTGCCGACCAGCGCGACGAGACCGTCCACGACGAGCTCGATGTCGCCGCGCTGACCGACCCGGCCACGCCTCCCCGGACGGAGGGCCCGCGATGACCCTCGAGCTCCTCGTCCCGCTGCCCGTCATGCTCCCGCTCCTGGGAGCCGGGCTGAACCTCGCCGTCTGGCGTCACACGCGCGTCCAGCGCGTCGTGACGATCGCCGTGCTCGCGCTCATGCTCACCGTGGGCGCGATCCTCCTGGTGGCTGCCGACGACGGGCCGCTCGTCATCGACCTCGGCGGCTGGGCCGCGCCGGTCGGTATCAACCTCGTCGCGGACCGCCTGTCGGCGCTCATGATCACGGTCTCGAGCGCCGTCCTCCTGTGCGTCTTCGTGTACTCCGTCGCGCAGGGTGTCGCCGACGGCGACGACGAGGCACCGCTCGCGATCTACCACCCGACGTACCTCGTCCTCGCGGCCGGGGTCTCGAACGCCTTCCTCACGGGCGACCTCTTCAACCTGTACGTCGGCTTCGAGATCCTCCTCGCGGCGTCCTACGTGCTCCTCACGCTGGGCGGCACGGGGGCGCGCATCCGCGCAGGCACGATCTACGTCGTCGTCGCGCTCGTGTCGTCGCTGCTGTTCCTCATCGCGCTCGCGATGATCTACGCGGCGACCGGCACGATCAACATGGCGCAGCTCGCGGAGCGCATGGGGGACATCGACCCCGGCACGCGCCTCGTCCTCGAGCTGCTCCTGCTGCTCGCGTTCGGCATCAAGGCGGCGATCTTCCCGCTGTCCGCGTGGTTGCCCGACTCGTACCCGACGGCGCCCGCGCCCGTCACCGCGGTGTTCGCAGGCCTGCTCACGAAGGTCGGCGTCTACGCGATCATCCGCACGGAGACGCTGCTCTTCCCCGACGACGCGACGAACGACCTGCTCATGTTGGCCGCTTTGCTCACGATGCTCGTCGGCATCCTCGGTGCCGTCGCGCAGGACGACATCAAGCGTCTGCTGTCGTTCACGCTCGTGAGCCACATCGGCTACATGATCTTCGGCATCGCGCTCGCCTCGCAGACCGGCATGACCGCGACCGTCTTCTACGTCGCGCACCACATCACCGTCCAGACGACGCTGTTCCTCGTCGTCGGGCTCATGGAACGTGTCGGCGGGACGACGTCGCTCGCGCGCCTCGGCGGCCTCGCGAAGGTCGCGCCGCTGCTCGCGATCGTGTTCTTCGTGCCGGCGATGAACCTCGCGGGCATCCCACCGCTCTCCGGCTTCCTCGGGAAGGTCGGCCTGCTGCAGGGCGGTGTCGAGCAGGGCACCGGGCTGTCCTACACGCTCGTCGTCGGCGGCATCGTCACGTCGCTGCTCACGCTGTACGCGCTCGTCAAGGCGTGGAACAAGGCGTTCTGGCAGACGCCGCCGCAGGAGGTCAGCCCCCAGCGCCTCCCCGCGGGCATGGTCGGCTCGACGATCGCCCTCGTGGCGCTCGGCCTCTCGCTCACGCTCGTCGCAGGCCCGCTGTTCAGCTACGCCGGCCGCGCCGCCGACACCCTGATGGACCGCCAGGTCTACATCGACTCCGTCCTCGTCGACGACGGTCGTGGGCAGGGCCGGTCGCCCGAGGTAGCCGAGGAGAAGGACGGCGCCCCCGAGGCGGTGGAGGCGCCGTGACCCTGCACCCTCGCCGTCGCGCCTGGTTCGGGCAGTGGCCCACGATCCTGTGGCTCGCCGTCGCCTGGACCATGCTCTGGGGCGACCTCACGTGGGCCAACGTCCTGGGCGGCCTCGCTCTCGGCGCCTTCGTGACGCTCGTCTTCCCGCTGCCCGCGATCGGGTTCCACGTCCGTGTGCGCCCGCTCTCGCTGCTGTGGCTCGTCGTGCGCTTCCTGTGGGACCTCGTCCGCGCGTCGTTCCAGGTCGCGTTCCAGGCTCTGCACGTCTCGCGGGTGCCGCGCGGCGCTGTGGTCGGCGTGCGCCTGCGCAACCCCGCCGACCTGTACCTCACCGTCACCGCGGAGCTCAGCACGCTCGTGCCCGGCTCGCTCGTCGTCGAGGCGCACCGCCTCACCGGCATGCTCTACCTGCACGTCCTCGACCTCGAGGCGTACGGCGGCGAGGAGAAGGTGCGCGCGGACGTCCTCGCGCTCGAGGAGCGCGTCCTGTACGCGCTCGCCTCGGACGAGGAGCTTCGCAACGCCGGCCTGCCGGTCGGGCCGTGGTGGGGCCCGGCGGCCCGCGCGCAGGCGACTGCGACCCGTCCGCCTGTCGCCCGCTCCAGGAAGGGGGAGACGCCGTGATCTACGTCGTCGCTGTCTGCGCAGCCCTGCTCGCGGCCGCCGCGGTGCTCACCCTCGTCCGTATCGAGCGCGGCCCGTCCATGCTCGACCGCACGATCGCTCTCGACACGTTCACCGCGACCCTCGTCGGTGCGGTCGCTCTCGAGGCCGCGTGGCACCGCCGTACGGACACCCTCCCGATCCTGCTCGTCATCGCGATGGTGGGCTTCGTCGGCTCGGTGACGATCGCACGCTTCGCCGCGGTCGAGCCCGAAGAGGAGCGGCGCATCAAGACCCGCGAGGAGGTCGCCGCCGAGGACGCCGCGAGGCGCCTCGCGGAGGAGGCCGAGGAGCGCGCCCTCGAGCGCGCGGCCGAGCGGGCCGCCGAGCTCGAGGCCGCCGCGGACGCGACCGGCGACGCGACGATCGGCCACGCCGACACGATCCTCGCGGCGGGCGAGGACACAGCCGACGACGTCGATCCGGCCCACGACGAGGCCGCCGACGACGGAGGTGCGCGATGACCTGGGACAACGTCTTCGACGTGCTCTCCGCCCTGTGCCTGCTCGCAGGCGCCTTCCTGTCCTTCGCGGCCGGGGTCGGCGTGCTGCGCTTCCCCGACCTGCTCGCGCGCATGCACGCGGCGACCAAGCCGCAGGTGCTCGGGCTCATCCTCGTCCTGCTCGGCCTCGAGCTGCGGCTGCGGACGTGGGACGTGCTGCTCGTCGTCGTGCTCGTGACGCTCTTCCAGATGCTCACCGCGCCCGTCTCCGCGCACATGGTCGGCCGCGCCGGCTACCGCACCGGCAAGGTGCGCACCGACCTGCTCGTCATGGACGAGCTCACGAGCGACCTCGACGAGGCGCGCACGCTCGAGCGCGAGCGTGAGCTCGCGGAGCTCGCGGCGGAGCGCGCCGCGCACGCGGCGGACGGCGTCGTGCCTACGGACGGCGCCGCGCCCGCGGACGGCGCCATGCGCGCGGGCAGCGCCACGGGTGCCGACGGCGCCACGGCCGCTGCGGACGTTGCCGGGGGAGTCGAGCATGCGGGCGACGACGCGCCGACGGGCGCTGCGGACGGTGCACCGCAGGAGGACCCGGGGCCCTGAGCCCACCTGGAGTGACAGGCTGGTGTTCGTGAGCCGCGCCCAGGTCGTCGGCCCAGGCAGGTCACCGGGGAGTCAGCTCGCGGGGACGCGGGTCTCGAGCCAGTCGAGCACCGTCGTGAGGTAGGCGCTGCGCGCGGGCTCGGGGGACAGTGCGAGGTCGTGGGCGCCGCCGTCGAACTGCTCGATCGTCACGTCGGCACCCAACCTGGGGGCGCGGGCGAGGATCTGCTCGACGGACAGGACCGAGTCGGTCGTCATGACGCGGTCGTGCTGTCGCTTGCTGTCGCCCGTCTCGGTCGAGGTGCACACGAGGACGGGGCACGCGATCGACAGGCCGCGCGCGACGCGGTCCTGGTAGCGCCGCACCGACGCGAGCCATGCGGCACGCACGGGAAAACCCTCGTGCGGCTTCCACGCGAGCTCGTAGTCCCACTCGCCGCCCGTACCGCTGTGCAGGGCCCTGCCGTAGTGCGGGGCGAGGCTGCCGACGACGGCGCGCGGCGCGACGTGCGACAGCGCCTTGATCGCGGCGGTGCCGACGGTGCGCAGGAACACGTTCTCGTTGAGGTCGAGCCAAGGACTGTTGAGGACGAGCGCGTCGAGCACGCCGGGGCGGGCGTTCGCCCACATCGAGCCGATCAACCCGCCGGTCGAGTGGCCGAGGACGACGAGGTGCCCGTGGTGCTCGTCGGCGGTGATGATGTGCACCGCCTCATCGATCTCGGCGGCGTGCTCGGCGAGGTCGTGGACGAGGTTGGGGGACTGGCCCTCGCGCAGGGAGCGGCCGTACTTGCGCAGGTCGAGGGCATAGAAGTCCCAGCCGCGCTCGGCGAAGGCGGCGGCGAGGTGCGGGTGGAAGAAGTAGTCGACGAAGCCGTGCAGGTAGAGGACTGCACGGTGGTGTCGCGGCCCGTCGGCCGAGCGGACGAGCGTCGCCTCGACGGGGCCCTCGCGGTCGGTGCCGAGGTGGATCGTCCGGGCGCGCCACTCGTCGCCGAGGACGTCGGGGGACCAGGGGGCGGGTGTGGCGTGGGCGTTCACGGACTCTCCTGTCGGGCGACGGTGCCGATGCTCATGATCCTGCCAGGAAGGCAGGCTGGCGGATAGCGAAACGAAGTTGAGCGGAATAGACTCAACTTCTGGTTGGTTATCAGGATCATCAGGGTTTCCGCTGGTCAAGGAGAAACGATGGACCCGAAGTTCACGACGAAGTCGCGCGAGGCGCTCGAGGATGCGATCCAGACGGCGACGGCCGCGGGCAATCCCGAGGTCGAGCCGATCCATGTCCTGGCGGGCCTCCTCGGGCAGACCGACGGCCTCGCGCCCCAGCTCCTCGCGGCTGCCGGCGTCGACGCGTCCACCGTCGGCCGGGACGTCCGCAAGGCGCTCACCGACCTGCCGTCCGCGACCGGCGGCGGCGTCACCCAGCCCGGGCTCGCGGACGCGACGAAGCGCCTGATCACCGCGGCGAGCACCGAGATGCAGGCTCTCGGCGACGAGTACGTCTCCGCCGAGCACCTCCTCATCGCCGCCGCCGACGTCGCGTCGTCCGCCGCGACCATCCTGCGCCGCGCCGGCGCGAGCCCCGACGCGCTGCGCGCAGCCCTGCCCTCCGTCCGCGGCAACACCAAGGTCACCTCGCCCAACCCCGAGGGCACGTACAAGTCCCTCGAGAAGTACGGCGTCGACCTCACGGCCGCCGCACGCGAGGGCAAGCTCGACCCGGTCATCGGCCGCGACAGCGAGATCCGCCGCGTCGTCCAGGTCCTGTCGCGCCGCACCAAGAACAACCCCGTCCTCATCGGTGAGCCCGGCGTCGGCAAGACCGCCGTCGTCGAGGGCCTCGCTCAGCGCATCGTCGCGGGCGACGTCCCTGAGTCGCTGCGCGGCAAGCGCATCGTCTCGCTCGACCTGCCCGCGATGGTCGCGGGCGCGAAGTACCGCGGCGACTTCGAGGAGCGCCTCAAGGCCGTGCTCTCCGAGATCAAGGAGTCCGACGGCGAGATCGTCACGTTCATCGACGAGCTGCACACCGTCGTCGGCGCGGGTGCTGGCGGCGAGGGCGCGATGGACGCGGGCAACATGCTCAAGCCGATGCTCGCCCGCGGCGAGCTGCGGCTCGTCGGCGCGACGACCCTCGACGAGTTCCGCGAGCACATCGAGAAGGACCCGGCGCTCGAGCGTCGCTTCCAGCAGGTGTACGTCGGCGAGCCGTCCGTCGAGGACACGGTCGCGATCCTGCGCGGCCTGAAGTCCCGCTACGAGGCGCACCACCGCGTGACCATCTCGGATGGCGCCCTCGTCGCCGCCGCGACGCTCTCCGACCGCTTCATCAGTGGCCGCCAGCTCCCCGACAAGGCGATCGACCTCGTCGACGAGGCCGCGAGCCGGCTGCGCATGGAGATGGACTCGTCGCCCGTCGAGATCGACACGCTGCGCCGCGTCGTCACACGCCTCGAGATGGAGCTCATGCAGATCTCGAAGTCCGAGGACGAGGCCGACAAGGCGCGCGCGGACGAGCTGCGGGCGCAGCTCGCGGACCGCCGCGAGGAGCTCGCGGCGCTCAACGCGCGCTGGGAGACCGAGAAGGGCGGCCTCAACCGCGTCGGCGACCTGCACAAGAAGCTCGACGAGCTGCGATCGGCTGCCGACCGTGCCGAGCTCGAGGGCGACCTCGAGACGACGTCGCGCATCCGCTACGGGGAGATCCCCGAGCTCGAGCGCGAGATCGCTGCGGCCGAGGAGGCGCAGCGCGCCGCCGTCCCCGACCCGGAGGCCGGGCAGGAGGTCGAGCTCGCGCAGGCGCGCCCGCCCAAGCTCGTGGGGGACAAGGTCGACGCGGCGGAGATCGCCGAGGTCGTCTCCGCATGGACCGGCATCCCGGCCGGGCGCCTGCTGCAGGGCGAGAGCCAGAAGCTCCTGTCGATGGAGCAGACGATCGGCGCGCGCCTCATCGGGCAGACGGCCGCCGTCGCGTCCGTCTCCGACGCGGTGCGGCGCTCGCGTGCCGGCATCAACGACCCGGACCGCCCGATCGGCTCGTTCCTGTTCCTCGGCCCGACCGGCGTCGGCAAGACCGAGCTCGCGAAGTCGCTCGCGGACTTCCTGTTCGACGACGAGCGCGCCATGGTCCGCATCGACATGTCGGAGTACGGCGAGAAGCACTCGGTCGCGCGCCTCGTGGGCGCGCCGCCCGGGTACGTCGGCTACGAGGAGGGCGGCCAGCTCACCGAGGCGGTGCGGCGCAGGCCGTACTCAGTCGTGCTGCTCGACGAGGTCGAGAAGGCGCACCCGGAGGTCTTCGACCTGCTCCTGCAGGTGCTCGACGACGGCCGGCTGACCGACGGTCAGGGCCGCACGGTCGACTTCCGCAACACGATCCTCGTGATGACGTCGAACCTCGGCTCGCACGCGCTCGTCGACCCGCTCGTCGCCGAGGGCGACAAGCGCGAGGCCGTCATGGCGGCGGTACGGGCGCACTTCAAGCCCGAGCTGCTCAACCGTCTCGACGACGTCATCGTGTTCGACCCGCTGACGATCACCGAGCTGAGCCAGATCGTCGACATCCAGGTGCGGGCGCTCGCGGCCCGGCTCGCCGAGCGTCGCCTGACGCTCGACGTGACGGACGCCGCGCGCGAGTGGCTCGCGCTCGAGGGCTTCGACCCCGCGTACGGCGCGCGGCCGCTGCGCCGCCTCGTCCAGCGGGAGATCGGCGACCGTCTCGCCCGGGCGCTCCTGTCGGGGGCGATTGGCGACGGCGACACGGTCCGCGTCGACCGCGGCCCGGACGGCCTCACGGTCGAGCGGGCCTGACGGAACGGGGCGTCGCGCCGACGGCGCGACGCTCTGGCTCGACATGCGGGGCCCGGTGATGAGCGGGCGTAGTGGACGCGGTCGCACGCCTCCGCGGACGCCTCTTGAGGGCCCCTCGACAATCCTGACGTCAGCAAGATAGGCTCCTTGTGCCCAGGAGAAATGCTGGGCCGCGCAACGACGCGCAATCTCAGGGGGCTGTAGATGACAACCATTTTCGATCTGTGCTGGGCGTAATCGCCGCTTCTGCGACTTTCCTATTGCCTGTATCTGGCGCCGTAGGGGGTGCAGGGGGTGATGTAGGGGAACGCCAGCTGAGTCCCACTGCCCCGACAGCGCTTGGAATTGCATCTGGCCGTGTTGCAGATGCCGCGGGTAAGCCGATTGCCGACGCCCGTATCGTTGCGTACGCATGGCCCACACAAGAAGAGATGTCACGTTTGGGGGTTGGCGATGAATTCGATCTGATTCCTGTCGCCGCAGTCCGTAGTGCCAGTGATGGCTCTCACCTTCTCGTCTAGGAGGAAGCTCTGCGGCGCGCGGAGCACCCCCCCGAGCAATTCGGGCCAACTAGTGGTCAAGGCACCCTAGTGCGGGTCGCAAGCGGGATCGGTGCCGCGATACTCACGGCGGCGGTACTGGGCGCTTGTTCTTCTGACAGGAGCGACTCGCTCATAACTCCGGGTGTCCCGGCGGCTGTTTGTGTGCCTGTAGGCGCGGACGGCATGGCGGTCGTGGGGCTGGACTCGGTCGTCAACGAGTCCTCGGCGCGGGTCGAGGTGACGAGCATTGAGCTTGAGGGCGCAGCGGGCATAGACCTCATCGGCGCGGCGCTGGTTCGCGGCGAGACCGAGGGATTCCTCGGGGTCGCGTCCGGCGCGGCTGACGGCAGGATCGACGACCGTCACGTCCCGCTCGAACCCGGTGCTGATGCGACGGTCCAGGTGACGCTTCGCAAGACCGCTGTGGGTGACGGGACCGCGACAGCGCTGCGGGTGCTCTTCGAGTCGGACGGGAAGAAGGGGGCGCTGAGGACGAGTACCACGATCCGTCTGCGTGGTGCCGGTCAGGATTGCGCTTCCGTGTCCGATCTTGCGAAGGGCTAGGAGGTCGGGGGCGCGCCACGGGCGCGACGCCCCGGGCCCGCCCGGTCGCGCGCGCTCAACGGGCGAGGAGCGCTCCAGCGACACCGCCCGCGAGGACGACCGCCCAGGGCGGGGCCTCGGCGGAGGGCAGGAGGGCGAGGCAGCCCGCAGCGATGAGGGCCGGGACCGGCCCGGTGATCGTCGAGGTGAGGATCGGGTCCCAGAGCGCGGCCGCGAGGATGCCGACGACGGCCGCGCTCGCCCCCGCGACGGCGGCGCGGACGCCGGTCCGGCGTCGTAGGGCCTCCCAGTAGGGGAGCGCGGCGAGCAGCAGCAGGACGCCGGGGAGGAAGACGGCGACGAGCGCGAGGAGGGCGGTCCACGGTGCGGCGGCGCCCGGGCCCATCTCGTAGCCGAGGAACGCGGCAAACGTGAAGAGCGGGCCAGGCACGGCCTGCGCGGCGGCGTAGCCGGCGAGCACGTCCCCGGTCGGGACGGCGCTCGTGACCGCAGGCTCGGCCTGGAGGAGCGGCAGGACGACGTGGCCGCCGCCGAGGACGAGCGCGCCAGCGCGGTAGAACGCGTCGGCGACGACCGTCCAGACGCTCGGCAGGAGGCGCGCGAGGACCGGCAGCCCGGCGAGAAGGACGCCGAAGACCCCGATGGCGACGAGCCCGACGCGCCGCGAGACGACCTGCGGCACGTGCGCCTCAGCGCCGCGCGGCAGGCCGCGGCAGGCCACGACGCCGACGATGAGCCCGAGCGCGATCGCTGCGAGCTGCCCGAGGTTGCCGGTGAGCGTGAGCGCGAGGGCGGCGGCGCCGCACGCGATCAGGACGCGACGCACGTCCGGCGTCAGGGTGCGCGCCATGCCCCGCACCGCGTGCGCGACGACGGCCACCGCGACCGCCTTGAGCCCGACCACGACGCCCTGGGCGACGGGCCCGTCGAGCGACACTGCTCCCGCAGCGAGCAGCGCGAGCAGGAGAGCGGACGGCAGCGTGAACGCGAGCCACGCGGCGATCGCTCCGAGCGGGCCTCCGCGCACCAGCCCGAGGGCGAAGCCCACCTGGCTCGACGTCGGTCCCGGCAGAACCTGGCACACGGCGACGATCTCGCCGTAGCGCTCCTCGGTCACCCAGCGGCGGCGGGTGACGAGCTCGTCGCGGAAGTAGCCGAGGTGCGCGACCGGTCCGCCGAACGACGTCACGCCGAGCCGCGCGAAGGCGCGCAGCACCTCGCCCGGGCTTCCTCCTGAGCGCACGTGTCCTCGTCTCGTGGGTGGCGGAGGCTAGACGGCCGCGCGGACCATCGCCTCGAACGACTGCACGTGCTCGCGTGCGATCGCTGCGGCGCGGCCGGCGTCGCGCTCGATGACGGAGGTGAGCAGCTCGACGTGCTCGTCGATGTGGGCGCCGACGTCGAGGCGGTCGCCGAGGACGACCCACATGCGCGTGGACAGGTTGCCGTAGCGCGTGAGCGCCTCGGCGAGGTGCGTGCTGGCGCTCGCGGCGTGGATCGAGCGGTGCACCGTGAGGTCGTGGCGGAGGAGCTCGCGGGCGGGCGCTGTCGTGTCGAGGTGCGCGAGCTCGCTCACGAGGGCGCGCATCTGGTCGCGCTGGACGGCGGTCGCGTGGAGGGCGGCGCGGGAGGCGGCGAGGGGTTCGAGCTCGGCGCGGATCTGGGAGATCTCGGCGAGCTCGGTGAGGTCGACTGTGGCGACGAACGTCCCGCGGCGCGGGAAGACGGTGACGAGCCGTTCGACCTCGAGGCGTTTGATCGCCTCGCGGACGGGGGTGCGGCCGACACCGAGCTCGCGCCCGAAGGCTTCGTCGTCGAGCGGTGCGCCGGGGGCGAGGTCGACGAGGACGATGCGGTCGCGGAGTGTGCGTGTCGCGTACTCGGCGAGGGTCTCGCCGGGCCCGGGGCCGTCGTTGTCCATGGGCACACGATAGGGACAGGGTGCCTGGACGCGCGAACACGGTTGGCATATGGTTGATATATCAGTTGGAGGAGAGTCGAAAGGGTGAGGGTGTGCGCGGTGTGCTGGCGTCGATCGGCGCTTCGAGCCTCTTCGGCGTCCTCTTCCTGATCCCGGGGATGCTCGCCCCGCTGTCCGGGACGGAGGTCTTCGGCTGGCGGGTCCTCACCTCCCTGCCGGTCGCGCTCGTCGTGCTCGCGCTCGCCCGCTGCCTGGGAGACGTCCGCGCCGTCGTGCGCCGCGTGCGCAGCGCCCCGCGCCTCGCCCTCGTGATCCTGCTCGACGCCGCGCTCCTCGGGGTCCAGCTCTGGCTGTTCAGCTGGGCGCCGATCGCGGGCCACGGTCTCGAGACCGCCCTCGGCTACCTGCTCTTGCCGCTCGTGATGGTGCTCGTCGGCGTCGTCATGCACGGCGAACGGGTGACGGCGCTGCGCGGCGGCGCCGTCGCCGCCGCCGGTGTCGCGGTCGCGGCGGCCTTCCTGCTCGACGGCGGGCTGTCCTGGGTCACCGCGCTCGTCGCCCTCGGCTACCCGCTCTACTTCCAGGTGCGGCGTCGCTCAGGCCTCGACTCGAGCGGGGTGATGCTCCTCGAGCTCGCGGTCCTCGTGCCCGTCGCCGGGGCGATCGTCGCGTCGGGCAGCTCGGTGCAGACGCTGGCCGCGCACCCGCGGCTGGTCCCCGTCGTCGTGCTGCTCGGCGTCGTCAGCGGCGTCGCCACGCTCTTGTACCTGGCCGCGGCCCGCTGGCTCTCGTTCTCCGTGTTCGGCCTGCTCAGCTACCTCGAGCCGGTCCTGCTCGTCGTCGTGTCGGTAGCGCTCCTGTCCGAGCCGTTCGCCGCGGTCGACTGGCTCGTCTACGGACCGATCCTCGCAGCGCTGGGGCTGCTTTCCCTCGAGTCAGCGCGCGCCAGCCGGCGCAGCGTTCAGCGGGCGGCGCGTGCTCCGGTGCGCGAGCGCGTGCTCACCGCCTGACGGAGCCCTGCTCGGTTCAGGCCGAGTCGCGCCAGACGATCGGGGAGTCGAGCAGGACGCCGTCGCGCGGCACGTCCTGGCCCGCGAGCTGGGCGACGACGAGCTGGGCGGCGCGCTCGCCGACGCCGGCGGCGGGCTGGTGCACGGTCGACAGGGGCGGGAAGCAGCGCTCCGCCCAGGACGAGTCGTCGAAGCCGACGACACCGACGTCGTCGGGCACCGTGCGGCCAGAGCGGCGCAGCGCCGTGAGGACGCCCGCAGCGACGGCGTCGGACGCCGCGAAGATGCCGTCGACGTCGGGCGCGCGCTCGAGCAGCTCCTGGGTCGCGCGCAGGCCCGCGGTGTACTCGTAGAGGGGGATCTCGACGACGAGGTCCGGGTCGAACGTGTCGCCGAGGGCCTCCTTGAAGCCGGCGAGGCGGTCGGCTCCCGAGTCGCGGTCGAGCGCGGCGGCGACCATCCCGACGCGCTTGCGCCCCGTCTTGGCGAGCTGTCGCGTGATGTCGCGTGCGGCGGTGAAGTTGTCGATGCCGACCCAGGGGAGCGGGACGGTCGTCTGGGGGTGGCCGACGAACGCTGCGGGGACGCCGAGGCGCACGACGGCGTCGGTGATCGGGTCGGCGGCGCGCGCGGAGACGATGATGACGCCGTCGACGAAGCCGCCCGACAGGTAGCGGGTCACGCGTTCGGTGTCGCGGGCGGAGTCGGTGACGAGGCAGACCATCTGCAGGTCGGCGTCGGACAGGACGGTGTTGGCGCCGAGCATGATCGCGCCGATGTTCGGGTCCTCGAGGAACAGCGCGTGGGGCTCGTGGACGATGAAGCCGACCGCTCGGGAGCGCTGCATGACGAGGTTGCGCGCGGCGGTGTTGGGGACGTACCCGACGGTGCGGATGGCGGCCTCGATCGCGGCGCGGGCCTGCTCGGAGACGTATCCGCCGTTGAGGACACGGCTGACCGTGCCGCGGGAGACGCCCGCCTCGCGGGCGACGTCGTGCACCGTCGCACGACGCCGGGAAGGTTGCGGTTCGGTCACGACGCCCATCGTATGTGCGGGCTCGGGTTGACGGGGCTGTCGACACGCTCTTAGTGTGTGCACGTTCACACATTTCTCGACGTCGAGAAACAGCACCACGTGTGTGCACGTGCACACATGAGCCGGACCGCAGCGTCGCCGCCCGACAGACAGGACGAACCATGTCGTTCCCACGCACCCGAGGCACTGCCGCCCTCACCGGGGGAGGCATCGTGCTGGGCTGCGACTACAACCCGGAGCAGTGGGACCGCGACACCTGGCAGGAGGACGCGGCCCTCATGGCAGAGGCCGGCGTCGACCTCGTCGCGATCAACATCTTCGGCTGGTCCCGCCTCGAGCCCCGCCCCGGCGAGTACGACTGGACCGACCTCGACGAGGTCCTCGACCTCCTCCACTCCCACGGCATCCGCGTCAACCTCGGCACCGGCACGGCCTCACCACCCCCGTGGCTCTCGACCCTCCACCCCGAGACGCTCCCCGTCACCGCCGACGGCACCCGCCGCTTCCCCGGCGGCCGCCAGGGCTACTGCCCCAGCTCGCCCGTGTTCCGTGAGCTCTCCCTCAGGCTCGTCGAGCAGGTCGCCACCCGCTACGGCAACCACCCCGCCGTCGCGCTCTGGCACGTCTCCAACGAGCTCGGCTGCCACAACGCCCTGTGCTGGTGCGACGTCTCCGCCGACGCCTTCCGCGCCTGGCTGCGCGAGCGCTACACGACGATCGACGCGCTCAACGCCGCCTGGGGAACGAGCTTCTGGTCCCAGCGCTACGCCTCCTGGGACGAGGTCGGCACGCCCCGCGCCACGATCTCCTTCCGCAACCCCGGGCAGACCCTCGACTTCCACCGCTTCAGCTCCGACACCGCCCGCGAGCAGCTGCGAGCCGAGTCAGCCGTCCTGCGCCGCCTCTCCAGCGCGCCCGTGACCACGAACTTCATGGTCACCGCCCACATCCGCAACCTCGACTACTGGACCTGGCTCGACGACGTCGACGTCGTCGCCAACGACCACTACCTCGACCACCGCCTCGCCGACCCGGTCTCCGAGCGCGCGCTCGCCGCCGACCTCACGCGCGGCCTCGCCGGTGGCGACCCCTGGCTCCTCATGGAGACCGCGCCCGGCGCGGTCAACTGGCAGCCCGTCAACCTCGCGCACGAGGCCGGCGGACTCACCCGGGCCGCCCTCACCCACGTCGCCCGCGGCGCCGACGGCATCTGCTTCTTCCAGTGGCGCGCCAGCCGTCAGGGCTCCGAGAAGTTCCACTCGGCGATGCTCCCGCACGCAGGCACCGACTCCGAGGGATGGCGGCAGATCCTCACCCTCTCCGCAGACCTCGACTCGCTCGAGGAGGTCGTCGGCTCCCGCGTCGACGCCGACGTCGCGCTCGTCTTCAGCTGGGAGTCCTGGTGGGCCGCCGACGGCGAGACCCGCCCCAGCCAGGCGACCGACTACCTCACCCAGGTGCACGACGCCTACCGCGCGCTCTACGACGAGGGCGTGAGCGTCGACGTCGTCGCCCCCGGCGCCGACCTCAGCGGCTACCGCCTCGTCGTCGTGCCAGGCCTCTACCTCGTGCGCGACGCGCACGCCGAGGCGCTCGAGGACTACGTCCGCCGCGGCGGCCACGCCCTCGTCACCTGGTTCTCGGGAATCGTCGACGAGGACGACCGCGTGCGGCTCGGCGGCTACCCGGGCGCCTTCCGCGACCTCCTCGGCGTACGCTCCGACGAGATGAGACCCGTCAGCCCTGGTCAGAAGCTTCACCTCTCCGACGGCGGGGCCGCCCGTCTCTGGTCCGAGAACGTCCGCACGACGACCGCGACCGCCGTCGTCACGCACCTCGACGGACCCGCCGCCGGCGGTCCCGCGCTCACGCGCAACACGCACGGCGACGGCGTCGCCTGGTACCTCGCCACCGCGCCCGACGACGCGACCTACCGCGGCGTGGTCCGCCGCCTCGTCGCGGAGGCGGGCGTCGCCCGCGCGACCGACGTGCTCGACGGCGCTGACGGCGCCCGGGTCGAGGTCGTCCACCGCACCCGCGGCGACCACCGCTGGACGTTCGTCGTCAACCACGGTGCCGAGGCCGTCACCTACCGGGGCCACGGCCTCGAGCTGCTCACCCACGAACCCGTCGACGGCGAGCTGACCGTCCCGGCAGGCGCCGTGCGCGTCGTCCGCGTCGCACCGCGACGCGAGAACGAGGAGGACCGATGAGCAGCCCGACCGTCACACCGGCCGTCGTGGGCGAGGCCCGCGCCGGGACGCCGGCCCGCCGCCGGCAGGGGAGCGGGCGCCAGCAGCGCGGCGTCCTGCCGATCTTCCTCGGACCCTTCGGCCTCCTGTTCGCGCTGTTCTACCTCCTGCCGATCGGCTACGCCGTCTACCAGTCGTTGCTCGTCGTCGAGCGCGAGGGCACGTTCGGCAAGGCGCGCGAGACGTTCGGGGGACTGACCCAGTACGGCCGCGTCTTCGAGGACGACGCGTTCCGCGAGTCCGTCCTGCGCGTGCTGCTCTTCGGCATCGTCCAGGTGCCGATCATGCTCGGTCTCGCTCTCGTCCTCGCACTGCTTCTCGACTCCCCGCTCGTGCGCGGCAAGAAGTTCTTCCGGCTCGCGTTCTTCGCGCCGTACGCCGTCCCCGGCGTCGTCGCCGCGATCATGTGGGGCTTCCTCTACTCGCCGAACCTCTCGCCGCTGTCCGAGCTGACGAGCAAGGTCGGGTTCCTCTCCGCCGACCTCGTCCTGTGGTCGATGGCCAACGTCGTCACGTGGGTCTACGTCGGCTACAACATGCTGATCATCTACTCGTCGCTCCTCGCGATCCCCTCCGAGGTCTACGAGGCCGCGCGGCTCGACGGCGCCGGGCAGCTCCGCATCGCGTGGTCCGTCAAGATCCCGATGGTCGCCCCGGCGATCGTCCTGACGGCCGTGTTCTCGATCATCGGCACGCTCCAGCTGCTCGCCGAGCCCCAGGTGTTCCGCACCTTCTCCTCGGCCGTGACCAGCACGTACACGCCGAACCTCACCGTCTACTCGACGAGCGCCGTGCCCAACTTCCACCTCGCGGCGGCATTCTCGGTCGTCCTCGCCCTCGCGACGTTCGTCCTGTCCTTCACGTTCCTCAAGCTCACCCAGAGGAGGACCGACGCATGATCGCGCCGCTCTCTGCAGGCCCCGAGACGTCTGCCCGCCGCGGCGTCACGGAGAACCCGCTGTCGCGCCTCGCCGCGATGGCCGTCATGGGCCTCGCCACGATCTACTTCCTCTTCCCGATCTGGTGGCTGTTCGTCTCCTCGACGAAGGACCGCGGCCAGTTCACGAGCACCAACCCGATGTGGTTCGCCGACTGGGCGCTGTGGGACAACGTCAAGGCCGTCCTCACGTACCGCGACGGCGTCTACCTCCAGTGGATCCTCAACTCGCTCTTGTACACGATCGGCGGCGCGCTCATCGGCACCGTCCTCGCGGGCATGTGCGGGTACGCGCTCGCCAAGTACCGCTTCCGCGGCCGTGAGGCGCTGTTCAACATCGTGCTCGGCGGCGTGCTCGTCCCGGCGACCGCGCTCGCCCTCCCGCTCTTCCTGATCTTCAGCCGCGTCGAGCTCACCAACACGTTCTGGGCGGTGTTCCTGCCGAGCCTCGTGAGCCCGTTCGGCGTCTACCTGACCCGGATCTACTCCGCGTCGTCGGTCCCCGACGAGCTGCTCGAGGCCGCGCGCCTCGACGGCTCGGGCGAGGTCCGCACCTTCTTCACGATGTCGGTGCGGCTCATGGTGCCGGCGCTCGTCACCGTGTTCCTGTTCCAGTTCGTCGCGATCTGGAACAACTTCTTCCTGCCGCTGATCATGCTGCGGGACGAGTCGCTCTTCCCCGTCACCCTGGGCATCTACACGTGGAACACCCAGGTCAACCAGATCCCCGAGCTGCGCGGCTACGTGCTCGTCGGGGCCCTCCTGTCCGTCGTCCCGCTCATCGCGCTGTTCCTGCTGCTCCAGCGGTTCTGGCGCAACGGCCTGGGCGCCGGCTCCATCAAGTAGGTCCGCACCTCCCCGTACGTCCCAGCAGCCGGGCGGTCGCCCTGACCGCCCGGCAGGCACATGACCCGTCGCCCGGCGCCTGCCGGGAGGCCACAGAGAGGAACCAGACGATGTACCCCAGCAAGCGAGCGGTCAAGGTCGCCCTGCTCACCGCTGTCACCCTCGCCTCGAGCGCAGCCCTCGTGGCGTGCTCGGACGACGCGGAGACGCCGACGACGCCCGACGCCTCGGCGTGCGCCCCTTCCGAGGGCAAGGTCGACCTGACCTTCACCTCGTGGATCCCGGGCATCGAGGACGTCGTCGACATCTGGAACAAGGCCAACCCGGACATCCAGGTGACGGTGCAGACCGGCCCCAACGGCAATTCCGGCACCTACACGAACTTCTTCAACCAGCTCAAGGCCGGCAACGCCCCTGACCTCGGGCAGATCGAGTACGACGCGCTGCCGAACTTCCGCGTCCAGGACGGCCTCGTCGACCTCGGCGCGTGCGACTTCGTCATCGACGCCAAGGCGGACTTCGTCGACTGGACCTGGAACCAGGTCAGCTTCGGCGAGGAGGGCCACGCGTACGCGGTCCCGCAGGACGCCGGCCCCATGGCCCTCTTCTACCGCAAGGACCTGTTCGAGAAGCACAACATCGGCGTGCCGACGACGTGGGCCGAGTACGCGGAGGCGGCCGAGAAGGTCCGCGAGCAGGGCGCGCACATCACGAACTTCTCGCAGGGCGACATCAACCAGTTCGCAGGCTTCGTGTGGCAGGCCGGCGGCTCGTGGTTCTCGAGCGACGACTCCGGGTGGACGGTCAACCTCACGGGCGACGAGTCGAAGAAGGTCGCCGAGTACTGGCAGGACCTGATCGACCGCGACCTCGTCTCGAGCAACCCGGCGTGGACGAGCGAGTGGGACAACGCCTACAACAAGGGCGACAACTGGACCTGGGTCTCGGCCGTCTGGGGTGCGAACTCGATCATGTCCGGCGCGCCTGACACCGCAGGCAAGTGGGCCGTCGCCCCGATGCCGCAGTGGGATGCCGGTCAGCAGGTCGCGGGCAACTGGGGCGGGTCCTCGACCGCGGTCCTCAAGGGCTCGAAGCACGTGTACGAGGCGGCCAAGTTCGCGCTGTGGCTCAACACGGACCCCGAGGCGCTCACGGCGCTCAACAAGGCGGCGAACCTCTACCCGGCAGCCAAGGAGGGCCTGAACCTCCCGGTCCTCAAGGAGGGCGTCGAGTTCTATGGTGGGCAGGCGATCTACGACGTCTTCGCCGAGGCGTCGGGCCAGGTCGCAGCCGACTTCACGTGGGGGCCGACGATGACGCAGACGTACGCGGACGTGTCCGACGGCTTCAAGGGCGCCGTCTCCGGTTCCGGCACGCTGCTCGACGCGCTGACCTCCGCGCAAGCCTCGACCATCTCGACGCTCACGTCGCAGTCGATCCCGGTCAAGGAGTGACGTTGTCCCTCCGTCACCTCCGGGCCGCGGGCTCGAGCCTCGTGCTCGACGCCCGCGGTCCGGGCGCGCCGACGGTCCTGCACTGGGGAGCCGACCTCGGCGACCTGGCCGAGCAGGACCTCGACGCGCTCGCGCACGTGCTCGTCCCGGCGGTCCCGCCGTCGTCCCTCGACGTGCCGCTGCGCTTCTCCCTGCTGCCGTCGGCGCGCGACGGCTGGACGGGCCGCCCCGGCCTGTCCGGCGCGTAGGCGGACGGCGTGCCGCTCCCGACAGACCTTGCGCTCGTCCCCGCGGCGGCCGCAGGGGAGGCGGCACCGCTGCTCGCCGACGCCGCGGGCGACGGCGAGCAGCTCGACTACCTCCTGCGCGACGGCGCGGGAACGGTCGAGGTGCGCGGCGTCGTCGTCATGGCGCCTGAGGGCGTCGTCGTCGTGCGGCACGCCGTGCGCAACCTGCGCGAGGTGCCGCTCCACCTCGCCTCGCTCGACGCCGCCGTGCCGGTACCGGCACGCGCCGAGGAGGTCCTCGACATGACCGGCCTGTGGGCGTCCGAGCGCCGCCCGCAGCGCGCCCGCCCCGGCCAGGGCGTGTGGAGCCGCGAGACGCGGCACGGCCGCCCCGGCCACGACGACCCGTTCCTCATGGTCGTCGGCACCCCCGACTTCGGCTTCCGCCGCGGCGAGGTGTGGTCCGCCCACCTCGCGTGGAGCGGCGACAAGCGCCTGTGGACGGAGTCCTCCGCGCTCGGCGTCCGCACCCTCGGCGGGGGCGAGCTGCTCGCCCCGGGCGAGGTCGTCCTCGCGCCCGGCGCGTCCTACGAGACGCCCGAGCTGCTGCTCGCCTGGTCCGCGAACGGCCTCGACGGCCTGTCCGCGCGCTTCCACCCGTGGCAACGCCGCGTCGCTCCCGTCCCTCTCCCGCGGCCGGTCGTCCTCAACGTGTGGGAGGCCGTCTACTTCGACCACGACGCCGACCGGCTCGACCGCCTCGCGCAGGTCGCCGCGGAGGTCGGGGTCGAGCGCTTCGTGCTCGACGACGGCTGGTTCCTCGGCCGGCGTGACGACACGGCGGGACTCGGCGACTGGGTCGTCGACCCGGACGTGTGGCCCCAGGGCCTGCACCCGCTGGTCCGGTCGGTCGTCGACTGCGGCATGGAGCTCGGCCTGTGGGTCGAGCCCGAGATGGTCAACCCCGACTCCGATCTCGCCCGCGCGCACCCCGACTGGCTGCTCGGCGGCCCCGGGACGCCGACGTGGCGCAACCAGCGCGTCCTCGACCTCGCGAACCCCGGGGCCTACGCGCACGTGCGCGACCAGCTCGTCGCGATCCTCGACGAGTACCCGGTCCGGTACCTCAAGTGGGACCAGAACGCCGACCTGCTCGCGCACGGCGCCCACGCGCAGACGCTCGCGACGTACCGGCTCATGGACGAGCTGAGGGCTCACCGCCCCGGCCTCGAGATCGAGTCCTGCTCGTCGGGTGGCGGCCGCGTCGACCTCGGCGTGCTGCGCCGCGCCGGCCGCGTGTGGGTGTCCGACACGAACGACCCCCTCGACCGGCAGCGCATCCAGCGGTGGACCGGCGTCCTCGTCCCGCCCGAGCACATGGGCGGCCACGTCGGCGACCGGCGCGCGCACATCACGGGCCGGGCCGCGTCCCTCGGCTTCCGCCTCGCGACCGCGTTCTTCGGCAGCGCCGGCATCGAGCGCGACCTCACGCGCGCGGGCGCCGACGAGCGCGCCGTCGTCGCCGCGTGGGTCGCCGAGCACAAGGCTCGCCGCGGGTTGCTGCACTCGGGCGTCGTCGTGCACGGGGACACGCCCGACGGCGAGCCCCAGGTGCACGGCGTCGTCGCGCTCGACGGCGCCGCCGGGGTCTTCGCCGTCGTGCGGCTCGGGGACAGCGCGAGCGCCCTGCCCGGCCCCGTACGTCTCGTCGGCCTCGACCCCGACCGCCGCTACCGAGTGCGCGTGCTGACGCTCGGCGTCGTCGACGGGCTCGACGACGCGACCCTCGCGGACGTCCTGCCCGGCGCGGTCGCCGACGCACCGCCGCCGTGGCTCGCCGCGGCCGCGCTCGCGGAGGGCGTCGAGCTGCCGGGGCGCGTTCTCACCGAGGTGGGCCTCGCGAGCCTCCTGCTCCAGCCGGAGCAGGCCCTCGTCCTCACGGCCGACGCAGTCTGAGGCCGCCCCTCAGAGGACCCGGGGAATGCGAGAGGGGCGGGCAGGTGACCCTGCCCGCCCCTCTCGCGTGCGCTCAGTACGTGAAGGCCGCGACCTGCTGGCGCAGCTCCTCCGACAGGCGAGCGAGGTCGTCGACCGCCGCGCCGACGAGCTCGACGACCTCGGTCGTCGTGGTCGCCGCGGACGCGACGCCAGTGATCGACACCGCGATGTCACCCGAGCCGGACGCCGCCTCGGCCGCGGCGCGCGACATCTCGGTCGTCGTCGCCGTCTGCTCCTCGACCGCCGAGGCGATCGTCAGCTGGTAGCCGTTGATCGTCGCGATGACCTCGGAGATCTCCGCGATCGCGGCGACGGCGCTCGCCGTGTCCGCCTGGATCGACTCGATACGGTTCGCGATGTCCTCCGTCGCGCGGGCCGTCTCCTGGGCGAGGTCCTTGACCTCGGAGGCGACGACCGCGAAGCCCTTGCCGGCCTCGCCGGCGCGCGCCGCCTCGATCGTCGCGTTGAGCGCGAGCAGGTTCGTCTGGCCGGCGATGTGCGTGATGGTGCGCACGACGTCGCCGATCGCCTGGCTCGACTCGCCCAGGCGCGTGACGGTCTCGGTCGTGGCCTGCGCCTTGTCGGTCGCCTCCGTCGCGACGCCGGCCGCCTCCTGCGCGTTGCGCGCGATCTCGCGGATCGAGGCACCCATCTCCTCGGCGCCCGCAGCCATCGCCTCGATGTTGCGCGTGACCTGCTCGGCTGCGGCCGCGACGACCTGCGCCTGCTCGGACGTCGAGTCCGCGCCGTCAGAAAGGCGCACGCGCGACGACGCGAGCTCCTTCGACGCGTCCGAGACGGTCGCTGCGCTCGTCGAGACCTTCGCGAGCGTGCTCGACAGGCTCTCCTGCGCGGTCGTGAGGGCGGCGGCCATGCGGCCGATCTCGTCGTCGCCCGCGACACCCGTGGTCGCAGTGAGGTCGCCCTCGGCGAGCGCCTCGAGCGACCCCTGCATCTGCGCGAGCGGGCGGCGGATCGAGCGGACGAGGCGCACCGCGAAGAGCACCGAGCCGACGATGCCGACGAGGGCGATCGCGATGAGGATCGTCGTCGTGACCTGCGCTTGCGCGGAGGCGTCGGAGGCGATCGCGGCGGACGCCTCCGCGACCTCGACGTTGATGAGGCTCAGGGTGCTGGTGACCTCGCCACCGGTCGTCTGCGCAGCGCCCGAGGCGAGCGACTGGTAGACGAGGACGTTGTTCGAGACGGCCGACGGGATCAGCTGCTCGGTGAGGATCGTGCGGTACTTGACCCACGCGGCGTTGAGGTCGTCGAGGTGCTGGGACGGCGCGCCGGTGACCTCGCGGAACGCGTTGTCGAGACGGATGAGCGCGTCGTCGGCGAGGACCGCGTTGTCCTTGATCTCGAGTGCGAGGCGGTTGCGGTCGACGGGCATGACCGCACCGATGTTCAGGCCGCCGGAGCGGGCGACCCAGATCGAGTTGTTGACGTCGAGGAGCGCCTCGTTGAGGGTCGCGGACGACTCGGAGACCGTCGTCGTGCTGCGGTTGAGCGTGCCCATCGCGATCGCGCTGAACGCGGTCACGACGATCGTCGCGAGACCCATGACGACGACGAGCACGATGATGCGCGCGCCGACGGACCAGGAGCGGCCGCGGACCTTGCCCGGCGCCTGCGAAGCGCCGTCGGTGTCGGTAGGGGTGCTTTGCGCGTCGGCGTCGGTCGTACCGGTGTCGGTCGTGCCGCGGGGCTTGCGTGGGTGACGTCGCGGCACGCGGACGCGCGAGACAGAGGTACGCACGCGCGCGAGGGCGCGGCGACGGCCGCTCTCGGCTGCCGCCTCGTCGACCTCGTCGTCAGCACCGACGACGGTGTCGGTCATGTCGCTCGTGTCGTCCGCCATCGGACGCTCGAGCTGTACTTCCTGCGGATCGGCCACGGGACTGCTCCTTGCGCTGGTGCACCCGGGATGCGGGTGCGACGAGGAGCCGGACCCTCGAGAGGGAGACCGGCTCCTCGTCTGATCGGTCAGCGCGAGCGTGAGTGAAGTAACAGAGTGAACTGTGACACGACCGTGACCTGCGAAATTTGCGCCGCGTTTATCAGACCCGGATGAACGTCGGGTTCGACTGCCAGATCGATCGGACCTGGATCGTCTTCCCGGGGCGCGGGGCGTCGATCTGCTTGCCCTTGCCGAGGTAGATCGCGACGTGGCCGCGGGTCCAGATCAGGTCGCCAGCGCGCGCCTTGGAGCGCGACACGACCTTGCCCGAGTGGCGCTGCGCCGAGGACGAGCGCGGGAGCTTCGCGACGCCGGCCTTCTTGTAGACGTAGCTCGTGAAGCCGGAGCAGTCGAAGCCGGACGGCGTGGCGCCGCCGGAGCGGTAGCGGACGCCGACGTACTTCTTGGCGATCTTGGCGATGTGCGCGCCCTCGCTGACGACCTTGACCTTGAGGCTGTCGCGGCCGGTCGTGACGGTGGGCTTGGTCGCGGCCGACGGGCGGAAGATCGCGGTGATCTTGTGCTTCTTGGCCGACAGCTTGCGCGGCAGCTGGTACGAGACCTTGCCGCTCGCCCCGACGGACTTCTTCTTGAGGCGCTTCTTGCCGTCGTAGAACGTCACCGTGCCGCTCGTCGTCGCGGAGCCGGTGCGGACCTTGGCGGTGACCTTGGCGGCCTTCTTGCCCTTGACCCACGTCTTCTTGCTGGCCTTGAGGTCGACCTTCGCCTTGGTCTTCGTGGCGGTCGTCGCCACAGCGGTCGTGGTGACCGTCCTCGCGGCGGCAGGGGTGGCGGCCTGGGCGCCGGTCGTGGGGGCGAGCGTCACGGTGAGCGCAGCAGCGATCGCGATGACGCCGGCGCGGACGGCCGTGCGGTGGCGGCCGGGGGCAGCCGTGGTGGTGGTCTCGTCGATGGTGCTCGTGCCGTGCGCCTGGTCGAGGCGCGTGGGCGTGCCCGTGCGGGCACGCCAAGACGTGCGGATGCTCATTCGAACCTCTCGTCGCCTGCGAGGTGAGCTGTCGGGTTCGGGCCGGAGGTCTGGCCCGGCCGGGGGAACATGCGCCGTGTCGGCGTGCTTGTCGTTCCCGCGCGGCTTCACCCCAAGGTCGTCGTGACGACCGGAGAAGTGGGTCCCCCGCCACTGCCATGGTTTCTGCGGTGCAGCTCCGGTGGCAGTGCTCGGCGTCCGGGCTGCGTCCCTGCGTCACGCTCGTGACGGCCGCGGGTGCGGCGGTGGGACTCAACGACGGTAGGTGCGCCTGAGCGCAGATGTCACGGGAAGGTCACGGTGATGTGCAAGCCCTTCACATCTTCCACCCCGTCTCCGTGCGGCTCCTTCACTGTGTTGTGATGTGCAAGACAAGAAAGGTCTGCTAGGTGACGCCGGTCACGCAGCTGCGAGCAACCGCTCAGAGAGCGTCTGGCGTCAGCAGGCACAGCCCCTGCCGGTCGCCCTGGCGCCACGAGGCCTCGGTCGGCACGAGCGCGACGGCGCGCACGCCCGCCGCGACCTCCTCGGCCGAGAGGGTGCACGACGCAGCCACCCGCTCGGCGACCTCCTCGTCCCCGGGCCACGAGCCGTCGTCGAACACGTACTGCGACACGACGCGCGCCTCGTGCTCCTCGCCGCACGGCACGACCGTCGTCCGCACGGTGCCCCCGGACGGGACCGTGCGGACGCACGAGCCGACCGTGAGCTGCCGGACGTGCACGCCCACAGGACCGTCGACGTCGGGCCCCACGGGATCCGTGGTGCCCGTCAGACGCGGGACGAGGGACGGGACCAGGAGCGGCAGCAGGACGGCGAGCGCCGAGAGCAGCGACCCCGCGATGAGCGCGGCCGTCGCGAGGACCCGGCCGCGCTGGTGCGACCGCGCGGTGCGCACGAGCGCGACGATCGCGAGGACCACTCCGGCGGGCGGCACGACGATCGCCGCCGGCAACGAGGCGATCGCGACGGGATCGGTGCCCGACGGCGGAGCCGGGCGCGGCACGAGCGACGCGGTCGCAGCCGCCGACCAGGTGCCGGCCGTGTACGTCTGGTCGCTGAAGCCGAGCTGGTCGCCGTTGCTCGTGCCGCCCGGCCAGGCGGGCGTCAGGTGCTCGGCGGCGGACGGCCCCGACGGCGGGACGGGCGCGGGCGGGGGCGGCGGCGGGACAGTGCCGGGATGCACCGGTCCGGTGGACGCAGGTGCGGGAGATGGAGGCACGGGGGAGGGGGAGGCAAACGGTGCAAGGACCGGGCCGGGCTCGCCGCCTGCAGGCGGCGGAGGGACGGGTGACGCTGGCGGCGGAGGTGGGGCGGCCGCGCCCGACGGCGGCTGCGGCACGGCCGCACCCGCCGGCGGAGGTGGGGCGGCCGCGCCCGACGGCGGAGGTGGGGCGGCCGCGCCCGACGGCGGAGGTGGGGCGGCCGCGCCCGGCCCACCGTGCTCCGGCGGAGGCACGGGCGGCGTCGCGCCGCTCACGCCGAGACCTGCGAGTCGTCGATGTCGAGGATGACGGGCACGTGGTCCGACGCGCCCTTGCCCTTGCGCTCGTCGCGGTCGATCTTCACGCCCTTGACCAGCGGCGTCAGGGCGGGCGACGTGTACGCGAAGTCGATGCGCAGGCCCTCGTTCTTCGGGAACCGCAGCTGCTGGTAGTCCCAGTACGTGTACTTGCGCTCGTCCGGGATGAACTCGCGCGACACCTCGGTGTACCCGGCCTCCGCGAACGCCGCGAAGGCGGCTCGCTCAGGTGCCGACACGTGCGTCTGCCCCTCGAACACGGCCATGTCCCACACGTCGGTGTCGAGCGGGGCGACGTTCCAGTCACCCACGAGCGCGACCTTCGCCTGCGGGTCGGCGGCGACCCAGTCGACCGCGTGCTGGCGCAGCCGCTCGAGCCACGCGAGCTTGTACGCGTAGTGCGGGTTGTCGAGAGCGCGGCCGTGCGGCACGTACAGGCTCCACACGCGCACGCCGCCGCACGTCGCGCCGAGGGCGCGCGCCTCGACGGCGGGCACCTCGCCGAACGGCGGCTGCTCCACGAACCCGGGCTCGACGTCGTCCAGCCCGACGCGCGACAGGATCGCGACGCCGTTCCACTGGCTGAAGCCGAACGTGGCGATCTCGTAGCCCGCGGCTTCGAACGCCTCGCGGGGGAACTGCGCGTCCTTGCACTTGGTCTCCTGCAGCGCGAGGACGTCGATGTCCTCCCGCTCGAGGAAGGCCAGGGCGCGGTCGGCACGGGCGCGGATCGAGTTGATGTTCCAGGTGGCGAGGCGCATGCCTCGAGGCTACTTCGTCCCGCGTGCTGACGGGCCGGTACGCGGTGCCGGGCCCTAGGGTGGTCGCATGGGAACAGCACTGGTGACGGGCGCGAGCGCGGGGCTCGGCGAGGAGTTCGCGTGGCAGCTCGCGACCGCGAAGCACGACGTCGTCCTGGTCGCTCGTGACGAGGCTCGCCTCGAGCGGCTCGCGGGGGAGCTGCGGGCCTACGCGGGCGTCCGCGCCGAGGTGCTGCCCGCCGACCTGTCGGTGCGGGCCGACGTCGAGCGCGTCGCCGAGCGCCTGCGTCAGGAGGAGCAGCCCGTCGGGCTGCTCGTCAACAACGCGGGGTACACGACCCACCAGCGCTTCGTCACCGGCGACATCGAGGCCGAGGAGACGATGCTCGACGTCCTGGTCCGCGCGGTCATGGTGCTCTCGCGTGCGGCCGCCGAGCCGATGGTCGCGCGCGGGCGCGGCGCGATCCTCAACGTCTCCTCCGTCGCCGCGCTCACCGCGGGCGGCACGTACGCCGCCGCGAAGGCGTGGGTGCGCACCTTCACGGAAGGTCTCGCCGTCGAGCTCGACGGCACCGGCGTCACTGCGACGGCGCTCAGCCCGGGCCTGACCCGCACCGAGTTCCACGAGCGCGCGGGCTTCCGCCGCGTCGGTCCCGACGTCGCCTGGCTCGACGCGGACCGTGTGGTCGCGCAGGCGCTCGCGGACGTGCGCCGCGGCGTCGTCATCTCGACGCCGTCCGTGCGGTACGCGGTCGTGAGCGCGCTCCTCCAGGTGACGCCGCGCACGGCCGTGCGCGCGCTCCAGGCGCGCTCCGGCCTCTGAGGTCTGCGCGGCCTCGCGCCGAGTCTCGGACGGGCCTGACGCGGCGCGCGCGCCTCTACTAGCCTGATCGACGTGACCGACTACGACGCCGTCCTCTCCCCGACCCCTCGCGAGCAGCTGCGCGACCTCATCAAGGAGCTCGCCGTCGTGCACGGCCGGGTGACCCTCGCGTCCGGCAAGGAGGCCGACTACTACGTCGACCTGCGCCGCGTGACGCTGCACCACCGCGCCGCCCCGCTCGTCGGGCACGTCCTGCTCGACACGCTCGAGGAGGCGGGCCTCGGCCCTGCCGAGATCGACGCCGTCGGCGGTCTCACGCTCGGCGCCGACCCCGTCGCGGGCGCGCTCCTCCACGCGGCCGCGTCGCGCGGCCAGGACCTCGACGCGTTCGTGGTCCGCAAGGAGGGCAAGGCGCACGGCATGCAGCGCCGCATCGAGGGGCCTGACGTCGCGGGCCGCCGCGTCGTCGCCGTCGAGGACACGTCCACGACGGGCGGCTCCGTGCTGACGGCCGTCGAGGCGCTGCGCGAGGCGGGGGCCGACGTCGTCGGCGTCGCCGTGATCGTCGACCGCAACACGGGCGCGCGCGAGAAGATCGAGGCCGCCGGCCTCAGCTACCACTACCTCTACGGCCTCGACGACCTCGGTCTCGCCTGAGGGACGCGTGGGACGCCGCAACGACCCGGGGGCGCCGCGCGGCGTGCGTGTCGAGCTGCGCTCGGCGGGCGTCGAGCTCGACGGGACGACGCTCCTCGAACCTGTGAGCCTGAGCGTGCCCGCGGGCGGCACGCTCGTGCTGCGCGGGGCGAACGGCTCCGGCAAGTCCACCCTGCTGCGCCTCGTGTCGGGGTTGCGCCTCCCGACGTCGGGCGAGGTGACGGTCGACGGCGCTGCGCCTGCGCCCCGTCGCCGCGCCTTCCGCAGACTCGTCACCGGCACCGTCGAACCACCGCTGCTCGCACGGGACCTCACGCTCGGTGAGCACGTCGCGCTCGTCGCGACGACGTGGGGCACACCTGTGCGCGACGCGCGCACGGCCGCCGGAGCGCTCCTCGAACGTCTCGGCATCGCCAACCTCGCGCACCGCTTCCCGCACGAGCTGTCGTCCGGGCAGACGCAGCTCGCGTCGCTCGCGACGGTCCTCGTGCGGCCCGCGTCGCTCCTCCTCCTCGACGAGCCCGAGCAGCGGCTCGACGCCGACCGCACCGCCGTCGTCGCCGAGCTTCTCGCGGAACGCAGGGAGGAGGGCGCGACCGTCCTCGTCGCGACGCACTCGACCCCGCTCGAGGACGCGCTCGGCGGCGACGTGCTCCGCCTGGCCGCTGTGACCGCCGACGTGCCCGGCCAGGACGTCGGCCCTGGGGCGGAGGACCTGACGCTCGACGGCGGTACGGCGGACGCGTGAGCGAGCAGGCAGCAGGGCGCACCGGGGTGCGCGGAGCGCTCGCCGTGTGGGCCGCGCGCGAGCCACGGTCGCTGAGTGACGTGGCATACCTCGTGTACGTCGTCGTGCTGACGGCGTTCATCGTGCTCGGACCGGGCGTCCGCGCGCTGTGGCTGCTCGCGACCGGCGACGCCGGGGTGGCCGCGCTGAGCGACCCGAGCATGCCGGCGGCGTGGGCCGTCGTGTCGGGGTGCGCGTGGCTGCTCGCGTTCGTCGCGGGGGTCGAGCGTGGCCCCGCGCTGCGTCCGCCGTTCCTCACGGGCGTCCTCGGCGATGCTGACGCGTCGCGCGCGAGGGCGTTCGGCGGTCCGGTCCTGCGCGCGACCGCCACGCTCGCCGTGGCCGGCGCCGTCGCGCCCCTGCTTCCCGCGCTCGCGCTCGTCGACGCTGGTCTCGCCCGGCCGCGCGACGTGGCCGCGCTCGCGCTCGCGGGGGCGCTCGCGGGGCTGCTCGTCGCGACCGCGTGGCTCGCCGGTCAGGTGCTCCGTGCGACGACGGTCGGCTGGACCGCGGTCGTCGCGCTCGCAGCGGGGGTAGCGACCGCGCTCGTGGGCTGGTGGCGGTGGGCGCCGTGGGCGCTCGTCGCGAGCGTATGGCCGGGTAGCGGGTTGCCTGCCGCGAGCGTCGTGGCTGCAGCCGCCGCGGTCCTGGTCGTCGTGTGGCTCGGGCTGCGCGGGCTCGAGCGTGTCGAGACGCGTCGTCTCGTGGGGCAGGCCGTGCGGGCGCAGCGCGCGCAGCTGCTCGTCACCGCGCTCGACCTGCCCGCGGCGGGTGAGGTGTACCGGGCGCTGCCCACGGCGGGACGCCGCCTCTCGGCGCTCAGGCAGGTCCCGGGCCTGGTCGCCGTCCTGCTCGTCCCCGTGACGGCGTCGGTGCGCACGCCGTGGCGGCTCGCGGCGGGCCTCACGACGCTCGTGGCGGCGGGTGCCGCGAGCGGTCTCGTGGTGCCCGGCACGGCGTTGCACGTCGGGCCGGTCGTCAGTGCGGTGCTGGCGTACCTCGGTGTCTCGGTCGTGTGCGACGGCGTGCGGCACGCGGCGGCGCTCGGCCGGGTGTCGACCCAGTACGGCTGCTCGGACCTCACGCTCCTCGCTCTGAACGGCGCCTGGCCGCTCGTGGCCGCCGTCGGGCTGACGGCCGCCGGGGCCGCAGTCGCGGGCGCTCCTGTCGGCCTTGCAGCGGTGGTCGCTGCGCTCGCGGTCGGGGTGCGGGTGTCGGACGCGCTCAAGGGGCCGATGCCGGTCGACCTGCTCGTGCCCGTCGTGACGCCCGCGGGTGACGTCTCGGCGCTCGGCCGGGCCGTCTGGTTGGCCGACGGTCCGCTGCTCGTGGGCGCCGTCGGTGTGGCCGGCGGACTGGCGGCGGCGGGGCGTGGAGGGCTCGGCGTCGTGGCTGCGTGCGTCGTCGCGATGCTGCTCTGGCGGGCCCTGCGGCGCTGACATGCTGACACCGTGTTCGTCAAGTTCTGACGGCCCGTTCGCCAAGTTCTGACAGTCCGTCCGTCAAGAAGTGACAGTTCGTCAGTCTTCTCGACGGCCGAAGGTCCTGAGAGTAGGGTGTGCCTGGTTTGCTTAGGCAAGCCTCACCTCTCCCCGTGCGTCGCTCGCACGGGCACGCCCCGACACCAGGAGCCCCGTCGTGCAGCTTGTGTCCCGAGCCAGGTCCGCCCTTGCGGCGCTGGCAGTCCTCGCCCTGACGCTCACCGCGTCGATCGTCGGGCTTGCCACCCCCGCCAGTGCCGCAGCCGGCCCGCAGCTCGTCGTCTCCAAGACGACCGACCTGGAGCCGGGCGAGGAAGTCACCGTCACTGGTTCGGGTTATGACCCGGCCGTGTCGATGTACCTGCTCGTGTGCACCGACGTGCCGCTGTCGGAGGTTGATTTCGACTTCGCCATGGATTGCAGAACCGGTGCGAAGCTCATCAAGCCTGGGGCGACCGGCACCCAGGTCGAGCTCGAGTCCGACGGTACGTTCACGACGACGATCGCCGTCCCGGACAAGGGCGCAGACGGCACGGCGATCTACACCGTCGCCGACCACACGGCACAGTCGAACCGTGACCAGGACGCGAAGCAGACAGTCACGTTCGTGACGCCGCCGTCGGTCTCGGTGTCGCCGGTGACGGGTGTCGATGCTGGTGTTGCCAACACGTTCTCGCTCTCGGGCAGCAACTTCGTGCTGCCTGGGTCTGCGCAGGGCCTGTACGCGGGTGTCGTCGCGACGAGCGACTGGCCCCAGGGCGCGGCGCCTGACGCGTCGAAGTTCATCGGGACGAAGTACATCGCTGCGGGCTCGATCACTGGCGGCGCGTTCACGGCGTCGCTCTCCGTCGCGGCCGGTGCGCTCGACCCGACCCGCTCGTACGAGGTCGTGACGTTCTGCGCCCACGCCTGCTCGAGAACTGACCGGTCGCTCGACGTCCGCGTACCCATCACCTTCGCGGCGCCCGTGGTCCGGCCGTCGGTCTCGGTGTCGCCGGTGACGGGTGTCGATGCTGGTGTTGCCAACACGTTCTCCCTCACGGGCAGCAACTTCGTGCTGCCTGGGTCTGCGCAGGGCCTGTACGCGGGTGTCGTCGCGACGAGCGACTGGCCCCAGGGCGCGGCGCCTGACGCGTCGAAGTTCATCGGGACGAAGTACATCCCGGCGGGCTCGATCACTGGCGGCGCGTTCACGGCGTCGCTCTCCGTCGCGGCCGGTGCGCTCGACCCGACCCGCTCGTACGAGGTCGTGACGTTCTGCGCCCACGCCTGCTCGAGAACTGACCGGTCGCTCGACGTCCGCGTACCCATCACCTTCGCGGCGCCCGTGGTCCGGCCGTCGGTCTCGGTGTCGCCGGTGACGGGTGTCGATGCTGGTGTTGCCAACACGTTCTCGCTCTCGGGCAGCAACTTCGTGCTGCCTGGGTCTGCGCAGGGCCTGTACGCGGGTGTCGTCGCGACGAGCGACTGGCCCCAGGGCGCGGCGCCTGACGCGTCGAAGTTCATCGGGACGAAGTACATCGCTGCGGGCTCGATCACTGGCGGCGCGTTCACGGCGTCGCTCTCCGTCGCGGCCGGTGCGCTCGACCCGACCCGCTCGTACGAGGTCGTGACGTTCTGCGCCCACGCCTGCTCGAGAACTGACCGGTCGCTCGACGTCCGCGTACCCATCACCTTCGCGGCTGCGACCACGCCGACGCCGACGCCGACCCCCACGCCGACGCCGACCCCTACGCCGACCCCGACCCCTACGCCGGCTCCGAAGCCTTCCGAGTGCGTCGCTGACTCTTCGATCACCTCCGGGACCGTCTCGTGGGGCGTCAAGTCCAGCTTCGTGACCTACATCGGCGGCTCCATCGCCAAGGGCCGGATCGAGCGCACGGGCGTCGCCCTCAAGGACGGTCGCTTCGAGTGGTCGGGCGGCACGGGAACCTACGCTGACGGCAAGGGCAGCGTCCTCCTGCCCGGCACGCTCCACTTCCTCGGTCACCACGACGAGATGAACATGCGCTGGAGCAACCTGCGCCTCGTCCTCACCTCGTCGACCAAGGCTGAGCTCCGGGCAGACGCCGACGTCAAGGCCTACCTGTCGACCCCCGCACAGGACCTCAAGGACGTCGCGATCGGCTCGGTCGACCTTCGCGGCGCCGTGACGACGGACGGGCGCACGACGACCATCACCAACGCAGCCGTGACGCTCCTCGCCTCCGGCACGCCCGTCTTCGCAGGGTTCTACCCCGCGGGGGAGAAGCTCGACCCGCTCAGTGCCACGATCACGGTCGCCGAGAAGTGCGACGACGCCAAGGTTCCGCCCACCCCGAAGCCCGTCGCGACGCCGACGGTCTCGCTGGGCGGCGACGTCGAGGGCGCGCGGGTCGAGCAGGGCGGCACGATCCAGTTCCGCGTCAGCGGGCTGCCCAAGAAGGCCGCCTCGAGCGCCGAGGTCCGCTCCGACCCGATCAGCCTCGGTGCCAAGCGCACCTCGGCGAAGGGAACGGTCACGTACGAGTTCGACGTGCCCGAGGGCTTCGCCGCAGGCCGGCACACGTTCGTGCTCACCGTCGCGGGCCTCGCCGAGCCGGTCACGCGGTCGTTCACCGTGGTGCGCGCGGCAGCGGACACGCCTGCGGAGACGGACGAGCCCGCTCGCTGCGTCGCGCGCACCGTCTCCGGCGGCACCCTGACGTGGGGCCTGAAGTCGAGCTACCTCGCCTACATCGAGGGCTCGATCGCCCAGGGCAAGATCACGACGTCGGGCGCGACCCGCTCCGGCTCCACGTTCACGTGGGCCGGCGGCACGGGCGCGTACAACGCCGACGCCGCACGCGGCACCGGCTCGTTCACCGGATCGGTCCGCACGGTCGGTCACGGTGGCGTGCTCGACGTGACCTTCGCCAACCCGCGCATCGTGATGCACTCCGCGACGCAGGCGTCGCTCGTCCTCGACACCCGAGGCACGACGCTCGACGGCGACACGTTCTCCTACACCGGCATCACGTTCGCGACGCTGCACCTCAGCGGTCGCGGCGGGCTCTCGGGCGATCGCGTCTCCTACAGCGGCGTCCCCGCGACCCTCACGGCGGCAGGCGCCAAGGCGTTCTCCGGCTTCTACAAGGCAGGGGACTCGCTCGCTCCCGTCTCGTTCACCCTCCCGCTGGGTGGTCAGACCGACTGCTCGACGCCGACCGGCACCCTCCCCGTGACCGGGTCCGAGCCCGCCGGGCTGGTCGCGCTCTCCGGCGCGCTCCTGCTCGCTGGAGCCGTGCTCGTCGCGGTGCGCCGTCGCCGTGGTGCCGTCACCGCCTGACCGGGTGCGCTGACAGACCGCAGGCCCGGACGCGATGCGTCCGGGCCTGCGTCGTGCTCGTGCAGCGGCGAGGTCAGACCAGCTCGATCAGGTCTGCGATCGAGGGGACGACGCGCGACGGACGGAACGGGTACAGCTCGACCTGCTCCGCCGTCGTCGAGCCGGTGAGCACGAGGAACGTCTCGAGGCCCGCCTCGATGCCCGCGACCACGTCCGTGTCCATGCGGTCACCGATCATCGCCGTCGTCTCCGAGTGCGCGTCGATGCGGTTGAGCGCCGACCGGAACATCATCGGGTTCGGCTTGCCCACGAAGTACGGCTCGCGTCCCGTCGCCTTCGTGATCATCGCGGCGACCGCGCCCGTCGCAGGCAGCGGGCCCTCGGCGCTCGGGCCCGTCGCGTCTGGGTTCGTGCAGATGAACCGCGCGCCGTCGAGGATCAGCCGGATCGCCTTGGTGATCGCCTCGAACGAGTAGGTGCGGGTCTCGCCGAGCACCACGTAGTCCGGGGACGACTCGGTGAGCGTGTAGCCCACCTCGTAGAGCGCAGTCGTGAGGCCGGCCTCCCCGATGACGTACGCCGAGCCGCCCGGCGACTGGTCCTGCAGGAAGCTCGCCGTGGCGAGCGCGGACGTCCAGATCGCCTCCTGCGGGACGTCGATGCCTGACTGCGCGAGCCGAGCGCGCAGGTCGCGATCGGTGAAGATCGAGTTGTTCGTGAGCACGAGGAAAGGCCGCTCGGCGTCGCGCAGCGCACGGATGAACTCCGGCGCGCCGGGGAGGGCGACGCCCTCGTGGACGAGCACGCCGTCCATGTCGGTCAGCCAGGAGCGGATCTCGCGAGGCTGGTCTGTCATGTCACACCTCCGGGGTCGTCGGGGCGGTCGCGGCAGGCTCGTCCGAGGCTCGGCGCCGAGCGAGCCAGCCGCGCCCCACCTCGATGAAGATCGGGAGCACCGAGACGAGCACGATCAGGACGAGGATCGCCTCGATGTTGTCGTGGATGAAGCTGATCTGCCCGAGGAAGTACCCGAGCACCGTGATGCCGACGCCCCACAGGAGCGCCCCGATCACGTTGTACGTGACGAAGTGGCGGTACGGCATCCGTCCGACACCGGCCGCGACGGGCGCGTACGTGCGCACGAAGGGCGCGAAGCGCGCGAGGATTATCGCCCGGCCGCCGTACTTGTCGAAGAATGCGTTCGTCTGGTCGATGTACGACTGCTTGAAGAAGCGGGAGTCCGGCTTGTTGAAGATGCGCGGACCAACTCGGTGCCCGATCCCGTACGCGACCTGATCGCCCGCGAACGCGCACACGAACAGCAGCACGCACAGGAGCCACAGCGGGAAGTCGAGCTGGTCCTGCGCGACGAGCATGCCCGCCGTGAACAGCAGCGAGTCGCCGGGCAGGAACGGGAACAGCAGCCCCGTCTCGATGAACACGACGAGGCAGATCCCGATGAGCGCGTACGTGCCGAACGACGCGATGAGCGAGTCTGCCTGCATCCAGTCAGGGCCGAGAGCGAGCACGCTCGGGTCGGCGGTCGCGTAGAGCGGTAGGGAGGACGCGGCGTCGAGCACAGAGGTCAGCACCGCTCCAGCCTAGTCGGGGTGCCCTGCACGGCCGGCGGTTCCGCCGTGAGCAAGCGGTGAACATCCGTGGACCGCTCGCGCCCGTACCTGCTGGACAATGGTCGGGTGCTGCAGGACCGTGACCAGGAGACCACCCGGGAGATCGGCGTCGGGCCGTGGCCCGGCGGGCCGGCAGCCTGGCCCACCGACGAGTGCTACGACCCCGAGCTGCTGCGCGACGGCGACCGCCGCAACGTCACCGACGAGTTCCGGTACTGGACGGTCGACGCGATCGTCGCCGAGCTCGACACCCGCCGCCACCCGTTCCACGTCGCGATCGAGAACTGGGGCCACGACCTCAACATCGGGTCGGTCGTGCGCACCGCGAACGCGTTCAACGCGGCAGCCGTGCACATCGTCGGGCGACGTCGCTGGAACCGGCGAGGCGCCATGGTCACCGATCGCTACCAGCACGTGCACCACCACCCGGACGTCGCCGACCTGCTCGCCTGGGCGGCCGGGGAGGGGCTGCCGGTCATCGGCATCGACAACGTGCCCGGCTCGGTCGCGATCGAGACGTTCGCGCTCCCGCGCGAGTGCGTGCTGCTGTTCGGCCAGGAGGGCGCAGGCCTGAGCGACGAGGCCGTCGCGGCGTGCGACGCCGTCCTGCACATCACGCAGTTCGGGTCGACCCGGTCCATCAACGCCGGCGCTGCCGGAGCGATCGCGATGCACGCCTGGATCAGCAGGTACGCGGACATCCCGCAGCAGTGAGCCCGCGCTGGTGAGACCGTGTTCCACGGGTCAAACGGCCCAGCGTGCGGTCATGCATCCGTGAGAAACTGTCCCCGACAGTCCCGTAGAAAACCCTCACCCCCACTTGGAGTTCTTCGATGGCCATCGCAACCCCCGAGGTCTACAACGAGATGATCGACCGCGCGAAGGCGGGCAAGTTTGCCTACCCCGCGGTCAACATCACGTCCTCCCAGACGATCACGGCCGCCCTCCAGGGCTTCGCCGAGGCCGAGAGCGACGGCATCATCCAGGTGTCGGTCGGTGGCGCCGAGTACGGCTCCGGCTCGACGATCAAGGACCGCGTCGCCGGCTCGCTCGCGCTCGCCGCGTACGCCGCCGAGGTCGCGAAGAACTACCCGATCACGGTCGCGATCCACACGGACCACTGCACCAAGCAGAACCTCGACTCGTGGGTCCGCCCGCTCCTCGCCATCGAGGCGGAGCAGGTCAAGGCCGGCAAGAACCCGACGTTCCAGTCGCACATGTTCGACGGCTCGAACATCCCGCTCGACGAGAACCTCGTCATCGCCGCTGAGCTCCTCGAGCTCTCGCAGGCGGCCCGCACGATCCTCGAGATCGAGGTCGGCGTCGTCGGTGGCGAGGAGGACGGCCACACGGCCGAGATCAACGACAAGCTGTACACGACGGCTGAGGACGGCCTCGCGACCGTCGCCGCGCTCGGCGCCGGCGAGAAGGGCCGCTACCTGACCGCCCTCACCTTCGGCAACGTCCACGGCGTCTACAAGCCGGGTGCGGTCAAGCTGCGTCCGTCGATCCTCGCCGAGATCCAGAAGACGGTCGGTGACAAGATCGGCAAGGAGAACCCGTTCGACCTCGTGTTCCACGGTGGCTCCGGCTCGACCGAGGCCGAGATCGCCGAGGCCGTCGACAACGGTGTCATCAAGATGAACATCGACACCGACACCCAGTACGCGTTCTCGCGTCCGGTCGCCGACCACTTCTTCAAGAACTACGACGGCGTCCTGAAGGTCGACGGCGAGGTCGGCAACAAGAAGGCGTACGACCCGCGCGCCTGGGGCAAGCTCGCCGAGGCCGGCATGGCCCAGCGCATCGTCGAGGCTGCCCAGCAGCTCCGCTCCGCTGGTCACAAGCTCTGACCTGAGCGCTGACGCAGAAGGCCTCCGCACCCTCGGGTGCGGGGGCCTTCTCGTATCTGCGGGCCCCGAGGCGCAGCGGCAAGGTCGGCGGTCGGCGCAGATGGCGAGAGCCCTCGCCACCAGCGGTGGCGAGGGCTCTCGGAGGTCGTGCGTCGCAGGCGCGGGGCCTGCCCCCGGTCAGAGCGCGGGGTCGGCGTGGCGCGGGAGGCGCTCGATCGTGAACTCGTCGACGGGTGCGAGCTCGAAGCCCGGGTCCTCGTCGAGGATCTCGAGGAGCTCGCCGATGCGCGTCACGTCGAGCAGGAAGCGCATCGTCGCGGGCGCGCGCAGCACGCGCACCTTGTGCGGCGACGTCGTCGCGAGACGCGCGAGGAACGCGACGCCGGACGAGTCCATGAACGTCACGTGGTGAGCGTCGACCTCGACGGGGAGGCCAGCCGTCTCGGCGTCCTGCATCGCGTCGGAGAACTCGTCGGCGAGGTTGGCGTCGATCTCGCCGGACAGGACGATACGCGTGCGCACGGCGCCGACGAGGACGTGGACCGTGCCGGGGTCGCTCACAGTTGCGGCGGACTCGTCAGCGGCGGACGGGTCCTGCCCAGGGAGATCCTGCGGGCTGGGCGTGTCGTACACGGTCCTCCTTCGGTCGCCGTGGTGCGGCGGGAGATCGCGCGGGCATATGGTCACTATCCTGGCGCCACCACGAAGGTTCGCCTTGGAGCAGACTATCTATCTTGCACGGGCGGCGGGCAACTCAGGGGAAGGTCAGGTGCGACAACGAGTGATGAATCACCCCGAAGCGCACCGCATCACCCCTGGCGACGCGGGAGCGGCCCTGCGCGCGGTCGCCGCGACCCGCGCCGGTGTCGGCATCACTGTGCTCGAGGTCGACGGCCCGCTCCTGCGGATCGTGTGGGTCAACGACCGGTTCACGGAGGTCACCGGGCACCCGTCGTCCGAGGTCGTCGGCCACGAGCCACGAGAGTTCCTGCGCGAGAGGTGGAACGACGACGCCTTCGCCTCTCTCGCCCAGCGTGTGCGCAAGGGCGAGGCGGCCGAGGTCACGCTGCCGTTCCGCAAGCCGCAGGGCGACTCCGTGTGGCTCCACCTCAGGCTCACGTCCGCGACCCAGGTCGGTACGGACGTCGGCTCCGAGCACTGGGTGGCGACCTTCGACGACGTCAGCGACGCGATGGCACGGCACGCGTCGCTCCAGGAGTCGTTCGCGGAGGAGCGCCGGGCGCGCGAGGGCCTCTCGCTGCTCGTGCGGATCTCAGGGCTGCTGACGGAGACGGACGCGTCCGAGGTGCTCTCCGTCGTGTCGACCGAGCTCGCGGGCTCGGTCGCGTCGTGGGCAGGCTTCCTCCTGGTCAGCAACCACCTCGAGCTGACCGCCGGCGTCGGCCCGTTCGACATGTCCGGGATGCCGGAGCGCGGCGCGCGCGAGGTGCCGCCCGAGCCGGCGTCGGTGGGTCCCGTCGACCGGGCGAGCGGGGGTGCGGTGCTGCACCTGCTCGGGGGGCGCCTCCACGACGCGATCCTCGACCTGTCGCTCGGCTACCCGGAGGGCTCGGCCGCGCACCGGGTCCAGAAGGCCGTGCTCGGTGACGACCCGAGCCTCGTGCTGACCGCGCCGCGCGTGCGGGTCATGGCGATCCCGGGGTCCCGCGCGGTGCTCGGTCTGCTCGTCATCGCACCGCCGGAGGGTACGGAGCCCGAGGACCTGGACGACGACGTCCGGACCCTCCTCGACGTGATCGTCCGCCGTGTGGCCCTTGCGGTCGAGAACGCGCGCCTGCACGCGCGCGAGCACCAGCTCGCGTCCGCGCTGCAGCGCGCGATGCTCCCCGAGCAGGCGGACGTGCCGGGGCTCGACGTGTGGTCGTACTACTCGCCGAACGTCGAGCATGCCCAGGTCGGCGGCGACTGGTACGACATCGTCGGGATCAGCGACGATGTCGCGGGCATCGTGATCGGCGACGTCGTGGGGCACGACGTCGAGGCGGCGGCCGTCATGGGCCAGCTGCGGTCGGTCGTGCGGGCGTACGCGTTCGAGCTCACCGACCCGGCGAAGGTCCTCGAACGGACGGACAAGCTGGTCCGGGGGCTGGGCCTGGCGCGTGCGGCGAGCCTCGTCTACGGCACCCTCACGCGGCTCGCGGACGCGGACGCGCCGGAGGACGACCGGCGTTGGCGCTTCGAGTACTCGCGCGCCGGGCACCTGCCGCCGATCCTCCTGCGGGACGGGTCCGCGACGCAGCTCGCGCAGGGTGCCGGTGCTCTCGTGGGCTTCGGCAACCGCGCCCGCACGGTCGGCACGGTCGAGCTGCGCCCGGGCGACACGGTCGTGCTCTACACGGACGGCCTGATCGAGCGCCGCGACCGCGGCCTGCGCGACGGGCTCCAGGCGCTGCTCGAGGTGGCGGGCCGCTCGGTCGCGTCCGACGCCGCCGGCATCGGCGAGGAGCTCGTGAGCGCACTCGCGGAGAGGCCCGAGGACGACGTCGCCGTCGTCGTCGTGCGCCTGCCCTCGCGGCGACGCGCGGGCAACCCTGCGGACGGTCCTCGCAGCCGCCGTTGGAGCCTGCCGAGCGAGCCGGGCTCGATCGCGCGGGCGCGCCACGCGCTGCTGCGGACGGTGCAGGCGTGGGGGCTGGGCAACGCCGCGAACGCCGAGCTCGTGGTCTCGGAGCTCGTCGCGAACGCCGTGCTGCACGGGTGGGGCACGATCGTGCTGCGCCTGTTCGACACGGGCGACGGCCTGCGCATCGAGGTGGAGGACGCGAACCCGGCGCCGCCCGTCATCATGAACGGCCACCCGCACGGCGTGGGTGGCTACGGCGTGCAGATCGTCGACCGGCTCGCGGACTGGGGCTGGCGGCCGTCCGTCGTCGGCAAGATCGTGTGGGCGAAGCTCAGCAGCGTCTGAGCGCGTGAGCGCCGGGCGCGGCTGCGGGCGCGGGTGACAGGCTCAGGTGGGGCAGCGGCCGCCGGGTCAGGCGTCGACCGCGCGACCGTGGGGCCGCGGTCGCGGCACGGCCGGCTTCCTCGCGGCCGTGAGGTCGGCGTCGTCGGCGACCGGCGGGCACTCGTGGTCGGCGTCGATACGGAACAGGTCGAGCGCGCCGCACACCTCGAGGACGAACAGGTCGCGCTCGTCGCAGCCGCGTAGGACGGTTGCGCCGCCGCGCCGGCGCCCGGCGTCCGCGAGCGAGATGAGGAACGCCGCGCCGGTCGAGTCCATGAACGTCACGCGGCACATGTCGAGGACTAGTAGCTGACGGCGCAGGCCGACGACGCGCGCGGTGATCTCGGGGAACTGGTCGCGCTCCGCGAGGTCGAGGTCGCCCGCGATCGTCAGCGTCGTCGTCGCCGGCGACGTGGAGATCTCGATCATGAGCGGTGTCCTCCGAGAGCGGCCAGGCTCCGTGAGGAGCCACGCTGGCACGTCCAGGGCGGGCGTGCGTGGCACCGAGCGTAGCCAGGCCCGGTTGTCGGCGCGAGCGAGGCGGTCCGTGTGGTCCGTCACGATCGGGTCTCGGGTCATGCCTCTCAGGAGCCACCCGGACGTGCCCTGATACCCGATACCGGGCATTCCGGACGGGCGTCGGGGCGGCCGGGCCCGGTGACCGTCCTGTCAGCTGATGTCGAGGCGGGACTGCTCGACGTCGAGGATCGCCTGCGCGCGGTCGATCACGTGGCTCGCGTGCGCGCCCTCGGCGCGCGCGTCGTCGAGCGCGGCGCGCTCGGCGTCGAGCACGCGCTGCCGCAGCGCACGCTTCATGGCGTGCGGCCCGTCCTCGTCGGTGCGGGCGATCTGCTCGGCGAGGCGCAGCCCGATACGGCGCGTGTCCTCCCGGACGCGCTCGAGGATCTCGGGCGGGTAGCGGGAACCGTCGGGGCGGCGCAGGTCCGGGTTGTCGAGCGTCGCGAGGCCAGCACTGTTGATCTCGGTGACGAGGGTCGCGAGCTTGACGCGCTCGGCCTGCTCGTCCGAGCCCTGCACGTCGAGCCGGTCGATGACCCACGGCAGCGACGCGCCCTGCGCGACGAGCGTGACGATCGCGACCGTGAACGCGACGAGCACGAGCTGCGGGCGGTAGGGCAGGTCGGACGGCAGCGACTGCGCCGCCGCGAGCGTGACGACGCCGCGCATGCCCGACCACGCGATGACCGCGCCCCCGCGCCAGCTGAGCCCCTCGGTCTGGAGGAAGTCCATGTCGGCGCGCTTGCGGCGCAGGCGCTGCGCGAACCGGCGGGCGTGCCGCGCGGGGAAGTGATCGAGGTCTGCTGGCAGGGCGTCGCGGACGGCGTCGATCCGGCTGATGACCGAGTCGAGCTCTGCGGCACGCTCGCGGGCGAGCTCCTGCTCCTTGCGAAGCACGGCGACGAGCGGGAGGACGAGCGCGCCGCGGATGACGGTGAGCGCGACGGTGAGGACGAGCCCTATCCAGACGGCGGTCCAGATGCTCAGGCCACGTTCGTGGACCTGGTTCGTCAGGGCGTGCAGCTCGAAACCCATGAGCAGGAAGACGCCGTTCTCGAGCAGGAGCTGCGCGGTGCGCCAGTTGATGCGCTCCGAGACGCGCGCCTGCGGCGAGAGGTACTTCGAACCGAGGTGGCCGGTGATGAGGCCCGCGACGACCACGGCGAGCACACCCGACGCGTGCACCTCCTCGGCGGGGAAGAACGCGATGAACGGCACGCCGAACGAGATCGCGGTCGTGAGCACCGGGTCCTCGATCTTGCTGCGTACCCAGATGCTCACGAAGCCGATCACGGCGCCGACCGCGAGAGCGATCACGACGGCGAGCACGAAGTCCCAGGCGATGTCGACGAAGGAGACGGCGCCTGCCGTCGCGGCGATCGCGGAGCGCAGCAGCACGAGTGCGGTCGCGTCGTTGACGAGGCCCTCGCCCTCGAGGACGGTGACGAGGCGGTGGGGGAGGCCGAGGCGCTTGCCGATCGAGGTCGCGGCGACGGCGTCGGGCGGTGCGACGACCGCGCCGAGCGCGATCGCGGCGGGCAGCGACAGGTCGGGGAAGATCCAGAACAGCAGGAGGCCGATGAGCACCGCCGTGACGATGACCAGCACGACCGACAGCCAGGTGATCGCCTTGAAGTTCCGGCGGAAGTCCATGAGCGGGACGTTGACCGCCGCCGAGTAGAGGATCGGCGGCAGCACGACCGTGAGGATCAGGTGCGGGTCGAGCTCGAACGTGGGCACGCCCGGCACGTAGCTCGCGCCGATGCCGATCAGGACGAGCAGGATCGGTGCCGCGACGCCGAGGCGCGGGGCGATGCTCGCCACCGCGACGATGACGACGACAGCGAGGACTCCGAGCAGCGCAAGCTCCATCCCTGAAGAATATGCGCCTCGGGCGGCCCGCCCCGGGGCCGTCCGGGATAATCGACCTATGACCCAGCACCCGCGTCCTGAGCGCATCGACCTCGGCCCTGCCGTCACCCGTCTCCCGGAGGAGGGTGCGGACTCGCGCGCCCGCGCGCTCGCCGCGCAGGGCACCGCCCCGGTCGACGTCGCACGCCAGGTCCCTGCGTCGTCGTACGCGTGGGCGGTCCTCGCCGAGGGCGCGCTCGAGCAGGACGCGGTCACCGCGTACGCGTTCGCGCGCACCGGCTACCACCGCGGTCTCGACGCGCTGCGCCGCGGGGGCTGGCGCGGCGTCGGCGCCGTGCCGTGCGACCACGAGCCGAACCAGGGCTTCCTCCGCGCGCTCCTCGCGCTCGCGCAGGCGGCCGCCGCGATCGGCGAGGACGACGAGGCGCAGCGGTGCGAGCAGTTCCTCGTGGACTGCGGCACCGACAGCGCCGCGGTGGCTGCGCTGCGCTGACGCGGGACGCGCGGTCTTCCGCGTGATCCTGCTGTGTCGCTCGCGGCGCGAGCCGGTAAACTCGCGGGGGAACCGGGCTGCTGTCGCCCGGACCCCGGCGGACGCGACGCGTGCCGGGTGCCGATCAGGCACCTCGAGCCTGCGGCTGAGACGCGCGCCGACGCGAGGGCAGCGACGAAAGTGGTGATCGGCATGCCAGCCATCGTGGTCGTCGGAGCCCAGTGGGGCGACGAGGGCAAGGGCAAGGCGACGGACCAGCTCGGCTCCCAGGTCGACTATGTGGTCAAGTTCAACGGGGGCAACAACGCGGGCCACACCGTCGTGGTCGGCGACGAGAAGTACGCCCTCCACCTCCTGCCGTCGGGCATCCTGACCCCCGACGTCACGCCGGTCATCGGCAACGGCGTCGTGGTCGACATCGAGGTGCTCTTCGAGGAGCTTGACGACCTGATCGCGCGCGGTGTCGACGTCTCGCGCCTGCTCGTGTCGTCCGCCGCGCACGTCATCGCACCGTACAACCGCACGCTCGACAAGGTCACCGAGCGGTTCCTCGGCAAGCGCAAGATCGGCACGACCGGTCGCGGCATCGGCCCGGCGTACTCGGACAAGATCAACCGCGTGGGCATCCGCGTGCAGGACCTGTTCGACGAGAACATCCTGCGCCAGAAGGTCGAGGGCGCCCTCGACCAGAAGAACCAGCTCCTCGTGAAGGTCTTCAACCGTCGCGCGATCACGATCGACGAGACGGTCGACGAGCTGCTCGGCTACGCCGAGCGCCTGCGCCCGATGGTCACCGACACGTCGCTCGTCCTCAACAAGGCGCTCGACGAGGGCAAGACGGTCCTCTTCGAGGGCGGCCAGGCCACGATGCTCGACGTCGACCACGGCACGTACCCGTTCGTCACATCGTCGAACGCGACCGCGGGCGGCGTGTGCACGGGCTCGGGCGTCGGCCCGACCCGCATCGACCGCGTCATCGGCGTCATCAAGGCGTACACGACGCGCGTCGGCGAGGGCCCGTTCCCGACCGAGCTGTTCGACGACATGGGCGAGTTCCTGCGCACGACCGGCGGCGAGTTCGGCGTGACGACCGGTCGCCCGCGCCGCTGCGGCTGGTACGACGCGGTCGTCGCGCGCTACTCGGCGCGCGTCAACGGCCTGACGGACTTCGCCCTGACGAAGCTCGACGTGCTCACCGGTCTCGAGAAGATCCCGGTGTGCGTCGCGTACGACGTCGACGGCGTGCGTCACGACGAGATGCCTGCGGACCAGTCGGACTTCCACCACGCGAAGCCGATCTTCGAGTACTTCGACGGCTGGACCGAGGACATCACGAAGGCCCGCACGTTCGAGGACCTGCCGGCGAACGCGCAGGCGTACGTCCTCGCGCTCGAGGAGATGTCCGGCTCGCGGATGTCCGTCGTCGGCGTCGGCCCGGACCGCGAGGCGACGATCGTCCGCTACCCGCTCGTCTGATCAGGCGTCGCGCAAGACGACGAGAGGCGCGCTCCCTGCGGGAAGCGCGCCTCTCGTGCGTCCGGGGGGACTAGATCCGCTTGCCGGCGAGGATCTTCTTGGCGGCCTTCATCTGCTTCTTGGAGCAGTCGCCGCCGTAGCCGGCGATGTAGGTCATCGAGCCGGTGAGCTTGCCCTCACGCTTGGCGCCCATCGCGTCGGCGATGCAGTCGGCCATGTGCTCGAAGCTGCTCGCGTGCTTCAGCGGCTTGGGGTAGACCTTCTTCATCGCCTTCTCGGCGGCGCGGAAGTCGTAGTTGTACACGCGGTACTGCAGGACGTGCGCGCACTCGTGGTACTGCGTCGCGACGGCGAGCGCGTGGTTGGGGTCGAGCTTCTTCCCGAAGGCCGTGCGGGAGAGGACGATGCGCGCGGTCCCGTTGGAGCTGACCTGCGCGTAGTTCGTCGTCTCCTTCTTCGTGGTGACGGGGACGCCCTTGCACCAGCGCTTGATGTTCTTCTTCGCGGAGCCGGCCCAGGAGAGCTTGCCGATCTTCGTCTTGACGGAGACCTTCGAGACCTTGGACTTCTTCACCCAGCCGGTCTTGCCCTTGTAGGTGACCTTGTAGCGGCTGTTCTTGAGCGTCGCGCTCTTGGCCTTCATCGTGTAGTCGGCCGGGATGGTCGCGCGCTTCTTCGACCCCTTCGCCGAGGTGTACATGACCGTCTTGGCCTTGGTCTGCAGCCGGAACGTGACCTTCTTGGCGGTGGCGACCTTGGCTGCGGGGAGGGCGGTCGTCGCTGCGGGCGCGGACATGGCCGGCGCTGCTGCAGCGGTGGGGGCGAGGAGAAGCGCGACCGTCGAGACGAAGGCGAGCGCGAGCGTGCGGGGTGTGGCAGACATCGGGGTGCAGGTTCCTGTCCTGGCGGCATCTCGTGATAGATCGACCCTACGTGCCAGGCCTGGGAACGGCATCTGCTCGGGCCGCGGCGGTCGGTGCCACGACCCGAGCAGACGCGGTGCGGAGGTCAGCAGGTGGCGGGGCTCTTCGTCTTCTCGGGAGCCTTCGTCGTGGGCGTTTCTGGCGCCTTGGTGGTCTCGGTGCTGCTCGGGGCGTCGCTCGTCGCGCTGCCGGCAGGCTTCTCGGAGTCGCCGGTCGGCTGGGCCGCGGCCTTCTCGTCCGCGAGGGCGGCCGGCGTGCCCGGGACGCGCTCGTCGTTGATGATGCGCTCCCAGATCTCGGCGGCCTCGGCCTTCCACTCGACGCGCCCCTCGACCGCCGAGTCGAAGACCGGGAGGAACGTGAAGGTGATGTCGTCCTTGTTGACCGACCGCAGCGAGAACGCGAGCCCGGCGAGCGCCGACGGGGAGCCGAGGTCAGGGCTCGTGTTGACCGCGCCGAGCACCGCCTTGACCACCCGGTAGAGCTCCGGCGAGTTCGTGACGAGGTTCTGGTCGAGGATCTCGCGCGCCGCAGCGTCGAGGAACGCCTGCTGGCGCTCGATGCGCTTGAGGTCCGACCCGAGCTCGAGGCCCATGCCCTGACCCTTGCGAGCGCGCAGGAAGTTGATCGCGGTGCGGCCGTCGAGGACGTTCTTGCCGGCCGGCAGGTCGAGCTTGCCGTACTCGGGTCGCTCCTTGACGGGCTCGGGCAGGCACATCGTCACGCCGCCGATCGCGTCGACGACGTCGATGACGCCCGTCATCTTGAGGACGACGTGGCTCGTGATGCGCACGCCCGTGAGCTGCTCGACGGTCTTGATCGTGCACGCCGCCGCGGTCGCGAGGTCCTGCGTGGACCCGGCGCCGTTCGCGAACGCCCTGTTGAACATCGATCGCGACTCCGGGGCGCTCTCGCCGCCGCCGCCGCGGACGCACGCGGGGATGTCCACGAGCGAGTCGCGCGGGATCGAGACGACCTCGATCGACTTCCGGTCGCCCGAGATGTGCACGACCATCGTCGTGTCGGAGGCCATGCCGCCGGCCTTGCCGGCGATCTTCTCGTTCTCCGCGTCGCGGAGGTCGGTGCCCATGACGAGGATGTTGAGCTGCTGGCCCGCGTACGGGTCGTCCGGGTCGGCGACGATCGTCGGACGGTTGTCGCCGAGGAGCTTGTCGACGTCGTCGACCGTCATCTTCGACTGGAGGTCGGCGTTGACGAGCGCGACGGCAGTCCCGCTGAACGCGATCAGCGCGGTCGCCACGAGGGCGATGCCGCGCAGGATCCGGTGGTTGCGCTTGTGGAGGCCGTGGCGGGGCGCGGTCGGGTTCGCAGACTTCTTGGGCACGGTAGGAAACATATGCGTTCGAGCGGGACGTCAGGCGGCAAGGCGCGGCGGGAACCGTGAAGAAGCGGTGCAAGCGCTACCGATGACGGTCCTGCTGGCGTGGTTGGTCCCGATTCGTGGCCACGACGCGGACGCCCGCCCGCTCCCGGCGCCACGTCCGTAGGATCGTCGACGTGAAGATCCTCGTCATCGGTTCCGGTGCCCGCGAGCACGCGATCCTCCACTCCCTGGCGCACGAGGGCGGGGCTCACGAGCTCCACGCCGCGCCCGGCAACCCCGGCATCGCCGCTCTGGCGACGGTGCACGGCATCGACCCGCTCGACGGCGCCGCGGTCGCGGCCCTCGCGACGAGCCTCGAGGTCGACCTCGTCGTCGTCGGGCCGGAGGCCCCGCTCGTCGCCGGCGTCGCGGACGCCGTCCGCGCTGCGGGTGTCCCGGTGTTCGGCCCGAGCGCCGACGCAGCAGCCCTCGAGGGGTCGAAGGCGTTCGCGAAGGACGTCATGGCGGCGGCCGACGTCCCGACCGCGCAGGCGTACGTCTGCGCGACGCTCGCCGAGGTCGAGGCGGCGGTCGACGCGTTCGGTGCTCCCTACGTCATCAAGGACGACGGCCTCGCCGCGGGCAAGGGCGTCGTCGTGACGAGCGACCTCGCCGCCGCGCTCGAGCACGCGCAGGCGTGCCTCGCGGCGCGCGGCGGCCAGGGCCGCGTCGTCGTCGAGGAGTTCCTCGACGGGCCTGAGGTCTCCCTCTTCTGCGTGAGCGACGGCACCGACGTCGTGCCGCTCGCGCCCGCGCAGGACTTCAAGCGTGCGTACGACGGCGACGAGGGCCCCAACACGGGCGGCATGGGCGCGTACTCGCCCCTCCCGTGGGCGCCGGCCGGTCTGACGGACGAGGTGCTCGAGCGCATCGCGCGTCCGACGATCGCCGAGATGGCGCGCCGCGGCACGCCTTTCGTCGGCGTCCTGTACGTCGGGCTCGCCCTCACGAGCCGCGGCACCCGCGTCATCGAGTTCAACGCGCGCTTCGGCGACCCCGAGACCCAGGTGGTCCTCTCGCGGCTGCGCACGCCGCTGTCGAGCGTGATGCTCGCGGCCGCGACGGGTGCGCTCGGCGGCCTCGAGCCGCTGCACTGGACGCAGGACGCGGCCGTGACGGTCGTCGTCGCCGCGCACGGCTACCCAGCGGACGTCCGCTCGGGCGACCCGGTCACGGGCGTCGACGACGCCGAGTCGGTGCCGGGGGTGCACGTCCTGCACGCGGGCACCGCGGTGGTCGACGGCGCGCTCGTCGCGTCGGGCGGTCGCGTGCTGTCCGTCGTCGGGCGGGGCCCGGATCTCGCGGCGGCGCGCGCCGCCGCGTACGCCGGCGTCGAGCGCATCTCGCTGCCGGGCTCGCACCATCGCAGCGACATCGCCGCGAAGGCGGCCCAGGCGTGAGCGCCCCGGTGCTGCCGGGCTGGCGTCACGTCTACTCGGGCAAGGTCCGCGACCTGTACGAGCCCGACGAGGCGGTCCTCGGCGGGCCGCACCCGCTCGGTGACGTCGTCCTTGTCGTCGCGTCGGACCGCATCAGCGCGTACGACCACGTCCTCGCCACGGAGATCCCCGGCAAGGGCGTCGTCCTGACGCAGCTGAGCCTGTGGTGGTTCGAGCAGCTCGCCGGCGTCGTCGACAACCACGTCGTGACGGTCGAGGTCTCGACCGACCCGACCGACGGGCTCGTGCCCGCCGCGGTCGACGGGCGCGCGATGGTCTGCCGGCGCCTCGAGATGTTCCCCGTCGAGTGCGTCGTCCGGGGCTACCTCACCGGGTCGGGGCTCGTCGAGTACCGCACGGACCGCACGGTCTGCGGCGTCCCGCTGCCCGAGGGCCTGGTCGACGGTTCGCGCCTCCCGCAGGCGATCTTCACCCCTGCCGCGAAGGCGGCGGTGGGGGAGCACGACGAGAACGTGACGTTCGAGGAGGTCGCCGCGCGCATCGGCGACGAGCCCGCCGGGCAGCTGCGGGACCTCACGCTCGAGGTCTACGCGCGGGCGAGCGCCATGGCCGAGGAGCGTGGCGTGATCCTCGCGGACACGAAGCTCGAGTTCGGCGTCGACCCGACGACCGGCCTCACCGTCCTGGGGGACGAGGTGCTCACGCCGGACTCGTCGCGTTTCTGGCCGGCGGACGAGTGGGAGCCGGGCCGCGCACAGCCGAGCTTCGACAAGCAGCACGTGCGCGACTGGCTCGTGTCGCCCGAGGCGGGCTGGGACCGCGCGAGCGACGTCCCGCCGCCCGCGCTGCCCGAGCACGTGGTCGCGGCGACCCGCGACCGCTACCTCGAGGCGTTCCGGCGCCTCACGGGACGCGATCTCGAGCTCTAGCCGTCCCTCAGAGCGAGACGGTGGCCGAAGGGCCTAGGACGCTTAGGTTAGGCATGCCATACTTGAGCCATGGCTAGCTCGACCGCACCCGCTGTCCGAGATGCGCGCCGTGCGGAGAACCGCGCCCGGCGCGCTGCTGCCGCTGCCAGCGCGGAGCCGTCGTACCGCGCGTTCGCGGTCACGGTCGGCCGGGTCGAGCGCCTCAGCCCCTCGTTCGCGCGCGTGACGTTCGTCGGCGAGGACCTCGCGGGCTTCGGCCGTGAGGGGCTCGACCAGCGGATCAAGATCGTCCTGCCCGACGCCGCGGGGCGCGCACCGCGACTCGACGACTTCACCGGCGACTGGTACCAGGTGTGGCGGGAGCAGCCCGAGGCCGAGCGCCACCCCTTCCGCACCTACTCGATCCGCGCGCTGCGTGGCGAGGGCGCAGCGACCGAGCTCGACGTCGACTTCGTCCTCCACGGCACCGGCCCGACCGCAGGCCCCGCCTCCCGCTGGGTCGCGAACGCGCAGGTCGGCGACCGTGTCGTCATCAGCGGCCCCAACGCCGCGTACGACGGCCCGCCCGTGGGCCTCGAGTTCGACCCGCCCGCCGCCGCGGCCCGCGTCATCCTCGCGGGCGACGAGACCGCCGTGCCCGCCGTCTGCGCGATCCTCGAGCAGCTTCCCGCAGGCACCGACGTCGACGCCTTCCTCGAGGTCCCGACGCCCGCCGACGCTCTCGACGTCGACCTGCCGCTCGGCGCACGCCTCACGTGGCTGCCGCGCACCCCGGGCCCCGCCCGCGACGGCGGCCCCGCCGCCGGATCCGGCACGGCGACGGTCCAGACGCACGACGATGCGCCGCGCCCGCGCGGCGAGCTGCTCGACGCCGCCGTGCGCACGTGCATGGCCGAGCGCGAGAACGCCTGCGTCGCGTGCGCCCTCGGGCACTCGTGCGCCGTCGCGCACAACCGCCTGCCCGACGACGTCGACGACATCGACGTCGACACCACGATCCTGTGGGACACCCCCGGCATGCGCGCCCTCGCAGGCGTCGCCGGCGCGGAGCCCGCGCAAGAAGCCGAGCCCGTCCGCGGCTCGGCCAGCTGCTACGCCTGGATCGCAGGCGAGGCAGCGATCGTCCGGGACCTGCGCCGCCACCTGGTGCGCGACCTGGGCATCGACCGCCGCTGGGTCGCCTTCATGGGCTACTGGCGGCGCGGCAAGGCCGAGGGCTGACGGCCCCGCCGTCCCCGCTCCCACCGCACCCGCTCCGAGCGAGCACCGAACACCCGAGAGGCACCCCTGTGCGCACCACGTTCTCCGGCGCCCTGCGCCCCGCCGCTGCCGTCGCAGCCGCTCTGACGCTCGCGACGCTCGCCGCGTGCTCGACCGACACCCCCGCCGGCACGACGACGTCGAGCACGTCGCCCGCCGCGTCCACCTCGTTCCCGGTGACGATCGAGCACGCGTTCGGCGAGACGGTCGTCGAGAAGGAGCCGCAGCGCGTGGCGGCCATCTCGTGGGCCAACCAGGACGCGATCATCGCGCTCGGCGTCACGCCCGCCGCGATGCCCTTCGCGTCGTACGGTGGCGACGCCGATGGCTACCTCCCGTGGACGCGCCCCGCGCTCGAGGCGCTCGGCGGCGAGGCTCCCGCGCTCCTCGACGAGGGCGACACCCTCGACTTCGAGGCTCTCGCGGCCGCGGCGCCCGACCTCATCGTCGGCGCCTACTCGGGCATCACCGACGAGGACTACGACAAGCTCACGAAGATCGCCCCGACGATCGCGTACCCCGAGGTCGCGTGGGGCACGAGCTGGCGCGACCAGCTCACGATGACCGGTAAGGCGCTCGGCAAGGAGGCGGAGGCCGAGCAGGTCACGAAGGACATCGAGGCCAAGCTCGCGAGCGCGCTCGACGACGCCCCCGAGCTCGAGGGCAAGACGTTCGCCTACCTGTGGTTCAACTCCTCGGACCCGTCGACCATCACGTACTACACGACCGCTGACGCGCGCGTCGCGTTCGTCGAGTCGCTCGGGCTCAAGAGCTCGGCGAAGATCGCCGAGCTCTCCGGGTCGAACGACCAGTTCTTCGGCACCATCTCGGCCGAGCTCGCCGACGAGATCGACGCGGACGTCGTCCTTGCGTACGTCGACAGCAAGGAGCACCTCGAGGCCGTCAAGGCCGACAAGCTGCTCGGCAAGATCCCCGCGATCGCCTCGGGCGCCGTCATCGCGCTCGACGACCCGACGTTCATCCTGTCGACGTCCGCGCCGTCGCCGCTCTCCGTGCCGTGGGCCGTCGACCAGTACGTCCCCGCGATCAAGGACGCGCTCGAGAGCGCGAAGTGACGTCCCGCTGAGCACCTGCCACCGATGAGCACCGCGACGCCGCACCGGCCGGTCGGGGAGAGCCTCGCGCTCGCCCGGCCGGCCGGCCGGCGTGCCGCGGGGCTCTCGCTCGGCCTCGCGGCCGGGCTCGGGCTGCTCGTCGTGCTCGCGCTCGTGAGCGTCGGCGTCGGCGCGCGGCACGTCCCGGTCGCGGACGCGTGGGCCGCGCTCACCGACTACGACCCGACGAGCTTCGACCACGACGCCGTCCGCGCGCGCGTGCCCCGCACGGTCCTCGGGCTCGCCGTCGGTGCGGCTCTCGGCCTCGCCGGCGCGCTCATGCAGGGCATGACGCGCAACCCCCTCGCCGACCCAGGCCTGCTCGGAGTCAACGCCGGAGCGAGCGCCGCCGTCGTCGTCGCGATCATGCTGCTCGGCATCTCGTCGCCCGCGGGGTACGTGTGGTTCGCGTTCGCCGGGGCCGCCGCAGCCGCCGTCATCGTCTACGGCGTCGCCGCCGCGGGTCGCGAGGGCGCGACGCCGATCAAGCTCGCGCTCGCAGGCGCATGCGTCTCCGCGGCGCTCACGAGCCTCATCACCGCGATCCTCGTGACGGGGACCGAGGTGCTCGACACGTTCCGCTTCTGGCAGGTCGGGTCCGTCGGCGGCCGCGGGTTCGAGACGTTCCTGCCGATCCTGCCGTTCCTCGCCGTCGGCGCCCTCGTCGCGCTCGCGTCGGGGCGCGCGCTCAACGCGCTCTCCCTCGGCGACGACGTCGCTCGCGGCCTCGGCCAGGACGTGCGGCGCTCGCGGCTGGTCGTCGGGTGCGCCGTCGTGCTCCTGTGCGGGGGAGCGACCGCCGCCGCGGGTCCGATCGCGTTCGTCGGCCTGACCGTCGCGCACGTCGCGCGCGCGATCACCGGGCCCGACAACCGCTGGGTGCTGCCGTACAGCGCGGTGCTCGGGGCGGCACTCGTCGTCCTGTCGGACGTGCTCGGGCGCCTCGTGGCGCAGCCCGGCCAGCTCCAGGTCGGCATCGTGACCGCGACCGTCGGGGCGCCCGTCTTCATCGCGCTCGTGCGCCGTCGCCGGCTGGCGGAGCTGTGAGCGCCCCCGCCGGTCTGCGCAGGCCGGACGAGGCGCGAGCCGACGCCGTCGCGACCGTCCGTGCGGTCCGACGACGTGGCCGGGCCCGGGCGACGAGCGTCGCCGCCGGGCTCTCGGTCGTGCTGCTCGCGCTCGCGGTCGTGACCGCGTGCCTCGGCGGCTTCACCGTCTCGTTCGTCGACGTCGTCCGGATCATCGGGGGCGCGGACATCCCGGGCGCGACGTTCATCGTCCACGAGGTGCGCCTCCCGCGGCTGCTCACGGGCCTCGGCGCGGGCGCCGCGTTCGGCGTCTCGGGCGCGATCTTCCAGACGCTCGTGCGCAACCCGCTCGCGAGCCCGGACATCATCGGCATCACGGCGGGCGCCAGCGCGGCCGCCGTCTTCGCGATCACCCAGCTCGGCCTGAACCCCGGGCACGCCGCACCCTTCGCGATCGGCGGTGCCTTCGCCGCCGCCGCGCTCATCTACGGGCTCGCGTGGCGCGGGGCCGTGAGCGGGCAGCGCCTGATCCTCGTCGGCATCGGCATCGCGGCGGTCCTCGGCTCGGTGACGAGCTGGTCGCTCACGCGTGCCGAGGTCACGGACGCGTCCGAGGCGCTCGTCTGGATCACCGGCTCGCTCAACGGCTCTACGTGGAGCCGGCTGCCCCTGCTCTGGTGGCCGCTGCTCGTCCTGCTCCCCGCCGCGGGTGTCCTGGGCAAGCGGCTGCGCGCGCTCCAGCTCGGCGAGGACGCCGCCGCGGGGCTGGGCGTGCGCATCGAGCCGTCGAAGGCCTGGCTCGTCGCCGTCGGCGTCTGCCTCGCGGCCGTCGCGACGGCAGCCGCAGGCCCGGTCGCCTTCGTCGCGTTCCTCGCGGGGCCGATCGCGCGCCGCCTGACCGGCGGCGGCGGGCTTGCGCTCGTCCCCTCGGCGCTCGTCGGCGCCGTCATCGTCACGGCCGCTGACTTCGCCGGCGCGCAGCTCTTCGGCACCCGGCTCCCCGTCGGTGTGATCACGGGTGTGCTCGGCGCGCCCTTCCTGCTGTGGCTCCTCGCCACGGCCAACCGCGTCGGAAAGGGCGGCTGATGACCGAGAAGGGTCACCACACTCTCGGTGCCGAGCGGCTGACGCTCGGCTACGGCGACCGCAAGGTCGTCCGCGACCTCACGGTCACCGTCCCGACCGGGCGCGTGACCGTCGTCGTCGGCGCGAACGCGTGCGGCAAGTCCACCCTCCTGCGCGGCCTCGCGCGCCTCCTTGCGCCGCAGGGCGGCTCGGTCCTGCTCGACGGCGCGGACATCGCCGCGATGCCGACGCGCGACGTCGCGCGCGTGCTCGGCCTGCTGCCGCAGTCGCCGATCGCCCCCGAGGGCATCACGGTCGCCGACCTCGTCGGCCGCGGTCGCTACCCGCACCAGGGCTGGTTCCGGCAGTGGACCCCCGAGGACGACGAAGCCGTCGCCGACGCGCTCGCCCAGACCGGCGTGCTCGACCTCGCCGGCCGCTCGGTCGACGAGCTGTCGGGCGGGCAGCGGCAGCGCGTGTGGATCGCGATGGCGCTCGCGCAGCGCACCGACCTGCTGCTCCTCGACGAGCCGACGACGTTCCTCGACGTCGCGCACCAGGTCGAGGTCCTCGACCTCCTCGCCGACCTCAACCGCGACCTCGGCCGCACGATCGTCATGGTCCTGCACGACCTCAACCTCGCGGCGCGCTACGCCGACCACCTCGTCGCGATGAAGGACGGCCGGATCGTCGCCGAGGGTGCGCCCGCCGACGTCGTCACCGAGGAGACGGTCGCCGAGGTGTTCGGCCTCGCGTCGCGCGTCGTCCCGGACCCCGTGTCGGGCACGCCGATGGTCGTGCCGATCGGCCGCAACCGCACGACGTCGCCCTCCGCCTGAGGTCGCAGGCGCACGTGTCCACGCTCCGGCCCGCCCGCCGCGTCCGGGAGGGTGGGCGGTACGCTGATGCCGAAACCTCCCGGCCGTGCGGACGACCCGTCCGCTGCACACCTCAGGAGCACCCCGTGGGACGCGTAGTCGTCGATGTCATGCCCAAGCCCGAGATCCTCGACCCGCAGGGCAAGGCCGTCGTCGGGGCGCTGCCCCGGCTGGGCTTCACCCAGTTCGTCGGGGTGCGCCAGGGCAAGCGCTTCGAGCTCGAGGTCGACGGCGAGGTGACCCCGGAGGTGCTCGCCGCCGCCGAGGAGGCCGCGAAGACGCTCCTGTCGAACCCGGTCATCGAAGACGTCGTCCGCGTCGCGGACGCGAGCTGATGGCACCCGCAGCGACCGGCGCCCGCATCGGCGTCGTCACGTTCCCCGGGACGCTCGACGACCGCGACGCTGCCCGCGCCGTGCGCCTCGCCGGCGCCGAGGCCGTGTCCCTCTGGCACGCGGACGACGACCTCCACGGGGTCGACGCCGTCGTCCTGCCGGGTGGCTTCTCGTACGGCGACTACCTGCGCGCCGGCGCGATCTCGCGCTTCGCGCCGCTCATGGACAAGATCGTCGACGCCGCGAACGGCGGCCTGCCCGTCCTCGGCATCTGCAACGGTTTCCAGATCCTCACCGAGTCGCACCTGCTGCCGGGCTCGATGATCAAGAACGACCACCTGCACTTCGTCTGCCGCGAGCAGGTCCTCGCGGTCGAGAACGCGAGCACCGCCTGGACGCGTGACTACACGCACGGCGAGCGCATCACGATCCCGTTGAAGAACCAGGACGGCCAGTACGTCGCCGACGAGCGCACGCTCGACGAGCTCGAGGCCGAGGGCCGCGTCGCGTTCCGCTACGAGGGCGTCAACCCGAACGGCTCGCGCCGCGGGATCGCGGGCATCACGAACGAGCGCGGCAACGTCGTCGGCCTCATGCCGCACCCAGAGCACGCGGTCGAGGCGGGCTTCGGTCCTGACTCCGCCGCGGGGCCGCGCGCGGGTGTGGACGGGCTGCGGTTCTTCACGTCGGTGATCGGCTCCCTCGTCCACGCATGAGCGGGACGAACCTTCCCGGCACGGTCGGCGACGCGACGCTCGCCGGCATCGCCCTGCCCGAGGGCGTCACGCTGACGGCCGTGCCGTGGGACGACGCCGAGTCGGCCGAGCTGCGCACGATCCAGCAGGCGGAGCTCGCCGTGCGTTACGCGGACCCGGACGCGGACGAGGTCCCGACGACGAGCGACATCGGCCGGCCGCCGTCAGCGGACGAGATCGTCGTCTCGCTCCTGCTGCGGGTCGACGGCGTGCCCGTCGGGTGCGCCGCGCTGCGCGACGTCTCCGGCGTCTCCGACGAGATCGGTGGCTTCCACGCGCCCGGCACGGGCGAGGTCAAGCGTGTGTTCGTCGCACCTGAGTACCGGGGGCGTGGACTGTCACGCCTGCTCATGCGAGGGCTCGAGGCGTACGCCCGCGCTGCCGGCCTGCGCCGGCTCGTCCTCGAGACGGGCACGAAGCAGCACGAGTCTGTCTCGCTCTACCGCTCGATCGGCTTCGAGCCGATCGAGCGCTACGGCGAGTACGCCGACTCGGACGAGTCCCTGTGCTTCGCGAAGGACCTCCCCGCCGTCTGACAGGCGCGGCTCTGCCCTGCGCCCCTCGCACGCACCGATCGCCCTGCCGCACACGTCGCGTGTGCAACGAGGCGTTCCCTCTCGGGCCCACCGATCGCCCTGACGCACACGTCACGCGTGGATCGAGGCGATCCGTGGGCGGGAGCGGACCGGTCTAGCTGACCGCGACCCGCACGACGCCGTCGCGCACCTCGACCGGGTAGGACCGCAGGTCCTGCGGCTCCTTCCCCGCGGCGTCGAGGCACTCGCCCGTCGCGAGGGCCCACACCTGCTTGTGCATCGGCGACGTGACGGCTGGTACGTCGCCGACCGTCCCCACGATCCCGCGCGAGACGACGTTCGCGCCGCTGAACGGGTCGCGCTGCTGCACCGCGAGCACCGAGTCGTCGGCGAGCCGGAACAGCGCGACCTGGTGCCCCTCGACGAGCGCGGCCGCACCGCGCTCCGGGACGAGCGCGTCGAGCGCGCAGACGTCGGTCCAGGTCAGGTCGCCGTGGGCGGACATGGTTCTCCTTCGGTGGAGCGCGGTCCCGGCTGCCGGCCGGGGCGGCGCGCGAGGGTCACGAGCGTACGGTGATCGTGCGGGCGATCACCGGGTTGTTGTCGGCCGGCTCGCCCGGGCGCGCAGGGCGGACCTGGCCGCGCTCGGGCGTGTACGCGAGGTCCGGGTCGTGCACGTCGGGCGCGTTGACGAACGACGTGAAGCGGGCGAGCTTCTCAGGATCCTCGAGCGTCGCCGCCCACTCGTCCGTGTACGACTCGACGTGCGCCGCGATCGCCGCCTCGAGCTCGCTCGCGATGCCGAGCGAGTCCTCGACGAGGACCTTGCGCAGCTCGGCCACGCCGCCCGGGTACTCGGCCACCCAGCCAGCGGTGCGCTGCAGGCGGTCCGCCGAACGGACGTAGAGCGACAGGAACCGGTCGACGACCGTGATGAGCTCGTCGTCGGACAGGTCCTCCGCGAGGAGGTCGGCGTGCCGTGGCGTGAACCCGCCGTTCCCGCCGACGTACAGGTTCCAGCCGCGCTCGGTCGCGATGATGCCGACGTCCTTGCCGCGCGCCTCGGCGCACTCACGGGCGCAGCCCGAGACACCGACCTTGAACTTGTGCGGGGTGCGCAGGCCGCGGTAGCGCAGCTCGAGCCGCACGCCCATGCCGACCGAGTCCTGCACGCCGAACCGGCACCACGAGCTGCCGACGCACGACTTCACCGCGCGCAGCGACTTGCCGTAGGCCTGCCCCGACTCGAAGCCCGCCTCGACGAGGCGCCGCCAGATCTCCGGGAGCTGGTCGATGCGCGCACCGAACATGCCGATACGCTGCGCGCCCGTGATGCGCGTGTACAGGCCGAAGTCGGCGGCGACCTGCCCGATGACGACGAGCTTCTCGGGCGTGATCTCGCCGCCGGGCACGCGCGGGATGACGGAGTAGGTGCCGTCCTTCTGCATGTTGGCGAGGACGTGGTCGTTCGTGTCCTGGAGGGACGCCTGGTCGCGCTCGAGCACGTGACCGATGCCGAGCGAGGAGAGGATCGAGGCGACGACGGGCTTGCAGATGACGCACCCGCGCCCACGCCCGTGCGCGGCGACGATCTGCGAGAAGGTCCGCAGACCCTCCGCCTGGACGAGCGCGAAGAGCTCCTGGCGGGACATCGCGAAGTGCTCGCACATCGCTCGCGACACCTCGACGCCGGACGCCTCGAGCTGCGTGTTGACGAGCTTCGTCAGGAGGGGCACGCACGAGCCGCAGACCGTGCCGGCCTTGGTGCACTTCTTGACCTCGGCGACGCTCGTGCACCCGTGGTCGGTCACGGCACCGCGAACCGTGCCCGCGGTGACGTTCGCGCACGAGCAGACGACGACGTCGTCGGGCACGTCGGCGCTCGGGGCGGCTGCGCCGCCCTCCGGGGCGAGGAACGCGCTCGGGTCCGCGCCGAGGGCGCGGCCGAGCATCGGCCGCAGCGACGGGTAGAGCGACGAGTCCCCGACGAACACCCCGCCGAGGAGGGTGCGTGCGTCGTCGGACACGACGAGCTTCTTGTACGTCTTGGCGACCGGGTCGGCGAACGTGACCTCGAGCGCGCCGGGGGTGAGCGCGAAGACGTCGCCGAACGACGCGGCCTCGACCGGGACGCCGTCGTGCGTGACGCCCTTGAGCTTCGTGCCGTCTGGCGCGGGCGTGTAGACCGCGTCGCCGCCGAGGAGCTGGTCGACGACGACGTCAGCCATCGCGTTGCCGGGAGCCACGAGGCCGGCGCACTCGCCGTCGTGCGACGCGACCTCGCCGATCGCCCAGATCGCCGGGTCGGACGTGCGGCACGTGGGGCCGACGACGACGCCGCCACGCTCGCCGATCGCGAGGCCGCACTCGCGGGCGAGCCGGTCGCGCGGGCGGATACCGGTCGAGAACACGACGACGTCGACGTCGAGCGTCGAGCCGTCGGAGAGGACCATGAGGCCGACCGGTCCGTCGGGTGCCGCGACGAGGCGGGTCGCGCCCGTCCCTGTGCGGACGGTGACGCCCATGTCCTCGATCAGGACGCGCAGCGCCTCGCCTCCGCCGTCGTCGAGCTGGACGCTCATGAGGCGGTCGGCGAACTCGACGACGGTCGCGGTGGCGCCGAGGTCCTGCAGGGCGGACGCGGCCTCGAGCCCGAGGACGCCACCGCCGACGACGGCGCCGCGCAGCGGCCGGTCGAGCGTGGTCGCGCGGTCAGTGACCCAGGCCCGAAGCCCGACGACGTCGTCCATCGTGCGGTAGCTGAAGACACCAGTGAGGTCGGTGCCCTCGGTACGGGGCGTCCAGGCCCAGGAGCCGGTCGCCAGGACGAGCGTGTCGTACTCGAACGTCTCGCCGGAGCGCGTCGTGACGGACTGGGCGTCCCGGTCGATCGACGCGACGGCGTCGCCCGTGCGCAGCGTGACGTGCGGGTCGTCCCAGACGCTCGGGGCCATCGCGAGCTGCTCGGGGGAGCGTCCGCCGAAGAACTCGGAGAGGTGGACACGGTCGTACGGCAGGTGCGCCTCGTCGCCGAGCACGGTCGCTGACCAGGTCGCCTCGCCGGGGGCGCGGGAGACGAGCTGCTCCACGAGCCGGTGGGCGACCATGCCCGCGCCGACGACGACGATGCGCCCGGGGGAGGCGGGGGCGTTCTGCTCGGACATGGCGGGCCTTCTGCTCGGCGGTCTCTCGTCGTCGTCAGTCTCGCCGTCGATCTGCGCGCAATGGTGGGACCTTTGGACGGGCGGCGCCGTGAAAATCACCCCTGGGCGGGCGGTCGTCCGCGGCGTACGGTGGTGCCATGAGCGACGAGACGGTGGTGCCTGAGCCTGAGCGCGCTGCGGCGCGCTTCGCGGAGCTGCCCGAGCGGATCGACCCGGACAGCTACGTCGAGGGTGTCGACGTGTCAGACGTGCCTGACCCCGAGTTCGGTCGCGACCCGAACAAGGAGTGGATGCTCAAGTACGTCTGAGGCCGCCGGCGTCCGCCGGTCGCCACGAGGCGCGTCGCGCGACGCAGGGCTGTCCGCGCGAGGTAGGGGCGTGCGCGCGACGTAGGGGCGTGCACGCGACGTAGGGCCGTGCAGACCCCTGTCTCGCGTGCGCGCCCCTACCTCGACGCCGCCGACGCCTGCCGCGTCACGCCTTGAGGGCCTGCTCGACGTCGTCGAGCAGGTCGAGCGGGTCCTCCAGCCCGATGCTCAGCCGCACCGTCGACTCCGCCATGCCGACCGCTGCGCGGCCCTCGGGGCCGAGCTTGCGGTGCGTCGTCGTCGCCGGGTGCGTGATGAGGCTCTTCGCGTCGCCGAGGTTGTTGGAGATGTCCACGACGCGCAGCGCGTCGAGGAAACGGAACGTACGCTCCTTGACCTGGTCCGGCGATGCCGAGCCCGGCACCTCGAGGTCGAACGTGACGACGGTGCCGCCGCCCGTCTGCTGGGCCCGTGCGAGCGCCACCTGCGGGTGCGAGTCGAGGAACGGGTAGTAGACCCGACCGATGCCCGGCAGGGACTCGAGCGCCGTCGCGACCTGGAGTGCGGCGTCGGACTGGGCGCGGACGCGCAGCGAGAGCGTCTCGAGGCCTTTGAGCAGCACCCACGCGTTGAACGGGGAGAGCGACGGGCCGGTGTGGCGGACCATCGTCTGCACGGGCCCGTCGATGTAGTCGGCGCTGCCGAGGATCGCGCCGCCGAGCACGCGGCCCTGCCCGTCGATGTGCTTCGTCGCGGAGTACACGACGACGTCGGCGCCCAGCTCGAGCGGTTTCTGCAGGACGGGCGTCGCGAAGACGTTGTCGACGACGACGGTCGCCCCCGCGCGGTGCGCGAGGTCGGCGACGGCGCGCACGTCGATGATGTCCTGCATCGGGTTCGACGGCGTCTCGAAGAAGACGACGTCCGCGGGCGTCGCGAGCGCCTCCTCCCACTGGGAGAGGACGTGCCCGTCGACGTAGTCGGTGTGCACGCCCCAGCGGGCGAAGATCTCGTCGAAGATCGTCAGGCTCGACCCGAAGAGCGCGCGGGCGGCGACGATCCGGGAGCCCTGTCCGACGATCGCGGCGAGCGCCGTGAAGACGGCGGACATGCCGGTCGCGGTCGCGTAGCAGCCCTCGGCGCCCTCGATGAGGCGCAGCCGCTGCTCGAAGGTGTGGACGGTCGGGTTGCCGTAGCGGGAGTAGATGAAGCGGTCGGCCTCACCCTTGAAGGCGGCCTCGCACTCGGCGGCGGAGCCGTACACGTATCCCTGCGTCAGGTAGATGGGCTCGCTCGTCTCGTGGAACCCGGAGCGCTCGATGCCGCCGCGGACCGAGACGGTCGCGGGACGCCAGGATGCGGGGACCTCACGGGGCCCCGCGGTCACCGGGCGGCCTCGTCGATCGTGGTGGTCGGGAGACCGGCGTTGCGCCAGCCGTCGATCGTGCGGGCGCCGGTCGCGTCCTGGGCGCCCTCGAAGCCCTGGAGGACGTTGCGGGCGTCGGCCCAGCCGGCGGCCGTCGCGGCCTGGGCGGCGGCGACCGAGCGGACACCGGAGCGGCACAGGAACAGGACGGTCGCGTCCTTCGCGACGCCTGCGGCCTCGAGCTGGGCGAGGAACTCGGTGTTGGGTCCCCAGGCGGTGTTCCACTCGACGAACCGCGCGGCCGTGCGGGCGGCGCTCGTGTCGGGGACGCCGATCGTGCGCCACTCGTCCTGCGTGCGGACGTCGACGAGGATCGCGTCGGGTGTCGTGGTGATCAGCTCCCACGCGGCCTCGGGGGTGACGTCTCCTGCGTAGCTCATGGCGTTCTCCGTTCGCATCGAACGTGGCGGTAGCACCCTCGTCCTGCTGGGGGGTTGCTGCGGCGTCGTCGTGCCACGTCACTCGGCCGCTCTGGATGGTGAGGGGATCGTACCCTCCCGGCAGGGGTGCTGCCGAGGCCGTTGCGAATGGCGAGATTCCGCGGTTCCCGAGCGCGGGTCTCAGAAACTGGCATCGCGTCTCAGATGTTGACGCGCCTCCAGGGGCGGTGGCACGATGTCCGCACGGTCATGAGTGCCAGCGCAAAACCCCGGTTTGCTGGCCGGCAACCCTCCTCTCGCGGCGGGGTGCCCCGGGTGACGACCAGGCTGCGGTCGACCGACCGCGGCAAGCGCGGGCGCACAGCGCCCAGTCTCTGAAGGGCCCTGCCATGTCGATCGCCAGCACCACCTGTCCTGAGAACCGCACCGACGTGACGGACGAGCCCGCGCTCCTGCCCGTCGTCGGCCGCGACACCCTCGTCCCGCTCGTCGACGGACGTAACGTCACCTACGCGAACCTCGACGTCGCCGCGTCCGCACCCGCCCTCGAGTCCGTCGCCGCGCGCGTCGCGCAGGCGCTCCCGCTCTACGCGAGCGTCCACCGCGGCGCCGGCTACCTGTCCCAGGTCTCGACCGCGCTCTACGAGGCGTCCCGCCGCACCATCGGCGCGTTCGTCGGGGCACGCGAGCACGACGTCACGATCATCACGCGCAACACGACCGACTCGCTCAACCTCCTCGCGGGCTGCGTGCCCGCGACGGTCGGGGAGGGGCGCGTGCTCGTCCTCGACGTCGAGCACCATGCGAACCTCCTGCCCTGGGCCGCCGCGCCCGGCGGCGCCGCGGTCCTCGCGGGAGCGTCGAGCGTCGCCGCGACGCTCGACGCGCTGCGCGCCGAGCTCGCCGCCCGCCCGTACGCGCTCGTCGCTGTCACGGGCGCGTCCAACGTGACGGGCGAGGCCCTGCCGGTCGCCGACGTCGTCACGCTCGCCCACGCCGCAGGGGCGCGCGTCGTGCTCGACGGCGCACAGCTCGTCCCGCACCGCGGCGTCGACATCGCCGCGCTCGACGTCGACTACGTCGGCTTCTCCGGTCACAAGACCTACGCGCCGTACGGCGCGGGCGCGCTCGTCGGCCGCCGCGACTGGCTCGACGCCGGCACGCCGCACCTCGCGGGCGGCGGCGCGGTCCGCGCCGTCACCCACTCCGAGCCCGACGTCCCGGCGGCCGGCGCCGCGTCGGCGACATGGGCGCTCGCGCCCGCCCGCCACGAGGCCGGCTCGCCCAACGTCATCGGCGCGGTCGCGCTCGCGGCCGCGTGCGAGGAGCTCGCCGCGCTCGACCCCGCCGCGCTGCACGCGCACGAGGCGCGCCTGCGCGCCCGGCTCGTCGAGGGGCTCTCCCAGATCCCGGGCGTCGAGGTGCTGCGCGCGTGGGACGACGCCGTCGACCCGGTGGGCGTCGTGACGTTCGTCGTCGAGGGGCACGACCCCGGCCTCGTCGCCGCCTACCTGTCGGCAGAGCACGGCATCGGCGTGCGTGACGGGAAGTTCTGCGCGCACCCGCTCCTCGCCCGCCTGGGCCACCGGTACGGCGCGGTGCGCGCGAGCGTCGGTGTGGGGACGACCGGCGAGCACGTCGAGCGGCTGGTCACGGCCCTCGCGAGCTATGTCCGCGAGGGCACCCGGGCCGACTACGCGGTGCAGGACGGGTGCTGGGTCGTCCGCGACGACCGGCGCCCCCTCCCGGACGTCTCCGGGCTGTCCGGTCTGGTCGCGACGGCGGCCGTCGCGAACGTCGCGCTCGCGGGCGGGTGCGGCGCTCCGTCCGAGGCGTGAACGCGGCGTCCGTCAAGGGTGTTTCCGGGGCGGTTCCCGGGCCGTCCGTCGAGGTGATGTGAGTCGCAAGGTTCCCGAGGTGAGGGGCGGAAAACCGCCACTCGCGAAGGGTGGTCGCCTGGCGTTCGCCCACAGGTCACACGGCAGGTGTTGGCGGTGTCCCTGACGCGTGTTTTCATTCTCGCGTGGAGCACGACATCACCCTCTCGGGGCACGGTTTTCGCCTCGAGCCGCTGACGCACAAGCACGTCGGCGACCTTGCTGCCATGGTCGATCCCGACCTGTGGGCAGGCATGGCCACACCTATGCCGGTGGGCGAGGTCGGGCTGATGAACTACATCGAGGACTCGCAGGCTCTCGAGGGCTGCTACGCGTTCGCGGTCGTCGACGAGGTGAGCAACGAGGTGCGTGGCTCGACGGCGCTCGTCGACCACCAGGGCGCCGCTCGTCGCGTCGAGATCGGCCGGACGTTCTACGACCGCGCCGTCTGGGGTCGCGTCGTCAACCCGGTCTGCAAGTTCCTCCTCCTCGAGCACTCCTTCGAGCGTCTCAGGGTGCACCGCGTCCAGCTCCGCGCCGACGCCCGCAACGTCCGCTCGCTCGCCGCGATCGAGCGGCTCGGCGCGACCCGCGAGGGCACGCTGCGCGGCTTCCGCGACGGCCAGGACGGGTCGCGCGTCGACTCGGTCGTCTTCTCGATCCTCGCCCCCGAGTGGCCCGTCGTACGCGAGGGCCTGCTCGCGCGGATCGACCCGCTGCGCGCGATCGCCGGTCTGGGCGGCCCCGACGCGACCGCGCTCCTCGACGCGAACGGCCCCACGCCGCTCGCCGCCGTCGGCGCGTCCGTCCCCGAGCTGGGCATGGCCGAGGAGCCGAGCCTGGAGCTGGCCGGTGACCAGCCGCCCCTCGGTGCACGTCGAGGGCGCGCGCCCCGCGGACGCCTCGCGCGCCGCCGTCGCCTGCGCTGACCGAGGCGAGGCCGGCCACGGACGGGCCGTGACAAATCTCGAGCCGCGACCGCGCCGCGCGACCTAGTGTGGGCGGATGGAAAAGCTCGTCCTGTCAGGTCACGGAGTCCGGCTCGAACCCCTCGAGAAGCGACACGCTCACGACCTGAGCGGCCTCGTCGACGCGGGGATGTGGCACGGCATGACCGTGCCGCTGCCTGACACTGCTGACGCGATGGTCGCCCACCTCGAACGGCTGGCGGCCGGCGGAGCCGTCGCGTTCGCCGTCGTCGACGCGACCGCGGGAACGGTCGCGGGCGTGACGGCGTTCTACGACGTCGCGCACGACGTCAGGCGCGTCGAGATCGGGCACACGTTCTACGGCCGTCGCTGGTGGGGGACGCACGTGAACCCGGCCGCGAAGCTGCTCCTGCTCTCGCAGGCGTTCGACGTGTGGGGGATGGAGCGCGTCGCGCTCCGGGCCGACGTCCGCAACACCCGCTCGCTCGCCGCGATCCGACGCCTCGGCGCGCAGCCTGAGGGCGTGCTGCGGAGCCACCGGGTGGCCTTCGACGGCACGCGCTCGGACACGGCGTACTTCTCGATCCTGCGTTCGGAGTGGCCGGCGGCCCGCGCCGGTCTCACGGCCCGGCTCGCTGAGCTGGACGCACCGACCGCGCCCACGGTGCCGGTGCGCTACGTGCCGCAGGGCGAGGCCGCGGCGCGCTGACGACACGACAGAAGGGGTGCTGGACCATCGAGGTCCGGCACCCCTTCGGAGCCGTGCGCTGGGCCCGTCAGATCCTGGTGACCGTCCCGGTCAGGTGGGTCTTGCCGCTGCGCGGGCTGCGCGCCGCGTACTCGAAGGAGCCGGACTGCGGCTCGGTGATCTCGACGGACACCGTGCCGGGCAGCAGGACGGGCTTGGCGAACTCGACCGTCCAGTCGTAGGTGTCGCCGCGGCGCGGCCCGACGTCGGACAGCGCCCGCGCGGCCGTGTACATGCCGTGCGCGATCGCCCGCGGGAACCCGAAGGCCTTCGCCGAGAGCGCCGACATGTGGATCGGGTTCCGGTCGCCTGACACGGCGCCGTACTCCCGACCGACGCCAGCAGGCAGCTTCCACACGACCGACCCGACGGGCGCGCCGCTGTCCCGCCCTGCTCCGTGGCTGCCCGTCCCGCCGCCGTCACGCTCCGCCCCTTCGTCGACGTAGGGGTCTGCACTCGAGGTAGGGCCCTGGGAGGCCCTGTCTCGCGTCGAAGCCCCTACCTCGGCGTCAGGAGAGCCGTCGGCGCGGTCGGTACGGTCGGCGCCGCCCGGCGCCCGACCGCCCGCGTGCTTCGCGAGGTACGTCGACACGCCGCGCCACGCGACCTCGCCGTCGACCGAGACCTCCGCGACGACGTCGAGCTGACTGCCGCGACGGTGCGGACGCAGGTCCTGTGTCCACGCCGTCACCTCGAGCTCGTCACCGACCGTGACAGGGCGCAGGAGCGACGCCGAGTTGGCGACGTGCACCATGCCGAGCAGCGGCAGCGGGAAGTCGTCGCGGACCATGACCGCCGTCGCGACCGGGAACGCGAGCACGTGCAGGTACCCCGACGGCAGGGCGTCGGCTCCGGGCTCGCGCAGCAGGTGCTGGTACGTCGTCAGGTGGTCGACGTCGACGCGGAGCCCGTTCGCGCGGTACGCGACGGGCGGGAGGGCCGGGGGTCCGCCGCCCCCGCGGCGGACCCCCGGCAGCCTCGTGCGCGCCGAGCCGGCGGCGCCGCGCAGGTACAGCCCGCCGAGCCCGGGCACGTCGGCGAGGGCCTGCACCCTCGTGCCGGACGGCGGGCCCGCGATCGTCCGGGACCGTGGCGCGGTCATGTCAGGCCCCCACCAGGTTCTGCCCGCAGACGCGCAGCACCTGGCCGTTGACGGCCCCGCCTGCGGGCGACGCGAGGAACGCGATCGCCTCGGCGACGTCGGACGGGTCACCGCCCTGCTGCAACGAGTTGAGGCGCTTGGCGACCTCGCGCGTCGCGAACGGGATCCGCGCCGTCATCTCCGTGACGATGAAGCCCGGCGCGACCGCGTTGACGGTCCCGGTGCCGCCGCTGGCCGCCGCGAGGAGCGGCGCGGTCGCACGCACCATGCCGATGACGCCAGCCTTCGACGCGCCGTAGTTCGTCTGCCCGCGGTTGCCCGCGATGCCCGACGTCGACGCGAGCGACACGATGCGCGGCGCGTCGCGGAAGTGCTCGGACGCGAGCAGCTGCTCGTTGATCCGGAGCTGCGCGGCGAGGTTGACCGCGAGCACCGACTCCCACGTCTCGGGCTTCATGTTCGCGAGCAGCTTGTCGCGCGTGATGCCCGCGTTGTGCACGACGACGTGCAGCCCGCCGTGCCGCGCGATCGCGTGCTCGATGATGCGGCTGCCCGCGTCGGGCGCGGTGATGTCGAGCTGGAGCGCGGTGCCGCGCACCTCGTTCGCGACCTTGGCGAGGTGCTCGCCCGCGGCCGGCACGTCGACGAGGACGAGCGCCGCGCCGTCGCGCGCGAGGGTGCGCGCGATCGCGGCACCGATGCCGCGGGCGGCGCCCGTGACGACGGCGACGCGGCCGGCGAGCGGCCGCTCCTCGTCGGAGGTGGTGACGTCGGCGAGGACGGGCGCGTCGCCGATCGTGAGGAGCTGGCCGTCGACGAACGACGACCGCGCGGACAGGAAGAAGCGCAGCGCGGCAAGGACGCCGTCGTCGGCCGGAGTCGTGGACTCGTGCGCGAGCACGAGGCCGTTGGCCGTCGCGCCGCCGCGCATCTCCTTGCCGAGCGACCGCACGAAACCGTCGACGGCCTGGCGGGCCGCTGCCGCGGTGGGCGTCGTCGCGCCCGACGCGGCGCGCGAGATCGTCACGACACGGCCGCCACGGGCCATCTGCTTGAGCGCGGGGGAGAGCGGCAGGACGTGCTCGCCGAGCTGGCTCGCGTCGTCGACCTCCGAGAGCACGACGACGACGGCGCCCCAGCGGGCGGTGCCCGTCGAGGGGGAGCGGTGCACCTCGAGGTCCCAGCCGAGCAGTGCGGACGCGACGGCGTCGGTCTGGTCGGTGTCCGGGCCGAGCACGAGCACGGGACCAGGCACGAGCGCCGCGCCCGGCTTGTACCGGCGCAGCGGCGCAGGCTGCGGCAGGCCGAGCTTCTTGGCGACGGTCCCGCCGAAGCCGCCGTTGACGAGGTCGATGTACTTGTCGCTCATCAGTTGCCTCCCTCGGCGGGGACGGACTCGAGGATCGCGGCGACGCCGAGGCCGCCGGCCGCGCACACCGTGATGAGCGCGCGGGCGGGCGTGCCGTGCTCGCGCTGGTGCTCGGCGAGCTGCTTGGCGGTCTGGGCGACGATCCGGCCGCCGGTCGCGGCGAACGGGTGGCCCGCGGCGAGCGAGGAGCCGTTGACGTTGATCCGGTCAGGGTCGATCGTGCCGAGCGCGCCGTCGAGGCCGAGCTCGGTGCGGCAGTACTCGTCGTCGGCCCAGGCGGCCTGCGTCGTCAGCAGGACGGACGCGAACGCCTCGTGGATCTCCACGTAGTCGAAGTCCTCCAGGCGCAGCCCGTTGCGCTTGAGCAGGCGCGCCGCGGCGTGGACCGGAGCCATGAGCAGGCCCTCGTGGCCGTGCACGAAGTCGACCGCTGCGGTCTCGGCGTCGACGAAGCGCGCGAGCAGCGGGAGGTTGCGCTCCTGCGCCCACTCGCGCGACCCGAGCAGGACGGCGGACGCGCCGTCGGACAGCGGCGTCGAGTTGCCCGCGGTCATCGTCGCGGGGGTGGGTAGGCGCTTGCCGAAGACGGGCGAGAGCTTCGCGAGCTTCTCGGCGGACGTCTCGGGACGCAGGATCTGGTCCCGCACGAGCCCGCGGTACGGGGTGACGAGGTCGTCCTGGAAGCCGCGCTCGTACGAGGCGGCGAGGTTGTGGTGCGAGCGCAGGGCGACCTCGTCCTGGGCCTCGCGGGTGACTCCCCAGCGGGCGGTCGTGATCGCCTGGTGCTCACCCATCGACAGGCCCGTGCGCGGCTCGTCGGTCCGCGGTGCGTCGGGCGCGAGATCCTTGGGGCGGACCTTGAGGAACGCCTTGACGCGGGTCGCGGTGTCCTTGGCGTTCGCGGCCGTCAGCAGGGCGCGGCGCAGGCCCTTGCTCACGGCGATCGGCGCGTCGGACGTCGAGTCGACGCCGCACGCGATGCCCGACTCGGCCTGGCCGAGACGGATCTTGTTGCCGAGGGTGACGACGGCCTCGAGGCCGGTCGCGCACGCCTGCTGGAGGTCGAACGCGGGGGTGCGCGGGTCGAGCGTCGTGCCGAGCACGCACTCACGGACGAGGTTGAAGTCGGCCGAGTGCTTGAGCACCGCGCCACCCACGACCTCGCCGATACGCTCGGACTGCAGGCCGTGGCGGGCGATCAGCCCGTCGAGCGCGGCGGTCAGCATGTCCTGGTTGCTGGCCCGCGCATAGGCGCCGCCGACCTTGCCGAAGGGGATACGGTTGCCGCCGAGGACGTAGGCGTCGCGGACGCCGTCTGCCGTGGGGGTGGTGGACTGGGACATCGGTTCCCTCTCGCTCCGTTGCTGGGAATGTTCCTCGAACCCACAGTACCTGATACTGTGGGTTTCGTGAGCCGGGTCACCCCGTGAGGTACCCGACACCAGGCATCGAACAGGCAAGGAAGCCATGCGAGCGAACGACGTCGTCGAACAGACGGACGCGGCCGACGGCCGCTCCACCCGGTGGGAAGGCCACCGGGTAGCGCGCCGCACCGAGCTCACCCACGCCGCACGCCGCGCCGTGCACCGCCGCGGCCCCGACCTCTCCATGGACGAGATCGCCGGCGAGCTCGGCACCTCCAAGTCCATCCTCTACCGCTACTTCGGCGACAAGGTAGGCCTGCAGAACGCCGTCGGCGAAGCCGTCGTCGAGGCGATCCGCGCGACTCTCGCCCAGGCGTCCGAGCACCAACCCACGCCCCGCGCCTCGCTCGAGGCCATGGTGCGCGCCTACCTGCAGATGATCGAGCACTCGCCGAGCGTCTACTACTTCGTCACCCGCAACGCCTCCGTCGCCAACTCCGTCGTCAAGCACTCCGGCGACGCACCCCTCACCGCGCAGCAGGCGCCGCTGAGCGACTTCATGCACTCCGTCGTCGCCCTCGTCGCCCGCCCCTTCGCCGAAGAGGTCGGCAGCTACGACACCGCCCAGGTCGACGCCTGGGCCGCCGGAGCCGTCGGCTTCGTCACGGGCACCGGCGAGTGGTGGCTCTCGCGCCGCCACGAGCCCGGCACGCCCGACGCCGCGCACGTCGCCGCACAGATCACCGCATGGCTCTGGGTCGGCCCCGGCAGCGGCATGGTCCCGCAGTCCAGCACGACCCCCTGAGCTACCGGGGCACGAGCCCCGCACCCGAAAGACCCGTGGAGACAAAGGAGTCCCGATGACCACCACCGTTGCACCCTCGGCCAAGGACGCTGACGTGGAGGCGCGCGTCGACGTCGCGAGCCTCACGCACCAGCTTCTCGGCCGGTGGGGGGACCTGCGCCTGTTCGCCCGGGCCATCGTGGGCGACCCGCGCTTCCAGAAGATCGAGGGCATGTCCGTCGAGGAGCACCGCGAGCGCGTCCTGAACCAGCTCAAGCTGCTCGTCACCGAGGCGAAGGTGCTGCGCGCCTTCCCTGAGCGCCTCGGCGGCGCCGACGACGCCGGCGGCTCGCTCGCCGGCTTCGAGGAGCTCGTCGCGGGGGACCCGTCGATGCAGATCAAGTCGGGCGTGCAGTGGGGCCTGTTCGCGTCGGCGATCCTGCACCTCGGCACCCCCGAGCAGCACGACCGCCTCTTGCCGGGAGCCATGACGCTCGACGTGCCGGGTGCGTTCGCGATGACCGAGATCGGTCACGGGTCTGACGTCGCGTCCGTCGCCACGACCGCGACGTACGACGAGGAGACGCAGGAGTTCGTCATCCACACGCCGTTCAAGGCGGCGTGGAAGGAGTACCTCGGCAACGCGGGCAAGCACGGCGTCGCCGCGGTCGTCTTCGCCCAGCTCATCACCAAGGGCGTCAACCACGGCGTGCACGCCTTCTACACGCCGATCCGTGAGAAGAACCCGGACGGGACCGCGGGGGCGTTCCTGCCGGGCATCGGTGGGGAGGACGACGGCGTCAAGGGCGGCCTCAACGGCATCGACAACGGCCGACTCCACTTCACCAACGTGCGCGTGCCGCGCGAGAACCTTCTCGCCCGGTACGGCTCGGTCGCGCCCGACGGGACGTACTCGTCGCCGATCGAGAGCTCGGGCCGCCGCTTCTTCACGATGCTCGGCTCGCTCGTCCAGGGACGCGTGTCCCTCGACGGCGCGGCCGTCAACGCGCAGAAGATCGGCCTCGCGATCGCCGTCCGCTATGGCAACGAGCGGCGGCAGTTCCCGGGAGCGAACGGCGAGGAGACGGTGCTCCTCGACTACGGGCGGCACCAGCGCCGCCTCATCCCGCTGATCGCGCGCACGTACGCGGCACACTTCGCGCACGACCGCCTGCTCGACCTGTTCCACGCCGTCTTCTCGGGCGAGATGGACACCCCGGAGTCGCGTGAGGACCTCGAGACGATGGCGGCCGCGCTCAAGGCTTCGTCGACCTGGACGGCGCTCAGCACCCTGCAGGAGTGCCGCGAGGCGTGCGGTGGCGCCGGCTTCATCGCGGAGAACCGCCTCACGGGCCTGCGCGCGGACCTCGACATCTACGTGACGTTCGAGGGCGACAACACGGTGCTCATGCAGCTCGTCGGCAAGCGCCTGCTGACCGACTACGCGAACGAGTTCAAGAACATCGACGCTGGCGGCATGGCCCGCCTCGTCGTCGAGCGCGCCGCGGACACGGTCCTGTACGGCACGCCCGTCGCCCGCGCCCTCCAGACGATCACCGACCAGGGCCAGCGGCGCCGCGCCGTCGGGCACCTGCGCGGCGAGGAGGCGCAGCGCTCGCTGCTCGCGGACCGCGTCGAGACGATGGTCGAGCACGTCGCCGGGCGCCTGCGCCCCGCGTCGAAGCTGCCCGCCGCCGAGGCGGCCGCGCTGTTCAACCAGAACCAGCACGAGCTCATCGAGATGGCGAAGGCCCACGCGGAGCTCGTCCAGTGGGAGGCGTTCACCAAGGCGCTGCTCGACGTCGAGGACGAGGGCACGCGTCGCGTCCTCACCTGGGTGCGCGACCTGTACGGCCTCACGGTGATCGAGAGCAACCTCGCCTGGTACCTCATGAACGGGCGCCTTACCGGGCAGCGCGCCCGCACGGTGTCGAGCTACATCGACCGGCTCGTGCTGCGCCTGCGCCCGCACGCGCAGGACCTCGTCGACGCGTTCGGCTACGGTCCGGAGCACCTGCGCGCCTCGATCGCGACGGGTGCGGAGAAGGAGCGTCAGGACGAGGCGCGCGCCTACTACCGCGCGCTGCGCGCCGCGGGCGACGAGCCCGTCAAGGAGAAGCACCTCACCAAGAAGCGCTGACACAGCGCTAGACGGCGCAGCGCCCCACCCCGCACGGTCTCGTGCGGGGTGGGGCGCTGCGTCGTCGAGGGTGAGGTGCCCGGGCTAGGTGAGGGCGATGGGTTTTCCCCCCTCCCAACCTGACAGGGTGTCGCTACGTTGAGCGCACGCACCCAGTCGGTCCGCTCGGCCGGACGGCGCCCGATCGTCAGGAGCAGTCATGCGAACAGGACGAACCTCCGTGGCCGCCGTAGCGGCGACCGCCCTCGTGGTGTCTCTCCTCGCCGGAACCCCGGCCGCCGCCGATCAGGTGTCGGCTGTGACCACCCAGGTGTTCCGTTCGATCGGGGAACGCATCGCGTTCAACGGCGCCCTCTACTTCGTCGCCGACGACGGGACGCGTGGCACCGAGCTGTGGCGCACCGACGGGAGCGCCGATGGAGCGACCCTCGTCAAAGACTTCGCCGTCGGAGGGGCCGCAAGCGGCTCCACCCCGCGCTTCCTCACGGTGGCAGGCAACCGCCTCTACTTCTCGACGAACGACGGCGTCGACGCTGAGGGTGTCGCTGCTGGCCTCTGGTACATCGAGGGGGCGGGCGCCCCCGTCCCTCTCCGGGACGGCGACGGCCGCCGCGCGCGCGTGCACGGACTCACCGCTGTCGGGAACCGGCTCTTCGCCACCTGGTCAAGCGCCGTCAGGACCGTAGACCCCGGAACCGCCGTGCTGCGGGAGCTGCCCGACGACGTTCGCGGCAACGTCGAGACCGGCATCGCGTTCGGCGGGCACCTCTATCTCAACCTGAGCATCGTCGGAGGCGCCACCCCCAACGAGCTGTGGCGCACCGATGGGACGCGGACGCAGCTCGTGAAGAACATCGCTCCCGACGTGGGGCGCGAGAACCGGTCGAACCCCGAGTTCCTCGCGACGACCGACCGCGGGATCTTCTTCCTCGCTGACGACTCGGTGACCGGCAAGGAGCTCTGGTACTCCGACGGCACGACTGACGGCACGCGCTTCGTCTTCGACCATCAGCCAGCGCGGGGCACGTACGTCCCTCCGGGCGGAGCGGTCACGGTCGGGCGGACGCTCTTCTACACGCCTGACGACGCCGTCACCGGCGTCGAGCTGTGGCGCAGCGACGGGACGCCTGCGGGGACCCGGGTGGTCAAGGACATCGTGCCCGGGGTGACGCACGGCGTGCAGAGCAACCGGGTGCACCTGACCGCGCTCGGTTCGCGGGTCGCGATGTTCAGCGGCGCCGAGCTGTGGATCTCCGACGGGACCGCTGGCGGCACCAGGCTGGTGACCCGCCTGCCCGGGGTGCTCGACAGCGTGCCGGTCGTCGTCGGCAGCAAGATCTACTTCACCGCCTGGAGCTCGCGCGGGTACGTGCTGTGGCGCAGCGACGGCACTGCCGGAGGAACGTTCGCCCTGTCGAGCGGAGGATTCGATAGCGTCACATCAGGTCAGAGCTCCGCGCGGGGAGCGACCGTGCTCGGAAGCCGCGTGGTGTTTCCCGCGACCTTCTACCAGGCGCCCGGAACGCGCTTCGCACCGTACGACGTGCGGCTCTATACGGTCGACACGACCCGGCCCGACGTCGTGCGGCGGGCGACGACGCGGCCGACCGTGTCGGGCAAGCTCGCCCGCTACGGGACGCTCGCCGTCTCGTCAGGGAACTGGGCACCCGCCGCGCCCGAGATCACCTACCAGTGGTACGTCAGCGGGAAGCCCGTCGCTGGCGCCACAAGGCCGTCGTTCTACCTGCTGCCGAAGTACGAGGGCAAGACGATCCACGCGGTCGTCACCGCGGCCGGCCCCGGCGCACGGCCTGCCTCGGTGAAGACCGCACCGAAGGTGCTCAAGGGGAAGCTCACCGTCACGAGGAAGCCCGCGATCAAGGGGAAGGCACGCGTCGGCAGGACGCTCAAGATCGTCAAGCCCAAGGTCGACGCCAAGGGCACCAAGCAGACCTACCAGTGGTATGCGGGCAGCAAGAAGATCCCCAAGGCGACGAAGGCGAAGTACAAGGTGGCCGCGAAGTACCGCGGCAAGAAGATCTCCGTGCGGGTCAAGGTCACCAAGAAGAACTACCGCACCGTGATCCTTCGGTCGCCAGCGACCGTCAAGGTCGCCAGGCGCTAGCGCAGGGAACGCACCAAGGCCAGGCTCAGACGACCGTCACGGAGCTCGCTGGCCGGTCCAACGCACGCCGTCCCAGAACTCCTGCCCGCCCTGCGGGCTCGGGTACCAGCCTGGAGGTGTCGAAGCGAAGGGCGCCCCGGCGCCGCCGATGACGGCGTGCGACTGGCACGCCATGACGAGTGCCACGACCCATCCGATGAAGGTCCACCCGAGGAGGACGTTGATCAGCGCGATCATGCCGTGGTTGGAGCGCCCGCGGGTCGCGGCGATCGCCCAGGGCAGCATGTAGAACCCGCTCAGCACAGCGAGGACCCAGGCGATGACCACGACGGCTGGGTCGACCACGCGGCGGTCGGTCACGTATGCGGGCGCGCTACCCCACGTCGTCCCGTAGGCGTGGGCGTAGGGCTGCGGCGGGTACGGCCCCGACGAGTACGGGTCGGACATGGGAATCAGCCATCCTCGGTCGGCGTCGGTGATCGATCAGCTCACGGTAGCGCGGGCGAACCATCGTGCGGTTCGCGCGACGAGACGCTCGAGGGGACCACGCCCGATGGTTGCGACCCACACGGTCGCGAAGACCATGAGGAGGATGCTCTGCTCGGCCCACTGGATCGGTCCCGGCGCTACGGAGTCGCCCAGGACTGCGAGCGTGACGATGTGCAGCGAGTACGCCGTCAGCGGCATGCTGCCGAGCGCGGCCAGCGGGATCAGCAGCACCCGCAGGAACCGCGCGAGGAGCAGGCACAGCGCGAGGACCATCAGCGCGATGCCGCCCGAGCCGACGACCTCGGAGACCCCGCCTGAGTGCGGGTAGTCCGCGAGCACCGACGAACGGATCGAGTCGAGGACCGAGGGCTCGTCAGGGTTGTCGATGATCGGCTCGTCGTCGGGCGCGTCCGTGGCGTTGTAGCACGAGACGTAGCTGCCGGGCCCTGGGTAGCGCTCGCACGTCATCCCGATGAGGTCGACGTCCTCGCCCGGGAGCGTCTCCGGCCCGGCAACCTTGTCGGAACCAGCGGGAGCCGTATCGGTTGACGAGGTTGAGGTAACGGACGCGGACCCCGTCGAGGATGAGGGTGACGCGGCGACCGGCTCGTCGAGCTGCGTGCCGAGCATGCCGCCGATCGCGCCGGTGATCGCGAGAGCGAGCCCGATCGCAAGCAGCCGTGCGGCGATCCCGAGCGAACGGAGCTGCGATCGGCCGACTGCCATCCCCGCGAACATCAGGGCGAGCCACACCGGCACGGAGTACGTGGAGAAGAACGTGAAGGTCGCTCCGATACCGCCGTAGCGGTTGGTCGCAGCGAGCGTCGCGGCGACGACCGGGCCGAGCACGCCGAGAAGCCCCGAGGCGACGAGGAGCCGCCGCCTCGACCAGCCCACGAACGGCGCGACGGCGACGAACAGCGCGCCGTACACGCACAGGATGATCGCGACGGGAGTGCCGAGCGACTCGAGCACCAACCCGATGACGAAGACCGCGAGGCCTCTCCCGACGAGCGTGAGTCGCGTCCGGCGCACCGCGTCGTCGTCGGACGGGTCGAGCTTGCGCGTCATGAGCGCGACCGACACGCCCGCGACGAGCGCGAAGAGCAGGGACGACCGCCCGTTCGCGAGCCCTGCCCACGTCGAGGGGTCGCTCCACTCCAGATCGGGCACCCCGCCGACGTGCGCGGCGATCATGCCGACGACGGCGACCGCGCGCGCGACGTCGACCCCCATCACGCGTGGTGGGCGCCCGAAGTCCTTCAGCCCACGCACGCCCAGCTTCCCCCTGCGCCCCCACGGCCTCCCGAGCCGGCGCTGCGGCGCCAGCTCGGGAGCGTGCGGGTCATCCTGCGTAAGCACCCTGCCAAGCAGACGTGAAGGGCGCGTTGGACGGCAGGCGTGCCTCGACCGCAGCGGTCACGAAGTCCTTGGCGACGGCGACGGCGTCACGCACCGACGCGCCCTTCGCGAGCTCCGCGGTGATTGCCGCTGCGAACGTGCAGCCGGCGCCGGAGACGCGCTCCTCGCCGATCTTCGGACGGGAGAACACCTCGACGCCGTCGTCGGAGACGAGCACGTCGACGGCGTCCGGACCGGGAAGCTCGACGCCGCCCTTCGCGACGACGAATGGAACACCCAGCTCGTGGATGCGCTTCGCGGCGGCGACCAGCTCGTCGACCGTCGTGATGTCGTCGACGCCCGCGAGCGTCTTCGTCTCGAAGAGGTTCGGCGTGACGACCGTCGCGAGGGGGAGGACCTTCTCGCGCAGAGCCGTGTCCGTGTCGAGCGCGGCGCCCGGCTCCTGGCCCTTGCAGATGAGCACCGGGTCGAGCACGACGTGCTTGAACGAACGGGCGGAGACCTCGCGGGCGACCGTCTCGATCGTCACGGGCGTGCCGAGCATGCCGATCTTGACCACGTCGATGTCGTGGACCGCCGTCGCGGCCTCGATCTGGTCAGCGATGACGGGCGCGTCGACCGGCACGAAGCGGTGCCCCCAGTCGTTCTTCGGGTCGAACGACACGATGCACGTCAGCGCCCCCGAACCGTGCACTCCCAGCTGCTGGAACGTCTTGAGATCAGCCTGGATGCCGGCGCCGCCGGAAGCCTCAGACCCTGCCACGACTAGTGCGAAATCAACCATGGGCACCATTGTGGCCCCTGCGCGGTGGAGGCCTGGCAATGGTCCGTACGGCGGGCGCTCAACCTGATTCCCTGTGCGTCCGGGGGGACGACGACGGCCCCCTTCCTGGCGGGAAGGGGGCCGTAGATCTGTGCGTCAGTCCGTTACTTCACCGCGACGAAGGTGTCGTCAGAAAACATGCCGGGGGAGACTGCGAGAACGCCCTGCTCCCAGCCGTCTGCGGGCACCTCGAGGATCCGGTCCCCGGCAGTGGAACCGCCCGCATAGAGGGTCGTCATGGAGTCGAAGCTGTCCTCCGCGACGAACAAGGTCGACGCGTCGAGACTGTCGACGGTCGTACCGTCGGCGGTCACGAAGTTCACCGTGGCCCACGGGGTCGAGCCCTGCGGATCGTCGCCGTCGTAGGTAGCGGTCAGGTTGACGAGAAGGAGGACCGATCCCTCGGCCGCCTTGGAGCCGAACGAGTCCTCCTCGACCTTCGCGACCGAGTTGATCGTCACCGTCCAGTCGTCACCAGTGACGGCAGACCCGAGCGGTGCGGGATTGTCGCGTGTCGAGCCGAGCCCGGCGTCCGCTGAGTCCCGTGAGCCGCCGGGGGCTACGACGGTCGTCCCGGTCGCGTCGTCGACGGCGTCCTTGAACACGCTGGCGAAGGCGACGTTGATGACGATGCCGATGACGACGGCGAGCGCGCCCAGGATCACGCCCGCCAGGGCGAGCCCTTTACCGGTGCCTGTGTTCTTGGCCTTGGTGAGGCCCACGATCGCCAGCACGACGCCGACGAGGCCCATGATGATCCCGCCGATGTTGAGCACCGGGACGAAAGAGCCGAGGAAGCCCAGCAGCCCGAGGACGAATCCCGCGACAGCGAGGCCGTTGCCCGGCTTCTTCGGTGCCATGGTCGGGGCCCCGTACGGCGCCATCGGCGGCGCGCCGTACGGCGCAGCTTGCGGGGTGCCATACGGCGCAGCTTGCGGGGCGCCGTAGGGCATGCCTGGAGGCTGCGTCTGCTGGGGGCTCTCGGGAGGGACCGGCTGTCCGCCGTACGGGGAGCCGGGCGGGGGCACAGGCGGTGGGGCTTGACCTTCGGCGGGGCCCTCAGGGTTGCTGTTCATCGAATACTCCAACTGTTGTGGACCGGCACGCCCCAGATTGCCGAGGGGGCGGTCTTCGCCCCGTCAGACTGGATCTGCATGCGGCGAGGGGGCGCGGCTGCTGTCGGTGCGCACTGCCGCGAAGATGCCGCATGGCCCACCTGGGCTTGACAGTAGCGGTGGCGGGCTGGCGCGGGCCAGGGCCAGGAACGTCCTCCCCGCGCGCACCGCAGCCCCAGTTCGTCTGGCGTGGGGGATCGGTGTGCCGTCTCTGCTGAGCGTCAGCCGCCGGGCGGCGTCAACCGAGTGCAGCGATGATCCGCGCCGCCGCAGCTCGGTCGTCGCCGTCGAGCGGGAGCAGCGGCCGGGGGAGGGACGGCGTCTCGACGAGGCCGAGCAGCTCGACGAGCGTTGCAGAGACGCGGACGCCCGTGTTCGCGCGGACGAGGTCCCACAGCGGCGCAAGGTTCGCGACGGCGTCCTGCACCGTCTCGTCGCCCGCGCGGGCGGCGCGGGCGAGCGGCACGACGACGTCAGGCAGCGCGCCGCCGACCGTCGAGTGCCACGTGTCCGCGCCCGCGAGCAGGCCCGCAGGGCCGGACGCGTCGCCCGAGAAGCCGAGCGTCACGCCGTCGGGCAGGGCAGCGCGCAGCTCTGCGACGCGCCGGCGCGACTCGCCCGGACCGGTCGTCGGGCCGGGCGTCTTGATGCCGCCAACGCCCGGCAGAGTGGCGAGCTCCGCGAGGAGACCGCGGGACATGTCGACGCGCGTCGTGCCCGGGTTGTCGTAGACGACGAGAGGCACGTCGAGCCCAACGAGCACGTCGGTGAAGAGGGCGATCACCTCGGCGTCGACGAGCGGCACGTACCCGACCGGCGCGAGCAGGACGGCGGCCGCGCCTGCAGCCTGCGCGTCGTCGGCGTGCGCGCGGACGAGCGATGTGCGCAGCCCCGAGACACCCGCGACGACCGGAAGGTCCGTGTGCTCGACGGCCGCCCGCACGACCTCCGCCCGCTCCTCGCGGCTCAGGTGCATCGCGGCTCCCGTCGACCCGAGGACGCCGAGCCCGTCGACCCCCGCGGCTGTCGCCCGCTCGACGAGCCGCGCGAACGCGGCGACGTCGACGCAGTCGTGCTGCACAGGCGTCGGAAGGTAGGCGATCAGCCCGGTCGGGGCGGAGAGGCGCGGGGCGGTCATGTCACCGACCGTAGCCGCGGGCGCCCGCAGACGGACACGGCCGGCCCGCGTCCTGAGACGCGGCTTCAGTCCACCGGGTTGCAGCGGGCGAGCAGGTACTCGAGATAGTCGACGTCGGGGCGCCACGGCTCGAGGTTCCAGCTCTCCTTCGTCGGGGCGCCGAGGGCGTGGCAGCGCAGCTGCTTGTCCATGACCGACGTCGCAGCCTTCGGTTCCGCGGCGGCGAGCGCCTGCCGCACCGCCTCGAGCGCGGCGACCGAGCCGGAGCGGCCGAACGCCGTCGGGAAGACCTGCAGCGATCTGCCACCCTCGAGGCGGTCCGCCCACTCGGCGCGGTCGAGCGCCGACGGCGCGACGTCGAGCGTCACCGTCACAGGAAGCTGTGCCGTGCCGCGGGCACGGAGCCGCACCTCGAGCCGCTCGCCGTCACCCTCCACGAGCGTGCCGACGGGCGTGCCCGCCGCGTCCTTCGCCGTCGGCGGCGCCAGGCCGCCCACCTCGGGCCGCGCATCGTCGACGAGCACCGCTGACCGGTCCGACTGCACCTCCCAGCGCGCGCCCTCAGGCGCGGGCAGCGCGAGGACCGCGTCGCGGGTCGCGAACGTCGCCACGACCTGCACTGCGCCCTCGCCGAGGTCGCTCGTCCCGGTCGTGAGCGCGCCGTCGGACAGCGCGACGGCGAAAGTCCGGCCGAGCCCGTCCGTCACCTCGAGCCCCGCAGGGCTCGGTGTCGCGGTGGGAGCCGACGTCGCGCTCGCGGTGGTCGGCGGCAGGACGGTCGGGGCCGGGATCGACGGCCGCGAGCACCCGGCGAGCAGGAGCGCGGCGATCGCGACCGTGCACGACGCCGCGCGCACCCCGCGCGGGGTGTGCCCGGACGGGCGGAGGACGGTGGGGCGCACGCGTCGAGGCTAACCGCCCACGCGGACGAGCGCCCCGGCCCGCACGCCCCCGGCCGACCCGCCCGGATCGGGCAGCGGAGGCAGGGTGCCGCTCCTGGGAGGCGAGCGCAGCGCGGCGCCCACCGCCTCGCGAATTACGAGGCGCACCGGAACACCAGGGGCATAGCATCCGGGCATGACATGGCAGGTGTGGGCGGCGTTCCTCGGTGCGTCGCTCGCGATCAGCCTGTCGCCCGGCGCCGGCGCGGTGACGTCCATGTCGACCGGTCTCGCGGTCGGGCTGCGGCGCGGCTACTGGAACATCCTGGGCCTGCAGATCGGCGTCGTCCTCCAGATCGGCGTCGTCGCCGTGGGCGTCGGAGCGCTGATCGCAGGCTCCGACGTCGCGTTCGAGGTCATCAAGTGGTTCGGCGTCGCGTACCTCGCCTACCTCGCGATCGCGCAGTGGCGCGCGGCCCCCGCCGAGGCGGACGTGACCGTCGAGGTCGCCGAGCTCAGCCCGCGTGCGCTCGTCACGCGCGGCTTCCTCGTCAACGCGTCCAACCCCAAGGCCGTCGTCTTCATGCTCGCCGTGCTGCCGCAGTTCCTCGCCCCGGCGCGCCCGCTCGTGCCGCAGTACCTCGCGATCACCGCGACCATGGTCGCGGTCGACGTCCTCGTCATGACCGGCTACACCGGGTTCGCCGCCAAGGTGCTGCGCGCGCTGCGCTCCCCGCGCCAGCAGCGCGCCGTCAACCGCGGCTTCGCGTGCGCGTTCGCGCTCGCGGCGCTCCTCCTGGCGCTCATCCGGCACTGAGCCGGCAGCGCCCGCGCACGGGCCGACGTCGGCCCTCCCGCCGCGCGGCGACCGCGCGCTCCTGCGCGGCGTGAGACGCGCGGCGGACGACGACGGCGCCTGGATAGACTGACGCCGTCTCGCCCGCACGGATGAGCACCCGGACGCACCTGCCGCCCGGCGCCCGCACGGGCGCCGCCCGGCTCCACGCGGACGATGCCGGCTCGCCGTACGCTCGCCCACCAGACCTGAGGGAACCGATGACCGCGCCCAAGCCCACCCTGGACACCGTCGAGAACGCAGCGGCCACACCGGACGAGCAGCAGCCGTTCGCCGAGCTCGGGCTCAAGCCCGACGAGTATCAGCGGATCCGCGACATCCTCGGACGCCGCCCCACCGCCGCCGAGCTCGCGATGTACTCGGTCATGTGGTCCGAGCACTGCTCGTACAAGTCCTCCAAGGTGCACCTGTCGAAGTTCGGCAAGAAGACCACCGACGAGATGAAGAAGCACCTCCTCGTCGGCATCGGCGAGAACGCAGGCGTCGTCGACATCGGCGACGGCTGGGCCGTCACGTTCAAGGTCGAGTCGCACAACCACCCGTCGTTCGTCGAGCCCTACCAGGGCGCCGCGACCGGCGTCGGCGGCATCGTCCGCGACATCATCTCGATGGGTGCCCGCCCCGTCGCCGTCATGGACCAGCTGCGCTTCGGCGCCGTCGACCACCCCGACACAGCGCGCGTCGTGCACGGTGTCGTGTCCGGCGTCGGCGGCTACGGCAACTCGCTCGGCCTGCCCAACATCGGCGGCGAGCTCGTCTTCGACGCGTCCTACCAGGGCAACCCGCTCGTCAACGCGCTGTGCCTCGGCGTGCTGCGCCACGAGGACATCCACCTCGCCAACGCCTCCGGCGTCGGCAACAAGGTCGTGCTGTTCGGCGCCCGCACGGGCGGCGACGGCATCGGCGGCGCCTCGATCCTCGCGTCCGAGACGTTCGAGGACGGCGTCCCCGCGAAGCGCCCGTCCGTCCAGGTCGGCGACCCGTTCATGGAGAAGGTGCTCATCGAGTGCTGCCTCGAGCTGTACGCGGCGAAGGTCGTCGAGGGCATCCAGGACCTCGGCGCGGCCGGCATCTCGTGCGCGACGTCGGAGCTCGCCTCGAACGGTGACGGCGGCATGCACGTGTGGCTCGACGACGTCCTGCTGCGCGACCCCACGCTCAACGCCGGCGAGATCCTCATGTCGGAGTCGCAGGAGCGCATGATGGCGGTCGTCACGCCGGAGAAGCTCGACGAGTTCCTCGCGATCACGAAGAAGTGGGACGTCGAGACCGCCGTGATCGGCGAGGTCAACGACTCGGGCCGCCTGACGATCGACCACCACGGTCAGCGCATCGTCGATGTCGACCCGCGCACGGTCGCGCACGAGGGCCCGGTCTACAACCGCCCGTACGCGCGCCCGGCCTGGCAGGACGGCCTCAACGCCGACACGACCGTCGCTGCGGGCCTCGCCCGCCCCGAGACGGGCGACGAGCTGCTCGCGACCGCCCTGCAGATCCTCGGCTCGCCCAACCACTCCTCCAAGGCGTGGGTGACGAACCAGTACGACCGCTTCGTGCAGGGCAACACCGCGCTCGCGCAGCCCGACGACTCCGGCGTCATCCGCGTCGACGAGTCGACGGGCCTCGGTGTCGCGCTTGCGACCGACGCGAACGGCCGCTACGCGAAGCTCGACCCGCGCACGGGCGCCCAGCTCGCGCTCGCGGAGGCGTACCGCAACGTCGCGACGACGGGAGCCCGTCCGCTCGCGATCACCGACTGCCTCAACTTCGGCTCGCCCGAGGACCCCGACTCGATGTGGCAGCTCGTCGAGGCGATCGAGGGCCTCGCCGACGGCTGCGCCGAGCTCGGCACGCCCGTCACGGGCGGAAACGTGTCCCTCTACAACGGCACGGGCGAGCCCGGCCAGATCGACTCGTCGATCCACCCGACGCCCGTCGTCGGCGTGCTCGGCGTGATCGACGACGTCACCCGCGCGACCGGCTCCGGCTGGCGCAACCCGGGCGAGTCGATCTTCCTGCTCGGCACCACGCGCGCCGAGCTCGACGGCTCCGCGTGGGCCGACGTCGTGCACCAGCACCTCGGCGGCCTGCCGCCGCGCCTCGACCTCGCCGCCGAGAAGGCGCTCGCCGACGTCCTCATCAACGCGAGCCGCGACGAGCTCGTCGACGCCGCGCACGACCTCTCCGAGGGCGGCCTGGTCCAGGCGCTCGTCGAGGCGAGCCTGCGCTACGGCGTCGGCGCGACCGTGTCGCTCGACGCGCTCCTCGAGCGCGACGGCCTCACCGCGTTCGAGGCGCTGTTCTCCGAGTCGACCGCCCGCGCGATCGTGTCCGTCCCCCGCGGCGAGGAGGTGCGCCTCGTCGACGCGTGCGTCGCCCGCGGCGTCCCCCACCTGCGCCTCGGCGAGACCGGCGCGACGACGGAGGACGACGCCGAGGCGCTCGTCGTCGAGGGCGTGTTCACGCTGCCGCTCGACCAGGCCCGCGAGGTCTTCGAGGGCGCGCTGCCCGCGATCTTCGGCTGAGGCGCGGGGCGGGCTGCGGCGCCGCGCGGCAGGCGCCCCACGAAGCAGGCGCTCCGGCGCGAGGTAGGGCCGTCCACGCGAGGTAAGGCGTTGCACGGCCCTACCTCGCGTGCGGGGCCCTACCTCGCGTGCGGCGACCTGCCCGGCGAGGGGATTTCTTGGGACGGGGCCCTACCTCGCGTGCGGGGCCCTACTTCACGGAGCCGGGCACCGGCCTCGCGGCCTCACAGCGGCCGGTCCCGCGCTGTGCGGACAACGTTACGGGCGGTTTACCCCGACCCTGCGGGGGCGAAACAACGCGCCTAAAGACTCCTTCCACGCCCCTGGAAGGAGCCCGCCATGACCGCACCCGCCACGACAGCCCCAGCGACGGCCCCCACGCTCGCCGTCCGTCCCGGCCGCTGGATCGACGGCTGGAACCCCGAGGACGAAGGGTTCTGGACCGCCGTCGGCCGCAAGGTCGCCCGCCGCAACCTCGCCGGCTCGATCTACGCTGAGTTCCTGGGCTTCTGTGTCTGGGCGCTGTGGAGCGTCGTCGTGCCGCACCTGCCCGCGGCCGGCTTTGACCTCACCGTCGACCAGCAGTTCTGGCTCATCGCCGTCCCGAGCCTCGTCGGCGCGGCGATGCGTATCCCCTACACGTTCACGGTCCCGCTGTTCGGCGGCCGGAACTGGACGATCATCTCGTCGCTCCTGCTGCTCCTGCCCGTCCTCACGCTCGTGTGGGTCGTCCAGCGACCCGAGACCGGCTTCGGGACGCTCCTCGCCGTCGCCGCACTCGCGGGCTTCGGCGGAGGCAACTTCGCGTCGTCGATGACCAACATCACCTTCTTCTACCCCGAGCGGGAGAAGGGCAAGGCGCTCGGCCTCAACGCCGCGGGCGGCAACCTCGGCACCGGGCTCGTGCAGCTCGTCGTCCCGCTCGTCGTCATCACCGGGGCGGGCCTGAGCCTCGAGCGGGCCGGGCTGATCTTCGTCCCCCTCGTCCTCGTCGCGGCCGTGGTCGCGTGGCGGTTCATGGACAACCTCAGCGGGGTCGCGAGCGACCCGCGGAGCTTCGCCGCCGCCGGGCGCCACCCGCACACGTGGCTCATCTCGTTCCTCTACATCGGCACGTTCGGCTCGTTCATCGGCTACTCGGGCGCATTCCCGACGCTCCTCAAGACGCAGTTCCCCGAGGCGACGACGTCGCTCGCCTTCCTGGGCGCGCTCGTCGGGGCGCTCATGCGTCCGCTCGGCGGCGCGCTCGCCGACCGCGTGGGCGGTGCCCGCCTGACGATCATCTGCTTCGGCGGGCTCGCCGTCGGTGCGGGCGGCGCGATCCTCGGACTGCAGCAGCACTCGTTCCCGCTCTTCTTCGGGGCGTTCCTCCTCCTGTTCGCGTCGTCCGGCGTCGGCAACGGCTCGACCTACCGCATGATCCCCGCCGTCTTCCGTACCGGCGTCGCGCCGGCCGACCTGGGGCGCGCACGCCAGTCCGCGGCCGGCTGCCTCGGCATCGCCGGAGCGGTCGGCGCCGTCGGCGGCTTCCTCATCCCGCGCGGCTTCGCGATGTCGACGTCCGTCGCCGGGACGCTCGTGCCCGCCCTCGCGATCTTCATCGCCGTCTACGCCGTCATGGCCGCGCTGACGTGGGTCCTCTACGTCCGGCCGGGCTCGGCGTTCGCGGCCGAGGGCGTGTGAGCCCGTGCCGGCCACGGACACGCACTGCCCGTACTGCGCGCTGCAGTGCGGCATGCGCCTCGCCTCACCCGGCGTCGCGGCGACCGCCGCAGCGCCGCCCGTCGGGGCCGACCGCCGTCGGCTCCCCGTCACGGTCGCGGGGCGACAGTTCCCCACCAACCGGGGCGGGTTGTGCCAGAAGGGCTGGACGTCGGCGAGCGTCCTCGCCGCCCCCGACCGTCTGACGACGCCGCTCGTCCGCGGCGCGGACGGCACCCTCGTCCCGACATCGTGGGACGACGCGCTCGACGTCGTCGCCGACGGGCTCCGCAGCATCCGCGCGCTCCACGGGCCGGACGCCGTCGCCGTCTTCGGTGGGGGAGGGCTCACGAACGAGAAGGCCTACCAGCTCGGCAAGTTCGCGCGTATCGCGCTGCGCACCCGCAACATCGACTACAACGGACGCTTCTGCATGGCTTCCGCCGCCGCGGCCGCGAACCGCTCCCTCGGCCTCGACCGCGGGCTGCCGTTCCCCGTCACCGACCTCGACGGAGCGCAGGCGATCCTCCTCGTCGGCTCGAACCCCGCCGAGACGATGCCCCTGCTCGTCGCGCACCTCGCCGGTGCGCGCGAGCACGGGGGCCTCGTCGTCGTCGACCCCCGGCGCTCTGCGACGGCCGAGCTCACCGACGACGGCGCCGGCATGCACCTGCAGCCCCTCCCCGGCACCGACCTCGCCGTGCTGCTCGGGCTCGCGCACGTCGTCGTCTTCGAACAGCTCGCCGACACGGACTACCTCGACGACCGCACGACCGGGCTCGACGACCTGCGGCCCGACCTCGCGCAGTGGTGGCCCGAGCGCACCGAGCAGGTCACCGGCGTCCCCGCCGACGAGCTACGCCGCGCTGCGCGGCTGCTCGCCCACGCGAGCCCGCACCGCGGCGGGGCGGGCGCATACGTCCTCACGGGCCGCGGCCTCGAGCAGTCGCGGCAGGGGACCGACGGCGTCACCGCGGCGATCAACCTCGCCCTGCTGCTCGGTCTCGTGGGGCGCCCGGGTGCGGGCTTCGGCACGCTCACCGGCCAGGGCAACGGGCAGGGCGGCCGCGAGCACGGGCAGAAGGCCGACCAGCTCCCCGGCTACCGCTCGATCACCGACCCCGCCGCGCGCGAGCACGTCGCCCGCGTCTGGGGCGTCGACCCCGCGACGATCCCCGGCCCGGGCATGCCGGCCGGCCAGCTCCTGCGCGCGCTCGGGACGCCGGGCGGGCCGCGTGCCCTCCTCGTGCACGGGTCCAACCTGCTCGTCTCCGCGCCCGACGGCGCGCGCGTCCGCGAGCGCCTCGGCGCTCTCGACCTGCTCGTCGTGTGCGACTTCGTGCCGTCCGAGACCGCGGCGAGCGCCGACGTCGTGCTCCCAGTCCTGCAGTGGGCCGAGGAGGACGGCACGATGACGAGCCTCGAGGGGCGCGTGCTGCGCCGTCGTGCGGCCGTCGCCGCGCCCGAGGGTGCGCGCAGCGAGCTGTGGGTCTGGGCGGAGCTCGCGCGCCGCCTCGACGCGCCAGGCGACTGGCCGACCGACCCGTCCGCCGTCTTCGACGAGCTCGCCCGCGCGAGCGCAGGCGGCCGCGCCGACTACTCCGGCCTCTCGCACGCCCGCCTCGACGCGCACGAAGCCGCGACCGAGGGCGCCGACGGCAGCGGCCTCTACTGGCCCGTCCCCAGCGTGGACCACCCCGGCACCCCGCGCGCCTTCCTCGACTCGTTCCCCCTCCCCGGCGGCCGCGCCCGCCTAATGCCCGTGCAGCACCGCGGGCCCGACGACGTCCTCGACACCGCGCACCCCGTCCACCTCGTCACCGGGCGGGTCCTGCAGCACTACCAGTCCGGCGCGCAGACGCGCCGCGTCCCCGAGCTCGCCCGCGCTGTCACCGACGCGTACGTCGAGATCCACCCCCTGCTCGCCGAGCTGCACGACGTCGCCGAGGGAGACAGCGTCCGCCTCACCTCCCGGCGCGGCACCGCGGTCGCCGTCGTGCGGCTCACGCGCAACGTCCGGCCCGACACGGTGTTCATGCCGTTCCACTGGCCCGGCGCGAACAGCGTCAACAGGCTCACCAACCCGGTGACCGACCCCGTCTCCGGGATGCCCGAGTTCAAGGTCGCGACCGTCTCGCTGGAGGTTGTCGCGGGGGAGTCCGCGGCCCTCGCTCCTGAGCCGGTCGGCGTCGCGACGGGAGGTGCGCGATGAAGGTCGTGGTCGTCGGCAACGGGATGGTCGGGTCGCGGCTCGTCGCCGAGCTGTGCGCGAGCTCCGAGCCCGGCGCGGCAGCGCTCGACATCACCGTGCTCGGCGCCGAGGACCACCTCCCGTACAACCGGGTGCTGCTCAGCGAGGTCGTCGCAGGCGCCTACGACCTCGGGGCGATCGACCTGCCCGGCGTCGTCGACCCGCGCGTCGGCGTCTGGACCGGGGTCTCGGCGGTCGCGGTCGACCGCGACGGCCGCGTCGTCGTCGACTCGATCGGCGGGCGGCACCGGTACGACGCGCTCGTCCTCGCGGCCGGCGCGTCGGCGCGCGTGCCTGAGCTGCCCGGGCTCGTGCGCGAAGACGCTGATCTCGACGGCAGCCCGCTGCCCAGTTCGCAGCGCGACGACGCGGGGCGCGACGCCCGCCCGGTGCCCGGCCCGCAGCGCGACGCCACCAGCCTTGCCAGCAACCTGTCGCCCGGCCCGCAGCGCCACGACGCGAGTCGCGATGCCCGCCCGGCGCCCGGCCCTCGCGGGGCCCGAGATGCTGGCCTCGTCCCGGGCGCGCACGTCCTGCGCACGATCGACGACGCCCGCGAGATCGTCGCGGCGAGCGCCAACGCGCGCCACGTCGTCGTGCTCGGGGCTGGCGTGCTCGGGCTCGAGGTCGCCGTCGGTCTCGCAGGACGCACCGGTGCGGGCGCCGTCGTGCACCTCGTGCACCCGCGCGGGCTCATGAACGCCCAGCTCGACGCGGCCGCAGGCGAGGTCGCAGCCGACGCCGTCGCCCGCCTCGGCGTCCACGTGCGCACGGGAGTCGGTGCGGCCGAGGTCCTGCTGCGCGACGGGCGCGTCGCCGGGGTCGTCCTCGAGGACGCGACCGTGCTGCCCGCCGACCTGCTCGTCGTCACCGCCGGTACCGTCCCCGAGACGCGGCTCGCGGCGGAGGCGGGGCTCGACGTCGACCGCGGCGTCGTCGTCGGCCCTGACCTTGCGACGCCCGGCGACGCGAGCGTCTTCGCGATCGGGGACTGCGCGCAGCCACCGGAGGGCGGGACCGGCCTCGTCGTGCAGGGGTGGGACCAGGCGCGGCGGCTCGCACGCCACCTCGCAGAGCGTGCCGGGGAGTCCCCGAAGGACCGGTCGGCGGCCGTCGCGGGCCGGGACGGGGGACATGCCACCGTTCCCGACGAACCGCGCAGCGCAGCCCGTCACGGGCATGGCGAGGCACTTCCGGGAGGGCGCCGGACCGCGATGGGCAGCGAGCCCGACGACCGCGGCGGCGTCTTCACCGGCAAGTTCCAGGCCAGCCCCAGCGACGGCCAAGGTCACGATGGTGTCGTGGAGGCACGGCCGCAGGACCCGGAAGGGTCGGCGGCCGGCCAACGTCCCGCGTCGTCGGCTCGCGCGTCTGGTGGTTGCACGTGCGGGCCCGTCGACGACAGCTCGGTCGTCAAGGTCAAGGGCCGCGGCGTCGACGTCGTCGCGATGGGCGTCTCGGGCAGCGCGCGGCCCGCCGCGTGCGCCGAGCACCCGCGCCGGACCGTCCGACTCAGCGACCCCGACGCCGTGCGCCACCTCGAGGTCGTCGTCCAGGCAGGGCGCGTCGTCGGCGCGACGTGCGTCGGCGGCGGAGCCGTCGCAGCAGACCTCGTCGCCGCGTTCACCCGCGGCACCCCCGTCCCGCGCGACCCCGCGCAGCTCCTCGTGCGCGCCGTCGGGCCCGTCAGCGGCGGCGCCGACACGCCTGTGCGCATCCCGGACCGCGCGACCATCTGCCGCTGCAACGGCGTCACCAAGGGCGACCTGGTGCGGGCCTGGCGGGACGGCAACCGCACGGTCGAAGAGATCGCCAGGTCGACACGCGCCACGACCGGCTGCAGCGGCTGCAAGGCCCCGGTCTGCGGCATCCTCGACTGGCTCCACGCCGCCGAACCGGCCCCCGACGCGGCGGCGGAGCGGCCCGGCGAAGCCCCCGCCCCAGCCGTAGCCCCTTCCGCCCCAGCCCCCTCCCGCGCCGGCTGACGCCGCGGCTCAGGCCGGGCCGCCGCCCACACGTCCCTCGAGTCCGTCAGTTTCGGCGCGAGTCAGTCGGCTGCAACTGACGGTCTCGTGCTGGAACTGACGGAGTCGCAAGGGCCGCCAGGAGCCCAGGACCTGCCGGACGGGTGCCCACAGTCCCGAAGCAGTGGTGCCGACCTCACCGCGACGCCGAGCGGCCGGTGGGGCTAGCTCTCGTCCGCGTAGTGAAGTGACCATGACTGCACTGGGGCATCGGACACAGCTCGACCTTCCCGCGATCTACCGAGCCGCGGACTACGACGATCGCGTCGTCCGTGAGATGGTCCGCGCTCGCCGGTGGGTGCGAGTGTGGCGCGGTTGCTACGTCGACGCGGGTTGGCTGGCCAGGTCACCAGAGCGCCGTAGCGTCCCGCCTTCCCGCGGTGCAGGGCAGCCCGTACCGACCGCACGTCCCTCCACCCGGGGCGCGCACCCGGATCCGCGACTAGAGCTGCCCGCGAACCGCCGCCGGCTCGCCCTCGCTCAGGTCGCCTCGGTCGCCGCAACGTCGGCCCGTAGCGAGGAGCCCGTGTTCACGCACACGACCGCTGCCCTGCTGTGGGGCCTGCCGCTGTGGCGGGTCCCGGCAGCGGTGCACGTCTACGCCAGGCACAGCCGCGGGCGTGACGCTTCCCGCCTCAAGACCGCGCACGTGGTCGCGCTCGAGCCGCACGACGTCGTCAGGCACCGGGGCGTGCTGGTCACGAGTCTTGAACGCACGATGCTCGACGTCGCTCGGACGGAACCGGTCACAGACGCTCTCGTCGTGGCGGACGCGTGCCTCCGACACGGCGCCGACGGTGACGCGGTGCGCGAGCTGGCCGCGGGCCATCGGGGTCGCCGGGGAATCGCCCGGGCGCGGGAGGTGCTAGGTCTTGCAGACGGTGGTGCCGAGTCACCCTGGGAGTCGTTCACCCGGTTGCACGTTCTGGCTGCCGGACTGCCGGGGCCGCGCCTGCAGATCGAGGTCTCGACCTCTCGGGGGAACTATCGCGCAGACATGGGTTGGGACGCGTGGCGCCAGCTGATCGAGTTCGACGGGAAGGTCAAGTACCGAGAGCTCGCGAACGGTGACCCGGATGCCGTGCTGATGGCGGAGAAGAGACGGCAGGACGCGCTCGTCGAGAGCGGTTGGAAGATCCTGCGCCTGACGAGCGCCGACTTCCGTGACGTCGAGGGACTCCACCACAGACTCAGGGCGCTCGCGCCGACAGCCGAGAGGGCAGGACTGACCCCGCGCCCGCACCTTCTGCTCCGGTGACCCGGTGCGGCCCCGGTGTCTCGCTGGCCGCTGGGTCCGCCGGACTCGCCGAACCCGCCGCGAACGCGGGACCCGTCGGGGCAGCCAGGGCAGCCGCAACGGTGAGTCCGTCAGTTCTGGCGCGAGTCGGTGGGCCGCAGCAGACGGACTCGCGCCGGGACTGACTGACTCAAGGATGAGGGGCCGGAGGGGCCTGCGGGGCCGGGGGGCCTGCGGGGCCGGAGGGGCCTGCGGGGCCGGGGGGCGCAGGTGCCGCCAGAGTTGTCGGGCTTGCGGGGACGCCGGGGCCGGTGGCCAGCCAGAACCGCCGAAACGCGAGTCCGTCGGTTCTGGCCTGATTCCGTGGGTCGCAGCTGACGGACTCGCGCCGGGACTGACTGACTCACGGGTGGCCGGGCGCCTCGGGGCCGCCGGGAGCGCGGGGCCGCCTGACGGGCACACGGCAGGCCGGGACGCGCGTAGCGCTGACGTGGAGCGGGCTGCGTGCCGCACGCAGGGGGGCGGCGGCTCACAGGGGTGGCCGGGCGCGTGTGAGGAGAGGTTTACGGTCGGGTAACAGCCGGGGTATGGCGTGGAAATCGCCCCGCCATAGCGTCGCAGACATGGACACAACGACCTCCCAGCCCCAGGCAGACGGCGGCTCGGCACAGCCCGAGGTCGTCTCGCCCACGCCCGCGGACGGTGCGATCGCCGCGCCCGGCACCGACGTCGCGCCCGCTCGGACGGGCACGGACGCGCCGGTTGCGCTCCCGGCCGACGACGAGGCCGGCCCCGCCGAGGCCCCGGCACCCGCCGCCGCGCAGCCTCAGGGCAGTTCGGCCGGCCCCACCGAGGCCCCGACGCCCCCCGCCACCACGCAACCTCAGGGCAGCGCGCCGCGGCGGGTCGTCGTGGTCGGTGGCGGCATGGTCGCGCAGCGGTTCGTCGAGGCGCTCCGCGACCGTGACGACGCCGGCCGGTTCTCGGTCACGGTCCTCGCGGAGGAGCCGCGCGCGCCCTACGACCGCGTCGCGCTCACCTCGTACTTCTCCGGCCGCGACCCCGAGGACCTCGCGCTCGGCGACTCGGCGCTGTGGCAGGACCCGCTCGTGCGGCTCGTCCGCGGCGATGCGGTCACCTCCGTCGACCGCGACGCCTGGACCGTCACGACGGCCTCGGGCCGCACGTTCCCGTACGACGAGCTGGTCCTCGCGACGGGCTCTGACGCCGCGGTCCCGCCGATCGAGGGCAACGACCTGCCGGGCGTGTTCGTCTACCGCACGATCGACGACGTCGCGGCCCTGCGCGGCTGGGTCGAGGAGCGCGCGGCGAAGCGTCCGGTCCGTGGCGCGGTCATCGGCGGCGGCCTGCTCGGTCTCGAGGCGGCGGGAGCGCTCAAGGCGCTCGGCGCGCACGCGACCGTCATCCAGTTCGGCACGCACCTCATGAGCGCGCAGGTCGACCTCGGCGGCGGTGAGGCGCTGCGCCGTCTCATCAACGACCTGGGGGTCGCGGTGCGGGTCAACACCGCGACGCAGCGCATGCGGCCGTCGCGGCGGACGGGCGCCGTCGGGCGGCTCGACTTTGCGGACGGCGGCCGGCTCGACGTGGACGTCGTCGTCATCGCGACGGGCGTGCGGCCGCGCGACGAGCTCGGCCGCGGCATGGGCCTCGAGATCGGCGCGCGCGGCGGCGTCGTGGTCGACGACGCGTGCCGCACCGCGGCGGAGAACGTGTGGGCGATCGGCGAGGTCGCGTGCATCCAGGGCGCGTGCATCGGCCTGGTCGCGCCGGGGTACGCGATGGCGGAGGTCGTCGTCGACCGGCTCCTCGGCGGCGCGGCGACGTTCCCGGGTGCGGACACGGCGACGAAGCTCAAGCTCGCGGGCGTGGACGTCGCGTCGTGGGGCGACGCGTTCGGGACGACGCCGGGGTCGATGGAGGTCGTCTGGGCGGACCCGGTCGGTGGCGTCTACAAGAAGCTCGTGCTCGCCGACGACGCGCGCACCCTGCTCGGCGGAGTGCTCGTCGGTGACGCGTCGGCGTACGCGAGCCTGCGGCCGATGCTCGGCCGTGCCCTCCCGGGCGACCCGGCGGCGTTCCTCCTGCCGGAGGGCGGCGCGGGTGCGCCGGACCTCGAGCTGCCCGACGACGCGGGCGTCTGCTCGTGCAACAACGTCTCGGCGGGCACGGTCCGCGCCGCGGTCACGGAGCACGGCTGTACCGACCTCGCGGGCGTCAAGGCGTGCACGCGCGCCGGCACGAGCTGCGGCTCGTGCCTCCCGCTCGTGAAGAAGCTCATGACGGCGGAGCTCACGAAGTCGGGCGTCGAGGTGTCGAACGCGCTCTGCGAGCACTTCGACCTGTCGCGCGCGCAGCTGTACGACGCCGTCCGCGTCGCTGGCCTGACGTCGTTCAGCGAGGTGGTCGCACGGTTCGGGACGCCGGACGCCGGTCGCGGCTGCGACATCTGCAAGCCGGTCGTCGCGTCGATCCTGTCGACGATCGCGCCGGCGCACGTGCTCGACGGCGAACGCGCGACGCTCCAGGACACGAACGACCACGTCATGGCGAACATGCAGAAGGACGGCACGTACTCGGTCGTCCCGCGCATCCCGGGCGGTGAGATCACCCCGGAGGGCCTGCTCGTCATCGGGCAGGTTGCGAAGGACTTCGGGTTGTACACGAAGATCACGGGCGGTCAGCGGATCGACATGTTCGGGGCGCGGATCGACCAGCTCCCGGAGATCTGGCAGCGGCTCGTGGACGCGGGCTTCGAGTCGGGTCACGCGTACGGCAAGTCGCTGCGCACGGTGAAGTCGTGCGTCGGGTCGACGTGGTGCCGCTTCGGCGTGCAGGACTCGGTCGGTCTCGCCGTCGACCTCGAGCTGCGCTACCGGGGGCTGCGGTCGCCGCACAAGATCAAGCTCGGCGTCTCGGGCTGCGCCCGCGAGTGCGCGGAGGCGCGCGGCAAGGACGTCGGCGTGATCGCGACGGACAACGGCTGGAACGTGTACGTCGGCGGCAACGGCGGGTTCACGCCGAAGCACGCGGTGCTGCTCGCGGAGGACCTGTCGACCGAGGACCTGGTCCGCACGATCGACCGTTTCCTCATGTACTACATCCGCACGGCGGACCGGCTGCAGCGCACGGCCGCGTGGGTCGAGGACTACGAGGGTGGGGTCGACGCGATCCGGTCGGTGGTCCTCGAGGACTCGCTCGGCATCTGCGCCGACCTGGACGCCGCGATGGCGCTGCACCTCGAGACGTACGAGGACGAGTGGGCGGCGACGCTCGCCGACCCGGAGAAGCTGCGGCACTTCCGCAGCTTCGTCAACGCCCCTGACGAGCACGACCGCACCCTCGCGTACGTCGCGGAGCGCGGGCAGGCGCGGCCCGCGACACTTGACGAGCGCGCCGCGCGCGGCTCGGGTCCGGTGCTCGTCGCTGGAACCACCCTGGAGGTCCGCTCATGACCGGCATCCCCGCTCTCGTCGACGCGACGCCCGCCGAGGGCGCGCCCGCCGCGGCCGTGCCGGGCGGTGTCCTGCCTGGCAACGTGCCCGACGCCGCGTGGACCCCGGTCTGCGCGCTCGCGGACCTCGCGGTCGAGCGGGGCGCGGCGGCTCTCGTCGACGGCGAGCAGGTCGCGCTCTTCCGGCTGCTCGACGACACCGTCCACGCCGTGCAGCAGCACGAGCCGCACACCCAGGCGATGGTCATGTCGCGCGGCATCGTCGGTACCCGCGGCGGGCGACCGGTCGTGACGTCGCCCCTGTACAAGCAGGTGTTCGACCTGCTGACGGGGGAGTGCCTGGACACGACGAAGGGCGAGCGCACGCCGCTCGTGACGTGGCCGGTCGAGGTGCGCGACGGCGTCGTGCACGTCGGGTCCTCGGGTGCGCCGGGAGCGAGGACAGCGGCATGAGTACGCGGCGCTCGGTCGGGCAGGGTCCGGTCGCGCCGGGCTCCGCCGTGCGCAACCCGGCCGCGAACGGCTCGGGGGCGCCGGGATCCGCCGCGCGCATCTCCGCCGCGCGCACCTCGGCCGCGCGGGGCGCGGTGGCGCCGGGCTCCGTCGTCCTCGTCGGCGGCGGCACGGGCGCGGTGGACCTGATGACGGTGCGCGCGCGACGCGCGCTGTTCTCGGCCGATGTCGTCGTCGCTGACCGGCTCGGCCCGACGTCGGTGCTCGGCGACCTCCCGAAGCGCGTCCGCGTGATCGACGTCGGCAAGCGGCCGGGCGCCCACGCGGTGCCGCAGGAACGCATCAACGAGATCCTCGTCGCGGAGGCGGTCGCGGGGAACAGGGTCGTACGCCTCAAGGGCGGCGACCCGTTCCTGTTCGGCCGCGGTGGCGAGGAGGTCGCGGCGTGCCGCGCTCGCGGGATCGCGGTCGAGGTGGTGCCCGGTGTCTCGAGCGCGCTCGCCGCCCCTGCCTCGGCGTGCGTCCCGGTGACGCACCGCGGGACGGCGTCCGCGCTCCTCGTCGTGCAGGGGCACGACGAGTTGCCGGAGCTCGCGGTCCAGGCGGTCGTGACGCGGGCGGCGACCGTCGCGGTGCTCATGGGCGTCGCGCGGCTCGCGGAGCACGTCGAGGCCCTGCTCGCCGCGGGCGCGGGCGCGCAGACCCCCGTGGCGATCGTCGAGCAGGCGACGACCGAGGGCGAGCGCGCGACCTTCACGACGCTCGGGTCCCTCGTGCAGACGTGCGCGGACGTCGGCGTGCGGTCGCCCGCCGTCGTCGTGCTGGGCGACGTCGCGGACCCCGCCCTGCTGGGGCTCGACCTCCATGCGCTCGACGTGCCCCTGACGCCCGAGACGCTGGCCGACGGCGCGGGTGTGGACACCTCGGCACCGTCCGACGCGCGCGCGTACGCTCCTCACGTGGACGCTGCAGCCCGCGAGGCCGAGGTGGCCTACGCATGACGACGCCGAGCACGGCCCCCGGGGCCGCGCCCGTCACCGGTGCCGCTGAGAGCGGCACCGCAGCTGTTCCTGCCGCCACCGGGGCCGACGCCGCAGCCCCCGCGTCCACGTCGCCCGCGACCGCCGCTCCCGCGCGCCCCGCGGTGACCGGCACCCCGACGTCCCAGCCCGGTCTCGACCCTGTGCTCGCTGGTCTCACGGTGCTGATCACGGCGGACCGTCGGTCGACCGAGCTGAGCGCCGCGCTCGAGCGCCGCGGCGCGACCATCCGCCACGCGCCGGCGATGCGGATCATCCCGCACGAGTACGACACCGAGCTCGTCGCGGCGACGCGCGCCCTCCTCGCCGATCCGCCGAGCACGGTCATCGCGACGACGGGCATCGGGTTCCGCGCGTGGATCGAAGCAGCCGACGCCGCCGGTCTCGCCGACGACCTGCACGCCCTGCTCGAGCGGGCCCGGCTGATCGCACGCGGCCCCAAGGCCCGCGGGGCCATCCAGGCTGCGGGCCTCACCGCTGACTGGGTCGCCGAGTCCGAGACGAGCGCCGAGATCCTCGACCTGCTCCTGACCGAGGGCGTCGCGGGCGAGCGGGTCGCGATCCAGCAGCACGGCTCGGGCGCCGACCAGCTCGACGTCGAGTTGGCTGCGGCTGGCGCGGAGGTCCGGAACCTCGTCGTCTACCGGTGGGGCCCGCCGGCCGACCCGCAGGCGGTCGTCGAGTCGGTGCGCGCGGCCGCGCTCGGCGAGGTCGACGCCGTCGTGTTCACGTCCGCGCCGGGCGCGCACGCCTGGCTCGAGGTCGTGGACCGCGAGGGTGTGGGCAAGGCGCTCGCGACGCGCTTCGCCGACCGGTCGCTCATCGCCGCGGCGGTCGGGCCGGTCACGGCGGCGCCGCTCGTCGCGCGCGGGATCGAGCCGGTCGTGCCGGAACGGGCGCGCCTCGGGGCGCTCGTGCGTGCGCTCGTGAGCCACTACGAGGAGGACCGCACGACCCAGGTCGCGACGGTCGCCGGGTGCCTGCAGGTCCGGTCGCGCGCTGCCCTGCTGGACGGCCACGTGCTGCCGCTGTCCCCAGCGACGCTCGAGGTGCTCCGCGTCCTTGCCGCCCGGGCGGGCGAGGTGGTCACGCGCGCGGAGCTGCTCCAGGTGCTGCCCGGTCTGTCCGAGGACCCGCACACCGCCGAGGTCGCGGTCGCCAGGCTGCGCGACGCCGTCGCGCAGCACGCCCCGGACGCCCGGGCGCTCGTCCAGACGGTCGTCAAGCGCGGCTACCGCCTCGCCGTCGCCTGACCCAGGTCGGACGGCACACGTGCCACAGGCGTGCTGACCATCGCGAGGTAGGGCCACCCACGCGAGGTAGGGCCTCCCGCGCGAGGTAGGGCCATGCAGGGCCCTACCTCGCGTGCACGCCCCTACCTCGGCGACGAGACGGCCGACGCAGGTGGTCGGCGCTGGGCGACAAGACGGCCGACGCCGGAGGGCGCCGCGGCACGGCGCGGCGCTGCGCGGCGCGGGGTGGGCGCCGCCTCAGCCGACCGTGAAGCGGGCCGTGATCGTGCGGGTCTCGCCCGGCTCGACCGCGAAGGAGTCGTCGAACGCGTTCGCCGTCTCGACGCACACGAAGCCGGTCCACGCGTCGTCGGGCACGTCTGCCATCGCGGCGGCCTTCTCGGCCCACGGGTTCCACACGACGGTCGACCGCGACCCGGACTTCGCGACCGTCACGGTCGGGCGGCCCGGCTCGACGACCTGCGTGGTCGCCGCGGTGCCCGTGTAGACGCGGTCGGTCTCGCCGTCGAGCACGACCGGGCCGACCTGGACGTGGACGTCGTCAGCAACCTTGTCGACGTACGTCGCGCCGTCGAGCCCCGTGACGATCACGCGGCGCACGTCGCCGACCGCGACGTAGGTGTGCAGGGCTTCCGACACGGAGAACGTCTGCCCGCCGGTGTTCGTCACGGCCAGCGACAGCGACAGCTCGCGCCCGACGACGAGCCGCACGCGCGCCGCGAACGGGTGCGGCCACACGCTCGTCAGGGCCGGGTCGACGTCCTGCTCCGTCAGCTCGAGCGTCACCGCGACGCCGCCGCCGGGGTGAGTGGCGTCGTCGGGCAGCTCCGTCGCCTCGACGAGGCGCCACACGGACACGCGCGCGAAGCCGTGCGCGGGGCCCGTCCCGGACGGGTGCGGGCCGAACCAGGGGAAGCACAGCGGCACACCGCCGCGGATCGCCGCGCCCGGCTCGTACGCCGTGCGCGGCGACACCCACAGCAGGTCCGCGCCACCCGCGGGCACCCACGAGACGAGGTGCGCGCCGTACGTGTGGATGCGGGCGGTGCCCGACGGCGTCTCGACGACGAGCAGGTCGCCGTCGCCCACGCCGGGCTCGATGCGGACGGACGACGGCAACGTCACCGTCATGCGGGTGCGCCCTGCTCGACGCTCAGCGTCGGCTCGACGTGCACGGGGAAGTTCACCGAGCGGGCGATGAAGCAGCGCTCGTGCGCCGTCGCGTGCAGGTGTGCCAGCAGCGCGTCGTCGACGGGCGCGCCCGACGCCGTCGTCGCGTCCCGTACGACGACGTGCGGGTGCAGGACGACGTCCGTGAACTGGCCCGCGCCGCCCGACTCGACGCGCATCGTGCCCTGCGCGCGGTCCGTGTAGCCGGTGACGACGACGCCCTCGCTCGACGCGACGTGCAGGAACCACAGCATGTGGCACTGCGAGAGGGCCGCGACGAGCAGGTCCTCGGGTGTGTGGCGCGACGGGTCGCCACGGAAGGCGGTGTCGGAGGACCCGAGGAGGTCAGGCTTGCCGTCGATGCGGACGACGTGGTCACGCGTGTAGGAGGTGTAGGACGCGGTCCCGGACTCGCCGGCGCCGGTCCACTCGACAGTGAGGTCGTACTGGTGCAGGAGTCCCATGGCCCGACGCTACCGGAGCCCTCCGCAGCCTGACAGTGGACTGCTCTGTCGCAGCGCGCGGGCAGGTGGAACGATGCCGTCGTCCGCACCGCCCGGGCGTCGTCGCCCGCACCCCTTCGAGGAGCCAGCATGACCCAGCGAGTCCAGACGATCGTCGTCGGCGGGGGTGTGGTCGGCTCTGCGACCGCCTGGGCGCTCGCGCGGCGCGGTGCCGACGTCGTGCTTCTCGAGCGGTTCGACGCCGGTCACGTGCGCGGGGCGTCGCACGGCGCGTCGCGCATCTACCGGACGACGTACACGGAGCCCGAGTACCTCGACCTGACGCTCGAGGCGCACGGCCTGTGGCGCGAGCTCGAAGCCGCGACGGGCGTGGAGATCCTCACGATCACGGGCGGCGTCGCGTCGGGCGGGCCGTCGGTGCAGGCGCACCTCGCGGACCTCGCGGCCGCCCTCGGGTCGCGCGGCGTGCCGCACGCGCTCGTGAGCGCGGCCGAGGCCGCTGAGCGCTGGCCCGGTCTCGCGTTCGAGGGGCGGGTGCTCGTCGAGCCCGAGACGGCGGGCCGCCTGCACGCTGACCGCGCGGTCGCGGCGTTCCAAGCCGACGCGGTCGCGCACGGTGCGCGTGTCGTCCACGGGCGCCGCGTGACGGCGATCGAGGACGTGCCGGACGGCGTGCTCGTCCGCACCGAGCCTGAGGCGCTCGCGTCGTCGTCGGACGACGACGTCGCCGAGCTCGTCGCGCAGCGCGTCGTCGTCGCGGCGGGGGCGTGGAGCACGGACCTGCTCGCCGGCGTGCACGACGGCGTGGCTCGCCGCCCGGCGTTCGCCGGGCTGTCGCGGCTCGTCGTCACGCAGGAGCAGCCGGCGCACTTCGCACCGCGCGACGCGGCCACGCCGTGGCCGTCGTTCACGCATGACCCTGGCGCGGACGTCGTCGGGCCGGGCCGGCGTTGGCCGTCGGGGACGTACGGGCTCGAGACGCCGGGCGAGGGCGTCAAGGTGGGCTTCCACGCCGTCGGGCCTGTGGTCCACCCGGACCGACGGACGTTCCAGCCGGACGAGCGGCAGCTCGCGCAGCTCCGCGACTATGTCGCTGAGCGGGTCCCGGGGGCCGACCCTGATGCCTTCGAGGCGATCTCCTGCACGTACACGACGACGCCGGACCACGACTTCGTGCTCGACCGCGTCGGGCGCGTGGTCGTCGCGGCGGGCTTCTCGGGGCACGGCTTCAAGTTCGCGCCTGCGCTCGGGCGCGTCCTCGCGGACCTCGCCGACGAGACGCTCACGCCGGACGCACCGGTCGCGGCGCGGGCGGACCGCTTCGCGCTCGCACGGCTCGCGGCTGCCCGCCGCTGACGCAGCGGGCCCACACGATCCCGTCCTCTGATCGGCGACAGATCGCCCGTCTGCCCAGGTGAGGTGTGCAGACGAGCGATCCGTCGACCTCGGGTGGCCGGGCCCTCCGCACCGATCGCCCCGTTACACGCGTGAGGCGTGCAGAAGGGCGATCTGTCGACGTGGGGTGGCGAGGGCTCGGGAAGGAGGGGCTGGTGTCGGGACAGCGGGAGCGGCCGCGCGGGACCGTGCCTGACCTAGATGACCGGCAGGAGGGTAGCCTCGCGGGCGTCCGCGGAGAGGAACGGCAGGGCGCGGGCGATCGCCTTGTCGATGCGCGAGTCGAGACCCTCGCCGGTGACCTGGTAGTCGGTGAACTCGGAGTCGTGCCCGTAGATGGTCACGGGCAGGGTGTCGGCCTGGAAGAAGCCGAACAGCGGCCGGAACTGGTGCTCGAGGGCGAGCGTGTGCCGCTCCGAGCCGCCGGTCGCGACGAGCAGGACGGGCTTGCCGAGCAGAGCGGACGGCGACAGCAGGTCGACGACGTGCTTGAACAGCCCCGTGTACGAGCCCTTGTAGATCGGGCTCGCGGCGATGAGCAGGTCGGCGGCCGCGATGGTCTCGAGGGCGGCCGCGACGGGAGAGCGCGGGTCGCCATACGTGTCGCCGAAGAACGGCACGAGCTCGGCGACGTTCACGGTGCTCGCGGCGACGGGGACGTGCGCGGCGAGGCGCGTGACGATCTCCTGGCCGAGGGCGGCGGTCTTGGACGGGAAGGACGGGCTGCCGTTGAGGACGACGACGTTCAGGGGTGCGGACATGGTGGGCTCCAAGCGGGAAGAAGGGGGAGGGTCAGGCTGTGCGCCAGCGGGAGAAGCGGCGCTCGATCGCGAGGAGCACGCCGTTGATCGCGAGCCCCGTGAGGGCGATGACGATGATCCCCGCGTACATCTCGGGGATCTGGAAGTTGTACTGGGTGTAGGTGATGAGGAACCCGAGCCCGGCCTTCGCACCGATCATCTCGGCGGCGATGAGCACGAGGATCGACGCCGAACCGGCCATGCGCACGCCCGTGAAGATCGCGGGGACGGCGGCAGGCAGGACGACGTGCCAGAACAGGCGGACGGGCGTGAGCCCGAGGGACCGGGCGGACTTCACGAGCAGCGGGTCGACGGTGCGGACGCCGGAGATGGTCGTGAGCAGGATCGGGAACGAGCACGCGTAGGTGACGAGCGCGATCTTGGACGTCTCGCCGATGCCGAGGATGAGGATGAACACCGGCAGGAGCGCGAGCGCCGCCGTGTTGCGGAACAGCTCGAGGATCGGCGTGAGCAGCTCGGCGACCGGCCGGTACCAGCCGATCGCGATGCCGACGGGGATCGAGACGGCGACGGCGATGCCGAAGCCGACGGCGGCGCGGCCCAGGCTCGCCGACACGTGGGTCGCGAGCGCGCCGTCGGCCGCGAGGTCGCCGAGGGCGACGAGCACGGTCGACAGGGGCGGCAGGAACACGGCGTCGACGAGCCCGACGCGCGGGGCGACCTCCCACAGGGCGAGGAACGCAAGGATCGCGACGGAGGACCGGGCCGTGCGGACGGCGCCGGTGGCGACACGCCGCCGCAGCGGCTCGCGCACCGCCTCGGCGGTGAGGACCTGGCGTCGCCCGAGGGTGGGCGGGTCGGCGAAGGCGACGGTGTCAGTCATGGTGGGGCTCCTGCTTATCGGCGGCGTGCAGCCGCGTCCAGATCTCGTGGCGCAGCGCGCCGAACTCGGCGGTCGACCGCACGTCCTCGGCCGACTCGACGTCGAGGTCGACGTCGAGAACCGAGTGCAGGCGGCCGGGGCGGGGCGTCATGATCGCGACGCGCTGGCCGAGGTAGACGGCCTCGTCGATGCCGTGCGTGATGAAGACGACCGTCTTGCCGGTCGCGCGCCAGATGCGCAGCAGCTCGTCCTGCAGCGTCTCGCGCGTCTGGGCGTCGAGGGCGGCGAACGGCTCGTCCATGAGCAGCACCTCGGGGTCGAAGGCGAGGGACCTCGCGATCGCGACGCGCTGCTTCATGCCGCCCGAGAGCTCGTGCGGGTAGCGGTCCTCGAAGCCGGTGAGGCCGACGAGGTCGAGGTACTCACGCGCGATCGCGGAGCGTCGGGCGCGCGGTACGCCCTTCGCGGCGAGGCCGAACTCGACGTTCGACCGGGCGGTGCGCCACGGCAGCAGCGCGTACTGCTGGAAGACGACGCCACGGTCGAGGCCTGGGCCCGTGATCTCGTGCCCGTCGAGCTGGATGCTGCCCGACGTCGGCGTCGCGAGTCCGCCGAGCAGGTCGAGCAGGGTGGACTTGCCGCAGCCGGACGGGCCGACGACGGTGAGGAACTCGCCCGCGGCGACGTCGAGCGTGAAGTCGTCGACGGCGACGAAGCGGCGCCGGGCGCCGCGGCGGCCGCGGCTGCGGTCGCGGACGACGAACTCCTTGTGCACGTTCGCGAGGCGCAGGCGCGGCGGGCGCCCGTCGGACGTGGCGCCGTCGGGCAGGGTGGCGCCGGCCGGGGCGACGCGGTCGCGGACCGCGGTCGCGCCCGAGGCGCTCGGCAGGGTGGTGGTCGGTGCGGTCATCGGGAGACCTCCTGGGACAGGTGGGGCTGGGGGTGGGTGTCGTGCGCGGCGGGCGGCGGGGCGTCCGGACAGTCGTCGGGCCGCGGGTGCGGCACGCAGCGGGGCACGGAGCGCCACATGACGAGCGCGCCGAGCCCGGCGAGGCCCGCGATCGTGAGGCTCGCGGCGGCGAGGGAGGCGACCGAGACGGCGGACACGGCGAGCGGGCCCGCGAACATCCCGGAGTCGTGCATGAGCCGCCACGACGCGAGGAACTCCGCGCGGTAGGCCGGCGGTGCGACGTCGGCGCCGATCGTCATGAGCAACCCGTTGCTCAGGCCGTTGCCGATGCCGAGGACCGTGACGACGACCCACATGCCGAGCGCCGTCGTCGTGAGGGGGAGGGTGCCGTACGCGACGGCGAGGAAGGCGAGCGACGGGACCGCGACGACGGCCCGGCCGAAGCGGTCCATCAGGTGCCCGGCCGGTGTCGAGACGAGCACCTCGAGCACGCCTGCGCAGCCGAAGATCAGGGAGATCTGTGCCGCGTCGAGCCCGATGTGCTCGCCCCACAGCGGCACGACGACGTCACGTGAGGCGCGCGTCGCGCCCAGCAGGAGCGTCCCGAGCCCGAGGGACAGGAACAGCCGACGGTGCGCGACGGCGACGCCCACGAGCGTCGCGCGTCCCCCTCCCGGGATGCTGCGGACGGGAGCGCCCCGCTCGCGGCGCGGACCGTCGTCGGGCAGGCGTGACATGAGCCAGCCCGAGACGAGGATCGCGACGAGCTGCACGGCGAAGCCGCCGCGCGTGCCCGTCCGCGAGATGACGGCGGCGCCGACGAACGGGCCGACGAGCGCGCCGACGCGCCACATCGTCGCGAACACCGACATCGCGCGGGCGCGGATGACGACCGGGACGGCGTCGGCGAGGTACCGCTGCCGGGCGAGCGTCCACACGGACATCGCGCAGCCCGACACGAGCACGCCCGCCGCCAGGAGCCAGACCGTCGGCGCGAGGAGCGCGAGCAGCACCCCGAGCGCGCCGGCGACCGAGCCGCCGACGATCGCGACGCGCTCGCCGTAGCGGGCGACGATCCGCCCGGCCGGGAGGTCCCCCACCAGCAGCCCCGCACCCGTCGACGCCGCGACGAACGCGGCGACCGTCGTCGACGCGCCGAGCTCGGTCGCGGACAGGGCGACGACCGGCAGGGCCGCGCCCTGCCCGATCCCGAAGACGACGGCCGGGGCGTACACCGGCACGACGAGCGAGCGCAGCGTCGCCGGCGCGCGCGTCGTCCCGGTGCCGGCTGCCGGTGGGGGGACGGTCACGCGATCGCCTCGGCGAGCGAGCCGGCGAGCGTGCCCGCGTACTGGTTGGCCGGACGCTCGAGGCCGAGGTTCTCGCGCAGCGTGCGGCCCTCGTACTCGGTGCGGAACAGGCCGCGCTGCTGCAGGATCGGCACGACGTGGTCGACGAACGCCTCGAAGCCGCCCGGGTGGAACGGCGGCATGACGTTGAAGCCGTCCGCCGCGCCGCGCGTGAACCACTCCTCGATCGAGTCCGCGATCTGGTCCGGCGTGCCCGTCAGGACGCGGTGGCCGCGGGCGCCAGCGAGGCGGTGCAGCAGGCCGCGCAGCGTCGGACGCTCACGCTCGACGATGCCTGCGACGACCTGGAAGCGCGAGCGGTTGTTGTCGGTGACGTCACCCGCGCCCGCGAACAGCTCGAGCGGCACGGGCCGGTCGAGGTCGTCCTCGCCGAGCGTCACGCCCACGAGCGCGGACAGCTGGCGCAGCCCGTACGCGGGCACGGTCAGCTCGTTGAGCTCCTGCTCGAGGTCGTGCGCCTCGGCGGCCGTCGACCCGATGAACGGACTCAGGCCCGGGAGGATGACGACGTCGTCCGGACGACGGCCCGCAGAGATCGCCCCCGACTTGATGTCGGCGTAGAACGCCTGGGCGTCCTCGATGCGCTGGTGCGCGGTGAAGATCGCCTCGGCCCACCGGGCCGCGAACGCGCGCCCCTCGTTCGAGGAGCCGGCCTGCACGAGCACCGGGTAGCCCTGCGGCGGGCGCGGCGCGCTGAACGCGCCGCCGACCGACAGGTGCGAGCCGGCGAAGTCCGCGCGGTGGATCTTCGCCGGGTCGGCGTACCGGCCCGAGGCGCGGTCGGCGATGATCGCGTCGTCCTCCCACGAGTCCCACAGGCGGGTCGCCGCCTGCAGGAACTCCTCCGCGCGGGCGTACCGCTGCGCGGGGTCCGGGAACGGCTCGCTGCCGAAGTTCTCGGCGGCCGCGGCGCTCGCGGTCGTGACGATGTTCCAGCCGGCGCGGCCGCCGGAGAGGTGGTCGAGCGACGCGAACAGGCGAGCGAGGTTGTAGGGCTCGTAGTACGTCGTCGACGCCGTCGCGATGAGCCCGATGCGCTCGGTCACGGCCGCGATCGACGCGAGCGTCGTGATCGGCTCGAGGTGGCCCGCCGGTCCGTGCTCGACCTGCGGGGTGAGCGCGGGGATGTCAGCGAAGAAGACGGCGTCGAGCTTCGCCGCCTCGGCGCGCTGCGCGAGGTCCTGGAAGTGCTTCGCCGTGTAGATGTTCTCGACGGGCGAGCCGGGGTGGCGCCACGAGGCCTCGTGGTGGCCGGTCGCGGTGATGAAGAGGTTGAGGTGGAGCTGGCGGTCGGGTCGCGCGGACATGGTTCCTCCTGGGTGCGGTGGTCTTCGGTGCTGGGGTGCTGGGGTGCTGAGGTGCGGCGTCAGTCGACGGGCTTGCCGTCGGGGCCTGCGTCGGGGGCGTACGTGCCGTTCGCGTACGGGTTGAGGTCGTTCGTGACGACGTCGGCCGTGGTGATCCCGGGCTCGATCTGGCCGTCCTCGACGAGCCAGTCGATCCACAGGTTGATCTCGTCGTCGGCCACGACGCCGCCGGCGCCCGCGACCGAGCTGGACTTGTAGAACGCGACGAGGTCGGTGTTCTCGCCGCGGCCACGCTCCGTGATGATCGAGGTGTAGCGCTCGCGGACCTCCTCGGGCGGGGTCACCTGGGCCCAGCGGATCGCGCGGGCGGTGCCCTGGACGAAGTCCGCGGCGGCGTCGGGGTTCTTCTCGATGAGCGACGTCGGCAGGACGTAGCTGCCGTAGGACAGCTCGCCGAACAGGTCGACCTCGGAGAACAGCTTGCGGATGCCGCCGCGCTCGAGCGCGAGGTCCTGGAGCGGGCCGCTGAGCCCTGCGGCGTCGACCTGTCCCTCGCGGAGCGTCTGCTCGGCGTTCACGGGTGGGACGACGGTCAGCTCGACCTGGGCGATCTCCTCGGGCGTGAGGCCCTCCTGCTTGAGCCAGCTCCGGTCGACGGCCTCGGCCTGAGCGCCGAGCGTGTTGACGGCGATCTTCTTGCCGATGAGGTCGCGGGCGGTCGTGATGGGGCTGTCCTCGAGGACGTAGACGCCGCCGTTGGTGAGGCTGTCGGAGCCGTACGAGGCGAGGACGGCCTTGATGGGCGCTCCCGAGTCGACGAGCTTGATGATCGCGCCGTTGAACGCGTTCCCGATGTCGGCCTGCCCGGTCGCGACGGCCTGGATCGACGCGGGGCCACCGGTGACGTCGCCGATCCACTCGAGGCTGACCTTCTCGAAGTAGCCGAGGTCCTCGGCGAGCTCGGGGAAGGTCACCTGGCCGACGGATCCCTGGTAGCGCAGGACGGTCGTGCCGTCGGCTGCGCCGGCGTCGGCCTGGGCGGTGCCGCACGCGGCGAGCGCGGCGGGCAGGGCGAGCAGGGCGGCGAGCGCGGCGGCGGCGCGGCGGCGGGGGCGTGCGGTGGTAGCGGTCATGGTGGCTCCTGGGTGGGTTTCTGGGTGTGCGAGGGCAGCACCGGGCGCATTTCTGGACCGCGATGGTCGAGAAAAGGCAGAAGTGTGGCTGTCAGAGCGGGCGCGGCGAGGCCGTGCCGTCCGGCGTCACGCCGGTGAGGGGCGACGAGTCAGCGGGTCGTGGCGACCGCGGGGCTCGTGCCCCTCGGACAGTCGCGGCGCGGCGACGAGGGCGTGGCCGGAGTCGCACGGCGCGCTGCGGGCATGTGGTGCACGTTCCCTCCCTCGTCCTTCGTCCGTGGGTCGCGGTGCTGCGACCTCCTGCAACAGTGATACGCCCTTGTCGAGCGATCTGATCCAGTTAGGACCAAAGTCTCATATCGTGAGCGAGAGGGTGTCAGGAACTGCTTTCTGACGCGGGTTTAGCGCGCGTGAACCAGGGTCGCATCCTGAGACGGGACGACCGTCTCGTTTTCGCGGTGGGACAGTGGTTTGCAACGAATCGTCACCCGAGGAGAACCCATGCAGAGCTCACTTGCGCCCGTCTTCGAGCAGGTGCTCCGACGCAACCCTGGCGAGGAGGAGTTCCACCAGGCAGTTCGCGAGGTCTTCGACTCCCTGGGCCCCGTCCTCGAGAAGAACCCGCAGTACGCGGACGCCGCCGTGCTCCAGCGCATCTGCGAGCCCGAGCGCCAGATCATCTTCCGCGTGCCGTGGGTCGACGACCGTGGCCAGATCCAGATCAACCGAGGCTTCCGCGTCGAGTTCAACTCCGCCCTCGGCCCGTACAAGGGCGGCCTGCGCTTCCACCCGTCCGTGTACCTGGGCATCGTGAAGTTCCTCGGCTTCGAGCAGGTCTTCAAGAACTCGCTGACCGGCATGCCGATCGGCGGCGGCAAGGGCGGCTCGGACTTCGACCCGCGCGGCAAGTCCGACGCCGAGGTCATGCGCTTCTGCCAGTCCTTCATGACCGAGCTCTACCGCCACATCGGCGAGTACACCGACGTCCCCGCCGGTGACATCGGCGTGGGCGGCCGCGAGATCGGCTACCTGTTCGGCCAGTACAAGCGCATCACCAACCGCTACGAGTCCGGCGTCCTCACCGGCAAGGGCATCACGTGGGGCGGCTCGCTCGTCCGCACCGAGGCCACCGGCTACGGCACGGTCTTCTTCGCGCAGCACATGCTCGAGACGAAGGGCACGTCCTTCGAGGGCAAGCGCGTCGTCGTCTCCGGCTCCGGGAACGTCGCGATCTACGCGATGCAGAAGGCCCAGCAGCTCGGCGCCCACGTCATCGCCTGCTCCGACTCGTCCGGCTACGTCGTCGACGAGGCCGGCATCGACGTCGACCTCGTCCGTCAGGTCAAGGAGGTCGAGCGTGCCCGCATCGCCGAGTACGCGGCCCGTCGTCCGTCTGCCAGGTTCGTCGAGGGCGCCCGCGTCTGGGAGCTCGGCGGCGACGTCGCCCTCCCGTGCGCGACCCAGAACGAGCTCGACGAGCAGGATGCCAAGGCGCTCATCGCCTCGGGCGTGCTCGCGGTCGCCGAGGGCGCGAACATGCCCACGACCCCGGCCGCGATCACGATGTTCCAGGAGGCCGGCGTGCTCTTCGCCCCCGGCAAGGCTGCGAACGCGGGCGGCGTCGCGACGTCGGCCCTCGAGATGCAGCAGAACGCGAGCCGCGACTCGTGGAGCTTCGAGCACACCGAGGAGCGGCTCGCGCGGATCATGAACGACATCCACGACCGCTGCGCGACCACGGCCGACGAGTACGGCCAGCCGGGCAACTACGTCGCGGGTGCCAACATCGCCGGCTTCACGAAGGTCGCCGACGCGATGCTCGCGCTCGGCGTCATCTGACCCGACACGACCTCCTCGCGCGGCACGCCGCGCGAGGCCGCGTCGCACCCCTCACCCGGGACGACGGCGCACCAGCGGGCGGGCTCCTCATGAGGGAGCCCGCCCGCTGTCGTTCCGGCGCTCGTCACCCGTCCTGCGCGGCGGATCCGCGCTACGTTCGTGCCATGCTCCGCACCGCCGCACGCCGCCGTCGCGCCACCGCCGCTCTCGCCCTGGTCGTCGTCCTCGCCGTGCCGCCGGCGACGGCCGCCGCCGGCGGCGGCGCCACGACCCTCGGACCCGCGAGCACCATCTCCCTCTCGCGTGCGAGCGCCGCGCTGCCCGACGCCGCGACCTCCCCGACCGCGGCTGCGTCCGTCGCGAGCGGGCTCGCGACCGCGACCACGACGCGCAGGCTCTACGTCGACAAGGACACGCAGGCCGAGGCTGCCCGCAAGGCGGCGGCCAAGGCCGGCAGGAAGAGCGTCGCGAAGAAGCTCAAGGTCATCTCCAGCACCGCCCAGGCGAGGTGGTTCGGAACCTGGAACGCGACGTCGACCGTCCGCAAGGATGTGCGGACCTACGTCCGCAAGGCCACGAAGGCCAAGGCGGTCCCGCAGCTCGTCCTGTACGCGATCCCCGGCCGCGATTGCGGCGGCCACTCGTCCGGCGGCTTCACGGCCTCGACCTACAAGAGGTGGGTCCGGGAAGTGGCTGCGGGGCTTCGCGGCAGCAAGGCGATCGTCGTCCTCGAGCCGGACGCGCTCGGGCTCGACTGCGGCGGCGCCCAGCGCGCGAAGCTGCTCACGTACGCCGTCGGCAAGCTCTCCGCCGCAGGCGCGCTCGTCTACATCGACGCAGGGCACTCGAGCTGGCGCACACCCGCCGACATGGCGAAGCGCCTCAAGGCCGCCGGCGTCGCGAAGGCGCGGGGCTTCGCGACGAACGTCTCCAACTTCCGCTCCACGAAGGACGAGCGCGCGTACGCCGAGAAGGTGTCCAGGGCACTCGGCAAGCGCGGGGTCAAGGCGAAGAGCCGCCACTACGTGATCGACACGTCCCGCAACGGCCGCGCGACGGCGGGCGCCGAGTGGTGCAACCCGCCCGGCCAGGGACTCGGCGCCAAGCCGCGCTGGGTCGGAGGGAAGAGGCTCGACGCCTTCCTCTGGGTCAAGCGCCCGGGCGAGAGCGACGGGAGCTGCAACGGCGGCCCCTCGGCGGGCACCTGGTGGACCGAGTACGCGCTCGGTCTCGTCGACCGGAGAGCCCGATGACCCGGCACACGATGCGCCTCGAGCCGCAGCCGTCGCCGTCGCTCGCGGACCGGTTCGAGGCGCTGCGCACGGAGCTCGGCCTCGAGGAGCAGTTCCCTGCGGACGCGCTCGCCGAGGCCGAGGCTGCCGCAGAGCGCGTGGTCGCAGAGCTCGCGTCCCCGCCCGCTGATGTGCTCGACGCCCGTGATGTCGAGCTCGTGACGATCGACCCGCCCGGGTCGATGGACCTCGACCAGGCGGTCCACATCGAGCGCACGGACGGCGGCTTCCGCGTGCGGTACGCGATCGCGGACGTCGCGCAGGCCGTCGCGCCGGGGGGCGCGCTCGACCGCGTGACGCGCGAGCGCGGCACCACGGTCTACGGGCCGGCGACCCGCATCCCGCTGCACCCTCCCGTGCTGAGCGAGGGCGTGCTCAGCCTCCTGCCCGACGTCGACCGGTTCGCCTACCTGTGGGACGTCCTGCTCGACGCCCGCGGCGAGCAGGTCGACGCGCAGGTGCGCCGCGCCGTCGTACGTTCGCGCGCACGGCTCTCCTACGCGCAGGCGCAGGCCGCGTTCGACGACGGCAGCGCGTCCGACGTGCTGCTCCTCCTGCGGGAGGTCGGGACCCTGCGGCTCGAACGGGAGCGGGAGCGCGGCGGAGTCTCGCTCGACGTCCCGGAGCAGCAGGCGGTGGTCGACGGCGTGGACGTGCACCTCGAGTTCCGCGAGGTCCTTCCGGTCGAGGCGTGGAACGCGCAGATCTCCCTGCTGACGGGCATGGCGGCGGCGCGGATCATGGTCGGTGCGGGCGTGGGGATCCTCCGGACGCTTCCGCCCGCGGACCCGCGCGACCTCGCGCGTCTGCGTCGGGCGGCTGCGGCGCTCGGGATCGAGTGGCCCGAGGCGCTCGCCTACGCGGACCTGCTGGACCAGCTCGACGCTCGGACGCCCGCGCACGCGGCGTTCATGAACGAGGCGACGTCGCTGTTCCGCGGTGCCGACTACCTCGTGCTGGACGGCGACGCCGGGCAACCGCTGCCTGCCGAGCCGTCGGAGTCGCAGCACGCGGCGATCGCGGCGCACTACGCGCACGTGACGGCGCCGTTGCGGCGGCTCGTCGACCGGTACGGGCTCGCGGCGTGCGCGGCGGTGTGCGCCGGCGAGCCGGTGCCCGCGTGGGTGCGCGAGGGGCTCGTCGGTCTGCCGCAGATCATGTCGTCGACGGCTCAGCGTGCGGCGGCGTTCGAGCGCGGGTGCGTGGACGCGGTCGAGGCGGCGGTGCTGAGCGGTCGTGAGGGCGAGGTGTTCGACGGCGTCGTCGTCGACACGAACGGCAGTCGCGGCCGCGGCACGGTGATCATCGCGGAGCCTGCGGTGCGGGCGAAGGTCTCGTCGCCTGAGGCGGAGATCGAGCTGGGGGCTCGGGTACGGGTGCGCCTCGTGTCCGTCGACGTGGCGGCGGGCAAGGTTGCGTTCGAGCTTGCCGAGGCGGGCGACGGGGCGCCTAGCCGAGGGCGATGAGCCCGTCCAACGTCTCGGGGCGCAGGCGACGGTCGCTGAAGACGAGCCGTTCGACGTCGGGCACTTCGAGCGTGCGGTCGCGCGGCACACCGCGCCACACCTGCGTGAGGCCGACGTGGTCGAGCACCCGCGCCGAGGCGGGGTTGGTCGACAGGACGCGTGCCGTCACCGGTGCGTCCGGCTCGGCGCGGCGGGCGTGCACGATGCCCGCGCGCGCGACCTCGGTCGCGAGGCCCTTGCCCCATGCCTCGGATGCGAGCCGGTAGCCGAGGTTCCAGCAGCCGGCGCTCGACCACGTGACACCGCCGACGCCGATCACCGGCCCGTCAGGGCCGTCGTCGGCGAGGCGCATCGACCACGTGCCGCAGCCGTACTCCGCGAGGCTGGTGAGCGACCGCTCGATCATGGCGAGCGTCTGCTCGACGTCCGTGTGCCGGCCGCTCGGCAGGTGCTGCCACGTGCGCGCGTCCGCGAAGATCGCGTGCACCGCGTCCGCGTCCGCGTGCGTGAGCGGGGTGAGCAGGAGCCGAGCGGAACGGAGTGCGGGCGCCGGGGCGAGCGTGTCGATCATGACCGCGACGTTATCGGCGGGGTCTGACACCGGCTCCCGGGCGGCGGAGCTGCGCGGCGCGTGGTCTACCGGTGCCACCGAGCTGGCCGTTCGTCCGTGCCGGGCCTGACCTGAGGGGCTCAGCGCAGCCTCGCGGCCTGGAGCGGGAACAGTCGCGAGATGTCGGCGCGCGTCCCCGACGCGCGCAGCCGTCCGTCGTCGACGGCGTCGGCCCACGCGACCTCGCCGGTGACGATGCTGAGCCAGGTCTGCGGGTCCGTCTCGACGACGTTCGGCGGGGTGTCGCGCGTGTGGCGCGGGCCCTCGATCGCCTGGACCGCGCCGTCGGGCGGGACGCGGACCTCGACCGCGTGCCCGGGCTCGATCGCCGCGACCTCCTCGAGCGTGAAGCGGACGGCGGTCGCGCGGGCGCGGCGGTTGGTCGGGTCCTCGCGCCAGGCGGCGATCGCGGCGCGTCCTGCGGTGGGGTCGGTGCGGCGTCGTGCGGGCATGGCTCGATCGTAGGATGACGCCGCCGAGCGGCTAGGGTCGGAACGTGACTTCCACCGACCCGCAGCAGCCGAGCTCGCCGACGCCCGACCCCGCGGAGATGCCCGACCCCGCGGGGATGCTCGACCCCGCGGAGACGCCCGAATCCGCGGGGACGCCCGCGGGGGTGCTCGACCCCGCGGAGACGCCCACCCCTGCGGAGACGGTGCCCGTGACGGAGGTCGTCGACCCGCGGACGGTGCGCCGCGCGCCCCGCTTCAAGGCGTTCGCGTGGACCGGCGTCGTCGTCGGTCTGATCGTGAGCGCCGCGCTCAACCTGTTCGCGCTCGAGCCCGGGCACCCCACGTGGTCGCGCTCGATCCTCACGCTCGAGGTGACGCTCGCGGGTCTCGTCGTCGGCGTCGTCTGGGCGCTGATCGCGGACCGCCGCTCCCGCCGCTGACCCAGCGGGGATCGAGCCGCGCCCGAGTCCCGACCGATCGCCCGGATGCACACGCGACGTGTGCACCCGGGCGATCTGTCGTCTGGTGGGGGAGTGTCCCTCGCACTGATCGCCCGGTTGCACGCGCGACGTGTGCGCCCGGGCGATCTGTCGTCTGGTGGGGGAGTGTCCCTCGCACTGATCGCCCGGTTGCACGCGCGACGTGTGCGCCCGGGCGATCTGTCGTCTGGTGGGGGAGTGTCCCTCGCACTGATCGCCCGGTTGCACGCGCGACGTGTGCGCCCGGGCGATCTGTCGTCTGGTGGGGGAGTGTCCCTCGCACTGATCGCCCGGATGCACACGCGACGTGTGCACCCGGGCGATCTGTCGTCCGGTGGGGGAGTGCCCCTCGCACTGATCGCCCGGTTGCACGCGCGACGTGTGCACCCGGGCGATCTGTCGTCTGGTGGGGGAGTCTCCCTCCCACCGATCGCCCGATTGCACGCGTGGGCCGTGCAATCGGGCGATCGGTCGCCGAGCGTCAGACGAGGGCGAGCGTGCGGGCGTCCGGCGCCGGGCGCAGCCAGACCGTCGACCCGCCCGATGCGCCGAGCGCGCGCTGCTCGGCGCGCGTGAGCGTCACCTCGGTGCGGCTGCCTGCCGCCTCGACCTCGAGCCGCACCTCGTACCCGACGCGCAGCGCCCGCACGACCTTCCCCTCGACGGTCGCGAGGCCCGACGGCGGCTCCGTGAACACGTGCACGTCGTGCGGCCGCACGAGGCGGTCGCCGAGCGTCGTGACCGGCCCGAGGAAGCCCATGACGAACGGGTTCGCCGGGGTGTCGTAGAGGTCGTCGGGCGACCCGACCTGCTCGACGCGACCCTCGTTGATGACGACGATCTCGTCGGCGACCTCGAGGGCTTCCTCCTGGTCGTGCGTCACGAAGACGGTCGTCACGGGGATCTCGTCGTGCAGGCGGCGCAGCCAGTCGCGCAGCTCCTTGCGCACCTTCGCGTCGAGCGCGCCGAACGGCTCGTCGAGCAGCAGCACGGACGGCTGGACGGCGAGCGCCCGGGCGAGCGCCATGCGCTGCCGCTGACCGCCGGAGAGCTGGGCGGGCTTGCGGTCCGCGAACTGCGTGAGGTGCACGAGCGCGAGCAGCTCGTCGACGCGCCGTCGCACCTCGTCCTTCGGCGTCTTGCGGATCTCGAGCCCGAACGCGACGTTCTTGCGCACGGACAGGTGCTTGAACGCGGCGTAGTGCTGGAACACGAAGCCGACGTTGCGCTTCTGCGCGGGCAGGCTCGTGGCGTCGCGGCCCTCGATCGAGACGGTGCCGGTGTCGGCCGTCTCGAGCCCGGCGATGATGCGCAGGAGCGTGGACTTGCCGCCGCCGGAGGGGCCGAGCAGCGCGGTGAGCTGGCCGGTGGGGATGGAGACGGAGACGTCGTCGAGGGCGACGAAGTCGCCGAACTTCTTGCCGACGCCGCGGACGTCGATGCTCATGGTCGCTCCTCGAGGTGGTTCGCGCGGTGCGTGGGGCGCGCCGGGCGCGCGGGTTCGGTGGGGCGCGCCGGGCGCGCGTGCTCTGGTGCGGTCATCGGCGGGCCTTCGTCTCGGGCCGCAGGAACGAGACCACGATGATGCAGGCGACGGAGACGGCGGCGAGCAGGAAGCTCGTGGCGTAGGCGGTGGCCTGCTCGAAGTCCTGGTACTTCTGCTCGACGAGGAGCGTCGCCGTCTGCGTGCGGCCCTCGAGGTTGCCGGAGACGATCTTGACGGCGCCGAACTCGCCGAGGGACCGCGCGAGCGTGAGGACGACGCCGTAGACGATCGCCCAGCGGATCGCGGGCAGCGTGATGCGCCAGAAGGTCTGGAGCCCGCCTGCGCCGAGGGACCGCGCGGCCTGCTCCTCATCGGTGCCGATCTCGGTGAGGACGGGCACGACCTCGCGGATGACGAGGGGCAGCGACACGAACGCGGTCGCGAGCACGATGCCCGGCGTCGCGAAGATGATCTGCAGGCCGTTGGCCTCGAGCGTCGGCCCGAACCAGGTGCCGCGGCCGCCGTAGGCGAGGACGAGCGCGAGCCCGACGACGACCGGGGAGACGGACAGCGGCAGGTCGAGCAGTGCCGACAGCAGGCGCTTTCCTCGGAACTCCTTGCGGACGAGCAGCAGGGAGATGCCGACGCCGAACACGGTGTTGAGGAGCGTCGCCTGCAGGGCGACGGACGCGGTGAGCTGGAGGGCGAAGACGACGGACGGCTCGCTCAGGGTGTGCCGCAGGGACGTGAGGCCGTCGGCGAACGTGTGCTGCACGACGAGGCTGACCGGCCAGCCGACGAGCAGCACGAGGTACGCGACGACGACGACGCGCAGCACCCAGGTGGTGGTCCTGCTCCTAGCCACGGGACGCCACCTTCCGCTGGATGAGGTCGAGGGCGACGATCGCGAGGAGCGAGACGGCGAGCAGGAGCGTCGCGACGGCGGCGGCCGCGGCCTGGTCACCGTTCTCGAGGTAGGACAGGATCCGCACGGACGCGACCTCGGTGCGCATGGGCAGGTTGCCTGAGAGGAGGACGAGCGAGCCGTACTCGCTGATCCCGCGCGCGAAGGAGAGTGCGGCGCCGGAGGCGATCGCGGGGACGAGGGAGGGGAGGATGACGCGGCGCAGGATGGTCGTGCGCCCGGCGCCGAGGGAGGCGGCGGCCTCCTCGACGTCCTGGTCGAGCTCGGCGAGGACGGGCTGGACGGTGCGCACGACGAACGGCAGCGTGACGAACAGCAGCGCGAGCGTCACGGACAGCTCGGTGTTGGCGACGTTGACGCCGAGCGGGCTCGACGGCCCGTAGAGGGACAGCAGCACGAGGCCGGCGACGATCGTCGGCAGCGCGAACGGGATGTCGATGAGCACCTCGAGGAGGCGCCTGCCGGGGAACGAGTCGCGTACGAGGACCCACGCGATGACGGTGCCCATGACCATGTTGACGAGGGTGACGATCAGCGCGTGCGTGATCGTCAGGCTGATCGCGGCGGCGGTCTGCGGGTCGGTGATCGTCGCGCTGAACCTGCCCCAGCCTCCGGACGACGTCGCGACGACGACGGCGGCGAGCGGCAGCAGCGCGAGCACGGAGAACCAGACGACAGCGACGCCGAGGCCTACGCGTGATGAGGCGGTGAGGTCGCGGGCGCCCGGTGCGCGGCGCACGCGCCGCTGCTGAGCCGGGGGCTGCGGCGCGTCGTCGGGCGGTTGTGGAGAGACGGCCGAGGCGGTCGGCCCCTGAGGGGCCGGCCGCCCGAGCGTGGTGCGCGACGAGGTCACTTCTTGCCCGTCTCCTGCTGGATCTTGGTGACGAGGCCGTCGTCGCCGAAGAACTTGGCGTTGGTCTCGCTCCACCCGCCGAAGTCGTCGGCGATCGTGAGCAGCTTCTCCGGCTCGGGGAAGGGGTTCTTCGGGTCGTTCGCGCCCTCGACCTCGATCGGGCCGACGTCGACGAGCGGGCGGAAGCCCTTCGCGGCGAACTCCTTCTGGCCCTCGGCCGTCAGGACGAAGTCGAGGTAGGCCTTGGCCTTGGGGTCGGCGTCCTTGAGGACGGCGGCCGGGTTCTCGATGAGGAGCGTCTCGGCGGGGACGACGTAGTCGAAGGTCTCGCCGTTCTGCCGCGCGAGGATCGCCTCGTTCTCGTAGGAGATGAGGACGTCGCCGGTGCCGGACGTGAACGCCGTCGTCGCGTCACGGCCGGAGCCGGGGAGTGCGGCGACGTTCTCGAAGAACTTCGTGAGGTACTCGGTCGCCTCCGCCTCGGTGCCGCCCTTGGCGAGGACGGACCCGTACGCGGCGAGGATGTTCCAGCGCGCGGAGCCGGACGAGCCGGGGTTGGGCGAGACGATCGAGACGTCGTCGCGGACGAGGTCATCCCACCCCTGGATGTTCTTCGGGTTGCCCTCGCGGACGACGAGCACGACGACGGAGTCGGACACGATGCCCTTGTGCTCGCCGTCGTCCCAGCTCTCGTCGACCAGGCCCGCGTCGACGAGGCGCGTGACGTCGCCCGTGAGCGAGAAGTGGACGTAGTCGGCGTCGAGCCCGGACTCGACGGCGCGGGACTGGTCGCCCGAGGCGCCGTACGACGTCGTCCAGGTGGTGCCGGCGCCCGCGTCGGTCTTCGCGAACGCGGCCTGGGCGGCGTCGTTCGCGGCCTTCGGCACAGCGAAGCCGACGAGGCTGAGCTGCGTGCTCGCGGCGTCGCCGCTGGTCGAGGCGTTGAGAGGCTCCGGGCCACAGGCGCTCAGCGCCGTCGCCGTGAGTGCGGCCAGGGCAAGGGTGAGGATCCCTCGAGTCGAGCGTGCGGTCATCGTGGTGCCTTCGTTCCGTAGGGGTCGGCCGGCGGGTGCTGGTCGGAGCAGGAACGTAACCGCAACCCGACGGAATCGATCGACAATGCTCCGGCTGTCTCACATGTCAGGAAGGTCCGTCCACGGACCTTGGTCCCGGCCGAGGTCGGGGGGCGGTTCGCGCGGCGGCCACGTCGGCGGCCGCGCACCGTTCGTTCCGAATCGTGGGCTCTCCGCGAGGGCTCGGTGTGCTGTGGGACACTGAACTCGTGGCCTTGCGCGGAGACGGACTGCTCAATCACGACCTCATGCCCGGCGAGAAGGGACCGCAGGACGAGTGCGGCGTCTTCGGCGTCTGGGCGCCCGGCGAGGAGGTCGCCAAGCTCGCGTACTTCGGGCTCTACGCCCTCCAGCACCGCGGCCAGGAGTCAGCCGGCATCGCGACGAGCAACGGCCAGCAGATCCTCGTCTACAAGGACATGGGTCTCGTCTCGCAGGTCTTCGACGAGACCGCGCTGAACGCGCTCGGCGGGCACATCGCCGTCGGCCACTGCCGCTACTCGACGACCGGCGGCGTCACCTGGGAGAACGCCCAGCCGACGCTCGGCGCGACAGCCAAGGGGACGGTCGCCCTCGGCCACAACGGCAACCTCGTCAACAGCGCCGAGCTCGTCGAGCTCGTCGCGGAGCGCTACGGCGCCCAGCGTCGCGGCGAGCTCGCTCGCGGCAACACGACCGACACGGCCCTCATCACCGCCCTCTTCGCGGGCGACGAGGGGCACACCCTCGAGCAGACGGCGCTCGAGGTCCTGCCGCGCCTGCGCGGCGCGTTCAGCCTCGTCTTCATGGACGAGCACACGCTCTACGCCGCGCGCGACCCGCAGGGCGTGCGTCCGCTCGTGCTCGGCCGCCTCGAGCGCGGCTGGGTCGTCGCCTCCGAGACGTCGGCGCTCGACATCGTCGGAGCCTCGGTCGTCCGCGAGGTCGAGCCCGGCGAGATGATCATCATCGACGACGAGGGCCTGCGCTCCCACCGCTTCGCCGAGGTCAAGCGCGCGGGCTGCGTCTTCGAGTACGTCTACCTCGCCCGCCCCGACACGACGATCGCCGGTCGCTCGGTGCACGCCGCGCGCGTCGAGATGGGCCGCCGTCTCGCGCAGGAGCACGCCGTCGAGGCGGACCTCGTCATCCCCGTCCCCGAGTCCGGGACGCCGGCCGCGGTCGGCTACGCGCAGGAGTCCGGCATCCCGTTCGGCCAGGGCCTCACCAAGAACGCCTACGTCGGTCGCACCTTCATCCAGCCGTCGGACACGCTCCGCCAGCTCGGCATCCGGCTCAAGCTCAACCCGCTGCGCGAGGTCATCCGCGGCAAGCGCCTCGTCGTCGTCGACGACTCGATCGTCCGGGGCAACACGCAGCGCGCGCTCGTGCGCATGCTCCGCGAGGCGGGTGCCGCCGAGGTGCACATCCGCATCTCCGCACCGCCGGTGAAGTGGCCGTGCTTCTACGGCATCGACTTCGCGTCGCGTGCCGAGCTCATCGCGAACGGCCTCAACAAGGACGAGATCGCGGCCTCCCTCGGCGCCGACTCCCTCGGCTACATCTCGCTCGAGGCGATGATCGAGGCGACCGAGCAGCCGAAGGCACAGCTGTGCGCGGCGTGCTTCACCGGCGAGTACCCGATCGAGCTGCCGGACGACGAGAAGCTCGGCAAGCACCTGCTCGAGTCCGGCGAGGCGCCGCTCGGCAACCCGACCGACGGCCTGACGACCCTGGCCGTGTCCACGGGCGGCGGCGACGCGCTCAACCGTCCCTGACCGCAAGCACAACGTCCATCCCCGTGGTCCGCGAGCGGTCCACGACGCGAGGAGCGCACCGATGACCGAAGGAATCACGTACGCCGCGGCAGGCGTCGACACCGAGGCGGGCGACAAGGCCGTCGAGCTGATGAAGGCGGCGCTCGGGCGCACGCACGGGCCGCAGGTGCTCGGCGGGGCCGGCGGGTTCGCGGGCCTGTACGACTTCTCCGAGGTCCTCACGTACCGCAAGCCCCTGCTCGCGACGTCGACCGACGGCGTCGGCACCAAGGTCGCGATCGCGCAGGCGATGGACAAGCACGACACGATCGGCTTCGACCTCGTCGGCATGGTCGTCGACGACATCGTCGTGGTCGGTGCGAAGCCGCTGTTCATGACGGACTACATCGCGTGCGGCAAGGTCGTGCCGGAGCGCATCGCGGACATCGTGCGCGGCGTCGCGGAGGCGTGCGCCGTCGCGGGCACGGCGCTCGTCGGCGGGGAGACCGCCGAGCACCCGGGTCTCCTGGGCGAGGACGAGTACGACGTCGCGGGTGCGGCGACGGGCGTCGTCGAGGCGGACGCGCTGCTCGGCCCCGACCGCGTGGAGGCGGGTGACGTGCTCGTCGCGATGGCGTCGTCGGGCCTGCACTCGAACGGGTACTCGCTCGTGCGTGCCGTCGTGAAGCACGCGGGCTGGGAGCTCGACCGGCACGTCGACGAGCTCGGCCGCACCCTCGGCGAGGAGCTGCTCGAGCCGACGCGCGTCTATGCGTCCGACGTCCTCGCGATCGCGGGAGACCCTGCGACCCAGGTGCACGCGTTCACGCACGTCACCGGTGGCGGCCTTGCGGCGAACCTGGCGCGCGTCCTGCCCGCGGGCACGGTCGCGACGGTCGACCGCGCCTCGTGGGAGGTGCCCGCGGTGTTCCGCCTCGTCCGTGAGCTCGGCGGCGTGCCGCGCGGCGACCTGGAGAACACGCTCAACCTCGGGGTCGGCATGGTCGCCGTCGTCGGCGCGGACGGCGTCGCCGCGACGATCGCGCGCTGCAAGGCGGCCGGCATCGACGCGTGGGTGCTGGGTGAGGTTGCTCACCTCGGTCCGGACGACGACCGCGACGGGCTCGTCTCCGGGACGAAGGGCGTCCAGGCGGGAGCCGTGCGTCTCGTCGGGGACTACCGGTAGGCGTCAGGCGTCGCGGGCTGCGGCCCGCGACGCCGGTCCACCTGGCGACAGACGAACGAGAGCGCCGCACACCTGGGGTGTACGGCGCTCTCGCTTGCTCGGGTCAGCTCGACGACGGACGGCCGTGGAGCCGAGGGGGGAGCGAGTCAGTCGCGCTCGTCGTTCCAGTCCACGTACGGGTCCACGTCGTCCTCCGCCGCACTGCGGTGGTCGACGACGTCAGTCGCGCTGCGGCGGGAGAGCTCCTGCTCGAGCGCCCTGATGTCCGTAGGCGGGGTGTAGTACTTCAGCTCGCGAGCGACCTTCGTCTGCTTCGCCTTCTGACGGCCGCGGCCCATGGCTGTGACCCCCCTTACATAGAGGCAGGACTGGCTCGTGTCGGTATGCCGTTTCAGGGCTCCGGTGCACGGGCGGTCCGGCATGTTGACTCGTCTATTCGCCCCCAACGGTACATGGTCCGACGGTATTCCGACCACTTTGGCTTTCCCTGCCGATAAGGAGGGAGAGGCCCGCTGCGCGGCTATCTGGACAGATCGGATGAAGTGCGACGAACCTCACATCTTCACCCGCGCCGGTGGCAACTTGTCCCAGTTGCGGGTGGCATGATGATGCCTTATAAGAACGACGATGAAGGAGCGACCATGCCTGTCCACGGCAATGAGTCCGACGTACTGCTGACTCCGGCCGAGGTGGCGAGCCTCTTCCGTGTTGACCCCAAGACGGTCACCCGCTGGGCCAAGGCGGGCAAGATCTCCGCGATCCGCACCCTGGGTGGTCACCGCCGCTACCGCGAGGCTGAGGTTCTCTCGCTCCTCAACGAGAGCGCGACGCAGGCCGCTCTCGCCGACGGGAGCTGACGTAGCCGCCCACTCAGCGGCATCGTCGAACTTCGCGGCTGGGGGCGCCCTCCCGGTGACCCCCAGCCGTCAGTGCTCGTCAGCTCCAGCGATACCCTCACGGGGCCGTGGCGGTCCCGTCTTTCGTGTACCCGGAACCAGGAGCCGGTCGGCTCAACGCCGCCGGGCGATCACGAGCGTGACGAGAGCGGTCGCCCCGAGCGCCGCACCGATGAGGATCTTGAGGTTCCGGCTGCGCTCCCGGTCGTGCTGCGGCGCACCCTTGCCGGTGAGCAGCCCGCGCGCGTCGACCGCGGCCTGCTTGGCCGCCTGCGCCGCCTCCGCCGCGCGCACGCGCGGGTCGAGCCGGCCTGCGAGGGCGTCGACCGTCCGCGCAAGGTCCGCGCGGGCCGCGAGGACCTCGGCCTCGGCGGCGGGCAGGGAGAGCTGGGGCTCCTTCTCGGCGCTCATCGACGCAGTCCCTTCTTGATCTCCTCGACGTCCGTCTTCACGTTGTCGATCGCCTTCTCGGGGACGGGCGGCGTGCCAGCCTTGAGAGCCTTCGCGCCGACCGCGGCGAGGATGCCGACGATGATGAGCAGCACCACCCCGACGATCAGGAACGCGAGCCACGGGGCGACGACCTCGGCAAGACCGAGCGCCGCGGCGTCGAACAGCTTGCCGAGCGCGTAGAGCGAGAGGACCCCGGCGGCCACCAGCAGGCCGGCACCGATGCCGATCTTGGTGAGCTTCGCCTTGAGCTCCGCCTTCGCGAGCGCGATCTCCGCGCGGACGAGCCGGGTCGTGTGCTCGGTCAGTCTCCCGAAGAGCTCGCCGACCGACGGTTCGTCGTTCTTCGAGGCGCCGGTGCGGGCGCCGTCGCCGTGCAGCGGGTCAGTCATGAGGTACCTGCCTTCGTCCGGCCGTTCGCGGTTGCGCCGACACTCCACTCAATCGTGATTCGGAGTGCGAGACAACTGTAGGGCGGCACGGAGGAGTCCGCAGACAGGGAGGCCGAGCTGCTGGTGAGAGGGGTGTGGTAGCTCCGGGCGTGCGCCAGGGCGAGAACCGGGACGTCAGGTGCGCAGCAGGGCGCGCCGACAGACGGTCCGGGACGACGAAGCCCCGCTCCGGGGACCGGGCGGGGCTTCTGAGCTGTGGCCACTGGCAGGGTCGAACTGCCGACCTTTCGATTTTCAGTCGAACGCTCTACCAACTGAGCTAAGTGGCCGTAACCGACGACGCCCGGTCAGGTGACCGGGCGATATCGAGCGACCCCGACGGGACTTGAACCCGCGACCTCCGCCGTGACAGGGCGGCGCGCTAACCAACTGCGCTACGGGGCCTTGTGGTGAGACAAGACCTTACTGCATGTCTTACTGGTGCTGCGCACCCCCAACGGGATTCGAACCCGTGCTACCGCCGTGAAAGGGCGGCGTCCTAGGCCGCTAGACGATGGGGGCCTAGTCGGTTCCGTTGGAGACCTCGGTAAGCATATGCGTACGACGGCGTCCTGGCAAAATCGGCGTGATCCTGCGGTTGTGAGGCGCTCAGAGGGCGTGTGGAGCCCTCGCTGCCCTCGCGCTACGACGCAAGGGATGATGGACGAGTGATCGAGATGACCAGGGAGCGGTTCGAGGAGCTCGTGAGCGACGCCCTCGACGAGGTCCCGCAGGACCTGGCCGCCCAGATGGACAACGTCGTCGTCTTCGTGGAGGACGACGCGCCGCCGGACGACCCGGAGCTGCTCGGCGTCTACGACGGGATCCCGCTCACGGAGCGGGGCGCCGCGTGGGCCGCCGGCGCGATGCCCGACCGCATCACGATCTTCCGCAACCCGACGCTCGCGATCTGCGAGACGGAGGAGGACGTCGTCGAGGAGGTGCGGATCACCGTGGTCCACGAGATCGCGCACCACTTCGGCATCGACGACGACAAGCTCCACGAGCTCGGCTGGGCCTGACCAGGACTCGCCCGAGGTCTGGGCCCTCCGGTCGCTGCGGTGAGCCAGGCCGGCTCGATAGGATCGTGAGCATGACCACCCTCGTCACCGGCGGAGCCGGGTACATCGGAGCACACGTCGTCCGTCTTCTCGAGCAGCGGGGGGAGCGAGTCGTTGTCGTCGACGACCTCTCGACGGGCTCGGCCTCCCGGATCGGCGACGCCGTCCTGGTGAAGCTCGACGTCGCGTCGCCCGAGGCGGTCGGGGTGCTGACCGCCACGATGCGCGAGCACGGGGTCGACGCGGTCATCCACTTCGCCGCGCGCAAGCAGGTGGGGGAGTCGGTCGAGCGTCCGGCCTACTACTACCAGCAGAACGTCGGCGGCCTCACCAACGTCATCACCGCGATGGAGGCGGCCACGGTCGACCGCCTCGTGTTCTCCTCCTCCGCCGCGACCTACGGCAACCCGTCCTCGGCGGTCGTCGAGGAGAAGCTGCACGCGGAGCCCATCAACCCGTACGGCGAGACCAAGCTCATCGGCGAGTGGCTGGGCCGTGCGGCCGCCCGCGCGTGGGGCCTGCGCTTCGTCGCGCTGCGCTACTTCAACGTCGCCGGTGCCGGCTGGGACGACCTGGGCGACCCGGCGGTGCTCAACCTCGTGCCGATGGTCCTCGAGCGTCTGGGCCGCGGCGAGAAGCCCCTGATCTTCGGGGACGACTACCCGACGCCCGACGGCACCTGCATCCGCGACTACATCCATGTCCGTGACCTCGCCGAGGCGCACATCGCCGCGATCGACTACCTGGGCAAGGACGAGCGTCCGCACGACACGTTCAACGTCGGCACCGGCAAGGGCGCCTCGGTCCGCGAGGTGATCGACCAGATCGGCGTCGCGTCCGGCCTCGACGCGACGCCCGAGATCCGGGGGCGCCGCGCGGGCGACCCGGCGCAGCTCGTCGCCTCCCCGGACCGCATCAACGAGGTGCTCGGCTGGAAGGCCCAGCACTCGTTCGAGGAGATCGTGGCGTCCGCGTGGAGCGCCTGGCAGGCGGGGCCGCGTCGCATCGACGTCTGACCTGAGCGGGCCGGGACGGGCGGGGACACGCCCCGTTCGTCTCGGCTTCCGACCTGCGCCGTCTCATCGGTCTACCATCCGACCATGACCGCCGACGAAGCGGGGCTCAACGACGAGCCCGACCTCACCGATCGCCCGACGTCGCTCTCTCCCGCAGCTCCCGTGCGCAAGCGCACCGTGGCCGCGTGGGCCCTGTGGGACTGGGGTTCCGCGGCGTTCAACGCCGTCATCACGACCTTCGTGTTCACGCGATGGATCACGTCGAGCGACTTCGTCGCGCGCGACGTCGTCGACGCGGCCGAGGCCGAGAAGGTCGCCGGCGTGGCGAAGGGCCCCGCAAAGCTCCTGCTTGACGGCGTCCTCGCCGACCACTCCGCGTGGCTCGGCTGGGGCCTCGCGATCGCCGGCGTGCTCATCGCGGTGAGCGCGCCCGTCGTCGGCGCCCGTTCGGACGACGGCGGGCGCCGCCGCCGCTGGCTCGCGGTCAACACGTTCGTCACGGTCGCCATCAGCGCCGCGATGTTCTTCGTGACGCCCGATCCCGACAACCTCACGGGCAACCTGCTCCTGGGCATCACGCTGCTGGCGGCGGGCAACATCTTCTTCGAGCTCGCGTCGGTCAACTACAACGCGACGCTCACGCAGGTCTCGACCTCGGCGAACGTCGGACGCGTCTCAGGCATCGGCTGGGGCGCCGGCTACATCGGCGGGATCGTGCTGCTGCTCATCCTGTTCGTCGGTTTCATCAACCCGGAGGTCGGCTGGTTCGGCGTGGGGGACGACGCCGGGCTGCGGTACCGCGTCGCCGTCCTGTTCTCCGCGGTGTGGTTCGCGGTCTTCGCACTGCCCGTGCTGTTCGCCGTCCCCGAGGTGCCGCCGTCGCCGACGCGTGCGCGTCTCGGCGTCGCGGGCGCGTACCGCAAGCTGTTCAGCGACGTCGCGGCCCTGTGGCGCGAGCGCCGCGACGTCGTGCGGTTCCTCATCGCCTCGGCCGTGTACCGCGACGGGCTCGCGGGCGTCTTCACGTTCGGCGCGGTGATCGGGGCGGGGACGTTCGGCTTCTCCAGCTCCGAGATCATCGTCTTCGCGATCGCGGCGAACGTCGTCGCGGGCCTCGCTACGATCGCCGCGGGGTTCCTCGAGGACCGCCTCGGACCGAAGCGGGTGATCGTCGGGTCCCTCGTCGGCCTCGTCGTCTCGGGCGTCGCGGTGTTCTTCCTGCACGACGCCGGTCAGGGCGCGTTCTGGGTGTTCGGCCTGCTCCTGTGCCTCTTCGTCGGGCCCGCCCAGTCCGCGAGCCGCACGATGCTCGCGCGGCGCATCCCGGCGGGTCGCGAGTCCGAGATCTTCGGGCTGTACGCGACGACGGGGCGCGCCGCGAGCTTCATGGCGCCTGCCGCGTTCTCGACGTTCATCGCGATCTCGGGTGCGCAGTACTGGGGGATCCTCGGCATCATGGTCGTCCTGCTCGTGGGGCTGCTGCTTCTCGTGCCGATCCCGGACGGTGCGCGCGAGGACGACGTCGTGGGCGCGCGGCGCGACGACGTCCCGGCGTAACCTGCTGACCAGGACCGACGGACCGCACAGGGGGTGCCGATGCGCTGGGTCGCAGACGAGCTCGACGGCTTCGAGAAGGCGACGTTCGACCTCGAGGGGGACGACGACGGTCCTGTCGTCGCGACGCTCGTGCGGCGGGTGCAGCCCGAGGGGGCGCCAGCGCGCCGTCGGGCCGTGCTCTACGTGCACGGCTACAACGACTACTTCTTCCAGACGCACCTCGCCCAGCGCTGGGAGGACGAGGGGTACGACTTCTACGCGCTCGACCTGCGCCGGTGCGGGCGCTCGTGGCGGCCGTGGCAGCTGCCGCACTTCGTCGACGACCTGCGCGACTACCGGCCCGAGCTGACCGAGGCGGCGGCGTGGATCCGGCGGTCGCACGACGTGCTGGCCGTCAACGCGCACTCGACCGGTGGGCTCACAGCGAGCCTGTGGGCGCACTCGTTGCGGAGGAAGGTCGCGGTCGACGCGCTCGTGCTCAACTCGCCGTGGTTCGACCTCGCGGCGCCGTGGTTCGACCGTGAGGTCGCGACGCGGGTGCTCGACGTCGTCGGGCCGCTCGGGCCGACGTACGTGATCAACGACGGACCGTCGACGTACGCCCAGCGCCTCCACGTCGCGGGCGGGGGCGAGTGGGACTACGACGTCGCGCTCAAGAACCCCGACGGTGTACCGGTGCGTGCAGCCTGGCTGCGCGCCGTGCGACGCGGGCATCGCCGTCTCGCGCGTGGGCTCGCGGTGCGCTGCCCGGTTCTCGTCTGCACGAGCGACCGGTCAGGTCCTGACGGTGACGAGGTCCTCGACGTCGAGCAGATCGAGGCGCGGGCCAAGCAGGTCGGCGAGGACGTCACGCTCGCGAAGATCCCGGGCGGCGTGCACGACCTTGCGCTGTCGCCCGAGCCGGCGCGCGAGCAGTACCTCGCTACCGTGTTCGACTGGCTGTCCCAGAAGCTGTGAACAGGGCGGCCGCCGCCCAGACAGCGGCGGCGAGCCCGACTCGTCGGCCTGCGCGTGCTCTCATCGTGGCCCTGCGCGGACCCGGCCGGGTGGACGGACCGTGGAGGTCTCGTCGGCTCTGCGGGGTGGTTCTGCAGGTCAGGCTGCTGCGCCAGGTGGAGGCTGGGTCGCGGCGAGCGCAGCGCGGAGCTCGCGCGGGGTGTTCGTCGTGAGCTCTCCGACGCCGAGGCTCACGAGGAACTCCGCGTCCGCGACGTCGTCGACCGTCCACACCCGCAGCGTCCGGCCCTGCGCGACGAGGTCCCGCACCTCGTCAGGGTGCGCGCGGCACCAGGCGACGGACGGGCCGAAGCCGCCGACCGCGCCGTCGGCCACGAGAGCCAGGCCCCGGCCGACCGCGGCGCGCGCGGACGCGACGGCCTCGGGCGTCGCCTCGGTGCCCGGCGCAAGATCCTCGACGAGGGCAGCGTCCGAGAGCTCGTCGACGAGGAGCATGAGCGCGTCGCCCGGGACGTCGGACGCGAGGTGCTCGAGCGACGACGTCGAGAAGCTCATGAAGCAGACGGTCACGTCGGACTCGCCGAGACGCCCGCTCGCCGAGTCCCACGCGTGCGCGCGCAGCGCGGCAAGCGTCGCGTCCTCGAGGGCGTGCCCGAACGGGCTCGGGTGCTTGAGCTCGACGACGAGCACGACCGGCCGGTCCGCCTCGATCGCGAGCGCCGCGAGCTCGCCGAGCGTGAGGACCTGCGCGGCTGCGTCACCGTGCGAGGTCGGCAGGTCGGCGGTGCGCCAGGAGAACGTGTCGAGGCCGCGCAGCTCCGCGAGTGTGCGGTCGTGCAGGTCACCCGTCGCGTCGCTCGTACGGTCGAGCGTCGGGTCGTGCCACAGCACGACCTCGCCGTCCGCCGTGAGCTGGACGTCGCACTCGAGGCCGTCCGCGCCGTCGGCGAGCGCCTGCACATAGGCCGCGCGCGTGTGCTCGGCGTACGCGGTGCTCGCGCCCCGGTGCGCGATGAACGTCGTCATGCCTCGACGGTAGCGGGGGCGGTGCGCCGGTGTCGCTGGGCGCGCCCGCCACGACCGGTGGCGAGGGCGTGGTGCGCACGGCAGGATGGGGCGGCTGCCGCGAGGGCGGCGGGTCCAAGGAAGGAGCGCGGATGATCGGTGCGGCTGGGGTCTGGGTCGTGCTCGGAGTGCTCGTGTGGCTCGCTCTGCTCGTCGCTGCGATCGTCCTGCTCGCCAAGGGGGCGCGAGGTCGCCCGAAGGTCGCGCGCGTCGCGGTCGAGGGGCGCGTCGTGCAGCGGTGGCAGCTCGGCGGCAACGCCCACACGATCGAGTTCGACTACCCGCTGCCCGACGGCACGTGGAGGCGTGCGCGAGGCCGCCTGCCGATGATCTTCAAGCCGTACGCGGACGGTCAGCCGATCACCGTCTACGTCGACCCGCGGAACCCCGACGACGTCGTCGTCGACCCGGAGAAGAACGGCAACTCGCGGATGATGTTCGTCGGCGTCGTGCTGCTGTTCATCGCGGTCACGATCGGCGGGCTGGGCTTCGCCGCGCTCGCTATCGTCTCGCAGCTGCCGCGCTGAGCAGGAGCGCCGGCGCGCGCCGTCGCACCGAAGGGCCGGCGGCCGCAGGTCAGGCTGCCGGGCGCGGAGAGCGTGAGGCCTGTGAGCCCCCTCACTGATGTCGCCGTGAAAAATCGCGAGCGCTCGACCCGAGATCTCACCTACCGATCGGGAAACAGACGCCGTTCGCGACCAGGCGACCGGCCACCTACCCGATGGAGCTAGTGATGTCCGACGTGCCCGCCCAGTCCAGGAGCTTCTTCTCTCGCCTCCAGGACCTCAGCATCCGCAGCAAGGTGCTCGCGGCGGTCGTCGTCGCCGCAGCGATGGCCGTGCTGGTGGGCGTGCTCGGGCTGGTCGCTCTCGGCAGCTCCGCCCAGAACACCGAGGACCTCTACGAGGACAACATCCTCGGCATCCGCTACGTGGCCAACATGCGGTACTCGAGCGCGCAGATGCGGATCGCTGTGCGGGACGCCGCGATGGCGAGCGCCCAGGCCGCCAGGGACGAGGCCTTCGCGCAGCTCGACGCAGCAGAGGAGGTCTTCCGGAAGGCGCAGGCCAGCTACGCGGCGACGAACCTCGACACCTCGCGCAGGGCGACGCTCGAGACGCTCAGCACGAGCATCGACCAGTACCTCGAGCTCCAGCGCGGCGACCTCGCCCGGCTCGCGAACGCCGGTGACGTCGCCGGATGGGTCCAGGCCAACGAGAGCCGCGGCACGGACGTGACGAACACGGTCGTCGACAGCCTCAGCGCGCTGCTCGACGCCGAGAACGCCGAGGCGAGCGAGGCCGTCGACCGCTCGAACGCGGCGTACAAGTCCCAGAGCCTGGTGTCCATCGTGATCCTCGTCGTCGGCGGGCTCGTCGCGCTCGTCCTCGGCTGGTTCGTCGCGGGGGGCGTCGCGCGCAGCACCAAGGCGGTGCAGAACGTCGTCGAGGGGCTCGCCGAGGGCGATCTCACCCGCGAGGCCGGACTGCAGTCGCGCGACGAGCTCGGTCGTATGGGTGCTGCGCTCGACGACGCGCTGAGCAGCCTGCGCTCGGTCATGGAGTCGGTCGTCCGGTCGTCCGACTCGGTGGCCGCCGCGTCGGAGCAGCTCTCGGCGAGCTCGCACCAGATCGCCGCCGGCGCCGAGGAGACCTCCGCGCAGGCCGCCGTCGTCTCGGACGCCGCCGTCCAGGTCTCGGGCAACGTCCAGACTGTTGCCGCGGGCGCCGAGCAGATGGGTGCCTCGATCCGTGAGATCGCCCAGAACGCCTCCGAGGCTGCGGGCGTCGCGAGCCGCGCGACGAGCCAGGCCGCGAACGCGACGGACACCGTCTCGCGCCTGGGTGCGTCGAGCCAGGAGATCGGAGCGGTCGTCAAGTCGATCACCTCGATCGCCGAGCAGACGAACCTCCTCGCGCTCAACGCGACGATCGAGGCTGCGCGTGCGGGCGAGGCCGGCAAGGGCTTCGCGGTCGTCGCGAGCGAGGTCAAGGACCTCGCCCAGGAGACGGCCCGCGCGACCGAGGACATCGCCCGCAAGGTCGAGGCCATCCAGGCCGACACCGACAACGCCGTCCACGCCATCACCGAGATCTCCGACGTCATCGCCAAGATCAACGACTACCAGCTCACGATCGCCTCGGCCGTCGAGGAGCAGACCGCCACCACCAACGAGATGAGCCGTAACGTCGCCGACGCCGCTTCGAGCGCCGGTGAGATCGCCTCGAACATCACCGGGGTGTCGGGCGCCGCGGACTCGACCACGCAGGCGCTGGCGCAGACGACCTCTGCGGTCAACGAGCTCGCGAAGATGGCGTCCGACCTGCGGGCCTCAGTCTCGACCTTCCGCTACTGACGCGCCCGAGCGGCCCCGGTGCTCAGCGTGCTGGCACCGGGGCCGCTGCCGTGAGCGGCGCGTCTTCCAGGCTGCGGGCCGCGGCGAGGGCAGCGCGCCGTCCGGCGCGTGTCGCGCCGAGGGTCGACGCCGATGCCCCGTAGCCGACGAGGAGCACGCGCGGGTCGCGGTCGACGACGGTCCCGTCGGTCCTGATGCCGCCGCCCGGCTCGCGCAGCCGGAGCGGGGCGAGGTGGTCGAGCGCCGGCCGGAAGCCGGTCGCCCACAGGATGACGTCCGCGTGCACGCTCTCCTCCGGGCCGCCGTCGCGTCCCGGGAAGACGACGCCGTCCGGCACGACCCGCGTGAACATCCCGCGCGAGACGAGCAGCCCCGAGTCGATCGCGCGCTGGTACTCGGGCGTGAGCGGCAGTCCCGTCGCGGCGACGACGCTGAGCGTCGGCAGACCGGCGAGCGTCCGCGCCTGCACGCGCTTCTCGACGTCGATGCCCCACTCCGTGTCGAACGGTCGGTCGACCCACTCGGGCTCGCGCCGGGTCGCCCACGTCGTCGAGCGTGCGACGCCGTCGAGCTGCAGCAGGAACTGCGTCGCGGACGCACCCGCGCCCACGACGACGACGTCGAGGTTGCGCATGTCCTCGACCGTCCAGAAGTCGCGCGTGTGGAGCTGCCGGCCGCGGAACGTCTCGCGGCCGCGGACGTACGGCCAGTACGGGCGGTCCCACGTGCCGGTCGCGGTGACGACTCGGCGCGCCCGCCACACGCCCGCGTCCGACGTGACGGTGAGCGGGCCGTCGGGCCCGGCGTCGGACGTCACCGCCGTCACACGTGCCGGGCGCACGACCGGCAGGTCGAAGCGGCGCTCGTACTCGCCGTAGTACCGCTCGACGACCTGCGACGACGGCTCGTCCGGGTCGGGCGTGCCGAGCGGGAGGCCGGGCAGGTCGTGGATGCCGTGCGCGCCGCCGAAGGTGAGCGACGGCCAGCGGTGCCGCCACGCGCCCCCAGGGCCTTCGTTCGCGTCGAGCACGACGTGCTCCACACCGAGCCGTCGCAGGTGGTGCGACGCGGAGAGCCCAGCCTGACCGGCGCCGACCACGACGACGTCGACGTCGACCGTGCCGCGGTCCTGGCCGTCGGACGTCATGCGAGCCTCCTGGGAGTGTCTGTCTGCCTGGGGAACACCCTGGCGGCGAAGGCCATTCCGCACAGTGATGGAGGCCACCACTTGCGGTGCCCGTCCCCTTGCGATCTTTGCGGCCTGTCGGGCAGGGAGAGCGCACTCCGAGCGCTCCACGAGACGGCTCGCTCCTCCGGTAAATACGTTCGGGCACGGCTCTACACAGCGGACCGCCGCGTCCTATATGCTCTCCGCGTCACACGAGGTCGTGTGCTTACAAAAGTCAGGGGATGATGTGAATAATCGCTTGCGTCACAAGGCTGTCCGTCGGATCGCCGCGTCGGTTTCCATTGCGTTGGCTGCAACCTTCGCTGCTGCCGGGGGGGGCGAGCGCCGCCACAGAACCAGACGGCCCGGCGATCCTCGGAAGTGAGACTGGCGGAGATGTGCCTGCTGTGCCCTCGAGTCCAGTCCTCGGGGCAGCGGAGGAGCGCTACGTCGCCGAGGCTCTTCAGCATTATCTGCAGAAGGTTGGCCGCTCGTCTAAGGGGGGACGATTGGCTATTGCAGAGAGTGGGGCGCTCGGCGTAGATGCCTCCACGACGCGCCTTGGCGCTAAGTCTGCCCAAGCCGGCCTAGTCGCCGCGGCTGCCGCGACTGGGAATCAGATTAGCATCGCACAGGTTCCGCAGTCGAAGAGCTACTATTGCGGGCCTGCTGTGGGCTTCATGATTCTGAAGACACCTAAGTTCAAGGGGGCGAAGAGCGTAGCTGACGGCAAGGCTCTGTCGCAGTCGAACCTAGCGGGCAGCGGATACATGATGACCGATAGTCGCGGCGCCACAACCTGGGCGAGCAAGAGCTTTGTGGCGGCTCTGAACAAGTGGACCGGCGCGAACCCGAAGACCTGGTATCAGGTGAATGCGCCCACTGTGACCCGAGTAGCTTCGATCGCAACATTCAACATCGATCTCGGCTATGCCTTTGCCGTCGATACTGTCGAGTTTCAAGGCGGCACCCACTACAACGGGCATCCGAACCGCACCCTTGGGCACTGGTTGGCGGGATACCGTTACAGTGCATCGGGCGATACCCTGTACTTCGCCGATCCTGCGGCGAATGCGCCGAGTCTCACCGGCTTCGGGGCCACGAAGCCCACGTTCAGCCATGCCACGAGCACCTTCACCAGTCGCTATCTTCAGTCGAACGGAATAGTGGGTTGAGTCCTCGTCGTCGGCCCATCCTGATCGGTGCCCTTCTTGTGTGTGCGGGAGTCGGCGCTGTAGGGGTCTGGCAAGCAGCTGGTGGCGACGCCCCGCCTCGTACAGCCGCGACGTCTTCGGGATCCGCCTCGCCAACCTACGCTCCGAGCCCTAGTGGGTCTGGGTCGCTCCCCGGATACGACGACGGTGCGGGTACGGATGGCCCCTTGGACCTCGACATTCAGTTCGAGGGCCGGCTCATCAGTGCTCCCGACAAGTTGCTCAAGTTCGCCGCGGTGCAGGACGCCCTAGCGAAAGGAGTCATTGAAGAGGTGAAGGCACCGGACATGCGCGAGCAGGGGCTTATTCCGAGGGTATTGCTCGATGACGGATCTTTTGTTGTGGAGTCGATCGAGGACCAGGCTGAGCCGACTAGTCTGACGCAGACGCGTACCGGCGTGCTTGCTGGCGGGAGGGTCACGCTGTGGCCGACCGTGCATGTGAATGGCGTTGATCGCCGGGTTCCGCGCCAAGGCGAGGCTGCAGATGCATTCGGTGGAGTGGTCGCATGGGTCGAGACTCCGTCGACTGACCTGGCTACTGACAGTTGGTCCGTGTTCTCGCACCGCCTCGATGGGCAGGGAGCCAGTGTGCCGATAGCCAGTTCCGAAGACCTTCTTCCGGACGAGTTGCTGCCCATCAAGGGGCCGTACATTCAGCCAAGCGTCGGTTCTTCGAGGGTATTTTGGGGGTCGCCCTACCCTCTTGGCTCAGCGGTACTTACTCTGGATGATCTCGGTGTTGGCATCTTTGGCAAGGACCTCGACGGTCGTGGCAGCCTTGACAGGCTTGCGGACGGAGGGATCTTGCCGACCGCTGTCGGTGAGGACGTCGTCTATGTGCGTGTGAGCGGGTACGACCCTGCCTTGCCTGAAGGGCGTTTTGTGATCGCCCGGAGAGACGGAGAGGCAAAGACCCCCGAGGAGGAGCTTGTCTCGGGAGTCCTGGCGGAGTCGACCCAGTTCGAGGGAATGGTCGCGACGGAGTCGCACCTCGTGTGGGCGCTCAGAGGGGGATCGTCTGAGACGGCGACATCCCGGATCAATATCTTAGATCTCAGGAGCGGCGTGCTCTCTGCGGTGGATGTCGAGTCCGCATACGGGGTGACCCGACTCGGTATTGATGGCGACTCTCTTGTCTTCGCGACCGATGCCGAGCGTGGGATTGTCCGGCTCTCTGACATGAACGTATATCGCTTGCCGGACGGTGAAGGCCTTGCGCACTCGTTGATGGTGGCTGGCTCATACGTGTCATGGGAGGAAGCTGGCGATGGTCCCTTTGGCGTTCTGAAGCTCGCTCGCATCACTGATTGACGGCTCATCGCAGTTGAGGGTGTAGCAGGCGGCGCGTCGGTGCCTGCGTAGAGGTCGAGGTCTCCCGAGGACGGAAGTTCTCACACTGCCCATCCAGGAAGACCTCGACGTGTTTGACGCTACCTTCGCGCGCGCTGACCTGACCACGTTCTGCCGTCTCGATGAGTTCGGCCTGCAGGTCGTCGGGCAGCATCTCGAGCCGGACCGGGCGGTGCTCGCCTGCCGGGTCATCGACGTCGATGAGGCGGACCGGTGGTGCCGGCGCTGCGGCTGCGAAGGCCTGGCGCGAGACACCGTCACGCGCCGGTTGGCGCACGAGCCGCTGGGCTGGCGCCCGACGACGCCTCTGGTGACCGTCCGCCGCTACCAGTGCACCGGCTGCGGCTACGTGTTGCGCCAAGACACCAGCCGCGCTGCCGAGCCGCGGGCGAAGCTGTCCCGCAGTGCGCTGAGGTGGGCTCTGGTCGGTCTGGTCGCCCAGCACCTGACCGTCGCTCGGATCGCCGAAAGCCTCGGGGTCTCGTGGAACACGGCCAATACCGCCGTGCTCGCCGAGGGCCGGCGGGTCCTCATCGAGGACCCGGACCGTTTCGAGGGCGTCAAGGTGATCGGCGTCGACGAGCATGTTTGGCGCCACACCCGCCGCGGCGACAAGTACGTCACGGTCATCATCGACCTGACCCCGATCCGCGACCGCACCGGTCCTCCACGGCTGCTCGACATGGTCCAGGGGCGCTCCAAGCAGGCGTTCAAGACGTGGCTCGCCGAGCGTCCCAAGGCTTGGCGGGACGGCCTGGAGGTCGTAGCGATGGACGGGTCTTCCGGCTTCAAGACCGCCACCACCGAGGAGCTGCCCGACGCAGTCGCAGTGATGGACCCCTTCCACGTCGGGCGCCTGGCCGGTGACACGTTGGACCGGTGCCGGCGGCGCGTCCAGCAGGACCTTCACGGTCACCGCGGGCGCAAGGACGACCCTCTCTACCGGGCTCGACGGACCCAGTGCACCGGAGCCGACCTGCGGTACGGCAGGGATCGGAGCGGACGTCGCGGCGGTCGCGAGCAGCGGCCCTACGACGAGGGCCCGGCCGCTGCGGCGGCCGGGCCCTCGTCGAGCGTTGCGTCAGGAGTTGCGCTCGTACCGGCGGGCGCGCCCGACGATGCCCGCGAAACGGAACGGCGCGGCCGTCACGTGCGGCGTCTTCACGTCGACGTCGGAGGCGAGCTCAGCGGCCGCGTGGATCCTGCGGTACTCCGGGACGTCGACAGGCACGCGCGCGTCGAGCTGCGCCGTGACGGCGCCGGGGCGCAGCGCTTTGCGGTAGCCGGGCTGCACGACCGCCGTGAACAGCTCGCCGACGCTGCCGGACCCGTACGAGAAGAATCCGATGCGGCGGCCCGCGACGTCAGCCTCGTTGTCCAGGACGGACGCGAGCGCGAAATACAGCGACGCCGTATACGAGTTGCCGATGCGGCGGTTGTACGTGAACGTCGACGAGATGACCGTGTCATCGCGCGTGACGCCCGTGTGGTTGCTCAGCTGGGCGAACGCCTTCGCGGCCATGCGCGTGAACGGCTGGTGCAGGCAGAAGCGGTCGATCTCCTCGGCCGCGACGCCACCGCGCGCCTGGTAGTCGTCCCACGCGCCGAGGAGCGAGTCCACGTACGCGGTGACGGACAGTCGCCCGTCCACGACGGCCGTCGAGCGGTCGTTCGGACGCCAGAAGTCGTCGACGTCCGCCGTGTGCACGCCCGTCACGGGCTCGATCGCGAGCAGCGCCGGGTCGGCACCGATCAGCATCGCGACCGCGCCCGCGCCCTGCGTCGCCTCGGCGGCCGAGTCGACGTCGTAGCGCGCGTTGTCGCTCGCGATGAGCAGCACCTGCTCGTCAGGGTTGCGCGCGACCATGCCGAGCGCCGCCTGGAGACCAGCCGTCGCGGAGTAGCAGGCCTGCTTCATCTCGACGACGCGGCAGCCCGACGGCAGGCCGAGGAGCTGGTGGACGTAGACGCCCGCAGCCTTCGACTGGTCGATGCCCGACTCGGTCGCGAACAGCACCGTGCGGATCTTCGACGTGCCGTGACGCTCGATGATCGGCGCGGCGGCCGTCGCGGCCATCGTGACGATGTCCTCGTCGGGTGCGAGCAGGCTCATCTCGTCCTGCCCGATGCCCACGTGGTACTTCGCGGGGTCGACGCCCGTCGCGACCGCGAGGTCGGTGAGGGACACGACGTGGTGGCCGGTCGCGACCGAGAGGTCGATCAGGCCGATCTGGGGTGCAGTCGCCGTCACGACGACCTCCTTGCGTTCCGTTCGAGGGTGATGTGCGCAGCCATGAGCTCGCCAGGGTTCGTCTGCGCGGCCATGAGCGAGAGCTCCCCGCACAGCACGGTAGCCGCTGCGAGAACCGCGAGCCTCCGGGAGCTGGCCCCGGGAACGTCGGTTCGCTCACAGCCGAGGCGGACGAGCGCCTCGTCGATGCCCGGCACGTCCTTGCCGTTGCCGACCGTGCCGACGATCAGGTTCGGGAGCGTGCACGAGAAGTACAGGTCGCCGTCGCGGTCCTCGGCGTGGGTCATGCCCTGCGAGCCCTCGACGATGTTCGCCGCGTCCTGGCCGGTCGCGAGGTAGAACGCGAGCAGCATGTTCGCGTAGTGCGCGTTGGCGGAGCGCAGCGCGCCCGCGACCGTCGAGCCGACGAAGTTCTTGCGCAGGTTGAGCTCGGCGATCTGCTTCGCCGTCGAGCGCAGCTGCTTGTGGACCAGCTCCTCGGGGATGAGGATCTCCGCGACGACGTTCTTGCCGCGGCCGCGGATGCCGTTGATCGCGGTGGCCTTCTTGTCCGAGCAGTAGTTGCCCGAGATCGAGCCGTACGAGAGGGTCGGCTCGGCGTCGAGGACGAACGACATGAGCGCCTCGGACGCCTTGGTCACCATGTTGTGGCCCGACGCGTCGCCGGTCGTGAACTCCCAGCGCACGAACAGCAGGTTGCCGACGATCTGCTCGTCGAGGTCGATGAGCTTCGCGAACGCGCTCTGCGCGGCGACGACGGCCTGCAGCTCGGGCAGACGCGCACGGATGCGCTGCCAGGCCGCGAAGGCGGCGGCGCCGTTCTCCGCGACGAACAGCGTCGAGCGGGTCATGCGCTCGTCGATCAGCGTCGTGACGATGCCGTCGGGGACGAGGCGCGAGATGCGCGCGCCGCGGCCGACCGACGGCCACAGCGGGATCTCGTACGTCGCGAGCGGGACGGACTGCTCGCCGGTCATGACGTTGCCGGAGAGCTTGAGCGGACCCACCCAGCGCGTGGGGACGGATGTGACCGTGCGGGTCACCTCGGCGTCGGTGGCGTCAGCGGCCATCGTGGCCTCCTCGGGTGTTGTCGGTCGCGCCCGCGGAGCGGGCGCTGAGTGCGGCGGCGTCGATCCCGCGCAGCTCGCAGAACTCTCGCACGGATCCCCGCACGAGCAGGTCGGTGCCCGCCAGGGCGGAGACGGTCGGCGCGCCGACGGTCGCCATGAGCTGCGTCAGGTGCTCCTTCCACCGGTTGATCTCGGTGACGAGCGCGTCCACGCCGCCGTCGACGGCGAGCGCGAGGAACGTGCCCGCGACGCCGACGCCCTTCGCGCCGAGCGCGAGGGCCTTGAGGACGTCGAGCGGGTTGCGCACGCCACCCGAGGCGAGCAGCGTCGGGAAGCCGCTCGGGGCGTCGAGCAGGCAGCTCACCGTGGACTGGCCCCAGCCCTCGAGGTACGCGTAGTCGCCGCCTGCGCGGCGCGAGTTCTCGATGCGGGCGAAGTTCGTGCCGCCGCGGCCGGAGACGTCGGCGACCGTGACGCCGAGGCCTGCGAGGGTGTCGAGCGTGCGGCGGCTCAGGCCGAAGCCGACCTCCTTGACGACGACGGGGACCGGCACGGCCGCGACGACGGCCTCGATCGTGGCAGGCCACGCGGAGAAGTCGCGCGACCCCTCCGGCATGACCGTCTCCTGCATGGCGTTGACGTGGATCTGCAGCGCGTCGGCCTGGAGCAGGTCGATCACGCGCAGCGCGTTGTCGACGCCGTGGTCCGCGCCGAGGTTCGCCATGACGAAGCCGTCGGGGTTCTCCTCGCGGATCACCTGGAAGGTGGGGATCTGCGACGGGTCCTTGAGCGCGATGCTCATCGAGCCGGACGCCATGGGGATGCCTGTTTCACGAGCCGCGATCGCGAGCGTGCGGTTGATCTCGCCGGTCGAGGTGCTGCCGCCGGTCATGCCGTTGATGTAGAACGGCACGTCCCAGCTCACGCCGCCGACGGTCGTGCCGAGGCTGACGGTCGCCGGGTCGATGCCGGCGAGGGCATGGTGGAGGAGCTCGACGTCGTCGAAGTCGTTGCGGCCGCGCACGCCACGGTTCTGGTCCATCGCGAGGGCGACGTGGTTGTCCTTGCGTTCACTCGTCATCGACGGCTCCTTCGGGTGGGTGGACCGAGATGGTCAGGTGGCGCACGTCGTCCCGCTCCCAGGCGACGAGCATGCGGGCGACGTCGGCCGACGGCGGCGCGAGCACGATCCCGCAGTCGCCCCCGCCGGCGCCCGAGGGCTTGCCGGCGGCGCCTGCCTCCTCGGCAGCGTCGCACAGCGCCGCGAGCCGCGCCGTCTCGAGGTCTAGCCCGGCCTGCGTCCCGAGCCCCTGCAGGAGAGCGCGGGCGCCGCGGATCGCGTCGAGGACGGCCGCGTCGTCGTGCTCCTGGAGGCCGCGGACGAGCTCGTCGACGTGCTCGCGGCTGGCGGCGACGAACGCCGCCATGTCGACGTCCCCGGTCGCCTGCTTGGCCTTGACGACGTCGACGAATCGGGTGGTCGAGGCGGGGGAGCCGGTCCAGCCGACGAGCAGCTGGAGGTCCTCGGGCGGGGTGAGGCGGGTGACGGACAGGCCGTCCCAACAGTCGGCGTCGAGCAGGTCCGCCGGGTCGTGGCGGCGCAGCTCGTCGATGAGGGCCGCGCGGTCGGGGGCGCTGTAGCGGATCCAGCCGCCGAAGCAGCTCGCCGCGAGGTCGCCGCCCGAGGCGGCAGGCGCGATCTGCACGGTTGCGAGCAGAGCGAGCTTGAACACCTCGAGGTTGGTCAGCGCGAGGCCGTAGAAGTCGGACATGGCGCGGACGGTCGCGACCGTGACGGCGGCCGACGAGCCGATGCCGAACTTGCGGCCGGAGACGTCGTCGAGCTGGCTGTCGATGCGCGTGTCGAAGAACTTCGGCGCGACGCCGCGGCGGGCGCGCACGCGCTCGACCGTCGTGATGGCGGACATGACGTAGTCGTACGGGTGGTGGTCGCGGTCGATCGTGACGTCGTCGCCGGAGCGCCGCCACACGAGCGGCAGCTGGCCGTACTCGGGGGAGTGCACGGTGCCGACGTCGACGCTCTCGGTGAGCGTGACCGCGAGGTAGCGGTCGACCGCGATGATGACCGCGGGCTGGCCCGGTTCGACGACGGCGTACTCGCCGGCGACGAAGAGCTTGCCCGGCGCGCGGACGGTGATCATGCGGCGCCGCCGGCGCGGTCGACGAGGTGGGCGCCCGGGCCGGGTCCGGCGACGAGGACGGAGGCGTTGACGCCCGGCAGCGCGTCCGTGGTCTCGCGCAGCGCTGCGGCGACGCGCTCGGCGTCGGCGGGCGGGCAGATGACCGCGACGTTCGGGCCGGCGTCCGCGGTCGCGTACGCATCGATGCCCTCGGCGCGCAGGGCGACCACGCGGTCGAACAGGGCGATGCTCGCGGGGCTCAGGTAGCGGATCGCGGGCTCGGCGCCCTGCATGGTGGCGTGCATGCGCAGCGCGTTGGCCTCGGTCAGCTCGCCGATGCGCGTGAAGTCACCTGCGGCGCACGCGGCGACCATCTCGTCGAGGCTCGTGCGGGTCGAGGTGACCCATGCGGGGAAGAACGGCGACGTCTCGATCGTGCGGCGCATCGCGACGCGGCTGGAGACGTGCTTGACGCCCGCGTCGAGCGTGACGACGACCATCGCGATCGTCGGGGCGGGGACCTCCCGCGCGTACGACGTCGCGTCGTCGCCCTCGGTCCACAGCGCGACGTTCGGGATGATCGAGCGTGACGCCGAGCCCGAGCCGCGGCGGGCGAGGCGGCTGAGGCCAGCCTCGTCGAGGTCGAGGCCGTACGCCGCCGAGGCGGCGACGGCGAGAGCCGCGAAGCCCGACGCGGACGACGCGAGGCCCGCACCCGTCGGGACGGTGTTGGTCGAGGTGACGCGCGCGTGCGCGGTCGTGCCCGCCTGGGCCCGGACCAGGTCGAGGAAGGTGCTCACGCGGCGTGCGGCGTCGTCGTCCCGGACCGTGCCGTTGAGCTCGAAGACGTCGGCCGTCAGGGCCTCGTCGACCTCGACCGTGGTCGTGGTCGGGAAGATGTCGAGCGTCAGCGAGAGGCTGCCCGTCGCGGGCAGCGACATCGCCTCGTCGCTCTTTCCCCAGTACTTGATGAGGGCGATGTTGGGGTGCGCCTGGGCCGTGGCCGTCGTCATGCGAACGCCTCCGTGGTCGACGTGTGGACTGCGGTCGCGCCGGCGGCGCGCAGCTCGGCGGCGATGTGCTCCGCCGTCGGAAGGTCAGGTGCGAGGGCGAGCAGGCAGCCGCCGAGCCCGCCTCCGGTGAGCTTCGCGCCGAGCGCGCCCGCGGCGCGTGCGGCGGCGGCGAGCGTGTCGAGCTCGGGTCCGCTCACGCCGAGCCCCGCGAGGTGCCCGTGCGACTCGTCCATGAGCGCGCCGACGGTCGCGCGGTCGCCCATGGCGAGCGAGGTGCGCGCCGTGCGCGCGATCGAGGTGAGCCGTGCGAGGACGACGTCGAACCGCTCGCGCTCGGTGTCCCGGACCCGGCGGACGGCGTCGACCGCGGTGCGGGTGCTGCCCGCGACGCCCGTGTCGGCGAGGACGAACGTGAGGTCGGCGCCCGTCGGCAGCGCCTCCACGGCGCCGCCGTGGAACCACAGCGGCGAGGCGGAGACGACGCCGTGGGCGTCGATGCCGCTCGGGGCGCCGTGGGCGACGCGCTCGGACGTCTGGATGAGGTCGTGGCGCTCGGCCGGCGTGAGGTCGGTTCCGGCGAGGTCGGCGATCGCCGCGACGACGGCGGCGCCCGTCGCGGCGCTCGAGCCGAGGCCGCGCGAGGCGGGGAGGTCGCTGCTGATGCGCAGCTCGACGCTCACGTCGGCGAGGTCGAAGAAGTCGAGGGCGGCCTGCAGGGCCGCGACGGTCGGGCCGAGACGGTCCGGCGCGTCGGCGGTGGGGCCGGCGTAGAGGGAGGACTCGATGCGGCTCGGGCCGTCGACGACGGTCACGTGTGCGGTGAGGGTGAGGGCCGGGACAGGCACCACGATCGCGGGTGCGCCGTGCACGACGGCGTGCTCGCCGAAGAGGATCGCCTTGCCGTGGCTGCGTCCCAGGCCGCGACCGTGCGTCGCCCGGCGGCGCGGTTCCACACTGCTTCGCAAGGATCCTCCTGTCGGTGCTCGACGTCGCTGACAGCACCGCGCCGGGTCACGGGCCGAGGGGACGGCCCGAAATACCGTACATGCCGAGTCGAGGGGTGTCTGTGATCGGTTCGTGTGGGACGGATGCACGCGGGTGTGGGGCGGGTCACGTCCGCGCGCGGGCGGTCATGGATGAGGTGCCGGTTCGTGCTGGCGGAGCAGGTCGCGGGCGGCGTCGATGGTGCCGAGCGCAGCCGTGAGGTTGACCCGCACGAGAGAGAGGGCTGCGATGACGAGGCCTGAGCACACGGTCGCGAGGGTCTCGTGCCGCTCGGCGGGCAGGTCGGGTGCTTGGCGGACGACGCCCGCGGCGACGGCGGCGCGCAGCTCGGTCGCGTAGGAGTCGATCGTCGTCGCGACCTGGGCGTCACGGGCGATCGGGGCGTTGGCCGCGCACAGGAGGAGGCATCCGTTGGCTCCGGCGTGACGCAGCGCCTCCTGCAGCCCGGCGAGGTAGCCGTCGAGGGCGTCGGGGGCGGCGTCGTCCCGCGTGAGCTCGCGCAGCCGCGGGCGCACGATCTCGTCGAGGTAGCTCGCGACGACGGCGTCGAACAAGCCGCGCTTGGAGCCGAACGCGTGGTAGATGCTCGAGCGGGAGAGCCCGGTGGCCTGCTCGAGCTCGGGCAGCGACGCGCTCTCGTAGCCGTGCTCCCAGAAGACGGCGCGGGCGGCGCGGACGACCTCGTTCGTGTCGAACGTCTGGGTGCGGCCCATGTGACCCTCCTGGTGGTGAACTGATCGATCCAGTATATTCTAGATCGATCAGTCCACTAACGGCGCGCAGGGCGCGCTCAACCGAGGAGTCCCCATGGTCATCGCTGGCCTCGTGCTCGCAGGCGTCGCCGCCCTCGTGCACGTCTTCATCTTCTATCTCGAGTCGATCGCCTGGACGAGCGCCCGCGCCCGCGCCGTCTTCGGCACCGGCACCGTGGAGCAGGCGGCCGTGCAGCAGCAGCTCGCGTTCAACCAGGGCTTCTACAACCTGTTCCTCGCGATCGCCGTCGCGCTCGGCATCGTCCTCTACGCAGCCGGGCAGACCGCCGTCGGCGCGACCCTCGTCCTCACAGGCGCCGGCTCGATGGCCGCCGCCGCCCTCGTCCTCCTCCTCTCGAGCCCCGACAAGGCCTCGGCAGCGCTCAAGCAGGGCCTCGCACCCGCGCTCGGCGTCCTCGCCCTCGCCCTTGGCCTCGCACTCTGAAACGGAACGAAAGCAGAACATGACCCACGCAGCCAGCACCCAGGTCCAGCTCGTCTCCCGTCCCCACGGGTGGCCCACCCCCGAGAACTTCCGCACGGTCACCGTCGAGCTCGGCGACCTCGCCCCCGGCGAGGTCCGCGTCGCCAACGCCTTCCTCTCCGTCGACCCGTACATGCGCGGCCGCATGAACGACACGAAGAGCTACATCCCGCCCTTCGCCCTCGGCGAGACGATGACGGGCGGCGCGATCGGCCGCGTCGTCGAGTCTGCCGCCGACTCCCTGCCCGTCGGGACACTCGTGCAGCACGACCTCGGCTGGCGCGACGTCGCCCAGGCCGACGCGAGCCGGTTCCGCTCGGTGCCCGAGCTGCCGGGCGTCCCGCTCTCCGTGCGCCTCGGCATGCTCGGCATGACCGGCCTCACCGGATACGTCGGCCTCACCGCGATCGCCCAGATCAAGGAGGGAGACACGGTGTTCGTCTCCGGCGCCGCAGGCGCCGTCGGCACCGCCGCCGGGCAGATCGCCCGGCTCCTCGGCGCGAAGCGCGTCGTCGGCTCCGCAGGCTCGGCCGAGAAGGTCGCGCTGCTCACGGAGAAGTACGGGTACGACGCCGCGCTCAACTACAAGGACGCGCCCGTCCGCGAGCAGCTGCCCGCCCTCGTGCCCGACGGCGTCGACGTGTTCTTCGACAACGTCGGCGGCGACCACCTCGAGGCCGCACTCGACGTCATGAACACCGGCGGGCGCATCGCCCTGTGCGGCGCGATCTCCACCTACAACTCCACCGAGCCCGCGCCCGGCCCGGACAACATCGGCAACGTCATCACGCGCAGCCTCACCATCAAGGGCTTCACGCTCGGCGGCTGGTTCCACCTCGCGCCTGAGTTCACCGAGAAGATGGCCGGCTGGTTCGCGGGCGGCAAGGTCGCGTACGACGAGACGATCGTCGACGGCGTCGAGAACGCGGTCGACGCGTTCCTCGACATGATGCGCGGCGGCAACGTCGGCAAGATGCTCGTCCGGGTCAGCCCCGACGCCTGAGCCTTCTGACCGTCGCGGGGTGCGGCGCCGTGAGGGCGCCGTGCCGCGTTCGTCTCCCACCGTCAGACGACGCCGCGCCCCGCCCGGCTGCGCAGTTGCCGGACGGGGCGCGGTGGTTCGGGGTCAGGATGCTGCCGGAGCGTCCTGGGTGATCTGGGCCGGGGTGCTGGCGTGCTGCACCTCGATCTTGCGCGGCTTGGCCTGCTCGCTCACCGGGATGGTCAGCGACAGGACGCCGTCGGCGTAGCTCGCGGTGATCTGGTCGAGCGCGAGGCCGCGACCGACCTGGAGCTGCCGCGCGAACGTGCCGGACGGGCGCTCGCGGACGAGCCAGTCGGCGCTCGACGACCGTGCGGTGCGCTCGGCGCGGATCGTCAGCATGGTGTCCTCGACCGAGACGTCGATGGTCCCGGGATCGGCGCCGGGAAGGTCGACCGCCAGGACGTAGTGGTCCTCTTCGCGGAGCAGGTCCATGGGCATGACCGCGGAGTTGCGGGTGCTCGACAGGACCGACGACATCAACCGGTCCATCTCCTGGAACGGGTCCCAACGCGTAGCCATGTTCACCACCTCCTCGAAGGACGGCCTCGACCTTCGAGGCCGTCGTCGAACGCCCGTCAGCGGCTACCCGCGGACGGGCTGGCTACACCTCTGTTTTAGCACTCTCGTGTGCCGAGTGCCAGCGTTGTGCGCTCACGGTGAACGGGTCGTCTCGCGGGCTGGCGACCGTGAGGGCGGGGCTCTCATCGCCGCTGGTCGTCATGCCGATAAGCCTGGTGAGAAGCGCGACGAAGGGCACTGAGATGGTCGAGCACGGCAGATCCACCGGAGCAGTGGACGCGAGGCCGTTCCCGCTCGGCTTCACGGTCACCGTCGCGGCGTGCGCCCTGCTCGGGCTCACGAGCGGCATCGGCGGTCTCCTCGTCCTGGGCGGCACCGCAGCGCTCGTGTGGACGATCGTCGCGAGCGTCCGCAGGCGCCAGGTCCTCAAGGGGCGGCGGCGGGGCGGCAATGCGCTGATCGCCATCGCGGCTACGGTCGCGCTCGTCGTCGGCAGCCCTCTCGTCGAGACGTCGGAGACCGACGCGCCATCGGTCGCGGCGCCCGAACGTGCCGCCACCGAGGCACCCGCGGCTGCGCCGACGACGACGCAGCCGTTGCCTTCGCCCTCGCCCAACCCGGCGCCGCCGGCCGAGGCGACGCCGTCGCCCACCGTCGCGACACCGTCGCCGGAGGCCACGGAGACCGCGAACAGCACCCAGGTGCTCGAGACGCCTGCGCCGTCGCCCTCCGTCGAGGCGGAGCCCGTCACGGACGTAACCACGGCCGAGGGTGCGCTCGCACAGCTGCGGGTCAAGGGCCGTGCCCCGAAGACGGGTTACGACCGCGACCGCTTCCGGTACCGCGCTGTCGACCTCGACCGGAACGGCTGCGACACCCGTAACGACATCCTGCGGCGCGACCTGCGCGACGTCACGATCGACGGCGGGACGCACGGGTGCGTCGTCCTCTCCGGGAAGCTCGACGACCCGTACTCCTCGCTGCGGATCGCGTTCACGCGAGGGACGTCGTCGTCGAACGCGGTGCAGATCGACCATGTCGTCGCGCTGTCGGACGCGTGGCAGAAGGGCGCCCAGGCATGGGACGACGCGACGTTCGCGTCGTTCGGCAACGACCCGCTCAACCTGCTCGCGGTCGACGGCCCGCTCAACTCGCAGAAGGGCGACGGTGACGCCGCGACGTGGCTGCCGCCGAACAAGGCGTTCCGCTGCCAGTACGTCGCCCGCCAGATCGCGGTGAAGCGCGCCTACGACCTGTGGGTGACGAGTGCTGAGAAGGACGCGATGACCCGCGTCCTCGCGGCGTGCCCGGGCGAGCCGCTGCCGACCGCCGACGCGGCACTCAAGGTGACGGTCACGGGTGACAAGCCGGTCAAGGCTGCGCCGAAGCCGACGTCCAAGCCCACGACCGCCAAGCCCAAGACCTCGAAGCCGAAGGCGACGAAGAAGCCCGCGCCGAAGGTCGAGAAGACCGACCCGAACTTCGGCACGTGCAAGGAGGCGAAGTCGCACGGCTACGGCCCGTATTACGCGAGCACCGACCCGGAGTACCACTTCTACCGGGACCGCGACGGCGACGGCATCGTCTGCGAGTAGCCGCAGGAGAGCGGTTGCGGTGGGCCCCGTGGGGCTCGAACCCACGACCCGCGGATTAAAAGTCCGATGCTCTACCAACTGAGCTAGAGGCCCGGGGCGCGGTCCGGACGTCCGAGGATCGTCGCGGGGGCCGTGCCGCCGTGGACATGCTACGCGGCTCGTCGGGGCTGCGTGGGCGTGGGTTCACAGGATCGTGAACCCGTCCGGCAGTCCCGTGCGGCCGGTGGCCGCGAGGATGAGGGGCACGGCGGCCTCCGTCCCCGCCGCCGTCTCGCCGACGAGGGCGAGCGCATGCGCCGCCGGCTCGGCCGGGTCGTCGCCGAGAGCCGCGCCCGCCGCGCGGCCGCGCTCCGCGACGTCGGGCCCCGCCGCGATCGCTCTCGTCGCACGCAGGTAGCCTGCCGCGGTCTCGACGTCGACCCGCTCCGCCGGGACGTCGAGGTACTGCTCGACCGTGAGGAGCGACCGGCTCGTGTGCCCGACGAGCGCGCAGACGTCCCACTCGCCGAGCCCCGGCTCGTCCCAGCGCCCGCGGGCGTGCTCGGTCGTCGCGACGAACCAGCGCGCGGCCTCGGCGAACGCGCCCCGTGTCGCGCAGGCGCCCGGAGGGCCCGAGGAAGACCTCGACGGCGACTTCCGCTTCGGCGGCTGGCAGGCCCCGCACATGGACGAGCTGATCGGTGAGTCCGTCTCCGCCGGCATTGAGACGATGGACGCGCTCCTCCTCGGCCGCCGCACCTACGAGATCTTCGCGGCGTACTGGCCGCACCACCGCGCGGACGTCGGGATCCAGCTCAACGCCGTCCCCAAGTACGTCGCGAGCCGCGGCAACCCCGAGCTCTCCTGGGAGGGCTCGTCGCTCCTCGGCCCCGACCTCGTCGCCGAGGTCACGGCGTTGCGGGACCGCCACGAGAGCACGCACGTCATCGGCAGCATCAACTTCGTCCAGACGCTCCTCGCCGAACGGCTCTTCGACGTCCTGACGCTGTGGGTCTACCCCGTCGTCCTCGGCGAGGGGAAGAAGGTGTTCCCCGACGGGGCCCGCGCCTCCGGGCTCCGGCTCCTCGAGCCGCCCGTCGCCGGTTCCTCGGGCGCGGTGCAGCGCCGCTACGCCCCGACGGGTGCGGACCCTGCGACGGGCACCGTGGAGGACCCGGAGTCCTGACTCACGCGCCGCCGAGCGAGCGGTAGGCCACGACGAACGCGGCCGCCACGATCACGGCGCCCACGCCCGCGACGATCCGCGCGTCGCGGCTCCGCAGCCGCGTCGCGAACATCCCGCCGAGGAGCGCGAGCGCGCCCACGCCGGCCGCGAGCCAGTACGTCAGGCCCGTCGTTCCGGCCACCTCGGTCACGCCGTAGAACGCCTCGCCGAGCCCGATACCGCTCAGCAGGGCGGTCGCCGCGCCCGCGCCGCGCCCGCCGCGACGCAGGGACGACGCCGCAGCGCCCACGAACGGCCCGACCGCGAGCCCGATCAGGCCGAACCGCACGGGGCTGTAGTACAGGTCCGCGACATCGGCCGCCGCCGCGTACCCCAGCACGAGGAGCACGAAGCTCGCCGCGCCGAGCGCGGCGCCCGCCTTCGCCGTCGGGCGCGCGATCGCGACGAGGCACGCCGTCAGCAGCGTCCAGCCGCTCGCCGAGTTGGCGAACGGCGCGAGCGCCTCGGGCAGCCAGCCCTGCGCGTGGAACGTCGCGAACCCGAGCGACCAGCTCGCGGCGAGGACGAACACCACCGGCAGCGCACCGCGGCGGGCGGTCGTGGCGGGCGAGAGGAGAGTCGCGGTCATGACTTCATCCCACCAAGCGCGCCCGCACCCGCGCGTCGGCCGCAGGGATCATCCGCGGCCGCCGACCCTCATCCCCAGGGCCTAGCGGACCCTCCCCGAGGACTACGCCGGAGCCGCCGCGTCAGACCGCGCCTAGGCTGGACCCATCATGGAGAAGAAGCTGAACCCCCACCCCGACATCCCCCTCGACCTGCCGACGGGGGAGCGCCTGCGCGCCGCCGTCGACCACTACGGCGAGGAGAAGGTGGTGGCCAACGCGCTCGCCCTGCTGCGCGGCGAGAACGCGGGGAAGGACTTCCTCCTGTACGCGGGCGGCCGGCACGGCCTCGGCATCCTCGACGGCGCCCCCGCCCTGTACTGGCCCGAGCTGTGGGGTGCCCGCACGCTGCTCCACGTCTGGGACGACGCCGCGGCACCCCTCGTCCTCACGGGCCTGAGCAACCAGGCGTGGCGCGTGCGCGAGATGTGCGCACGCGTCGTGCTCGAGCGCGGCATCCCTGCCGCGCCCGAGCTGGTGCGCCTGACCGACGACGAGAACGCCCGCGTGCGCAGCGCTGCCCTGCGCGCACTTGCCGCGCAGGGCACCGCCGAGCACCACGCCGTGATCGCGAGGCACTTCTCCGACCGTGACAAGAGCGTCCGCCCGGTCGCTCAGCAGGCGAGGGACACGCTCAACGCGAGGCTCGCCGCAGAGTGACCGGCACGGTCGTCACGACCGCGACCACGGCGACGACCGCCGCGAGCCCGCCGTACATCGCCCAGTCGACCACCGGCAGGGGCGTCCCGAGCATCCCGTAGCCCGCGCCCACCAGGGCGGGGAGGACGGCGACCGTGCCGAGCAGCACGGCCGCACCGATGACGAACCCCGCCTCGACGACGACCATCGAGGTGAGCTGGCGACCCGTCGCGCCCGTGCGGCGCAGGAGCGCCAGCTCGCCCCCGCGCTGCCCCGAGAGCATCGCTAGCGTGTTCGCCCCGGCGAGCGTCACGAAGCCGAGGAGCGCGAGCAGCAGGATCATCGACAGGTCCTGCGTCGAGGCACCCGAGCCCTTGACGGCCTCGACGTGCGCGGCGACGTCGCTCACAGGTGCGCCGAGCGCGGCGAGCTGCTGCTCGACGTCGTCCGTCTCGCTCGGCGCGGTCTGCACGAGGATCGAGGCGGGCTGCGCCGTCAGGCCGTGCGCGTTGAGCGTCGCCTCGCCGACCACGAGGTCGCCGAAGCCGAGCGACCGCTCGTAGAGCGCGACGATGGTCGCCTCGCGCTCGACGCCGTCGGGCCAGCGCACCTCGATCGTGTCGCCGTAGCCCTTGCCCGTGCCGAACAGGGCGTCGCGGCCCAGCGCGACCGTGTCGGCGTCGTCGAGCGCCGCGACCGAGCCTTCGCGCACGTCGAGGTCGAGGACGTCCGAGCCGACGCCGCTCGGCAGGACGGTCAGCGCGCCCGCCTCCCAGGAGAGCGAGTCGAAGAGCGGCATCTCCTCGTCGTCGTCCTCGATCTTCACGTCCGCGGGGATCGAGGCCGTCGTGAGGGTCGCGGTGACGCCGGGGACGGCGGCGACCTGCTCCGCCGTCGTACCGCCCGAGGCGTCGACGACGAGGTCCGCGTGCAGACCGGCGGCGAGCTGCTCGCCCGCCGCGGCGACCGTCGTGCGGTCGAACGACGACTGCACCGTGCCGAGCGCGACGAGCAGCGCGAGCGGCACGACCGCCGTCGTCAGACGGCGCGAGAAGCCGCGCGCGTTCGCGAGGGCTAGGTGACCGCTCGCCCAGCCGAGCGGCGCCGTCGCGCGCAGACCGCGCTCCGCGAGCCACGCGACGATCGCCGGACCGGCGAGCGCACCCGCCGTGATGAGCAGGAACGCGGACATGACGCCCGCCATCGTGCCCCCGATGCCGGGGAGGAAGAACGGCGTGAGCGCGAGGACGACGCCGCTCGCCGTGAGCACGATCGCGGTGGCGATGCGGCCCTGGCCGATGCGCGTGGGCTCAGCCTGGCTCTGCTGGACCGCGGCCGTCGGGCTCGTGCGGACCGCCTCGCGGCCGGCGAGGCGCGCGGCGAGCACGGCCGTCGGCACGAGGAGCAGCAGCGTCGCGGCGACGGGGATCGGGGAGAGCGTCAGCTCGAAACCGCGGGGCACGATGCCGCTCGACTCGAGCGCCGGCGTCAGCAGCCGCGAGCCGAACAGGCCCGGGACAGCACCGAGCGGAGCCGCGACCGCGACGATCATCAGCACCTCGCGCGTGACGAGCGAACGGACCTGGCGGCCCGTCGCGCCGATCGCGCGCAGCAGCGCGAACTCGCGACGCCGCTGGCGCAACGCGCCCGCGATCGTCGACGACAGCATGAAGATCACGATCAGGACGGTCGTGCCGGCGAACGAGCTCGCGACCATCGCGAGCAGCATCGCGCTGCCGCCGACCGTGTCGGACGCAGCGCCGGTGCGAACACCCGACTCGAGGAGGACGCCGGTCGCGCTCAGGAGCGCCGACGCGAGCGCGACGATGATCGCGCTGCCGGCGAGGCTCGCGCGGTTCGCGCGGGCGGAGGAACGGGAGAAAAACCACATGGTCGTCACCGCCCCGCCGCAGCGAGAAGGTGCTCGGCGACCAGCTCGGTCGTCGGCTGCTCGAGGTGCCCGACGACGTGCCCGTCCGCGAGGAACAGCACCTGGTCGGCGACCGCCGCGACGCGCGGGTCGTGCGTCACGAGGACGAGCGTCTGCCCGAGATCGCGCACCGCTCCCTGGAGCACGTCGAGGACCTGCTGGCCTGTGTGCGAGTCGAGCGCGCCCGTGGGCTCGTCGGCGAACACGACCGTCGGCCGCGTGATGAGCGCCCGCGCGATCGCGACGCGCTGCGCCTGTCCGCCCGAGAGCTGGCCCGGCAGGCGGTCCGCCATGCCGTCGAGCCCGACGGCGTGCATCAGGTGGTCCTGCCACGCCTGGTCGGGGCGGCGGCCGTCGAGCAGCAGCGGCAGCTGGACGTTCTGCGCGACCGTCAGGTGCCCGACGAGGTTGTACGCCTGGAAGACGAAGCCGATGTGGCGGCGGCGGAACTGCGTGAGGGCGTCCGGCCTGAGCGTCGTGAGGTCGACGTCGCCGACGACGACGTGCCCGCTCGTCGGGCGGTCCAGCCCTGCCGCGCAGTTGAGGAAGGTCGACTTGCCGGACCCGGACGGGCCCATGATCGCGGTGAAGGAACCGGGACGCAGAGCCACGGACACGGAGGCGAGCGCCTCGGTCTGGTCGAGCCCGTTCGGGTACGTCTTGCGGACCTGGACGAGGCGGACGGCGGTGCTCGTGTCCGGCGGGGCGGGGGCGGTGATGAAGGACATGGTGTGCTCCGAGTGGTCGAGGGGACGTGTTTTCCGTCGATCTCGACGCTAGGAGCGGGGGAGGGGCGCGGTCTGGCGGCTCAGGACGCAACTGCGCGGCTTGCATCTTTCGATGCAAGCGGTCGTTCAGGCCTCGTCGGGGACCGTGACGACCCGGTTCTGGTACGCCCACACGACTGCCTGCAGCCGCGACCGGACGCCGATCTTCGGCAGCATCCGCGCGAGGTGCGACTTCACGGTCGACACCTCGACGACGAGCTCGCGCGCGATCTCCTCGTTCGACATGCCCTGCGCGAGCAGCAGCAGGATGTCCGTCTCGCGGGCCGTGAGCAGCTCGGACCCACGCTGCGCCGAGACAGGCTGCGTACGACGTCGCTCGGCGAACTCCCGCAGGACCCGTCGCGTCAGGCTCTGGTCGAGCGTGCCGTGACCCGCCGCGATCGAGCGGACAGCGGCGACCATCTCGTGCGGCTCGGCGTCCTTCAGCAGAAATCCCGACGCGCCAGCCTCGAGCGCACCGAACACGTAGTCGTCGAGGTCGAACGTCGTCAGGACGAGCACCGGGACCGGGTCCTCGACGTCGGGCCCGCACAGCGCGCGCGTCGCGCTGATCCCGTCGCGGCCCGGCATGCGGATGTCGAGGCACGCGACGTCGGGCCGCAGCTCGCGCGCGAGCGTGACCGCCTCGTCGCCGTCGGACGCGACGCCCACCACCTCGATGTCCGGCTCCGAGCCGAGGAGGGCGGTCAGGCCAGCCCGGACGAGCGGCTGGTCGTCAGCGACGATGATGCGGATCACGGCGTCTCCTCGTCCGTGGGGGTGGGTTCAGGTGCGGTGTCGGGGTCGCGAGGCAGGCGGAGGGTGACGTCCCAGCCGCCGTCGACCGTCGGGCCGTAGCGCAGGTCGGCGCCGGTGAGCGCGGCGCGCTCACGCATGCCGACGAGGCCGAAACCTCCCGAGCCGTCGAGGTCCGGAGCGGTCGTCGCGGCGTCGTTGCGAACGGACACGACGACGGCGGCCGGGTCGCGGCCGTCGAGCGTCACCACGCACGGCGCGCCGGGCGCGTGCCGCGACGCGTTCGCGAGCGACTCCTGCACGAGCCGGTAAGCCGTGAGCTGGGCGAGCGGGCCGATGCCCGCCGCGATGCCCGGCCCGCCCTCGACGGGCAGCACGACGAGCTCGACGGCGACCCCGCGCCCCTGCGCCTGCGCGACGAGCTCCGCCACCCCCGCGAGCGCCTCGACACCCAGCTCTGCGGCGTCGTCCTCTCGCAGGAGACCGACGAGCCGGCGCAGGTCCCGCAGGACCGCCGTGCTCTGGGTGCGCACCTGACGCACCCCCTCCTGCGCAGCCGCAGGGTCGCTCGTGACCTGCCGCTCGATCGCCGCCGACATGACGGCGATCCCCGACAGGTGGTGGGCCGCGATGTCGTGCAGCTCGCGCGCCATGGCCGTGCGCTCCTGCGCGCGGGCCTCCCGGACGAGCGCGTCGCGCTCGCGGGCGAGCGCCGCGAGCTCCTGCTCGCGCGACCGGGCGACCGCCCGCCGGGACGCGACCAGTAGCGCGACGAGCGCGGGCCCGCCCACGACGACCACTCCCTGTCCCACGGCGGCGGTCACCGCGAGCAGCGGCTCGAACATGCCGTCCCGCAGCCCGGCGACTGCGTGCGTCACGACGGTCAGCGCGACGGCCGCGACCACTGCGGGCCGCACCTCCGCCCACGGTCTCGAGACCACCGCGACGTACGCCGCGACCATCACCGCGAGCGTCGTCATCCCGGCGAGGCCGCCCGTCCCGGCGACCGCCGCGAGCAGCGGCACACCCGCGACCACCACGAGCACACGCGCCGGGGCGGAGCTCGCCCACGCGAGTGCGACCGCCTGCACGGTCACCGCGGCGAGGACCACCCACCACGCCGCGTCGCGGAAGCCGGGCGCCACGTCGGTGGGAGCCGCCTCAGGATCAGGGAGGAACGGAACCGCCAGCAGGCCGACGAGCGCGACGGACAAGCAGACGGCCGCGCGCACCGCGTCGCGGCGCACGGGACGAACGCGACCGAGGTCCCTCCCCCGGCCTAGGACGGGGACCGCTACTCCTTCTCGCGCCGCGACGCGACGACCGCGATGGCGACCACCCCGGCGACGACAGCGACGGCGGCGATGCCACCCGCGATCAGGAGGACGAAGGAGATCGATGCCATGGTGGAGCCCCCGTGTTCCGGCCGGTTGCCCCGGCCAGCAGCGCGCCCCCGATGGGCGCGAACCGTGTCGACGGTACTGCGACCGACCGCTGACGGCAACGAACCACGTGGTTCACTGGCGCGCATGCACAGTCCCCGAGCTCGGTCCCGCCTGCGCCTCCTCGCTGTCATGGCGGTCGTCGTCGTCGCAGGTCTGCTCGGACGGTCGCTGCCGGGGCTCGTGGGCGACATCGTCGGCGGGCTGCTCTACGCCGTCCTGCTCTACCTCCTGCTCGCGCTCCTCGCGCCGCGTTGGCGGACCGCGACGCTCGTCATGGCCGCCGCCGTGCTCGGCGTCACGGTCGAGCTCGTCCAGCTCACGGGACTGCCCGCCCGCGTCGGCGACCTGTGGGCGCCTGCCCACCTCCTGCTCGGCTCGACGTTCGTCCCCCGCGACCTCGCGGTCGCCGTCGCAGGCGCCACCCTCGCGGCCCTCACCGACCGCCTCACCCGCCGCGGGTCAGCTAGCAGTCCTCCCCGCGTCACCGCGGCCGGTGCGCCAGGCGAGGATGTCGAAGACGCGCAGAACTGAGATGTCCGAGCCGATCCCTGCGTCTTCGCGCAGAGCCTCCAGATAGGACGCGTTGGCTCCATCGTCAGCCGTCAGCCAGGCGTGCAACGGCCCCCAGTACCTTTCCTTCGTGATCGAGAGCGTCTCGTTCACGACTGAGTCGAGGATCGGGACGAGGTGCGGCCGCTTTCGCGCCATGAGCTTCGTCGCTTTCGTGGTCCCGATACCGGGGATCGCCACAAGGGCGTCCAGGAGTCGGCGCACAGGCCAGTCAGGGCCGATCTCCTCGGCACCCAGCGATGTGAGGTGGACGCCGTTGGGGATGGCCGCCAGAGCTGCACGCAGCGAGTCCCGGCGTACCTCCAAGATCTCGAGCGCAGCAGCGGGCTTCAGCGTCACCCCCAGCATGGTGATCGCGACGAGGTCGTCGGACGTGAACTCGTCCTGCACCTCCGGGCGGTCGCCGCCCCCCGCGAGGCGCTCGAAGTGCGCACCCTCGAACGCGCCCGGCGCGAAGTAGCTGCGCAGAAGGGCGATAGCAAGGTCACGATGGGTCGGGTCGAGAACGGTTGCGAGCGGAGAACCTTCGATGATCATCAGCTGCCCCTTTGGCCGATGCCCCGCGTGGCTCAGACCGTCCCCGAACCAGCGGAGCGTCGTCGTCGACACGTGGGGATGCCGGTGCGTCGCACCCGTGTGTGCGGCGTGCCATGACCGTATCGCTGCGGTGCCGCCCGGGCAACGATCGTGTGGCGCAGGATCCGCCACCGGGCGGGTCCGGCTGCGGTGGTGCTCGCGTGACCGCCTCACCCGCCGCGGCCCGGCACGGCGTACGGTCGACGCATGTCACGAGCTGCCGGATGGCACGACGAGCTGCAGGGACGCGCACCGGGAGACTGGCCAGCCTTCCTGAGCGAGCACTCAGGGCTGCCCGGCCCGCGCGCGAACCTCCCGCTCGTCGACGCCGTGGCGGAGCTCGCCTCGCAAGCCACGATCGATGCGCTCCTGGACTCGGGCGACGAGTACCTCGTAATGTGCGCCGCAGCCGCGCTCGGGCGGCGGGCCGACGACCCGGCCGTCGCGGCCCGCGCGCGAGCCCTCGCCTCGGACGAGCGCTGGCGCGTCCGGGAGGGTGTCGCGATCGGCCTGCAGCTCCTTGGCGACAGGGACCTGCCCGCGCTGCTCGTGCATGCGGAGGAGTGGGCAGACGACCCCGACCCGCTCGTCGGGCGTGCCGCCGTCGCCGCCGTCTGCGAGCCACGACTGCTCCGCGGCCCCCAGGCGACGGCCGCCGCGCTCGCTCTGTGCCAGCGCCTGACCGCGCGCATCGCCGCGCTGCGTCGCGGCCCTGACGCTGGAGCGTGGCTGTCGCTGCCGACCCGGCCGCGGGCCTGCCCACGTTCGGTGCCCTCGACGTCGCCGACCCGGACGTCGCCTGGATCGTCAGGACCAACAAGGGCAAGAAGCGCCTCGCCTCCCTCCTGCCGAGCCCTGCGTGAACCCGTGTTGCCCCTTCCCCTGGGGCAGGGCCTAGCGTCCACGGCATGACGAACTACGCATCCGCCGACCGGCTCACGACCGGAGACCTCGCCCGGGCTGCCGGGCTCACGACCAAGGCCGTCCGGCTCTACGACGAGCGCGGGCTCCTGCACCCCGCACGCACGTCCGAGGGGTGGCGGCTGTTCGACCGCACGCAGGTGGACCGCGCACGGTTGATCGCGCTGCTCCGGTCGCTCGGCGCGCCGCTCGGCGTCGTCGCCGAGCTCCTCGACGCGGACGACGCCTCCGCCCCGACCGACCCGGGCGGCGTCCTCGGGGAGTTCGACCGGTGGTGGGCGCAGGAGCAGGCCACGCACGCAGGCCGCGCGCCGCTCGCCGAGCTCGTGCGCCGCCGTCTTGCGGGAGAAGACCTGCCCGCGCTCGCAGCGGCGCGCAGGGAGGTCCCCGAGCAGCTCGTCCTGACCGTCACGTGCCGGACGGACGCGGCCGGGCTCCCGGACGCGCTGCGGCGCAGCGCTGGCACGCTCTTCGAACAGCTCACGCCCGACGACGTCGCAGGCCCCGTGTTCACCGTCTACCGCGGACGCGTGACGCCCGACGGCGACGGCGAGGTCGAGACGTGCGTCCCCGTCGTCGCGCCGCTGCGACCCGCACGCGGCAGCGTGCTGCGCGTCGAGCCTGCCGCGACCCTGGCCGTCGTCACGGTCCCGGGCCCGCCCGACGCCGTCGGCTTCGCTCGCATGGTCGAGGTCCACGACGCGCTGTCGTCCGGTCGCTTCACGCTCGACGGCGCGGGTGGCGCCGAACCGTGCGGCCCGAACCGCGAGATCACGTACCCGCCGCACGAGGAGCAGCGGACCGACGTCGCGGTGCCGGTGGGCTGAGGTCCGCGGGCCGCGGGGGCCGTGTCAGGGCAGGAGGGTGGGCGCGATCCATCGCGCGCCCTGGGCGAGCGCGGCGAGCGTCACCAGCGCGAAGATCGCGACCCAGAGCCCGCCGGGCGTCCGCGTGAGCCGGCCGAGCACGTCCGCGTCGGAGCCGGTCGCGCCCCGGCGACGGCGCTGCACCTGCAGCTCGACGACCGCCCGCGGCGCGCCGAGCAGCAGGAGCCACACGACGGCGTACGCGGCACCGAGGCGCAGACCGTCGCTGCCCCACCACGTCACACCGACGAGGGCGACGAGCGTCACGAGCACCGTCCACAGCCCGTACCAGTTGCGGATCATGACCAGGACGAACACCGCCACGAGCACGAGCGCCCACAGGACGCCGACGGCGTAGCCGCGGCTCAGCCCGTACGCCGCCGCGAGCCCGACGACCGCGGGCGCGGTGTAGCCGGCGAACGTCGTCGCGACCATGCCGGGTCCGCGTGGCCGGCCCTTCGACACCGTGAGCCCGGACGTGTCCGAGTGCACGCGGATGCCCTGCAGCTGCCTGCCCGTGAGGAGCGCGACGACGGCGTGCCCGGCCTCGTGCACGGTCGTCACGCCGTGCCGCACGATCGACCACGACGGTCGCCAGGCCACGACGACGAGCGCGGCCGCTGCGGTCACGAGGACGAGCCGCAGGTCGGGAAGGTCGGACGGGGTGGTCGCCGCGGACCAGATCTGGCCGAGGACGTCGAGGGCTGTCTGCACGGTGCCATCCTGCCCGCCCACCCTGTGACCGGCCTGGTCACCGAAGGCCGGGAGGCGCACGTCACGTGGACGGGGGGAGGTGCTCGCGCGCGGCGTCTGACATGATGGGACGTATTCGGGCCGCGCGATCCGCCGGCCCAGCGTCGTGGAGTCGGCACGTCCCAGCGCAATCGCGGGTGCGTGCGAGCCTGAGTTCTCTCGCGGCGGACCCCGAACCCTCGGTCGAGACCGGACAGCCGGTCGGTGCCGAAGGCTGCCAGGAAGCAGCCAGCAATCAGGCTCGTCGCAGCCTCGTCCCCGCCCGTGTGCGCGGGAGACCTACCCAGAGAGCACCATGCCTTCCACGCCTCAGTCCTTCGCGGACTTCGACCTGCCCACCGCCGTCGTCAACGCCCTCGCCAAGGACGGCAAGACGACCCCGTTCCCCATCCAGACGGCCACGCTGCCCGACACCCTCGCAGGACGCGACGTCCTCGGGCGCGGCCGCACCGGCTCCGGCAAGACCCTCGCCTTCTCCCTGCCGATGGTCACGCGCCTCGACGCGACCCGTCCCGAGGGCCGCCGTCGAGCCGCCCGTCCGCGCGGTCTCGTGCTCGCCCCGACGCGTGAGCTCGCGTCGCAGATCGACGCGACCCTCGCCCCGCTCGCCAAGTCCCTCGGCCTGACGACGACCGTCATCTTCGGCGGCGTCGCGCAGTCCCGTCAGGTCAACGCGCTCGCGGCCGGCGTCGACATCGTCGTCGCATGCCCGGGCCGCCTCGAGGACCTCCTCGGCCAGGGGCACCTCACGCTCGACGACGTCGAGATCACCGTGCTCGACGAGGCCGACCACATGGCCGACCTCGGCTTCCTGCCCGGTGTGAAGCGCATCATGGACCGCACGCCCAAGCGCGGTCAGCGCATGCTCTTCTCGGCGACGCTCGACAACGGCGTGGACGTCCTCGTCAAGCGCTACCTGAGCGACCCGCTGCACCACTCGGTCGACTCGGCGCAGTCGCCCGTCGCCGCGATGACGCACCACATCTTCGAGGTCGCGGACGCGGGCGTGAAGCGTGACGTCGTCACGCAGCTCGCGAGCGGCACCAACCGCCGCATCCTCTTCACCCGCACGAAGCACCAGGCGAAGAAGCTCGCCAAGACGCTCACCGCTGACGGCATCCCCGCCGTCGACCTGCACGGGAACCTGTCGCAGGGTGCGCGCGAGCGCAACCTCGAGGCGTTCTCGACGGGCGCGGTCAAGGTGCTGTGCGCGACCGACATCGCCGCGCGTGGCATCCACGTCGACGAGGTCGAGCTGGTCGTGCACGTCGACCCGCCGGCCGAGCACAAGGCGTACCTGCACCGCTCCGGCCGTACGGCCCGTGCCGGCCACGGCGGCGACGTCGTGACCGTGATGCTCCCTGAGCAGCGCGGCGACGTGAAGGACCTGACCCGCAAGGCGAAGATCACCGCGACGCCCGAGCGCGTGCGTGCGGGCGACGCCCGCATCGCCGAGCTCGTCGGCGACGTCGCTGAGCTCGTGGCGCCGTCGGCCGCACCGGCCGCGGCCCAGCCTGCGCCCAAGCAGCCGCGCAAGAAGAAGCCTGCGGGCGAGTCTGCTCGTGGCGCCGGTCGCGGCGCCCAGGGCGGCCAGCGCGGGCAGCGCAGCGAGGGTGGCCAGCGCGGCCAGGGCGGTCAGGGCGGCGGGCGTCGCTCGGGCCAGTCCACCGAGGGCGGCCGCGGCCGCCGCGGTGCGGGCTCGGCGCCGACGACGTACTCGACCTCCACGCCGTCGTCCAGCGGTTCGGGCCGTTCGGGGCAGGGGCGCACCGGCGGTGCCGCACGCTCGGGCGGGTCGCGCCAGGGCGCGTCCTCGGGTCGCACCCGCACGGCCGCTGACTTCTCCCGCGGCCGCCGCTGACGTCCGCGCGGCGGCTGACGCCGCGCTCGCCCTCTTTCTCGCCAAGGGCCCTTCGGCGCTCCCCTTCACCGGGCGCCCCTCGGCGTTCCCCTTCGCCGAGCGCCCTTCGGCGCTCCTCTTCGCCGAGGTAGGGCGTTGCGCTCGAGGTAGGGCCTTGCAGGGCCCTGTCTCGCGTGCAAGGCCCTACCTCGGCGTCGGTGTATGGGGGGATGCCCGACGGCGCGGCGCTCGTCCGGGGCATGCGCGGCGGTCTTGATGGCCGCCGCCAGCGTCGGGTCCGCCCGCTGGCGTCACACCGGCGGGCTCGGCGTCGGCGGGGGAAGATGTGGGGGCGCGACGGTGTTGCGCCCCCTGAGGAGGAAGCACATGACGTACGAGGTGAACAAGACCGACGACGAGTGGAAGGTCGTCCTGACCCCGCAGGAGTTCCACGTCCTGCGCGAGGCCGGGACGGAGCGCCCGTTCACGGGCGAGCTGCTCGACGAGGACCGCGAGGGCATCTACCGGTGCCGCGCGTGCGGTGCCGAGCTGTTCCGCTCGACCACGAAGTTCGACGCGCACTGCGGCTGGCCGAGCTTCTACGAGGCGACGCACTCGGACGCCGTCGAGCTGCTCGAGGACCGCTCGCTCGGCATGGTGCGCACCGAGGTGCGCTGCAAGAAGTGCGGCTCGCACCTGGGCCACGTGTTCGACGACGCGCCCCAGACCCCGACGGGCAACCGCTACTGCATGAACTCGGTGTCGCTCACGTTCGAGCCCGACGCCTGAGCCGCCCGACCCGCAACGACAGATCGCCCCGGCGCACACGTGAGGTGTGCACCGGGGCGATCTGTCGTCTGGCGGTGGCGACCGATCGCCCGTCTGCACACCTGAGGCGTGCAGACGGGCGACCTGTGGCCGGGAGGGGGTCGGTTCCGGCTCTCGGCCGACCTTGCGCGGGTCAGTCCTGCGGGGACCTCCGCTCGGGAGCGTCCGCCGCCTCGGACGCCGAAGCGCCCGACGCGTCGTCCGACGCCGGAGCGGCCTCGTTCTTCTCCACCTCGGTCACGTCGACGACGCTCATCTCGCCAGCAGCCCCCTGGGCCTCCTCGCGGGCGAGCTGCTCCATGCGGAGCTCGAGGTTGGACTTGGTGCCGAGCGGCACCTCCTTGATGAAGAGGATCGCGACGAGCGTGATGAGCGCGATCGGTGCCGCGATGAGGAACACCTCGGCGACACCGGCGCCGTACGCGGACTCGACGACCTTCGCGATCGGCGCGGGCAGCTCGTGGACGTTGGGGAGGGTGCCGCCCGAGAGCGAGCCTCCGCCGTCGATCCCGTGGGACGCGAGACCGGATGTGATGTCGCTCTTGATGCGCGCACCGAGGATGGCGCCGAGCACCGAGACGCCGAGCGCACCGCCGAGCGAACGGAAGAACGCGATCGTCGCGGAACCGGTGGACAGCTCGGCGGGCGACAGGGTGTTCTGCGCCGCGAGCATCATGTTCTGCATGAGCATGCCCATGCCGACGCCGATGATCGCCATGTAGACGCAGATCCAGCCGAGGTTCGTCTGGTAGTCGATCGTGCCCATGAGCGCGAGGCCCACCGGCATGAGGATGCCGCCGAGGATCAGGAAGACCTTGTAGCGGCCGCGCCGCGAGATGGCCTGCCCCGTCGCGATCGAGGACGAGAGCTGGCCGAGGATCAGCGGGATGGTCAGCAGACCGGAGACGGTCGGGGAGTAGCCGCGGGCGATCTGCATGTACTGGCTCAGGAAGACGGTCGTGCCGAAGAGCACGACGCCGACGGAAGCGCTCGCGATGATCGCGAGCGTGACCGTGCGGTTGCGGAACAGGTCGAGCGGGATGATCGGCGCGGCGACGCGGGACTCGACCCAGACGGCGATCGCGAGGACGACGACGGAGCCGCCGACCATCGCGGCGGTCTGCCAGGACGCCCAGTCGAACGAGTGCCCGGCGAACGTGACCCAGAGGAGGAGCGTCGAGATGCCGGCGGACATCAGGAGCGCGCCCCAGTAGTCGATGTCGACCCTCTCGGGACGGGTGAACGGCGGGAGGTGCAGCGTCTTCTGCAGCAGGACGATCGCGACGACGGCGAACGGCACGGCGATGAAGAAGTTCGCGCGCCAGCTCACGGCATCGGTCAGGAAGCCGCCGAGGAGCGGGCCGCCGATCGTGGCGACGGCCATGATGCCGCCCATGTAGCCCATGTACTTGCCGCGCTGGCGGGGCGCGACGATGTCGGCGATGAGCACCATGCTCACGGCCGTGAGGCCGCCTGCGCCGACGCCCTGGAGGGCGCGCCACGCGATGAGGGTGCCGCTGCTCTGCGCGAGACCGGCGAGGCCTGCGGAGACGACGGTGAGGACGAGCGAGAGCTGGACGATGACCTTGCGGTCGAACAGGTCGGCGACCTTGCCCCAGATGGGGGTGCTGATCGTGGTGGTCAGGAGGGTCGCGGTGACGACCCACGTGTAGGCGGACTGGTTGCCACCGAGGTCCGCGACGATGCGTGGCAGCGACGAGCTGACGATCGACGTCGACAGGATCGACACGAACAGGCCCATGAAGATGCCCGAGATCGACCGGAGGATGTCGGTGTGCGACATGGTCGAGGGTTCGCCGGGAAGGTGGTCGGGGCTCTGGGGCGCACCTGTCTGGGGCGCGGCGTGTGCGGGGGACTTGCTCATGCGTGGTCCTTCTGGTCGGGCGTGGGGAGAGGACCGGCGGCACCGTCGGCGCCGGGGAGGGCGGACGCCGCCGCGGGGGCGTCGATCCGGTTGATGGCGTCGGCGACCGCGATGACGGCGGCCGCCGCGGTGTCGAGGTCTGCGGGGTCCCAGCCGGCGAACGCGGCGGAGAGGTCGGTCGTGAGGCGTGCGAAGAGCTGCGTGACCTTGGCGCGCCCTGCGTCGGTGAGGCCGACGGAGCGGCCGCGGCGGTCGTCGTCGGCGACCGTGCGCTCGACGAGACCGGCGGCGACGAGCGCGGAGACGTGCCGGGACGCGACGGACGTGTCGACCTTGAGGTGCTGTGCGAGGCAGCCGACCTGGGTCGAGCCGGCGCGCGAGAGGTGCAGCAGGAGCCCGATCGTCGCGCGCGGCAGGTCGAGGTCGTGCGACATGCGCGCACCGAGGGTCCGCTGCGCGGAGGTGAGCACCTCGAGGGCGCGCGCGAGGCCGATGATGTGCGGGGGGATCCCAGGTGGGGTGGTCATGGTGCTCCTTCGGGTGCCGGACCACGATAGGTGCCGTTGCTTGCAGCATGCAAGCAAATTGGGTGCGACGTGACGAGCGAGACAGCCCACGCCCTGAGTGGCCGCTGTGCCCCCTCGTGCTCAACACTGGACGGATGACTGACGCCACCGGACCACGCCGGCCGCACCGTCGGCCTGCGATGCTCGATCCGCAGCAGGCCGACGAGATCCCCGGCGTCAACGACCCCACCCTGCGCGCCGAGATCGCGCACACCACCGCGTGCGCGCTCGTCCGCGAGGCCCACGCGCACGAGGACCCCGAGGTCGTCGAACGCCTCGTCCGGCTCGTCGAGACCGAAGGCCTCGACGTCGTCGCCGCGCTGTGGGCAGACTCCGCGCCCGAGACCCTGCCCGGCGCCCTGTGGCGCCTGTACGTCCTGCGCGAGTGGGTGCGCCGCGACCCCGCGACGGTCACGCTGCGCTTCCGCCTCGGCGTCGTGCACGCGCCCGTCCAGGAGGCCGTCGCCGGAGCCTCCGGTCCCTCGCCCGAGGACATGCTCCGCCTGACCGACGCCGTCCTCTCGGGCGTCTTCGCGGGCGACCTCGCCGTCGCGCTCGAGCGGGCGGGGGCGTTCTGCCGCATCCTGGCCGTCGGTGCAGCGTTCGACGCCGACTCGCTCGACGCGACCGACGACGCCCGCGCGGTCCGCATGACCCACCGCGCCTCGTCTCTCATCCGCACCGCCGAGGAGCTCGAGAGCTGCGCCCACCTGTGGCGCGCGGGCATGCTCGACTGACCCCGCCCAGGTCACACTCCGTTCGGGAAGTGTGCGGCGGGGTGCGGCGTTAGAGTGGTCGAGCGACGCCGGGTTGCGGTAGCCCCGGGCTCCAACATCAGCCGCTACGAGCGGCCCCGCGCCGAGAGGCGCTCCCAGCCCGGCGTCGTTCATCTCACCGCCCGACCGGGGCATAGGTCCTGGGGGAGCCCCCGGGCCAGGTGTTCCACGGCCTCGTCGGGTGTGCACGAGGTGTCCTGCGGATGGCCGCTAAGTTGCGTGTTCACCCGAGCGAGGTTCTACGCTGTAGGCGACACCTCCCCTCGTCATCGGAGCTTCCCGTGCGCTTCCGTATCACCCCGCGCGATACAACGTTCTTCGACCTCTTCACCGCCTCGGCGGAGCACCTGGTCACCGGCTCGAAGCTCCTGAGCGAGCTGCTCGGTGCAGACCGGCAGGGTCGCAAGGCGATCGCGAAGCAGATGAACGACGCCGAGCACCTCGCCGACGAGGCGACGCACACGATCCTGCGGCGCATCAACTCGACGTTCGTCACGCCGTTCGACCGCGACGACATCTACGCGCTCGCGTCCGCGCTCGACGACTGCATGGACTTCATGGAGGAGGCGAGCGACCTCATCGTGCTCTACAAGCTCGACGACCTCCCGCGTCGCGTCGCCGACCAGATCCAGATCCTCCAGCGCTGCGCCGAGATCACCGCCGAGGCGATGCCTCGCCTGCGCTCGATGCAGGACCTCTCGGACTACTGGGTCGAGATCAACCGTCTCGAGAACCAGGCCGACAAGCTGCACCGCAAGCTCCTCGCGCAGATGTTCGACGACGTCAGCGACCCGATCGAGCTCATGAAGCTCAAGGAGGTCGTGGAGATCCTCGAGGAGGCCGCCGACGCGTTCGAGAAGGTGGCGAACACGGTCGAGACCATCGCGGTCAAGGAGTCCTGACCCCTCGTGGACGTCGCACTCGTTCTGGTCGTCGCCGCGCTCGCGCTGACGTTCGACTTCACCAACGGCTTCCACGACGCAGCCAACGCGATCGCCACCTCGGTGTCGACGCGTGCGCTGACGCCGCGTGCGGCGCTCGCCATGGCCGCGGTCATGAACTTCGCGGGTGCCCTCATGGGTACCGCGGTCGCCGAGACGATCGCTCACGAGATCATCCACATCGACGACGTCGGCACGCGGCTCACGCTCGTCGCGGTGCTTGCTGCGCTCGTCGGCGCGATCGTGTGGAACCTCATCACCTGGTGGTTCGGGCTGCCGTCCTCCTCGACGCACGCGCTCATCGGTGGGCTCGTCGGCGCGGGGCTCGCGGGCGGGATCGCCGTCTACTGGTCGTCGATCGTCGAGAAGGTCGTCCTGCCGATGGTCTTCTCGCCGCTCGTCGGCTTCGGCATCGCGTTCCTCGTCATGGTCGGCGTCCTGTGGATCTTCAAGAACGTCGCACCGTCGAAGGCGTCACGGCGCTTCCGCATCGCGCAGACGGCGTCCGCCGCTGCCATGGCGCTCGGCCACGGCCTCCAGGACGCGCAGAAGACCATGGGTGTCATGTTCCTCGCGACGACCGCGATCGGTTGGACCATGAAGGGCGACCCGATCCCGTGGGAGATCAAGATCCTCGCTGCTGCTGCGATCTCGGCGGGCACCGCGACGGGCGGCAAGCGCATCATGCGCACGCTCGGCCGCCGCATCATCGAGCTCGACCCCGCGCGCGGCTTCGTGGCGGAGTCCGTGTCGGCGGTCGTGCTGTACGTCAACGCGTTCTGGCTGCACGCCCCCGTGTCGACGACGCACACGATCACGACCGCGATCATGGGCGTCGGCGCGACCAAGCGGCTGTCGGCCGTCCGTTGGGGCGTCGCCAAGTCCATCGGCATGGCGTGGGTCCTGACCATCCCGGCCGCCGCAGGCGTCGCCGCGATCGTGTTCTGGATCCTCCACCCGCTCCTCGGCTGAATGCCCCGCGCTGCCTGACGCAGCCCGGACATGACGACGGCTCCCGTGCTCAGCACGGGAGCCGTCGTCGTCTCCGGCCGTTCAGGTCGGGCGCGCCCAGACGTCGAGCGCAAGCCCGAGGGGCGGTGCGTCAGGCGACCCCAGCACGCTTCGTGAGGATCGCCTGGTGCAGGTGGCTGCGCGACCACTCGACCGCGACGACGCGCGGCCCGCCGGGCCGCTGCGCCACGTGGGCGACGAGCAGCTCGCCCGGCTTGAGGTACGGGTCCTGCGACGGCAGCTCGGCGCGCACCGACCTGCGCGAGTGCGCGGCGAGCGCGGCCATGACGGTCGGGAGGACCGGCCGGTGCGTGCACAGCACCGAACCGTGCGGGTCGGTGAGCATGCGCTCGACCACCTCGGCCACGGTGCCGGGCGAGGACTCGTGCGTCGCCTCCGTCAGCTCGACCGTCTGCAGCGACGTCAGCCCGGACTCACGCGCGTACGGCACCATCGTGTCCGCGCACCGCAGCCAGTGCGACGTCGTGATCGACACGGCGCCGTAGGCGGCGAGGATCGGCACGAGCGTCGCGGCCTGCAGGTACCCGGCCGGGGTCAGCGGGCGGTCCTCCTCGGTCCCCGCCCAGGCGGCGCGCTTGCGCGCACGGGCGTGCCGCGCGACGACGAGGGCCCGCGTGTCGAGCCGGTCCTTCGCGTGGGCCTTGACGAGCGCGTCGAGCGGCTCGCGGTCGGCGCGGCGGGACAAGCGGCGTCGCGCGTCGGCGACGTCGAGCCACACGAGGTCGTCGATCTCGCCCGGGTCGACCGGCGGCACGGGCGTGCGCGCACGCACCGCGGGCGCGTCCTCGGGCGTCGCGGGACGCGCTGCCCAGTAGTGCACGCGTTTGAAGCGCCCCTCGGGCGTCTTGTAGCGCAGCATCGGCAGCGGCACGCCGAGCACGACCTGCACGCCCGTCTCCTCGGCAACCTCCCGGACCGCGCACTCGCGCAACGTCTCGCCCGGGTCGAGCTTGCCCTTCGGCCACGACCAGTCGCCGTACCGCGGGCGGTGGATCAGCAGGACCTGCAGCGCGCCGTCGTGCACGCGCCACACGAGCGCACCGGCCGCCTCGATCGCATGCCGACGGCGGCTCTCACCGGTGTCGGCGAGGCTGCTGCCGCTCGCGCGGCTCGCACGCTCCGGCGCTCGGCTCACCGCCCCAGTCCCAGCCGGCTGCGCTGGCGCTGGATGAGGAGCGCCTGCAGGTCGTTGAGCTTGCTGCCGTCGGGACCGGTGTGCCGGTGCTCCCACGTGCCGTCGGGGCCGAGGACCCAGCTCGCGATCGAGTCGTCCATCGAGACGTCGAGCAGGGTGACGAGGTTCTGCACCTGCTCGGGGTCTGCGATCGACACGAGCGCCTCGACCCGACGGTCGAGGTTGCGGTGCATGAGGTCCGCGGAGCCGATGAAGACGTCCGGCACGCCGTCGTTCGCGAACGCGAAGATGCGCGAGTGCTCGAGGTAGCGGCCGAGGATCGACCTGACGCGGATGGTCTCGCTGAGCCCGGGCACGCCGGGGCGCACCGCGCAGATCCCCCGGACGACGAGGTCGATCTGCGCGCCCGCCTGCGAGGCACGGTAGAGCGCGTCGATCGTCGCCTCGTCGACGATCGAGTTGACCTTGATCTTGATCCACGCAGGCCGCCCGAGACGGGCGTGCTCGGCCTCGCGGTCGATGCGCTCGATCAGCCCGGCGCGCACGGAGCGCGGAGCGACGAGCAGACGGTGAAACTCGGACTTGGGCGCGTAGCCGGAGAGCTGGTTGAACAGGCGCGTGAGGTCCTGGCCGACGTCGGGGTCGCAGGTGAGCAGGCCGAGGTCCGTGTACTGGCGGGCGGTCTTCGGGTTGTAGTTTCCGGTGCCGACGTGGCAGTAGCGGCGCAGGCCGTCAGGCTCCTGCCGCACGACGAGCGACAGCTTGCAGTGCGTCTTGAGGCCGACGATGCCGTAGACGACGTGCACGCCCGCCTGCTCGAGCTTGCGGGCCCACGAGATGTTGTTCTGCTCGTCGAAGCGCGCCTTGATCTCGACGAGCGCGAGGACCTGCTTGCCGGCCTCGGCAGCGTCGATGAGGGCGTCGACGATCGGGGAGTCGCCCGACGTGCGGTAGAGCGTCTGCTTGATCGCGAGGACCGACGGGTCTGCGGCGGCCTGCTCGAGGAACGTCTGCACGGACGTCGAGAACGAGTCGTACGGGTGGTGCAGCAGGATGTCGCGGCGCTTGATCGCGGCGAACACGTCCGTCGGCTTCGCCGACTCCACCTCGGCGAGGTACCGGTGCGTCGTCGGCACGAAGCGCGGGTACTGCAGGTCGGGCCGGTCGATGTCGGCGATGAGGTGCAGGCCCGTGAGGTCGAGCGGGGCGGTGAGCTCGTACACCTCCTCGGGCTCGACGCCGAGCTCGCGCACGAGGAGCTTGCGGATGCGGGGCGTGATCGAGTCGGTCAGCTCGAGCCGCACGGGCGGGCCGAAGCGCCGCCGCAGCAGCTCCTTCTCCATCGCCTGCAGGAGGTTCTCGGCGTCGTCCTCCTCGACCTCGACGTCCTCGTTGCGGGTGACGCGGAAGCTGTGGAACTCGAGGATCTCCATCCCCGGGAAGAGATGGTCGAGGTGCTGCGCGATGACGTCCTCGAGCGGCACGAAGGACGTGCGCTCGGAGCCCTCGGCACCCGTCTGGGCGCCGGGCGCGGACGGGCGGCCGCGGGAGTCGACGGCGATGAACCGGGGGAGCAGCGGCGGCACCTTGACGCGCGCGAAGTGCTCCTTGCCGGTGCTCGGGTTGCGCACGATGACCGCGAGGTTGAGCGACAGCCCCGAGATGTAGGGGAACGGGTGCGCGGGGTCGACGGCGAGCGGCGTGAGGACGGGGAAGATCTGCTTGCGGAAGTACTTGTGCAGGCGGTCCTGTTCCTGGGTGGCGAGGTCCTCCCACCGCACGATCGTGATGCCCTCGTCGGCGAGCGCGGGCTTGAGCTCGTCGAACACGCGCGCGTGCCGCGCGGCGAGGACGTGCGCGTGCTCGGCGATGCCCTCGAGCACCTGGCGCGGCGTCTGGCCCGACGCGGAGTTGACGGCGATGCCTGTCGCGATGCGGCGCTTGAGGCCGGCGACGCGGACCATGAAGAACTCGTCCAGGTTGGACGCGAAGATCGCGAGGAAGCGCACGCGCTCGAGGAGCGGCTGCTCCGGGTCCTCGGCGAGCTCGAGGACCCGCTGGTTGAACGCGAGCCACGAGAGCTCGCGGTCCGCGAAGCGGTCCTCGGGCAGCGGCGGGAGCTCGAGCGCGGGGGCGGGCCGCGCACTGTCGGGCTCGGCGATGTGCTCGGCGATGTGGGCCGCGAGCTCGGGGTCGAGCGGGATGGTCGGCACGCCTGAGGCAGGGGCCTCGCCCGGAGCGGGAGAGTCGGCGGGGGCGGCGGTGCCTGTTGCGTCGTTCATGCTGCTCATCGTGGCACCTCGTGGTGAGGCCGCGCGACCGTCCGGGCGGTGCGTCAGGCGCGCGTCGAGCGCATGCGGACGCTGCGGGCCGTGGTCTCGAAGCCGGCGCGCAGGTAGGTCGTGACGGCGGGGACGTTGTCGGCGTCGACGTAGAGGAACGCGCGGGGCAGGCCGCGCGCGGCGACGTGGGCGAGGCCGACGGCGGTCAGCAGGTGCCCGTAGCCGCGCCCCTGCGAGTCCGGGTCGACCCCGACGACGTACAGCTCACCGCCCGTCTCGTCGACGACCTTGACCCACACGAAACCTGCGAGGGCGCCCGAGTCCGCGTCCTCGAGCAGCAGGAGGTCCTCGGCGCGGAACCAGGGTTGCTCGATGCGCGCCTGCAGGTCGTCGCGGGTCAGGCGGCCCTGCTCGGGGTGGCCGGCGAAGGCCCGCGCGTTGACGTCGAGCCATGCGAGCTCGTCCCGCCCGACCTCGAACGCGCGCAGCCGGGTGCCGTCGGGCAGGGCCGGGTACTCGACCTCGGCCTCGGTCGCGGGCTCGACCGGGGCGCCGCCGCCCGGGACGACCGTGCCGACGGCGGGGGTGACGTCGCGCGACATGACCCACAGCTCGCGCGCGGGCTCGAGCCCGCGCGAGGCGGCGAACTCGCGTGCCTCGGGCAGGTTGCCGTGCGCCCACACGGAGTACGCGCCGTGCGACGGCGCGGCGTGCTTGCCCTCGGCGGCGGGGCGGTCGTGCGCGACCTGCGCGACGGCGTCGAGCAGCGCGGAGCCGTAGCCGCGGCGACGGAGGTCGGGGTCGACGACGAGCTCGGCGGACGGCTCGTCGCCGCCCACGTCGACCTGCGCGTACCCGACGAGCGCGCCCTCGGCGTCGTGCGCGAGCGCGTGGACGACGGACGCCTGCGCGGACAGCCACAGGAGCGTCTGCCCGGACAGCGGCGCGGTGCCGTCCTGCTCCTCGGCGCGCGCTGCGAGGGCGCGGACGGCTGAGGCGTCGGCGGTTTCGAGACCCTTGTCGACGAGGAGGATGTTCACCCGTCCAGTCCACCATGACGACGCCGCTCGCGCGACGGCGTACCCCGGGCATCTGCCAGCCCTGGTGGTCACAGGCCAGGCACAGGCTCGACCTACGGGCGTCCCAGGTGCGGGCGTGACGCTCGTGCCATGACCTCACGCAGACGCCTGTTGATCAACGCCGCCCTCGTGGTGGCCCTCGTCCTCGTCGGTGCTGGCACGTGGTTGCTCGTGCGTCCGGGCGGAGCGCAGCGCGCCGACGCCGCTGACGGCACCGTCCGCACCGTGACCGCCCAGCGGGCGGACGTCACGGCGACGATCGCCGCGCAGGGCAACCTCGCGTCGGGCAAGGTCACGGACGTGTCGTTCGCGACGTCGGGCACGATCGCGTCAGTCGACGTCGCCGTCGGCGACACCGTCGCGAAGGGCGACGTCCTCGGCACCCTCGACGACGACGCCGCGCAGGACGCGATCGACGCGGCGCAGGACGCCGTGACGCAGGCCCAAGCGCAGGTCACGACGGCGAGGCTCAGCGTCACGTCGGCGAACGAGGCCGTGACCGAGGCGCAGGACGCGCTCGCTGCCGCGAAAAAGGAGGCCGCGGCAGCGGAGAAGGCGCAGAAAGAGGCGGAGGCGGCCGCCAAGAAGGCGGCGAAGAAGGCCGAGCTGACGGCGCAGCAGGACGCCACGGCAGGCACGACCACGCAGGCGGTGGACACGCCGGCGTCCTCGACGACGAGCGGCGCGTCGACCCGGACGGCGACCAAGTCCCAGGTCACCTCCGCGAAGGCGCAGCGCTCGTCCGCGCAGGCCAACCTCTCGAAGGCGCTCTCGGAGCTCGCCGACGCGCAGGAGGACCTCGCCGACGCAAAGGCAGCGCTCGACGACCTCACGCTCACGTCGCCCGTCTCGGGCGTCGTCACGGCGGTGTCAGGCGCGGTCGGTGACTCGACCGAGACCGCGTCCGTCAGCACGGCGGCCGGCGCGGACGCGGGTGGCGGCGCAGTGGGAGCCTCGTCGGGGGCGTTCGTCACGATCTCGTCGCTCTCGACGATGCAGGTCGCCGCGACGTTCGACGAGGCCGACGCCGCGCGGCTCGAGGCCGGGCAGGCCGCGACGGTGACCTTCCCCGCGGTCGACGGCGTCACGGCCGACGCGACCGTGACCGCGCTCGACCCCGTCGGCACGACCTCCGGGTCCGTCGTCACGTTCGGTGCGACGATCACGCTCGACGAGGTGCCCGACGGCGTCCGCCTCGGCCAGACGGCATCCGTCACCGTGACGACCGAGCGTGCCGACGACGTCGTCGCCGTGTCCAGCCAGGCGGTCGAGGTCACGGGCACCTCGGACGGCGTCACGACCGGCAGCGTCACCGTGCAGGCCGCAGACGGCAGCACCGAGGTGAGGACCGTCGAGGTTGGTGTGCAGGGCGACTCGCTCACCGAGATCACGTCCGGCCTGACCGTCGGCGAGACGGTCGTCGTCTCCGTCGACACCGAGGTCGGCACCACCACGACCGAGCAGAGCGGCTTCCCCGGGATGGGGTCGGTCCCCGACATGAGCTCGTTCCCCGGCGCACCGGGCGGCTTCACCGGCGGCCAGCGCCCCGGGGGCAACTGATGAGCGCCGTCCTCGGGCTGCGCGGCGTGAGCCGCGTCTACGGCGACGACCCGTCCTCGCAGGTGCGAGCCGTCGACGGCGTCGACCTCGTCGTCGAGCAGGGCGACCTCGTCGCGATCATGGGGGCGTCCGGCTCCGGCAAGTCCACGATGATGAACATCCTCGGCTGCCTCGACGTACCGACGCACGGCACGTACCTCCTCGACGGCATCGACGTCTCGATGCTCACGGAGAACCAGCTCGCCGTCGTGCGCGGCCGCCGCATCGGCTTCGTCTTCCAGTCGTTCAACCTGGTCCCGCGCATGACGGCGCGCGCGAACGTCGAGCTGCCCATGGTCTACGCGGGCGTGCGGCCCGCGGAGCGACGCCGCCGCGCGCAGGCCGCGCTCGAGCTCGTCGGGCTCGCCGACCGCGCCGAGCACGTGCCCAACGCGCTCTCGGGAGGTCAGCAGCAGCGCGTCGCTGTCGCGCGCGCGCTCGTCAACGCGCCTCGGCTCGTCCTCGCGGACGAGCCGACCGGCAACCTCGACTCCCGCTCGACGGAGGAGGTGCTCGACATCTTCGGTCGGCTCAACGACGCCGGGGCGACGATCGTGCTGATCACGCACGAGGACGAGGTCGCCGCGCGCTGCCGCCGCGTCGTGCACATGCGCGACGGTCGCATCGTCGCGGACGAGCGCACGGACGACGGGCTCGACAGGCCGCGGCCGCGCCTCGAGGCGGCGGGGGTGGCGCGGTGAACGCCTGGGAGACCACCCGCAGCGCCTTGCGCGGCATGGCCGCCAACCCGCTGCGCTCCGTCCTGACCTTGCTCGGGGTGCTCATCGGCGTCGGCTCCGTGATCCTCCTCGTCGGTGTCGGCAACGGCTCGGCGAAGGCCGTCACGGACCAGATCGGTGCCCTCGGGACGACGACCATCACGGTCCGCTCGTCGTCCGGCGGCGGCCCCTCGGGGGCGGTGCGCGACCAGACGCTCACCCTCGACACCGTCGCGGCGCTCGAGGAGTCGATCGTGACCGGCGGCTCGCCCCACCTCACCTCGGTCGTGCCGCAGGTGACGTCGTCGGCGACCGTCGCGGTCGACGCGCAGAGCACGAGCGCGCAGGTCGTCGGCACGAGCGCCGGGTACTTCGACGCGACCGCGTCACCGGTCGCGCTCGGCACAGGCTTCACCGCGAACGACGACGAGCTCGGCCGTCGCGTGGTCGTGCTTGGGGCCGAGGTCGCCGAGACGTTGTTCGGTGACGACGACCCGGTCGGGCGCAGCGTCGTCGTCGGGTCGACGCCGTACGTCGTCAACGGCGTCATGGCCACCAAGGACTCTGCGGGGACGGCTTCGACGAACGACCTCGTCGTCATGCCGCTGTCCCGCATGCAGCGCTCGATCTCCGGGTACGGCGGCCTGTCCACGATCGTCCTCGACGCCACGAGCGCCGACGACGTCGACGCGGCGGTCGTCGAGGCGACCCTCGTGCTGCGCGACGCCCTCGGTGTCGCTGCGGGGGAGGACGCGCCGTTCACGGTGTCGAGCCAGTCGCAGCTGTTGTCCACCGCGGGCTCCGCGACGGACACCTTCACGGCCATGCTCACGGCTGTCGCGGTGCTGTCGCTCGTCGTCGGCGGCATCGGCGTCACGAACATCATGCTCGTCACGGTCACCGAGCGGACCCGTGAGATCGGCATCCGCAAGGCGCTCGGCGCCCGCCGCGGCGCGATCCTCGGCCAGTTCCTCACCGAGGCGACCCTGCTGTCGCTGCTGGGCGGCGTGCTCGGGGTGCTCGCGGCGCTCGTCGGGTCGCGCTTCACGATCATGGGCATCGAGCCCGTGATCGTCGGGTCGTCCGTCGCGCTCGCCCTCGGCGTCTCCCTCGGCGTCGGGATCCTCTTCGGCGGCTACCCCGCCTGGCGCGCAGCCGCGATGCGCCCTGTCGACGCCCTTCGTCATGACTGAACCCCACCCCCTCGAACACGGAGCAGAGATGAACCACGAGACCACGACGGCCGGCACGTCCCCCGAGGAGGTCCTCGCGCGCGAGCCCGAGACCCTGCCTGACGGCGGCCGTATCGTCTTCGCGAGCCGCAAGCGACCGACGACGACCATGGTGCTCGTCGCCGTCGTCGCCGGCGCGGTCCTGTTCGCGGGCGGCGTGCTCACGGGCAAGGCCGTGGGCGGCGACGACGCGGGGGCCGCCCCGGGCTTCGCGGATGGCGCGCGCCCGCAGATGCCAGGCAACCTCCCGGACGGGGCGGCGCAGGACGGCGGCACGCCCGGGCGGGGCGGCATGCCCGCCGGCTTTCCCGGCGGGACGAGCGGGGAGATCACCGCGATCGGTGACGGCACGCTCACGCTCACGACGAGCGACGGCACGGAGGTGACGGTCACGACGTCCGACGACACGGACGTGTCGGTGGTCGACGACGGCGACCTGGCGGACCTCGCGGTCGGGGACACGGTGCGCGTGAACGGGACGACGGAGGACGACGCGGTCGAGGCGTCGAGCATCGTCGCGGGCGACGTGTCGACGATGTTCGGCGGAGGCTTCGGAGGAAGCGGCATGCCGGGAGGGGACTTCCCGCCGGCGCAGTGACGGCGCCCGGGAGCAGGGTTCCGGGACGGTCGGCGCGGGCCTCGGTGCACGCCCCAACAATCCACCGTAGGCGCTCCCGAAGCAAAAGACCAGGGCCCGAGAGCCTTGATATTCCGCGGTTCTCGGGGCGAGACTGGAGTCACAACAGCACAGAGGAACAGGCGGAACCCACGCGCGACCAGTCCACGCATAGGACCTGTGAACGGGGCCACTGCCCTCGACACAGCACACTGCACGCCTGATAACCCCTGTTCCTGCTGACCGGACGGCGTCCCGCTTGGGACGCCGTTCGTGTGCCCGGCCTGGCTGGCACCGTGGCCCGCGAGCACAATGAAGGCATGAGCCCAGCGCCGAGCGTCTCGTCGTCCATCACCGCGCGCCTCCACGTCGAAGCGAGGCCGACCGTCGTCAGCGAGCTGACGACCGTGATCGAGCAGCAGGGCGGTCTCGTCACCGGCATCGACGTCACCGAGTCCGGCTCTGCGCGCATGACGGTCGACGTCACGTGCGCGACGAGCGGCGACGCCCACGCACAGCGGATCGTCGAGGCGCTGCGCCACGTCGCCGGCGTCGAGGTCGACCGGGTCTCGGACCGCACGTTCCTCCTGCACCTCGGCGGCAAGCTTCGCATCGAGCCGACGTCGCCGATCCGCAACCGCGACGACCTGTCGATGATCTACACACCCGGGGTCGCGCGCGTGTGCGAGGCGATCGCCAAGGAGCCCGACGACGCGCGTCGCCTGACGATCAAGCGCAACACGATCGCCGTCGTCACGGACGGCACGGCCGTGCTCGGGCTCGGGGACATCGGTCCGCTCGCCTCGCTGCCCGTCATGGAGGGCAAGGCGGCGCTGTTCAAGCGGTTCGCAGGGATCGACGCCTTCCCTGTCGCGCTCGACACGACAGACGTCGACGAGATCGTGCGGACCGTCAAGGCGATCGCCCCCGTGTTCGCGGGCATCAACCTCGAGGACATCTCGGCGCCACGATGCTTCGAGGTCGAGCGGCGGCTGCGCGACGAGCTCGACATCCCTGTCTTCCACGATGACCAGCACGGCACCGCGATCGTCGCGCTCGCGGCGCTCCTCAACGCGCTCGCGGTCGTCGGCAAGGAGCTCGAGTCCGTGCGGATCGTGCTGTCGGGCGCGGGGGCGGCGGGCACGGCCGTGCTCAAGCTGCTCCTGGCGGCAGGCGCGAAGGACGTTGTCGTCGCGGACATCGACGGCGTCGTCCACACGGCGCGGCCAGGCCTGACGGAGCAGCTGCGGTGGACGGCCGAGCACACCAACCCGCGAGGGCTCACAGGAACGCTCAAGGCCGCCATGGCTGGCGCAGACGTCTTCATCGGCGTCTCCGCGCCGAACGTGATCGACGGTGACGACGTCGCGACGATGAACGACGACGCGATCGTGTTCGCGATGGCGAACCCCGCACCGGAGATCGACCCGGTCGAGGCCGCGAAGCACGCGGCGATCGTCGGTACGGGCCGCAGCGACTTCTCGAACCAGATCAACAACGTGCTGGCGTTCCCCGGGGTGTTCCGCGGGCTGCTCGACGCGCAGTCGTCCCGCATCACCGACGAGCTCCTGCTCGCCGCCGCCCGCGCGCTCGCGTCGACCGTGCACCCCGACCAGCGCAACGCGACCTACATCGTGCCGAGCGTGTTCAACCCTGACGTGACGACCGTCGTCGCGGAGGCCGTCGCGAGCGCCAGCAGGGCCTGACTGCAACCCGAAGGTCCCACGAATCTGCGCCGTCCGCCCCGCATCGTGGAGATGTGCTGAGCATCGACGAGACCATGTCCTATCAGGCGCAGTCGGCGGCCACCAAGGTCGCCTTCACCCGCCGCCCCATCGCATACACCGTCCAGTCGATGCTGGCGGGCTCGTACATCGGGATCGCCGTCGTGCTCATGGTCTCCGCAGCGGGCCCCTTCCTCGCAGCCGGCTCGCCCGCGACCAAGCTGGTCCAGGGACTCGTCTTCGGCGTCGCGCTGACCCTCGTCTTCACGGCCGGCGGCGAGCTCGTCACCTCGACCATGATGACGATGACGCAGGGCGCATACTCCCGCGCCATCAGCTGGTGGGAGGGCGGCCGCACGATCCTCTTCTGCTTCTTCGGCAACATGCTCGGCGCATTCGCGTTCGGCGGCATGGTCCACCTCACCGGTCTCCTGGACCGGTCCACCCCGGCCGGTGCGATGCTCGCCAGCATGCTCGAGGGTAAGTCCCACGAGGCTGTCCCTGAGCTGTTCTGGCGCGGCGTGCTCTGCAACATGCTCGTCTGCCTCGCCATCTGGTCGAGCGTGCGGCTCACGAGCGAAGGCGCGAAGCTCTTCACGATCTTCTGGTGCCTGCTCGCCTTCATCACCTCCGGGTTCGAGCACGTCGTCGCAAACATGACGTCCTTCGCCGTCGGCCTCATGTCTGGGCTCCCCGAGACGTCGTGGGCGGAGTTCGCGCGGAACATGACCGTCGTCGGTCTGGGCAACCTGGTCGGCGGGGCCGTCGTGGTCGGGCTCGCCTACGCAGTCAGCGCCTCCCGCGACCGTGCACCGCAGACGGTCGACGCGGTCGAGCTGCCCGCCGAGGGACCGGAGGCGGCCAGCGCGGCGGCGCTCGTCTGACCCTCGTCTGCGAAGCGCTTTCACCCGTCGTCGAGGAGTAGACCGCGAGGCCGGACAAGATGAGCCGTGGCGTCTGCGAGGTCGCGATGTTCAAGCTCTGACGGACTCGTGCGATGCGTCGGGGTCTAGACTCCCGACAGGGACCTAGGTCCCGACGCACCAACGACGATGCGCACCGGAGGGCCGATGACGACCGACGAGAACGTCCAGGACCAGCAGGGCGCTGCGGCGCACCAGCCGGGCCTGGAGAACCTGCTCCACGAGACCCGCTCCTTCCCGCCGTCGCGCGAGTTCGCCGCGCAGGCCAACGTCCACAAGGACGCGTACGCCTGGGCCGCTGCCGACCGTGTCGCATTCTGGGCCGACCAGGCGCGCGAGCGGCTCTCGTGGCGCAAGCCGTTCACCGAGACGCTCGACTGGTCTGACGCCCCCGTCGCCCGCTGGTTCGCCGACGGCACGCTCAACGCCTGCTACAACGCCGTCGACCGGCACGTCGCTGAAGGCCGCGGCGACCGCGTGGCGCTGTACTTCGAGGGCGAGCCCGGTGACACCCGCACCCTGACCTACGCCGACCTGCAGCGCGAGGTCTCCCGCGCGGCCAACGCCCTCGCGTCGCTCGGTGTCACCACGGGCGACCGCGTCGTCATCTACCTGCCGATGATCGTCGAGGCCGTCGTCACGATGCTCGCGTGCGCGCGCCTCGGCGCCCCGCACTCGGTCGTCTTCGGCGGCTTCTCGGCGGACGCCCTGCGCTCGCGCATCCGCGACGCCGAGGCCAAGGTCGTCGTGACCGCCGACGGCGGCTTCCGCCGCGGCGCGCCCTCGGCGCTCAAGCCCGCGGTCGACGAGGCCCTCGCCCCGCGCGACGGCGAGGAGACGACGGTGACGAACGTCGTCGTCGTCCGCCGCACCGGTCAGGACGTCACGATCGAGCCCGGCCGCGACCTGTGGTGGCACGAGCTCCTCGAGACGGCCGACGTGCTCCACGAGCCCGTGTGGGTCGACGCGGAGCACCCCCTGTTCATCCTGTACACCTCCGGTACCACCGGTAAGCCGAAGGGGATCCTGCACACGACCGGCGGGTATCTCACGCAGGTGGCGTTCACGCACCACGCGGTGTTCGACCTCAAGCCCGAGACCGACGTCTACTGGTGCACCGCCGACATCGGCTGGATCACCGGCCACTCGTACGTCACGTACGGCCCGCTCGTGAACGGCGCGACCCAGGTCATCTACGAAGGCACGCCCGACTCGCCGCACCAGGGCCGCTGGTGGGAGATCGTCGAGAAGTACAAGGTGACGATCCTCTACACCGCGCCGACCGCGATCCGCACGTGCATGAAGTGGGGCGAGGACATCCCCGGGCGCTTCGACCTGTCGAGCCTGCGCGTGCTCGGTTCGGTCGGCGAGCCCATCAACCCCGAGGCGTGGATGTGGTACCGCCGCGTCATCGGCGGCGACCGCACCCCGATCGTCGACACGTGGTGGCAGACGGAGACGGGCGCGATCATGATCTCGCCGCTGCCCGGCGTGACCGCGACCAAGCCGGGCTCCGCTCAGGTGCCGCTCCCCGGCATCGCCGCGACGGTCGTCGACGACGAGGCGCACCCCGTGCCCGACGGCGGTGGCGGCTACCTCGTGCTGACCGAGCCGTGGCCGTCGATGCTGCGCGGCATCTGGGGCGACCTCGAGCGGTTCAAGGACACGTACTGGTCCCGCTTCCCGGGCATCTACTTCGCGGGCGACGGCGCCAAGAAGGACGAGGACGGCGACATCTGGCTGCTCGGCCGGGTCGACGACGTCATGAACGTCTCCGGCCACCGGCTGTCGACGACGGAGATCGAGTCGGCGCTCGTGTCGCACGAGGCCGTCGCCGAGGCGGCGGTGGTGGGTGCGGCCGACGAGACGACGGGCCAGGCCGTCGTCGCGTTCGTCATCCTGCGCGAGGACGCCGCCCAGGCCCTCGGCACGGACGACCCGGACCAGATCGTCGAGGTGCTGCGCAGCCACGTCGCGAAGGAGATCGGCCCGATCGCCAAGCCCCGCAAGGTGCTCGTCGTGGCCGAGCTGCCCAAGACCCGCTCGGGCAAGATCATGCGCCGCCTGCTGCGCGACGTCGCCGAGAACCGCACCGTCGGCGACGCGACGACCCTCGCGGACTCGTCGGTGATGGACCTCATCTCGAAGGGCCTGAGCAAGCCCTGAGACCTCGCACGGCGACGGACGGGCACCCCGCGGGGTGCCCGTCCGTCGTCGTGCGCGCTCGCGTGCGCTCGGACGCGACGCGCTAGAGGATCGCGCGCAGCGCGGTGAGGAACTCCCCGACGTGCCCCTGCAGCTCGTCCGTCGCCGACGCCAGGCTCTCCGAGGTCGAGCCCTGCGTGCGTATCTCGAGGTCCTCGACGCGCGCGTGCATGTCGCCCACCGACGCCGCGATCTGCTCGAGCGACGCCGCGACGTCGGAGATCGCGCCGTGCGCGTCACCGAGCTGCTCCTCGACGCGCGTCGAGGCGGCAGCCGTCTGGTCGGCGAGACGCTTGACCTCGTCCGCGACGACGGCGAAGCTCCGCCCGGCAGCGCCCGCGCGGGCCGCCTCGATCGTCGCGTTGAGCGCGAGCAGCCGCGTCTGCGCCGCGATGTCGCTGATCAGACCGATGACCTGCGCGATCACCGCCGCCGACTCGGTGAGGTGCGAGACCGCGGCCGTGCCGTGCTCGCTGTCCGCGAGGAGCGTGTCGACGTCCTCCGAGATGCCGCCGACGGCGTCGACGATCCCGTGGGCGGTGTCGCCCACATGTCGCGCGCTGCCCTGCACGTCGCGCTCGAAGTTCTCGACGAGGGCGCGGCGCTCGTGCACCTGGGCGAGGCGGGCGTCGCGCTCGGCGATCGCCTCGCGGGCTCGGTCGATCGTGCGGGCGTGCTGCCCGAACGCTCCCGGCAGGCCGCGAACGAGGAGCCTGCGCTCGCGCCGCCCCTCGGCGGACGCGGTGAGCGACGCCGCGGCCTCGCGGGCGAAGCCGTCGGTCACGTCGACGAAGCGGTTGAGGTCGGTGCGCAGGCGTGCGACGTCGAACGTCCCGGTGCTCGGCAGCGGACCGAGGCGTGGCTCGACGTCCCCGTCGGCCCAGCTCCGCACGACCGACGCGACCTGGTCGAGGACGGCACGCAGGGCCGCGTTCTCTGCCTCGAGCCGGGCGACCCGCTCGGACGGGCGCGGGCGCAGCCGCCGCAGGGCGGCCGGGGCGCTCACAGGTCCCCCTCGAGGGACCAGAGCCACTCCTCGTACGAGAGGCCCTGCGAGTCGAGGTGCTCGGTGAGCCAGGCGAGCGACGCCTCGGCGCCCTCGCGGCGCGGGCGGCCGCGCTCAAGCTCGCGCATCCGCGCGTAGAGGTCCCGCACGGGCGGGATCGCGTCGCGGCTCGGGGCGCGTCGCGTCGAGTGGTAGGCGACCACCGCGCCGCTGCGGTCCCGGGTCGGGGTGACGTGGGCGAGCACCCAGTAGAAGGGGCCGTCGATCGCGCGGTTGAGGACGTACGCGAAGATCTCCTCGCCTGCGCCGAGCGTGTCCCACATGAGGCGGAAGACCCCGCCGGGCATGTCGGGGTGGCGGATGAGGTTGTGCGCGCGGCCCGCGACCTCGGTCTCCGACGCGCCCGAGACGCGGAGGAAGGTCTCGTTCGCGTACGTGATGTGACCGCGCAGGTCGGTCTTCGTCACCACGAGGTCGTCAGGGGCGAGACGGCGCTCGGTGGCCGCCTCCGTCGGGTGCGGGCGCGTCTGGACGTCTGTAAGTGCTGGCATGGCTTCCTCGCCGAGAGCAGTGGGTGTCGGTCGGCACCTACGGCCACATCGGCGGGGAGGAGCGGTTTCGCGATAGGACCTTGCGTTACGACTGCGTTAAGTAACTGCAGGTCAGAGGCTATTTTTCCTGGAGCTCGGCGAGGAAACGACGGACGTGCTGGTCGAGCGAGGCAGCCGTGCTGGCGAGCGACTCGTCGCCGGCCCCGGTCGCACGGTCCGAGAGCTGGTCGACGTCGCCCCGCATCGTCCCGACCGAGCCCTCGATCTCGCCGAGCGCGCGAGCGACGTCCTCGATCGCGGCGCGCGAGTGCGAGAGGTTCTCCTCGACGCGGGCGGACGCCTGCGCCGTCTGGTCCGACAAGCGCTTGACCTCGTCGGCGACGACGGCGAAGCTGCGGCCCGCCTCGCCGGCCCTCGCCGCCTCGATCGTCGCGTTGAGCGCGAGGAGGCGCGTCTGCGCCGCGACGTCGGTGATGAGCTTGATGACCTGCGAGATCACCGCCGCCGACTCGGTGAGGCGCGCGACCGCGGCGGTGCCGTTCGTCGTGTCAGCCTCGAGCGTCGCGACCGACCGGCCGAGCTCGCCGACCGTCTCGGTGATCGTGCCGGTCGTCCCGCGCACGTGCTGCGTCCCGCTGAGGACGTCCCGCTCGAAGTCGCTCGCGAGCGCGGCGCGCTTCGTCGTCGCCTCGGCGAGCTGCTCGTCCCGGCGTGCGATCGACTCGCGGGCCTCGTTGATCGCCTGCGCGCTGCGGCGGAACGCGCCCGGCAGCCCGCGGACGAGGAGCTTGCGCTCGTGCTGGCCCGCAGCCGCGGACGTGAGCGCGGAGGCGGACTCGCGGAGGAACCCGTCGGTGATGTCGACGAGCATGTTCACCGCGGAGCGCAGGGCGTGCGTGCCGGCGCCCGGGACGTCGGGCAGCGGGGCGACGCGGCGCTCGAGGTCGCCCTCGGCGAGGTCCTCGAGGGTCGCGGTGACCTCACGGACCACCCCGCGAAGGGCCGTGTTCTCGGCGCGCAGCGCCTCGAGCTCGTCGGTGCGGCGGATCATCGGCCCTCCAGCTCCCAGACCCACTGGTCGTACGTGAGGCCACGCTCGGCGAGGTAGTGCGTGAGCCACTCGAGCCCGGCCGCGGCGGCTGCCTTGCGCGACGAGCCGACCTCGGCGGCCCGCATCTTCGCGTACACCTCGGTGACCTCGGGGATCGCGGCCGCGCGGGGCGCGCGGCGCATCGAGTGGTAGCCGACGGCGACCTTGCAGCCGTCGCGGACGTCGCACGACTGCGTGACGTAGGCGAGCACCCAGTAGCCGACGCCGTCGAGCCCGCGGTTGCGGACGTACGCGAACAGCTCCTCGCCCGCCTGGGCGCGCTGCCAGAGCAGCGTGAAGATGCCGCCCGGCATCTCGGGGTGGCGGATGATGTTGTGCGGCCTGCCGAGCGCCTCGTCCTCGGTGAGCGCCGAGAACCTCAGGAAGGTCTCGTTGCAGTAGGTCAGCCGCCCCTGCAGGTCCGTCTTCGTGATGATGAGGTCTTCCTCGGCCAGCACGCGGTCTGGAACGGTCGTTCGCGTCGTCGCGAGCGTCGCGGTCGTCATGGAGCCCCCTAGTCGGACGAGCCCGGTCAGAAAGGGCTCTGTCATTATGGTCGGACGTCCGCTCCACGTGTTGAGGGATCGCGTCTTGCCGACGCGGGGCCCGGACGAGGAGCGCCGTCGCGCTCCCGGCGGCATGATCGGAGCATGCGGACCTTCGACGACCTGGTCCCGGACGCTGAGGCTCTCGCCCGCGCCTGGATGCACGCCGCGCAGGAGGGGGCCGCCGCCGAGACGACGCGTGAGCGGCGCACCACGCGCCGTCTCGCGCGGCTCGTCGCCGACCCTGACGGCCTCGAGCTCGCCCTGCGCTTCGTCGACCGCGTCGTCCGCCCGCGCGACGACGCCGTCGCCGCACGCGAGCTTGCCCGGCTGCGCGGTCTGCCGAGCACGTTCCTGTCCGTCGTCGACCGCACCATGCTCGGAGCGGGCGCGCTCACGGCACCCGCACTGCCGCGCATCGTCGTCCCGGCCGCGCGGGCGCGCCTGCGGAGCCTCGTCGGGCACCTCGTCGCCGACGACGGCCCGCGGCTCGGCGAGCAGGTCGCGCGCCTGCGGGAGCAGGGTTTCCGCGTCAACGTGAACCTCCTCGGTGAGGCCGTGCTGGGCGAGCAGCAGGCTCGCGAGCGCGCGCGCCGCCTCCTCAAGCTCGTGCGGCGGCCAGACATCGACTACGTGTCCGTCAAGACGTCGTCGGTCGTGCCGCAGATCTCGACGTGGGACACGGAGGGCTCGCGCGACCGCGTGCTGCGCCGGCTGCGGCCGATCGCCCGCGCCGCAGCGGCAGACGGGACGTTCCTCAACCTCGACATGGAGGAGTACCGCGACCTCGAGCTCACGCTCGAGGTGTTCGAGGCGCTCGCCGACGACCCGGGGCTCGCGCCGCTGTGCCTCGGCGTCGCGCTGCAGGCGTACCTGCCGGACGCGTCGGACGCGTTCGAGCGCGTCGCGGCCGTCGCACGACGCCGTCGCGCGGCCGGGGGAGCGCCCGTGAAGGTGCGTCTCGTCAAGGGCGCTAACCTCGCGATGGAGCACGTCGAGGCGGAGCTGCACGGCTGGCAGCCGACGCCGTACCCGACGAAGGCGGACGTCGACGCGTCCTTCCTCGACCTCGTCGACCGCGCGCTCACGCCGCGCCACCACGGCTGCCTGCGCGTCGGCGTCGCGAGCCACAACCTGTTCCACGTCGCGCTCGCGCACCTCGTGGCGGTCGAGCGCGGCGTGACCGACCACATGGACGTCGAGATGCTGCAGGGGATGGCGCCCGCGCAGGCGCGCGTCGTGCGTGAGGCCACGGGGAGCGTCCTGCTCTACCTCCCCGCGGTCGCGCCCGAGGACTTCGACGTCGCGGTCGGTTACCTCGTGCGACGGCTCGAGGAGAACGCCGCGCCGCAGAACTACCTGCACGCCGCGTTCGCGGCGCCCGAGGCGATGAGCCTGCAGCAGGCGGCGTTCCGCGAGGCCGTCGCCCGGCGCGGCGAGGTCAGCCGCACGCCCCGGCGCCTCGCGCCTCCCGAGCCGCCCGCAGGCAGCCCGGCGCACCCGGACCACCCCGCGCACGCCGCCCACCCCGACCGGGGGCCGTTCCGCAACGCGCCCGACTCCGACCCCGCCCTGCCCGGGACGCGTACCCGCGCGGCGACGCTCGTCGACGGCGCGACCGACGCGCGCCTCCTCGCGAACCTCCCCGCGGCGACGTACGTGCTCTCGGCCGACGACGTCGACCAGGTGGTCGAGCGGGCGACCGCCGCGGGCGCGGCATGGGCCGCGGCCGCCCCGGACGTGCGGGCCGTCGTCCTGCGCGACGCCGCGAACCGGCTCGAGGACCTGCGCGGCGACCTCGTCGCGACCGCCGTCCACGAGGCTGGCAAGACCGTCGCCGAGGCCGACCCGGAAGTGAGCGAGGCCGTCGACTTCGCCCGCTACTACGCGCTGTCCGCCGAGGCGCTCGAGGACGACCCCGACGCGACCTTCGAGCCCGACGGCGTCACCCTCGTCACGCCGCCCTGGAACTTCCCGGTCGCGATCCCGTGCGGCTCGGTCCTCGCGGCGCTCGCAGCCGGGTCGGCGGTCGTCGTCAAACCGTCGCACGTGACGCCGCGCTGCACGCAGGTCGCGATGTCCGCCGTCCGTGGCGCGCTCGTCGCCGCAGGCTTCGATGCCGACACGGTCCAGGTCGCGCTCGCCCTCGAGGGCGAGCTGGGACGCGCGCTCGTGACGCACGACGGCGTCGGGCGGATCATCCTCACCGGCTCGATCGACACGGCACGCACGTTCGCGCGGTGGCGCCCCGAGGTCGACGTGCTCGCCGAGACGTCGGGCAAGAACGCGATCGTCGTGACGCCGTCGGCCGACGTCGACCTCGCAGTGACCGACGTCGTGCGGTCGGCGTTCGGGCACGCAGGGCAGAAGTGCTCGGCGGCGTCCCTGCTGATCCTCGTCGGTTCGGCGGGGACCGACGATCGGCTGCGGCGCCAGCTCGCCGACGCCGTGACCTCGCTCGCGGTGGGCTGGCCGACCGACCTGGGCACCGTCGTCGGGCCGCTGACCACGCCCGCCGAAGGGAAGCTGTGGCGCGCCCTGACGACGCTCGAGGAGGGCGAGTCGTGGCTCGTCGAGCCGCGCCCGCTCGACGTCCCGCCCGCGGGCCTGGGCGAGGGACGCTGCCGGCTGTGGACGCCCGGCGTGCGCTCGGGCGTGCGGCCCGGGTCGTGGTTCCACCTCACCGAGGTGTTCGGGCCCGTGCTCGGCGTCGTGCGCGTCCCGACGCTCGACGACGCGATCGACGTCCAGAACGCCGTCGCCTTCGGCCTCACCGCGGGGCTGCACAGCCTCGACGAGGCGGAGATCGCGCACTGGAAGGAGCGCGTCGAGGCGGGGAACCTGTACGTCAACCGGCACACGACCGGCGCGATCGTGCAGCGGCAGCCGTTCGGCGGGTGGAAGGAGTCGGTCGTCGGGCCGGGTGCGAAGGCCGGAGGCCCGCACTACGTCGCGCAGCTCGGGCGGTGGCACGACGCCGAGGACGTCCCCGGCCGCACGGCCGAGCCCGAGGAGTGGCTCCAGCGGGCGCTCGCGTCCGACGAGCGCGCCTGGGCAGATCGTTTCTCGCGCGAGCACGACCCGAGCGGGCTCACGGTCGAGAGCAACGTCCTGCGGTACGTGCCGCTGCCGGACGCGGTCGTGCGCGTCGGCGCCGGGGCGTCACCGGTCGAGGCGCGCCGCGTCGTCGCGGCGGCCGAGCGGTGCGGTGTGCCCGTGACCCTGTCCGTCGAGCCCGGGTGGGAGGTGCCCGCCGAGGTGCGCCCCGCCGACGGTGCCGGGCACGGGTCGCGGACCGTGCGCGAGGTACGCGTCGAGGACGCCGCAGCGTTCGTCGACGCCGTCGGGGACGGGCGCGTGACCGGGCGCGTGCGCGCCCTGGGCGAGACCCCCGGCCTGCGCGCTGCGGCCGCGCCGTGGGTGGGCCGGACGACCGTGCTCGACTGCCCCGTCGTCGCGTCCGGTGAGCGCGAGCTGCTCGCGTTCCTCCGCGAGCAGGCCGTCTCGACGACCCTCCACCGCTACGGCCACGTGCCGGCCCGCCGCTGAGCGCTGCCGCGCTCCCCGGGCGCGTCACCCGGGCTCCTGGTGCTTCCCGCCGAACGCCTCCTGGACTCCCGCTGGTTCCCGACGGATCGCCCGTGGGCACGCGTGACGTGTGCACCGGGGCGATCGGTGGGCAGAGAGGGGCGGGAGAGAGGCGGGGCGCGCCTCAGCGGCGACGGCGCCGGGCGACCGCCCAGACGATCGCGGCCGTCGCGGCGACGGCCACACCCGCGGCGAGGGCCGACGTCGTCCGCGTGAAGAACGGGCGCAGCGCGACCGGGCGCGTGAACGTGAGGTTCCCCCAGCCGTTCTCCGCCGCCTCGCGGCGCAGCGTGCGGTCCGCGTTCACGGTGAACGCGTGGCCGACAGTCGAGAGCATCGGCACGTCCGTGATCGAGTCGGAGTACGCGTACGAGCCGTCGAGGTCGTAGCCGCGCCTATCCGCGAGCTCGCGGATCGCGACAGCCTTGTTCTCGCCGTACGCGTAGAAGTCGATGTTGCCGGTGTACCGGCCGTCGACGACCTCCATGCGCGTCGAGATCACGTGGTCCGCGCCGAGCGCTGCGGCGATCGGCTCGACGACCTCCGCGCCTGACGCGGACACGATGACGACGTCGCGCCCCGCCGCGTGGTGAGACGCCATGAGCTCGACCGCCTCGGCGTACACGTACGGGTCGATGAGGTCGTGGAGAGTCTCCGCGACGATCTCCTCGACCTGTGTGACGTCCCAGCCCGTGACGAGCGAGGAGATGTTGGCCCGCATGCGCTCGGTCTGGTCGGCGTCGGCGCCGCCGAGCATGAAGAGCAGGTGGGCATATGCGCTGCGCAGCATGCCGCGGCGCGAGAGGAGGCCGCCCGCGAGGAACGGGCGCGAGAAGGCCGAGACCGACGACGTCGCGATGACGGTCTTGTCGAGGTCGAAGAACGCCGCGGTCGGCGGCGTCCGTCGGGCTGGCGGGCGGGCGTCCACGGCACGAGCGTATCGGGTCGCTCCCGTGCAGGTCCGGCGGCTGCCCACAGGGCGTACGGGGCGGTGCGCGGGCCCTCAGGCGCGCTTTGTCGCCGGCAGTCGGGCGATCGCGACGCCGACCCTGGCAGGCGTGCCCGGCCGGGCACGCTGCAGACGGGAGGCGGGCGATGCGGGACTGGACGGGGGTGCCGGGACGAGACGCGGGGGCAGGCCGAGCGGACGGGCCAGCGGCGGGCGAGGCCGTGGTCGGCGTGTGCGGCGCCCGTGGCGGGGCCGGGGCGAGCACGTTCGCAGCCGCGCTCGCGAGAGCGAGGCACCGCCGCGGCCCGCACCCCGCCGTGCTCGTCGACCTCGACGATGCCGGGGGAGGGCTCGACGTCCTCCTCGGCGTCGAGGACCAGCCCGGCATCCGCTGGCCCGACCTGCGCGACGCGCGGGGCGACGTCCCCGCGCGTGAGCTCGTCGGGCTCCTGCCGCGCTGGGGCGACGTGCCCGTGCTGTCGGGGGACCGCACGCGGCGCGAGCCGGTCGACGACGACGTGCGCCGCGACGTGCTGAGCGCCCTGCGCCACGAGGCGGCGCTCGTCCTCGACCTTGGGCGACCGGGTCCGGGTCAGCCGTGGTGGGGCGGGGACGAGTGCGACGCCGTGCTCGTCGTCGCACGCAAGGACCTGACGTCGGTCGCAGGGGCGCTCGGCGTAGTCGCCCGCGCGCGGGCGGCCGAGGCGTACGTCGCGCTCGTCGTGCGCGGTCGCGCGCCCGCCGGGCTCACCGCCGGGCAGCTCGGCGCCGCCCTGGACTGCCCGGTCACGGCCGAGATGCGCTCGGAGCGCACGCTCGCCGCCGCGGTCGAGCGCGGCGTCGGACCGTGCGGGGTGCGGCTGCACCGCGCGGCAGCGCGGGCGCTCGAGCACGTCGTGGCCTCCGCGCCCGCGCGGGCCGCCACCGTCCGCGGGCCCTGGTCCCTCCGCGCGGCCGTCCCGGAGCGCCCCGCGGGCAGGATCGCGTGACCGTGCCACGACCCGCGACGGCCGACGCGACGCTCGTCGCGGACGTACGGGCCCGTCTGGGTGCCGCCGCGCGCGACGGGGACCGGGCCGACGTCGGCTCCCACGTCCGCGACGCCCTGCGCAGCCGAGGTGCGGTGCTCGGGAGCCGCGCGCTCGAGCAGGTCGTCGCCGATGTCCGCGCGCACGTGCTCGGTGCGGGGCCGCTCCAGCCTTTCCTCGACGACACCGCCGTGACCGACGTGCTCGTCAACGGGCCCGGTGACGTGTGGATCGACCGGGGCGCCGGGCTCGAGCCGGTCGACGTCGACCTCGGGGGAGCGGCCAGCCTGCGCGAGCTCGCGGTGCGGCTCGCCGCCGCAGGCGGGCAGCGGCTCGACGACGCGTCCCCGCTCGTCGACGCACGCCTGCCCGACGGCACGCGCCTGCACGCCGTCATCGAGCCCGTGTGCACCTCCGGAGCCGTCATCTCGCTGCGCGTCCTGCGCAGCGCCGTCCTCGGCGTCGACGCGCTCGACGCCTCCGGCGCGTTCCCGACCGGCGCGCGGCAGACGCTCGAGGCGCTCGTGCGTGCACGCGCCAACGTGCTCGTGTCCGGAGCCACCGGTACGGGCAAGACGACGCTGCTCGCCGCGCTCCTCGCCTCCGTCCCTGCTGAGCAGCGGATCGTCTGCATCGAGGAGGCGCGCGAGCTCGCTCCCGCGCACCCGCACGTCGTGCACCTGACCGCGCGGCAGGCGAACGTCGAGGACGCGGGCGAGGTGACGCTCTCCGCGCTCGTCCGGGCCGCGCTCCGGATGCGCCCCGACCGCATCGTCCTCGGCGAGTGCCGAGGCCCCGAGGTGCGCGACATGCTCCTTGCGCTCAACACCGGCCACGAGGGCGGCTGGGCGACCGTGCACGCGAACTCGCCCGGTGACGTGCCCGCGCGCCTCGACGCGCTCGCAGGGCTCGCGGGCATGACCTCGGCGTCCATGGCGGCACAGGCTGCGAGCGCGCTCGACGCCGTCGTCCACCTGCAGCGCCGCGGACGGCGGCGGCAGGTCGCGGGGATCGGCGCCGTCGTGCGCGACGGCAACCGGCTGGTCGTCCAGGACGCCCTGGCGTGGGACGAGCGCGGCGAGCCTGTGCGCGGGCCGGGGTGGGAGCGGCTCGCGGAGCGGGTGGGGCTGCTCGAGCCTGGCGTGCCCCCTGCGCACGACGGTCCTGCGCACGGCGGTCCTGCGCACGGCGGTCCTGCGCACGGCGGTCGTGCGCGGGCCTGGCCGTCGCCCGGGCTGACGGTCTCCCCGCTGAGGGCAGGGCTCGCGTGACGGCGTTGGCCGCCGTGCTGGTCGCACTGACCGCCGCGCTCGTGACGTGGCGGCGCCGCGGCTCGGCCGCACGGCTCCAGGCCGTGGCGCGACCCGTCGTCGCGGGCGGCCCTGCGCCGGCGGGCCGCGACGCCGACCCGGGCGTCCCGCTCGACCGGCTCGTCACGGAGGTCGCGACGATGTTGCGTGCGGGCGCCCCGCCCGCGTCCGCGTGGGCGCGCGTCGGGGTGCTCGCCGACATGTCCGGCGTCCCCGACGCCCAGGCTCTGCGCGCGCGGTGCGCCGGCGGTCCGAGCACGGGACGCGCGCGCTGGTGGGTGCGCCCGGTCGATCGTCCCTCGCCCGACCGGCACGTCGCGGGCGTCGTCGCAGGCTGTCGCGTCGCCGCGGACGTCGGTGCGTCGCTCGCCCCGGTTCTCGACGGCGTCGCTGCCGCGGTCGTGCGTGCTCGCGAGGGGGAGGCGCGGCGGGCTGCCGCGCTCGCCGGTCCACGCGCGACGGCGCGCCTGCTCGGCTGGTTGCCCGTCGGCGGGCTCGCCGTCGCCGCGCTCCTCGGTGCGGACGCTGGCTCCGGGACCGGGCGGGGGATCACGACGCTGTCGGTGGGCCTGGGCGTGGTGCTCATGGTCGCCGGCCGGGCCTGGACACGACGCCTCGTCCGGGACGCCGCGGGGGTCCACGGATGACCCTCGTGGCGAGCGCCGCGCTCGGAGGTGCCGGGGCTCCGGGACTCACGGGCGCAGGCGTCGCCGACCTCGTGCTCGGCCTGGCCGTCACAGCAGGGCTCCTCGGCGCGGTCGTCCCGTGGCGCGGGCTCGGGAGCGGGCGCCGGCTGCGGTCGGTCGCAGGCAGCGGTGGTCGTCGGGACAGCGGCGGGGTCGCGGCGGACGTGAGGGAGAACCACGAGGTCGATCTCGGCGTCGTGCTCGAGCTGCTCGCCGTCGCGCTGCGCGCGGGGACGTCCCTCCCGCGCGCTCTCCGCGTCACCGGCGAGGCCGTCGCGGGGACCGACGGCGCCCGGTTGGCTCGCGCGGGGAGCGCCCTCGAGCTCGGAGCGTCGTGGGAGGAAGCCTGGCAGCCGCCAGAGGGCGCCGCGGCGCGGCGCGGTGGGCCCTTCCGACGTCGCCCTGCGGGCTCCGACCGCGTCGTCGCGCTCGTTCGAGACGCCCTTCGCCCGGCGTGGGTCGAGGGCGCGGCACCGGGCCCGCTCCTGCACGCGGCCGAGGCACGCCTCGCGCACGACGACGCAACCGCCACGCAGGTCGCTGCCGAGCGGCTGGGCGTGCGCCTCGTCCTCCCGCTCGGCACGTGCCTCCTGCCCGCGTTCGTCCTGATGGGTCTCGTCCCGGTCGTCGTCGCACTCGGGCGGGGCCTGCTGTGAGAGGGCCCCGTCCACAGGGGGGCTGCGGCGTGCGGTGACCACCACCGGGCGGGGCAGGGGCGCGCGGTGCCGACACGGCCGAGGGCAGGCTCGGTCCGCGGCCGACCGGCCGTGACCACGGATGGACGGAGGAACCATGAGCATCACGACCAGCACGATCGCTGCGCCGGGGCGCCCCGCAAGGTGCGTGACCGCCCCGAGCGCGACCCTGCGGAAGCAGGCTCGGCGCGAGCGCCGTACGACCACGAGGGTCGGACGGGTCGCGGCGAGGGCCCGAGCACGGTGGGGGCGGGCCGTCGCCCACGGCCGCGACGCGGGGCTCGCGACGGCCGAGTACGCCGTCGTCCTGATCGCGGCGGTCGGCTTCGCCGGGCTGCTGCTCGTGATCCTCTCGTCCAACGAGGTCCGCGGGACGCTCCTCGGCCTCGTCCAGAGAGCCCTCGCGGTCGGATGAGGCGAGCGCCCCGGGCGGCCGGGCCGCACGGCGACTCGGGCGCCGTGACGGCGGAGCTCGCCGTGCTGCTCCCGACGGTCGTCGTGCTGCTGCTCGTGCTGCTCGTCGTCGGGAGCGTCGGGATGACCCTGCTCCAGGTCGCAGGCGCCGCGCGTGCGGGGGCACGCGCGGCGTCGCTCGGCGAGGACGCTGCTGCGGTGACGAGCGCGGCCCGTCGGGTCGCGGGCGACGCCGCTGCTGTCCGGACCGACGGCTCCGACGGCTGGGTGACCGTGCTCGTGAGCCGCGGCGTCGGGACGGGATGGCTCTCGTTCGACGTGACCGGCACGTCGACCGCGTGGGTCGAGCAGTGACCGCGTCCGGCCGCAGCGGCGGGGACGAGGGGTCTGCGGCCGTGCTCGTGCTCGCCCTCCTCGGGGCCGCTGCCGCGCTCGTCGCGGCAATCGCGCTCCTCGCGGGAGCGCACGCCGCACGGGCCGACGCGCAGGCGGCGGCCGATCTCGCCGCGCTCGCAGCAGCGCAGCGCCACGCGCTCGCACGCGCGGGGGCGTGCGAGACGGGCAGGGAGGCCGCGGAGCGGAACGGTGCCCGCCTCGCCTCGTGCGTCGTCGCCGGCGACGGTAGTGTCACGGTCAGCGTCGAGGTCGACCGGTCCGGCGTCTCGGGAGCTGCCGTGGCGACTCCGGTCGGCGCGACGGCCCGCGCAGGTCCGTCCTGGCTGCGAGCCGCACGAGCGGGCACGTGACCCGGCTGGCGCGAACGAGGCACGGCCGCCACCAGTACGGCCGGCATGACGCAGGGGGGACGTATGGGCACCGACGACCGAGACGGCCTCTGGGGCCACGTGCACGCCGAGAGGAGCGCGCTCGCGGACGACCTCGCCCGCCTCACGCCGGAGCAGTGGCGCCACCGCACCCTGTGCGGGCAGTGGGACGTCGAGGACGTCGTCGCGCATCTCGTCGCTGCCGCACTGACGGGACGGTGGGGATGGATCCGCAGCATCGTCGGTGCCCGCTTCCGGCCGGACGTGCACAACGAGCGGCGCATCGCCGAGCACAAGGGACGCACCCCCGAGGAGACTCTTGCCCGGTTCCGCGCCGCCGTGAGCAGCACGATCGCGCCGACCGGGCACACCGCGGCCTACCTCGGCGAGGTCGTCGTCCACGCGCAGGACGTCCGTCAGCCGCTCGGCCTCCTGAGCCAGCCGAGCGTCGACGCGCTCACCCCGGTCGCCGAGTTCTTCGCGAAGCAGGACTTCGCGGTCTCGAGCCGCAAGGTCGCTGCCGGTCTCGAGCTCGTCGCGACGGACGGTCCGTTCCGCGCAGGCAGCGGTCCGCGGGTCGAGGGCCCGACGTTAGCCCTGGTGATGGCGATGGCCGGGCGACCCGCCTACCTCGGTGAGCTCGACGGTCCGGGCCTGGACGAGCTGCGATCGCGCGTCGCTCCCGGGGACGGGTGAGGGCGCCTCTCGACCGGAGATGATGTCAACCGGTTGACACCCAAGTTGTCAACCGGTTGACTCATGTCATGAGCAGACGCCTCAGCTACTCGATCAACGAGCTTGCCGCTGCGATGAACGCCTACGCGGACCGCGTGCTGCGGGCCAGGTGGGGCATCACGATCAACCAGTTCACCTTCCTCGCCGTGCTCGAGGAGGGGCAGCCGATCGACGTGACCCGCCTCGCCGAGTGCCTCGGCGTCACCAAGGCAGCCGTGAGCAAGCGCGTTCCCGTGCTCGTCGGCAAGGGGCTCGTCCAGACGAGCGCGGACCCCGCGAACGCACGCCGCGTCGTCCTGACGCTGACGGACGACGGCCTGAAGCTCGCGCGCGAGGCAGGTGACGTTCTCGAGGCCGAGCTCGAGCAGATGTTCGTCGACCGCCCCGACCTCGACCTCGAACGGCTCTATGCCGATGTGCACGCCCTTCTCGACATCGTCCTGTCCAAGGAGACCGCGCCATGACCTCGACCACGTCAGCCCCGAACGCGCGCCCCTCGATCCTCGTCGTGCTCGGCCACCCGCGCAGCGACAGCCTGTGCGCCGCGATCGCCGACTCGTACGCCGCTGGTGCCCGCGCCGCTGGCGCGGACGTGACCGTCCTGCGCCTCGGCGAGACAGACTTCGACCTCGCCTCGCGCGTGCACAGCCTCCAGCGGTGGCTCGGGCCCGACCAGGACCCGGCGCGCGAACCCGAGGTCGAGGCGATGGTCGCGGCCGTCCACGCAGCCGACCACATCGTGCTCGTGTTCCCGCAGTGGTGGGGCACCTACCCGGCGATCCTCAAGGGGTGGATCGACCGCGTGATCCTCTCGCGCTCAGCCTTCTCCTACCGATCGGGGTCCTCGCTGTGGGACAAGCACCTCACCGGGCGTACCGCGCGGATCATCATGACGATGGACAGCCCCGGGTGGTGGGACACGATCCGGTATCACCGCGCCGCGATCCGGTCGCTCACGCACGCAACCCTCGGCTATTGCGGCGTGCGGACCATCCGCACCACCCGCCACGCCCGCGTCCGCTTCTCGACCCCGGAGCGCCGGGCCGCGTGGATCGCCCAGGCCGAGCGACAGGGAAGGGCCGACGGCGCACGTACGCCCAAGGTCCGGCGCGCTGCGCGTCCGGCCGCCGCGAAGCTGACGTCGCAGCAGCCCGTCGCCGAGGCGACGTCGCAGCCGCTCGCCGCGGAGCCGATGTCGCAGCCGCTCGCCGCGGAGCCTGCGCTCGACCGCGACTAGCGCCCCGCGACGACGGTTCCCACAGGCAGGACGGGCGGCTCGTCAGGGGCGTCCGAGCAGCTCGGTCGGCGGGATCGAGCCGCGGCGCTGCATCTCGGTCGCGGCGCCCGTCGTCTCGAGCGTGATGCCGAGCTGGTCGGCCGCCTCCTCGAGCGACGCGAGCGACAGCGTCTCGACGTGGACCTGCGACTGGAACGTGAACGATCCCTGCGACGACGCGAACGTGAACCGGTAGTAGCGCTCGATCCCGCCTCGCTGGCTCACCGTGAGGACCGCGTGGATCCGCGCGTGCTGGCCGTGCGGGACGACGATCGAGCGCGCGCGGCCGAGCATGCGCGACCGAATGATCCGCAGGCCTGTCGGTACGACCTCGTAGTCGACGAACCCGTGCTGCGAGGTGCCTGTGCGCAGCGCGACGTAGAGGCATCTCAGGCCGATCGCGCTCGCGACCACGCCGACCGGGTAGACGAGGCGCGTGGGGAGTCGCAGCTCCCACCCCGTCCAGCGGGCGACCCTGCTCGTGCTCTCGAGGAGCTCCGACGGCCCCGTGAACGCGCCGTACGTCTTCGACAGGCTCCAACCGAGGGCCAGCAGGGCGAAGAACAGCAGGAACCACAGCGCCCGCCTCGGCCCCCTCGCCGTGAAGACGATCCCGGGCCTGATCTGGTGCACGACTGCGCCCCCCTGCGTCCGACGGCCGGTCTGCGCCGGCTGGTCTGCGCCGGCTGGTCTGCGCCGGCTGGTCTGGACCGGCTGTGCGAAGACTACCGCGCCGTCGTGCGTGGCCCGCGGCCGCCGTCGGGCGCTGCGGCCACCGATGCGCGCGGCCGCTCGCGAGTCCGTCAGTACCGGCTCGAGTCCGTCAGCCCCGACTGACGGAGTCGGGCCGGGAGTGACGGACTCGGCGCTGGGCCCAGGGGGGGCGACCGGTTCGGCTGGGAGTGACGGGCTCAAGGTCGGGACGCGCCAGGACGCGGTTGGCGGATGCGCCTGCGGCCCGGGTCGAGGTAGCCGCGTCGGGGTAGGGCCGACGGCGCACGCAAGCACAAGGTGCTCCGCGCCCTGTTTCCGGCCGTGGAGCCGACGTCGCAGTCGGTCGCCGAGCCGGTCCGCGACCGCGGCTAGCGGCTCACGACGCCGTGCCCACCGCAGCCCTCAGCCGCGCTCGGCTGCGCGCAGCCCCACGTGGGCCCCGCGGGATCAGCACCCGCGCTCAGGACGTGAGGGTGCCGCTCAGGACCTTCCGAGCAGGTCGGTCGGCGACGTCGAGGTGTCGCGCTGCATCTCCTCGGCAGCGTCGGTGACGTTCAGGGTGATCCCGAGCTGGTCGGCGATCTTGTCGAGCGGCGCCATGGACAGCTTCTCGATGTAGATCGGTGCGTCGAACGAGAACGAGTCCGCTCCAGAGGAGAACGTGAAGCGGTATCGCCGTTCCAGACCACCACGCCTGGAGAGCGTGAGCCCCGCGTCGATGTCGAGCTGGCCTCCCAGGCCCACGACGAGCGACCGTGTGCGCCCCCAGGCCCGGCGCCGGACGATCCGAAGCCCTGTCGGGACGACCTCCTGCTCGACGAAGCCGTAGCGGTGGCTCGTTGTGCGCCAAGAGATGTACGTGCCCCAGAGGGCGACCGCGAAGACGACCGAGGACGCGACGAAGATCATCCGGTCGGAGACGGTGACGCTCTCGAGCCCGAGCGCGGACTTGGCGAGCTCGGGCGCGACTCCTGTGATCTCGGACGTCGCGTCCGGTGCCGCGAACGCGCCGAGAGCCATGGTGAGCGACCCGGCGAGCAGGATGACGATGAAGACCAGCAGGGCGAGCGTCGCTCTGCTCGCCCTCCTCGGCCCGACGATGATTGCTGGCCTGACCTGGTGCATTGCCTGGATCCTCCCCCCTGCGACGTGCCGAGCGGTCCTCGGCTGCGCGAACACTATCGCTGTGACGCCCAGACGCGCGGCCACCACCGGGCTGTGTCGCAGCGTGTGGTCCGGAAGCGAGTCCGTCAGCCCCGACTGACGGAGTCGGGCCGGGAGTGGCGGACTCGGCGCTGGGACCAGGGGGTGACGGGCTCAGGGCTGGGGCGTGCCAGGACGCGGTCGGCGGATGCGGCCGCGGCCCGGGTCGAGGTCGCCCTCGGCGCCCTCACCGTCGCGCACGACCCGGGGCGTGGGGGTGCAGGCGAGGACGACGTCGAGCAGCCGCACCGCGGCGTCCTTCTCGAGCGGGTTGTTCTGCGAGCCGCACTTGGGCGACTGCACGCACGCGGGGCAGCCGCTCGCGCACGGGCACGCGGCGATCGCTTCGCGGGTCGCGCGCAGCCAGGTCGCGCCGAGCTCGTAGCCGCGCTCCGCGAAGCCGGCGCCGCCGGGGTAGGCGTCGTACACGAAGACGGTCGCGTGCTCGGTGTCGACGTGCAGCGCGGTCGAGACGCCGCCGAGGTCCCAGCGGTCGCACGTCGCGAGGAGCGGCAGCAGGCCGATCGACGCGTGCTCGGCGGCGTGCAGCGCGCCGGGGACGGTCTCGGCGGTGAGCCCGGCGGCCTCGAGGACGGCGGCGGGCGCGGTCCACCACACGGCGACGGTCGACAGGGTGCGCGGCGGCAGGTCGAGCTCTTGCGAGCCGACGACCTCCAGCCCGGGCAGCCGACGCTTCGTGAAGCTGATGACCTGCGTCGTCACGTCGACCTCGCCGACGCCCCACGTCACGGGCGCGGGTCCCGAGTCCCAGGTCCGGGACCGCAAGGTGTTCTGCACGGCGATCGTCGTCACGTCGTGCGACCACGTGCCGTAGTCGACGTCGCGGCGTCGCACGAGCGCGACGTGGTCGGTCAGGTCGAGGTGGTCGACGACGAACGTCGCGCCCTGGTGCACGTACACCGCGCCGTCGTGCACCGAGCCGTCCGCGGCGGGCTGGTCGATCGTGCCGAGCATGCGGCCCGTCGCGGCCTCGACGACGCGGACGGGCTGCCCCCCTGTGCCGCGCAGGTCGGTGAGCTGCGACGCGGGCTCGGGGTGCGTCCAGAACCAGCCGGTCGGGCGGCGGCGCAGCGCCCCGCGTGCGGTGAGGACGTCGAGCACCTCGGCCGCGTGCGCACCGAACGTGTCGAGCTCGTCGGGGCGTAGCGGCCGCTCGGCTGCGGCCGCGCACAGGTGGGGCGCGAGGACGTGCGGGTTGCCGGGGTCGAAGACGGTCGCCTCGAGCGGTGCGTCGAGGATCGCCTCGGGGTGGTGCACGAGGTACGTGTCGAGCGGGTCCTCGCGGGCGACGAAGACGACGAGACCGTCGGCCCCCGCGCGTCCGGCGCGGCCGGCCTGCTGCCAGATCGACATGCGGGTGCCGGGCCATCCGACGATGAGGACGGTGTCGAGCCCGGAGATGTCGACGCCGAGCTCGAGCGCGTTCGTCGTCGCGAGGGCGCGCAGCGCACCTGTGCGGATGGCGCTCTCGAGCGCGCGCCGCTCCTCGGGGAGGTACCCGCCGCGGTACGCGGCGACGGAGTGCTGCAGCGCGGGGTCCACCTCGCGCAGGGCGCGCTGGGCGCTGAGCGCGACGGACTCGGCGCCGCGGCGCGACCGGGTGAAGGCGAGGCTGCGGGCGCCCGCGCACGTGAGGTCGGCGAGGAGGTCGGCGGCCTCGGCGGTCGCGGACCGCCGCGGGCGCTCCTCGACCTCGGGCGTCTCGACCCACCACTCGTCGGTGCCGGTGGTCGCGCCGTCGGGCCCGACGCCGGACGGCGCGACGACCTGGAAGCCCTCGAGCCCGGAGTCGACGGGTGGGAGCTCGGGCGGCTCCCACAGCACGAACGTGCGCGTGCCCGACGGCGCGGTGTCTGCGGTGACGGCGACGACGTCGCTCTCGTCGACGCCGACGAGGCGCGCGGCGCTGCGCGCGGGCTCGGCGGTCGTCGCGGACGCGACGAGGAAGACGGGGCCGGGCCCGCCCGAGTAGTGCTGGCACAGCCGCTTGAGCCGGCGCAGCACGAGCGAGACGTGCGCCCCGAACACGCCGCGGAACGCGTGCCCCTCGTCGACGACGACGTAGCGCAGCGACCGCAGGAACCGCACCCAGCGGGCGTGGCCGGGGAGCATCGAGAAGTGCAGGAAGTCGGGGTTGGTCAGGACGGCGTCGGCGTGGTCCTGGACCCAGCGGCGCTCGGTGAACGGTGTGTCGCCGTCGCACGTCGCGACGCGCAGGTCGCGCACGTCGGCGGCGCGCAGGAGGCGTTCGACGCCGCTGAGCTGGTCCGCGGCGAGGGCCTTCGTCGGGCAGAGGTAGAGCACCGAGCCGCGGGAGCGGACGTTCTCGATGCGGCTGAACGCGGCGGTGCCCTCGGCGGCGGCCAGGCTGTCGGCCCGGACGGACGTCAGGGCCGGGAGCCAGAAGGCGAGGGACTTGCCCGACCCGGTCGACGTGCCGAGCGCGGTGTGCCGTCCGTGCCACGCGGCGTCGGCCGCCTCGACCTGGTGGCGCCACGGACGCTCGACGCCGAGCGCGCGGTACCCGGCGACGAGCGCCGGGTCCGCCCACCGAGGCCAGTCCGCGTGGACGCCCTCGCGGGCGAGCAGGTGGGCGATGTGCGTCGCGCTCTCGGCACGACGACCCCCGGCGAGGAGGACGTCGAGGAGGTCGGGTGCGGGCACGGGCCAATCCTCGCACCCGGTCCGTGCCCGCCCAGTGATCCAGGCGTGGACACCTGTTGACACCCCTGGAAGCCCCGCCTAGATTGCGCAGTAATTCCGGAACGCAGGGTGAAAAGCCAGGCTCTGGAAGGACTCGACAGGACAAGGTCACGAGTACCAGCGACAAGCCCCGGCTCGCTGGTCAGCAACCCTCCCGCGCGGTGGGGTGCTCCGGGTGAGGACCTGGCACCGACCCTCGGTGCAAGAGCGCAGCCGCGAGAGCGGTTCGGACAGGAGACACGCACGATGATGGCAGGACGGCTTCGCACCCCCGCGTCGATCTCGCTCGCCCCGGTGATGTGTATGGCCTGTATGCCCTGCGGGTCCGTCGCCTGTTGTCACCGCGACTGACCCGCTGAGGTCCGCCCAGCGCGGACCTTCTGCCGGCGACCGCCGCCGCGCCCCGGGCGCGGACGACGGCGCCTGACCGTCCTTCACCGGACACCGCCGATGCCGGCTCTCAGAGCCCCCGGCCGTTGCAGTCACCTCGGCGCACGCTGCGCACCGTCCCACACGACGACGTGAGTCCGTGGGGTCGGTGCTGCGCGCCGCCGTCACGCAGAGAGCGAAAGCCATGACCTCGAGCACCACCCGCACCAGCACCACCGACCGTCAGATCCACCTGGGCATCGACCTCACGAGCGCCGGCGCCCGCCGCGTCACGAGCCGCGTCCCCGTCGCGTCGTTCGCGAGCGCGTTCGACGCCGAGCGGCTCGCCGACCTCGTCGCCGCGGCGCAGCGCGGCACGCTCGACTTCGTCGCGATCGACGACACCTTCCGCCTCCAGCCCGAGACCGTCGGGCTGCTGCGCGGCCGCCTCGACGCGGCGGTCGTCGCGTCACGCCTCGGCAAGACGACGCGCGGCGTCGGCCTCGTCGCGACGATCTCGCCCGAGGCGACCGACCCGGAGCACGTCGCGACCGCGCTGCAGACGATCAGCCGCGTGTCCGGCGGCCGCGCCGGCTGGCAGGTCGACGGCAGCGCGCCCGACCGTGCCGTGACGGCGGTGACGCGAGCGGTCTCGTCGGTCGCGCCGACCGTCGTGCGCGTCCGCACGGATGCGCAGCTCGAGCGCGCTGCCCGCCACGCGGACGTCCTGCGCATCGCGGCGACGGACCTGGACTCGGCGCTCGAGCAGCGCCGTCGGGCCCGCACGATCGCCGTCGAGGCCGGCCGCTCGGCCGACGACGTCCTCGCGCTCGTCGACGTCTACGCCGTCACGGGTCCCGACGCGGAGAGCGCGCAGGCGCGCGTCGAGCTGCTCGACGCGTTCGAGGGGACCGACGTCGTCGCGCAGCACTCCGACTCGCTCATCCACGTGGGCACGCCGCTCGACCTCGCCGAGCTCGCGGAGGCCTGGTTCGCGGCGGGCGCCGTCGACGGTTTCGTCGTGACGCCGTCGTCCCTCGTCGCGGACGTCGCGGGCCTGGTCGACGGCGTCGTGCCGGCGCTCCGGGCGAGCGGCCTGTTCCGCCGCGAGTACCCGGGGGCGACGCTGCGCGAGTCCCTCGCGCTCACGCCGTCGGGCGTGGAGGCCCTCGCCGGCGTCTGACCTCGCTCGTCCGACGCCCCGCCCGGTCCTCTCCGGGCGGGGCGTCGTCGTGTCCAGGGGCCCCCACGGATCGCCCTGGTGCACACCTGTGGCGTGCAACGGAGCGATTGGTCGGGACGGGGGAGCGACGGATCGCCCTGGTGCACACCTGTGGCGTGCAACGGAGCGATTGGTCGGGACGGGGGAGCGACGGATCGCCCTGGTGCACACCTGTGGCGTGCAACGGAGCGATCGGTCGGGACGGGTGAGCGACGGACCGCCCTGGTGCACACCTGTGGCGTGCCACGCAGCGATCGGTCGGGCGAGCTCGCACCGGGCGCGTCCGGGAAGGGCCCCGCGGCGGCGGGCGGCGTCAGTGGGGCGCCACACCGCAGCCGGAGGGGCTGTCTGCGCTGGTGGGTGGGGTCGCTCACAAGCCGGGCGCGTTCTGGTACGTGCGTGCTAACGTCGACGACGGTGCCCATCGGCACCCGATCGAGCGTGAGCCCGTCGCCACCGCGGCACGGGCCCACCCACGGCGTGCATCACCTGCTCCTCGTAGCAAGGCGGCACCAGCCAGACCTTTCTAGGAGCACTTGAGTTGAGCATCGTCACGCCCGCGCGCCCCGACGCCACCGCGGCCGGCACCGAGCACGTCCCCACCCTGATCGCCGCGACCGGCCTCGGCTACTATCCCCTCGCCTTCGTCGCGCGTCTCCCGTTCGCGATGGTCGTCGTCGGCGTCCTCACGTACGTCGTCGCGATGACCGGGTCGGTCGCCCTCGGCGGCCTCGCCGCGGGTGCGGTCGGCGTCGGCGTCGTGATCGCCGGGCCGGTCGTCGGGGCGACGGTCGACCGCCGCGGACAGCGCACGGTCCTTCCCGCGGTCGCTCTCGCGAACGTCGTCGCGGTGCTCGCTCTCGCGTTCGCCGTCGGGCAGGGCGTGCCGAGCTGGGCCGTCGTCGCGTGCTCGTTCCTCGCGGGTGCGACTGTCCCGCAGGTCGCGCCGCTGTCGCGGACGCGCCTCGTGACGCTCGTGGGCGAGCGCCTCGCGCCGAACCGCCGGGTCAAGGCGTTCGCGCGGGTCATGTCGTACGAGTCGGCCGTCGACGAGACGGCGTTCGTCGTCGGGCCCGTGCTCGTCGGCCTGCTCGCGGCGTGGATCGCGCCGTGGCTGCCGCTCGTCACCGCGGCCGCGCTGAGCCTGACGGCGGTCGTCGCCTTCGCGCTGCACCCGACGGGCGCGGTCCGGGCGCACGCGGCGCACGACGCCGAGCGCGCCCCGCTGCGCGAGGTCGTCCGCGCCCGCGTGCTCGTCGTCGTCGCGGGAGCCTTCGCGGTCGGTCTTTTCTTCGGGGCGACGCTGACGTCGCTCACCGCGCACATGGGTGCGCAGGGTCGCGCGGACGACGCCGGCCTGCTGTACGGCGCGATGGGTCTGACGTCCGCGACGCTCGCGCTCGGGGCGGCGGCGCTGCCGCGCGCGTTCGTCGCGCGGTGGCGCTGGGTGGGCTTCGCGGTCGTGATCGCGGCGTCGGCTGCGTTCTACGCGCAGCTCGGGGTGTCGGCGCGCCCGACGGTCGCACTGCTGCTCATGGGCATGGGTGTGGGCCCGGTGCTCGTGACGCTGCTGAGCATGGCGTCGGACCGCAGCCCGGTCGGGCGTGCGGCGACGACGATGACGCTCGCGACGGCGGCGCTGAGCCTCGCGCAGGCGCTCGCGTCGGCGCTGACGGGCCAGGTCGCGGAGCGCGTGGGCGCGCCCGCGGCGATGTGGCTGCCGCTCGCGGCTGCGGGGCTGCTGCTCGTGCTGGGCGGCGTGAACGTCCTGGTGGAGCGCCGCGCGGGGCGCTGACCGGACGGCACGGCCCCTCGAGCTGGTAGGTAGACAGTCTGACTAGGTAGCGATACGTTCTAGTCATGTCCGAGAACGCATGGCCCGCCGAGTGGCTCCGTGGCGTCCTCGAGCCGTGCGTGCTGCGCGTCCTCGCCGACGGCCCCACGTACGGCTACGCGATCGCCGAGCGCCTCGCCGACCTCGGCCTCGGCCGCCTGAAGGGCGGCACCCTCTACCCGCTCCTCGGGCGCATGGAGTCCTCCGGCTACGTCACCGTCGAGTGGCGCGCCGGCGCGGGCGGCCCCGGGCGCAAGTTCTACGAGCTCACCGAGGCAGGCCGCACCGCGCTCGCGGACGCGACCGCCCGCTGGGAGCAGTTCACGACGACGACCCGCTCGATCCTCGCGCCTGCGGCGGACCGACCGGACCCGACCCCGGAGGTGCTCTGATGGCACACGCCCCCGACCCGACGTCCCTCGCACCCCACCTCGACGCCGCCTGGGTCGACGACTTCGTCGTCCGGCTCCGGCTGCGTGACGTCCCCGGCGACCGCATCGGCGACGCCCTCGCGGAGGTCGACGCGCACTGCGCCGACTCGGGCGAGACCGCCCTCGAGGCGTTCGGCGACCCGACCGGGTACGCGGACAGCCTCGACCTGCCGAGCGAGCCCGACGAGGCGGGCGTGCGTCGCACCCTCGTCGGCAGCGGCCTGCAGATCGCCGGTCTGCTCCTCGCGCCGCAGGCCGTCGGCACGCTCGCGACCGGCGGACGCCTGCCGATCACCGCCGGCGCCGTGACGACCCTCGCTGTCACCCTCGCGGTCCTCGCCGCCGTCGCGACGTGGCACGACCAGCTGCTGCGCCACGTGCTCGCACGGCCCTGGCCGTGGAGCATCGGCGCTGGCCTCCTGGCCAGCGCGAGCGTCCTGCCCATGCTGCTCTGGGAGTCGCCCGTGGCCGACGTCGACCCGTGGGTCGGCATCATCGCCGCCGTCGCCCTGCTCGCGGCAGGCGTCGTCGTCCAGGCGCGCGCCCTCGGTGCGGGCGACCCCGTCCTCCTGCCGGGCGCAGAGCGACCCGCACCGCGCGTCGACGCGGTCGTGTGGATGATGCCGGCGGCCGCCGTCGTGCTCAGCGCGTTCGCGTGGTTCGTCGCGCGCTGAACCTCCCCCCACGAGACGGTCGCGGTCCCCTAGGATCGGACGTGGTCGCCCGGCGCCCCGCCCGGCGGCCGCACACCACGACACGACCACCCGGCCAGGCCGGTGAGAGGCGTCAGCGATGTCCACAGCGTTCGAGTCCATGAGCCCCGACGAGCTGGCCGCGGAGCGCGCGCGCCTCACGGCCGCGTACGCGGACCTGAAGGCGAAGAACCTCAGCCTGGACCTCACGCGCGGCAAGCCCGCGCCGGCGCAGCTCGACCTCTCGAACGAGATGCTCACCCTGCCGGGCGAGGACTTCCGCGACGGCACCGGCCTCGACACGCGCAACTACGGTGGCACGCAGGGGCTCACCGAGCTGCGGACGATCTTCTCCGAGCTGCTGTCGATCCCCGTCGAGAACCTCGTCGCGGGCAACAACGCGAGCCTCGAGATCATGCACGACCTCATCGTGTTCGCGACCCTCTACGGCACGCCCGACTCCCCGCGCCCCTGGGGCAAGGAGGAGAAGGTCCGCTGGCTCGCGCCCGTGCCCGGCTACGACCGCCACTTCGCGATCACCGAGCACCTCGGCTTCGAGATGATCCCGGTCCCGCTGAACGAGGACGGGCCCGACGTCGAGGCCGTCACGAGGCTCGTCGCGCAGGACCCGACGATCAAGGGCATGTGGACCGTGCCGACGTACTCGAACCCGACGGGCGCCGTCTTCTCGGAGGAGGTCACGCGCGCGCTCCTGCGGATGCCGACGGCCGCCCCCGACTTCCGCATCGTCTGGGACAACGCCTACGCCGTGCACACGCTCGTCGAGGAGGGCGCCCCGGCGCTGCCGATCGTCGACCTCGCGGCGCAGGAGGGCAACCCGAACCGCGTGTGGGCGGTCGCGTCGACCTCGAAGATCACCTTCGCCGGCGCGGGCGTGAGCTTCTTCGGCAGCTCCGCCGAGAACATGGCCTGGTACCAGAAGCACTACTCGATCAAGGCGATCGGCCCGGACAAGGTCAACCACCTGCGCCACGTCCGCTTCTTCAAGGACGCCGCCGGCGTGCGCGCCCACATGGCGAAGCACCGCGAGATCCTCGCCCCGAAGTTCGACGCCGTCCTCGAGATCCTCGAGCAGCGTCTCGGCGGCAAGGGCATCGCCACGTGGACGCGCCCGGAGGGCGGCTACTTCATCAGCCTCGACGTCGTGCCCGGCACCGCGAAGCGCGTCGTCGAGCTTGCGAAGGAGGCGGGGATCTCGCTCACCGCGGCCGGCTCCGCGTTCCCGTATGGCAAGGACCCGGAGGACAAGAACATCCGCCTCGCCCCGAGCTTCCCGTCGCTCGACGACGTCAAGGCGTGCATGGACGGCGTCGCGACGTGCGTCCTGCTCGCGGCGGCCGAGGCAGCCTGACCTCCCCGCCCGCCGGACCGGCGGGCACCCGACACCGCGGCGCGCAGCACCGCGGAGCACAGCACCGCGGAGCAAAGCGCGCAGCGGCACACAGCGCAGCGGCCCGGGATCCCCCAGATCCCGGGCCGCTGCGCTTTCCCCCTGCGTCGCGCGGCCCCCGTGCGTCGCGCGGCCCCCGTGCGTCGCGCGACCCCCTGCGGCGCCCGACCGCCGCGTCGCGCCGTCAGTCGAGGACGACGTCCGCGATCTTGTCGACGACCGTGACCGGGACGTTGCTGTCCGGCGCCCACGCTGCGTCCTGGCTCTGGCCCTCCTTGAGGACGAGGTCGACGGCGCCCCACAGCTCGTAGGTGCCCGACGCCAGCCTCTCGCCGTCGGCGCACGCCATCACCGGGACGAGGGCGGGGCGGTCGGCGCTGCCCTCGGACGGGATCTCGACGAGGTCCACCTGCTCGTCGACGTCGTCGGCGGCGAGGTCGAGCGGCTTGCCGACGACGCGACCGTCCTTGACGAGGACGCCGCGGACGGCGCCCACGTTCGCGAGGTAGTCGACGTCGGACGCGTTCGTGATCGAGACGGTCGTCGACCAGACGCCCTTCGCGACGTCGTCCTTGTCGACGACCATGCCGAGCTCGTCAGGGCCCGTGAAACCGAAGCCCTGCTCCACCGCCGCAGGAGCAACGTCGCACGCGAACGTCGTGCCGGCCGTCGCACCGGTCGTCGGGGAGAGCACCGTGACGGGCGCGCTCCACAGGCGGACCGGCGTGCCGGTGCCCCAGCCCTTCTGGCTCGACGTCCAGGTCTCCTGGGACCAGGCCGCCGTCTCGGCGTCGAGGTACGCGTAGACCTCGTACGGCTCGCCCTCGGGGGCGTCGGACCCGTCACACATCGTCGGGGTCGTGGGTGAGAGCGGCTCCGACGTCGTGCGCGCCCCGACCACGTCCTCGCGGAAGGGCGTCGGTGTCTGCGTCGTCGTGCCGATGACGACGCCGTCGCGCACGAGCGCGTAGCTGACCCAGCCGGTCGACCCGATCACGAGGTCCTCGTCGGTGTCGTTGACGATCACCATCTCCGGGATCGCGTTCGACCTGGACGCGCCGGTCGCGGCCGCGAGGTGCAGATCGCCCCAGGCGGCCCCGCTCACCGAGGTGCCGCACGCCGGGAACGTGGCCGGGGTCTCGGGTGCCGGCGACGCCGGAACCGCAGGTTCTGCGGTGAGGCGCCCGGCGTACTGTGTGATGCCGACACCGACGGCGGCGACCGTGGCCACGGTCGCGACGGCAGCGATGCTGCGGGTGCGGGCGCGCCGGACGCGCAGCGCGGTGGCACGGCGCCGGACGGACGCGATCATCGCGTCGTCGGACAGGGTCGAGAACCCTGCCTCCTCCTCGGCGGACGCGCCGATCGCTTCGAGGAGGTCAGGGAGGTCAGGGCTGGTTCCGTGGTGCTGGTTCATCGCACACCTCCGATGGTGATCGCGTCGAGGTCGTCGAGGTGGGCGGCGGGCAGCGGGCCCACCATCCCCTCGAGCCGGGAGACAGCGTCGGAGAGATAGCGCTTGACGGTCCCGACCGCGAGCGAGAGCTCGGCGGCGATCTGCGCGACCGTCATGTCCTCGTAGAACCTGAGGACGACGCACGCCCGCTCGCGTGGGCCCAGTGCGCTGAGCGCACGCTGGACGTCGATCCGCACCGGGACGGTGTCGGGGGTGGACTCGCCTGTCGGCGGCTGTACGTCGGGTGTCACCACGAGGTGCCGGAGAGTCGCCCAGTGCCGGCGGCGGCGGAACCCGTCGATGTACGTGTTGCGGATCGCCCGCCGCACGTACGCCTCGAGCGCGTCGACCTCGTGGGGGAGGCGTCGGCCCCCGAACACGGAGACGAGCGCGTCCTGGACGAGGTCCTCCGCCTCGCGGAGGTCGGAGCAGAGCAGGAAGGCATATGCCGTGAGCGCTCTGCGGCGTTGCCGCACGAGCGCGTCGAGTGCCTGCTCCCAGCCGTCCATCAGATCCCCTGTGCCTGCGTCGTCGTGCTGTCCGTCCTGCTGTCACAAGCCCAGACGAACGAGAGGCGGAAAAGGTTGGGGTCGCCCTGTGACGAGATCACGGTAGGGGCGCGGACCCACGCCGAGGTCGGCGCGCGGGTCTGGCTCGGGGGAAATCAGACCAGCGCGCCGACCTCGGCCTCGGGGGATGGGGTCCGGCGTCGGCAGGGCCCGGGCGGCACGCCCCCTGCGCGTGCCGCCCGATGCCTGCCTTTACCCCCTTGTGTCGTGGGCGGCCCAGGTCTTGCACTGCCGTCTCAGGAAATCCTGACGGAGCCCAGGCGGCCGATCGAGACCTCGCTCGAGCCGCCCTCCGGGGTGACCTCGAGCTGGGCCCAGACCTCGTACGTCCCGGCGGGGAGCGGCTCGGCGGAGCCGCACACCTGGGTGCTGAACCCGGCGGCGGTCTTCGCGGAGCCTCCGGGACCCAGGTCGACGGTGGACGGGACTTCCTCGAGCGTCGTCGTGCGGACCTCCCCGACGACGCGGCCGTCGAGCGTGAGGACCGTCTGGATCGCCTTGCCGAGCTTGCCGCGGAAGGAGACGCGCTCGTCCTCGTTGATGAGGTCGACCGCGATCTCGGTGGCCGCGTCACCGTTCACGAAGGTCTCGCCCGGCTCGCCGAGCGTGAGCGCCGTGTCGGAGTAGCCGGGCACCGCGGCCGCGCACTCGGGGAAGACGGCGAGCGGGTCGACCTTCGGCAGGACGGGCGCGTCACCGAGGGTGACGTGCTCGCGCTGCGCGAAGACGGTGAACTCGTAGTCGGGGACCCACATCCTGGCGACGACGAGCATCTCGTACTCGCCGGCCGCGAGCGGCTGTCCGGTCTGGCAGTCGACGCCGGAGATCTCCGGGAAGAACGCCTCGGCCGGGGTGGCGCCCGTCTCCTCGACCGTCGACCGCCACGCGTCGGGCGAGCCGACGTACCAGGGATCCTCGCCGTTCGACGTGACGCGGGTGGAGACGACCTTGCCGTCGCGGATCAGGTACACCTCGACGTCGTCGCCGAAGTAGGTGTCGCCCGTGACGCTGCTGACGTCGAGGCGCACCTTGCGCCTCACGACGTCCTCGATGGGGAGCGCGTCCTGCGGAGGCGTGACCTCGGCGAGGACGACGGGCTTGCCGTTCATCTGCGGGAAGTCGGGGGCGGTGATCTCGCTCGTCGGCATCGCGCACGAGAGCGCGGGCTCCTGCGACCCGCCGACGGTCGGTCCGACGCGGAGCTTCCACGGGCCGCCCCACACGCGGGCGCTCGTGGGCGCGGCACCCTCGCTCGCAGCGTCGGTGACGGTCGCGTCGACGTACGAGTAGACGTCGTACTCGCCGGCGACCTCGGACTCGGGGCCGTCGCACATCGCGATGCCGGCACGCTCGAGCGGCTCGCCGTGGTCGCCGGGGGAGAGGTTCTCCTGGCGGTACGGCTCGGGCATCGCGTCCGTCGCGCCGACGACGACGCCGTCGCGCACGAGCACGAACGCGGAGTACCCGGTCGACCCGACCGACAGGGCGCTGTCGCCCTGGTTGGTGAACGTGACCTCGAAGATGTCGTCGATGCTCTGGACGGCGACAGGCGAGGCGCCGGCGGGCGTCGACACCGCTGGTCCGCCGTCGGCCTCCTCGTACGCGTCGGTCGCGAGGCGCAACCCCGTCGTGTGCTCGAGCTCGCCGACCGTGGCCCCGCACGCGGGGAACGCCGCAGCCGGGTCGACCGACGGCGTCTGCGACGCAGGCGGCGGAGGCACGGTCGCGCCGCCGATGTTCTGCGCGATGACGACGCCGCCCACCGCGATCGCCGCGACGCTCGCCGCCGCGACGAGAGCGCGGGAGCGGGTCTGCCGGCGACGGGCGGCCAGGCCGTGCCGCCGCGCGGTCGCGAGCATCGCCTCGGGCGTGCGGCCCGCGTGCGTCTCGGCTGCCGAGTCGGCGAGGGTGTGGAGGATGTCGGACAGGTGCTCCGGACGGGACCGGTCGCGGTCGTGACGGTTCATCGGGTGCCTCCGGGGGCTGCGTCGTCCAGGTCGTCGAGGTGGGCGTCCGCGAGCGGGCCCAGGTGCTGCTCGAGCCGGGCGACGGCGTCGTGCAGGTAGCGCTTCACGCTGCCGAGGCTCAGCGAGAGCTCGGAGGCGATCTGCGGGACGGTCATGTCCTCGTAGAAGCGCAGTACGACGCACGCCCGCTCGCGCGGCGACAGCAGCGCGAGGGCGCGCTGCGCGTCGAGCCGTGCGGGGACGTGGTCGACCGTCGCGACGTCCGACGGCGGCTGCGACTCGGGTGCGACGTGCAGGTGGCGCACGGTCGCCCAGCGCTTGCGACGGCGGAAGCCGTCGAGGAACGTGTTGCGGATCGTGCGGCGCACGTACGCCTCGGCGCTGCGCACGTCGTCGGGCCCTCGACGCCGCGTGTAGGCGGCGATGAGCGCGTCCTGGACGAGGTCCTCGGCCTCGGCGAGGTCCCCGGTGAGGAGGAACGCCGAGGAGACGAGGGCGGACGTCCGGGTCCGCACGAGGTCTTCGAGCGCCTCTTCCCAGCCGGTCATGCCTGTCATGGTCCCCCTCGGTGCGTAGATCTTGGCGCTCGGCGCCGGGGACGCGCCGGACGGGCCGCCGTCGGGGGCGGCAGGCACCGCTCTCAACGTCGGACGTCGCGCGTCCCGGGCGGCCGGCCACGCGGCGGGGGGCGTCGGACGTGCGTCCGCTGCTCCTGCTTGCACGGTGTGCCTCCCTGTCATGGCGGGCACGTCGTCCCCGACGCCCCGGTGGGCGCCCTGCTGGGTGCCTCTACCGGGTATGACGTCTCCCGGCGGCGAATCGTTGGGGCGCTCGACACGGTGGCGGCGCCAGGGTCACAGGTTGATCACGCCCGGGGTTGCGGCTGAACGTTTCGTCCCCGATGAGTAGGCTGACGGCAACCCGGACGACGATGGGGTCGTTCGGGCCTTCGCACCTTCCCGCCCGGCACGGCTCCGGCCGCGCCTGAGGCGCACGGTGCGCTGACCGCCGCACGTCGAGGAGGACGCATGCAGCTAGGAAGCGCCAGCCTGACCATCGTCACCGTGATCGCCGTCGTCGCGATCCTCGCGCTCGTCGTGGCGGTGGTGCTCAGACGGCAGGTCCTCGCCGCGGGCGAGGGCACACCGCGGATGCAGGAGATCGCCCGAGCGATCCAGGAAGGCGCCTCGGCCTACCTCAACCGTCAGTTCCGCACGCTCCTGCTCTTCGCGGTGATCGTGTTCGGCCTGCTCTTCCTGCTGCCCGGCGACGCCGGCGTGCGGATCGGGCGGTCCGTCGCGTTCCTGTTCGGCGCGGGCTTCTCCGCAGCGATCGGCTACCTCGGCATGTGGCTCGCCGTCCGCGCGAACCTGCGCGTCGCGGCGGCTGCCCAGGTGACCGGCACGGTCGACTCCCGCCGCGGTGAGGGCGCGCGCATCGCGTTCCGCACGGGCGGCGTCGTCGGCATGAGCGTCGTCGGGCTCGGCCTGCTCGGCGCGTGCGCCGTCGTGCTCGTCTACCGCGCGGACGCGCCCGCCGTGCTCGAGGGCTTCGGCTTCGGGGCCGCGCTGCTCGCCATGTTCATGCGCGTCGGCGGCGGCATCTTCACGAAGGCGGCCGACGTCGGCGCCGACCTCGTCGGCAAGGTCGAGCAGAACATCCCTGAGGACGACCCGCGCAACGCCGCGACGATCGCCGACAACGTCGGCGACAACGTCGGAGACTGCGCGGGCATGGCTGCCGACCTCTTCGAGTCGTACGCGGTGATGCTCGTCGCGGCGCTCATCCTCGGCAAGGCCGTCTTCGGGGAGCAGGGCCTCGTGTTCCCGCTGATCGTCACGGCCGTCGGCGCGCTCGTCGCGGTGCTCGGCGTCGCGATCACACGCGTGCGTCCGGGCGAGAGCGGGCTGCGTGCGATCTACCGAGGCTTCTACGTCTCCGCGCTCGTGGGCGCGGTCCTCGCCGGTCTCGCGGCGTTCCTCTACCTGCCGTCGAGCTTCGGTGCGATCGAGGGAGTCGCCGCCGACCTCGCGGGCAAGACGGGCGACCCGCGTCTGATGACGTCGGGCGCCGTCGTCATCGGCGTGCTGCTCGCCGGCATCATCCTGTGGGTCACGGGCTACTTCACGGGCACGACGTCGAAGCCCACGCTGCACGTCGCCCGCACCTCCCAGACCGGTGCGGCGACCGTCGTGCTCTCCGGCATCGGCGTCGGCTTCGAGTCGGCCGTGTACACGGCGGGCATCATCGCGGCCGCGATCTGCGGCGCGTTCCTCATCGCGGGCGGCTCCGTGTGGCTCGCGCTGTTCCTCATCGCGCTCGCGGGCTGCGGTCTGCTCACGACGGTCGGCGTCATCGTCGCGATGGACACGTTCGGCCCCGTCTCCGACAACGCTCAGGGCATCGCCGAGATGAGCGGCGACGTCGACGCCGAGGGCGCGCAGATCCTCACGGACCTCGACGCGGTCGGCAACACCACGAAGGCGATCACGAAGGGCATCGCGATCGCGACCGCCGTGCTCGCGGCGACCGCGCTCTTCGGCTCGTACGCCGACGCGGTCGCAACGGCGCTGCGCGACGTCGCGAACCCGGTCGGGGAGGACGGCATCGTCGCCGCTCTCCTGAGCTACCAGATCATCTCGCCGATCACGCTCGTCGGCGTGATCCTCGGAGGTGCGACCGTCTTCCTGTTCTCGGGTCTCGCGATCGACGCCGTGACCCGCGCCGCGGGCGCGATCGTCTTCGAGGTGCGTCGCCAGTTCCGCCACCACCCGGGGATCATGACGGGCGAGGAGCGCCCGGAGTACGGCCGCGTCGTCGACATCTGCACGCGCGACTCGCTGCGAGAGCTCGCGACGCCCGGCCTGCTCGCGGCGTTCGCACCGATCGCGGTCGGCTTCGGCCTCGGCGTCGGCCCGCTCGCGGGCTTCCTCGCGGGAGCGATCGGCGCGGGCGTCCTGATGGCCGTGTTCCTCGCGAACTCGGGCGGTGCGTGGGACAACGCGAAGAAGATCGTCGAGGACGGCGCGTACGGCGGGAAGAACTCTCCCGCGCACGCGGCCGTCGTCATCGGTGACACGGTCGGCGACCCCTTCAAGGACACGGCCGGTCCCGCGATCAACCCGCTCATCAAGGTCATGAACCTCGTGTCGGTGCTCATCGCGCCTGCGGTGGTCGCGATGAGCGTGCCGGCAGACGCCAACCATGTCCTGCGCGTCGCCGTCGCGACCGTCGCGGCGCTCGTCGCGATGGGCGCGGTCGTGTGGTCCCGCCTGCGGGCGGCGAACGTCGACGAGCAGGGCGAGCTCGAGCACGACATGGGCCTGCCGGGCTGACCAGCGCGGACGGGTGCAGCGAGGTGGGTCGCTGCACCCGTCGCTCGACTCGCAGGAATCGTGACGTTACGGGAGGATGCGTCCGGGACTCCGCTCGGGGGCCCGTGCGGTGACCGCGAGGTGCGGCACCTCCCTGTCAGGAGAACTGATGTCTTACCGCTTCAACCCCGCTCCCGGATGGCCCGTACCCCCGCAGGGGTGGGTCCCACCGGAGGGGTGGGTGCCCGACCCGTCGTGGCCGCCGGCGCCGGCAGGCTGGAACTTCTGGGTGGAGGTCCCTGACGCGCCGGTCGCCCCGGCAGCACCGCAGCAGCCCGCGCCGACGGCGCCGACGCGCGCCGTGACGACGCCGCCTCCTGCCGCCGCGAGCCCTGCGCCCGCCTCCGCGAGCCCTGCGGCGACGACCCCGATGCCGCCCGTCCCCCTGACGGGACCTGCCGGTGGCCCGACACCCTCGCCCGTCGCCCCGGCGAGCGTCCCGTACGCGCAGTACAACCACGTGCCGACCGCCGGCTCGGCGAGCCAGCCGGGTCTCGTCCAGGAGAACCGTCGTCGCAGCCCGCTGATCTGGCTCGTGCCGCTCGTCCTCGTGCTCCTTGGTGGGATCGCGTGGGGGATCGTCGCCCTCATGTCCGGCAACGACGACAAGCCGACAGGCGTCGCTGCCGCGACCGTCACGGTCACGCCGACGCCCACCGAGGCCGCCCCGACGAGCGAGCCGCCCGCAGACCCTGCACCGACCGAGCCGTCGACCGACGCTCCCGACACGCAGGAGCCGCCCGCGGGCGACGACGCGGCGAAGGCGTTCTGCCCCGCAGCGCTCTCCCTCTACACCGCGTTCGGCAAGGCCACCGCGACCGAGACGGTCGCGGAGTTCGTCGCGATCTACGAGCCGGCCGTCGCGGCGATGCCGCAGGCCGCGCCGCCCGCGGAGATCGCCGAGGCGTGGTCGTACAAGTACACGAACGACACCGAGATGATCGCCGCGATCAAGGGCGGCGACCAGGCGGTCGCACCGCTCGAGGCGTACATGGACTTCCAGGTGAAGCGCGCCCTCGCGGGCGACGACTTCGTCACGCACGAGACGGCGCTCACCGACTTCGTCTCCGACCGCTGCTACTGACGGGCGCGTCCGAGGGCAGGATGGACCCGTGAGCCATCCTCCGATCCTCGACGACGACGCCGCCCCTGACCTTCTCGCGCGGCTGCGCGCCGACCTCGTCGCCGCGGACTACACGGTCGCCGGCGTGCAGTCGCTGCTCGGCCCGCTCGCGTTCGACGCGCTGCACCGCGAGGAGGCGCTGCCCGCGCGCCGCGTCCTGCGTGGCGTGCTCGCGGCCGCGCGTGGGGAGAGCGCGGGGGATGCTCCGAGCGAGGCCGAGCGGCGCCGTGCGGCGCTCGCCGCCGTCTTCTTCCTCGGTGACACGCTCCTGAGTCACGAGCTCGCGCTCGCCCTGCCGACCCTCGGCCTCGACGGGGCGCGTGCGCTCGGCCTGACGCGCGACGTCGACCCGGGCCGCGTGCGTGCGCGCTTCGACCTGCGGCCCTACGCAGCCGACGACGCCGCAGGTCACCTCGACTGGTGGCTCGCGTCCGACCTCGGCGAGCTCGCGACCGGCGCGGGCCTCGAGCCCGATCACGTGCTCGGGGCTGGCGGCGCCTCGCTCACGCTCGCGCAGGTGACCGCGCGCCGCCCTGTCGGCCGCGTGCTCGACCTCGGCACGGGCTGCGGCATCCAGGCGCTGCACGCGTCCCGGCACGCCGAGCACGTCGTCGGCACGGACATCTCCCGCACGGCGCTCGAGTTCGCGCGGTTCAACGCGGCCCTCAACGGGGTAGCGCTCGAGCTGCGCGAGGGCTCGATGCTCGCGCCGGTCGCGGGGGAGACGTTCGACCTCGTCGTGTCGAACCCGCCGTTCGTCATCACGCCGCGTGCGTCCGCGGGCGTCGAGATGTTCGAGTACCGCGACGGCGGCCGCTCGGGCGACGACCTCGTGCGCGACCTGGTTGTGAACGTCGGCAGCGTGCTCGCGCCCGGCGGCGTCGTGCAGATGCTCGGCAACTGGGAGATCCGCCGCGGTCAGGACTGGACCGAGCGCGTGGGCGCCTGGCTCGACGCCGCCGGGCTCGACGGCTGGGTCATCCAGCGCGAGGTCCTCGACCCCGCGCAGTACGCGGAGACGTGGCTGCGCGACGGCGGCACCACGCCGGAGCGTGACCCTGAGGGCTTCGCGGCGATGTACGAGGCGTGGCTCGAGGACTTCGAGTCGCGCGACGTCGAGGCTGTCGGCTTCGGCATCGTCTACCTGCGCCGGCCGGTCGACGGCCGCGTCACGCTGCGCCGCCTCGAGGAGCACACCGGCTCGGTGCACCAGCCGCTCGGGGAGCACCTCGCGGCGTCGGTCGAGGCGCACGACTGGCTCGAGCATCGAGACGACGCGGCGCTCCTCGCCGAGCGTCTCGTCGTCGCGCCCGACGTCACCGAGGAGCGGTACCTCACTCCGGGCCAGGACGACCCGAACGTCGTGATCGTGCGGCAGGGAGGCGGCCTCGGACGGGGCGTGCACGCCTCGACGGCCCTCGCGGCCCTGGTCGGGGTGTGCGACGGCGAGCTGAGCGTCGGCCAGATCGTCGGTGCGATCGCGTCCCTGTTCGACGTCGACGCCTCCGAGCTTGCGGCCGACGTCCTGCCGGGCGTGCGCGGGCTCGTCCGGGACCTCTTCCTCACCCCGGCCTGACTGGGCTCACGGCCGTGCGGCGTCAGCGCCCCGATCGGCGGACCCCCGCTCACCGGCGCCTCGCTCGCCCGGTGCCCCGTCGTCATCCCGCCGAGAGTCGTCGCCCGGGTGGTCGCGCCGGCCGTCACGATGCTCGGACGTGGCCGAGGCGGGATCGCGATCGTCGAGGCCTGCCCCGATGAGGTAGCCGCCCCCGAGGCCGAGGAGCCCGGCCGTGATGGCGACGGTCAGCGCTGAGGCGATTGGGCGCCGGGTGATCGTCTGCGCGGCCCTGCCGCGTCCGCGAGGTACGTCGTCGCCCTGGGGCGAGAAGGCGGAGGCGGGGGAGTCCTGAGCGGTCGTCGCAGCAGGAGGGATCGGGGGCACATCGCGGCCGGGGTCGCTCTCGGGAGCGGGCGTCACGTCAGGTCGGGTGGTGTCGTCGGCGGTCATCTCCGCGTCCTTTCTCTCGTGAGACTCCATCGTGCTCGTGACACCTGGGAGCGAGATCTGGCTGCCCTGTGCGGGTGCTGGGATCCTCACCTAGCCTCGCGGTGTGGACCTGCGCGTGATGACGTACAACATCAAGAGCCTCGAGCTCGACGGTGCTGCCGCACGCCGTGTCGTGCGCGCGCAGCGTCCGGACGTCCTGCTGCTGCAGGAGGCGCCCCGGTGGGTACGGGGGCGACGCCGCACACGCGGCTTCGCGCGGGACGTCGGCATGGTCGTGGTCGCGGGTGGCATCGCGGGACGGGGTGCGGCGATCGCCGTCGCCCCACATCTCGTGCCTCAGGTCGTCGAAGGGCGGGGCGTGGCGTTCGAGCCACGGACGGTGCGCTTCCGCCAAGGGTTCCCGACGCCGCGCGGCTACGCGCTCGCCCGTCTTGCCCGCAGCGACGGAGAGGGCGGGGTGCTCACGTTCGTGTCGGTGCACCTGTCTGCGCAGCGCCCGCAGCGTGCACAGCACGTCCCCGTGTACGTGGAGCTGGCGGCTCGCGAGGCGCCCGACCTCGTTCTCGGTGGCGACCTCAACGAGAACCCGCGCGGGCCGAGCGTGCTCGCGCTCCAGCCGCCGCTGCGCGACGCCGACCCCGGCCAGGCGCCCACCGAGCCCGTGGACGTGCCGCGGACGAGGCTCGACGGGTTCCTCGTCGGCAGCACCGTCACGGTCCACCAGGTCACCGTGCCGGACGGGCCCGACGTCCTCGTCGGCAGCGACCACCGCCCCGCCGTGCTCGACATGAGCTGGTAGGGCCGCAGCCCGTGCCCCGTCAGGCCGGTCGGGGCAGGTGAACGTGGAACGTCGTCGCGCCGGGCGTGGTCGCGACGCTGAGCCCGCCGCCGTGCGCGGCGACGATCGCGTGCGCGATCGCTAGCCCGAGACCGGTCGACCCGGCCTCGTGACCACGTGCCGAGTCGCCCCGGGTGAAGCGGTCGAACAGGAGCGGCAGCAGTTCCGGAGTGATGCCGGGCCCGTCGTCGGACACGTCGACGTCGACGCCTCCGTCGGCGGCTGCGCGCAGCCGGAGGGTCACACTCGTCCCCGGCGGGGTGTGCACGCGGGCGTTCGACAGCAGGTTGACGAGCACCTGGCGCAGGCGCGCGTCGTCGCCCGTCACCTCGAAGACTGTCGCGTCTTCGTCCTCGGTGGGCAGGTCGAGCCGCCAGACATGGTCGGGACCCGCAGCGTGCGCGTCCGCCAGGCACTCGAGCGCGAGCGGCAGCAGGTCGACCGTCTCGCGCTCGAGCGGCCGGCCAGCGTCGAGCCGCGCGAGCAGCAGGAGGTCCTCGACGAGCCCGGACATCCGCACCGACTCGGACTCGATCCGGGCCAGAGCCTGGGAGGTGGCCGCAGGCACCTGGTCGTCGGAGCGGCGCACGAGCTCCGCGTACCCGCGGATCGAGGCGAGCGGGGTCCGCAGCTCGTGGGAGGCGTCCGCCACGAACTGCCGGACCTGCGTCTCCGAGGTGAAGCGCGCGGAGAGCGCCTTCTCGACGTGGTCGATCATCCGGTTGAGCGCGGCCCCGACGCGACCGACCTCGGTGCGCGTGTCGTCGTCGTCGACCCGCTCGGGGAGGTTGACCGCACCCTCGTGCAGGGGAAGGTGCGCGATGCGCGTCGCAGTCTGCGTGACGTGCGCGAGCGGGCGCAGCGCACGCCGCACGAGGACGCTCGCGGCGATCGCCGCGAGCACGCCCGCTGCGACCCCGATGCCGATCTCGACCGTGAGGTACCGCGTCAAGGTCGCCGTCGTGCCGTCAAGCGACAGTCCCGTGACCTGAACAGACGAGGGCGCCGTCGCAGTCCCAGCGTCACGCTCGACCGCGATCACCCGGTAGGAGCCCAGCCCAGGCAGGTCGACCGTCCGCGGCGTGCCGTCAGGTTCGACCGATGCGAGGATCGCGAGCTGGTCCGCTGTGAGGTCTTGCACGGTGCCGTCATCGTCGAGATACCCCTGCTCGCCCACCTCTCCGTCCTGGAGGCGCAGCCCCAGGGTCCCGGTGGACTGGCCCGGAACCGCGAGGAACGGTGGGCGGTCGTCGGCGACCTGCGGCGGGGTGGTGCCCGGCGCTGTCGTCGACGGATCGGTCACGTCCGACGACGACGACGGCACGTCCTCAGGGCCGGGGAAGGCGGGAGCGTTCCCGTCCGGCGCACGGCCCGCACGCATCGACGCGGCACCGAGCGAGTCGTCGATCCGCTCGACGAGGCTCGCGCGCAGTGCGAGCGTCGAGATGGCGGCGAGAGCGAGGCACACGCCTGCGAGAAGCGCGACGACCGTGACGACGAGGCGGCGCTGCAGCGACCACGCTCGACGGCGTGGTGCGCGACCCGGAACGGCCGCGACCGGACCGCCAGCGTCAGGTTCGGCCGTCACACGACGTCCGCGCCGGGCTTGAGCACGTAGCCCACCCCGCGCAACGTGTGGATCATGGGCTCCCGGCCAGCGTCGATCTTCTTGCGCAGGTACGAGATGTACAGCTCGACGATGTTCGCCTGCCCGCCGAAGTCGTAGTTCCACACCCGGTCGAGGATCTGCGCCTTCGACACGACCCGACGGGCGTTGCGCATGAGGAATCGCAGCAGCTCGAACTCGGTCGCCGTGAGGTGCACCGGCGTGCCCGCCCGTACGACGTCGTGGGCGTCCTCGTCGAGCACGAGGTCACCGACGACGAGAACCGCTTCCTCTCGCTCCTGCCGCGCGCCCGCGCGGCGCAGCAGGACGCGGAGCCGCGCGACGACCTCTTCGAGGGAGAACGGCTTCGTCACGTAGTCGTCGCCCCCGGCGGTCAGCCCCGCGACACGGTCCTCGACTGCGTCTTTCGCCGTGAGGAACAGGACGGGCGCGTGGCAGCCACGCTCCCGGATGCGGCGCAGGACCGCGAGGCCGTCGAGGTCGGGAAGCATCATGTCGAGCACGACGATGTCGGGGTCGTGAGTGCGTGCGAGGTCGACCGCGGACCGGCCGTCGTGCACGGTGCGCACGTCCCAGCCCTCATAGCGCAGGGCGGTCGCGACCAGCTCAGCGAGGTTGGGCTCGTCATCGACGACGAGCGCGCGGATCGGCTGCCCATCAGGGCGGGTGAACGATGAACGGTCGGCGGCGGGCGAGCTCATAGGACAAGAGTGCCCCGCCGCGCTGCGAACGAGCCCAGGTTCTCCTGTGTGTCATCTGTGAGCCTGCTGTCCCCAGCGGACACTTCACGCGAAACGACGCGACGCCCCGACCGGGTCTGCGCGAGATCCACACACCGACGCCCTACGGTGGACGGGTGAGTCTCCCGCCGACCCGCCCGCACGAGCAGCAGCGCCCCGATGCCCCGACCGTGCCGACCGCACGAGTCGAGCCGCAGACGCCAGCCCTCGGCAACCCCGCGCTCGGGACGCAACCCGCGGCCCCCTGGAGTCCGCACGCGCCCGCGCACGCGCGCCCCGCAGGCGACACGACGGCGTCGACTCGGCCCGTCGTCGAGGCGACGGAAGCACGGGTCGCCCCGCGCGTCGTCGGCCTCCTCGTCGCCTTTCTCGGTGTGGTCGCGTTCGCGTACGTGACCCGCCTGGCACTCGGGACCGTGTGGGGGCAGGAGCTCGACGAGAACGCGCTCGCGGGGTCGACGTTCGGCAAGGGCACGCTGTGGAAGGTCGGCGAGCCGGTGCTCGACGTCGTCTCCAACTCGTTCGTCGTCCTCGCCCTCGGCGGGGCGATCCTCATCTCCCTGCTGCGTCGCCGCTGGGGCCTCGCAGCCCAGGTCGTGGTCCTCGTCGCGGGCGCAAACCTCACGACGCAGATCCTCAAGCACCAGGTGCTCGAGCGCGCGCACCTCGGCGTGCTGACCGAGCGTCCGGGCAACTCGCTCCCGTCGGGGCACACGACCGTCGCGGCGTCGGTGTCGATCGCGCTGCTGCTCGTCGTGCCGCGCCGCGTCCGGCCGGTCGTCGCGCTGCTCGGCGCCGTGTACACGGCGCTCACGGGCGTGTCGACGATGGTGGGCGGCTGGCACCGGCCGTCCGACGTCGTCGCCGGGCTGCTCGTCGTCCTCGTGTGGACGGCGCTCGTGCTCGGCCTGACATCGGCGTCCGGCATCGACCGGAAGGCGAAGCACTCGTCGGTCGGGACTGCCGTCGCGACGACGCTCCTCGCGGTCGGCACTGCCGTGTCGGGCGCGCTCGCGGCCGGTCTGCTGACCGGTTCGGTCGAGCTGTTCGCGGACCGCGGGCAGGACGTCGTCGATTATCTCGGCACGGCGTCGGCCGTCGTCGCGGCGACGGGGCTCGTCTTCATGGTGAGCCTGCTGCTGCGGCAGTCCACGGCGCGCGGCCGCGCGGAGTCCTAGAGCAGAGGTCGTGTCTCCGCCGCACCCACCCCCCTCGGACGGATCGCCCGGGCGCACACATGTCGTGTGCGCCCGGGCGATCGGTCAGCGGGTCGGGGAGAGGCTGCGCGGTTTCTCCCGGCAGATCGCTCCGCTGCACACCTGACGTGTGCATCCGGGCGATCGGTCAGCGGGAGGGGGCGGAGCTTCGGACAGGCGGGGCGTTCGCCGGGCTGTCTCAGCGGTGGTGGCGCGAGTGGATCGCGCCGACGACCGTGACACCGAGCGTCACGAGCGCCGACACGGCGAGGCCCGCCGCAAGGTCGACCTTCAGCAGCAGGGCGCCCGCGCCCGCGCCGGCGAGGATGAGCACGACGGCGAGGAAGCGTCGACCACTGCCGCCACCCGCGGCGCGCGCCGCGCCGGAACCGAGCACCGAGTCGGCGGCGAGGCCCGTGATCGTCGACGTCACGACGACCGTCGTCACGTCCTTGACCGCGACGACCCGCGCGACCGCCGCCTGCAGGCCCATGACCGCGCCGAGCAGGCACGTGACGCTCACGGCGAGCAGGTGCGGCAGCTCGTCGACGAGCAGCACGGTCAGCGCGAGCGCCGCCATGACGCCGCCCACGACGCCGAGCAGCGCCGTCGACCGCCTGCTCCAGCCACCACGGCCGCGCAGCGCGCGGCCCGCGACCGCAGCACCGGCCATGAAGCCGCCCAAGGCGACGAGCGGGCCGAGCACGGGCAGCTCGTCTGCACCCATGAGGCCCATGCCCAGGATGACGACGTTGCCTGTCATGTTGCCGGTGAACACCCGGTCGAGGCCGAGGTAGCCGACGGCGTCGATGATGCCGGTCGAGAAGGTCAGGATGAGCATGAGCGTCAGGTGCATCCGGCCGGATGCGACGCCGCGGATTCGGTCGATCACGTGGACCATTGTGCGGGCCGGGCCGCTCAGCCCTGTGACACGTTCGTTTCATTGCGGAAAACTGCCGTTCGCAGCGTCCCCCTACGGTTGCGGCATGTCACACGAGATCTTGCACCGCGGACTGGGCCCGATGACGTCGCCCACCTATCTGCCCGCCGAGCTCGACACCGTGCTGTGGGGGCGCCTCCCGTGCGCGACCGACGCCCCGGTGCTCACGATCGACCCGGGGACCGAGGTCACGTTCGACACGATCAGCCACGAAGGGATCCTCGAGGACCAGGGCCGCGACCCGCGCGCCTTCTTCGGTGCGCACGGCGTGGACGGGGACCACGTGCTCGACGACGCCGTCGAGCTCGCGGCGTCCGACCACCCGCGCACGTGGGGCGTCGACGGTCCGCACGTCGTCACCGGTCCGGTCCGCGTGAGCGGCGCCCGGCGCGGCGACCTGCTCGCGATGACGCTCGTCGACGCGACGCCGCGCGTCCCGTACGGCGTGATCTCCAACCGGCACGGCAAGGGAGCGCTGCCCGGCGAGATGCCGGCGGACGGCGAGACGTTCTCGGCGTTCGCCGCGGTCGACGACGCGGGCACGCACGGCCTGCTGCCGCTCGTCCCGGGTGGCGACCGGCACGCACGGTTCCCGCTCGCGCCGTTCCTCGGGATCATGGGCGTCGCGGTCGACGGCGACGCGCGCCCGCACTCTGTCCCGCCGGGCGCGCACGGCGGCAACATCGACATCAAGCTGCTGACGGCGGGCAGCACGCTGTACCTGCCGGTGCAGGTCGACGGCGCGCTCGCCTACGTGGGTGACCCGCACTTCGCGCAGGGCGACGGCGAGGTCGCGCTCACGGCGATGGAGGCGTCCCTGCGGGCGACGGTCCGCTTCGACGTGATCGCCCACGAGGACGCGGTCGAGCAGTTCGGCGAGCTCGCCGGACCGCTCGCCCGGACGAGCGAGTACCTCGTGCCGACGGGCATGGACGAGGACCTCGACGTGGCGATGGCGAGCTGCGTGCGTGCGGCGCTCGCGCTGCTCGAGGCGCGGTACGGCATGGACCGGCGGATGGCGTACGCGTACCTGAGCGCGGCGACGGACTTCGACATCTCCCAGGTGGTCGACATGGTCAAGGGTGTGCACGCGCGCATCCGGCTGGCGGACTTCGCATGAGCGACGACCAGCTTACGGCCGCAGAGCTGCATGCGGACGGGGAGGTCCCGACCGGGCTGCTCGAGGCGTTCTGGGCGTACGAGCGCGCGCTCGGCACGGACGACGTCGCGGAGCTCGACCGCCTGTTCGCCGCGGGGCCGCACACGCTCCGGGGCGACGCCGCGGGCCTCCTCGTGGGGCACGAGCAGATCGCGGCGTTCCGCTCGTCGCGCGGGGGTGCGCCGAGCCGCACGGTCCTCGAGGTGCACGTCCGCACGATCACGCCTGACGACGCACTCGTCGTCGCGGTGACCGCGCTCTCCCGCGGCGGTCGCGGTCGGCAGACGCAGCTGTGGCACCGCGGGCCCGAGGGGTGGGCCGTGCGGGCGGCGGACGTGACCGTCCCGGCGCCGCGCACGGACGCGCGGGTGTGGCGCGTCGTCGGCGAGCCGCTCGTGCCCGGCGCGCGCGCCGAGGCGCACGCGCAGCGCGGGCACGGCTCCGAGGCGGGGGCGCCGCTCCCGCTCGCGGGGGAGACCGTCGCCGTGAAGGACCTCTTCGCCGTCGCGGGCCAGCGCGTCGGCGCGGGCAACCCCGCGTGGCTCGCGGGCGCGCCGGTCGAGACGGAGCACGCGTGGGCCGTCGCCGCGCTCGTCGAGGCGGGCGCCGACGTCGTCGGCATCGCGCGCACCGACGAGCTCGCGTACTCGCTCGCGGGAACCAACGCGCACTACGGCACGCCGCCCAATCCCGCCGCACCCGGCCGCGTGCCGGGCGGCTCGACGTCGGGCCCCGCAACGGCCGTGAGCCTCGGCCACGCGACGATCGCGCTCGGCACGGACACCGGCGGCTCCGTCCGTGTGCCGGCCGCGTACCAGGGACTGTGGGGGCTGCGCACGACGCACGACGCCGTCCCCCGCGACGGCCTCGTGCCGCTCGCGCCCTCGTTCGACACGGTCGGCTGCCTCGCCCGCACGGCCGACGTGCTCGCGCGTGCGACGCACGCGCTCCTGCCCGCCGCAGCCTCGGTGCCCGACGGCGCGACGCTCGTCCGCGACGTCGTCGTGCTGCCGTCGCTCGTGGCCCACGCCGACGCGGACGTCGCGGACGCGATCACCGCGCTCGCGGCCCGGCAGGCCTGGGGTACCTCGGACCTTCTCGGTGACGCCGACCTGACCGCCTGGCGCACCGCCTTCCAGACGCTCCAGGCGTGGGAGGCGTGGCGCGAGCACGGCGTATGGCTCGAGAAGGTCGGCCTCGACGTCCTCGGACCGGACGTCCGCGGTCGCTTCGCCCACGCCGCGACCGTGACCGACGACGCTGCCCGCAGCGCGCGCGAGACCGTCACCCAGGTCCGCGACGCCGTCCGCGCGGCCGTCGGCGACGCGATCGTCGCGTTGCCTGCGGCATCGTCCGTCGCTCCCGCCCTCGCGGCCGGGGGCGCCGACGCGGCGGCCGTCGACGCGGCCCGCCAGCGGACCATGGAGCTCACGTGCGTCGCGGGGATCTCCGGCCTGCCCGGCCTCACCGTGCCCCTGCGCACGGCCGCAGGCGTGCCGTGCGGCGTGAGCCTCGTCGCGGGTCCCGGCCGCGACGCGGACCTGCTCGCGGTGGCCGTCGCGCTCGCGTCCGGCCCTTGCTCGGGTGGGCGCTGACACAGGTTTTACCTCACCGAAACAGGCGTTGCAGCCCGCTTAACATCCGCTCCGTACCGTCGAGGGCGGAGAGGAGGTGGCTCATGAACGTCACCGAGTTCAACGCCCTGAGCAGGGACGACGCGCTGTCCGCGCTCGTCGCGTGCGCCGCCGTGCCGGCCTGGGCCGCCCAGGTCGCGGACGCGAGGCCCTACGCCGACGCGCGGTCGCTGCTCGAGCACGCCGACCGCCTCGCGGCCGCCTGGACCGACGACGAGGTGGACGCCGCGCTCGCGGACCACCCCCGTCTCGGCGAGAACCACGCGGGGACCGGAGCGAGCGCCGAGGCGTCCGCCCGCGAGCAGGCCGCCCTGCGCGCGAGCGCCGACCCGGGCGAGCGCCTCGCCGCCGGCAACCGTCTCTACGAGCAGCGCTTCGATCGCGTCTTCCTCGTCCGAGCCGCCGGCCGCACCGCCCCCGAGATCCTCGCCCTCCTCGACGAACGGCTCGACAACGACCCCGCGACCGAGCTGCGCGTCGTCGCCGGCGAGCTCCGCGAGATCTGCGCGCTGCGCCTCGCGGGCCTCCTCGACCACGCGCCGGTCGGCGCACCCCTCGACCCGACGGGCGGCCCCGCATGACCACCTTCTCGTCCCACGTCCTCGACGCTGCGCGCGGCCGCCCCGCCGTCGACGTCGGCCTCGAGCTGCGCGACGCCGCAGGCGCGGTCGTCGCGACCGCCCGCACCGACAACGACGGGCGCTTCCGCCTCGACGGCGAGCTCGCCGGCGGGCCCCACGACCTCGTCATCGCCGCGGGCGACTACCTCGCCGCGCACGACACACCCACGTTCCTCACGCGCGTCATCCTCGGCTTCGAGGTCGACCCCGCGCAGGACCACTACCACGTGGCTCTCCTCCTGAGCCCGTTCGCCTGCACCGCCTACCGAGGGAGCTGACATGACCACCGCCGCTGACATCGTCCTGGGAGCCAACCAGTACGGGAAGGGCGAGGTTCGCCTCGTGCGCGTCACGCGCGACACCGCGACCCACGAGATCGAGGACCTCAACGTCACGACCCAGCTCCTCGGCGACTTCACCGACTGCCACGCGACCGGCGACAACTCCAAGGTCGTCGCGACCGACACGCAGAAGAACACCGTGTACGCGTTCGCCCGCGAGCACGGCGTCGGCACCCCCGAGAACTTCCTGCTCACGCTGAGCGAGCACTTCAACGGCAGCTTCGAGTGGGTCACCGGCTCGGTGCTCTCCGCCGAGTCGTACGCGTGGGACCGCATCGCGGTCGACGGCGTCGGCCACGACCACGCGTTCGCCCGCAAGGGCGGCGAGGTGCGCCGCACGACCGTGATCACCGAGGGCGGCGAGACCGTCGTCGTCTCCGGCTTCACCGACGCGACCGTCCTGAAGTCCACCGGCTCCGAGTTCCACGGCTTCCCGCGCGACCGTTACACGACGCTCGGCGAGACGACCGACCGCATCCTCGCGACGTCCGTCACGGCCTGGTGGCGCTACGCCGGCACGGACGTCGACTTCGACAAGACGTACGACGCCGTCCGCCAGCTCATGCTCGAGACGTTCGCGACGCAGCACTCGCTGTCGCTCCAGCAGACGATCTACGCGATGGGCAGCGCCGTCCTCGAGGCGTTCGAGGACATCGTCGAGGTGCGCCTCTCGTGCCCGAACAAGCACCACTTCCTCGTGGACCTCGAGCCGTTCGGTCTCGACAACCCGGGCGAGGTGTTCTTCGCCGCCGACCGCCCGTACGGGCTCATCCAGGCGACCGTCGAGCGTTCGGGCGGCACCCGCCGTCCCGACGTCTGGGCCGCGGTCGCCGGATTCTGCTGAGGACCGCGCCATGACTCCTGACGTGCAGACGGCACCGCCGCAGGCTCTCGCGCCTGCGGCGGGCCCGCTCGGCGCCCTGCGTGCCCGCGAGGTCCTCGTCGACGGCGCGTGGCGCCCGGCGACGCTCGTCCTCGCCGAGGGCCGCGTCGCGGCCATCGAACCGTACGACGCCGAGCCGTACGACGCCGCACCCGCAGGCACCTGGACCGTCCCGGACGGGCACGTGGTGCTGCCCGGCGTCGTCGACTCGCACGTGCACGTCAACGAGCCCGGCCGCACGTCGTGGGAGGGCTTCGCGTCCGCGACGCGCGCCGCGGCCCGCGGCGGAGTGACGACGATCGTCGACATGCCGCTCAACTCGATCCCGCCGACGACGACCGTCGCGGGCCTCGAGGCCAAGCGGGCGGCCGCCGTCGCGGCGGGCCTCGGCGTCGACGTCGCCCTGTGGGGCGGGGCCGTGCCCGGCAACGTGGGCGAGCTCGCGGGCTTGTGGGACGCGGGGGTCATGGGCTTCAAGTGCTTCCTGTCGCCGTCGGGCGTGCCCGAGTTCGGTCACCTCGAGGACGACGCCCAGCTCGACGAGCACCTGACCGAGATCGCCCGCCTGCGCGCGCTCATGGTCGTCCACGCGGAGGACCCGGCCGAGCTCGAGGCCGCGGCCCACGGGCCGAGCCGCTCGTACCAGGACTTCCTCGCATCCCGCCCCGACTCAGCCGAGACCGCCGCGATCGCACGGCTGATCGACGCCGTCCGCCGCACGGGCGCTCGCGCGCACCTGCTGCACCTGTCGAGCGCCCGCGCCCTCGACCTCATCGCGGACGCCCGCGCCGAGGGCCTGCCGCTCACGGTCGAGACGTGCCACCACTACCTGTGCTTCGCCGCCGAGACGATCCCCGACGCGGCGCCGCAGCTCAAGTGCTGCCCGCCGATCCGCTCCGAGGCGAACCGCGACCTGCTGTGGCAGGCGCTCGCCGACGGCGTGATCGACTGCGTCGTCTCCGACCACTCGCCGTCCACCGCCGAGGAGAAGCAGCGCGGCGACGGCGACCTGCAGGCCGCCTGGGGCGGGATCTCCGGCCTCGAGGTCGGCTCCGTCGCACTCGCCGACGAGGCCCGACGCCGGGGCGTCGACCTCGCGGACGTCTCGCGCTGGACGTCGGCCGCGACCGCGCGGCTCGTCGGCCTCGACGACCGCGGAGACCTCCCGGCGAAGGGCCGGATCGCCGTCGGCTCCGCCGCCGACCTCGTCGTCTACGACCCCGAGGCGCGCGTCGTCGTCGACCAGGAGCTCCTCGCGCACCGCAACCCGATCTCCGCGTACCACGGACGCGCGATCCGTGGCGCCGTCACGACGACCGTCCTCGGCGGCCGCGTCCTCGACCTCGAGGCGCCCGCCGGCGGCGAGCTCCTGACCCGGCCCTGACCCCCGCCACCCCGAGCCCGACCGCACCGACGCCCTAAGGACCACGATGCCGAGCCAGATCGCACCCCCGCCCCGCCTCCTCATGGGCCCGGGCCCGGTCAACGCGGACCCGCGGGTCCTGCGCGCGATGTCCGCCCAGCTCGTCGGGCAGTACGACCCGGTCATGACCGGCTACATGACCGAGACGATGGGGCTCCTGCGCGGCGTGTTCCGCACGCAGAACGAGCAGACCTTCCTCGTCGACGGCACGTCGCGCGCGGGCATCGAGGCGGCGCTCGTGTCGCTCGTCGAACCCGGCGACCGCGTGCTCGTCCCCGTCTTCGGGCGCTTCGGCCACCTGCTCGTCGAGATCGCGGAGCGCTGCGGCGCCGACGTCCATACGATCGAGCGCCCGTGGGGCGAGGTGTTCACCCCCGAGGAGATCGAGGCGGCGGTCGAGATGGTGCGCCCCGCGGTCGTCGCGGTCGTCCACGGCGATACGTCGACGACGCTCGCGCAGCCGCTCGACGGCCTCGGCGAGATCTGCCGCCGCTACGACGCGATCCTCTACGTCGACGCGACCGCCTCTCTCGGCGGCAACGACCTCGCGACCGACGAGCTCGGTCTCGACGTCGTCACGGCGGGCCTGCAGAAGTGCCTCGGCGGCCCCTCGGGCAGCGCGCCCATCACCCTCTCCGAGCGGGCTGTCGAGCGGATCGTCGCCCGCCGTCACACCGAGGCAGGGATCCGCGACGCCGACGAGGAGGACGCCGCCGGTCGCCGCATCGCGTCGAACTACCTCGACCTCGCCCAGATCATGGACTACTGGGGCCCGCGCCGGCTCAACCACCACACCGAGGCGACGACGATGCTCTACGGCGCGCGCGAGTGCGCCCGCCTCCTCGTCGAGGAGGGCATGGACGCTGCGGTCGAGCGCCACCGGCTGCACGGCTCGGCCATGGCGATGGGCGTCACCGGTCTCGGTCTCGAGGTCTACGGCGACCAGCGCTACAAGATGAACAACGTCGTGGGCGTCGTCATCCCCGACGGCGTGGTCGGCGACGACGTCCGCGGCGAGATGCTCAGCGACTACGGCATCGAGATCGGCACGTCCTTCGGCCCGTTGCACGGCAAGGTGTGGCGCATCGGCACGATGGGCTACAACGCCCGCAAGGACGCCGTCCTGACGACGCTCGCCGCGTTCGAGCAGGTGCTGCGCCGCGCGGGCGTGCCCGTCCCGGCCGGCGGCGGTGTCGAGGCCGCGCACGCGGTGTACGCCGCATGACAGCCACCACGATCGGCCCCGTCGTCGCCGAGGTGCTCGCCCGCTGCGACGAGCTCGCCACGATCTCCGCACGCCCCGACCGCCTCGAGCGCCTGCACCTCACGCCCGAGCACGCCCGCGCGCACGACCTCGTCGAGCAGTGGATGCGGGCCGCCGGGATGCGCACGTGGCAGGACGCCGCCGGCAACCGCTGGGGCCGCGTCGAGGGCGCGACCCCCGGCCTGCCCGCCCTCGTCCTCGGCTCGCACACCGACACCGTCCCCGACGCGGGCCGCTACGACGGCATGCTCGGCGTCGTCCTCGCGATCGCCGTGGTCTCCCAGGTGGCCGACCTGCTCCCGCAGGCACCGTTCGCGATCGAGGTCGTCGCGTTCAGCGACGAGGAGGGCACGCGCTTCGCGACGCCGCTCCTCGGTTCGCGCGCGGTCGCCGGCCTGTGGGACCCGGCGCTGCTCGACGTGACCGACGCCGACGGCGTCAGCCTGTGGAGCGCCTTCGAGGCGTTCGGCCTCGACCCCGAGCGCGTCGGCGAGGCGGCCCGGAGCCGCGAGGAGATCGTCGGCTACCTCGAGACGCACATCGAGCAGGGCCCCGAGCTCGAGGCAGCAGACCGCTCGCTCGCCGTCGTCTCGTCGATCGCGGGCGCACGCCGCTTCGCTATCACGGTCACCGGGGAGGCGCGCCACGCGGGCGGCACCCCGTATCCGCGGCGCCGTGACGCGCTCGTCGGCGCGAGCGAGATCGTCGTCGCGATCGAGGCGGCCGCCCGCCCGACGGCGTGCCTCGCCACGGTCGGGCGCCTCGCCGTCGAGCCGGGCGCGGTCAACGTCATCGCCGGCCGCGCCGAGCTCACGCTTGACCTGCGCGCCGAGACCGACGCCGAGCGCGACGCGATGTTCGAGCGCCTGCTCGGCGAGATGCGCGCAGTGTGCGAGCGCCGCGGCCTCGACCTCGACGTCCGCGAGACGCACTCCGCGCCGTCGACCCCGTGCGCGCCGTGGCTGCAGGCCGCCGTCGCCGACGGCGTGCGTGCCTCGGGCGACCACGACCCGACCGTCATGTGGAGCCGCGCGGGCCACGACGGCATGGCCGTCGCCGCGGTCGCCGACATCGGCATGCTCTTCCTGCGCTGCCACGACGGCATCAGCCACCACCGCGACGAGGACGTACGTCCGATCGACGTCGCCCGCGCGCTCGAGGCCTTCGAGGCCGCGGTGCGATCGTGCGCCGCGCACGTCGCCGGGAGCCCGGCGTGACCACCGTCCAGCCCGCGGGCCCGGGGTCCCAGGTGGCCGCGACGGACGGGGGCACGACGCCGAGCCCCGCGCCCACGCCCCGCGCGATCGTCGCGATGCCGCCCGGCACCCGCATCGAGGCCCGCATCGAGGCCGCGATGAGCGACCTGTCCCGCCAGGAGCGGCGCGCCGCCGAGACGCTGCTCGAGCACCTCGGCGACCTCGCGACCTACCGCGCGAGCGAGCTCGCCCGGCTCGCCGACGTGTCCAAGGCGACCATGAGCCGCCTCTTCCGCAGCCTCGGCTTCGCCGACTTCGAGGAGGTGCGCGAGCACCTGCGCGACCTGCGGTCCGCAGGGGAGCCGCGCGCCGTCGAGGCGCCGTCGTCCCTCGTCGCGCGCGCCGACGCCGAGGCGGAGGTCGTCCGCGAGGCGCTCGCCGCGCTCGACGCCGCCGTCGTCGCCGACGTCCAGGACCGCCTCGTCGCGGCCCGCCGCGTGCTCGTCCTCGGCTGGCGCAACAGCTACCCCGTCGCGCTGCACCTGCGCGAGCAGCTCCTCCAGGCCCGCAGCGCCGTCGTCGTCGCCCCGACGCCCGGCCAGGTCGTCGGCGAGGAGCTCGTCGACCTCGGCCCGGAGGACGTCGTCGTGGCGGTCGGCTTCCGCCGCCGCCCCACCGTCTTCGGCGCGGCCGTCGCCGCGGCCGCCGCCACCGGCGCCTACGTGCTGCTGCTCTCCGACCCCTCCGGGCACCGGCACGCGGCCTCCGCCCACGCGTGGCTGAGCTGCCCCGTCGCGTCGGGCCTCGCGTTCGACAGCTACGCGGCCCCCATGGCCGTCGCCGCCGTCCTCGCGGACGGCGTCCTGAGCCGCACCGGCCCCGGCGGGCGCGAGCGCACGAGCCGCATCTCGCAGAGCTTCGAGACCCTCCAGGAGGTCGAGCGATGGATCTGACCACCGTCACGAGCTACCGGCACGCCCGGACCGTCGACGACCTCGACCTCGCGCCCGGCGAGGTCTTCGTCGCAGGCGGCACGTGGCTCTTCTCCGAGCCGCAGCCCGGCGTGACCGGGCTCGTCGACCTGACCACCCTCGGCTGGGACGACTGGCAGGTGCTGCCCGACGGCGACCTGCGCATCGGCGCGACCTGCACGGTCGAGAGGCTCCAGCAGATCCCCGCGGACGTCGTCGGCCCTGCGGCCTCGCTCGTGCGCGCCTGCGCCGACGCGTTCCTCATGTCGTTCAAGATCCAGACCGCCGCGACCGTCGGCGGGAACCTCGCGATGGCGCTGCCCGCCGGCGCGATGATCTCGCTCATGTCCAGCCTCGACGCGACCGCCGTCGTCTGGGGCCCGGGCGGGCCGCGCCGCGAGCCCGTCGAGTCGTTCGTGCGCGGCGTCCGCGAGACGAGCCTCGAGCCGGGCGAGGTGCTGCGCGCGATCGACGTGCCGCGCCGCGCCCTGGTGGGCCGCCACGCGATGCGCAAGATCGCGCTCGCGAAGCTGGGGCGCTCGTCGTGCGTCGTCGTCGGCCGCGTCGACCTCGACGGCAGCGCGACCGTGACTGTCACCGCGGCGACGCCGCGGCCCGCCGTTCTGCGCTTCGCCACGATCCCCACGGCGGACGACCTGCGCGACGCCGTCGCGCAGGTCGGCGCGGACGTCGGCTGGTACGCCGACGCCCACGGCCCCGCGGACTGGCGCGCCGCGATGGCCGCCGAGCTGGCCGAGCAGGTGCGGGCCGAGCTCGCCGCACCCGGACCGACGCGCGCCGAGCACGCGACACCCGCGCAGGCGGAGCCTGCCGGACAGGAGGACCGATGAGCATCACGATCGACGGCCGCGCCGCGGCGAGCGCGCCCGCGCCCGGGCAGTGCCTGCGCACGTTCCTGCGCGACGAGGGCGCGCTCGGCGTGAAGAAGGGCTGCGACGCGGGCGACTGCGGCGCCTGCACCGTCATGCTCGACGGTACCCCCGTGCACTCGTGCATCACCCCCGCCCACCGCGCCGAGGGGCGCGGGGTCACGACCGTCTCCGGCCTCGGCACGCCCGAGGCGCTCAGCCCCGTGCAGCAGCGCTTCGTCGACGCCGCCGGGTTCCAGTGCGGCTTCTGCACCGCCGGCTACGTCGTCACGGCGTCCGCGATCGCCGACGAGAACGGCGAGCTGCCGCATATGACGGACGCCGAGCTCGAGCGCACGTTCAAGGGCAACCTGTGCCGCTGCACCGGCTACCGCTCGGTGCGCGACGCGCTCGCCGGGACGTGCAACGTCGACCGCTCCGCGCAGGACGGCTCGGGCGACGCCCCGCACGGCCGTTCGCTCGCCGCGCCCGCCGGCCCGCGCGTCGTCACGGGGACCGAGGAGTACACGCTCGACCAGCCGACCGTCGGCGTGCTGCACCTCGCGGTGCTGCGCAGCCCGCACGCGCACGCCCGCATCACCGCGATCGACGTCGAGCGCGCCCGCGCCCTCCCGGGCGTCCGTCTCGTGCTCACGCACGAGGACGTGCCCGATGTCCTCTACTCGACCGGCCGGCACGAGTCGCGGCTCGACGACCCGGACGACACCCGCATGCTCGACGACGTCGTCCGCTTCCGCGGGCAGCGCGTCGCCGCGGTCGTCGCCGAGTCGGTGCACGTCGCGCGCGCCGCGCTCGACCAGATCGACGTCACGTACGAGGTCCTCGAGCACGTCGTCGACCCCGAGGTCGCACGCCAGCCGGGCGCGCCGCTCGTCCACGGCGACAAGGACCCCGAGGCGAGTCGCATCTCCGAGCCCGGCCGCAACGTCGTCGCGCAGACCCACGGCGAGGTCGGCGACGTCGCGGCAGGCCTCGAGGAGGCCGACGTCGTCGTCTCCGGCACGTGGCGGACGGCGCGCGTGACGCACGCGAGCCTCGAGACGCACGGCGCACGAGCATGGGTCGACTCGGCCGGCCGTCTCGTCGTGCGCAGCTCGACGCAGGTGCCGTTCCTCGTGCGCGACGAGCTCGCGCACGTCCTCGCCCTCGACCCTGAGCGTGTGCGCGTCTTCACCGCGCGCGTCGGCGGCGGCTTCGGCGGCAAGCAAGAGCTGCTCGTCGAGGACCTCGTGAGCCTCGCCGCCCTGCGGCTCGGAGAGCCGGTCCAGTGGGAGCTGACGCGCGAGGAGCAGTTCGCGGCCGTGCCGCTGCGGCACCCGATGCGCGTCTCGGTGACGCTCGGTGCTCGCTCGGACGGCACGCTCACCGCGATGCAGGTCGACGTCCTCTCCGACACGGGCGCATACGGCAACCACGGGCCGGGCGTGCTGTTCCACGGCTGCCACGAGTCGGTCGCGACGTACCGCTGCGCCAACAAGCGCGTCGACGCCGAGGCCGTCTACACGCACAACCCGCCGTCGGGAGCGTTCCGCGGGTACGGGCTCGGCCAGGTGGTGTTCGGCATCGAGTCGGCGATGGACGAGCTCGCGCAGCGGCTCGGCATGTCGCCGTTCGACCTGCGGCGGCGCAACGTCGTCGTGCCTGGTGACGACTTCATCGTCAACGGACCGCCCGGCGGGGACCTGGCGTTCGGGTCGTACGGCCTCGACCAGTGCCTCGACCTCGTCGAGGCAGACCTCGCCGCGGCGGTCGCGCGCGGGGTCGACGCCGACGTGCCCGCGGGCTGGCGCGTCGCGGACGGCATGGCGGCCGCGATGATCGCGACGATCCCGCCGCGTGGGCACCACTCGCACGCCGCAGTCACGATGGGGCTCGACGGGACGGTGACGGTCGCGGTGGGGACGGCGGAGTTCGGCAACGGCACGGCGACCGTGCACACGCAGCTCGCCGCGACCGAGCTCGGCGTCCCTGCGGACCGGGTACGGCTGCGGACGGCGGACACGGACACGTCCGGGTACGACACGGGGGCGTACGGCTCGACCGGCTCGGTCGTCGCCGGCGGCGCGGTCGTCAAAGCGGCGAGGGCGCTGCGCGACGCGCTCCTCGCGCGTGCCGAGGAGCTCGTCGCGTCGCCCGTCGGAGCGGGCGCGGGCGGCAGCGCGCGTGCGGGGGCGGCCGACGCGGTGCGGGTGGACGACGGCTCGGGGCCGGGCGCCGGCGTCGGCCTCGCCGAGGCGCCGCCCGGGAAGGGACGCATCGAGGCCGACGGCGTCGTCGTCGCCGGGGTGCTCGTGCCGTGGCACGTGCTGCTGCAGGAGCCGGTGACGTGCGAGGGCGAGCACCACGGCACGCCCCGCTCCGTCGCGTTCAACGTCCAGGGCGTGCGTCTCGCGGTCAACCCTGCGACGGGTGAGGTGCGCGTGCTGCACGCCGTGCAGGCCGTCGACGCGGGCGTCGTCGTCAACCCCGAGCAGCTGCGGGGCCAGGTCGAGGGCGGCTTCGCGCAGGGCCTCGGCGGAGCGCTCTACGAGGAGGTCGTGCTCGAGGACGGCGCCGTGACCACGCGCACCTTCCGCGAGTACCGCGTGCCGCAGATGGCCGATGTCCCGCCGATCACCGTCCTGTTCGCCGACACGTACGACGCGATCGGTCCGCGCGGCGCGAAGTCCATGAGCGAGGCGCCCTACAACCCCGTCGCCCCCGCGATCGCGAACGCGATCTCCCGCGCCCTCGGTGCCCGGCCGCGTGAGCTGCCGATGTCCCGGGACCGCCTCTGGCGCCTCGCGAACGCCTGACCGGGTGCGAGGGCGGCCGTGCCGCCGCCCCCGCTGGCCGCGGCCGGCCCGTGCCGCCCACCTCGGCGCGAGGTAGGCCCCTGCCCGCGAGGTAGGCCCCTGCCCGCGAGGTAGGCCCCTGCCCGCGAGGTAGGCCCCTGCTCGCGAGGTAGGGGTTTGCGCTCGCGGTAGGGCCCTGCAAGGCCCTGTCTCGCGTGGACGGCCCTACCTCGGCGGAGGGGGGAGGTGTGACCGGCCGTGGCCGGCCAGGGCGGGTTCACGCAGCCGAGAGCGGCTGGGCGCCGCGACCTGCGCGGGCCGCGAGGATCTCCGCCAGGACGGAGACGGCGAGCTCGCCCGGGGTGCGGGCGCCGACGTCGAGCCCGAGCGGCGAGCGCACGGACGCGACGAGCGCCTGGTCGACGCCGTCGGCCAGGAGCGTCGCGGCGCGGCGGTCGCGCGTGCGGCGCGACGCCATCGCGCCGACGAACCCCGTTCCGGCACGCAGCGCGATGCCGAGCGACTCGGCGTCGTACCGCTCGTCGTGCGCCATGACGCACAGCGCGTCGCGCGGCCCCAGGGCGAGAGTCGGCAGCACGCGCTGCGGCCACGCGGCGACGACGTGCGTCGCCTCGGGGAAACGCTCCTTCGTGCAGAACACCGGGCGCGGGTCGCACACGACGACCGACCAGCCCGCCCCCGCGCCGAGCGCGCACAGCGCCGCGGCCTCCGCCGTCGCGCCGAGCAGGACGAGCCGCGGCGCGGCCTCGCGCGTCTCCCAGAACAGGGGAGCACCCTCGGGGGCCGACGCGTGGTCGCGTCCCGTGGCAGGCCCGTCCACGACGACGCCGTAGCGCGCCGAGAGGCCCTCTGCTGCGCGCTCGACCTGGTGCAGCGCGTCGGGCGAGTCGTCGAGCAGACGCACGAGCACCTCGACCCGGCCCCCGCACGTCAGCCCCATGGACAGGTCGCCGTCGAGCGGACCCAGACCGAGCAGGTCGTCGCCCGGGAGGGCGCGCGCGAACAGGTCGGCAGCACCCGCCGACGCCGCGGCGTCGACCCGGCCGAGGACGTGCGCGGGCGCGCCCGCGAGCACCGCGAGGCACGCCTCGTGGACCTGAGCCTCGACGCAACCGCCGGTCAAGGACCCGAGCACGGCGCCGTCGTCGCGCACCGCCATCGACGTCCCCGCAGGCCTGGGCGCGCTCCCGTGCACCGCGACGATCGTCGCGACGGCGACGCGGTGACCCTGGCGCTGCCACGCCAGCAGGTCTCGGGAGAGCTCGAGCATGGACACGACGCTACGGAACAGATGTTTCAGGGCCGTAAGCGCCCGGAGACGTCCGCGCAACACTCGCCGCGCAGCATGGTCGCAGCACCAGGACCAGACCGAGGGAGCCCACCATGACCATCACCAGCGAGCCCACCACCGCCGTCGAGACGCGGTGGCTCGACCTGGCCGTCGAGCTCGCGGTCCGCAACGTCGCCGAGGGCGGCGGACCGTTCGGCGCCGTGATCGTCCGCGGCGGCGAGCTCGTCGCGACCGGCCAGAACCGCGTGACGCGCGACCTCGACCCGACCGCCCACGCCGAGGTCCAGGCGATCCGCGCCGCGTGCCGCAAGCTCGGCTCGTTCTCGCTCGCGGGCTGCGAGCTGTACACGTCGTGCGAGCCGTGCCCCCTGTGCGCGTCGGCGTCGCTGTGGGCACGCCTCGACCGCGTCGTTTTCGCAGCCGACCGGCACGACGCCGCTGCGGGCGGCTTCGACGACCGCGCCTTCTACGAGCTCATGACGCGGGAGCCCGGCACCTGGCCGACGCCGGTCGAGGGTCTGCGCACCGCGACCGCCTTCACGCCGTTCGAGGCGTGGAGCGCGAACACCGCCCGCACCGACTACTGACGGCACCACCTGTGCGGCCCGCCCTGGAGAACGCTCTGCGGCGGGCCGCGCTGCATCCGCAAGGGAGCGTGAACATCCGCGTCTCGTCAGCAATGCAGACGTTTACCGCCGTGAAACGTCCGTTGCGACCGCTTGAAATACGTCCCACCTAGTTTCGGTGGCGTAGGGGAAAAGCGCGTGCGGCTGGGGCCGCCCGACAGAAAAGAGATCCGCATGACCGTCTCGACCACGACCCACCGCCGTCGTCTCGGCCTCAAGGCTGCGGCGCTCGCCGCAGCAGCCGCGCTCGTCCTCACGGGCTGCAGCAGCGACAGCGACGCGGCACCCAGCCCGGCCGCGAGCGGCGCATCCGCCGACCTCGGCACGCTGACCGTCCAGCTCTCCTGGATCAAGAACGCCGAGTTCGCGGGGGAGTTCTTCGCGATCGAGAAGGGCTACTTCAAGGACGCCGGCTTCAGCGACGTCATCCTCAACGCGGGTCCCGGCGCGACCGAGTCGATCGTCCTGTCGGGCGGCGCGGACTTCGGCCTGTCCAACGCGGTCTCGGTCGGGGCCGTCGTCGCCGAGGAGGGGGCGCCCCTCAAGATCGTCGGCACGACGTTCCAGAAGAACCCGTTCACGATCCTGTCCCTCAAGGACGGCGGCAACATCGCGACGCCGGCCGACCTGGTCGGCAAGAAGATCGGCGTCCAGGCCGGCCCGAACGAGGCGCTGTTCGACGCGCTCCTCGTCGCGAACGGCATCGACGCCAGCGAGGTCGAGAAGGTCCCGGTCGAGTACGACCCGGCGCCGCTCGTCAACGGCGACGTCGACGGCTTCCTCGCCTACGTCACGAACGAGGCCATCACGGTCGAGGCCGAGGGCCACCCGGTCACCAACCTCCTGTTCGCCGACAACGGCCTGCCGTTCGTCGCCGAGTCGGTCGTCACGACCGACGAGATGATCGAGAAGAGCCCGGAGAAGGTCAAGGCGTTCCTCAAGGCCGAGATCCTCGGCTGGAAGGACGCGGTCGCCGACCCCGAGGAGGGCGCTCGCCTCGCTGTCGAGAAGTATGGCAAGGACCTCGGCCTCGACATGGACAAGGAGCTCGAGCAGGCGACCGTCCAGACGTCGCTCATCGTGACCGACGAGACGAAGGCCAACGGGCTCTTCACGATCTCGGACTCCCTGATCGAGCAGAACCTCGCGACCCTCAAGGCGTCGGGTATCGAGCTCGAGGCGTCCGACCTGTTCGACCTGTCGCTGCTCGGCGAGCTCCTCGCGGCCGAGCCCGACCTCACGAAGTAAGGGCCACGCCATGACCGTCACGGTGGCGGGCTCCGACGCCCAGGGAGTCGCCGGCTCCCTGGGCACCGGGGTCCGGATCGAGAACCTCACGAAGACCTTCGGATCGGGCAAGCGCTCGGTCACTGCTCTCGACGACACGACGCTGTTCACGGACCAGGGGACGTTCCTCTCCCTCCTCGGTCCGTCCGGCTGCGGCAAGTCGACGATCCTGCGGATCCTCGCAGGGCTCGAGCAGCCGACGAGCGGCACCGCCCTCGTCGACGGTCGTACGCCGCTCGAGCTGCGCGAGGCGCACGAGCTGGGGATCGCGTTCCAGGACTCAGCCCTGCTGCCGTGGCGGTCGGTCGTGGCGAACATCCGCCTCCCGTTCGAGGTGGCGGGCGTGCGCCCCGACGACGCCCTGGTCGAGGAGCTGATCCGGCTCGTCGGGCTCGAGGGCTTCGAGAAGGCCAAGCCGTCGCAGCTCTCGGGCGGCATGCGCCAGCGCGTGTCGATCGCGCGGGCGCTCGTCGTCCGGCCGAGCGTGCTGCTCCTCGACGAGCCGTTCGGCGCTCTCGACGACATGACGCGCCAGCGGCTCAACCTCGAGCTGCTGCGCATCTGGACGGAGAAGCCCGCGACCACCCTCATGGTCACTCACGGCATCTCCGAGGCGATCTTCCTCTCAGACCGCGTCGCGGTCATGAGCGCCCGACCGGGCCGGGTCAAGGAGATCATCGAGGTCGACCTCCCGCGTCCGCGCCTGCCGGAGATGCAGCGGACGCCGGAGTTCCACGCGCTGTGCGACCACGCCTCCGACCTGCTGTTCGGGTCGGGCGGGGCGGCCGGGGACGAGCCGTGACGGCCGCCGAGCGGTTGCGGGGCTGGGCCCCGGGCGCGATCGGCATCGTGGTGCTCGTCGCGCTCTGGTGGGTCGCCGCCGCGACGGTCCTCGCGGACTCGACGCTGCCGACGCCCGGCGGCGTCGTCCGGGCGCTCCTCGACGACGGCTGGTCGTTCTACGCCGCGAACTTCGGCGTGACGATCGAGGAGGCCGTCCGCGGCTTCGTGATCGGCAACGGTCTCGCGCTCGCGCTCGCGTCGCTCGTCCTGCTCGTGCCGCTGCTCGAGCGGGTCGTCATGCAGGTCGCGGTCATCAGCTACTGCCTCCCGCTCGTCGCGATCCTGCCCATCATCTACATCGTCATCGGACCGCCGCCGTCGGGCGAGCCGTCCGGCACCGCGGTCGTCCTCGCGGGGCTGTCGGTGTTCTTCACGACCGTCGTCGGCGCCGTCCTCGGGCTGCGCTCGGCGGACCGTGCGAGCCTCGACGTCGTGACGGTCTACGGCGGCGGCCGGTGGAAGCAGCTCACGAAGGTGCAGCTCTTCGCGTCGCTGCCGAGCGTCGTCTCGGCGCTGCAGATCGCGGCGCCCGCCGCGGTGCTCGGCGCGATCCTCGGCGAGTACATCGGCGGCATGGACCGCGGCGTCGGGCCTGCGCTCGTCAACGCGCAGCAGTCGCTCGCCTCCGAGCGGGCGTGGGGCATCGCCCTCGTGTGCGCGCTCGTCGCAGGCGCGGGCTATGCGCTGTTCGGCCTCGTCGCCCGGTGGGTGACGCCGTGGGCCGGGGGCCGGACGGAGGGAGCACGATGAGCCAGACCAGCACCGCCGCCGCGCCCCGCGCAGCGAGCGCACCGCGCGCGGGCCTCGCGTCCCTGCGCACCGCGAGCCTCGGCACGCTGCGTGTCGTCGGCGATGCCGTCATGACCCTCGTCATCGTGCTCGCCGTGTGGGTCGGTGCGCTCGCCGTCTTCGAGGTGTCGCCGTACGTCGGCAAGGGCCCGCGCGAGGTGTGGGAGTACCTCGTCGAGGTGCCCAAGGCCGCCGCCAACCGCGCGGAGATCGTCACGCTGCTCGGCGAGACGCTGCGCGACGCGTCGCTCGGCTTCGTCACGGGCATGGTCGGGGCGCTCGTCCTCGCGGCGGCGATCGTGCTGTCGCGCGGCGTCGAGGCGACCGTCATGCCGGTCGCGATGCTGCTGCGCTCGGTGCCGCTCATCGCGCTCGCCCCGATCATCTTCCTGCTGCTCGGCCGCGGCGCCGTCACCGTCGCGGTGATGAGCGGGATCGTCGTGCTGTTCCCCGCGCTCGTGACGATCGTGTTCGGGCTGCGCTCCGCGTCGCCGCAGATGCGCGACGTCGTGCACGTCTTCGGCGGGTCCGACCGGGCGGTCCTGACGAAGGTCGCGCTGCCCTCGGCGCTCCCGGCCCTGTTCGCGTCGGTGCGCGTCGCGGTCCCTGCCGCGATCACGGGGGCGCTCATCGCGGAGTGGCTCGCGACCGGGCAGGGCATCGGCTACGGCGTCGTCTCGGCGGTGGGCCGCGCGCAGAACACCAAGGTGTGGGCGATGGTCGCCGCGATCACGCTCGTCTCGCTCGTGCTCTACACGGTCGCGCAGCTCGTCGAGCGGTTCGTGCTCGCGCGGTTCGGGGACGGCGGTGGTCCTCGCTGACGGCCGCGGCGTCGTCGCGCCGCGGCCGCTCGTGCGTCCCCGCGCGGCGGGCCTCGTGCTCGCCGCCGGTGCTGGCACACGCATGGGCGTGCCGAAGGCCCTCGTGCGGGATGCCGACGGGCGCACCTGGCTGAGCCACGTCGTCGAGGTCCTCGGGGAGGGTGGCTGCGAGGAGGTGACGGTCGTGCTCGGGGCGCAGGCGGAGATCGCGCGGACGCTCGTGCCGGCGGGCGTCCGCGTCGTCACGGCGCACGGCTGGGCCGCCGGGCTGTCGGCCTCGCTCGCCGCCGGGCTCGCCTGCTTCCTCGGTGACGAGGACCTGTCGCGGGCCGACTGCGCGGTCATCACGCTCGTCGACCTGCCCGAGCTGAGGCCGGCTGCGGTGCGTCGGGTCCTGGGGTCCGCGCCCTGCGCGAAGAGCCTGCGCAGGGCGGTGTACGACGACGCCCCGGGCCATCCCGTCGTCGTCGGCCGCGACCACTGGGCGCCGCTCCTGCGGCAGGTCGACCGTGCAGGTGGGGACCGTGGAGCGGGCCCGTACCTGCGTCGCGCGGGCTGCGAACCGGTCGACTGCACGGACCTCGGAGGAGGGTGCGACGTCGACTCCCCGCCGCGCGGGTGACGTCCACAGCGGCCAGAGGTCCCGGCTCGCACGGTCCGATGCATCCCTTACGCTGGCTGCGAGTGCGCCGCGGTGGCGCGCTCGCTCGGCAGAGGAAGCAGGCTGGCCATGTCTCAAGGACGCAAGCTCGTCATCGTGGAGTCCCCCGCGAAGGCGCGCACGATCGCGTCGTACCTCGGCGACGGGTACGAGGTCGAGGCGAGCGTGGGGCACATCCGTGACCTCCCGCAGCCGTCCGAGCTGCCCGCCGAGATGAAGAAGGGCCCCTTCGGGAAGTTCGCGGTCGACGTCGAGAACGGCTTCACCCCGTACTACGAGGTGTACGGCGACAAGAAGAAGAAGGTCGCCGAGCTCAAGCGGCTCCTCAAGGACGCCGACGAGCTCTTCCTGGCCACTGATGAGGACCGCGAGGGCGAGGCCATCGCGTGGCACCTGCTCGAGGCGCTCAAGCCCAAGGTGCCGGTCAAGCGCATGGTGTTCCACGAGATCACCCGCGAGGCGATCACCCGTGCGCTCGAGAACACCCGCGACATCGACGAGCGGCTCGTCGACGCGCAGGAGACCCGCCGCATCCTCGACCGTCTCTACGGCTACGAGGTGTCGCCCGTGCTGTGGCGCAAGGTGCGCCAGGGCCTGTCCGCAGGCCGCGTGCAGTCGGTCGCGACGCGCCTCGTCGTCGAGCGCGAGCGCGAGCGCATGGCGTTCGTCGCCGCCGAGTACTGGGACCTCACGGCCGAGTTCACGACCCCGCAGGGTGAGCGCGACGACCAGTGGTTCAACGCTCGCCTGACGACGCTCGACGGCGCTCGCGTCGCGTCGGGCCGCGACTTCACGGACCGTGGCGAGCTCAAGTCCGCGTCGACCGTCCACCTCGACGAAGAGGCGGCTCGCGCGGTCGCCGCCGCGATCGACGGCCAGACCGCCACGGTCCGCAGCCTCGAGACCAAGCCGTACACGCGCCGCCCGGCGGCGCCGTTCACGACGTCGACCCTCCAGCAGGAGGCGTCCCGCAAGCTCCGGATGAGCTCTCGTCAGACGATGCGCACCGCGCAGACGCTCTACGAGAACGGGTACATCACCTACATGCGTACGGACTCGCCGGCGCTGTCGACGCAGGCGATCGACGCCGCGCGGCGCCAGGCCTCCGAGCTGTACGGCCCGGCCTACGTCCCTGAGAAGCCGCGCTACTACGCGTCGAAGGCGAAGGGCGCGCAGGAGGCCCACGAGGCCATCCGCCCCGCCGGTGACTCGTTCCGCACGCCTGCGCAGGTCGCTGGCGAGCTGTCGGGCGACCAGTTCAAGCTCTACGAGCTCATCTGGAAGCGCACCGTCGCCTCGCAGATGGGCGACGCGCGAGGCTCGACGGCGTCGGTCCGCCTGGGCGTCGAGGGCACCCGCGCCGACGGCACGAAGGTCGACGCCGTGTTCTCGGCGTCAGGCACGGTCATCACCTTCCGCGGCTTCCTCGCCGCGTACGAGGAGGGCCGCGACACCGACCGGTACGACGACGACGCGAAGAAGGACGGCGAGTCGCGCCTCCCCGAGATGGCGGAGGGCGACACGCTCGCGAGCCGCGACCTCACGGCGGACGGGCACACGACGTCGGCGCCGCCGCGCTACACGGAGGCGAGCCTCGTCAAGGCGCTCGAGGAGCGCGGCATCGGCCGCCCGTCGACGTACGCGTCGACGATCTCGACGATCCTCGACCGCGGCTACGTCGTCTCCCGCGGGCAGGCGCTCGTGCCGTCGTGGATCGCGTTCGCGGTCGTGCGGCTCCTCGAGGAGCACTTCGACCGGCTCGTCGACTACGACTTCACCGCTGCCATGGAGGCGGACCTCGACCAGATCGCCGCGGGCGAGGTCGACCGCACCGCCTGGCTGTCGAAGTTCTACTTCGGCGAGGGCTCCGGGTCGAGCGAGAGCCTCAAGGCGCTCGTCGACAACCTCGGCGAGATCGACGCCCGCGACATCAACTCGGTCCCGGTCGGCGAGGGCATCGTCCTGCGCGTGGGCCGATACGGCCCGTACATCGAGGACACGGCCGCCGAGGTCAAGGAGGGTGAGAACCCGCCGCGCGCCTCGGTGCCCGACGACGTCGCTCCCGACGAGCTCACGGTCGCCAAGGCGCGCGAGCTGCTCGAGACGCAGGCTGACGGGGACATCGTCCTCGGCACGGATCCCGAGAGCGGCCACCCGATCGTCGCGCGCGCCGGCCGCTACGGCCCGTACGTCACCGAGGTGCTGCCCGAGCCGAAGCTCGAGGAGGGCCTGTCCGCGGCGGCGAAGAAGCGTGCGCTCGCGGCGCTCCCCAAGCCCCGCACGGCGTCCCTGTTCAAGGGCATGTCGCTGCAGACGATCACGCTCGAGGATGCGCTGCGGCTGCTGTCGCTTCCCCGCGTCGTGGGTGTCGACCCGGAGACGGGCACGGAGATCACGGCGCAGAACGGCCGCTACGGCCCGTACCTGAAGAAGGGCACGGACTCGCGGACGATCGCGAGCGAGGAGCAGCTGCTGACGATCACGCTCGAGGAGGCGCTCGCGATCTACGCGCAGCCCAAGCGCGGCCGCGGCGCGACGGCGGCGGCACCGCTCAAGGAGCTCGGCGAGGACCCGACGTCGGGCAAGCCGATCGTCGTCAAGGACGGACGGTTCGGCCCGTACGTGACCGACGGGACGACCAACCGCACGCTGCCGAAGGACGCGTCGATCGAGTCGATCACGCACGAGCAGGCGGTCGAGCTGCTCGCCGAGAAGCGCGCGAAGACCCCCGCCAAGAAGACGGCAGCGAAGAAGGCTCCTGCGAAGAAGCCGGCGGCCAAGAAGGCTCCTGCGAAGAAGCCGGCGGCGAAGAAGAAGGCCGAGTAGCGGCTCCGGGCTCTGGCCCGGCCCCTTTACCGCTTTCCTGAGCTCCGCGACCGATCGCCCGGGTGCACACGTAAGGTGTGCACCCGGGCGATCGGTGCATGGCTGCCCTTCTCTGGCTGCCCCTCTCTGGCTGCCCCTCTCTGGCTGCCCCTCGCCCCCCTGGAGCATGTGGCTGGCACCCCTTCCGCCTCGACGGATAGCCCGCTTGCACGTGTGAGGTGGGCAACCGGGCGATCGGTGCGTCAGGCCGGGCGCTTCCCGGGAGACAGATCGCCCTGGTGCACGTGAGAGGTGTGCACCGGGGCGATCAGTGAGGGTGGCAGGCGGGTCGCTCAGACCGTGCTGCGCTCGGAGAGCACCGCGCGGATCGTCCTGACGGTCTCGTCGGGGCGTTGCACGATGTCGTCGTACGTGAAGCGGAGCACGAGGTAGCCAGCCGCTGCCAGGCGGTTGTCCCGGGTGCGGTCTTGCTGGAAGCGATCCGCGTGCGCACGTCGGCCATCGATCTCGATGATGACGCGCTGCGCGGCAAACAGGACGTCCGCCCGCCCGACCAGCCGTCCGTGCACGTCCCGCACGGGCGCGTCGGCCTCCCACCCGGTGATCTTCGCTGCATCGAGAAGATCGTGGGCGCAGCCCTCGGCGTGGCTGTGGGCGCCGCGCGCAGTGAGGTCGAGGAGCCTGCGGACCTGTGCGTTCCCGCGGGCGCGTGGCTGAGCTGTGAGGCGGCTGCGCAGCTCGTCCCTGCTCAAGAAGTCACGGGACGCGAGCCACGCGAGCAGGTCGCGAGCGTCGTCGAGCGGCAGCCAGGCGAGGGCGTCGACGAACGCTCGCTCCCGGGCTGCGACGAACGCGCTCGCCAGACCGAGGGACGGGACGGCGGCTACCTCACTCCGGTCCAGGCGGACACGCCGGGGGGCGGATCCCCCCGCCAAGGTCGTCGCCAGGGCGGTCTGTCCAGACGTCGACCGTCGACAACGTGGGGATCGGCGCCCCGTGGAACGCGGCCGCAGCGGGACCGAGCAGGATCGATCCCGGTCGGGTGAGCCAGGCTGCCACTCCCAGCGAGCGCGGGGTCACGTCCTCTTCAGACAGGACAAGCCCACGACCGACGATCCGTTTCCAGACGCCGTTCGCGATGCGGTAGTCGATCTGACGGCGGGACATCCCGGTGGCCCGTGCCTGGGCGGAGGTAAACACGCCGAGCTGGCGTCGCGCGACGGGAGGCGTCCACGTGCGGTCGATCAACGAGGGCATGGTCAGAGAGTGAGCCGTCGAGCGGCTGCGCGAGCAGTCGAGCTCTTCCTGGTGGACTAGGCCGTCACCCCGGAGCGCTGTGGGCCCCTACCGGAGCAGCGGCCAGCCCGCGGCCGATCGGGGCCATCGTGGCCCGACGGATCGCCCGCTTGCACGCGTGAGATGTGCAACGAGGGGATCGGTGGGATGGCGAGTCGACGGCGACGGCGAGGTGAACGCCGGGTCGATGGCGAAGTCGGGGCCGGATACGGCCCGCGGATAGCCCGCTTGCACGTGTGAGATGTGCAACGAGGGGATCGGTGCGAAGCAGAGGCGGAGGATGAGCGACCGATCGCCCGGGTGCGCACGTCACGTGTGCACCCGGGCGATCAGTGGGTCCGGGAGGGAGAGCGGCGCTCTAGGCCGGAGCCTTGGGACTCCAGGAAGGGTCTCCTGGCGAGTCCCCCCGGGCTACTCGGCCGCGAGGCCATCCAGGACCGGCATGCGGGCCGCCCGGATCGACGGCCACACCGCTGCCACGAGACCGACGACCGCCGCGAGGACGACCATCCCGCCGAGCGTGCCCCACGGCACGACGAGCTGCGTCATGCCCTCGTCCTTGAACACCGCCGGCAGCGCGGTCGCGATACCCACGCCGACGGCGACGCCGAGGATCGTGCCGAACAGCGCCGTGAGCACCGACTCGATCGCGACCATCGACGACAGCTGGAGCCTGCCGAGCCCGACCGCCCGCAGGAGGGCGACCTCCCGGGTGCGCTCGATGATCGACAGCGCGAGCGTGTTGACGATCCCGAGCACCGCGATGAGGACGCTCAGGCCGAGCAGCGCGTAGATGACGGTGAGCATCATGTTCACCTGGTCGGCGAGCGCGTTGACCATCTCCTCCGCGTCCATCACCGAGATGACGAAGTACGGCTTGACGATCTCGACGAGGTCGGCGCGCAGCTGGTCCTGCGTGAACCCGTCGGCCGCGGTCGCGAACGCGACGGCGATGCCCGAGAGCTCGGGGCGCACGACCTGCTCGTACACGTCGCGCGGGACGAACATCGCGCCGCCGAACGCCTGCGAGTCGATGATCGCGCCGATCCGCACCTGGGTGCCGCCCGCGCCGGTGGTGACACCCTGCTCGGCGCCGAGCGTGACGACGTCGCCGACCTCCCAGCCGTTGCTCTTCGCGGCCGGCTTGAGCGCGAGCGCCTCGCCTCGCTCGAAGGACGCGAGCTCGCCGTCCTCGACCGTGACGTCGATCGACCGCTCCCAGAGCGAGGGCTCCGCGGAGAACACGAACTGCGGGGTCGTGGTGCCGGACGCGAACGTCACCCCGTAGTCCGCGACGTCGAGCGTGTCGACCGAGGGCGCCGCGGCCATCGCGTCGGCGGCCTGGCGCGGCAGGTCGCCCTCCATGGACTGGACGATGAGGTCCGCCTTGAGGTCGGACTCGATGACCGAGCCGATCGACGCGGTCGTCGACGCCGCGAGGACGCCCGAGGCGCTCACGAGGACCATGCCGATCATGAGCGCGCCTGCCGTCGACGCCGTGCGGCGCGGGTTGCGCACGACGTTGCCGCGGGCGAGGCCGCCGAGCGGCTTGCCCCACGCCGCGAACGGCGCGGCGAGCACCGGGACGACCCAGCGGGCGAGCACGGGAGCGAGGACGAGCATGCCCACGACGAGCGTGACCGCGCCGATGCCGAGCATCGTGGGGGCGCCGTCGACCACGAGACCGTCCGCCGTCCTGGCGAGCGACGCGTACACGACACCACCGATGCCGGCGAGCGTGAGCACAGCACCGATCGCGGTACGCACGCGCAGCCCCTTCTCGGACGGCGCCTCGGCGCGCATCGCCTCGACGGGCGCGGTCAGGGCCGCCCGGCGGGCGGGGATCGCGGCCGCGACGAGCGAGACGACGGTGCCGACGACGAGCGAGATGACGACCGTGTCGGCGGTCAGCGCGACCGCGCCGCCCATCTCCATGCCCATGCCGGCGAGCAGCGCGGACAGGCCCGCGGCGATGCCGATGCCCAGGCCGATGCCGACGGCCGAGCCGAGGACGCCGATGACGAGCGCCTGGCCGAGGATCGACGCGAAAACCTGCGACGGGCTCGCGCCGATCGCCCGCAGGAGCGCGAACTCCCGCATGCGCTCGCGCACGCTCATCGAGAACGTGTTGGCGATGAGGAAGCCGCCGACGAACAGGGACACCCCGGCGAACACGAGCAGGAACACCTGGATGAAGCCGAGCATCGAGCCGATGGCCTCGCTCTGCTCCTCGCGCATCGAGTCACCCGTGACGACCTCGGCCTGCGCCGCGCCCTCGGCCGACGAGGCGGCGAGCGTCTGCGCGAGCGCGTCGCGCAGCTGGGTCTCGCTGACGCCGGGCTCGGCGTACACGGAGATCGTGGAGACGGTGCCGTCGGGGGAGTACGCGGCGGCGGCGACCTCGGGGTCGAGGCCGATGAGCAGCGCGCCTGCCATCGTCGCGTCGAAGTGCGCGAGGCCGACGACGGTCACGTCGAGGATGTCGCCTTGGAGGATGATCTTGGTGCGGTCGCCGGTCGTCAGGCCGGCGCGCTCGGCGGTCGACTCCTCGAGGACGATCTGGTCCGGGCCGACGGCGTAGTCGCCGTCGGTCACGCGGACGACCGTGTCGTCGCGGGCGAGCGCGACGCCGAGCGTCGGCGCGCCGGACGTCGTGACGGCGGTGCCGTCCTTGCCGACGAGGACGAGCGTGCCGCCGTGGTCGGCATACGCGCGGTCGACGCCGTCGACCTCGCGGACCGTATCGACGAGGCTCGCGGGGATGGGGGCGTGGACGCTCCCGGCCGAACCGGTCGTGCCGTCCATGCCGACGACCATGTCCGCGCCGCGCACGTACGCCTGGGCGGAGTAGGACGAGTCGACGATCGCGTCGAACGTGCTCGCCAGGACAGCGCGCAGGGAGTAGGTGCCGGCGACGAAGGCGACACCGAGGGCGACGGCGAGGACCGCCATCCCGAAGCGGACGAAGTGGGCGCGGATGCCGCGCAGCGCGACGCGGATCATCGGGCCGGCACCTCGGCTGCGGCGTCGAGCAGCTCGTCGCCGGTGCCCGGGAGGGCGCGGCGCCCGGCCTCGCCGCGCGCAGGGGTGAGCTCCGCGAGCTGGGCGAGGATCGCGTCGTGCGTGGGCTCGCGCAGGTCGGCCGCGAGGCGGCCGTCGGCGAGGAACAGGACGCGGTGGGCGTACGACGCCGCGCGCGGGTCGTGCGTGACCATGACGACGGTCTGGCCGAGCTGCTCGACCGAGCGGCGCAGGAAGGACAGCACCTCGGTCGCGGAGTGCGAGTCGAGGTTGCCGGTCGGCTCGTCGGCGAAGATCACGGCGGGCTTGGACACGAGGGCGCGGGCGCACGCGACGCGCTGCTGCTGGCCGCCCGACAGCTCGTCGGGGCGGTGGCGCAGGCGGTCGCGCAGGCCGACGGTCTCGACGACCTCGTCGAACCAGGCGCGGTCGACGGGGCGGCGCGCGATGTCGAGGGGGAGGGTGATGTTCTCCTCGGCGGTGAGCGTCGGGATGAGGTTGAAGGACTGGAAGATGAAGCCGAGGTGCGTGCGCCGCAGCTTGGTGAGGTTGCGCTGGTTCATGCGGCCGATCTCGTGGCCGTCGACGACGGCGCGGCCGGACGTGACGCGGTCGAGGCCCGCCATGCAGTGCATGAGGGTGGACTTGCCGGAGCCGGAGGGGCCCATGATGGCGGTGAAGCGGCCGGACGCGAAGTCGACGTCGATCCCGTCGAGCGCGGTCACGGCGGTCTCGCCCGAGCCGTAGACCTTGGTCAGGCCGCGGGCCCACGCCTGCGGGGCGGTGCCGTCGGTGAGCACACCGAGGGTCGCGGTCGAGCTGTCGGGGGTGGCGGTCATCATGCTTCCGTTTCGTGTCGTGGTTCATGTGGTCCGTGTCTCCATGAGCCTCCCGCGTCGCGCTCCCGAGCGTCATCGGGATTTCCCCCCAGTGGGCCCCTGATTCCCCACCCTGAGAGGTCCCTGAACCGGGACCTCGGGTCGGGGCCGTGCGCGCTAGCGTTGCCCCATGAGCAACGACGCCTCCCTGAACCAGTCCCTGCCGTCCCCGACCGTGCCTGACCCGGCCTCCGCGCCGTCGATCCGCTGGGGGATCCTCGGCGCCGGCAACATCGCGGGCTCGTTCGCGTCCGCCGTGACGGCGCACACGCGGGCGCAGCTCGTGGCGGTCGGTTCGCGCGACCGGGTCCGCGGTGAGCGGTTCGCGACGGCGCACGGCATCCCGACGACGCACATCGGGTACGAGGAGCTCGTCGCGGACGACCACGTGGACGCCGTCTATGTCGCGACCCCGCACTCGGAGCACAAGGACCAGGCGCTCCTCGCGATCGCGGCGGGCAAGCACCTCCTCGTCGAGAAGTCCTTCACGCGCAACGCGGCCGAGGCCCGTGAGGTGTTCGACGCCGCGCGCGCCGCGGGCACGTTCGTCATGGAGGCGATGTGGACGCGCTTCCTGCCGCACGTCGCAGCGCTGCGCTCGGTGGTCGCCTCGGGGATGATCGGCGAGATCGTCAACGTCTCGGCGGACCACGGTCAGAAGTTCGTGCACGACCCGTCGTCGCGCCTGTTCGACCCGGCGCTCGCGGGCGGCGCCCTGCTCGACCTGGGCGTGTACCCGGTGTCGTTCGCGCACGACCTGCTCGGTGCACCCGAGGCCGTGACGGCTGTCGGCGCGCTGACGGACACGGGTGTCGACGGTCAGATCTCGATGGCGCTGTCCTACGGCGACCGTGCGCAGGCGACGCTGTCGACGACGCTGTGGGCGCGCACGCCCACGGTCGCGCTCGTCTCGGGCACGGAGGGTTACATCGAGGTCGCGGGCAGCTTCTACTCGCCGACGTCGTTCACGGTCCGGCTCAACGACGGCTCGCGGTGGACGTACGACCGTCCTGCGGCGAAGGGCCTGCAGTACGAGGCGGCCGAGGTGGCACGTTGCGTCGCGGAGGGCCGCACGGAGTCCGAGCGCATGACCTGGCAGGGCACGATCGACGTGCTCGAGACGATGGACGAGGTCCGTCGTCAGGTGGGCGTGGTCTACCCGGGCGAGTGACCGGCCGGCCGGGCCCTGCAGGCCCGGTCTCAGGCCGTGCGCGTCAGGCGCACGCCTGCCGGCTCGGCCGCGAGGCCGACGTCGGTGAGCGCCGCGACGGTCGTGTCGGCGTCGAGCGCCGCGAGGGGGTGCGTCGAGGCGACCCCGAGCGTCGTGCAGCCGGCTGACCGCGCCGAGGCGAGGCCCGCGGGCGCGTCCTCGACGGCGAGGCAGCGTCGCGGCGTCGTGCCCATGACCGCGGCCCCGCGTGCGAACGGCTCGGGGTCGGGCTTGCCGTGGGTCACGTCGTCGACCGTGACCATGCGGTCCGGGGCGCTGAGCCCGGCCGCCGCGAGGCGGACGAGGGCGAGCGCCCGCGAGCAGCTCGTGACGATCGTCCAGCGCGAGCCGAGCCCGGCGAGCAGGTCGGCGATGCCGGGGAACGCGACGACGCCCTCGGTCGTCTCGAGCTCGATCGCGTCGTAGCGGGCCTTGGCCTCGGCCCATCGCTCGGGTGGCAGGACCTCCTCGACCTGCGCGTGCGACGGCACGCCGTGCGACTTGGGCAGGTCAGGGTCGAGGCCTTCCTCGCGGAGGAAGCGGTCCCAGGCGATCTCGACGGCGCGGGTCGAGTCGACGAGCGTGCCGTCCATGTCGAAGAGGACGGCGTCGAAGACGGCGGCGTCGGGCTGCCTGTCGGCGGGGGAGCGGGTCGCGTCGGTCACGTCCTCCAGGGTAGGTCGGGGCCGCGGCGCAGGCCGCGGCGCGCGCCGTCCGGACGGCGGTCCGCGGCGTCGGAGGGGGTCGGTAGGCTGGCGCCGTGACTGTCTCCTCCCTCGGATCGCCGTCGGCGTCGGGCGTCTTCGTGTCCTTCGAGGGCGGCGACGGCTCCGGCAAGACGACGCAGATCTCCCTGCTCGCCGACTGGTTCTCCCGGATCGGCTACGAGGTCGTCACGACCCGCGAGCCCGGGGGCACCGCCATGGGCCTCGAGCTGCGCCGCCTGGTCCTGCACGGTGAGGACATGGACCCGCGCACGGAGGCGCTGCTGTACGCGGCCGACCGCGCGCACCACGTCGACACGGTCGTGCGGCCGGCCCTCGAGCGCGGCGGCGTCGTCATCACGGACCGTTACCTCGACTCGTCCGTCGCGTACCAGGCGGGCGGTCGCGAGCTGAGCGCCGCGGAGATCGAGAACCTCTCCCTGTGGGCGACGCGCGGCCTGCTGCCGCACGTGACGATCCTGCTCGACCTCGACCCTGCGATCGGCGTCGCCCGCGTCCCGGGTGGCCTCGACCGCCTCGAGCGGGCGGGCGCCGAGTTCCACGTCCGCACGCGCGAGGCGTATCTTGCGCGCGCCGCCGCGCACCCGGGCCGCATCGTCGTGGTCGACGCTGCGCGGACGGTCGAGGAGGTGCACGCGCAGGTCGTCGAGCTCGTCGCGCGCCGCCTCGGCATCGAGGTCGAGTCGTCGCTCGCGGTCGTCGAGGATTCCCCGCTCGACCCGGCGCAGGGGGACGCGTGACCGACGTCTGGGCCGACGTCGTCGGGCAGGAGGACGCGATCGCGCCGCTGCGCGCGGCCGCGGCCGACGACTCTGCGATGACGCACGCCTGGCTCGTCACGGGCCCGCCCGGGTCGGGCCGGTCGAACGCCGCGCGCGCGTTCGCGGCCGCGCTCCAGTGCACGGGCGACCCGGCCGCCGACGAGCGCGAGATCGCCGCGGTCATGAAGGGCACGCACCCCGACGTCACCGTCGTCGCGACCGACAAGGTGACCATCTCGATCGACGAGGTGCGCGGCCTCATCGGTCTCGCGCAGCGCAGCCCGGCCCACGGTCGGTGGCGCGTCATCATCGTCGAGGACGCCGACCGCATGCTCGAGCGGACCTCGAACGTGCTGCTCAAGGCGATCGAGGAGCCGCCCGCCCGCACGGTGTGGGTGCTGTGCGCGCCCAGCCCTCAGGACGTCGTCGTGACGATCCGCTCGCGCTGCCGCAAGATCGCCCTGCGCGTCCCGCCCGTCGAGGCGGTCGCGGACCTGCTCGTGCGGCGCGACGGCGCCGACCCGGAGGTCGCGCTCGAGGCCGCGCGTGCGGCCCAGTCCCACATCGGTCTCGCGCGGCGCCTCGCCCGCGACCCGGCCGCGCGCGAGCGCCGCGCCGCCGTCCTGTCGCTCGCGCGACGCATCCGCGGCGTGGGCGACGCCGTGCTCGCGGCGGGCGAGCTCGTCGACGTCGCGCAGGCCGAGTCCGCTGCGCACTCCGAGGAGCGCAACGCGGCCGAGAAGGCCGACCTGCTGCGTACCCTCGGCGTCGAGGCGGGCCAGACCGTGCCGCCCAACCTGCGCGCGCAGGTCAAGCAGCTCGAGGACGACCAGAAGCGCCGGGCGACGCGCGCGCAGCGCGACACGCTCGACCGCGCGATGGTCGACCTGCTCTCCCTCTACCGGGACGTGCTCGTCGTCCAGCTCGGCTCCGACGTCGAGCTCGTCAACACCGCGCACGCCGAGACGGTGCGTGCCCTCGCCGAGGAGTCGGCCCCGGAGCAGACCCTGCGCCGCATGGACGCGATCGGGACCGCGCGCACGCGCCTGACCGGTAACGTCGCGCCCCTGCTCGCCGTCGAGGCGATGATGATCGCGCTGCGTCCTCAGGGCTGAGACGAGCCGCGTCCAGCCGCGCCGAGAGGCGCGAGCCGTTACGGTGGAGCACGTGCTGAAGACCACCGCCACCCGCTCGTCCGCCTCGTCCGCCCCGCACCGCAGGGCCCTCGGGACCGGGCGCGGCGTCCGGTGGTCCGCAGCGTCCCTCGCCCTTGCGGTCGCGCTCGCCGGGTGCACGGCGGGCAAGGAGGCGGTCACCGTCGAGCCGAGCGGGACGTCGACGAGCGCGGGCCAGCCCGGTACGCCGTCCAACCTCGTCCCCGCCGACCTCGACCCGGCGCTCCTGCCGTTCTACGAGCAGCGCGTCTCGTGGGAGGACTGCGGTGGCGGCCACCTCTGCGCGGACATCGAGATCCCCGTCGACTGGGCCGACGCGTCCGCCGGCAAGGCGAGCCTCGCGGTCGAGCGCACGCAGGCGTCCGGGACGAAGCAGGGCTCGCTGCTCATCAACCCCGGCGGTCCGGGCGCCTCGGGCGTCGAGTTCCTCGACGCCGCGCTCGGGGCGATCAGCCCCGAGGTCCAGGAGGCGTACGACGTCGTGGGCTTCGACCCGCGCGGCGTGGGGCGGTCGAGCCCCGTCGCGTGCCTCGACGACGCGGGCAAGGACCAGCTGCTCTCGACCGACCACAACCTCGACACCGACAAGGGCCGCGCGGACTTCCAGGCGGCGTGGACCGCGTTCGGCGCCGCGTGCCAGGCCAACACCGGCGCTCTCCTCGGGCACGTCGACACCGCGAGCGCAGCGCGCGACATGGACCTGCTGCGCGCGCTCCTCGGCGACGAGAAGCTCACCTACCTCGGCTACTCCTACGGGACGCAGCTCGGCGGCACGTACGCGGCGTTGTTCCCGGACCGCGTGGGCCGGCTCGTCCTCGACGGCGCGGTCGACTACACGCTCGAACCGGACAAGCTGAGCCTCGACCAGGCGATGGGCTTCGAGCGAGCCCTGCGCGCGTACGTCACGGACTGCATGGCCGGCGCGAAGTGCCCGCTCACGGGCTCGGTCGACGACGGGCTCAAGCAGATCCGCGACCTGACCCAGCGCGCGTACACCGACCCGCTGCCGACGCAGGACTCGGGACGCGTGCTCACGCGCACCCTCGCCTTCTACGGCATCGCGGTCACGCTCTACGCCGACGAGTCGTGGCCCCTGCTGACGCAGGCGCTCTCGATGGCGATGCAGCGCAACGACGGATCGGGCCTGCTGTCGCTCGCCGACTTCTACAACGGCCGAGGCCTCGACGGGACGTTCGAGGACAACTCGACGGAGGCGTTCACGGCGGTCAGCTGCGCCGACGGACGGGCGCCGACCGACGTCGCGCACATGCAGGCGGAGCGCGACAAGATCGTCGCGGTCGCGCCGACGCTGGGCGACTCGTTCGCGTGGAACGCGCTCGTGTGCGCCGGGTGGCCGACGCCTGCCGCGCCCCTCACCGCCGACGTGTCCGCGCCGGGCGCGGCGCCGATCGTCGTGATCGGCACGACGAACGACCCGGCGACCCCGTACGAGTGGTCGCAGGCGCTCGCGAAGACGCTGTCGTCGGCCGTTCTCCTCACGTGGGAGGGCGAGGGGCACACGGCGTACGGGCGCGCGAACGACTGCATCGCGGACGCGGTCGACGCGTACTTCCTCGAGGGCACGGTCCCGCAGGAGGGGCTCGTCTGCTGACGTCGTCCGGTCGGCCTGCGCACGCACGCCGGACCTGAGGGAGGCGCGCGAGCATGCTCCGACCGCCTCGCTGATCCGCGTGGCCCGCATCACTGCGACCGAGTTGGACCGCTCCCCGAGACGTGGTTATAGTTGTCGCGGCTCGACGGGTCCGCCCGTTGATGACCAGCCGCCTTAGCTCAGTCGGCAGAGCGTTTCACTCGTAATGAAAAGGTCAAGAGTTCGATTCTCTTAGGCGGCTCCACCGGAAGGCCCTCGGGATCATCCCGAGGGCCTTCCGCATTCCCGGGTCGTGGGGCGTGACAGCTCCCGCCGGGCGACGAAAGGACGGACCCATGCGTCCACGTGCCACCGGTGGTGCCGCAGCAGGGCTGCTGCTCGCCGCCGTCGTGCTGTACGCGCTCAACCTGCGCGGACCGATCGTCGCCGTCGCCCCGATCGTCCAGGAGGTCGCGTCAGGGCTCGGGATCTCCGTCGCCGCCGCAGGCGTCTTCTCGAGCATCCCGGTCGTCCTGTTCGCGACGGCGACGCCGTTCGCGGCGTTCCTCATGCGTCGCGCGAGCCTCGAGACGACGGTCCTCCTGTCGCTCGCGGTCGTCGCGCTCGGGACGGTCGTCCGTTCGCTCGGCGACTTCGCGTGGGCCGTGACGGGGACCGTGGTGATCGGTGCGGCCATCGCGGTCGGGAACGTCGTCGTGCCCGTGATCGTGCGCAGGGACTTCCGCGGGCGCGAGGGCGTGGTCAACGGCATCTACACGGCGTCCCTCAACGCTGGCTCGGTGCTCACGACGGCGCTCACGGCGCCGCTCGCGGACCTCGTCGGGTGGCGGTGGGCGCTCGCGTCGTGGGCGCTGCTGACGCTCGTCGCGGCGGCCGTTTGGTGGCGCGTGCGCGACCTGGCCCTGCCCGGCCGGTCGTCGGGTGCGAGCCTGGTCGGCGGCGCCCCTCGCGGGCACGACGCCGAGGCGACCGACGGTCGTGGCGCGGCGGAGGGCACCCCTGCCGGTCCCAGCGTCCCGGCGGAGCCGTCGCGCACGGTGTGGCGTCGGGTCGACGTGTGGCTGCTCGTCGCCGCGATGGGCGGGCAGTCGTTCTCCTACTACTCGCTCAGCGCGTGGCTGCCGACGCTCCTCGCGGACACGGTCGGGCTCGACGCGAACGGTGCGGGCGTCGCGTCGTCGGCATTCCAGGCGCTCGCCGTCGTCGGCGCGATCGGTGCACCGGTGCTCATGGCGAAGGGGGTCTCGACGCGCGTCGTGCTCGTCGGCCTCGCCGTGCTCTGGGTCGCGCTCCCGGTCGGGCTCCTCGCCGCGCCCGGCGCGAACGTCGTCTGGATGTCGTGCGCGGGGGTGGCCCAGGGCGGCAACTTCACCGTGCTCATCACGATCATGGCGAGGCGCGCGCGGGACGGTCGGGAGATGCAGCGCATGTCGGCGTTCGTTCAGGGCTGCGGGTACGGGATCGCGGCGACCGGGCCGACGCTGCTCGGGCTCGTGCACACGGCGAGCGGCGGCTGGACCGTTCCCCTCGTCGTGGTGCTCGGCGCGCTCACCGTGATGGCTGTCGCGGGGCTGGTCGTCGCGTCGGCGCGGCCCGTGCCGCCGCGACCGGTCTAGACGGGCTGCTCGGGCCCGGTCAGGTCCGCACGATCGTCACGGGGCACGGCGCGTGCTCCATGAGCTGAGCGGAGACCGAGCCCAGCAGGAGGCGCTCGAAACCGCCGACGCCGCGCGAACCGAGCACGAGCCACGCCGCTCCTGCGGCGCTGCGCAGCAGGCCGCGGCCGGGGCTCGCCCGCAGGACCTTGCGGACCAGCTGGTCCTCGGGCAGGTCGATGCCGGCCCGCTCGAGGGCCTTGTCGAGCTGTTGCCCGGCCCGCTCCTCGAAGTCCTCGATCGGCGGCACCCATCCGAACGACTCGCTCGGGATGCCGCTCGTCGTGAACTGCCAGCACGCGACGGCGTGCAGGGGGAGGTGTCGGCGCTTCGCTGCCTCCGCGGCGAACCTGAGCGCGGCGACCGACGGCGCGGACCCGTCGACTCCGACGACGATGCGCGGCGTCTCGTCGAGCTCCGCCCCGTCGAGCGCGGCCTCGCGCTGCTGCTCGGCCCGCTCAGGGTCCGGGATGACGGTGACCGGCAGGTGCGCCTGCCGGACGAGCCCTGCCGACACGGACCCCATGAAGAGACGTCCGAGCCGCCCGACACCGCGCCGGCCGACGACGAGCATCGACGCACCCGCGGCCGCCTCGAGGACGGCGGGCACGACCGGCCCCTGCACGGGGGTCCTGATGATGTCGATCCCGCTGAGGTCGTGCTTCTCCTGGACGCGGGCGATCGAGGAGTCGATCCGCTCCTGGGCGAACGCGGCGAGCCGCCGGAACGTCTCGTCGACGTCCGTGATCGCCATGATGCCCTCGGACATGTGGACCCACGTGGCGTCCCAGGCGAGGACGACCTCGAGCGGGACGTGCCGCGACTCCGCCGCGTCAGCGGCCCAGGCGAGGGCGTGGTCAGAGTTGAGCGAGCCGTCGACCCCGACGACGACGCGGTTTGAAGGCATGGTCATCACCTGCTCCCGTCGCCGGACGCTCCGTCGCGTCCGTACCCCCAGTCTGGTCCCGCGCACGCCAAGGTTCAACGGCGCGACCGGCACAGCGAGATTCCCCGGATCGCAGGGTGAGCCGCAAGGATGGGGGGTGTGGAGACACATGAGGAGGAGAGCGTCTGGTCGGTCGACCTGACGGACGAGCCGGAGGGCGGCGGGGGTGTGACGGGGCACGACCAGGTGTGGTTCGAGGGCATCTTCCGTACGCACGCCCCGGCGGTCCACCGCTACTTCGTGCGGCGCACGCACGTGGGCGAGGTGGACGACCTGACGGCGGAGACGTTCGTGGTGGCCTGGCGCCGGCGCGCCGACGTCCCGGACGGCGCGGAGCTGCCGTGGCTGTACCGCACGGCGGGCTTCCTGCTGGCGAACCACCACCGTAAGGGCCGCCCGGTCCCGGTCGACCGGCTCCCGGACCAGGTGGACCACGCCGACCCCGCCCACCTGGTCGTCGTCGACGAGTCGGTGCGGCAGGTGCTGATGTCCATGTCGTCGCGTGACCGCCAGGTTCTCGTGCTCAACGCGTGGGAGGGCCTCTCGGGGGACGACCTCGCGGCGGTGCTCGGCATCTCTCGCGGAGGTGCGGACGCGGCGCTGAGCCGGGCTCGCGCCCGGCTGCGGGAGCAGTGGGAGAGGCGCGAGGCGGTGGAGGGGCGATGACCAGCTCATGGAGATTCCCACGGACGACGGTGCGAGAAGGCGGGCTGAGATGACGGGGCGCGAGGACCAGGACCACCTGGTCGACGACGGTGTGCGCGACGTGGCGTTCGAGTCGCTCGTGCGCTGCGACCCTGCGGGCGCGAGCGTCCCGGACCCGGCGCGGCTGTGGCCGCTCGTGGTGGCGCGGACGCAGGAGGACGGCGCAGGCGAGTACGGATCGGCGGGGCCGCGGACGCCGCTCGTCGACGCGTCGGCGGCCGAGGGGGACGGTGGTGTCGTCGTGAGCCTTGCCGCGCGTCGTCGGCGCCGCTTCACGCGCGTCGCCGCGGCGGCTGCTGCCGCTGCGGTCGCGGTGGCTGGCGGGTACGCGATCGGCGTCCGGCAGGCGCCCGGTGCGCCCGACGTCGTCGCGTCGCGGGACTCCCTCGGTGCCGAGATGCTCGATGAGCCGTGGGAGGACGCGGCGCCGCAGCGGATCGTCTTCTCAGCGGCTGAGCTCCCGGACGGGCCCGACAGAGCGTCCGTGTGGGTGCTGGACCCGTCCGTGGACCCGAGCGCCCCGGCGTCGGACGAACCTGACGGCGGCGCGCTCGCGGACGACCTGTTCGAGCACGACGGCACGCTGTCGCGTGGGACGCTCGTGGGCGAGCTTCCGCTCGTGCCGGTCGACGAGGCTGTCGATCGCCTGGGAGACCCGGTCTACGCGGTGAGCCACACGCCCGGTGCGCCGCTCGAGGCGCCGACCTCGGACCCGGCGGACGTGCCGGAGGGGGAGGTGCCGTGGGGCGTCGTCGAGGTGACGATCACCGGCGCCGGTGTGACGAGCGAGATCGTCAGCGGGGCCGACGGTCGCGAGTGGGTCGTGCCCGTCTACGCGTTCGACGACGGTCGTGACAACGTCTGGCGCGTGCTTGCGCTGAGCGACGAGGCGATCGACCGGGTGCGCTGACACCTCGCCCCGCACGGGGCGGTCGAAGATGCCGCGCCTGTGGAGGCGCGGCCCAGGTCGGCGTGGGCGTAAGGGGAGCGCCGACGTCGTGCTGGATCACGGGAGCGGGCCCGCAGGAGCCCTGCGGGCCCGCTCCCGTGTGCGCCCTCGAGTCGGGGGCCTCGAGGGCGAGGGGCGAGCAGGTGCCCGCCCGGAGCAAGGCTCAGAACCGCGCTGCGTGCTTCCGCAGCTCGGGGCGCTGTGCCAGCTTGCTGGGGATCCAGGTCATCTCGGCCGTCGCGACCGGTGCGTGCTGGTGGAGGTAGGCGTCCATCCAGAGCATCTCCTTGGCCATCCAGCGGGTGGCGACGTCGCTCAGCGGCGATGCGACGGGGTTCCCGGCGGGGTCGGTCAGCAGGAGGGTCGTGGGGCGGCAGTCCGCGACGACGCGCCACTCGAGCTCCGGGCGGCGCGCACGCATGAGGTCGCCGACGACGACGCCGATCGCGTTGATCGACGTGTTCGGGTTCCAGCGGTCGGTCTCGGGCGTGCCGTGCCAGCGGCTGCAGTAGTCGATGTAGAGCGCCTGCACGGCAGCAGCGTTGTCGAGCCGCATCGTGGGCTCACGGAGGAACTCGCGGAGCTCCTCCATCCAGACGAGCTGCGCAGGGTCGGGTCGCTCGGTCCGCAGCGCGGTGCGCGGAGGCACGGCAGGCTCAACGGCACGAACGCCGCCAGAGGCGTCGGTCGACCAGGCGAACATCTTCATGCCCTACGTATCGGCACGCTCGTCCCGGAAGATGAGGCGCTGCCCGCGGAAAGAGGGGTGATCGAGCGGGTGAGGTCCGAGGTGAGGCTCGTTCGCCGTGCCGGTCGCGTCGACCGTCGCTACATTCGAAGGACAGCCACCGTCTCAGGCACTGGAGGACGCGATGCCCACGCGCAAGGCACGGACCGCATGGAACGGCACGCTCGAGCAGGGCTCGGGCCAGGTCGAGCTCACGAGCTCCGGGATCGGCACGTACGAGGTGTCCTTCCCCAGCCGCTCGGCTGACGAGGCCGGCGGCCGCACGAGCCCGGAGGAGCTCATCGCCGCAGCGCACTCGTCCTGCTACGCGATGCAGCTCAGCGCCCTGCTCGGGGAGGCGGGTTTCCCGCCCCAGGCCCTGCACGTCTCCGCCGAGGTCGGCCTCGGCCCGGACCCGGCGGGCGGATTCCAGATCCCCGACATCACCCTCACGGTGAGCGGCGAGGTCGAGGGCATCGACGAGGCGAAGTTCGTCGAGGTCGCCCAGGCCGCGAAGGACACGTGCCCGGTGAGCAAGGCGCTCGCGGGCACGTCGATCTCGCTCGAGGCATCGCTCGCCTGACAGACCCGCGGCGGGCTTCCCCTTCGTCGCCCGACGCACACGGACGGCCGCGACCGGCCTCGGTCGCGGTCGTCCGTGCGTCCCCGTGAGACGGCAGGGTCCAAGGTCTGAACCGCGGTCGGCGCGACGTGGGAAACTGGTCGGGTGGCCAGCACCCTCGAGACCCCACCAGCCCCTCAGCCCCTCGCCGACGTGGACACGTCCGCGCTCGTCGCGTCGCTGAGCGCCGCGGTCGAGGGCCAGGTCGACGGCTCGACGCTCCGGCGGGCCCAGTACTCGACCGACGCCTCCAACTACCGCGTCCCGCCCCAGGTCGTCGTCTTCCCGCGCAGCACCGACGACGTGCTCGCCGCGCTCGAGGTCGCCCGCGAGGCTGGGGTGCCCATCACGTCGCGGGGCGCCGGGACGTCGGTCGCAGGGAACGCCGTCGGCCCCGGCGTCGTCCTCGACTTCTCGAAGCACCTCAGCACGATCCACGAGATCGACCCCGAGGCGCGCACCGCGCGCATCGAGCCGGGCGTCGTCATGTCGAGCCTGCAGGCCGCGGCCGCGCCGCACGGCCTGCGCTTCGGTCCTGACCCCTCGACGCAGAACCGCGCGACCCTCGGCGGCATGATCGGCAACAACGCGTGCGGCCCGCACGCCGTCGCGTACGGCCGCACGGCCGACAACACCCTCGAGCTCGACGTCGTCGACGGGCGGGGACGCCGCTTCACGGCGGGCGCAGGCAAGGGCGCGCTCGACGTCGTGCCCGGGCTCGGCGACCTCGTCACCGCGAACATGGCGCTCATCCGCACCGAGCTCGGCCGCTTCGGCCGCCAGGTGTCGGGATACAGCCTCGAGCACCTGCTCCCCGAGAACGGCAGCGACCTCGCGAAGGCCCTCGTCGGCACCGAGGGCACGGTCGCGACGATCCTCGGCGCGACCGTCCGCCTCCACCCCGTCGCCGCGGCCCCCGTCCTCGTGTGCCTCGGCTACCCCGACATGCCGACCGCGGCCGACGACGTCCCGCGCCTCCTCGCCCTCGACCCCCTCGCGATCGAGGGCCTCGACGCACGCCTCGTCGAGGTCGTGCGCCGCCACAAGGGCGACGGCGCTGTCCCGCCGCTGCCGCCCGGCGGCGGCTGGCTCATGGTCGAGGTCACCGGCGCCGACGTCGAGGAGGCCCTCGGCAAGGCCTACGCGATCGCGGAGGCCGCGTCGACCGACGCGAAGACGGTCCTGCCGCCGGGTCCCGACGCGCGCGCCATGTGGCAGATCCGCGCCGACGGCGCGGGCCTCGGCGGCCGCACGCCGTCGGGCAACCAGGCGTGGCCCGGCTGGGAGGACGCCGCGGTGCCGCCGGAGCGGCTCGGCACGTACCTGCGCGAGTTCGAGGCCCTCATGGACTCGTACGACGTCGAGGGCCTGATGTTCGGCCACTTCGGCGACGGCTGCATGCACGTGCGCCTCGACGTGCCGCTCGAGCATGACGCCTCGGTGTTCCGCCGCTTCATCACGGACGCCGCGACGCTCGTCGCGTCGCACGGCGGCTCGCTCTCCGGCGAGCACGGCGACGGCCGCGCCCGCGGCGAGCTGCTGCCGCTCGTGTACAGCCCCGACGCCATCCGGCTCTTCGAGGAGTTCAAGGCCCTCTTCGACCCGGCCGACCTCCTCAACCCCGGGATCATCGTGCGGCCAGCCGCGATCGACGCCGACCTGCGTCGCCCCGCCGCCGCGCCCGTGCGCGTCGACCGCCCTGGGAAGAAGGGCACCGGCTTCGCCTTCGCCCACGACGACGGCGACTTCACCAAGGCCGTCCACCGCTGCACCGGCGTCGGCAAGTGCCGCGCGGACAGCTCCGCGTCGGGCGGGTTCATGTGCCCGTCGTACCAGGCGACCAAGGACGAGACCGACGTGACCCGCGGCCGCGCCCGCGTCCTGCAGGAGATGGTCAACGGTCGCCTCGTGCGCGGCGGCTGGCGCTCGCCCGAGGTGCACGCCGCGCTCGACCTGTGCCTGTCGTGCAAGGCGTGCTCGCGCGACTGCCCGGCCGGCGTCGACATGGCGGCGTTCAAGTCCGAGACGCTCTACCGCTCCTACCGCGGGCGCGTGCGGCCGGTCGACCACTACGCGCTCGGCTGGCTGCCCCGGTGGACCCGCCTCGTCACGGCGGTCCCCGGCCTCGCGTCGCTCGCGAACGCCGTGCTCGGCGTCCGCCCGATCGCCAAGGCTGTCATGACTCTCGGCGGCATGGACCCGCGCCGGACGATGGTCAGCTTCGCGACCGAGCCGTTCCGCAGGACGTGGCGCCGCCGTCGCGCAGAGCTGGGCGTGACGCCGTCGAGCGAGGCGAAGGCCACGACCGGTGCCCTCGGCGTCGCGGGCGACCAGCCGCAGACGCCGGGCGTGCGCTCCCGCACCCAGGTCGTGCTGTGGACCGACTCGTTCAGCGACACCCTCGCCCCGAGCGTCCCCGAGGCCGCCGTCAAGGTGCTCGTCGCCGCCGGCTACGACGTGATCGTCCCCGAGGACGAGGCCTGCTGCGGCCTCACCTGGATCTCGACGGGCCAGCTCGACGGCGCCCGCAAGCGCCTCGAGAACCTCCTCGGCATCCTCGGCCCGTTCGCGGTCAACGGCGTGCCGATCGTCGGCCTCGAGCCGTCCTGCACGGGCGTGCTGCGCTCCGACCTGCTCGAGCTCCTGCCGGACGACCCGCGCGCCCACGCCGTCGCCCGCGCGACGCACACGCTCGCCGAGCTGCTCACGGCGCCCGCGCCGCTCGGCCCCGACCCCGACGTCTGGCAGGTCCCCGACCTGTCCGACGTGACCGCCGTCGTGCAGCCGCACTGCCACCACCACTCCGTCATGGGCTTCGCCGCGGACGAGGCGCTCATGCGCGACGCCGGGGCGACCATCACGACGCTCGCCGGCTGCTGCGGCCTCGCGGGGAACTTCGGCATGCAGAAGGGCCACTACGACGTGTCCGTCCAGGTCGCGGAGAACGCCCTGCTCCCGGCGCTGCGGGGCATGGCCGACGGCGACATGTACGTCGCCGACGGCTACTCGTGCCGCACCCAGGCGCTCGGCCTCGCCGACGTGCGGGGCAAGGCGCTCGCAGAGCTGCTCGCCGAGCACCTCTGAGGGCCCGTCTTCATCCTTCCCGAGCAAGGGCTTTCCTCGTAGCATGGGCGCGAGCGACCAGTCCGGGGGGACGCGCGCGGCGCTCGAGGACAGTTCGGGGGAAGTGCCTTGCCCATCTATGAGATCGACTCGGACCGGGTCGTGCCCGTGCCGTCGATGCAGCCCGCGCCCGTGGCGTTCCTGCCCGAGGCGCGCAGCGTCGTCGAGCACCACCTCGACGCGCTCCTCGGCGAGCCCGTCATGCCCGTGCACCACGCGCAGCCTGGCGAGGACGCCCCGTACCTGACGGCGCTCGACGCGCACGGCGCGGTCGTGGCCGTCGAGCTCGTCGGCATGCTCGACGACGCCGCGCTCGTCGCGGCGCTCGGCCGCGCGGGCCGCGCCGGCCGTCAGTCCCGCGGCGAGCTCGTCGCAGGCTACGACCGTGGCGCCGAGGCGTTCGGCACCGACCACGCGATGTTCCTCGCGCGTGTCCCGACGCTCGGCGCGACGCAGCCGCACGTCCGCACGGGCGGCGTCCGCCTCGTGCTCGTGTGCGCCTCCGCGGCCCTGACGACGGTCGACGCGCTCGACTTCCTCCGCCAGCCCGGCATGCAGGTCGACGTCTTCCGCCTCGGCGTCGTCCGCGCGCCCGACGGGCGCCGCTACGTCGACGTGTCCCCGCTCGGCGACAGCGCCCGCGGCCCGCGCGGCATGGAGTCGATGCCGTCCGCGGCATCCGCCACCTCGTCGCCGTCCGCGCGCACCGCGCACGCCTCGGCGCAGCCCGACGCCGCCCGACCTGCCGCGACGCAGGCAGGGGCGGCGACGTCGGCACCTTCTGGCGGCCAGGCACCGGGCCCGCGGCCGGTCCCGCCCGCGGGGGCCCCCGCGCCGCTCGCACCCGCGGCGGTGCACGCCCCTGCCGCCGTCGCTCCCGCTGGCCCGTACGCGCCCATCGCTGGTGGCGCGGCCGCCGCGCACGTACCCGGCGCGGGCGCTGCCGCCGCGCACGTACCCGGCGCTGGTGGTGCTGCCGCCGTCGCGCACGCGCCGCTCGCCCCCGCACCTGCCGTCCCCGCCGCGAAGCCGCACCAGCACGCAGCGACCAGCGCCGCGGCCGGCTACGCCGCCGCGATGGCGCACGCGCCGGCGAGCGTCGGCCTGGCCCCGGCCCTCGCGCCCGGCTCGGCGATCGAGGTCGACCCGCTCCCCGTCGCCGCGGAGGCGACTGAGCAAGAGATCGTCGGCGGCCAGGTCGCGGACCTGGGCGCCTCGAGCGCCGCAGTCGTCACGCCGACCGCCCGCGCCAAGCGCACCGTCACGTTCGGCTCGGCCGGCCCGGTCGCCTCGACCACGCCGCGCCTCGGCGGCCCCGCGCCGTCGATCACCGGTGCGGCGACGCACCCGGCCGCGTTCGCGGGCGCGCGCTCGCGCGCACGGCTCGCGTCGGTCGAGGAGACGTCGATCGACACCAACCCGAACGACCTCTCCACCCTGCGCGAGTCCTCGCGCAGCTACGCGGCCGCCATGTCGTACGGCGACGTCACCGAGCCCGTGCCACCGCCGCGCAGCCCGCGTCAGCCGGTACCCCAGGGGTGGCGCGACGCGGCGCTCAAGCAGCTCGCGAGCCGGCTCGGCGAGCCGACACCGCTGCTCTGGGTCCGCCACCGCCGCAACGAGCGCTTCGAGGTGACGCTCCACCCGGACGGCGTGATCGAGCTGCCCGACGGCCGCCGCTTCATGTCGCCGGACGTCGCCGCGACGATCGTGTCCGGTGCCGAGCACACGGTCGACGGCTGGGGCGCGTGGCGTGTCGGCGAGGAGACCGGTCCGACGCTGCGCGACCTGCGCGCGAACGGCTGATCAGCCGCTCACTGCCAGCCGTACGCGACGACCCAGCGCGTGATCTGCTCGTAGAACACGGCCCGCGGGCCGGGGCGCGACAGCGCGAGGTCGTGGATCCCGCCGGGTACCCGCACGAGGGTCACGACGTTGCCCAGGTTGGGCACGCGCCGGGCGATCGCCTCGACGTCGAGCACCGCGTCCGCCTCGCGCATGTCCTCGCTCCAGCGGGGGCTGATCGCGGACCGCCCCGACAGGAGGGTCAGCACGGGCACGTCGAGGTTCAGCCCGCGCGCGACGGCCGCGTGTCCCGCGAGGATCGCGTTGAGCCAGCCGGCGCGCACGGGGAACGACGGCGTCGGCCGCCAGCGCGGGTCCGTGTCCCACTCGCCGCCCGAGGCACGGTCGACCGTCCGCGAGTAGAAGCCCGGGTCGATGTTCGGGAGCGCCGTGCGCGGCTGGAAGCGTGCGAGCTGCGCGATCGCCGGCGCGGACACGGTGCGTGCGACCGACGAGCCCTGCAGCTCGAGCCAGGGCGAGTTGAGCACGAGCCCGGAGACGACGCCCGGGTGGCGGTCCGCCCACAGTGCGGCGGTCAGGCCGCCCGTCGAGTGCGCCATGAGCAGGAGCGACGCGTGCGACCCGAGCTCGGCGCGGATCACGTCGAGCGCGGCCGCGATGTCCTCGTCGTACGTCGTGAGGTCCTCGACGTAGCCGGGGGTCTGGTGCGCGCGCATCGAGCGGCCGTACTTGCGCAGGTCGAGCGCGTAGAACGCGACGCCCTGGGCGTGCCAGTAGGCGGCGAGCTCGGTGTGGAAGAAGTAGTCCGACCAGCCGTGCAGGTAGAGCACGGCACGCGCGGGGCGCGGGAACGGGTCGGGCTCGGGCGCGAACCGCACGAGGGTCGCGACGACGTCGCCCTCGTCGTCGGCGGCCAGGTCGAGGTCGAGAGCCCGGAAGTCAGGGCCGAGGACGTCCTGCCGCCACCCGGGCGGGTAGCGGCGCGGGCTCACGGGAGGACCACGACCTTCCCGAAGTGCGTGCCCTCGGCGAGAAGCTCGATCCCTCGGGCCGTCTCCGCGAGCGGCACCTCGAGCGCGATCGTGGGGCGCAGGTCGTGCGCACCGAGGAACGCGAGCAGCGCGGCGAGGTCCTCGCGACGGCCCATCGTGACGCCCTGGACGCGGATCTCCTGGAAGAAGATGCGGGTGAGCTGGGCGGCGTCGGCGTCGCCCGTCGTCGCTCCGGCGACCGCGATCGTGCCGCCGGGGCGCACGCTCGCGGCGGAGTGCGCCCAGGTGGCGCGGCCGACCGTCTCGACGACGGCGTCGACCTTGCGGGGGAGACGAGCCCCGGGCTCGAGGGTGGTCGCGCCGAGCGCGGCTGCGCGTTCGCGCTTCTCGGCAGAGCGGCTCGTCGCGAAGACCTCGAGACCCGCAGCGACGCCGAGAGCGATCGCAGCCGACGAGACGCCGCCGCCCGCGCCCTGCACGAGGACGCTGTTGCCCGGGCGCAGGTCGGCGGCGCGGAAGAGCAACGAGTAGGCGGTGAGCCACGCGGTGGGCAGGCACGCAGCCTCGGCGAACGACAGCGAGGCGGGCTTGTCGATCAGGTTCGCGGTCGGGACGGCGACCTGCTCGGCGAGCGTGCCGGGGTACTTCTCGGAGAGGAGCGTGCGGCGCTCGCGCGGGCCGACACCGTGGCCGTCGGCACCGATGACGCCGTGCACGACGACCTCGCGCCCGTCCGGGGTGACACCTGCGGCGTCGGTCCCGAGGATCATCGGCAGCGCCTCGTCCGGCAGGCCGACGCCGCGCAGCGACCACAGGTCGTGGTGGTTGAGCGAGGCGGCCCGGACGTCGACGACCGTCCAGCTCTCGCGCGGCTCGGGCGCGGGACGTTCCCCGACGACGAGGCCGCTCAGCGGATCGGTGGGGGACGTCGACGCAGCGTAGGCAGCCAGCATGCCCCTAACATACCGACCTGCTCCGGCCGCGCCAGGGGCTCGGGGCCGGGCGTGCGCTGGTCAGAACAGCGGGAGCATCCGACCGAGGTCGGGGACGCCGGTCGCGGTGTCGCCCGTGCTCAGCGCGCGGGCGAGTGCGTCGACGTCGTAGGGCTGGCGCCCGCTCGCGAGACGCACCCAGAGCAGCGGCTCGACGACCTCGAGCCGCCAGCCGCCGCGGGTGACGACGATCCTGAGGAGCTCGTCGGCGACGATGCGGGTCGCCTCGGGGGCGCGGGGGTCCGCCGGGCCGGTCGAGTCGACCGTGCCGTGCAGGGAGGTGACCAGGTCGTCGGCGTGGACGACGAGCTCGATGAGCCGGGACACGGCGAGCTCACGCAGCTTGATCGGGGCGCGGCGGGCCTGGACGACGCGGTCGCCGTCGTCGCCGAGCGCCACAAGGTGGTCGAGGGCGTCGCGGGCCATCTCACGCACGGTGGCCTGCGGCGTCGCGGCGATCTCCTGCGCGAGGTCCTTCGTCGTGTCGGTGATCTCCTGCGCGCGGCCGGGGTAGGTGCCAAGGTACTCGGCGAGGCTCAGCGGCTTCGTGCCGGGAGGGCACGGCATCGCGGCGGTGACCGCGCTCATCGCGCGGCCGAGGTGGGCGAGCAGCTCTCCGTTGGTCCAACCCGGCAGGGCACTCGGCTGGTCCGCGGTACCGAGCAGGTCGTCGCCGAGCGGCTCGAGCCACCGCTCGAGGCGCTCCCACTGGCGGTTGAGGGCTGCGGCGACGTCGGCGAGAGGCGTGGTCATGGCACCGATCATGCCACCGGACGGGCGTCCTGACCTGGGCAGGTGCCCGTGTCCCCGTCACCTGCGGGTCCGGTGGCGACGAGGTCATGTGGGACGACGCGTCTCCGGGCACGATCGCTTCTCCGCGGCTGACACGATCGGCAACCGGCTCGAGCTCCTCGAGGCACGCGCCTGGGCCGACCTCGCGCCTCCCGCGCCGTCGACCCGGCCCAGGACCGTGGTCGCCGCGTCGTCGCGGACCTAGGTTGGGCTCATGAGAACGGTCGCGCGCCGGGTCCTCGTCGTGGTGCTCGTGGCCGCGGCGGTCCTCGGGGTGCCGGGCACTCTCGCGGCAGGATGGGCGCACCGCGTCGTGGGCGACCCGGACTCGTACGCGTCGGCGATGTCGCAGATCGCCGATGACGACGAGCTGCGTTCGGTCGCGTCAGCCGAGGTGAGCGGCAGGCTCCTCGACGCCGTCGACGTCGAGTCGGTCGTACGGCGGTCGCTCGACGCGACGCTCGGCCCGGCGAGGGACGGCGACCGGGTGCGCGAGGCCCTCGTCGCGACGTCGACGTCGTTCTTGCAGGCGACTGTGCGCGACGGCGTCGAGAGCGCGGTCGGCTCGAGCGCGGCGTCGGCGACGTGGGACCGGGCGAACCGCGCGATGCACGCCGGGCTGCGCTGGGTGCTGACGACCGGTGCGCCCTCGTCGGCGGGCGGCGCGGGCGTCGCCGGGGTGTCGGCGACGGGGGAGGTTCTCCTCGACCTGGGCGCGGTCGCCGACCAGGTCGTGGCACGCCTCGAGGCGGAGCGGCTCCCTGTGCCGGACGCGCTCAGGAGCGTGGACCTCACGGTCGTCGTGCTGGACCGGGAGGAGGTCGCTCAGGTCAGGACGGCGTACCGGTGGGCGGAGGTGGCGCGGCTGTGGGGCTGGTTCGCCGTCGTGCTCGCAGCCGCGGTTGCCCTGGCCCTGTCGAGACGGCGGGGCGCTGTGGGCGTGGTCCTCGGCGGGGGCGTCGTCCTGGCGTGCGCGACCGCCCGTGCGCTCGCGGGGACGGTCCCGGCAGTGCTGCAGCGCAGTGTGGACGCCCCCGAGAGCCTCGGAGGGCTCGTCGTCGCCCGAGGCGGCGAGGTGCTCGCGGACAGCCTGCGCGGGGCCCTCGTCCCGGGACTCTGGGGCGGTGGTGCCGCCCTGCTCGCCGCGGCCTGCGTCGTTGCGCTCGGCCGTGCGCCGTGGTCGCTCAGCGGCCGCGGACGGCCTCGGTCGCGAGGAACTCGGTGACGATCGGCCCGAGCTGGTCGAACTCGATGAGGAACCCGTCGTGCCCGTGCTCGGAGCGCAGGACGCGCAGGGGCGCGGCCGCCGGAAGGTGCCGGGCGAGGCGCGCGCAGTCGGCCGGCAGGAACAGCCGGTCCGAGTCGACGGCGACGACGAGCGCGCGCGCCTTGACGAGCGAGAGCGCGTGCTCGACGCCGCCCCGGTCGCGGCCGAGGTCGTGCGTGAGCATCGACTGCGTGAGCGCGAGATAGCTGTTCGCGTCGAAGCGCAGCGCGAGCTTGTGCGCGTGGTGGTCGAGGTAGGACTGCACGGCGTAGCGGCCGCCGCGCAGCGGGTCCTCGCCGCCCTGGGGGATGCGGCCGAAGCGCTGGTCGAGCTCGACGGCGCTGCGGTACGTCGCGTGGGCGATCTGCCTCGCGATGCCGAGGCCGACGTGCGGGCCCTCGCCGTCGGGCGCGTCGTAGTAGTCGCCGCCGCGGAAGCCGGGGTCGGCGAGGATCGCGGCGATCTGGGGGTGCGCCCAGGCGATCTGGTCGCCGGTCGTCTGCGCGCCGGACGCGATGACGCCGATCGCCGCGACGTCGATGCCGTGCTCCGGGCCGAGGAGCGCCCACTCGAGCACACGGAGCCCGCCCATGGACGCGCCGACGACGAACCGCCACGAGCGGACGCCGAGCGCCTCGGCGAGGCGGATCTCGGCGGCGACCTGGTCGCGGACCGTGACGTCGGGGAACCGGCTGCCCCACGGGCGACCGTCGGGGGCGTCGGACGCCGGGCCGGTCGAGCCCTGGCAGCCGCCGACGACGTTCGGGGCGACGACGAAGTACTTGTCCGTGTCGATCGGGGCGCCGGGCCCGATCATGTCCTGCCACCACCCGGGGCTGCGGTGGCCGGGGCCTGCGGGCCCGCTCACGTGCGAGTCGCCGGTGAGGGCGTGCAGGACGAGGATCGCGTTCGAGGCGTCGGCGTCGAGCTCGCCCCACGTCTCGTAGGCGACGGTCACGTCGGGGAGGAGCTGGCCGGACTCGAGGTCGAGGTCGCCGACGTCGACGAACTTGCGGTCGCCCGGCTCGTCGCCGGGGCGCCAGGCGCCGGTCGCGGGCACGGGCGCCGTCGGGAGCGGGGTGCGGGGCGGGAACGCGGCGAGGCGCTGCGGCGCGCCCGCGAAGGCGGGGGCTCCTCGACGCGCGGACGAGCGGGGCCCGGGGCGCGCCGACGCGTCGTCGGTCCTCATGTCACGGGAATCTAGGGCCGGTGCGGCGCCGGGGCACGGCGTGTCCACGCTGTGAGCCTCGCGTCCGGACTGCGGACGCGAGGTCGAGGGCGGGGAGACGGCGGCACGCGGCGCCGCACCGGGACACATCAGGCGCCCTGCTCGATCGCGGCCTTGGCTGCGGTGAAGCCGGCGTCGAGGTCCGCGAGGATGTCGGCGATGTTCTCGAGGCCGACGCTCAGGCGGACGAGGCCCGGAGTGACGCCCGAGTACGCCTGCTGCTCGGGGGTGAGCTGCGAGTGCGTCGTCGACGCGGGGTGGATGACGAGCGAGCGCACGTCCCCGATGTTGGCGAGGTTCGAGTGCAGGCTCAGGCCGTCGACGAACGCCTTGCCGGCCTCGGCGCCACCGTCGAGCTCGAACGCGAGGACCGCGCCCGCGCCGCGCGGCAGGTACTTCTGCGCGTTCGCGTACCACTCGCTCGACGGCAGGCCGGCGTAGTGGACCTTGCGGACCTCGTCGCGCGCCTCAAGGTACTCGGCGACCTTCTGCGCGTTCTCGACGTGACGCTCGACGCGCAGCGAGAGGGTCTCGATGCCCTGCGCGATGAGGAACGCGTTGAACGGGCTGATCGCGGAGCCCAGGTCGCGCAGGAGCTGGACGCGCGCCTTGAGGATGAACGAGAGGTTCGCGCCGAACGCCGAGCCGACGCCGAGGTCACGCGCGTAGACGAGGCCGTGGTAGCTGTCGTCCGGCGTGTTGTAGTTCGGGAAACGCTCGGGGTGCTGGGCGTAGTCGAACGAGCCGCCGTCGACGATGACGCCGCCGATCGCGGTGCCGTGGCCGCCGAGGAACTTCGTCGCCGAGTGGACGACGACGTCCGCGCCCCACTGCAGCGGGTTGAGCAGGTAGGGGGTCGCGACGGTGTTGTCGACGACGAGCGGCACGCCGACCTCGTGCGCGATGCCCGCGACGGTCTCGATGTCGAGGACGTCGGAGCGCGGGTTCGGGATCGTCTCGGCGAAGAACAGCTTGGTGTTCGGGCGGACCGCGTCGCGCCACGCCTGCGGGTCGTGCGGGTCGGAGACGAAGGTCGTCTCGATGCCGATCTTCTTGAGCGTGTAGTGCAGCAGGTTGTACGTCCCGCCGTAGAGCGACGGGCTCGCGACGACGTGGTCGCCGGCCTCGGCGATGTTGAGGATCGCGAGGTGCGCGGCCGCCTGGCCGGACGACAGGAGGAGCGCGCCGACACCGCCCTCGAGCGAGGCGATGCGGTCCTCGACCGCGGTCTGGGTCGGGTTGCCGATGCGGGTGTAGATCGGGCCGAGGTCGGAGAGCGCGAAGCGCGCGGCGGCGGTGTCGGCGTCGGGGAAGACGAACGAGGTCGTCTGGTAGATCGGCAGGGCGCGGGCGCCGGTGGTCGGGTCGGGCGTCTGGCCGGCGTGGATCTGGCGGGTCTCGAACGACCAGCTGGCGGGGTTGCTCATGGGTGGCTCCTGGACTGTTGTGGCGGGGTCCTGCGGAGCGGCGGCCTGGGCTCGGCGCGTCGGGTGCTGTGAGCCAGGTGCGTCCACCGCTCGTGAGGAAGGGGGAGTGGTCCGCACCTGCGCGTCGCCACGGTGGCGGGAGGGCGTCGGCGACGACGGCTCCGGCCAGTCCGGGCATGCGGATGTGCGGCTGGTCAGCTACACATTCGACGGCTCATGCGGCTGACTCTAGGGCGGCTCTCCCGGTCGGCGATACGGGCGTCTCATCAGTTGGACGAACGTGAGACGCCGACCGGGCGTGCCGCCGCTGTGTGACTGGAGTGACTCCTGTGACTGTTGTGACAGATGTGACGCGAGTGATTGATGGGGCAGGTGTTCCCAACGGGGCGCAGGCCAGATAGCCTCGACCTGCTCACGTCCTGGAGGTCGTCCATGCTTCGTCCCGCCCGCCAGCGCGCCCGCCGGGTGCGCGGTGCTGCCGTCCTGGCCTCCTCGGCGCTGCTCCTGAGCCTCGGGGCAGCGGTCCCGGCGTTCGGCGACCCGACGGCACCGTCGTCCGACGACGTGAACCAGGCACGTCAGAACGAGGACGCCATCGCAGGCTCGGTCGCCCAGATGGAGGTCGAGCTCGCGACGCTCGGATCCGCCGCGCAGGCCGCCATGGATGCCGCCGCGACCGCGGGCGAGGAGTACCTCACGGCGACCGTCGAGCTCGAGGCCGCCCAGAAGGAGGCCGACGCGGCCGGGGCGCGGCTCACGACCGCGCTCGACCGCATGGAGGCCTCCCGCAAGATCCTCGTCGGGGTAGCCCTCGAGCAGTACCGCTCCGGCGGAGCCATCAAGAACCTCGAGGCGGTCCTGTCCGCCGACGGCATCACCGAGGTCATCGAACGCACGAGCTCCCTCGGCGTCGTCGGCTCCGTCGCCGACACCGCGGTGCAGCAGTACCGCGCCGACTCCCTCGTCGCCCAGAACCTCCAGGACCAGGCCGACAAGTCGCTCGCGCGCGCCACGAGCGCCGCGACCAAGGCTGACGCCGCCTACCGCACCGCCCAGGAGAAGCAGGAAGCGGCCGACGCCGCGCTCGCCCAGGGGGAGACGCGACGCGACGCGCTCATCGCGAGCCTCGCCGCCGCGCGCAACACGACCACGGAGCTCGAGCGCCAGCGGCAGGACGCCCTCGACGCCGAGCGCAAGCAGCGCGAGGAGGAGGCGGCCAAGCGCGAGCGCGAGCAGACGCCGCCGCCCGCCACGAACGCGCCGACGCAGACTCCGACGAGGACGCCCAGCACGTCCCCGACGAAGAAGCCGGCCAAGAAGCCCACCAAGACCCCGACGAAGACTCCGACGCAGGAGCCCACGCAGGCTCCGACCCAGGCGCCGACGCAGGCTCCCACGCAGGCGCCGACGCAGGCGCCCACCCAGGCGCCGACGCAGGCCCCGACGAAGTCGCCGACCCCGGCCCCGACCAAGACGCCGAAGCCGCCGGCGGACAACGTCCTCGGTACCGGGCGCTCGGTCGGCACGGCCGCGCAGGGCCTCGCGGCGGTCAAGTGGGCCAAGAAGCGCGTCGGCCTGCCCTACGGCTGGGGCGCTGCCGGTCCCGACGCGTACGACTGCTCGGGCCTGACGATGTCCGCATGGGCGGCGCAGGGCGTCGGCATCACGCGCACGTCGCGCTCGCAGTACCAGTACGTCAAGAAGATCAGCTACTCGCAGATGCGTCCCGGCGACCTGATCTTCTGGGCCACCAACACGTCCGACGCGTCGACGATCCACCACGTCGCGATGTACGCGGGCGACGGGATGATGGTCGAGGCCCCGCGCCCCGGCGTCGCGCTGCGCGTGACCCCGGTCCGCTACGCCAACACGATGCCGTACGCCGGCCGCCCCTGACCTGGGCCCGGACCCGGCTCCCGCTGACGACAGATCGCCCGCCTGCACACCTGACGTGTGCGGACGGGCGATCTGTGCGTGAGCCCGAGGCGGCTACCCGAAGGCCGGCTCGGCGCCCCACCCCTGGACGACAGATCGCCCGCCTGCACACCTGACGTGTGCGGACGGGCGATCTGTCGTGCGGGGCGCGGCCCCGGAAGCTCAGTGCGTGTAGCCGGAGTCGATCGCGCGCTGGCGGGACCGCTCGATCTCAGCCTCGGCCTCCTCGCGGCCGACCCAGTGGGCGCCCTCGACGGACTTGCCAGGCTCGAGGTCCTTGTAGACCTCGAAGAAGTGCTGGATCTCGAGACGGTGGTAGTCCGACACGTCGTCGATGTCCTGGCGCCATGCGGCGCGCTGGTCACCCGTCGGCACGCACAGCACCTTGTCGTCACCGCCGGCCTCGTCGCGCATGCGGAACATGCCGAGCGCGCGGCAGCGGATCAGGCACCCGGGGAACGTGGGCTCCTCGAGCAGCACGAGCGCGTCGAGCGGGTCGCCGTCCTCACCCAGGGTGCCCTCGATGAAGCCGTAGTCGTCCGGGTACCGGGTGGACGTGAACAGCATCCGGTCGAGGCGGATGCGGCCGGTGTGGTGGTCGACCTCGTACTTGTTGCGCTGCCCCTTGGGGATCTCGATCGTGACGTCGAACTCCACAGCTCTCCTCCAAGTGCCACGGCTGACCTGCGTGCCAGACCGGGCGTTTCGACTCTCGTGTGCGGGGGCGGTCGGCGTCATCGCTGATCCAGCCGCCCGCGGCTCTGCTCTAGTGTGACGCACGGACAGCGTATGTTGTGAACGAAGATCGATCGAGGGAAGGCGGGACGATGGGGCTCGCAGCGCGCGTGGCGGGGTTGACCGTCTCGTTCGTGCTCCTCGCGGGCGGTGGTTACGTGGTCGCCGACATCACCGACACGGTGCCCGGTTTCCTCACGAATGCGCCGGTCCCGGCCCCGGCGGCACCTTTCCCGACCATCGACGGCGCGGGTGACCTGCCCGAGCTCACGGCCGGCCTCGGCCCCCTGTCCCCGGACGCCGCTGTGCCGTCCGCCACAGAGGTCGAAAAGCTCGTGTCGAGGTTCGTCGACGAGGATGACAAGGTCGGCCCCGGTGTGGGTGTCCTCGTCGCTGACGCGCTCACCGGGACGGGTATCGCCGGCACCGGCGCGACGATCGGGCGCACGCCCGCGTCGACCGCGAAGCTCTTCACGGCAGCAGCCGCGCTCGGCTCGCCCGGGCCGGACCACACGCTCGACACCCGCACCGTCCTGGGGGCCGGTGAGCAGCTCTACCTCGTCGGGGGCGGCGACATGATGCTCGCGGCCGGTCGCGGCGACGCGTCCGCCGTCAACGGTCGTGCCGGCCTCGCCGACCTTGCTGCGCAGACCGCGCAGTCGCTCAAGCTCGCGGGGATCGACGCGGTGACGCTGCGTCTCGACGACTCGTTCTTCTCGGGCCCGACCGTCTCGCCCACGTGGGACAAGCGCAACGTCGAGGCCGGCTACGTCGCCCCGGTCACCGCGCTCGCGGTCGACGTCGGCCGCCGCACCGAGGGGGAGTACGTCCCGCGCTTCGCGGACCCGTCGCTCTCGGCCGCGCAGAAGTTCGCCGCCGCCCTCTCCGAGGTCGGCATCACCGTCAACGGCACGGTATCCCGGGCGGCCGCGCCCGCCGACGGCGACGAGACAGGGCGGGTGTCGTCGGCCCCGCTCTCAGAGGTCGTCGCGTACTTCCTGCAGACCTCCGACAACACGATCACCGAGGTGGTCGGGCGCGTCGTCGCCGCTGAGGCGGGCCTGCCCGCCTCGTTCGAGGGGGCGACCGCGGCTGTCCTCGCGGCGGTCGGCAGGCTCGGCGTCGACACGTCGACCGTCCGGCTCGCCGACTGCTCGGGCCTCGGCGACGGCTCCTCCGTCCAGCCGATCGTGCTCGTCAACCTGCTCCTCAAGATCGTCTCGCCGGACAACCCGCACCTGCGCGACCTCGCCGTCTCGCTCCCCGTCGCAGGCCTCTCGGGGACGCTCCACGAGCGCTTCACCGTGTCCCCGGCGCGCGGCCTCGTCCGCGCGAAGACCGGCTCGCTCCCCGGGGTCACCTCGCTCGCGGGTACGACGGTCACGAAGGACGGCCGGCTGCTCGTGTTCGTCGTCATGGCGGACAAGGTCCCCGACGGTGCCTCGTGGAACGCGCGGGCGACCGTCGACGCGTTCACGACGCGTCTGACGAGCTGCGGCTGCTCGTGACGGGAGCGTCGGACGCGGTCGACTGGCCCGTCGCCGACGCGGTCGGCAGCGGGCTCGTGCCCGCCGGGCCGACCGGCTCGCGCGACGAGCTCGCGGAGCACGTCGCCCTGCTGCGCGCGTCCGCGCAAGAGGCCGTGCCGCACGTCCTGCGCGTGACGGCGATGACCCCGGCCGACGGGAGGGACACGTCGGTCCCTGACGCGCTCTCGCGGGTCCTCGTCGTCGACCGTGCGACCTGGGTGCGCGCGGCCGCCGAGACGGCCCGCTCGATGCTCCCCGACCTCGCGCCGCCCGGCTCGAGCCCCGGGACGCTCGCGCGCGCCGCCGGCGGCGCCGAGATCGGTGCGGCGCTCGCGCTCGCCTCGACCCGCGTCCTCGGCCAGTTCGACCCGTTCGCACCCGCTCCCGGGCGGCTCCTGCTCGTCGCACCGAACATCCTCGGTGCCCAGCGCGGCCTCGACGCGCCCGCGCGTGACTTCGCGCTGTGGGTCTGCCTGCACGAGCAGACTCACGCGCTCCAGCTCGCCGCCGCGCCCTGGCTCGCGGACCACCTGCGCGCGCGTGTCGCCGAGCTGTCGGACGACGTCGCCCGCACGGGCCGCGAGCTCGCCGAGGGCCCGCTCCCGGCGCGGCTGCGCGCGTGGTGGCGGACGGCCGAGCGGTTCGTCTCGGCCGGTCGCGAGGCATCCCTCGCCTCCCGTGTGCTCACGCCGTCGCAGCGCGAGGTCATGGCCGAGATCGGTGCCGTCATGGCGCTGCTCGAGGGGCACGCGGACGTGATGATGGACGCCGTCGGCCCGCAGGTTGTGCCAGCCGTCCGCACGATCCGCAAGGGCTTCGACGCCCGACGCCGCGACACGAGCGGTCTGGCCCGCCAGCTCGGCCGCCTGCTCGGCATGGAGGAGAAGCTCGCGCAGTACACCGACGGCGCGGCCTTCGTGCGCGAGGTGCGGCGCGCGCACGGGCGCGACGCCGTCAACCTCGTCTGGGAGTCGCCCGAGAACCTGCCGACGGCCCGCGAGATCCACGACCCGGTCGCGTGGGGCCGCAGGCTCGGGCTGGGCGGCTCGCGGGCATGAGCCTGCCGCAGCCGCACCTCGTCGCGGGCCGCGGCGCGGTCCGGAGGGTGCTCGACGCGCTGCCCGACGGTGCGGTCGTCGTCGTCGGGTGCTCGGGCGGAGCGGACTCGCTCGCGCTCGTGGCGTGCGTCGCGCAGGAGACGCGCGGCCCGCGGGCCGCGCGCGGGCTCGTCGCACGAGCCGTCGTCGTCGACCACGGTATGCAGGAGGGCTCCGCGGACGTCGCGCGCCGTGCCGCCGCCGCGTGCGAGCGCCTCGGGCTCGCGGCGCGCGTCGTGCGGGTCGAGGTCGGGCGGGACGGCGGCCCGGAGGCTGCCGCGCGCACCGCGCGGTACGCCGCCCTCGAAGCCGCGCTCGACGCGGAGATCGATGCTGCCGGTGCGCCGGACGGCGTCGTGCTCGTGGGGCACACGCGCGACGACCAGGCCGAGACGGTGCTGCTCGGCCTCGCTCGCGGCGCGGGCGCCCGCTCGCTCGCGGGCATGCGCCCCGAGCGGGGGCGGTTGCGCCGCCCGTTCCTCGACCTCACCCGCGCCGACACGGAGGGCGTGTGCGCGGAGCTGGGCCTCGACGTCTGGCACGACCCGACGAACGTGCCGACGCCCGACGGCGGGGGGCCGCGTCGCTCGGTCGTGCGGCACCGCGTCCTGCCGGTCCTCGAGGACGCCCTCGGTCCGGGCGTCGCCGCGGCGCTCGCCCGGACGGCCGAGCAGCTCCGCGAGGACGACGACGCGCTCACGCAGCTCGCTGACGACCTCCTCGCCCGAGCGGCGGCCGCACCTCCCGACGAGGGGTACGACGTCGCGATCCTCGCCGAAGCGCCCGCGGCGGTGCGGCGCAGAGCCCTGCGCGCGGCTGCCGTGCAGGCTGGCAGCCCCGCGGGAGCGCTCACGCGGACCCACGTCCTCGCCCTCGACGCGCTCGTCGTCTCGTGGCACGGTCAGGGTGCCGTCCCGCTCCCGGGCCGCGTCGGCGGCACCCGATCCTGTGGCAGGCTTGTGCTGCACGCCCGCTCGGCGGGCACCCCCCGCACCCTGAGGAGAACTTCGTCGTGGACCTTTCCGACATCGGGAACGACCTCGAGTCCGTCCTGCTGAGCGAGCAGCAGCTGAACGACCGCCTGGCGGAGATGGCCGCTCAGATCGACGAGGACTACAAGGGTCAGGACCTCCTCCTCGTGGGTGTGCTCAAGGGCGCCGTCATGGTCATGGCGGACCTCGCGCGCCGCCTGCACCACCCGGCCGAGATGGACTGGATGGCCGTGTCGTCGTACGGCTCGGGCACCAAGTCCTCCGGCGTCGTCCGCATCCTCAAGGACCTCGACGCCGACCTCACGGGCCGCAACGTGCTCATCGTCGAGGACATCGTCGACTCGGGCCTGACGCTGTCCTGGCTGCTGTCGAACCTGCGCTCGCGCGGCCCGAAGAGCGTCGAGATCGCCGCGATGCTCCGCAAGCCCGAGGCCGTCAAGGTCGACCTCGACGTGCGCTACGTCGGCTTCGACATCCCGAACCAGTTCGTCGTGGGCTACGGCCTCGACTACGCGGAGAAGTACCGCAACCTGCCGTTCGTGGGCACGCTCGCGCCGCACGTCTACGAGAGCTGACGCACACACCTCCCGACGCCGGGGCCCTCGCCGGGCCCCGGCGTCGTGCTGTCCGCGCAGGCGCCGTGCGCGGCCCCCGCGACCTGCAGCATGATCCCTCCGCAAGGCTTCCCCACGCCCTCGGCGAACAACCAGGCCTCGCCCAGTTTCGGCGTGTAGCGTTCCAGGGAGCACCGCGAGCGGAAGGACCGGGGACGACCCCGAGCAGATGACCATGAAGAAGATCGCCAGCGCGCCGTACCTGTGGATCGCCCTTGCCGCCCTCCTGGTGTGGGTCGGCTTCTCGCTGTTCACAGGCACCAAGGTCGAGCGCATCGACACGTCGCAGGGTCTGCAGCTCCTCAAGGGCAAGACGGTCGAGCAGGCTCTCGTGGTCGACGGCGACCAGCGCGTCCAGCTCACGCTCACCGAGCCGTTCAAGGTCGGCGACAAGGACTTCGGCAAGACGGTCGAGTTCCTCTACGTCGAGCCGCAGGGCGAGGACGTCGTCGACGCGATCGTCGCGGCGAACCCGCCCAAGGGCTACAACTCCGACATCGCGACGGTCAGCTTCATCGCCTCGATGTTCTCGGTGCTCGTGCCGTTCCTCATCATCGGCGTGCTGTTCTTCTTCCTCATGTCCCGCATGCAGGGCGGCGGCTCTCGCGTCATGGGCTTCGGCAAGTCCAAGGCGAAGCTCGTCGGCAAGGAGAGCCCGCAGGTCACGTTCGCCGACGTCGCAGGGGCCGACGAGGCGGTCGAGGAGCTGCACGAGATCAAGGAGTTCCTCGCGGAGCCCGCGAAGTTCCAGGCGGTCGGCGCGAAGATCCCCAAGGGCGTCCTGCTCTACGGGCCGCCCGGCACCGGCAAGACGCTCCTCGCCCGCGCTGTCGCCGGCGAGGCGGGCGTGCCGTTCTACACGATCTCCGGCTCGGACTTCGTCGAGATGTTCGTCGGCGTCGGCGCGAGCCGCGTGCGTGACCTGTTCCACCAGGCCAAGGAGAACGCTCCGGCGATCATCTTCGTCGACGAGATCGACGCCGTCGGCCGCCACCGCGGCGCTGGCATGGGCGGCGGTCACGACGAGCGCGAGCAGACGCTCAACCAGCTTCTCGTCGAGATGGACGGGTTCGACCCCAAGGCCAACGTCATCATGATCGCGGCGACCAACCGCCCCGACATCCTCGACCCGGCCCTGCTGCGCCCGGGCCGCTTCGACCGGCAGATCGCGGTCGAGGCGCCCGACCTCAAGGGCCGCGAGGCGATCCTCAAGGTGCACGCCAAGGGCAAGCCGATCGTCGAGGGCATCGACCTCGCGACCGTCGCCCGCCGCACCCCCGGCTTCACGGGCGCCGACCTCGCCAACGTCCTCAACGAGGCCGCGCTCCTGACCGCGCGCTCGGGCGCCCAGCTCATCGACGACCGCGCCCTCGACGAGGCGATCGACCGCGTCATCGCGGGCCCCCAGAAGCGCACGCGCGTCATGAACGTCAAGGAGCAGAAGATCACCGCGTACCACGAGGGTGGTCACGCGCTCGTGGCGGCGGCGATGCGCTACACGGACCCCGTCACCAAGGTGACGATCCTCCCGCGCGGCCGGGCTCTCGGCTACACGATGGTCATGCCGACGCAGGACAAGTACTCGACGACCCGCAACGAGCTGCTCGACCAGATCGCGTACGCGATGGGCGGCCGCGTCGCCGAGGAGCTCGTGTTCCACGACCCGACGACCGGCGCGTCGAACGACATCGAGAAGGCGACCGCGATCGCCCGCAAGATGGTCACCGAGTACGGCATGAGCGAGCGCGTCGGCGCGATCCGCCTCGGCACCGGTTCCGGTGAGCCGTTCCTCGGCCGCGACATGGGCCACCAGCGCGACTACTCGGAGGCCGTGGCCGGCACGGTCGACCACGAGGTCCGCAAGCTCATCGAGGCCGCCCACGACGAAGCCTGGGAGGTGCTCGTCCAGTACCGCGACGTGCTCGACCACCTCGTCCTCGAGCTGCTCGAGAAGGAGACGCTCAACCAGGCGGAGCTCGCCGAGATCTTTGCCCCGGTCGAGAAGCGACCCGCCCGCGAGGTGTGGCTGTCGAGCGAGCAGCGCTCGGTCTCCGACCGCCCCCCGGTGCTGACCCCCGCCGAGAAGGAGACTCGCGGCGACGAGCCGATCGTCCCCCAGGACGAGGGCGCCGCACGCGACGAGCACCCGGTCGACCCGCAGGGCCCCGTGCCCGACGGCGGTACCGTCCAGCGCTGAGAGAGGTCACCATGAGCGAGCACCTCATGCCCGAGGCGGGCGCCGCCGTCGCGGCAGGACACGTCGACCTCGCGCGTGCCGAGGCGGCCGTGCGCGAGCTCCTCCTCGCCGTGGGCGAGGACCCGGACCGCGAGGGCCTCCTCGAGACCCCCGCCCGGGTCGCGCGCGCGTACGCGGAGACGTTCGCGGGACTGCACCAGGACCCGGCCGACGTGCTGTCGACGACGTTCGACATCGGCCACGACGAGATGGTCCTCGTCAAGGACATCGAGCTGTACTCGACGTGCGAGCACCACCTCGTACCGTTCCACGGCGTCGCGCACGTCGGCTACATCCCGAACGTCGACGGCCGCGTGACCGGCCTGAGCAAGCTCGCCCGCCTCGTCGACGTGTTCGCGCGCCGCCCGCAGGTCCAGGAGCGCCTCACGTCGCAGGTCGCGGACGCGCTCGTCGAGCACCTGCAGCCCCGAGGCGTCATCGTCGTGATCGAGTGCGAGCACCTGTGCATGTCGATGCGCGGCGTCCGCAAGCCCGGCTCGCGGACCGTCACGTCCGCAGTGCGCGGGCAGATGCGCAACGGCACGACCCGCGCCGAGGCCATGAGCCTCATCCTCGGTCACTGACCACGCCGGGGAGCGCGGGGAAGCACCGCGACTAGCATGGCAGGGTGCCTCCCGCTGACGCCCCGCGCCACCCGTCACCGCTCCCGGGGAGCCTGACCACGCTCGACCGGACGCTCGTCATGGGCGTCGTCAACGTCACCCCGGACTCCTTCTCCGACGGCGGCGAGTGGTTCGAGCCGACCGCCGCCGTCGCGCACGGCGTGCTGCTCATGGCGCAGGGCGCCGACATCCTCGACGTGGGCGGCGAGTCCACCCGCCCGGGCGCCGATCGCGTCCCCGAGGACGAAGAGCTGCGGCGCGTCCTGCCCGTCGTGCGGGAGCTCGTCTCGCGCGGCGCCGTCGTGTCCGTCGACACGACGCGCGCGTCGGTCGCCGAGGCGACCGTCGCTGCCGGCGCCCAGATCATCAACGACGTCTCGGGCGGGCTCGCAGACCCCGACATGTACGACGTCGTCGCCCGGACGGGCGCGGTGTACGTCGCGATGCACTGGCGTGGGCACGCCGACGTCATGGACGACCTCGCCGACTACGACGACGTCGTGACCGATGTGCGGCGCGAGCTCCTCGAGCGCCTCGCCGCCCTCGAGGCGGCGGGCGTGCGGCGCGAGCAGGTCGTGCTCGACCCGGGCCTCGGCTTCGCGAAGCCGGGCGAGGCGAACTGGCCGCTCCTCGGCCGCCTCGGCGAGCTCCTCGACGTCGGTCTTCCCGTCCTCGTCGGGGCGTCAAGAAAGCGATTCCTCGGTAGGCTGCTCGCTGGACCGGACGGGCAGCCGGTACCTCCGCTCGCTCGCGACGGTGCGACCGCGGCCGTCTCGGCTCTCGCGGCTGCCTCCGGGGCGTGGTGCGTGCGGGTTCATGACGTTCCTGGCACCGTCGACGCGGTGCGGGTCGCCCAGCGATGGGTGTCCGCGGCGCGTACCGACTGACGACTCTGGAGGACCACGTGTCCCTGCCAACTCCCGGCTCCGTCGCCGACCAGCACGGTCGGCCGCTCGATCAGGTGCGCCTGACCGGTATCCGAGCGAAGGGCTACCACGGCGTGCTCGACCACGAGCGTGCCGAGGGCCAGGTGTTCGTCGCGGACGTCGTCGTGCACCTCGACACCCGCCGCGCGGCGGCGGGCGACGACCTGTCTCTCACGCTCAGCTACGCGACGCTCGCGGAGCAGGTCGTCGAGGTCATCGAGGGACCGGCCGTCCAGCTCGTCGAGACGCTCGCCGAGCAGATCGCGTCGGTCGTCATGGACCACGCGATCGTCGGCGCGGTCGACGTGTTCGTGCACAAGCCGCACGCGCCCGTGCCTGTGCCGTTCGACGACGTCGTCGTCGCGGTGCACCGCGACCGGACGAAGCTGCCCGCCGCGCGGTTCGACCCGCAGGCCGAGCCGGCCGCGTCAGTCGCGTCGCTGCCGTCGCTGCGCGAGGAGCGCGCCCAGGAGCCCGTCGCCGAGCAGCTCGTGGCCGAGCAGCCCGTCGCCGTCGAGCCCGTCGTCGAGGCCGCCCCGGCCACGGTCGAGCTTCCTGCGGTCGACCGTGACGAGGAGGCGTACGCGGCGGACGCCGAGGCGCCCACGCGCGAGAGTGCCCTGACCGAGGACGCGCTGGGCGGCGGTCTCGGATCGCTCGGTGCCGGTGCGCTCGGCGCTGCTGCTTCCCTGGGCGGCGCGGCGCTGCCGGGTGGTGGCGCGTTCGGTGGCGGTGCTGCTCTTCCGGGCGTGAGCCGCTCGGGCGGCATGACGTTCCCGCCGAGCACCGACGACCTGGGTGCCCCGGTCCTGCCGACCGACGCGAGCCACGCCGCCGCTCCGGCGGCGGAGGAGCCCGTCGTCGGGCGCCGCTTCGACGTCGACCCTGCCGACGCGACGATCGAGATGCCGATCACCCAGCTCGACGACGAGCCGGATGTCGTCGAGGGGCCTGCTCCCGAGCAGGCTGCTGCCGAGGCGCCCGTCGCTGAGGCAGCGCCCGAGGCCTTCGCGTACGCGCCCGTGGCCGACGAGCCGACGTTCCGCGACGAGCCCGCGCCCGCCGAGGCACCTGCTGACGCGTTCTCGCCCGTCGACGCCTCGGCCCTCGCCGAGAAGCCTGCGTCCGCGGACGACGCCGGGCTGGCCGACGCTGCTGCATCGGCCGACGGCTTTGCGCCTGTTCCGGCCTTCGCGCCGTCGGACGATCTCGTCCCCGCGCAGAACCTCGTCCCGGGCGAGCGCGCTGCGCCCGTCGAGGACGTCGCGCCCGTCCAGGACGTCGCGCCCGTCCAGGACGCCGCGCCCGTCCAGGACGTCGCGCCCGCCGAGGACGTCGCGCCCGCCGAGCCGGCCGAGCGCATCGTGACCCTGGCGGACATCCCGCGCCGCACTTCGGCGTTCGCCACCCTCCGGGAGCTCGACTCGTCGCCGACCGTCGCGCCGAGCGCTCCGGCCGTCGAGAGCACGCTCGTCGTCGACGACGCCCCCGTCGCGGAGTCGGCGGAGCCGGTCACCGAGATCGGCACACCGGCCGAGGGCGTGCCGCACGCTCACGCCGACGAGCAGGCCGAGCCCGCTGACGCCGCCCCTGAGCACGCCGCGGTCGACGAGGAGCCCGAGCTCATCCCCTTCCCGGAGGACGAGCCGGTCGCGCTCCTCGGTGCGCTCGAGTCCTGGAGCGTGCCCGGCGTCCAGCCCGCCGACGCGTCTGCCCCTGTCGCGGAACCCGAGGCTGACCCGGAGCCCTCCGCGCCCGCACCGGTCGAGACCCCCGGGCACCCGTTCGCGCCCGTGACGTCGCTCGATGAAGCGGCTCCGGCCGCTGAGCCCGCCCCGGCGGCAGAGATCCCCGGACACCCGTTCGCGCCGGTCACCGCACCTGAGCCCGACACGGCCCCCGACGCGCTCGCGGCTCCGGTTGAGGAGGCACCCGTCGCGGCGGTCCCCGCGCACCCGTTCGCGCCGGTCAACCCGCCCGAGGAGGCGGCCGCCGTCGAGGAGCCCCCGCTGTCGGAGCTCCCGCCGACCGACCACCCGTTCACGCCCGTGACCGCACCCGAGCTGGCCGACGCCGTGACCGACGTGCCGCTCGTCGCCGAGTCCACGGCGCACCCGTTCGCGCCGGTCACCGCCCCCGCGCCGCAGCACGTCCCCGACCTCGAGCCCGAGGACGAGCTCGTCGCGGTGCAGCCTGCACCCTCCGCAGCCCCGTCCGAGGCGCCGCACGAGCGTGACCGCATGGACGAGGTCCCGGCCGAGCCCGTGCGCGCCATCCTCGCGCTCGGCGCCAACCTCGGCGACGCCCGCGAGACGCTGCGCCAGGCGGTCCGCGAGCTCGAGTCGTCCGGTGTCATCGACATCGAGGCGGTCGCGCCGCTCGCTCGGACCGCCGCTGTCGGTGGCCCCGAGCAGCCCGACTACCTCAACACGGTGATCATGGTCCGCACGCTCCTCGCGCCTCGCGAGCTGCTGCACCTGTGCCAGCACATCGAGCAGGTGCACGGCCGGGTCCGCACCGAGCACTGGGGACCGCGCACGCTCGACATCGACATCATCACGTACGGCCAGGTCACCGGCGTGACCGACGACCTCGAGCTCCCGCACCCGCGCGCGCACGAGCGCGCGTTCGTCCTGCAGCCGTGGGACCAGATCGAGCCCGGCGCCGTGCTGCCCGGTCTCGGCGGCGGCCCCGTCGACGCGCTCGCCGCGACCGCCCCGGACCGCCAGGGTGTGCGCTGGCTCGCGCTCGACTGGCTCGACGAGCAGCCCGGTGAGGGTGAGATCGAGGACGTGCCGCCGACCCCGGCGCAGCCCACCGCCCCGACGCCGTTCTCCGAGGATGGCCCCGCGCAGTGACTCGCGGTGTGCGCCTGCGGTGGCTCGTCGTCGTGGCGCTCGTGGTCACGGCGCTCGGCTGGTTGGTCCTCGACCAGGCGCGAGGCCGCGGCAGCATGCCGTCGCCCGTGCGCTGGCCGGTGCACCTGGGCCTCGCGCTGCTGAGCGTCGCGGTCGTCGTCGCCGGCCTGCAGGTGCGCGCGTACCTGCGGGGGCGCAAGCCCTCCCTCGGCGGTCTGCGCGCGGCGCGGACGCTCGTCCTCGCGCAGGCGGCCGCGCTCTCCGGCGCGGGGTTGACGGGCTGGTACGCGGCCCAGGCGCTCCTCGTCGTCGGTGACCTCGGCTACGAGCCGATGCGCGACCGCGCGATCGGGGCAGGCGCCGCGGCGCTGCTGTCCGTGGCTCTCACGGTTGCCGGGTGCGTCGTCGAACGCTGGTGCCGCATCGCGTCGCCGCACGACGACGACCTCGACGGCCCCGCCAGCACGGGCCCCGAGCCGGACGGTCAGCCCGCCTGAGCGGACGCGTCCGACGAAAGGGCGGCGCGCCGCCCGGTTGCTCGTGGCACCTGTCGCAAGGCGAGACGGTGGGGCGGTGGCTCGGGCTGCCAGCTGCGCGGTGGGCGGCGTCGCGCTCGCCCGGGCTGCTGCGCAGGGCCGACGACTGGACCTCGGGCACGACGGTGGGAGGATGGGCGCATGACCACGGAGCAGACTCCCACGAGCGAGCACGTCACGATCTCGACCAGCCCGTTCGACCCTGACGGCATCGCCTGGCAGCGGGTCTCCCTGCGCCTCGTCACCGCCCGCCAGATCATCGCCGCGATCTTCCTCGGCCTGCCGACGATCGCCGCCGCGGTCGTCGCGGTGCTCGTGACGCCGTGGGTGTGGATCGGCGCCGGTGCCGTCGGCCTCGTGTGGCTCTGGGTCGCCATCATCATCTGGCGGCAGGTCCGCGCGATCGGCTACGTCGAGCGCGAGGACGACCTCCTGCTGCGCAAGGGCGTCATGTTCCGCTCGCTCGTCGTCGTGCCGTACGGCCGCATGCAGTACGTCGACGTGACCGCGGGCCCGCTCGCGCGCGCCCTCGGCATCGCGTCCGTCCAGCTGCACACCGCCGCGCCGGGCACCGACGCCACGATCGACGGGCTCGAGCCCGCCGAGGCGGCTCGCCTGCGCGACCGGCTCGCGTCGCGCGGCGAGGCCCAGCTGGCGGGGCTGTGAGCGTGGCGGGACCCGAGACGCCGCCCGCGACCGACCTGCAGGAGAACGAGGCCGGGCTGTCCTGGCGGCGCATGCACCCGGTCACGCCGGTCGTGCGTGGCTGGGCCGTGATCGTCGCCCTGGTGTTCGTCGTCGCCAACAACATCGGCGACAACTTCGGCGAGGCCGGCGAGGCGGTCCAGGACCTCGGCTTCGGCATCGTCGCGCTCGTCGTCGCGGCCATCCTGCTCGTCGTCTTCGCGTACTGCGCGATCGCGTGGCGGATGATGCGCTACGCCGTCGGCCCCGACGCCGTGCACCTGCACAAGGGCGTCCTGTTCCGGCAGCAGCGCCAGGCGCGGCTCGACCGCATCCAGGCGATCGACGTCGTCCAGCCGGTGCTCGCGCGCATCTTCCAGCTCGGCGAGCTGCGCATCGAGGTCGCCGGTGGTGCGGACTCGACCGTCGCGATCGGCTTCCTCAAGATGTCCGACGCGAACGAGCTGCGCGCCGAGCTGCTCGCCCGCGCCGCGGGCGTCGAGCTCGTCGAGGGCGAGGCCGCCCCCGTCGCACCGGAGGAGAGCGTCCTCGACGTGCCGTTCGGCATGCTCATCGGCTCGATCCTGCGCACGTGGGCGCTCCCGATGTTCGTGCTCGTGCTGATCGGCATCGGCGTCGTCGTCGTCATCAGCGGGCAGTGGAGCGCGCTGTTCTCGTTCATCCCCGCGATCTTCGGTTTCGGCAGCTACCTCGCCGGGCGGTTCTTCGGCGAGGCGAACTTCACGGCCGCCGTCTCCCCGGACGGCATCCGGTTGCGCTCGGGCCTGCTCGAGACGCGTGCCCAGACCATCCCGCCCGGCCGCGTCCAGGCCCTGCGGCTGCGCCAGCCGCTGCTGTGGCGGCGCAAGGACTGGTGGCGCGTCGACGTGACGATCGCCGGGTACTTCGGGGGCGCGGAGGCGGCCAAGACGACGTCGAACCTGCTGCTGCCGGTCGGTGACCGCCGCGCGGCGCTCGACGCGATGTGGCTCGTGCTGCCGGACCTCGGCGTCCAGGACCCGCTCGGCCTCCTGGAGGAAGCGTTCACGGGCTCGGGCGCGAGCGAGCGCTTCGTGACGAGCCCGCGCGCGGCGCGGTGGCTCGACCCGTGGAGCTGGCGCCGCAACGGTTACGCCGTCACGGGCCGCGGCCTGGTCATCCGCACGGGTCGGTTCACGCGCTCGGTCGTGCTCGTGCCGCACGAGCGCACCCAGTCGCTCGCCCTCCAGCAGGGGCCGCTGCAGCGTCGTCTCGGCCTCACGAGCTTCGCCCTGCATGTCTCGGCCGGCCCGGTCGTCCCGGCCGTCCCGCACCTCGCGGACGCCGACGCCGCACGCCTGCTCCTCGAGCAGGACGACCGCGCCCGCACCGCCCGCCTGGGCACAGGACCGGAGCAGTGGATGCGCCAGATCGCGGTGCCCGCGCTCGACGCGGCGTCGCCCGCAGCGCCCGACGCTGCGCCGCCCGCAGCGCCTGACTCGGACGGGGGCGCACCGCAGTGACGCAGTCCCAGCGGCCCGGCCGGCTCGGGGTCGGGATCGTCGGGGCGGGCCGCGTGGGCGCCGTGCTCGGCTCCGCGCTCCGCTCGGTCGGGCACACGGTCGTCGGCGCGTCCGGCGTCTCCGAGGCGTCCCGCGACCGGATCGAGGCGCTCCTGCCCGGAGTGCCCGTGCTCGAGGTCCCCGAGGTCGTGCGGCGCAGCCAGCTCGTCCTGCTCACGGTGCCCGACGACGCGCTCGCCGACCTCGTGTCCGGCCTCGCAGCGCTCGGCGCCTGGCAGGCAGGGCAGATCGTCGTGCACACGTCGGGCCGCTACGGCACCGACGTCCTCGCGCCTGCCGCAGCGGGCGGAGCGATCGCTCTTGCGCTCCACCCCGCGATGGCCTTCACGGGCACGTCGCTCGACCTCGCGCGCCTCGAGGGCGCGGCGTTCGCGGTGACCTCCGCGCCGATGGTCGCGCCGATCGGGCAGGCGCTCGTCGTCGAGCTCGGCGGCGAGCCCGTCGTCCTCGACGAGAGCCGGCGCGGGCTGTACCACGCGGCCCTCGCGCACGCGTCCAACCACCTCGTCGTCCTGCTCGCGCAGGCCGCGCAGGCGCTCGGCGTCGCGGGCGTCGAGGACCCGGGGCGCATGCTCGCACCGCTCGTCCACGCGAGCCTCGAGAGCGCGCTGCGTGCGGCCGACGTCGGCGACGCGGCGCAGCCCCCGAGCGCGGGCGACCCGGGCGCGATCGCCGCCCTCACCGGACCCGTGTCGCGCGGCGACGTCGGCACGGTCCGCGAGCACCTCGAGGTCCTCGCCGACCTCGCAGCGGACGAGGACGCCCTCGACGTCGTCGAGAGCTACCGCGCCCTGAGCCGGGCCGCGACGCAGCGCGCCCTCGGCGTCGGGCGCATCGACCCGGACCAGGCGCGAGCGCTGCTCGACGCCCTGAACGAACCAGCACCACCGGAGGACCGCTCATGACCACCATCGCCCGCACGCGCGCCGAGCTCGACGAGGCGCTGTGGGCGCCCGAGGAGCTCGCCGGCCTCGACCTCGACGACGTCGGCGACGAGACCGCGCCGCGCCGCGCCGTCGTCATGACGATGGGCGCCCTGCACGACGGGCACCTGTCGCTCGTCCGCGCGGCGCGCGAGGCCGTCGGGCCCGACGGCCAGGTCGTCGTGACGATCTTCGTCAACCCGTTGCAGTTCGGGCCGGGCGAGGACTTCGACGCGTACCCGCGCGACCTCGACAAGGACGTGCGCATGCTCGAGTCGGCCGGCGCGAAGGGCCGGGTCGACGTCGTCTTCGCGCCGAGCGACGAGGAGATGTACCCGTCCGGGCCGATCGTCCGCGTGACTGCCGGCTCGATCGGCGAGGTGCTCGAGGGCGCGATCCGTCCCGGCCACTTCGACGGCGTGCTGACGGTCGTCCTCAAGCTGCTCAACCTCACGGCGCCCGACGTCGCGGTGTTCGGCGAGAAGGACGCGCAGCAGCTCCTCGCGGTCCGACGCATGGTCCTCGACCTCGACCTGCCGGTCGAGATCCTCGGCGTCCCGATCGTGCGGCAGGAGGACGGGCTCGCCCTGTCGTCGCGCAACGCGTACCTGTCCGACGACGAGCGGTCGCAGGCCCTCGCCCTGTCCGCGGCGCTGCGCGCGGGTTCCGCGGTTGCCGCGCAGGGCGCGGACGCGGTCCGCGCCGCGGCCCAGGCGGTGCTCGACGACGCCGGGATCTCCGCCGACTACCTCGCGCTCGTCGACGCGACTACCGTGGAGGAGGTGCCCTCGGACTTCTCCGGCCCGGCGCGTCTCCTCGTGGCTGCTCGCGTGGGTACCACCCGACTGATCGACAACACGGCCGTCGACCTGCGCGGGCCTGCACAGGCCTGACTCGCCGCGTCCGTGGAAGGACACTGATGAACACCACCCCTCCGGCCTCGCTGATGCGCCCGATGATGATCGCGAAGATCCACCGGGCGACCGTCACGCAGGCGGACCTCCACTACGTCGGCTCGATCACGGTCGACGCCGACCTGCTCCGGGCGGCCGACCTGATCGCGGGCCAGCAGGTCGACGTCGTCGACGTCACGAACGGCTCCCGCCTGACGACGTACGTCATCCCGGGCGAGCCCGGCTCTGGCCAGATCTGCATCAACGGCGCCGCCGCGCACCTCGTCCACCCGGGCGACGTCGTCATCCTCATCGCCTACGGGTCGATGAACGACGCCGACGCGCGCACCTTCATGCCGCACGTCGTCTTCGTCGACGCGGACAACCGCATCGTCGAGGTCAACGAGGAGCCGGGCCAGGTGCCCGACGGCTACGGCCTCGAGGCGTCCGGCCTGCCGATCGCGGGCTTCCAGCACCCGGTCGCCCCGGCGGACCTGTCGTGACCGGGCCGGTGCTCGCGCGCCGGCTCGAAGCGCCCCAGCCGGGCTGGACGGCGCACGCTGACGTGGTGGTCGTGGGGTCGGGCATCGCGGGGCTGACGGCGGCGCTCGAGCTGCGTTCGCGGCTCGGCGAGTCCGGGCGTGTGCTGCTCGTGACGAAGGGGGAGCTGTCGTCGGGCTCGACCGTGTGGGCGCAGGGCGGCATCGCGGCTGCTCTGGACCCGACGGACTCTCCCCAGGCGCACCTCGAGGACACCCTCGTCGCGGGCGTCGGGGTGTGCGACCGCACCGCGGTCGAGGTCCTCGTGACCGAGGGCCCGGACCGGGTGCGCGAGCTCGTCGCGCTCGGCGCGCGTTTCGACCGCGCCCCGGGAGGCGACATCGCGCTGACCCGTGAGGGCGGGCACCACGCGGACCGCATCGCGCACGCGGGCGGCGACGCGACGGGTGCCGAGATCTCGCGGGCGCTGCTCGCGCAGCTCGACGCGGTCGTGTCGGACCCGGGCATCGACGTGATCGAGCACGCGCTCGTCCTCGACCTGCTCCAGGGTGAGCCGACGCGCGACGCGGACGGCAACGAGGTCCCCGGCGCGGTCGCCGGGGTGACCTTGCACGTCATCGGTGAGGGGCAGCGCGACGGCGTCGGCGCCGTCCTCGCGCCTGCGGTCGTCCTCGCGACCGGTGGCATCGGCCAGGTCTACCGCTCCTCGACGAACCCGGTGCAGGCCACGGGCGACGGCGACGCGCTCGCCCTGCGCGCGGGCGCCGTCCTGGGCGACGTCGAGTTCGTGCAGTTCCACCCGACCGTGCTGTGGCTCGGCTCGGGCATGCGCGGCCAGCTCCCGCTCATCTCGGAGGCCGTGCGCGGCGAGGGCGCGTGGCTCGTCGACATCGACGGCGTGCGCTTCATGCCGGACGTGCACCCGATGGCGGAGCTCGCCCCGCGCGACGTCGTCGCGCACGCGATCGTCGAGCGCCTCAAGGTGACCGACGCGAACCACGTGTTCCTCGATGCCCGTCACCTCGGCGCGGACTTCCTGCGGGAGCGGTTCCCGACGATCACGGACCGCCTCGCGGAGCACGGCATCGACTGGACGACGGACCTCGTGCCCGTCGCGCCGGCACAGCACTACCACTCGGGCGGCGTCGTCACGGACCTGCACGGGCGCACGAACGTGCCCGGTCTGTACGCGGTCGGCGAGGTCGCGTGCACGGGCGTGCACGGCGCGAACCGCCTCGCGTCCAACTCCCTCCTCGAGGGCCTCGTCTTCGCGCACCGCGCGGCCGCCGACGTCGTGGACGGGCTCCGTTCGGGGCGCCTCGCCCCGCTCGAGCCGGTCGAGTACGAGGGCCCGGTCGCGCTCGTGCCTGCGGCGATGCGCTCTCGCATCCAGCGGGCGGCGGCGTTCGGGCCGGGTGTCGTGCGCTCTCGCGACGGTCTCGTGGAGTCCCTCGACCGTCTCGGGGCCGTGCCGATCGACGGCGGTCCGCGTCCGGCGGGCGTCGTCGACGCGCACCCGCAGGTCGCCGAGTGGGAGACGACGAACCTCCACCAGCTCGCGACCGTGCTCGCGGTGACGGCGCTCGAGCGGACGGAGTCGCGCGGCGGCCACTTCCGCACGGACTTCCCCGAGCAGGACGACGCGTGGCGCGTCCGTGTCGAGGTGCGACTCGACACGGAGGGACGTGTCGTCGTCGAGCACCGGGACGTCGTGAGGGCTGACGCCGTCGGCCAGGGTGTGTGACCTGCGCCTCCGAGGAGGCTTGTCGTCGCGCCCGTGCCACATTCCGGACATACTGATGAGATGGCACGCAGCCGGAGCGGCCCGACGCCGGCGCCCAGCACGGGTGCCAGCAGACCGGACGCGGTGCGGCGCCCCGGAGGCGGCGCACCGCGGCGCTCGGACGTGCGCCTGCGCGTGCTCCGCCTCCTGATCGCCCTCCTCGTCGTGGGGGCGAGCGCCGCAGTGTCGTATCTCGTCGCCGAGCAGCTCGGCCTCGTCGTGACGGTCGAGCGGCGCGGTGAGCCCGTGGCACCTGCCCCGCAGGGGAGCGGGAGCCTCGACGCGGCGTCCGGCAGCCTGGCAGCGGCGGGGGAGCCCGGCGCCGGCGGGCGCGGCACGGGCAGCGGCGGCGCGGGCAGCGAGGACGCCGACACGGACGACGAAGCCGGGGCGCAGGCTCTGTTCGCAGGGGCGACCGGAGCGACAGCCGAGCCCCCGCCCGGAACCCCCGACGGCGCCAAGGCCGGGGCGAAGACCCTCGCCGCCTGGCTCGCCGCCGCGACCGCGGACGTGAGCTCCCCCGACAGCCTCACGGTGGTCGTCAACAAGCAGCGCCCACTGGCCCCGGAGGACTTCGAGCCGTCGGACCTCGTCCCGGTCTCAGGCAGCCAGGTGCGGCTGCGCGCCGAGGCGGCCGAGGCCCTCGCGGACCTGAGGGAGGCGGCCGCCAAGGCGGACGTGCCGATCGGGGTCCACAGCGCCTACCGCTCGTACGACGAGCAGGCGCGGACGTTCCAGGGGTGGGTCGACCAGCTCGGCGAGGAGCGCGCGACGGCGCGGTCGGCCCGTCCCGGCCACTCCGAGCACCAGACGGGCCTCGCGGTCGACGTCGTCGCAGCGACGGGTGCGTGCGGCACGATGGGCTGCTTCGGCAAGACGCCGCAGGCGCGCTGGCTCGCGGAGCACGCGCACGAGCACGGTTGGGTCGTGCGGTACCAGAAGGGCGCCGAGGAGGTCACGGGGTACGACGCCGAGCCGTGGCACCTGAGGTACGTCGGCGTCGAGATGGCGCGTCTCGCGTACGAGTCGGGCGCGACGTCGCTCGAGACGATGTTCGGGCTCCCGGCAGCGCCGGACTACTGAGCGGTGCCCGCGGAGGCGGCCTGCGCCCCGGTAGCGTGGGCCCGTGACCCAGACTCCCGCGCACCAGCCTGCCTCTGCATCGCCGTCGGCCGTCGTCGAGCGCCCGCTCGACCTTGCCTGGATCGCACGCACCGTCGCGATCGCGCTCGACGAGGACCTCGGCCCGGCGCCGGGCCGCGACGTGACGACGCTGGCGACGATCGGCCCCGACGTCGTGCGTGAGGCGCACCTCGTGGCGCGCGAGGACGGCACGGTCGCCGGCCTCGTCGTCGTGCCGGAGGTTCTGGCGCAGGTGTGCGCGCGCTTCGGTCTCGCTCCCGTCGAGGTGAGCCTCGACGTGCCCGACGGTGCCCGGGTGCGCCGCGGCGACGTCCTCGCGCGGCTGCGCGGCCCGGTGCAGGCGCTGCTCGTGGGGGAGCGGACGATGCTCAACCTCGCGTCGCGCGCGTCGGGCGTCGCGACGGCGACGCGCGCGTGGGCCGACGTCCTCGACGCAGCTCCGCGCCCGGACGGCACGTGTGCGACCGTCCTCGACACCCGCAAGACGACGCCGGGTCTGCGCGAGCTCGACAAGTACGCGGTGCGCTGCGGCGGCGGGACGAACAAGCGCATGGGCTTGTTCGACGTCGCGATGATCAAGGACAACCACGTGGTCGCGGCGGGCTCCGTGTCGGCCGCGATCGAGCGCGTGCGCGCTGCGTTCCCCGACGTGCTCGTCCAGGTCGAGGCGGACCTGCTCGAGCAGGCCGTCGAGGCCGTCGAGGCGGGAGCGGACTTCCTCCTCCTCGACAACATGCCCGACGACGTCCTCGCAGCGACCGTCCGCGCGGTGCGGGCGCTCGAGCCGGCGCACGGGCGCGTCGAGCTCGAGGCGACGGGCAACCTCACGCTCGACCGCGCCGCCGCGGTCGCCGCGACGGGGGTCGACTACATGTCGGTCGGCGCCCTCACCCACTCCGCGCCGATCCTCGACCTCGCACTCGACCTCCAGTAGCAGGCCTCCCACCGCGAGCCCGTCATTCCAGGCGGCCGCGACCCCGTCGCTCCGCCCGACCGCGACTCCGCCACCACGCCCGGCCGCGACTCCGTCGCTCCGCCCGGCCGCGGCTCCGTCGGTCTCCCGGCGGCAACTCCGCCACCACGCCCGGCCCGTGAGTCCGTCAGCTCCGGCGTCACTACGTCGCTTGCAGTTGACGGACTCGTGCTGGAACCGACGGACTCATCTCCCTGGGTCGGGCCGGGTCGGGCCGGGTCGGGCTGGGCCGGGTCGGGCCGGGCCGGTGGCGGGTGGGACGGGCGGTGCCGGGCGGCCCGGCTGGACCCGGGCTCGCCGGCCCGGTGCCGGGAGCCCGGCGTCGCTCATGCTGCAGCGCTCGGTAGGATTGGGGGCGTGACTCCCGCTGACTCCGCGCAGACCGCTGCGCCCACGCCCCAGGACCCCGCGGCCGCCCCGGCGGACGACACCCCCGAGCAGATCCGGGTGCGCAAGGAGAAGCGTGAGCGTCTCCTCGCGAGCGGCCAGGAGGCCTACCCGGTCGGCGTCCCCGTGACGCACTCGATCGCGTCGGTGCGCGAGAAGTACGGCGACCTCGAGGCGGGCGTCGAGACGGACGACGTCGTCGGCGTCGCGGGCCGCGTGGTGTTCCTGCGGAACACCGGCAAGCTCTGCTTCGTCACGCTGCAGGACGGCGCCGGCGTGCGCATCCAGGCGATGCTCTCCCTCGCCGCGGTCGGCGAGGAGCGCCTCGCGGCGTTCAAGTCCGACGTCGACCTGGGCGACCACCTCTTCGTGCACGGCCGCGTCGGTGCCTCGCGCCGCGGCGAGCTCTCGGTATTCGCGGACTCGTGGACGCTCGCGGCGAAGTCGCTGCGCCCGCTGCCCAACATGTACGAGCGTGAGGACGGCACGACCGCCGAGCTCTCCGAGGAGGCGCGCGTCCGCCAGCGCTACGTCGACCTCATCGCCCGCCCCGCCGCGCGCGACACGGTGCGGCTGCGTGCCGGCGTCGTGCGCTCGCTGCGCGAGAACTTCCACCGGCGCGACTTCCTCGAGATCGAGACGCCGATGCTGCAGACGATCCACGGTGGCGCCGCGGCTCGTCCGTTCGCGACACACATGAACGCGTTCGACATGGAGCTGTTCCTGCGTATCGCGCCCGAGCTGTTCCTCAAGCGCGCGGTCGTCGGCGGCGTCGAGAAGGTCTTCGAGATCAACCGCAACTTCCGCAACGAGGGCGCGGACTCGACGCACTCGCCCGAGTTCACGATGCTCGAGGCGTACGAGGCCTACGGCGACTACGACACGATGGCGGCGCTCACGAAGGACCTCGTGCAGACGGCCGCGATGGACGTCCTCGGCACGACCCTCGTCACGCTGCCTGACGGCGAGCAGTACGAGCTCGGCGGCGACTGGGCCGAGATCACGATGTACGAGTCGCTCTCCGAGAAGCTCGGCACCGAGATCACGCACGACACGCCAGACGCGGAGCTGCTCGCGCTCGTCGAGAAGTTCGACCTGAAGATCGACCCGAAGCGTCAGAACCACGGCAAGCTCGTCGAGGAGCTGTGGGAGTTCCACGTCGGCGACCACCTGTACGCGCCGACGTTCGTCCGCGACTTCCCGGTCGAGACGAGCCCGCTCACGCGCGACCACCGGTCCAAGAAGGGCCTCGTGGAGAAGTGGGACCTGTACGTCCGCGGCTTCGAGCTTGCGACCGCGTACTCGGAGCTCGTCGACCCGGTCATCCAGCGCCAGCGCTTCGAGGCGCAGGCGCTGCTCGCTGCGGCGGGCGACGACGAGGCGATGGTCCTCGACGAGGACTTCCTCGCCGCGATGGAGTTCGCGATGCCGCCGAGCGGCGGCATGGGCATGGGCCTCGACCGGCTGCTCATGGCGCTCACGGGCCTCGGCATCCGCGAGACGATCATGTTCCCGCTGGTGAAGCCGCTCGCCTGAGCCTTCCTGGAGCCGACGCCGCGGCGCACCCTCGCACGAGGGTGCGCCGCGGTCGTCTGTGCGGGTCGGGGGGCCGGGCGCCGCTGCGGCCGCGCCCGCAGCAGGGAGGGCGCCGTGCCGCCGCCGACGAGGGCTCGCGGCGGAGGCGCGGCTAGAGCCGCTTCTCGAGCAGCACGACGTCGAGCCACTGCCCGGCCAGCGGGCCGTGCGTCATCCGTCCGAAGCGTTCGCGCGTCCCGACGACGCGGAAGCCCATACGTTCGTGGAGCGCGAGGCTCGCGGTGTTCTGCGGGAAGATGCCGCACTGGATCGTCCACACGCCGCCGTCGCGCGCCGACCCGATCAGGCGCTCGGTGAGCGCGCGCCCGACGCCACGTCCCTGCGCGTGCGGGGCGACGTAGAGCGAGCTCTCGACGACGCCCGCGTAGACGCAGCGCCCCGAGACGGGGGAGACGGCGACCCACCCGACGACGTCGTCACCGTCGAGGGCGACGAAGCGGTGGTCGGCGAGGTGGGTCGCGTCGAACTGGTCCCACGTGGGCGCGCTCGACTCGAAGGTCGCGGTGCCGCTCGCGATGCCTGCGGCGTAGATCGCGAGGACGGCGTTCGCGTGCTCGGCGCGCATCGGGGCGAGGGCGATGCTCGTGTCGACCGCGGTCATGCGGCGACCTTGGTGAGCAGGTGCTCGCTCAGGTGCGCGCCGAGCTCGCGGACCGTGCTCGGCACGAGCGTGTAGTAGACCCAGACGCCGCGCTTCTCGCGGGTGACGAAGCCGGCGTCGGAGTCGACGAACGATTCGGGGCTGCGCTCTACCGGTCCGAGGACGCTGCCGACGTCCCAGCCGAGGCGCTCGCGGCATCGCTCGGCTGCGGCAACCCGCTGCTGGTCGCAGAGCTCCGGGAGGGCGAGCGTGCGCTCGACCTCGGTTCGGGGGGTGGCGTCGACGTCCTGCTCTCCGCGCGCCGCGTCGGCGAGACCGGCTTCGCCTACGGCGTCGACATGACCGACGAGATGCTCGAGCTGGCCCGGGCCAACGCTACGAAGGCGGGCGCGGCGAACGGCTCGGCATCTCCGACGTCGTCGCGGAGGACCACCTGAGCCCGGACCAGCGCGCCGAGCGCGGCTCGTACGTCGGGTGCATCGCCGGCGCTCTCTCCCGAGGTGAGTACCTCGAGGGTCTCGTCGCCGCAGGGTTCGTCGACGCCGCGGTCGAGCTCACGCACGAGGTCGCTGACGGCATGCACGGCGCAGTCGTCCGCGCCCGCAAGCCCGCTGTCGAGGAGGAGCGATGAACGGCGACCTCCACCTGATGGCGTACGTCCAGGGCGAGAGCCAGCTTGCCCGCGACGCCGAGCGCCTGCGCGCGGTGCGCGACTTCCCCGGTCGTTCCGAGCGCCAGCGACCGGGACGGGCTCGTGACGTCGTCGAGCGCCTGCGGGTGCCGGTGCCCCGGCGCGCGCCGAGCGTCGCGCCGCCCTGCTGCCCCGCCTGACGCCGGACTCTCAGTCCGTGACCGGATCGACGCCGAGCTCTGCCAGGAGCGAGAGGACCCGGGCGCGGATCTCGTCACGGATCACCCGCACCGGCTCGAGGCCTTGGCCCGCAGGGTCGGCCAGGGCCCAGTCCTCGTAGCGCTTGCCGGGGAAGACCGGGCACGCGTCGCCACAGCCCATCGTGACGACGACGTCGGAGGCCCGCACGGCCTCCGTGGTCAGCACCTTGGGCTGCTCGTCGCGGATGTCGATGCCGATCTCGAGCATCGCCTCGACGGCGACGGGGTTGATCTGGGACGCGGGCATCGAGCCGGCGGAGCGGACCTCGACCGCCCCGCCCGACAGGTGCCGGAGGAGACCTGCGGCCATCTGGGAGCGACCTGCGTTGTGGACGCAGACGAACAGGGCGGACGGCGTGGACGTGGTCATCAGGGCTCCGGACGCGAGGGGCAGCGGTGGGTCACAGCCTCGCACGGAAAGCCGAAGGCCTCCAGCACCGTGAGGTGCTGGAGGCCTTCGCCCTGTGGAGGAGGGACGACGGTCAGTGGCCGCCCGACTTGCGCTTGTTGAGGATGTCGAAGGCGACGGCCGCGAGGAGCACGAGGCCCTTGATCGACTGCTGCCAGGCAGCGTCGACGCCCATGATCGACAGACCCATGTTCAGGACACCCATGATGAGTGCACCGATGATGGCGCCGGAGACCTTGCCGATACCGCCGGTGACGGCGGTTCCACCGATGAAGGCCGCAGCGATCGCGTCGAGCTCGAAGTTCACACCGGCCGAGGCGACGGAGGCACCGGCGCGGGCGGTGGTCACGACACCGGCGATACCGGCGAGGAGACCCATGTTCACGAAGATCATGAAGTTGACGCGCTTGGTGTTGACGCCCGAGAGGACGGCGGCGTGCAGGTTGCCACCGATCGCGTAGATGTGGCGGCCGAAGACCGTCTTGTTCATGACGAACGTGTAGACGAGGACGAGGACACCGACGATCACGAGGACGATCGGGGTACCGCCGGCCGAGTTGGCGAGCAGGTACGTGATGTACGCGATGAGGGCGCTGATGATGACCGTCTTGATGACGAAGCCCACGAGGCTCTCGGTGCTCAGGCCCTCACGGTGGAGGGTCGCACGCTGGCGCAGGCCTGCGACGACGAGGCCGACGATGGCGAGCGCACCGATGACGACGGTGACGACGTCGAGGTTGCCGGCGAAGCCGAGGAAGTTGGGCAGCGAGCCCTTCGAGATCTGGTTGAACCCGTCGGGGAAGCCCGAGATCGTGGTGCCCGCGATGACGATCGCGAGACCGCGGAAGATCAGCATGCCCGCGAGGGTCACGATGAATGCCGGGATCCCGACGTAGGCCACCCAGAAGCCCTGCCAGCAGCCGACCAGGGCGCCGATCGCGACCGCGATGACCACGACGAGAGGCCAGGGGAGACCTTCGGTGATCATCAGGTAGCCGATGAGACCGCCGACGAACGCCACGACCGAACCGACCGAGAGGTCGATGTGGCCGGCCACGATGACCATGACCATGCCGATCGTCAGGATGAACACGTAAGCGTTCTGCTGGACGAGGCTCGCGATGTTGTTCGGGATCAGCATCTTGCCGTCCGTCAGCACCTGGAACACGACGACGATGACGACGAGGGCCGCCATCATCCCGTACTCGCGGAGGTTCCGGGTGAGGTTCTGCGTCAGCGCGTTCACGCGTCCGCCCCTTCCTTTTCCTTGGTCATGTAGCGCATGAGGTTTTCCTGGGTCGCTTCCTCGCGGGGCAGCTCACCGGTGATCCGGCCCTGGCTCATCGCGTAGATGCGGTCACAGGTTCCGAGCAGCTCGGGCAGCTCGGAGGAGATGACGATGATGGCCTTGCCGGCTTCGGCGAGGGCATTCATGATCTGGTAGATCTCGTACTTGGCGCCGACGTCGATACCGCGCGTCGGCTCATCGAGGATGAGGACGTCCGGGTCCGTGAAGATCCACTTCGCGAGGACGACCTTCTGCTGGTTGCCGCCGGAGAGCTTTCCGGTCAGGGCGTCCACGCTCGGCGTCTTGATGTTGAGGTCCTTGCGGAACTGCTCCGCGTGGCGGACCTCCCCGCGGCCGTCGACGACGCCGCCACGGGAGATCTTGCCGAGAGCAGAGGCGGCGATGTTCCGCTTGATGTCCTCGATCAGGTTCAGGCCGTAGCGCTTGCGGTCCTCGGAGACGTACGCGATGCCGTGGTCGATCGCCTGGCGCACCGTGCGCGGGCGGATCTCCTCGCCGTCCTTGTACATGCGGCCGGAGAAGTTGCTGCCGTAGGAGCGGCCGAACATGCTCATCGCGAGCTCGGTGCGGCCGGCGCCCATGAGGCCGGCGATGCCGACGATCTCGCCTGCGCGCACGCTCAGCGCGGCGTTGTCGACGACGATGCGGTCGTGGACGATCGGGTGGTGGACCGTCCAGTCCTCGATGCGCAGCACCTCGGCGCCGGGGTTCGAGACGCGGTCCGGGAAGCGGTTGTCGAGCGACCGGCCGACCATCCCGCGGATGATGCGGTCCTCGGAGACGGGCTCGGCGCCGTGCATGTCGAGCGTCTCGATCGTCTGACCGTCGCGGATGATCGTCGTGGAGTCGGCGATTGCGGCGATCTCGTTGAGCTTGTGGGAGATGATGATCGACGTGATGCCCTGGCCCTTGAGGGAGCGCATCAGGTCGAGCAGGTGAGCGCTGTCCTCGTCGTTGAGCGCCGCGGTGGGCTCGTCGAGGATGAGCAGCTTCACGCGCTTGGAGAGGGCCTTGGCGATCTCGACGAGCTGCTGCTTGCCGACGCCGATGTCCTTGATCTTGGTGTCGGGGCTCTCGCTGAGCCCGACGCGGGCGAGGAGCTGAGCCGCCTCAGCGTTCGTGCGGGTCCAGTCGATCACCCCGCCGCGGGCGCGCTCGTTGCCGAGGAAGATGTTCTCGGCGATCGAGAGGTGCGGGCTGAGCGCGAGCTCCTGGTGGATGATCACGATGCCGCGCTCCTCGGAGTCGCGGATCGTGCGGAACTCGCAGGGCTCGGCCTCGAAGTAGATGTCACCCGTGTAGGAGCCGTGGGGGTAGACGCCGGAGAGCACCTTCATCAGCGTCGACTTGCCTGCGCCGTTCTCGCCGCAGATCGCGTGCACCTCCCCGCGCTTCACCGTGAGGGTGACGTCCTGGAGCGCCTTGACGCCTGGGAAGGTCTTCGTGATACCGCGCATCTCGAGAATGTTGCTGTGCGTGGACATGTCCTCGTCCTCGTGCTGGAGATTTCGGTGTGCCGGGGCGGGGCGGGATGCCCCGCCCCGGCGGGTGGCGTCAGGTTGCCCCGACGTCATGGTCCGTGGTGGACCGCAGGATCAGGTCAGAGACCGATGTCCGAGGCCTTGTAGAAGCCCGAGTCGACGAGGTCCTTCTGGACCGTGTCCTTCGTGACGACCTGCGGCGGGAGCAGGAAGGACGGGACGACCTTCTTGCCGTTGTCGTACGTGGTGGTGTCGTTCACCTCGACGGTCTCGCCCTTGAGGATCTGGTCGACCATCTTGGCGACCTGCGTGCCGAGCGTGCGGGTGTCCTTCCAGACCGTCATCGACTGCTTGTCAGCGAGCATGTTGATGACGTTGGCCTTGTCGGCGTCCTGGCCCGTGATGATCGGCCAGTCACCGCCCGGCTTGTAGCCGTTGGACTCGAGCGACTGCTCGATACCGAGGGCGAGCGAGTCGTTCGGGGACAGGACGACGTCGACCTTCTTGTCGCCGTAGAACGAGTTGATGCGGTTGTCCATCTCAGCCTGAGCCTTCGCGGACTCCCAGCCCTGGATACCGATCTTGGTCCACTCGTCGTTCGACTTCGGGTCCTTGCCGGACGGGACGACGAGCTTGCCGTCCTGCACGTAGGGGAGCAGGACGTCCCACGCGCCGGAGAAGAAGAACTTCGCGTTGTTGTCGTCGGGCGAACCGGCGAAGGGCTCGAGGTTGAACTTCTCGGTCGTCGTCGCGAGCTCGAGCTGCTCCTCGATGAACTTCCCCTGGAGCTGGCCGACCTGGTAGTTGTCGAACGTCGCGTAGTAGTCGACAGCGTCCGTGCCGTTGATGAGACGGTCGTACGCGATGACCTTGATGCCCGCGGCGGCGGCGGTCTCGAGGACGTTGCTGAGAGCGGTGCCGTCGATCGAGGCGACGACGAGGACCTTGGCGCCCTGGTTGATCATGGTCTCGAGCTGCTGGATCTGCTGCTCGACCTTGTTGTCGGCGTACTGCAGCGAGACCTCGTAGCCGGCCTCCTTGAGGAGGGACTCGACGTGCGCGCCGTCGTTGTTCCAGCGCTCGAGCGAACGGGTCGGCATCGCGACACCGATGAGTGCGCCGTCGCCTGCGGGGGCTCCGGAGGATGCGCCCGGGGCGGGCGTGGTGGCGGCGGGGGTCTCGCGCTCGGAGCTGCACGCAGCCATCCCGAGGATGAGCGACGCCGAGCCGGCGATCGCGAGCAGCTTGCGGGTGGTAGACATCGTTGGCATTTCCCTTCGTCTGATCTTGCTGTTCCGGTCGGAACGAAGAACCGGGTGCGGCCGGGTCCGGCGTCGACCTCGACGCCTCGTGATCAGCCCCACCATCGGGTCTGACCGGATCCGGCGGACACCATCGTGCAGCCTTCACTTCTTGAACGCAACGCTGCGCCGATTTGTTCTGCGACTGAACATATCTCAGCCGCAGCATCCTGCGGAATCCTGGGAGGTAACGATCCGCTAACGGTGCAGCGCTGTCCGGTTTGTCGTGTGGCAGATCCGGACAAGTCGGGCATCGAGCGGCTGGTCATGGGTTCATCTCGTGTATCGCCGCGGTGACGAAGGTCCCATGCGGGCGAGCAGCTCCGTCCAGGGAGCCACGAGTAGGCTGAGCCAGTGGACTCCTTCCTCGCGGCCCTGGGCGCGCTGATCCCCTCTGTCGGGGTCTTCGCGCTCTTCTACCTCGCTATCCGCGCGATCATCCGCTCCGACCGTTCCGAGCGAGAGGCGCTTGCCGCATTCGAGGCGGAAGAGCGCCTGAAGGAGCGCGCGGCCCGCCGCGCACAGGAATCCGGTCCCTCGGCCTGAAGCGACCGTCTCGCGCCTCGGTTGTTTTCTGCGCTCGTTTTGACGTATTAGGCGCACACCTCAATAATCGCCATATCGGGGGCGATCGTACGCCTGCGGGCGTATTCTCAGATCGTCCGCAGGATCTGACAATGATGACGAGGTGAGAGACGCATGGCGCAGAAGGTCCAGGTCATCCTGGTGGATGACATCGACGGTGGCGAGGCTTCCGAGACGGTTTCGTTCGGTCTCGACGGTGTCACCTACGAGATCGACCTCAATGCCGACAACGCCGCTCAGCTGCGCGAGGCGCTCGCCCCGTGGATCGGGCACGGACGCAAGGTCGGCAAGTCCGCGGCCCCGCGCGCGGCCCGCCGCTCGAGCTCGTCCCGCAGCTCCTCGAACGCGAACGAAATTCGCGAGTGGGCGCGTGCCAACGGCTACAAGGTGAACGACCGCGGACGCATCTCCGCAGAGATCAAGGCCGCCTACGAGGCCGCCAGCTGATCTGGTCCGGCCGCGAGCGGCCGGCACGAAAAGGGGCCCCGCCGATCTGACGGTGGGGCCCCTTTTCGCACGCCCGCGCGGCGACGAAGGCGGCGGAAGAACATAGGCGGCCGTGCCATGCCGCGGCACCGCCGACGCAGTAAAAGACAAGGGCCCGTGCGCGATCTCTCGCGCACGGGCCCTCCTCCCGGTGAGGCTTTGTCAGGGGCGCTCGAGGATCAGCTCGCGCGCCGCCGCATAACGCTCGCGGACGAGACGCGTCGTCGCGCGTCCCGACTCGGACGTGTCCGCAGCCACCACGACAGGCTCCTCGACGGACGTCGACCACGAGGGCGCCTCGGCGGCGCCCGAGAGCGCCCAGGCGGCCTGGCGGGCCGCGCCGTCGGCCACGTACTCACCCGGCTGCGGCACGACGACGTCGACGCCGAGGACGATCGGCGCAATCGCCCGCACCGCGGGCGACTGCGCGCCGCCACCGATGAGCTGCAGGCGCGACACGGAGGCGCCGTGACGCTCGATCTCGTCGACGCCGTCGGCCAGGGCGCACAGCATGCCCTCGACCGCCGCGCGCGCGACGTTCGCCGGGGTGCCCGTGCCGAGCTGCAGGCCGTGGAGCGACGCCGTGGCCGTCGGGCGGTTCGGCGTGCGCTCGCCCTCGAAGTAGGGGACGAGGACGACGCCGTCGGCGCCCGCAGGCGCGGACAGGGCAAGCTCGGCGAGGCGGTCGTAGTCCACGCCGAGGAGCTGGCACGCCCAGTCGAGGACGCGCGACGCGTTGAGCGTGCACACGAGCGGCAGGTAGCGGCCAGTCGCGTCCGCGAAGCCCGCAACGAGGCCCGAGCCGTCAGCGGACGGGGCCTCGGAGACCGCGCACACGACGCCGGACGTGCCGAGCGACATCGAGACGTCGCCCGGGCGCAGGTTGAGGCCGAGGGCGGCGCCCGCGTTGTCGCCCGCGCCGACGCCGACGACAGCGCCGCGCGTGAGCTCGCAGTCGGTCGTGCCTGCGCTCGCGCCGGGGGCGAGGACGGTCGGCAGCGTGACGTCGTGGCCGAGGGCTCGCACGAGCAGGTCGCGGCGGTACTCGCCCGTCGCGGGCGACCAGTAGCCCGTGCCCGAGGCGTCCGAGCGGTCCGTCGTGAGCGTGTCGAGGCTCTTCGCGCCCATGAGGCGCCATGTCAGCCAGTCGTGCGGGAGCGCGACGGCGGCGACCCGAGCGGCGTTCTCCGGCTCGACGCGTGCGAGCCAGCGCAGCTTCGTGACCGTGAGCGAGGGGACCGGCACCGAGCCGACCGCGTCCGCCCACGCCTGCGCGCCGGCGGCGGCGTCGCCGTCGCCGAGCTCGGCGATCAGGTCCGCGGCGTCGGGCGCGGAGCTCGTGTCGTTCCACAGCATCGCGTCGCGGACGACGTTGCCGTCGGCGTCGAGCGCGACCATGCCGTGCTGCTGTCCGCCGACCGCGATCGCGGCGACGTCGTCGAGACCGCCAGCGTCAGCGGCCGCCTCGACGAGCGCGGTCCACCAGGCGTTCGGGTCGACGGTCGTGCCGTCGGGGTGCTTCGCGCGGCCGGAGCGGACGAGCGCTCCGGTCTCGGAGTCGCGGATGACGATCTTGCAGGACTGCGTGGACGAGTCCACGCCGGCGACGAGTGCCATCAGGGTCCTTCGGGTGAGCGGCCACGGCCTCGTGACCAGAGGTGGATGAGGGTCGAGCCGCCCGGTCGTCGCTGGAGTGGCGAGGACCGGACGGCTCGGTGCGCCGCCGGGGCGGCGTCGCCGGTGCTCGCACGGGTGGAGCTCCGGTGGCGGTCGTCAGACCGTGGTTCTGGGCCGCTGTCGGCCTCCCGGACGCCCGCAGCGGCGGGCGTCCGGGAGCATGTCGCTGCGGACCGTTCTGCTCAGCGAGCGCCGATGGCGTGCTCGAGAGCGAGCTGGTTCAGGCGGACGAAGCCGAAGCCGCGCGAGGCGACCTCGTCGACGTCGAGCTCCTCGAACGTGGTCGGGTCGTTGAGCAGGTCGTCCAGCGTCTCGCCCTCGGCGAGGGTCGGCTGCGCGAGCTCGTAGACACCGGCCTCCTCGAGGGCCTCCTGGACCTCGGGGTCCTCGCGGAACGCGATCGCGCGCTCCTTGAGGAGGAGGTACGTCTGGATGTTGGCCTCGGCCGACTCCCACACGCCCTTGAAGCTCTCGGTGCGCGAGGGCTTGTAGTCGAAGTGGCGCGGGCCGTCGTACTTCGGGCCGCCCGACGGGAAGCCGTTCTCGATGAGGTCGACGGTGGCGAACGCGGAGAACAGGTCGCCGTGGCCGAAGACGAGGTCCTGGTCGTACTTGATGGACCGCTGGCCGTTGAGGTCGATGTGGAAGAGCTTGCCCGCCCACAGCGCCTGCGCGAGACCCGTCGTGTAGTTGAGGCCGGCCATCTGCTCGTGGCCCGTCTCCGGGTTGAGGCCGACGATGTCCTCGTTCTCGAGGGTCGAGATCAGCGCGAGGGCGTGACCGATCGTCGGGAGGAGGATGTCGCCGCGGGGCTCGTTCGGCTTCGGCTCGATCGCGATGCGGAGCTTGTAGCCCTTCTCCTTGATGTACGCGGCGACGGTGTCGAGGCCCTCGGCGTAGCGGTCGTGCGCGGCCTTGAGGTCCTTGGCCGAGTCGTACTCGGCGCCCTCGCGGCCGCCCCACATGACGAAGGTGTCGGCGTCGAGCTCGGCGGCGAGGTCCACGTTGCGCAGGACCTTGCGCAGGCCGTAGCGGCGCACGCGGCGGTCGTTCGAGGTGAATGCGCCGTCCTTGAAGATCGGGTGGGAGAAGGTGTTGGTGGTGACCATCTCGACGGTGATGCCGGTCTCCGCGAGCGCGCCCTTGAAGCGCTCGAGGATCGTGTCGCGCTCAGCTGCGGAGGAGCCGAACGGGACGACGTCGTCGTCGTGGAAGGTGACGTGGGCGGCGCCGAGCTCGGCGAGCTTGTGCACGGACTCGACCGGGTCGAGCCACGGGCGCGTCGCGCTTCCGAACTGGTCCTGTGCGTTCCAGCCCACGGTCCAGAGACCGAAGGAGAACTTGTCTTCGCGGGTGGGGGTGAGCGACATGGGGGTCTCCTCATCGAGATTTGTTGTGCGGCTGAACTTATCGCCAGATTCGGCTAAGGTCAACCCATGAACGCAAGCGGAGCGGGCGGCAGCGCGGCAGCCCGGACGAAGGCCACGTCACGCGGCCGTGCCGCAGGCGCGGGCGCCAGCCAGTCGGCGATGCGCGAGCACAACCTGGGGCTCGTGCTCGAGCAGATCGTCGACGCGACCGAGCCCGTGTCCCGGGCCGACCTCGCCGTCGGCACAGGCCTGACGCGGGCAACCGTCTCCGCCCTCGTCGACCTCCTCGTCTCCGCACGCATGGTCGACGAGCTCGAACCGGTCGCCCGCCGCACCGCCGGCCGGCCCGCCGTACCGCTCGTCCCCGCGCGCGGCACGATCGTCGGAATCGGCCTCGAGGCGAACGTCGACTACCTCGGCGCCCGCGCGATCGACCTCGCCGGCAACGTCCTCGCGGAGGAGATCATCGAGGACGACTTCCGCCACTCCGAGCCCGCGGAGGTCCTGCCGCTGCTCGGCGGTCTCGGCAAGCGTGTCGTCACCACGACGACCAACAAGGGCGCACGCGTCGCCGGCGCGTGCCTCGCCCTGCCCGGCATCGTCGACCGCGTCAGCGGGCCCCTGCGGCTCGCCCCGAACCTCGGCTGGGCCGACGAGGACCTCGGCGCCCTGCGCACGGTCGCCCCGTTCGACGAGATCGGCGTGCGCGTCGCGAACGAGGCGAACCTCGCCGCCGTCGCGGAGATCCGCGCCCAGCACGCCGCGCGCCCGAGCTTCCTCTACGTCTCCGGCGAGGTCGGCATCGGTGGCGCCCTCGTCGACGGCGGCGTCGTCTTCAAGGGCGACCACGGCTGGAGCGGCGAGCTCGGCCACGTGACCGTCGACCCGAACGGCCCCGACTGCACGTGCGGCTCCGAGGGGTGCCTCGAGACGTACGCCGGCAAGGACTCGCTCATGGCTGCGGCCGGTCTTGCGCGCGACCTCCCGGTCGAGGCGCTCGTCGACGCCGCGCGCTCCGGCGACGAGAAGGCGCTCGACGCGCTCGCCCGCGGCGGGCGCGCGCTCGGCATCGCGCTGTCGTCCTTCATGAACCTCACCGACATCAACGAGGTCGTGCTCGGCGGCATCTACTCGCCGCTCACCGACCTGCTCGTCGACCACGTCCGCCGCGAGCTCGACCGCCGCGTGCTGACGGCCCCGTGGGTCGAGATGAACGTCAAGGCGTCGGTGTCGGGGACGCGGGCCGCGATGTCGGGTGCCGCGCTGTCGGTGCTGCACCTCGTCGTCTCGAACCCGGGAGCCTGGGGCGCGCTGGAGCCGGGTGCGTGGTCGGAGCTCGAGGGCATCCCGGTGCCGTCGGGCGCGGCCCGGCAGGCGGCGCAGGGCGCGACGGGACAGCCCGCGACGAAGCAGGTGGTCGACGCGTGAGGTTCTGGATCGGCACGTACCCGTCGCGCGACGGGGTCGTCCCACCGGCAGAAGGGGTGTGGCGCGTCGACCTGCTCGACGACGGCACGCTCGTCGACCGCGGCCGCGCCGCGGCGCTCGCGCAGGCGTCGTTCGTCGCGGTGCACCCGACGCTGCCCGTCCTCTACGCGACGCAGGAGGCGGAGCCCGGTGGAGCGGTCGCGGCCTTCGCGACGGGTGACCCGGACGACGCCGCGATGTCGCTGCGCCCGCTCGTGACCGTGCCGGCCGGCGGCGGCTACCCGTGCCACCTCGAGGTGCTCGGGTCCGAGGTGCTCGTGTCCTGCTACGGCTCGGGCGCGCCCGGCTCGGCGGTCCTCGGGAGCGTCCCGCTCTCGCCCGACGGCGCCCCCGCGGGGGACGCGCGCACCCACGGGCACGACGGCGCGCCCGGCCCCCACGCGGACCGCCAGGACGCGTCGCACGTGCACTCCGCGACGCTCGCGCCCGGCGGTACCCACGTGTGGGCGGCGGACCTCGGCACCGACCAGCTCGTGCGCTACCGCGTCACGGACGCGGGTGTCACGGCCGACGGCGTGACCGCGCGCATGCCCGCGGGCTCGGGCCCGCGGCACCTCGTGCTGCTGCCCGACGACGTGGCGATCGTCGCGTGCGAGCTCGACTCGACCGTCGCCGTCGTGCGCCTGCCCGGCGCGGACGGCGGCCCGGACGGCGAGGTGCTGCAGGTGCTGCCCGCGTGCGCGACGCCCGCGGGCGACGGACCGAGCCAGCCCTCGCACATCACGCTCAACGACGCGGGAACGCGCCTGCACGTCGGCGTGCGGGGGCAGGACGTCCTCGCGACCTTCGCGGTCGAGCGCGGCGACGACGGCGTGGCGCTCACGCACCTCGCCGACACGCCCTGCGGCGAGTGGCCGCGGCACCACGCCGTGCTCGCGGGCGCGGCAGCCGACCGGGACGTCGTCGTCGTGGCGGCGCAGGGCGGTCACGAGCTCGTCGCTCTCGAGATCGGCGCGGACGGCTCGGGCCGCGTGCTCTCGCGGCTGACGCTGCCGGTGCGCCCGTCGTGCGTCGTGCCGGTCTAGCACCGCACGCTCCGGCACCGCCACGGCCCGGACCTGTCGCCACCGGGCGCCCGGTCCGCCGACGCGTGCCGCTCGCAAGCCGAGAAGGACCGACGCCGACGCCCTGTCTCGGGGGATGACAGGGAGCCGGCGTCGGAGAACTGGGGTCGTGTCAGGCGGAGATCCCTGCGCGGCCGAGCTCGATCGTCACGACGTCCGTGAGCAGCGGCAGGCACTTGCCACAGCTGCCGCCCGCGCGCGTGCAGCGCTGGACCTCGGCGAGCGAGGCCACCCCGGCCTCGTGGATGAGGCCGCGCAGCTCGCCGGCCGTGACGTTCGTGCAGTGACAGACGATGTGCTCGTCCGCGAGGGTCGCGGCGTCGACGACGGGTGCGTCCGGGTCGACGACGGCGGGTTCCGACTCGAGCTGGGCACGCAGCGCTGCGAGGCCGCTGAGGCCCGCTGCCGGCGTGGTGGTTCCTGTCATGGCTTCTACGCTTCCGGGTTATTCACGGCCTCGCATGGGACTTCCGGCCCGGATCGGGCGTGTCGTCGGTCGCGAAGGGGAGCTTCCCGGCGGCCGGGGTTTCGCCCATGGGGAACGTGGCGGGTGGCGGTCGCCCGACGGGCGGATACTTGTCGCATGAACCTGCGTCCTTCCTGCGTGCGCCGCGCCCCGGGGGCATCCCGGTGAGCGCGCGGGGCGACGGGCTGCGCGTCGCGATGATGAGCGTCCACACGTCGCCGCTCGCGCAGCCGGGCACGGGCGACGCGGGCGGCATGAACGTCTACATCACCGGGCTCGCGGACGCGCTCGCGCGCACGGGCGCGCAGGTCGAGATCTTCACGCGGGCGACGGCGTCGTCCCAGCCGGAGAGCGTCGAGATGTCGGACGGCGTCCTCGTGCGGCACGTGACCGCCGGGCCGTTCGAGGGCCTCGACAAGAACGACCTTCCCGGCCAGCTGTGCGCCTTCACCGCGGGCGTGCTGCGCACGGAGGCGTCGCGCCGCGCCGGCTGGTACGACGTCGTGCACTCGCACTACTGGCTGTCCGGCCAGGCGGCCTGGCTCGCGGCGGACCGCTGGGACGTGCCGCTCGTGCACTCGATGCACACGATGGCAAAGGTCAAGAACGCGGCGCTCGCGCCGGGCGACACCCCCGAACCGCGCGGTCGCGTCATCGGCGAGGAGCAGGTCGTCGACGCCGCGGACGGCCTCGTCGCGTCGACCGCGCAGGAGGCGCACGAGCTCGTCGACCTGTACGACGCCGTGCCGGAGCGCGTGCACGTCGTGCCGCCGGGCGTGGACCTCGACATCTTCACGCCGTCGTCGGCGCCGCGCGCCGACGAGCGTCGCGTGCTCGGCCTCCCGGACGGCCCCGTGGTCCTGTTCGCGGGGCGCGTGCAGCTGCTCAAGGGCCCGGACGTGCTCGTCGAGGCGCTCGCGGTCATGCGCGCCCACGCCGTCGAGCGCGGCACGCTCGACGCGCTGCCGACGCTCGTGGTCCTCGGCGGGCCGTCAGGCCGGCCGACGGCGGTGCGCGAGCTCGAGGCGCTCGCCTACCGGCTCGGCGTGAGCGAGCACGTGGTGTTCCGCCCGCCCGCGCCGCGCGAGGAGCTCGCCCGCTGGTTCCGCGCGGTCGACGTGGTCGCGGTGCCGAGCCACACCGAGTCGTTCGGTCTCGTCGCGGTCGAGGCGCAGGCGTGCGGCACCCCGGTCGTGGCGGCCGCCGTCGGAGGCCTGCGCACCGTCGTGCGCGACGACGTCTCGGGCGTCCTCGTCGACGGGCACGACCCGCGCCGGTGGGCGGGGGAGCTCGAGCGGCTGCTCGCGGACCCGGCACGACGTGCGCGTCTCGCGGAGGGCGCGCTCGCCGTCGGACGCTCGTACGGGTGGGACGCCGCCGCCGCGGCGATGCTCGACGTGTACGACCTCGCGGCGAAGGTGCGGCGCGAGCGCGCCTGAGCCGCGGGGGGGCGCCCTGAGCGCGGGACAGGGCCGCGAGGCGTCTCGACCGTCCACGGACGAAAGGTCCCTGCGTGCGCGGTCCCTGCGTGCGCAACAATGGGAACCATGACCTACACCCTCGTGCTGCTCCGCCACGGCGAGAGCGAATGGAACGCCAAGAACCTGTTCACCGGCTGGGTCGACGTGGCCCTCTCCGAGAAGGGCGTCGAGGAGGCGAAGCGCGGCGGCAAGCTCCTGCGCGAGGCCGGCGTCCTCCCGGACGTCGTGCACACGTCGCTCCTGCGCCGCGCGATGAACACCGCGCACCTCGCGCTCGACGCCGCGGACCGCCTCTGGATCCCGGTCAAGCGCAGCTGGCGCCTCAACGAGCGTCACTACGGTGCGCTCCAGGGCAAGGACAAGGCCCAGACCCTCGCCGAGTTCGGCGAGGAGCAGTTCATGCTGTGGCGCCGCTCCTACGACGTCCCGCCGCCCGCGATCGAGGTCGGCTCGGAGTTCTCGCAGGACGCCGACCCGCGCTACGCCGACGCCCCCCAGGTCCTCACCGAGTGCCTCAAGGACGTCCTCGAGCGTGCGCTCCCGTACTGGGACGCCGAGATCGTGCCTGACCTCAAGGCCGGCAAGACCGTCCTCGTCGCCGCGCACGGTAACTCGCTGCGCGCGATCGTGAAGTACCTCGAGGGCATCTCCGACGACGACATCGCGGGCCTCAACATCCCGACCGGCATCCCGCTCGTCTACGAGCTCGACGAGGAGACCCTCAAGCCCGTCGGCCCCGGCAAGTACCTCGACCCCGACGCCGCGGCGGAGGCCATCAAGGCCGTCGCGAACCAGGGCAAGAAGTAACAGCGAACCCCACGCACGCAGCAGGCCCGGACCGTACGGTCCGGGCCTGCTGTCGTCTCGGGTGCTCCCGCTCAGGCGGAGCGGCTCAGGGCCGCGCCTCCTCGAACGCTCCCGTCACGAGGTAGAGCATGCGCCGTGCGACCGACTCACCGTGGTCGCCGAACCGCTCGTAGTAGCGCCCCAGGAGCGTCACGTCGACCGTCTCCTGCGGTGTCCCGGTCCAGCCCGTCCCGAGCAGGGCCGCGAACGTGTCCTGGTGCAACGTGTCGAGCAGGTCGTCGTCACGCTCGATGTTGTGCGCGACCGTGAGGTCGCGCGTCGTCAGCAGCGTGGTGACGCGCCGCGCGACCCGGACTGCGGCGTCGTTCATCTGCGCGAACGTCGCCTGCAGGTCGCCCGTCACCGCGTGCCGCGGGTAGCGGCCCCGCGCCACCTGCGCGATGTGCCGCGCGAGGTCGCCCATCCGCTCGAGCGACGAGCTGATGCGCAGCGCCGAGACGACGATGCGCAGGTCCGTCGCGACCGGCTGCTGCTGCGCGAGCAGCAGCACGCACCGCTCGTCCAGGTCTCGCTCGAGCTCGTCGATCGCCTGGTCCTGCGCCACCACCTGCTGCGCGAGCTCGATGTCTGCCGTCAGGAGGGCCGTGCCCGCCTTGACGATCGCCTGCTCCACCAGCCGGCTCATCTCCGCGAGGTCGTCGCCGACCTGCTTGAGCTCGGCGTCGAAGATCTGCCGCATGTCCACCTCGTTCTCGTCCCGGCGCCCGCTCGGGCACCTGTCACCGCGACCGTCGCAAGCCAGCGCGGCGCCTCGGTGAACACCAGGCCGTCCCCAGGTGAACTCTTGTCGAGCGGTACGCGAAGCCCCCGCTCAGGCGGCCCGCGGCCGCCGAGACCCCCGTACGCTGGGCGCGTGGACGGAATCGGGATGCTCATCGCCGGGGTGGTCGGGCTCGGCACCGGCGTCGTCGCGATGCTCGCGTTCCGGTACAGCGAGAACCAGCAGCGCGAGTACCCGGTCGGCCCGCCTGCCGACCTCGACGAAGGGCTCGTCCGCGTCCTCGCCGTGCTGCGCTCCGCCGCGATCGTGCTCAACGAGGCCGACGAGGTCGTACGCGCCTCCGCACCCGCGTACGCGCTCGGGATCGTGCGCCACGACGCGATCGTGCACCGCGCGATCGACGACATGGTCGCGAAGGTCCGCGCGAGCGGCGAGATCCTCGACGAGGAGCTCGAGCTGCCGCGCGGCCCTTCCGGCCGGGGCGACGTGCTGCTCCAGGTGCGCGTCGCGCAGGTCGACGCCCGGCACGTGCTCGTCCTCGCCGAGGACCGCACCGAGGCGCGCCGGCTCGAGGCCGTGCGGCGCGACTTCGTCGTCAACATCTCGCACGAGCTCAAGACGCCCGTCGGCGCCCTTTCGCTCCTCGCCGAGACGGTGCAGGACGCCGCAGACGACCCGGAGGCGGTGCGTCGCTTCGCAGGGAGCATGCAGTCCGAGGCGATGCGCCTCGGCGCGCTCGTCCACGAGATCATCGAGCTCTCCCGGCTGCAGGTCGCAGGTGCGCTCGACGGCCTGCGTGCCGTGCCGGTCGAGCAGATCGTCACCGAGTCGGTCGACCGCGCCCGCACCCCCGCGGAGAGCCGGAAGATCCGGCTGTCCGTCGCAGGTGACCTGTCGGGGTACGTGTACGGCGACCACAACCTCCTCGTGACCGCCCTGCGCAACCTGCTCGACAACGCCGTGAGCTACTCGGCCGACGGTTCCGCCGTGTCGGTCGGCGTCAGGCGCGTCGACGACTTCGTCGAGCTGTCCGTCGTCGACCAGGGCATCGGGATCTCGTCCGACCAGCAGGAACGGATCTTCGAGCGGTTCTACCGCGTCGACCCGGCGCGCTCGCGCGAGACCGGCGGCACCGGCCTCGGGCTGAGCATCGTCAAGCACGTCGTCGCCGACCACGGCGGCGAGATCTCCATCTGGTCCGAGCCGGGCCAGGGTTCTACCTTCACGATCAAGATCCCGGCCGCCCGCGCACCCGAGGAGCTCGACGCCGCTCCCGTCGCGCCGTCGGCGGCCGACACCGAGGAGGAACGCTCCGCATGACCCGCATCCTGGTCGTCGAGGACGAGAAGTCCTACGCAGAACCCCTGACCTACCAGCTCGAGCGCGAGGGCTTCGAGGTCGTCGCCGTCGCGACGGGACCGGACGCGCTCACCGCGTTCGACGACGGCGGCGCCGACCTCGTCCTGCTCGACCTCATGCTGCCCGGCCTCTCCGGCACGGAGGTGTGCCGCGAGCTGCGCACCCGCTCCAACGTCCCGGTCATCATGCTGACCGCGAAGGACACCGAGATCGACAAGGTCGTCGGTCTCGAGATCGGCGCGGACGACTACGTGACCAAGCCCTACTCGTTCCGCGAGCTGCTCGCCCGCATGCGAGCTGTGCTGCGCCGCCACGCGGAGGTCGTCGCGGCGGCGGCCGCCGCCCCGGCCGCGCAGCCCGAGCCGAAGGACGACGGCGTCCTGACCGTCGGGTCCGTCCGGATGGACGTCGACCGGCACACGGTCACGGTCGACGGCGAGAGCGTCGCGTTCCCCCTCAAGGAGTTCGAGCTGCTCGAGCTGTTCATGCGCAACGCGGGCCGCGTCCTGACCCGAGGCCAGCTCATCGACCGGGTGTGGGGCACCGACTACGTCGGCGACACCAAGACTCTCGACGTCCACGTCAAGCGCATCCGCGCCAAGATCGAGAAGGACCCGGGCAGCCCCGTCCTGCTCGTCACGGTCCGCGGCCTGGGTTACAAGCTGAGCGACGACTGAGCCCTGCGCGCGGCCGACGCGAGCTGGTCCCACGACTTCCGAGGGAGTTCACCGCGGGTTCACCAGGGGACTGCGGGAGGGTCACCTTCGCTTCCTAGCGTCAGTCACAGATCGAGGGCGCACCGCTCTCGACGCGCGGCCCAGGGCCGCGACGTGATTCGCACAGGACGGAGATCCTCGTGACTCTCAGCCGCACCACCCGCGCCGGGGCAGCCCTCGCCGTCGGCGCCCTCACCCTCGCTCTCGCCGCCTGCGGCGGCTCCGACGCGCCGACCTCCTCGGGCGGGGCCACGACCTCGGGCGACTCGGCCGCGACCGACGAGCTGTCCGGCATCCTCGCCGGCGCCGGTGCCTCCTCCCAGGGGAAGGCCATGGAGGGGTGGATCGCGGGGTTCGGTGACATCGCCCCGAACGTCGCGCTCAGCTACGACCCCGCCGGTTCGGGTGCCGGCCGCGAGCAGTTCCTCGCGGGTTCCGTGCAGCTCGCCGGCTCGGACGCCGCCCTCAAGCCCGAGGAGCTGACCGCCGCGACCGAGCGGTGCTACGGCGGCGAGGCGCTCGAGCTGCCCCTCTACATCAGCCCGATCGCCGTCATCTACAACCTCCCGGACCTCGGCACCGAGCACCTGCAGCTGTCGGCCGAGACGATCGCGAAGATCTTCAACGGCGACATCACGACGTGGAACGACCCGGCGATTGCCGCGGAGAACGACGGCGTCACGCTCCCGGACCTCGCGATCACGCCCGTGAGCCGCTCCGACGAGTCGGGCACGACCGAGAACTTCGTCGAGTACCTCGCCGCCGCGGGCGACGGCGCGTGGCCGCACGAGGTCTCGGGCGACTGGCCCGTCGAGGGCGGGCAGTCCGCGCAGGGCACCTCCGGCGTCGTGGACACGGTCGCGGCTGCGGAGGGGACGATCGGCTACGCCGACGCGTCTCGCGCCGGCGACCTCGGCACGGTCGCGATCAAGGTCGGCGACGAGTACGTGCCGTTCTCGGCCGAGGCCGCGGCGAAGGTCGTCGACGCGTCGCCGCGCGCCGAGGACGCGACCGACAAGAGGCTCGTCGTCGAGCTCGACCGCACGACGACCGAGCCCGGCGCCTACCCGCTCGTCCTCATCTCATACTCGGTCGCGTGCTCCGTCTACGAGGACCCGGCCGACGCCGCGAACGTCAAGGCGTTCCTGACGTACGTCGCGTCGCCCGACGGCCAGGAGCGTGCCGCCGACCCCGCGGTCGCCGGCTCGGCCCCGATCTCGGACGCCCTGCGCACCGAGGCCCAGGCCGCGATCGACGCGATCGCCGCGAAGTGACGCGCGAGGCGGCGGGCGCTGGGACGCCCGCCGCCCCGCCGTCGGCGAGAGGCACCGCCTCCGCCGCCCCGCCCGAGACGCCGGGCCCGAGACGACCATGCTGCGAGAGCAGCGCAGAACTGGAGATGACGTGGCCGTGACCGGCTCGCACGCCTCCCCGGAGGCCACCGCCCCCGCTCCCGCGGGTGCCGCGCCCGAGGGCACCCCGCCCCAGGGCGCTGCCGCCACGCCCGGTGGCACCGTCCCACCTCGGCGCGGTGCCCAGCCGGGACGAGCGGAGGCTGCTCGACCCGACGACGCCCAGCCCGACGGCGCGACGGTCGCCGCCGAGGTGTTCCTCCGCGCGTCCGGCACCCGCCGGATCGCCGACAAGGTCTTCCACGGGCTCTCCGCCGCCGCGGGCCTGACGATCCTCGTCGTGCTCGCGGCCGTCGCCGTCTTCCTCGTGCTGCGGGCCTGGCCCGCGCTGACCGCGAGCGACGACGAGCTCGCGACGATCTCCTGGCTGCGCGGCGCGTCGATCGCCGAGTACGTCGGCCCGCTCGTCTTCGGGACGCTCCTGTCCGCGCTCCTCGCGCTCGTCATCGCCGTCCCGCTCTCGGTCGGCATCGCGCTGTTCATCTCGCACTACGCGCCGCGCCGGGCCGCGCAGGCGCTCGGCTACGTGATCGACCTGCTCGCCGCGATCCCGTCGGTCGTCTACGGCCTGTGGGGCGCGCTCTGGCTCTCGGGGGTCCTCGACCCTGTGTTCCGGTGGCTGACGGACGTCCTCGGCGGCGTCCCGGTCTTCGAGGGATACGCAGCACCCGCCCGCAACGTGCTCATGGCGGCGACCGTGCTCGCCGTGATGATCCTGCCGATCATCACCGCCGTCGCCCGCGAGGTGTTCCTGCAGACGCCGCGCCTCCACGAGGAGGCGGCGCTCGCGCTCGGCGCGACGCGCTGGGAGATGGTCCGCACGGCCGTCCTGCCGTTCGGCCGCTCCGGGCTCGTGAGCGCCGCGATGCTCGGCCTGGGCCGCGCGCTCGGCGAGACGATGGCCGTCCTGATGATCCTGTCGCCCGGCTACCTGTTCTCGTTCTTCCTGCTCAAGCCCGGCCAGCACCAGACGATCGCCGCGAACATCGCCGCGAAGTTCCCCGAGGCGTCGGGGCTGTCCGTCTCCGTCCTGATCGCCACCGGGCTCGCCCTGTTCGTCATCACGTTCGCGGTGAACATGGTCGCCCGGTGGATCATCGCGCGCCGCGCCGAGTTCTCGGGAGCCAGCTGATGACCACCGTCGACACCACCGAGCTCTCGACCGCGGACCTGCTCCGCTCGGGCGGCTACCGCACCCTCCCGCGCTGGACGCCGTGGGCGTCCGGCGCAGGCTCGCTCGCCGTCGCGTACGCCGCGCTCCTGCTCGCGGGCACGCCGACCGTCGTGTCCGTCGTCGCGCTCGCGGCAGCGCTGCACCTCGTCGGGCTGACGACGGCGTCGCGCGTCCTCGAGGGGCCGCGCCGGTGCGCGGACCGGCTCGCGACGACGCTCGTGACCTTCGCCTTCGCGCTCGCGCTCGTCCCGCTCGTCTCGCTGCTGTGGACCGTCGGGTCGCGCGGCGCGGCCCTCTTCTCGGTCGAGTTCCTCACGACCGACATGGTCGGCGTCTTCGGCGACATGACGTCCGGAGGGGTGGCGCACGCGATCGTCGGGACCCTCATGGTGACGGTGACCGCGACGGTCATCTCCGTACCGGTCGGGCTGCTCACGGCGATCTACCTCGTCGAGTACGGGCGTGGCGCCGTGGCCCGCGCGATCACGTTCCTCGTCGACGTCATGACGGGCATCCCCTCGATCGTCGCCGGGCTCTTCGCGTTCGCGCTGTTCACGCTCGTCATGGGGCCTGCCTACCGCTCGGGTCTCATGGGTGCCGTCGCGCTCGCGGTCCTCATGACGCCCGTCGTGATCCGCTCGGTCGAGGAGATGCTGCGGCTCGTCCCGGACGAGCTGCGCGAGGCGTCCTACGCGCTCGGCGTCCCGAAGTGGCTCACGGTCGTCAAGGTCGTGCTGCGCACGTCCGTCGCCGGCATCGTCACCGGCGTCATGCTCGCGGTCGCCCGCGTCATCGGTGAGACCGCGCCGCTGCTCATCACGGTCGGCATCGTCACCCGCACGAGCTGGGACGTCGTCGAGGGGCGCATGGCCACCCTCCCGGTGTTCGCCTACAACCAGTACCACCAGGGCGGCGTCGGGGTGGACCGTGCGTGGGCCGCTGCGCTCACGCTCATCCTCGTCGTCATGCTCCTCAACCTCGTCGCCCGCGCGATCAGCCGCGCCTTCGCTCCCCGGACCCACCGCTGAGCCGCGGCTCGGCGCTCGAGAGGAAATCCATGTCCAAGCGCATCGACATCTCCGACCTCAACGTCTACTACGGCGACTTCCTCGCGGTGCAGGACGTCACGATGGCGATCGAGCCGCGCGCGGTGACGTCGCTCATCGGCCCGTCCGGCTGCGGCAAGTCGACGTTCCTGCGGACCCTGAACCGCATGCACGAGGTGATCCCCGGCGCGCGCGTCGAGGGGAAGGCCGTCATGGACGGCCAGGACCTCTACGCGTCCGACGTCGACCCGGTGCAGGTCCGCAGGCAGGTCGGCATGGTGTTCCAGCGGCCCAACCCGTTCCCGACCATGTCGATCGCCGACAACGTGCTCGCCGGCGTGAAGCTCAACAACAAGCGCATCTCGAAGGCCGACGCCGCCGACCTCGTCGAGGAGTCGCTGCGCGGTGCGAACCTCTGGAACGAGGTCAAGGACCGGCTCGACCGCCCGGGCTCGTCGCTCTCGGGCGGCCAGCAGCAGCGTCTGTGCATCGCGCGGGCGATCGCGGTGAAGCCGCAGGTGCTCCTCATGGACGAGCCGTGCTCGGCGCTCGACCCGATCTCGACGCTCGCGATCGAGGACCTGATCTCGCAGCTCAAGGACGACTACACGATCGTGATCGTCACGCACAACATGCAGCAGGCCGCCCGCGTGAGCGACGCGACCGCGTTCTTCAACATCGCGGGCACGGGGCAGCCCGGGCGTCTGGTCGAGATGGGCGACACGGCGACGATCTTCTCGTCGCCCACGGTCGCCGCGACGGAGGACTACATCTCGGGCCGCTTCGGGTGACAGGCCCCGGCCCGCGCGACGACGAAGGCTCCGGCTCCCTCGCGGGAGCCGGAGCCTTCGTGGTGCTCGGTGCGGTGCCGGTTCAGGCGTCCGCAGGGACGAGGTCCGCGTACTCGGGGAGCGTGCCGTCGAGGACGGGGACGTAGACCGTCTCGCCCTCGGCGCCCGCGAGGCCGACCGGCAGCTGCGCGGTCGCGCCCGGTGCGGCGGGCACGGAGTCGACGACGAGCTCCTCGCCCTCGGCGCCGCCGAGGAGGACCGTCTCGCCTGCGGGCGCGGTGACCGTGAGCGAGCCGATCGTGACGGTCGCGTCCTCGCCGCCGTTGTTGACGACGGCGCCCTGCACCGCGCCGGGCTCGCCCTGGGCGGCAGCGACGATCATGAGGTTCTGCACCGTGACGGCGTCGCCGACCTCGACGCGCACGCCGTCGGACGCCGCGTACTGGAGCTTGGTCGTGATGGGGGAGCAGGCGCCGAGCCCGGCTGCGACGGCGAGGGCGATGCCGACGGCGAGGCCGCGGCGGGTCTGGTGGCGGTTCACGTGCTCTCCTGTGGTCGGGCGGGCCTGGAAGGCCCTGGGGTCGTCAGGCCTCCGAGCCGACGCCGCTGCGCACAGGTCCTACGCGAGGTCCCAGGTGGCGAGGGCCGCGCCGTGGTATCGGAGAGCCGACCCCCACTCTAGTGGTTGCGGGCCGGGCGGGACGACCGCGTCTGCCGCAGGACTGCGCGGCAGCCGACGTGAGGGCGGACACGGCGTCGTGACGGTCGTGCAGGTCGGGGGAGACCGAGGGGCAGAGGCTACCCCTCCTTGGCCCAGATCGGCCAGATCCCACGCAGAGTTGAGAACTTCGCATGATAAGATAGGGGTCCGCGAAAGGGGAATTTTGCCGATGACTTTCACAGTTGGGGAGACGGTCGTCTACCCGCACCACGGAGCAGCTCTGATCGAAGAGATCAAGGTCCGGACGATTCGCGGAGAGGAAAAGACCTACCTCAAGCTGAAGGTCGCCCAGGGCGACCTCACGATCGAGGTCCCGGCTGAGAACGTCGACCTCGTGGGCGTCCGTGACGTCGTCGGGCAGGAAGGCCTCGACCGCGTGTTCGAGGTCCTGCGGGCGCCGTACACCGAGGAGCCGACCAACTGGTCGCGTCGCTACAAGGCGAACCTCGAGAAGCTCGCGTCGGGCGACGTCATCAAGGTCGCCGAGGTCGTGCGCGACCTGTCGCGTCGTGACGCCGACCGTGGCCTTTCCGCCGGCGAGAAGCGCATGCTCGCGAAGGCCCGCCAGATCCTCGTCTCCGAGCTCGCGCTCGCAGAGCACACCGAGGAAGAGAAGGCCGAGGCGATCCTCGACGAGGTTCTCGCTTCCTGAGCCGCACAGATCTGCTGGACGAGCCCCCGCCCGCTGGGTGGGGGCTCGTCCTGTCTCCAGGGCCGCCCCGCCCCAGAGCGCTGCCAGCGGTGGCGCCCGCGGGCACACCCAGCGGCTGCGCGGCGGGGCACCCGCGATAGCCTGCGAGCGTCAGTCGCGCGGCGCCGACGCGCGGCGACGACCCGCCCAGCTCGAGGAGCGCTCATGACCCTGCCCCGCACCGGCATCGGCGTGGACGTCCACGCCTACGCCCCTCACGACGCGCCCCGCGACCTCTGGCTCGCCGGCCTGCACTGGCCCGGGGAGCGCGGCCTCGCCGGCCACTCCGACGCTGACGTCGCGGCCCACGCAGCCGCCGACGCACTGTTCTCCGCGTCCGGTCTTGGTGACCTCGGCTCGAACTTCGGCACCGCCGACCCCGGGTGGGCCGGTGCCGCCGGCGCCGTCCTGCTCGCCGAGGCCGCGCGCCGCGTGCGCGCGGCGGGATTCGACATCGGCAACGTCGCCGTCCAGGTGATCGGCAACCGTCCCAAGATCGGCACGCGCCGCGCCGAGGCGCAGGACGCCCTGAGCGCGGCCGCCGGTGCACCCGTCACGGTCACCGCGACGACGACCGACGCGCTCGGCCTCACCGGCCGCGGCGAGGGCGTCGCCGCGATCGCGACGGCGCTCGTCGTGCCCGTCAGCGCCTGACCGGCAGGCTCAGTGCGTCATCGGGCGCTTCGAGACGGGCAGCCCGCTCACGACGAGATCGTACGAGTCCTCGACGAGCTGCTCGAGCAGCTCCCGGTCGAGGTCCGGGTGCAGCACGACCGACACCCAGTGCCGCTTGTTCTGGTGCCAGCCGGGCAGGACGTCCTCGTGCGCGGCGACGAGGCCGGGCACGAGCTCCGGGTCCGCCTTGAGGTTCACGTGCCAGTGCTCCCCACCCACCTTCGGGTGGCGGGTCACCAGCGCGAAGATCTTGCGGCGCACGCGGAACGCCTCCGCGGCCGTCCCGAACGGGAAGTCGGACGTCGCGTCCGGCAGGTCGAGGCACAGCGCCCGGCAGCCCTGCGCCTCGGGGGACAGCTCCGGCGCGTCGTCGTCGCTCATCGTCCGAGCACCCGCTCGAGGTAGCCGTTCGTGAAGACACCGTCCGGGTCGACGGCGTCGCGCACCGCGACGAAGTCGTCGAACCGCGGGTAGAGCTCGCGCAGACGCTCGGCGCCGAGCGTGTGCATCTTGCCCCAGTGCGGGCGACCGTCGTACGCCGCCACGATCTCCTGCACCGCCGTGAAGTACCGCGTCGGGTCGGTGCGCCAGTACTGGTGCACTGCGACGTACGCGGTCGCGCGTCCGTGCGACGTCGACAGCCACACGTCGTCCGCGCGGGCGAACCGCACCTCGACGGGGAAGGACACGAGCTCGCCCGTCCGGGCGAGCCAGTCCTCGACGTCGCGCAGCACGTCCGCGACCGCCTCGAGCGGGACCGCCCACTCGGACTCGACGAACCGCACGCGGCGGCGTGAGACGAACACCTCGTGCGACGGCGCGGTGAAGCGGCGCGCGCCGAGCGCGCGCGACGAGACCCGGTTGATCGTCGGGATCGAGCCGGGCACGGCGCGGGCGAGCCGGTTCGTCAGCTCGAAGACGCCGTTCGACAGCAGCTCGTCGTCGACCCAGCCGCGCAGGGGGTCGAGGGGCGCGTCGTCGAGCGCGCGACGGTCGTTGCGCTTCGTCAGGGCCGTGCGCGTGTGCGGGAACCAGTACAGCTCCGCGTGGTCCCCAGCGAGGAACGAGCCGTCCGCGACGGCCCCGAGCGCGCGCTCGAGCGGCCACGGCTCCTCGCGCGCCTGGAGGACGTACGCGGGCTCGGCACCGAGCGTCACCGAGACGAGGACGCCGAGCGCCCCGAGGCCCAGGCGGGCGGCCTCGAACAGGTCGGGGTTCTCGTCGCGCGACGCCCGCACGACCGACCCGTCCGCGACGACGAGCTCGACGGCCCGCACCTGCGCGGCGAGCCCGGCTCCCGTGCCCGCGTCCCCGCCCGTGCCGTGCGTGCCCGTCGAGATCGCGCCCGCGATCGACTGCCGGTCGATGTCACCGAGGTTCGACAGCGCGAGGCCGTGCGCGGCGAGCGCGTCGTTGAGGGCGTGCAGCCGGATGCCGGCGCCGACCCGCACCTCGTGCGTCACCCGCCCTTCGGGGGAGGCGAGCCGTACGGGCTGGTCCACGTGGTCGAGCGCGTCGAGCGAGAGCATGACGCCGTCGGTCGTCGCGACCGGCGAGAACGAGTGGCCCGCGCCGACCGCGCGGACCGTGCGCCCGACCTCGCGCGCCCTGCGCACGACCCGGACGACGTCGCCGACCGAGCGCGGGGCGAAGCGGTGCGCGGGCGTGCAGGACGCCGAACCGCCCCACGTCGTCCACGGCTGCTGGCGGGCTGCGTCGCCCGTGGGGGAGGAGAAGACCACACCGCACTATCCGCGCAGGTCCACACGTGAGTCAATGGTCCGGGAGAAGGAGGAGCCATGGGCCTGAGGGAACGTCTCGACGCCGCGACCGCGCACCTCGCGGGACCGCTCGTCGTCGTCGACCTCGACGCGTTCGAGGCGAACGCCGACGACCTCGTGCGTCGTGCGGGCGGGACGCCCGTGCGCCTCGCGTCGAAGTCGGTGCGCGTGCGCAGCCTCGTCGACGCGGCCCTCGCGCGGCCCGGCTGGGCGGGCGTCATGGCGTTCTCCCTCGCCGAGGCGTGCTGGCTCGTCGAGCACGGGCACGACGACGTCCTCGTCGGGTACCCGACCGTCGACCGCGGTGCGCTCGCCGCGCTCGCGGCCTCGCCGGCCGCCCGCCGGGCGGTCACCCTCATGGTCGACGACGTCGCGCAGGTCGAGCTCGTCGCACGTGCCGTCCGCGAGCACGCGGCGCGGGGCGCCGCGGACGCCCCGCCCGTGCGGCTGTGCCTCGACGTCGACGCGTCCCTGCGTCCCGGCGTCGGCCGCTGGCGCGCCCACCTCGGCGTGCGCCGCTCGCCCGTGCACACGCCCGCGGAGGCCGCGGCGCTCGCGGCGGCGATCGGCGCGTACGACGGCGTCGAGGTCGTCGGGCTCATGTTCTACGAGGCGCAGGTCGCAGGCCTGCCCGACTCGAGCCCGGCCGTGCGGCTCGTCAAGCGGCTGTCCGTCGCGGACCTCGCCGTGCGCCGCACCCAGGTGCGCCGCGCGGTCGAGGACGTCCTCGGGCGGCCCGTCTCCCTCGTGAACTCGGGCGGCACCGGCTCGCTCGAGACGAGCGCCGCCGACCCGACCGTCACCGAGGTCACCGCAGGCTCCGGGCTCTACGTGCCCGGCCTCTTCGACGACTACCGCACCGTCGCCCGCAGGCCCGCCGCTCTCGTCGGGCTCGACGTCGTGAGGCTGCCGCGCCGCGGCATCGCGACCGCCTTCGGCGGCGGCTACGTCGCCTCAGGACCCGCGAGCGAGAGCCGCCTACCGCGCCTGACGTTCCCCGCAGGCATGCGGTACGTCGGCACCGAGGGCCCCGGCGAGGTGCAGACCCCGCTGCGCCTCCCGCGCGGCACGACGGCGCGCGTCGGCGACCGCGTCTGGATGCGGCACGCGAAGGCCGGCGAGGTCATGGAGCACGTCACCCACGTCCACCTCGTGCGGGGCGACCGCATCGAGCAGACCGTCCCCACGTACCGCGGCGAGGGAAAGGCCTTCGCCTGAACGGCTCCCAGCAAGGGCAGACGCGCCGCGGACGGTAGCCTTGGAGCCGTGACCCTACGCCTGTACGACACAGCGACGCGCGAGGTGCGCGACTTCCAGCCACGAACCCCCGGCAAGGTCGGCATCTACCTCTGTGGCGCCACCGTGCAGAGCGCACCCCACATCGGGCACATGCGCTCCGCCGTGGCGTTCGACGTGCTCGTCCGCTGGCTGCGCCGCACCGGCCACGAGGTCACGATGATCCAGAACGTCACGGACATCGACGACAAGATCCTCGCGAAGGCCGCCGAGGCCGGCCGCCCCTGGTGGGCGCACGCCTACCTCAACGAGCAGGCGTTCACCGAGGCGTACGACGCGCTCGGCGTCCTGCGCCCCACGTACGCGCCGCACGCGACCGCGCACGTGACCGACATGGTCGAGCTCATGGAGCAGCTCGTCGAGCGCGGCCACGCGTACACGACGACACCCGGCAACGTGTTCTTCGACGTGGAGTCGTGGTCCGACTACGGCTCCCTGACGAACCAGCGTCCCGAGGACCTCACCGTCGCCGCCGACTCCGACGGCGACGAGCTCGGCAAACGCAACCCGCACGACTTCGCGCTGTGGAAGGCGAGCCGCCCCGGCGAGCCCGAGACGGCGTCGTGGCCCACCCCCTTCGGTCGCGGCCGTCCCGGCTGGCACCTCGAGTGCTCCGCCATGGCGCGCCGCTACCTCGGCTCAGCCTTCGACATCCACGGCGGCGGCCTCGACCTGCGCTTCCCGCACCACGAGAACGAGCAGGCGCAGTCCCGCGCCGCCGGCGACGAGTTCGCCGGGCTGTGGATGCACTCCGCATGGGTCACGCAGGGCGGCACCAAGATGAGCAAGTCGCTCGGCAACGGGCTGCTCGTCTCCGAGCTGCTCGGCCGGGCGCGGGCCGTCATCGTCCGCTACGCCCTGACGGCCGTCCAGTACCGCTCGATGATCGAGTGGAGCGAGGACACCCTCGCCGACGCCGAGGCAACCTGGTCGCGCCTCGAGGGCTTCGTCGAGCGTGCCTCCGAGCAGGTCGACGTCGTCACCGAGGACGAGGTGCGCACGAGCGAGCTGCCAGCGGCGTTCGTCGACGCGATGAACGACGACCTCAACGTGTCGGTCGCCCTCGCGGCCGTCCACGAGGCCGTGCGTGCCGGCAACTCCGCGCTCGCGGCCGGGCAGAACGCCCAGGTGCGTGAGGCGCTCGTGCAGGTCCGGGCGATGCTCGACGTCCTCGGCCTGGACCCCGCGTCGAGCACGTGGGCGCGCAGCACGACCGACGACCGCGCCGCGCGCGCTCTCGACGCCCTCGTCACCGCCGAGCTCGAGCGGCGGGCAGCCGCCCGCGCCGAGCGCGACTTCGCGACCGCGGACGCCGTCCGCGACCGCCTCACCGCCGCCGGGATCGTGGTGGAGGACTCCCCGCAGGGAGCCCGCTGGTCCCTGGCCACCGACACCCCGAAGGACGAGAACTGATGGCAGGCAACTCCCAGCGCCGAGGCGCGACCCGCAAGCCGGGCTCCAAGAAGGGCGCCCGCGTCGGCACCGGCGGTCACAGCCGGAAGGCCCTCGAGGGCAAGGGCCCCACGCCCAAGGCCGAGGAGCGTCCCTACCACCCGGCGTACAAGGCCAAGGTGGCGGCCGAGCGTCGCAACGCGACGCAGCGCCGCGGCAGCCAGGCAGGCCGCCGTACCGGTGGCGGCCGTTCCTCGACCCACGAGATGGTCGCCGGGCGCAACTCCGTCCTCGAGGCGCTGCGCGCCGACATCCCCGTGTCGAACGTCTACATCGCGTCGCGGCTCGAGGCGGACGACCGCACCAAGGAGATCCTGCTGATCGCCTCCGAGCGACGCATGAACATCCTCGAGGTCACCAAGCCCGAGCTCGACCGTCTGACCGACGGTGCCGTGCACCAGGGCGTCGCGCTCCAGGTCCCGCCGTACGAGTACGCCGACGTCGACGACCTGCTCGACGCCGCGGCCGCGTCCGGCCGTGCGCCGCTCGTCGTCGCGCTCGACTCGATCACCGACCCGCGCAACCTCGGCGCGGTCCTGCGCTCCGCGGGCGCGTTCGGGGCGCACGGCGTGCTCGTCCCCGAGCGTCGCGCCGCCTCCATGACGGCGTCCGCGTGGAAGGTCTCCGCCGGTGCGGCCGCGCGCGTGCCCGTCGCCCGCGTGACGAACCTCGTGCGTGCGCTCGAGACGTTCCGCGAGGCCGGCTGCTTCGTCGTCGGGCTCGACGCTGGCGGTGACGTGTCCGTGCGCGACCTCCCGTACGCGAGCGATCCCCTCGTGCTCGTCGTCGGCTCCGAGGGCAAGGGCCTCTCGCGGCTCGTCCGCGAGACGTGCGACGCGATCGCGTCGATCCCGATCGCGTCCGAGACCGAGTCGCTCAACGCGGGCGTCGCGGCGGGCATCGCCCTCTACGAGGTCGCGGGCCAGCGCGGCTGACCCCGGCGGGCACAGCCGACAGGATGGGTACGACGAAGGGCGGGCGCCACGGGCGCCCGCCCTTCGTACTGTCTGCGCCCTCCTGGGCGGCGTGCCGCTCGCGGCGGCGGCTTATCCGCCTAGCAGCGCGGCCTCGTCGCGGCGGTGCCGCAGGACGTTCATGACGTAGCTCGCGGTCGCCTCGCTCATCGGCACGTCGCGGCGCTGCTGCTGCGAGATGTACCAGCGGTGGTCGAGGATCTCGTGGAACATCTGGGCGGCCTCGAGCTTGCCGCGCATCTCGCGCGGCACGGCGCGGACGGTCGGCTCGAACACGCTCGTCACCCAGTCGTGCGCCACGAACTCCTCGTCCTCGTCCTGTCGCCCGCCCGACGCACGGTACTCGTCGAGGTCGTTGAGCAGACGGCGTGCCTGGTTCTCCTGGACGTCGAGGCCCGTGAGGTGCAGCAGACGGCGCGAGTGGTGGCCGGCGTCGACCACCTTCGGCTGGATGCGCACGGTCGTGCCGTCGTCGTGCGTCGTGATGCTCAGCTCGCCGACGTCGAAGCCGAGGGCGTTGAGACGCTCGATGCGCGCCGTGACGCGCCAGCGCTCGTTCGACTCGAACGACTCCTCGTCGGTGAGCGCAGCCCACAGCTCGTTGTACCGGGCGACGAGCGCGTCACCGATCGCGATCTCGTCGACCGAGTCCTCGAGCAGCGAGCCCGCCGCGAGGTCCATGAGCTCGCCGATGATGTTCGTCCGCGCGAGGTCGACGTCGTAGTTGCGCTGCCCGTCGGTCAGCTTCTCGTGGATGTCGCCCGTCTCGGCGTCCACGAGGTAGGCCGCGAAGCGGTCCGCGTCGCGGCGGAACAGGGTGTTCGAGAGGGAGACGTCACCCCAGTAGAAGCCCACGAGGTGCAGGCGCACGAGCAGCACGGCGAGCGCGTCGATCAGGCGCGTCGCGGTCTCGGGGCGCAGCTCCTGGCTGAACAGAGCGCGGTACGGCAGGGAGAACTGCAGGTGCTTCGTGATGAGCACGGCCTCGAGCGGCTCGCCCTCGGGGGAGCGGCGGCCCGTGATGACTCCGACCGGCTCGACGCACGGCACGCCCCCGATGCGGTTGAGCTGACGCAGCAGCTCGTACTCGCGGTAGGCGACCGACTCACCGATCTCCTTGATCGCGATCACGCCGGAGTCGACGCGGACGAACCGCACGATGTGCCGGGAGATGCCTCGCGGGAGCGCCGCGATGATGTCCTCCGGCCACGACTCCAGCGGGATGTGCCACGGCAGGTCGAGGAGCGCGGGGTCCGGGGAGACGGCGGAGATGGTGAGCTGCTGCTGCACGGGGGCCTCGAGACGAGAAGAGGGTGGAAGGGTTGCCCCCAGCATAGGAGGGGGCCCAGCACGCCCGAGGGGGCGGACCCGGACGAGCCGGACCGCCCCCTCGGGGTGCAGCGGGAACCGATCAGGCGATCAGTTCGGGAGGCGCATGCCGGAGCCGGCGGCGAAGAGGTGCTCCTCGCCCGGGCGGATCGCGACGTAGATGCGCTCGCCCTTGGCGGGCACGTTGCGCGGGTCGATGCGGATGATGACCTGGTTGTCGCCGGCGCCCGAGTGGACGTCCGCGTCCGCGAGCGAGCCGCGGAGCGTGCCGTAGACGAACGCGTCGGAGCCGAGCTCCTCGACGATGTTGACCTCGACCGGGAACGCGGACGCCTCGGCCTGCGAGACGACGTCGAGCGCCTCGGGACGGAAGCCGAGCGTGATCTTGCCGTCGTCCTCGGGCTTGAGCGCCGCCACGGCCGCACGCGACACGGGGATGCGAGCCGGGCCGACCTCGGCGACGCCGCCGTTGACGCGGAACGTGCCGAGGTTCATCGCGGGCGAGCCGATGAAGCCGGCGACGAAGACGTTGGCGGGCGTGTCGTACATCTCGCGCGGGGTGCCGACCTGCTGGAGCAGACCGTCCTTGAGGACCGCGATGCGGTCACCCATCGTGAGCGCCTCGGTCTGGTCGTGCGTGACGTAGACCGTGGTGACGCCGAGGCGGCGCTGCAGCGACGCGATCTGCGTACGGGTCTGGACGCGGAGCTTGGCGTCGAGGTTCGACAGCGGCTCGTCCATGAGGAACACCTGCGGCTGGCGGACGATCGCGCGGCCCATGGCGACACGCTGACGCTGACCACCGGAGAGCGCCTTCGGCTTGCGGTCGAGGTACTCGGTCAGGTCGAGGATCTTCGCAGCCTCCTCGACGCGCTGACGGATCTCCGCCTTCGGCGTGCCGGCGATCTTGAGCGCGAAGCCCATGTTGTCGGCGACCGTCATGTGCGGGTACAGCGCGTAGTTCTGGAAGACCATCGCGATGTCGCGGTCCTTCGGCTGGACGTCGGTCACGTCGCGGTCGCCGATGAGGATGCGGCCGGCGTTGACGTCCTCGAGGCCCGCGAGCATGCGGAGCGAGGTGGACTTACCACAGCCCGAGGGGCCGACGAGGACGAGGAACTCGCCGTCCTCGATGTGGAGGTCGAGCTGGTCGACCGCGGGACGCTCGGTCCCGGGGTAGATGCGAGACGCCTTGTCATAGGTGACGGTAGCCATAGCTGTCGCCATTCCCTTCACCGGCAGGTACGTGCCGGACGATCCGAGTGAAGAGTGCCATGTAGAGCTGCGGGTCCAGATTTGTCCTCGCTGACACGACGCCTGCCGACGGTGGCAGGCGCTGGGGCCAATCTTGCCACATGTGACCTCGATCCCGAGAGACGGAGGTCACTGGCGCACCGTCAGCCCGGCGCGCTGGCCCCGGTGAGGAGGTCGGCGAGCCGGGTCAGGACGAGCGCTGCCTCGTCGGGGTCGGCGACGCGGTGCCGGGCCACGGTCTCGCCCGGTCCGACGCGGACCGAGACGTCGCCGTCGTGCAGGACGGCGAACGCCCGCTCGTCGGTGACGTCGTCGCCCATGTAGAAGACGGCGCGCGCGCCGGTCTCGGCGCGCAGGGCCTCGAGAGCCTGGCCCTTGGACGTCGCGACGACGCCCGTCTCGACGACGTCCTTGCCGCGCATGGGCGGCAGGCCCAGCGACTCGGAAGCGGCGACCGCCTCGGCCGTGGCCCGCACCGTGTCCTCGGGTCCGGCGAGCCGGACGTGGAGGACGGCGGCCGTCGGCTTGTGCTCGACCCACGCCCCCTCGGCCGTGCCCGCGACCTCCTCGAACGCGGTCGTGAGGTTCTCGAGCCGGTCCGCCTCGTCGGCGGAGAGCGCGACGGGCGTGTGCTCGAGGCCCTCGCCGGTCACGCGGCCCTGCTCGGCGCCGTGGCTGCCGACGAGCAACGTGCCCGCGGGCACCCGGGAGACCCGCGCGAGGTCGTCGAGCCGCCGCCCGCTCACGAGGGCGAGCCGCACGCGGTCGGGCGAGCCCGCCGCGAGGCGGGCGAGGGCTGCGCCGGCGGACGCGGTGGGCCGTGACTCGTCGGGCTTGTCCACGAGGCGCGCGACGACGCCGTCGAAGTCGGACGCGACGAGCACGGGCCCGTCCGCGGCCTCGGGCGAGGCGCCCGCCCCGCCCGCGAGGCGGGCGAGGGCGGTCTCGAGGTCGTCCGGCAGGGCAAGGGCTGGGTCAGGCACGGGCAGTCTCCAGCAGGGCGGCGTCCGTCCTCGTCTCGGCGTCGGGACCCTCGAGCGACTCCGCGGCGACCTCGCGGGCGGCAGCCGCCGAGCCGGGCTCGGGCACGGCCTCGAGGGTGTTGAGGAAGCTGCGCGCCCACGCGGCGACGTCGTGCTCCATGACCACGCGCCGCAGGCGACGCATGCGGCGGCGCATCTCGCGGGGCTCCATCTGCGCGGCGCGCATGAGGATCTCCTTGAGACCGTCGATGTCGTGCGGGTTGCACAGGAGCGCGCCCTTGCCGAGCTCGTCGGCAGCGCCCGTGAACTCGGACAGGACGAGCACGCCCTTCTCGTCGGAGCGGGCCGCGACGTACTCCTTCGCGACGAGGTTCATGCCGTCGCGCAGCGAGGTCACGAGGAGGACGTCGGCGGCGAGGTAGAGCGCGGCCATCTCCTCGGGCGGGTAGGAGTGGTGCATGTAGTTGATGGCGCTGTGGCCGATCTCGCCGTAGTCGCCGTTGATGCGGCCGACCAGCCCCTCGACGTCCTCGCGGAGCTGCTGGTAGGCGTCGACGTTCTCACGGCTCGGGCTCGCGACCTGGACGAGCGTCGCGTCGTTGACGTCGATGCGGCCGTCGGCGAGGAGCTCGCCGTAGGCCTTGATGCGGTGCCGGATGCCCTTGGTGTAGTCGAGGCGGTCGACGCCGAGCATGACGACCTTGGGGTTGCCGAGCTCGTTGCGGATCTCGCGGGCGCGCTCCTGGACCTCGGGCCGGCGCGCGAGCGCGTCGAACCGCGCCGAGTCGATCGAGATGGGGAACGCCTGGACGTGCGCGAGCCGGTCGGTCGCCGGCTTGGCGTCGCCGGCGCCGCGCTGGGACCTGCCCGGCACGGTGATGACCCGGCTGCGGACGGTGTGGCCCGTGAGCCGGCGGGCGACGCGCAGGAAGTTCGCCGCGTCGCCAGCGCGCTGGAAGCCGATCACGTCGGCGCCGAGGAGGCCCTCGATGATCTGCGTGCGCCACGGGAGCTGGCTGAAGATCTCGAGGGACGGGAACGGGATGTGGTCGAAGAAGCCGATGCGCAGGTCGGGGCGCAGCGTGCGGAGCATCGCCGGGACGAGCTGGAGCTGGTAGTCGTGCACCCACACGAGCGCGCCGTGGGCTGCGGCTGCTGCGGCTGCGCGGGCGAAGCGGTGGTTGACGCGGCGGTACGCGTCCCACCACTGACGGTGGTACGACGGCGCCTCGATGACGTCGTGGTACAGCGGCCACAGGGTGTCGTTCGAGAAACCCTCGTAGTACTGCTCGACGTCGTCCGACGTGAGCGTGACGGGGACGCAGCGGATGCCGCTCGCGTCGAACGGGTCGTGCTCGACGTCGGCCTTCCCGGACCAGCCGACCCAGGCACCGTCGGCGCCCTCCATGACGGGGGCGAGAGCCGTGACGAGGCCGCCGGGTGACCGCTTCCAGGAGACCGAGCCGTCCTCGGCTGCCGTGAGGTCGACCGGGAGGCGGTTGGCGACGACCACGAGGTCGTACTCGCCGGGCTCCGCGAGGTCGGACGGGGACGGGGCGGAGCGGGGCGTCAGCGCCGTCGGCGGGTGACCCGGGGCGGCGGGGCCGCTCGGGGTGTCTCCCAGCGGGGTGGCGTTGTCGCTCGGGCTCGGGCGGGTCGGCATCAGTTCTCTCCCTGTCTCGACGAACGCGCGGGGCGCGTCCGGCGCTTCGCGGCCGGATCGGCTTTGCGTGAAGTTGACCTGACTTTGCTCGCGTTTGGCGCTCATTGAGCATACCCGCGGCGTTCCAGACCCGCCCGGCGAGAGGCGGGGGAAGCGGGCAGCGTCACACTTCGAGACGGTCGTGGCCGTCTGACGGGCGTCCCCAGCGGCTCCGACGCCGTGTCGTGGAGAGCGCGTGGAGGCCCGCGCGCGCCGCCCCGCGGGCGCGCGACCTCTGGACTACCGTGCCGTTATGGAGCGCAGCGAGAGGACTCCCGGCGACGAGGTAGGTGGGTACACGATCGTGCGCCCGCTCGGCGCAGGCGCAACCGGCACGGTCTACGTCGCCGAGGACGGCGGGGGCAACCAGGTCGCGCTCAAGATGCTGCACCCTGCCTACGCGGCCACCCCCGAGTCCCGCGACCGCCTCCTGCGCGAGGTCGCCGCGATGCGCAAGGTGCGCGACGACGCGTTCGTCACCGTCCTCGACGCCGAGGCCGACGGCCACGAGGCGTTCATCGTCATGGAGCTCGTCGACGGCCCCAGCCTCGAGGACGAGGTCCTCGGCGGAGGGCCCTTCGACGCGCACGACCTCCTCGAGCTCGCCGAGAAGCTCGCCAGGGCGCTGAGGTCCGTCCACGAGGCCGGCCTCGTGCACCGCGACGTCAAACCGTCCAACATCCTCCTCGCCGAGCACGGGCCCGTCCTGATCGACTTCGGCATCGCGCAGGCCGCCGCCGACGCGCGGCTCACGTCGCACGGATTCGTCATGGGCACTCCCGGCTACCTCGCGCCCGAGCTGCTCGACGGCGCCGAGCCGTCCCCGGCAGGGGACTGGTGGGGCTGGGCTGCCTCGCTCGCGTTCGCCGTGACCGGCCGCGCCCCGTTCGGCGTCCGCCCGCTCGAGGCCGTGCTCGCCCGGGTCCGCGCGGGCGAGGTCGACCTCGAGGGCGCCGGCCCGATCACCGCGGAGGCCCTGCGCGGGGCGCTCGTCCCCGACCCGGCGCGGCGCACGTCACCCGAGGACGTCGTCGAGGCCCTGGGCGACGCCGTCGGCACGGGTGAGGTCCACGAGCTCGTCCCGCCGTCGACGCCGGGCGTGCCCCGACCGATCGCGGTGACCGTCCCGCTCGACGCCCCGGCGGTAGCTCCTGACGACCTCGTCGCGCGGGAGGGCGTCGGCCCGTACGGCGAGGGCGTGCCGCGCACGCCGTTGGCGGACGACGACGCGCCCGCCCAGCGGACCGCCGTCCTGCGCGTCCCTACCGGGGTCTTCGAGCAGCCCGAGACCGAGGAGGAGCCGGAAGGGGCCGACGCGGACGGCACGGTCGCGCTCCCGCCGTGGCAGGACATCGTCGCGAACGACCACCGGGCGAACGACCATGTCCCGACGACCGCGCTCGTCGCCGACGACGGCGCCGGCCGCACGCTCGCCCTCCCGCAGCGCGACGAGACCGAGACCGCCGAGCCCGACGACCTGGACGACCACGCCCGCTTCGACGACGTCGATCCCGACGACGCCAGCCACGACGCCGGCTACGAACGACCTCACCACGGGCGCCGCCCCGTCGCGCTCCTCGCGCTCGCGCTCCCCGTGTGCGCGCTCGCCGGTCTCTTCCCGATCGCGACGCTCGCCGGGATCGTCGTCGTGGTGCTCCTGCTGCGCTCCGTCTCCGTGACGACCGACGCCCTGCACTCGCGCCGCGAGCAGCGGGGCGTCCGGCGCGGCGACGCGCTCCGCGCCGCCAGCGCCTACCCCTGGTACCTCTTGCGCGCCCTGACGACGATGATCCCGGGCCTGCTCGTCGCCGCGAGCGTCACCGTGACCGTGCTCGGCACCCTCTGGTGGCTCCTCCAGACCAACCGCTGGGTCCCCGTCCCGCGCGGCGAGGCGCCCGCCGCCATCCTGACCGGCGGCGTGCTCCGCGGGCCGGACGGTGAGGTCGTCGCGGCGCTCGGCACCGAGAACGCGAACTGGGTGTTCGTCGTCGCGCTCGCGGTCACCGCGCTCGTGACGCTGCTACTCCTGTGGTTCGGCCCCATGTCGTGGCCCGCGCGCGACGGCGCCCGCACGCTCCTCGCGCACCTCGCACCCGGGCGCGGCGGCACGGTGTTGGCGGTCCTCGTGGGGCTCGCGGTCACCGCGCTCCTCGTGCTGTGGGCCGTTGTCGACAAGCCGATCGTCTGGTGGCCCTTCGGAGGGCCTCCCGACCTCTCCTGACGCGGCCCGCGCGCCGTCAGCGCGCGGGCGAGGGGAGTGCTCTCTCGCAGCCCCGTGGGCTACCCTCGGCGCGTGGGGACGAGACTGCTGACGAACGCGACGCGCGCCGTGCGTGCCGTGACGGCTGCGCTCTTCCTGCTGGTCGTCGTCGGGCAGACGTGCGCGCACGTCGGGCTCGCGCTCTCGCAGCGCGGCCTCGTCCTGACGAGCGGCTGCCTCTCCGACCAGCTCGGCCTCGGCTGGTGGGGCACCCACCTCGCGATGGTCCGCACGTCCGCCGAGTGCCCCGAGGGCACCCTCGCCCTCGGCGGGGAGCCCAGCGTCGCTGCCGCGGTCGTCGTCTCGGTCGCGATCCCCGCGCTCCTCGCGCACGCGCTCGCCGCGCTCGCGAGCGCGGGCGCCCTCGGCGTCGTGCGCTCCGCGCTCCGCGCCGTCGGGCGCATCCTCGGCCGGGCCGCTGCGCGTCTCCCGCGTCCCGCCGCCCTGCCCGACGTCGAGGCTCGTCCCGCCGTCGTGCGCTGCGCCCGCGACGAGGTCGCCCATACGCTGCGGCTCGCGCTCGCCCCTGTGCGCCGTGGGCCCCCGGTGCTCGTCCCTGCCTGACGGCCTCCGCCGTCCCCGGACCGACCACCCCTGCGCCGCCCGGCGCCCCCGACCTGAGGAACACCATGGCCAAGAACACCAGCAACAACGGCAAGCAGTCCGCTCGCCAGATCTCCGCGCAGATGCGCCAGGACGCGGCCCGCCGCGAGAAGCGCTTCCGCCTCATCTCGATCGGCGTGCTCGTCGCCGCGGTCCTCGGGCTCGCCATCGCCGCCGTGCCGATCGTCAAGGGCTACCTCGACGAGAAGAACAAGGCCACGCCCACGCTCGCCGACGTCACCCGCCCGACCGTCGTCAACACGGAGGGCGGCATCACCGTCGGCGCCGAGGGCGTCGCCGGCACGACGGGCGGAGCGGACGCTGTCGAGGTCGCGACGTACGTCGACTACATGTGCCCCGCGTGCGGCGCGTTCGAGGACGCGACGGTCGCGCAGATGGACCAGCTGCGCGAGGCCGGCCTCATCACGCTCGTCGTGCAGCCGGTATCGATCCTCAACCGCTTCTCGCAGGGCTCCGAGTACTCGACGCGTGCCGCCGCGGCCGCCGTCTACGTCGCGGCGAACGCGCCCGAGCAGTTCCTCGCGTTCCACACGGCGCTCTTCGGGAACCAGCCGGCGGAGAACACCAAGGGCCTGACGAACAAGGAGATCGGAGCCATCGCGCTGACCGCGGGCGTCCCCTCCGAGGTGTCCGACGCGATCGCGTCCGACAAGGCCGAGGACGAGTACGCCGACTGGATCGACGCCCAGACGGCCGACATCGTCGAGCGCCCCGAGCTCCTCGGCGAGCAGGGCTTCTCGACGCCGACCGTCACGATCGACGGCAAGCGCTGGGACGGCAACTGGACCGTCGAGGGTGCGCTCGTCCAGGCGGTCAACGAGGCCGCCGGCACGACCGAGGGCTGACCTCAGACCCCCGCTGACCGGGACGGCGGCGCTCGTCGCCGTCCCGGTCCAGGACTGCCCGTTTGGTAGTCTCGGCTCCGCGCCGCCTTAGCTCAGCTGGTAGAGCACCGCTCTTGTAAAGCGAAGGTCGTCGGTTCGAACCCGACAGGCGGCTCCGACACAAGAAGACCCCTGACCTGCGGCGACGCTGGCAGGGGTCTTCGTCTCCCGGTGTCGACCCCGCACGCAGCCCAACGAAGGAGCACGCGATGACCACGACCGCACTGATCGTCGTCGACGTCCAGAACGACTTCTGCGAGGGCGGCACGCTCGCCGTCGCGGGCGGCAACAAGGTCGCCGCCGACGTCGCCGAGCTGCTCCGCACGAGCGACTACGACCTCGTCGTCACGACGCAGGACTGGCACGTCGACCCGGGCTCGCACTGGTCCGACGAGCCCGACTTCCGCGACTCGTGGCCGCGCCACTGCGAGGCGGGGACCAGCGGGGCCGAGCTGCACCCGGCGCTGGCCGCAGCGGTCGCCGAGCTCCCGACCGCGCCCGTTGCGGTTCGCAAGGGCATGTACGAGGCCGCGTACTCGGGCTTCGAGGGCACGACGGAGAGCGGCAGGACGCTTGCCGAGGTCTTGAGCGACGCGGGCGTGACCGACGCCGACGTCGTCGGTCTCGCGTTCGACCACTGCGTCCGCGCGACAGCCCTCGACGCCGCGAGCGCAGGCGTGCGCAGCCGGGTCCTCACAGCGCTCACCGCCGCCGTCGCGCCCGAGACCGCCGCGCTCGCGCGCGAGGAGCTCACGAGCAAGGACGTCGAGCTCGCCTGAGTGCGCCGGGCCACGACGTGCGGGCGACCGGCCGCACGAGGTGCCGCCGTCCGGCACGGGAGGGCCGGCTCAGGCCGGGCCGGTCTCCTCGATCAGTCGCAGCGCCGCGCTCACGCGCGGGTTGCGGTCCGGCGAGGCGTCGATGCCGAGCGTCGAGTAGATCGCGTTGACGTGGTTCTGCACCGACTTCTCCGCGATGCCGAGCTCGTGCGCGATCCCGCCGTTCGAGTAGCCCGCCGCCAGCAGGCGGAGCACCCCGTACTGACGGTCGGTGAGCTGGGCGACCCGTGATCCGGCTCGCGGCGTCATCCGGTTGAGCAGGGCGGGGTCGAGGGTCGACCCGCCCGCGGCTGCGATGTGGATCGCGCGCAGCAGCGCGGCCGAGTCGTTCGTCGACGTCTTGGACAGGTAGCTCCACCCGCCCGCGATGTCCCGCGGGAGGTCGAGCATGAGGTCCATCGCGTCCTGCGCGCTGAGCAGCACGACCTTGAGGTTCGGGTCAGCGCGGCACAGGAGCACGCCCAGCCCGATGCCGTTGCCGTCCGGCAGGTCGATATCGAGCAGCACGACGTCCGTAGAACCGGGAGTGATGCGTGCACGGGCTTCGGTGACCGTCGCCGTCGAGCTGGTCAGCTGGAGAGCTTCGTCGTCCTCCAGGATCTTCTCGAGCATGCTGCGGAACAGGGTGTGGTCCTCGACCACCGCCACGCGGATCCGTGCGTCATTACTCGTCATTTTCCTAGTATTGCGGAAGATCGGCGCAATACTGGGTGGATGGACAGCAAACGCGGGCTCGCGGCCTGGATCCGGCAGTCCGACGAGCGTCAGGACATGTGGGCGCTCACGGCGTCGACGTTCGCGATCCTCGCCCTGTTCTTCGTCGTCGGTGGGTTCTACGTCGCGACCGTCGCAGGGCTGCGCGACCCCGCAACTCTGCCGGAAGCGGGCGTGCGAGCGATCGCCAACTCGACCGTCTCGCTGGTCTTCTGCGTCCTTCTGTGGATCGGCGGCGTGCACCGTTTCCAGGGCTCGTGGCGCTCGGTCGTGATCATCGTGGTCTGCGCGGTCGTCGCATCTTTCACCCGCAACTGGGCTTTCATGATCGCGGGTGTCGTCCCGCAGTCTGAGAGCGAGCTGCTCCTTGCGGAGCTCGTCGCGGGGGTTGCGTTCTTCGCCTCGTCAGCGCTGCTCGGGCTGCGCTACATGATCTCCCAGCACCGGTTGAGAGCCGAGGAGCGGCAGCGCGCCTACGAGAACCTCCAGCGTGCGCTCGCGCTGCGCGCGCTCGAGAAGGAGGAGATCAAGGTCCGTCGCTCGATCGCCGAGGGCCTGCACGGAAGCCTCCAGCAGCGGCTCGTCATCCTCGCGGTACGGATCGACCAGCTCATCGAGACCGCCGAGCGGGAGGGGGCCCCGCTCGAGTTCGTGGAGCAGCTGCTCGAGCTGCGCGCCGACCTGGACCGTACGCGTGAGGACGACGTGCGCGCGATGAGCCGCATGCTGTACCCCGAAGGGCTCGAGATCGGTGTGGTCGCGGCGGTCCGCATGCTGTTGCGCCGGCTCCCCACCGGGATCGCGACCAGCCTCGAGGTCGGGGACACGCTCCGCGAGGTCGACGAGCCGGGCAGCTCGAAGATCAACGAGTCCGACCGGCTCCTCATCGTCCGGGTCGTCGAGGAGGGGGTCACGAACGCGCTGCGGCACGGCCACGCCTCGCAGTTCCGGCTCAAGCTCGACCTCGTCGACGGCGCGGTCCTCCTGCAGCTGTCGAGCAACGGGGCGACGGTCGACAAGGCGCGCCTCGGAGCGGGGTCGGTGCTCGCGCGCATCCGCGAGCGCCTCGCGCTCGTCGGCGGCACGGTCGTCCTGAGCGACGACCTGCACCGGCCCGGGGCCGACCTCGCGCTCGTGCACGGGCTGCACGTCCACCTGCGCGGTGTCGTCCCGCTCGACCTCGACGGGAACCAGCGCCGCCTCGACGCGGACGAGGCGCTCTCCGTGCTCGAGAGCTGGACCGTGCGCGGTTTTCTCGAGCCGGACATCCGGGACGCCGTGGCGTCGCCGAGGAGCCCGGCCGAGCCCGCTGGGGAGCAACAGGCGCCCGCACGCCGGTCGCAGGCGTGAGACCCGGGCGCCCCGGGCGCTAGTCCTACGAGCGGCGTACCGCGCTAGTCTTGCGAGCGGCGCACTGCGCCGGGGACCGGCTGCTTCGCGACGCGCGAGTCGCCCGACGACTGCTTGCGGACCCGCCGCTGGACCCACGGGTACGCGTGCTCGCGGACCCACTGCGCGTTCTGCCGGAACCGGTCGGCCCAGGCCTCGGCGTCCGGCGGCGGGAGCGGCGTGTCCCACTCGGGGTCGTCGGGGACGAGGCCGAGCGCCTCGAGAGCACCCTGCGCCATGCGGCGATGCCCCTCGGGCGTGAGGTGGATGCGGTCCTCGGACCACATGCGCCAGTCCTTGAGGAACCGCATGCCCCACAGGTCGAGGACGTACGCGTCGTGCCGGCGGGCGATCGACCAGATGTGCGAGTTGAAGATCGCCGTCTTCGACCGGGTCAGCTTGATGACGGGCGACTCGGCGGCGTCCATCCCGGTCGAGATCAGGACGTCCGCCCCGGTCTCCCGGATGCGGGCGACCGTCGACTCGAGACGGTCGGCGAGCAGGTCGACGTCGGAGCCGGGCCGCAGCACGTCGTTCCCGCCGCCGATGACCGACACGAGGTCGGGCTCGGACCGCAGCGCGGCCGGCACCTGCTCGGTGAGGATGGGACGCAGCAGGCGGCCGCGCACGGCGAGGTTGGCGTATTCGAAGTCACCACCGCGGCGTTCGTCGAGGATCTCGGCGAGCCGGTCGGCCCAGCCACGGCAGCGGTCCTCGTCGCCGGGCGTCGGGTCCCACAGGCCCTCGGTGAACGAGTCGCCGACGGCGACGTAGCGGCGCCAGCGCGCCATCGACGTGCTCTCGCCGGCGGGGACGGGGCGGGTGGGGTCTGCAGCGGTCACAGGAGAGTCTCTCTCTGGTCGTGGGCGAGGGTCCAGTCGATCGGGGTGCCGCCGGCCGCCTCGAGACGAGCGTCGACGGCGCTGAAGGGGCGCGACCCGAAGAACCCGCGGCGTGCGGACAACGGGCTCGGGTGTGCGCTCGTGATGACGGGGTGGGGGGCGAGGCGCGGGGCGAGGCGTGCGGCGTCTGCTCCCCACAGCACACCGACGAGAGGCGCGGGCCGCGCCGCGAGTGCGTCGACCGCGACGTCCGTGACCTCTTCCCACCCGCGACCGCGGTGAGAGCCGGCCTCGCCTGCGCGGACGGTCAGCACGCGGTTGAGGAGGAGGACGCCCTGGTCCGCCCAGGCGGACAGGTCACCGTCAGGCGGGGGCAGCAGCCCGACGTCGTCGTGAAGCTCGGTGAGGACGTTGCGCAGGGATCGCGGTAGCGGGCGGACGTGGCGGTCGACGGAGAACGCGAGACCGTGCGCATGGCCGGGGGTCGGGTACGGGTCCTGCCCGACGACGAGGACTCGCACGTCGTCGAACGGGCGACGGAAGGCGCGCATGATGTCGGCGCGGGGCGGGAGGACCTCGTGGCCGGCCCGCTCTTCCGCGACCAGGAAGGCGGCTACCCGCTCGAGCGCGTCCGTGGCGGGGGCGAGGGCGCGGGCCCAGCCCGGGTCCACGTCGTCGAGCAGCTGTGCCGCGGTGAGATCTGCCACGATCCGTGATGCTATCGGCAGGCCCCGTCGCGGCGACGGGGCAGGTGGCCGCGCACCGCGGACGTGCGCCGTGGCGAGGCGCGCCGGGCGGGCTGCCAGGGCTAATGACACCCGTGTGATTCCGGCCTACGATTGACCGTACGCATGCCACAGACCTAGGAGGGGCGCGTGATGAACGACGAGCACGAGACGCACGAGGCGGCGGCGCCGTCCGCGTCCGGCCTGTCGGACCGCGACCACAAGATCCTCGCCTTCGAGCGGCAGTGGTGGAAGTACGCGGGCGCCAAGGAGCAGGCCGTCAAGGAGCTGTTCGACATGTCCGCGACCCGCTACTACCAGGTGCTCAACGCGATCATCGACACCCCTGAGGCGCTCGCCGCCGACCCCATGCTCGTCAAGCGGCTGCGCCGCATGCGTGCCAGCCGCCAGCGCGCGCGTACCGCGCGTCGGCTGGGCATGGAGGCCTGACGGACCGCCGACGGCGGTAACCTGTCCACCGTGACCGACTACCCGTACCCTGCCGACGAGTTCGACGAGGCACCGGCCGGCGGCCAGTCCGCGGGCATCCACCGAGCCCCTCGCTCGCGCTGGAGCCGCATCTGGCCGTTCCTCGCCGTCCTGCTCATCTTCGCCGCGCTCGCCGCAGGGCTCTACGTGTGGTTCACGAGCCACTCGCCCTCGAAGCCGACGCAACCGTCCGTGACGACGACCGCCGCGCAGGACCCGACGCCGACCGAGACGACGCCGACGGAGACGGGCCCCGAGGAGACGACTCCCGAGGAGACGACTCCCGAGGAGTCGGACGAGCCCACCACGGACGACGCGACCGACGACACGACGGACGACGCCGACGAGACGGACGAGCCCGCGACGCAGGAGCCCGACCGCTCCGTGACCGTGCGCGTCCTCAACGCGACCCGCATCCAGGGCCTCGCCGCCGGCGCGGTCAACGACGTCAAGGCGCTCGGCTACACGGACGTCTCGGGCGACAACTACCGCGGCAACCCCGTGAGCAGCTCGCAGGTCTGGTACAAGAGCCCCGAGCACGCCGCGGCCGCACGGGAGATCGCCGAGAAGCTCGGCATCAGCGCCGTCTCGGAGGTCAGCTCCCTCGTGGGCCCGGTCTCCGTCATCCTGTCGAGCGACTTCGCATCCTGACCCCTCCTTCACAGGGGCTTTTCCAGCCCCTAGGCTGCGAACATGCCGTGCGACCGCACGGTTCGTAGGTGCCGGGCAGCGGCTCGGCAGCAGCATCTGCAAGGAGCATCCATGGCCCAGGGCACGGTCAAGTGGTTCAACGCTGAGAAGGGTTTCGGGTTCATCACCCCCGAGACCGGCGGACAGGACCTCTTCGTCCACTTCTCCGCCATCCAGACCGACGGGTACCGCACGCTCGACGAGGGACAGGCAGTCGAGTTCGAGGTCGGTCAGGGAACCAAGGGCCCGCAGGCCGAGCAGGTCCGCCCCCTCTGACACCCCACCCACGTCGTCGTCCCGGCACCGCAGCCGGGACGACGACGTGTGCGAGCATGAACGCGTGAGCATCCTGAGCAGCGCCGCCGTCCTCGTCGAAGGACCCGGAAGGTCCTCAGCCACCTACGGACGCTGGCACGGCCCGGACGTCCCCGTCGTGTGGGGCTCCGTCACGAAGCTCTTCCTCGCCGGCGCCGTCGGCGAGCTCGTCGTCCGAGGCGACCTCACCTGGGACACGCGCGTCTCGACGATGCTCGCGCCCGTGACGCCCACCGACGTCACCGTCCCTCCCGTCACGGTGCGCCAGCTCGTGGAGCACACCTCCGGGCTGCCGCGGCTCCTGCCGGAGCAGATGAAGATGGTGCAGGACCCATACGGTCCGTACGACGACGCCCGTTTCGACGCCGAGATCCTCGGCCGCCTCGCCGACCTGCGCAACGAGTCGCTCGCCGACCGCGCGCCCCTATACTCCAACCTCGGCTACGCCCTGCTCGCGCGCGCCGTCACGGTCGCGACCGGGAAGCCGTGGATCGAGGCCGTCCGCGAGCTCGTCGTCGCGCCGGCCGGCGTCGACACCGCCGAGGTGTTCGTCGCGAGCGGCCAGGCCCCGCGACCGCGCGCCCAGGCGCGCACCCTGCGCGGCAAGGCGCAGCGCGACTGGAACCCTGCCTCCGGTCCCTTCGGCGGCGCGAGCGGCCTGTGGGCCAGCCCGACCGTCATGCTCGCGCTCCTCCGGAGCGCCCTCGTCGAAGGGGCGCCGCTCGACCCGCGCCGCGCCCCGAACGCGTGGGAGGGCGCCGCGCCCCGGCACACGGTGCACGGCGCGATCATGCGCCAAGGAGGCTACGTCGTCGTCGACACGGAGGAGCAGCTCATCGCCCTCGGCCACGTCGTCGGCGGCACACCCGGGCGCGGTTCCGAGAAGGCGGAGAAGCTCGTCAAGGCCGCGCTCAAGCGCGGATAGCCGCACCGGTTCCGCTAGTCCTCGAGCGTCGCGAGCGCGAGCAGCACGTTCGACGCCGACCACGCGAGCGGCGCGACCGCCGCCGGCGACCCGTCGGCGAGGACCTTCTCCGGGATCGCCCCCGACGCGGTCCTGTGCTCGTCGATCCACCCGAGCCAGTGCTCCGCCGCCGTGCGGTCGCCCTGGGCGGCGGCAGCGAGCGCGTAGAGCGACGTCTGCGGCGTCCACGAGATGCCGTCCTTCTTCCATGACCCGCCCGGCGCAAGGCCACCTGCGGGGCGCTGCATCTGAGCGACCGAGGCCCGCCACGCGTCGACGGCGCCGGCGAGCGGCTCGTCGACGAACGGCGGCAGCAGGAACGCGGTCGCCGCGTCCCGCGGCCCGCCCGTGACGTGGCGCGGGTAGCCGCGCGAGCCGAACTCCCGCTCGATCGCGGCGCGCAGCCGCGCGGCGCCGTCGTCCACGAGCGTGGCTCGGTCGGGCTCGCCCAGCAGGGCGTACACGTCCGACGCCGCCTCGAGCCCCGCGAGCAGCGGCGCCGCCGTGCCGAGCGTGAGCTTCTTCTCGTCGACCTCCCAGTAGTCCGGCGAGGCCGGCGGGAGGGACGACGGGTTCGCGAGAAGGGCGAGGGCGCGGTCGGTGGACCGGTCGAGCAAGGGGCGCAAGCGCTCGGCGGTCGCGCGGGCGGCGACGTCGTCGAGGGTGTCGAGCACCTGTCCGAGCGACCACAGCGCCCAGCCGGTGCCGTCCGTCTGGGGTGCACGGTCGTCCGGAGGTCCGGCGCCGTCGAGCGTGTACCGCGCCTCGAACGAGCCGTCCGGTGCCTGCACGCGCTCGAGGTAGGCGAGGACGCGGACCGCCTCGTCCGGGTGACCGGTGCGGGCGAACGCCGCCGCCGCGAACGAGTTGTCGCGCGGCCACGAGTACGCCCAGCGCGGGTGGAGCGCGGCGACCATCGTGCCGTCGTCGGCGAGCATCGCGTGGAGGTCTGCGAGCGCGCTCGTCGCCATCGGCTCGAACCGCGTCCCTGCCCCGGGTACGGTCCCCGACGCGATCCACGACGACTCCTGCGCGGCCAGGTCGGTGAGCGCCTCGCTCTCGTCCGGCGACGTCGTCCCGGACGGCGCGGGGACGCGCGTGCCGCCCAGGTACGGCTGCGCAGCGCCCGGGGCGAGTGTCGAGACGCCCGACGGCGTGACGACCAGCCCGTCCATGTAGAGGTCGATGTGCGCGTCGTCCGGAGGTGCCACGTTGGCCCCCCACACGGTCGCGAGCAGGGAGAGTGCGGCGAGGGCCGCGCCGGCGCGCGTATGGCCGTGGGACCTCGTCATGGCGACGACCCTAGCGGCTCCTCGAGCCGGGACCGAACGGACCTTCGCGACCTCCCGGACCGGTCGCGCTCCGAGCCGACGTGATGAGATGGGCGAGGCAGAGCTGACGGGAGGTGCCGACGTGCGCGACGTCGTCGTGGTGGGCTCCGGCCCGAACGGCCTGGCCGCGGCGGTCACGCTCGCACGCGCGGGCCTCGACGTCCTCGTCCTCGAGGCGGAGGGCACCGTGGGCGGGGGAGCGCGGACGGCGCCCCTGGGGTGCGACGTGGTCCTGCGGCCCGGGGCCGACGCCGCGGCTGTCGCAGGTCTCCCGCACGACCTCTGCTCCGCGGTGCACCCGCTCGCGGTCGCTTCCCCGTTCTTCCAGGCCTTCGACCTCGCTGCGCACGGGGTGCGCCTCGTGGCGCCCGAGGCGTCGTACGCCCACCCGCTCGGCGCTGGCCAGCGTAGCCGGGCGGCGGTCGCGTACCGCGACCTCGACCGGACGCTCGCCTCCCTGCACGAGCTCGGCGGCAGCCGCGCCGCCCGCGCGTGGGAGCGGACGTTCCGCCCGCTCGTCGACCGGCATGACGCCGTCGCGCGGCTGCTCCTCGACGACCGGCGCCGCGCGCTGCGGGCCGTGCCGGGTGCTCCGGCCGCGCGAGGTGCCGCCGCGGCGTCCGCCGTCGCGCGCGGGATCCTCGCGCCGCCGCGGTCCGGGGTCGCGGGAGCGCTCTTCGCGGGCGTCGCGGTGCATGCGATGGCACCGCTCGCCTCGGCCGCCGCCGCGGGGACGGGCGCGCTCCTCGGGACGCTCGCGCACGCGCGCGGCTGGCCCGTCCCCGTCGGCGGGTCGCAGGCGATCACCGACGCGCTCGTCGCCGACCTCCAGGTGCACGGCGGGAAGGTCGTCACGGGAGTCCGCGTGCGGTCCCGCCGTGACCTCCCTCCCGCGCGGGACTACGTCCTGGACACGAACGTCCCGACCGCGCTCGCGGTGCTCGGGGACGACCTGCCCGTGCACGTCCGCGCCGCCCTGCGGCGCTTCCGCGGTGGCCCCGCGGCCGCGACCGTCGCCCTCGTCCTGGACGGCCCGGTGCCGTGGGCCGACGACGCCGTCGGACAGGCGGGCACCGTCCACCTCGGCGGGAGCGTGGCCGAGATCCGCGCGGCGCAGGCCGCCGTGCGCGCGGGGAGGCACGCCGAGCGTCCGGTCGTCCTGCTCGGTGACCCGACCGTCGCCGACCCGGCACGGGAGCGCGGCGGGCTGCGGGTCGTCTGGGCGTACGCGCACGTGCCTGCGGGTTCCGACCGGGACGTCACCGAGGACGTCCTCTCGCAGCTCGAGCGCTACGCGCCGGGGGTGCGCGACCGCGTCGTCGCGACGCGCTGCACCCCGGCGGTGCGGCTGTCCGAGCACGACGAGAACCTGCGCGACGGCGACATCGCGTCGGGCGCGATCACGACGTGGCAGATGGTCGCGCGCCCCCGGCTCGCGTGGGAGCCGCACCTGCTGGGTGACGTCGGTCGTGGCTCGCGCGCCTATCTCGCGTCGGCGGCGACCCCGCCCGGTCCTGGGGTGCACGGCATGGGTGGGTTTCTCGCCGCGCAGAGCCTCCTGCGGCGTCGGGGCCTGGACCCGGGCGCGGCCGTGGCAGGCCTCGTGGCGGGCTGACCGCGGACCCCCGGGGCGGGCCGGGGGGCGGATCTCGCCGGCGGCGAAATCTTGAGCCGAGGAGGCTCAGCCGTCTTGCACTCACCGGTCGCGAGTGCCAATAATGGCGTTAGCACTCGACTCGATCGAGTGACAACGACTCCACCGGGCGGGCACGCCCGCCCACCACCCTGGGTCGACCGGTGAGGCTCGAGCTCGAGCGGCGTGACATGAACGTCGTCCGACCGGGCCGTCCGTCGCGGGCGCCGACCGACCTTCCCAGCGCCACAAGCGGAGGATCACACCCCCATGGCAAAGCTCATTGCCTTCAACGAGGAGGCCCGTCGCGGCATGGAGCGCGGACTCAACGTCCTCGCCGACACCGTGAAGGTCACCCTTGGCCCGAAGGGCCGCAACGTCGTCCTGGACAAGAAGTGGGGCGCCCCCACGATCACCAACGACGGTGTCTCGATCGCCAAGGAGATCGAGCTCGAGGAGCCGTTCGAGAAGATCGGCGCCGAGCTCGTCAAGGAGGTCGCCAAGAAGACCGACGACGTCGCTGGTGACGGCACCACGACCGCCACGGTCCTCGCCCAGGCGCTCGTCCGCGAGGGTCTGCGCAACGTCGCCGCCGGCTCCAACCCGATCGCGCTCAAGCGCGGCATCGAGAAGGCTGTCGACGCGGTCACCACCGAGCTCATCGCTGCGGCGAAGGAGATCGAGACCAAGGAAGAGATCGCGGCCACCGCTGCCATCTCGGCCGGCGACCCGGCGATCGGCGAGCTCATCGCCGAGGCGCTCGACAAGGTCGGCAAGGAAGGTGTCATCACCGTCGAGGAGTCGAACACCTTCGGCCTCGAGCTCGAGCTCACCGAGGGTATGCGTTTCGACAAGGGCTTCCTCGCCCGCTACTTCGAGACCGACCCCGAGCGCCAGGAAGCGGTCCTCGAGGACCCGTACGTCCTGATCGTCGAGTCGAAGATCTCGAACGTCAAGGACCTGCTGCCGCTGCTCGACCAGGTCATGAAGGCCGGTCGTTCGCTGCTCATCATCGCCGAGGACGTCGAGGGCGAGGCTCTTGCGACCCTCGTGCTCAACAAGATCCGCGGCACCTTCAAGTCCGTCGCCGTCAAGGCTCCGGGCTTCGGCGACCGCCGCAAGGCGATCCTGCAGGACATCGCGATCCTCACGGGCGGCCAGGTCATCTCCGAGACCGTCGGCCTCAAGCTCGAGACCGCCACGCTCGACCTCCTCGGCACGGCCCGCAAGGTCGTCGTCACGAAGGACGAGACGACGATCGTCGAGGGTGCTGGTGACGCTGACCAGATCGCTGGCCGCGTGAACCAGATCCGCTCCGAGATCGAGAAGTCGGACTCCGACTACGACCGCGAGAAGCTCCAGGAGCGCCTCGCCAAGCTCGCCGGTGGCGTCGCCGTCATCAAGGCTGGCGCGGCCACCGAGGTCGAGCTCAAGGAGCGCAAGCACCGCATCGAGGACGCCGTCCGCAACGCGAAGGCTGCCGTCGAGGAGGGCATCGTCGCCGGTGGTGGCGTCGCGCTCATCCAGGCCGGCAAGATCGCCTTCGAGTCCGAGGCCATCAAGGCTCTCGAGGGCGACGAGGCGACCGGTGCGCAGATCGTCCGCGCCGCGGTCGACGCCCCGCTCAAGCAGATCGCGGTCAACGCTGGTCTCGAGGGCGGCGTCGTGGCGGAGAAGGTCCGCAACCTCCCGTCGGGCCAGGGCCTCAACGCCGCGACCGGCGTCTACGAGGACCTGCTCGCCGCAGGCGTGAACGACCCGGTCAAGGTCACCCGCTCTGCCCTGCAGAACGCGGCCTCGATCGCGGCCCTCTTCCTCACCACGGAGGCCGTCGTGGCCGACAAGCCCGAGAAGGCTCCGGCCATGCCGGGCGGCGGCGACGACATGGGCGGCATGGGCTTCTGAGCCCGGCTGACCACAGCTCGCAGCACTGACACGAACCCCCTGGCCCGACGGGCCAGGGGGTTCGTGCATGTCGGAGGCAGGGTCAGCGGGCGAAGAGCCCCTGCGCCGCGGACTCCGCCTCCTCGTAGGTCGTCGCCGCGCTCGACAGCGCAGTCGCGATCGAGGTGAGCGCCGCGCGCACGCTCGCCTGCGCCGTCAGCCACTCCGCGTACGCGGCGTCGAACGCCGTCGACGCCGTGCCGCGCCACGACGCCTTGAGCTCGGTCAGGTGCGTCGTCATGGCGGCCGTCTCGGTCTCGATCGTCGTGCTGGTCGTCTGGACCTTCGTCGACGCTGTCGCGACCTGCGTGTAGTCGACCTGGAAGCTCGTCATGGGTTCCTCCTCGCCGCCGCGTCCGCGGCGTCCTCGCGCGGCTCCCGGGTGGCGCCGCGTGGGCCTGACGGTAGGCGCGGCACGGCGAGGGCCGAGCGGCTGCTGGGGCTGACCGGGAGGGCGCGCGAGAGCGGCGAGCCTGTGGGCAGGTCTAGAAGTCGTCCTCGTCGATGTCCGCGTCCGACCAGCCGCGGACGGGTCCGGGCTCGTCGGCCGTCGGCGGGCTCGCCGGCGTCACCGCACGCGTGGGGGCGGTGACGGGGCGCATAGGCGCTGTCGCAGCGCTCGGTCGGAACGCGGCCGGCGGTGCAGGTGCGGCCTGGCCGTCCTGCGCGCCCCCCGCTGCGGGAGCCTCGGACGACGTCGGCTCACCGGCCGAGTCCTGCGCCTGGGCACGGCTCGCAGGTTCGCCAGTGCTGACGCCCTCGGCGGCGAGCCGGACCACGTCCTCCGCGCACAGCTGGGCAGCGTCCTCGGCGTTGAGCTTCGCGAGCTCCTTCTTCAGACGCATGAGCTCGGCGGTGACGTTCTGGCGTGCCGCGTCCTCCCACGCCGCACCGAGCGGGCTCGAGAACAAGGACGGGCGGGCGAGCAGCTTCGTGAGGATCGCGATGCGCGCGCGGACGTAGTCCTCGACCGGGATGTGCGCGTACTCAGCGCGGACGTCCTCGAGGTACGCCTTGTAGCGCTGCGGCTCCTGCGCGAGCATGCCGAGGTCCGCGTCGCACAGCACGGCGCAGTCGAAGTCCGTCGGGTCAGGCGCGTGCCGCAGCAGCGCGGTCACGAGCTGCGCCACGCGGTGCGCGGAGCGCTCGGGGACGCCCAGCTCGACGAGCTGCTCGTGCGCGAGCACCGCGCTCGCCGTCTCGTTCTCCCCGCCGCGCTCGGCGTACGCGGCCTTGCTCGCGGCGTCGAAGATCGCGCCGTGGTACCAGGCTGCGAGGCGGACGAGGGACGGCTCGTGCGTCTCCTCGGCGAGCTCGTCGACGCGGTTGAGGACGTCGCACAGGTGGCGCAGGTCGTGGAAGCGGCGGCGCGGGTCCATCCAGCGTGCGAGCAGTGCCTCGCCGGTCTCCCGGACGTCCTCCGGCGCAGCCGTCGCGCCCGCCTCGGCGCATGCGCGCATCCACGAGGACAGGAGCCACTGCGGTGCGTCGGTGTAGGAGACGCTCATCGCTCAGCCTTCTGTGCAACCACCGGGGCGCGAGCCCCGTGGCGGTCCGCATGACCGCCGACCGACCAGGCTACTACCGCCCGGCAGACTTGGCACCGTCGTCTGCGAGGGGGAAGGAGAGACGCAGCGTGGCCCCTCCGCCCGGCGTCTCGCGCACCTCCACGGTGCCGCCGTGGCGGGTCACGATGTCCCGCACGATCGCCATGCCCAGGCCCGACCCTCCGGACGACGAGTTCCGTGACGGGTCGACGCGGTGGAACCGCTCGAAGACCAGGTCGCGGTGCTCGGCAGGGATGCCGGGACCGTGGTCGCGCACCTCGGCGACCGCGCGGCCGTCGACGACGCCGACCGCGACCTCGACGGCCGACCCCTCGGGGGTGTGCTTGACGATGTTGCCCATGAGGTTCGTGAACACCTGGCGGACGCGCGCCGGGTCGGCGACGACGGTCACGGGCGGGGGCGGGACCGCCGCCGACCCGTCGACCGCCGGGACGGGCGCGACGTCGCTGCCGTCGGGCGCGAGGGCGACCTGCGCCGTCGCGCGCGTGGGGTCCATTGCGTGCAGGTCGGCCAGCGCGCCGTTCGCGACCTCGCGCAGGTCGAGCCTCTCGAGCGACATCGGGCGTCCTTCGTCGAGCCGGGCGAGGGACAGCAGGTCCTCGACGAGCGCGCCCATCTGGACGGCCGACGACTCGATGCGCGCCATCGACTCCGCGGTGTGCTCCGGCGTCGTGACCGCGCCCATCCGGTACAGCTCGGCGTACCCGCGGATCGACACGAGCGGGGTGCGCAGCTCGTGGCTCGCGTCCGACACGAACCGACGCATGCGCGCCTCCGAGGCGACCTGCGCGTCGAACGACTCCTCGATCTTGCCGAGCATCGTGTTGAGGCTGCTCGCGACCGCGCCGACCTCCGTGCCCTGCGGCATCGGCGGGATGCGCTGGCTCATGTCGCCGTCGGCGATCGTGCGGGCCGTGTGCTCGATCGTCCGCAGGGGGCGCAGCGAGCGGCGCACAGCGAGGTAGCCGAGCGTCGCGCCGAGCACCGCGATGCTCGCGCACGTGAGCGAGAGGATCTTCCAGAGCTGCGCCGTCGTCGCGTGGATGTCCGCGACGGGGAGCGCGACGATGAGCACGGCGTCCTGCACGACGAACGCCGAGCGCAGCTCGACGTCGCGCGCCACCACCCGCCAGTCGGAGTAGGACGCGCGGTCGCGCGGCGTCGCGACCGCGCCGGGCACCGTGAACGGCCGGCCCTGTGTCACCGAGGACCCGGGCTTGAGCGTCGGGATGAGCGGCGCGCCCCACGACGCCGTCGTGCCCGAGCTGACGTACTGGCGCTTGCCACCCTCGAGCTGGAGCAGGACGACGTAGTCGGACGGCAGCGACGGGTTCGAGCCGAGCGACGCGAGGTCCTGGACCTGGAGGATCGACTCCGCGGACGCGACGAGCTGGCGGTCGCGCTCCTCGAGCAGGTAGCGCTCGAGGAGCGTCGTCGCGGCCACGGTCGAGATCGTCAGGCCGACGACGAGGACGACCGTCGTGATGAGCGTCATCCGGGTGCGCAGCGGCACCCGGTGGAGCTTGCTGCCCAGGAACGGGGGGAGGCGCAGGAGCCGACGACGTGAGGCGGGCTCTTCCGCGGTCGACGGCTCGCGTGGCGCAGGTCGGGCTGCCGCAGCCTCAGGCCCGGCCGCCGCGGGCGGGTCGGGAGGAGTCTGCGCCGCAGGCGGCGGGGGCGGGGGAGGGACCGGCGTGGTCATGCGGGCTCAGCTGCCCGGCAGCTCGCGCAGGAGGTAGCCGACACCGCGCTTCGTCTGGATGAGCGGGCGCGGCTTGACGCCGTCGACCGGAGCGTCGATCTTGCGACGCAGGTAGGAGATGTACGACTCGACGATGTTCGCGTCGCCCGCCCAGTCGTACTGCCAGACGTGGTCGAGGATCTGCGCCTTCGACAGCACCCGGTTGGGGTTGAGCATGAGGTAGCGCAGCAGCTTGAACTCGGTCGGGGACAGGTCGATCAGGCGACCGCCGCGGCGCACCTCGTGCGTGTCGTCGTCGAGCTCGAGGTCCGCGAAGCGCAGGACGGCGTCGCTGACCGCGGTGTCGTCGCCGCGGGTGCGGCGCAGCACCGCGCGGATCCGCGCGATGACCTCCTCGAGCGAGAAGGGCTTGGTCACGTAGTCGTCGCCGCCGACGGTCAGACCCGTGATCTTGTCCTGCGTGTCGTCGCGCGCCGTGAGGAAGAGGACCGGCATCGTCTGCCCCTTCTCCCGCATGCGCGTCGTCACGGTGAAGCCGTCCATGTCGGGGAGCATGACGTCGAGCAGGACGAGGTCCGGCTGGACCTCGCGCGCGAGGCGCAGCGCGGTCGCGCCGTCGGGAGCCGTGTGGATCTCGAAGCCCGCGAACCTCAGGGAGGTCGCAAGGAGCTCACGGATGTTCGGCTCGTCGTCGACGACGAGAAGGCGCGCCTCGGTCGTGGTCATGTCTCCAGCATGCTCCGCGATTCTGAGAACTGCCTGAGACGCGACTGAGGGGGTGTGCACCGGGCGCGCCGCGCCCGGCACACCGGGCGGTGTGCGTCAGAGGAAACGCAGCGGGTCGAACTCCTCGATCGGGATGATGCGCACGCGCGGCAGGATCGTGTTGAACGCGTTGACGTCGCCCTCGAGGTCGAAGAACTCGAGGCCACGGTCGGCGAGCTCCGCCATGTGCGAGTTGACGAACTCGCGGAAGCACAGGACCGCGACCCGGCGGGTGGCGTCGAGCAGCGCGTCAACCTGCGGGATGAAGTCCCCGTCGTGGCTCGCCAGGATGACGTCGGCGTCGCGGGGGACGAGCGCCTCGAGGGTGCGCTGGATACCCATGTCGACGACCTTGAGTCCCGGGCCGCCCGCGAGGGGGATCGGCCGGTAGCTCATCGCGAGGAGCGCCTGCACGAACGGCATCGGCATCTGGCCCGACGTCGCGTTGAGGAAGAAGAGTCCCTGGACGGGCTGGTCCCACACGCTCGCCGCGAAGTCGCTGATGCGGTCCCAGCGGGGCCGCTCGTCCGGCGTGGGCCGGTGGCCCAGCACGTTGACGCCGAGGGTGGCGTCGATGTTCTCACCGTCGACGATGAGATAGGTCTTGCGCGGGGCCGTGCTCACATCCGACATACCTCGATCCTAGTGGTCCGACGTCGCCGCCCGGTCGGGACCTGGACGGGCGGCTTGCACGTGCCGAGCGGCGCGGCTTAGCGTCCCTCCCATGCCTGAGAGCCCTTCCACACCGGTGCGCCCGACCGTCACGGTCGTCCAGAGCTGCGCGGACTCGCCCCTCGGGGCGCTCGCGGCCCCGCTCGAGGAGCACGTGGACGTGCGCGTCGTGCGCCCGTTCGACGGCGACGTCGTCCCGGACGTGCACGGCTGCGACGCAGGGCTCGTCGTGCTCGGCGGGTCGGCGAGCGTGCTCGACGACGCGGCCGCGCCCTGGCTGCCCGCGCTGCGCGCCCTGCTGGCCGACGCCGTGGCGTCCGACCTGCCGACCCTCGCGACCGGTCTCGGCGCGCAGCTCCTCACCGTCGCGTGCGGCGGCCGGGTCGCCCTCGACGCCCCGCCCGGCCTCGAGGCCGGCGTCGTCGAGCTCTCCTGGCGGCCCGAGGCCGCCGAGGACCCGATGTTCGGCGCGGTCGCCCGACGCGCGGGCGTCGACGACGGGACCGGCCCCGTGCGTCGCGGCGAGCCGACGCTCGTCGCGACGATGCACTCCGACGCGATCGTCGAACTGCCGGCTGGTGCCACGTGGCTCGCGTCGTCGGCGATGTACCCGTTCCATGCGTTCCGGCTCAGGTCGGCCGTCGCTGTCCAGTTCCGGCCCGAGGGCGACGCCGACCTGCTCGCGACCTGGGTGCGTGCCGCGGGTCTCGATGCGACCGAGATCGTGATGGACGCGATCGCCCACGCGGCCCGTCTGACCGACCTGACGTGCACGATCACCCGAACGTTCGTGGAACACACCGGCGCAGTGTGCTCCGGCATGTCGGCTGTTGTGTGACACTTCTTCCGTTGCCTGCGGCGGCTGGCCCCCGACAGCCCGCCCGGTACGGCCGTGGCCCCGGTACGTCCTAGGACGCATCGGGGCCACGTTGCTGTCCGAGGCAGCTCGCTGCGGCGTCAGCCGTGCTCGGGCGCCTCGATCTGAGCAGCCTGGATGCCGCCGACGGCGCCGCGGTTCTTGAGCGCAGCGAGGCGCGCCTCGATCTCGATCTGACCGGCGTCGGCCTCGAGCTCGGCGAACTGCGAGTCGAGCGAGGACGCGGCGAGCTCCGCGTGCCCCTGGGCGAGCGCCTCCTCGCGCCGCACCTTCTCCTCGAAGCGGGAGAGCTCGCTCGTCGGGTCGAGGACGTTGATCGAGGAGATCGCGCCCTGGACGGCGTTCTGCGCCTGCGCCGACTTCTGGCGGGCGACGAGCTGGTCGCGGCGCGTCTTGAGCTCGCCGAGCTTGTCCTTCATGAGCGCGAGCCCGCTCTTGAGCTTCTCGACCGTGTCGTTCTGCGCGGCGATCATCGGCTCGGCCTGCTTCGCCTCGGACTCCGCGGCGATCTGCTTCGACAGCGCGACCTTGGCGAGGTTGTCGAACTTGTCGGCCTCCGCCGTGTTGCCCTGCGCACGGAACTGGTCCGCGCGGCTCGAGGCGGCGAGCGCCTTGTTGCCCCAGTCGGCCGCCGCGGCGACGTCTTCCTGGTAGTCCTTCTCGGCGAGACGCAGGTTGCCGATGGTCTGCGCGACGGCCTGCTCGGCCTCCGCGATGTTGTTCGTGTAGTCGCGGATGAGCTGGTCGATCATCTTCTGAGGATCCTCGGCCTTGTCGAGGAGCGCGTTGATGTTGGCCTTGGCCAGCTGGGTGACGCGTCCGAAGATGCTCTGCTTCTCAGCCATGGTGTCGCCTTCCTGATACGGGATGCTGCCGGTCTGTGCCTTGTTGGTCTGTGCGGCCCTGCTGGGACGTGCGGTGCGGCGTCGCCCGGGCCGTGGGCGTCGCTCGTGCCTCGTCAGAAGCGGCCGCCGCCGCCGCTGAATCCTCCGCCACCTCCGCCGCCGAAGCCGCCGCCCCCGAAGCCGCCTCCGCCGAACCCGCCACCGCCGAAGCCGCCGCTGCGCCCGCCGCCGAGGATCTCGCCGAGGATGATGCCTCCGAGGATGAGGCCTGCGTTGTTGTTGCCGCCACCGCCGCCGAACGGTGTGTTCTGGTTGTTCTGCCAGCGGTCGACGTCCTGCCGGGCCATCGTCTGCGCCTGCGTCGCGAGCTGCTGCGCGAGCTGAGCGGCGGACAGCGCCTGGACCGGGTCGGTCGGGCGGAGCTGGTGGGCGTTGCCCAGGTGACGGATCGCCTCGGAGAGGCGCGTGCGCGCCTCCGGCCCGACGGCGCCGCGACGGGTCTCGATGAACTGGTTCGTCGCGCGGATCTGCGAGTCGACCTGGCCCAAGAGGGAGTCGAGAAGAGCCTCGGCGCGCCTGCGCTGCTCGTCGGCCTCCCGGTAGGTCGCGAGGGCGCCGTCGATCTGCGCCTCGGCGTGCGTGAGCTCGGCGAGCGCGGCGAGCGGGTCACCGCCGGACTGCGCCGCGCGGCCGAGCTCGACGGCCGCGCGAGCGCGCTCGACCGCCGTGTCGACGGCGGCGTCCTGCGGTGCCAGCCGCGCGGCGTCGTCGAGGTCGGAGCTGATCGAGGCCAGGGCTGCCTGCAGGCGCGGGCCCGCGCTGGCGAGGTCCTCGCCGGCCTGGTCGACGGCGTCGAGCAGCGCCGCGGCCTGGGCGATCGCCTGCTGCGCGCCGCGGGCGCGCACGACCGCCGTCGGACGGTCGTCGCGCTCGAGGTCACCCCGCGCGGCGCGGGTCGAGTCGGCCGCGCCAGCGAGGAGCGCCTCGACCTGGGGCGGGTTCGTGCTGATCGACGCGAGCGCCGACGCGGGGTAGCGGCGGCCGAGCTCCTCGAGAGCGGCGTGTGCGGTCGTCAGGCGTGCGCGGACCTCGTCGGCGCGCTGGTCGAGCTCGTCGAGGAGCTGGGGTGCGCGCGCCTGCATGTCGCGCAGCTCCTCGAACTCCGCCGTCTGGGCGTCGAGCGTCGCGGCGACCGAGCCGCACAGGTTGATGATGTCGACGAGCATCGAACGCTTGACGTGCTCCGGCTCCGGGACGTCGTCGTCGAGCTGCTGCTGGATCGCGAACGCGCGCTGCGCCGTCGCACGAGCCTCGGCGAGCGCGGCGGAGAACTTGTCGGTCGCCTGCAGCCCGAACTGTGCCTGCGCGAACGCGAGCTCCTCCTCCGACGTCTTCACGGCGTCGTCCACCTGGACCAGGGCGGTGCCCGCGCGGCGGGCAAGCTCTTGCGTCGGCAGCGCCTCGAGACCCTCGACGGCCTTGGCCGGGGCCTTCTTGCGGCCGAAGAGCCAGATCCCCAGACCGACGATCCCGATGATGACGAGGACCCCCAGCAGGACGGGGAGGAAGCCCGAGCCGCCGCCCGAGCCTGCGCCGGTGCCCGTCCCCGCATAGGCGTCCTGCACGGCCGCGACGAACGCGAGCGACGCCGCCGCCCAGTCGCGGTCGCCGAGGTCGTCGATCACGGCGCGCTCGATGTCTCGCACGTCCGAGTCGTCGAGCGGCCCGTCGTTGCTCGTCGCGATGCCGAAGCTGCGCTCCTCGGTCGCGACCGCGAAGAGCACGTTCTGAGCGCCGAACGACGACTTCTCCGCCGTCGCGACGGCCCAGTCCTCGCCGCTGCGACCGTCGAACTCGTCCGTGAAGACGACGTAGGCCGCGAGGCCCGTCTCGTCCGCCAGGGAGTCGAGCGCCTCCTCGATCTGCGATACGTCGGCGTCTGACAGCAACGACGGGTCTGCAGTGACACGGTCACGGAGGTTCGCGGGCGGCTCGGCCGGGAGAGCGGCTGCGGAGGCTGCGGGAGCGCCGACGACCACGGTGAGGAGCGCGAGCAGCGCGGCGGCCGACGCCGCGGCAAGCTGGCGCGGACGCGTGCGCCACGCTGCGCGGGTTCTGACCGTGCCCGTCGGAGCGGTGCGGGACTCGGGAGCAAAGCTCGTGATCGTCACCCCTCGATCATCGTGGGCGAACCGCCCGTGCGCAAAGAAAAAGCAAAGAACCGCCGCACGCTCAGAGCGAAAGGGTGCGCCGGAGGGGAGCCGCGGTGGGCCGCAGGACACTCACAAGAACCACCAGGGTCCGCCGGAGGTGCCCCTTCGCTGGTGGACAGAGGCTTCTGACGGAGTCCGCCTGGTGGTCACCTCGGCGGAAAGTGGCGCACGTCACAAATGACGGGCTTCCGCGCGAGGAATGGCGCTATATCCGCAGGTCACGTCGTTCGCGGGGTGCCTACGGGAGGCGCACTCGGGCGGAGGGCGTGTGTGCAAGCACATCCACGGAGTGGCTGGGCGGCCAAGGGGCCTAAGAGAGCGGTCGTGACCGGCCGACATACTCTGTGAGGCCTTTGGTTCGGACCGCGTCCGGGAGGAGAGTTCCCCACCGCGCACAACCCCAGGGCCCGCTGACAGGGGACCCAGGGGAGAGCAGCATGAGCGTTCAGGAAGACATGACCGCGTCCGCGACGACGCGTGCCCCGCACGACAACGGTGTCGTGCTACCGGAGCAGGCGGCCGCTCCTGACTCATGGTTGCGCTCGTACGTGAACGGCTTGCGCTGGAGCGACTCCTTCGTGCTCGGTGCCGCACTCCTCATCGCTTATGTCACGAGATTCCCGCGTGGCCACGACGGCGTACGGGTCTCGAACGGCGTGCACGCGAGCTACCTCATCCTGTCGCTGGGGCTGCTGACGGTCTGGTGCGTGGCGATGGCCGCCAAGAGGACGCGACACCGCAGGGTCGTCGGCACGGGCGCACCGGAGTACACGGCGGTCTTCCAGGCGTCGTGGTTGGCGTTCTCGATGGTCGCGATCGTCTGCCTTGCGCTCAAGATCGACATCGCGCGCGGGTTCCTCCTCATCGCCTTCCCGCTCGGGACGCTGGCGCTGCTGCTCAACCGGTGGCTAGCGCGGCAGCGTCTGGTCAAGCGGCGCCGCTCGGGCAGGCACTGCGACCGAGTCCTCGTGGTTGGCGCCCGCGAGCAGGTGGCGGAGATGGTCGCTGAGCTCGAGTTCGCCACCGATGCGGGCCTCCGCGTAGTTGGCGTGTGCCTGGCGCCGGGTGAGGAGCCGCTCGAGGGTGTCGAGACGGTCGGCGACTTCGTCGACATCGCTGACACCGCGCAGCGGTACGGGGCAAGCCTGGTCGTGCTCACGAGCTCGCCGCAGCTGACGACGGACCTCGTGCGGCACATCGGCTGGGACCTGGAGGGCACAGGGATCGACCTTGCGCTGGCGCCGGCGCTCACCGACGTCGCCGGGCAGCGCCTCGTGTCGACGCCCGTGAGCGGCACCAACCTGCTTCACGTGGACGAGCCCCGCTTCGACGGCCCTCGTTACGTGTTCAAGTCCGTGTTCGACTGGGTTCTTGCACTGCTCATCACGATCGCGATCTCGCCTGTTCTGCTGGTGATCGCAGTCCTGGTCAAGGTCACGAGCCGAGGGCCGCTCTTCTACACGCAGCAGCGCGTGGGGCGGAACGGGGAGCACTTCGGGATGCTGAAGTTCCGGTCGATGGTGCCCGACGCTCACGAGCGGCTCGCGGAAGTCCTGGCGGCCGAGGGGGTCGAGGAGATCGGCATGTTCTACAAGCCGAAGAACGACCCGCGCGTGACGCCGGTCGGACGGGTCCTGCGCCGATACTCGCTCGACGAGCTGCCGCAGCTGTTCAACGTGCTCCGTGGTGAGATGAGCCTCGTGGGACCGCGGCCGCAGATCGACGCCGAGGTGGCGCTGTATGACCGCAAGGCGAGCCGTCGCCTTCTCGTGAGACCCGGGCTCACTGGGCTTTGGCAGGTGAGCGGGCGGTCAAACCTGGAGGCCGACGAGAGCATCCGCCTAGATGTCTACTACGCGGAGAATTGGACAGTATTCGGCGACGCACTCCTGCTTGCGCGAACAGCGAAAGCCATGATCGCGGGGGAAGGCGCTCGCTGACAAGTTTGCTCCTCTCGAGACGTGACAAATGCCGGTCGGAGCCTCTCGGAGTACCGGCATCGTGCAAGAATCTCGAGTAAAAGCTAGCCTCATGAGGCGCTATTTCTGCGCGAATAGCAATAAACTATCCGGGGTCTTTAGAAGGGAGCGCCGTGTGAAGATCATGCATGTCACGCAACCAGGATCAGCGGGCGTTGCTCGGGTCGTCTTAGAATTGGCGACATGGCAGGCAGCCCAAGGGCATGAGGTCACCGTTGCCGGTCCGAGCGATAGCTGGTTGGCTGCCGAACTAAAGGCTCGGGAAATAGTCCTTCATCACTGGAATGCGCGGCGTGGACCGGGACTGTCGACGTGGAGGGAAGTGCGAGAACTCCAGCGAATAATCCAGACCGAGACGCCGTCGATCCTGCACCTACACAGCACAAAAGCCGGGCTCGCTGGCCGACTTGCTGTTAAGGGGCGGACTCCGACAATATACCAGCCCCACGCCTGGGGCGATTGGGCAGCGCCCGCCAGTTGGCGCTTTCTAGTTCGCCGGTGGGAACGGACCGCATCTCGATGGACTTGCCTAACACTTTGCTTAAGTCGCGATGAGCTAGCACACTCTGATTCTCTCTCTATATCTTCGTCGAGACTCGTGCGCAACGGCGTCGATGCCACCAAGTTCCAGCCAAGAGATCGCCGGGACGCGAGGGAGCGACTTGGAATCAAGAGTGACGCACGAATGGTTCTCTGTGTAGGTCGACTCACGAAGCAGAAGGGCCAGATTGACTTTCTGGAAATCTGGAAGCAGATTGAAGAGGAAACGCCAAACGTGCTCCTCGTCTTGCTGGGGCAGGGGCCTGACAAGCGAGTACTTGAGGCAAGTTCCGACGGATACACAGTAAGATTCGTGACAGATTGCGAGGATCCGCGGGATTGGTACGCGGCGTGCGACATAGTTGTCGCCCCATCGCATTGGGAGGGAGCTGCACTCGTGCCGCTCGAAGCCCTCGCCATGGGACGCACCATTGTGGGCTACGATGTGGGTGACTTGGGACACATTATCAGCATTCACGGAGTCGCCGTCCCCGCCGGGATGAAGGAGCTTTTGCACCATGAACTTCGGCGTGTGGTCACTGATCCAGCACTGCAAGCTCAACGCGAGATTGGTGCGACCGATCACGTTCGCAGAACTCATCAATCAACGGATCGCTTCGATGAGATCACCAACCTCTACACGAACTTTGCCGGGAAGTAGCACACATGGAGCATAGCGATAACCCAGAATCCCTGATTCTACACTGGGGTCAGACAGGGGCAGGCCCACGCTTTCTTGCGGACATAGCTCGGGAGTACGCCCGCAGTGGCAACGTTTTCACGTTGTCCTATAACGCGCGAGCTGATATTGGCGACGAGCTCTCAAAAATCTCGACTGATCGAGTCACCGTAAGGACCTATCGAAGCAAGGCCGGTGTACTTCTAAATTACCCGAGGTCGCTCTGCCAGGCTGTCCGAATCCGTCGTATGTTGACGCGCCGCAATACGCGAGTTGTGATTTCCACGATGGAGTCGATACACCAATCGCTCACGGTGCCACTCGTGCTCCCGAAGAATGTGGTCTATGTAACCATAGTGCACGACGGAACACATCACGCAGGGGAGAATGGGGCAATATATCGAATGATGAGGAGGGCGGAACTGCGCCGCGCCGATGTGGTGGTGGCGCTTTCTTCTCCGAGCGCTGAGGCGCTCAGCGCAAATGGAGCAAATGTTGTCGAGAGCAGGCATCCGGCTTTCGAACACCGTACGGAAACGGCGCCACGGAAGAGCCCTCCACCGCCTGCAACCTGTCGTATCGGTTTCGTCGGTAGACTAACGGAGTATAAGGGAATTGACCTGCTTCCCGAAATTGCGAGGATTCTGATTTCGCAAGGCTTTACGCGCGGCATCGAAGTGTATGGCGACGGCCCGCTCAAGCCGGACGTTGATCGTATGGGCCAGGAAATACTAGCTGACACGCGGTGGATACCCGACGACGAACTTAACACCATCATGTCTGAACTGGACCTCATAATCCTGCCCTATACGGAAGCCAGCCAGTCAGGTGTCGTTGCGCTGGCAATGGCTCTCGGCGTCCCGTGCATTGTGGCACCCGTCGGGGGACTAGTCGAGCAGGTTAATGAGAGCGGCTGTGGCCTCGTAGCCGAGGCGGCGACTTCGCTGGCCATCGCGGATGCGGCTCAGCGCCTATTAAGTGATCCCGCGCGCTATGCTGACTGTTCGACCGCCGGAATAGTAGCAGCGTCGGGTGCTTTCAGTTGGTCACGCCTTCGCACTGATATCGATAATGCTGTCTCGCGGATATGCCGAACGGGCGTGGCTGAGTGACCGCAAGAGCCGATGATGAAGGAAAACTCTCGACTCTGAGGCGTGCAATAGGTGCGCGACTTCCAGTACGCTGGCAGACGCTGCGGTCGGGTTCCAGCGGTCTCCTTGCGCAATGCCTGGCATTTTGCGCATCCATACTACCCGTTTTGTTGCATCGAACCGACGCATTGATATTTGTCGTAGCTGCGACGGCGGTAATCGCTACATGCATACCGTTGATAACCGGTGCAATGTCCTACCAGTTGCCGACCGAGCCTGACGACTCGATCGCGAGCAGGAGGCTATTAGGCGCTCTGATCTCAGGAGTTCCCTTGAGCGGCCTCGTCGCGATCGTCTACGGCGCAGTCTATGGCACTAGCCATGCAGACTCCGCGTTACTCGTAATTGCTAGCGTATGGTGCGCAGCGTATGGGCAGGCAGCGTTTGTCATCTCGCTCGCTTGGTATACTCGAAAGGGCGCCTACGGGGAAGCCATGAATGCCCGTCTGCTGTATGGGTGTAGCGCATTCCTGTTCACGTTATTCGTTACAGTGCTGGACGCGCCTCCGTCCATGTACTTGGTCGCAAACGGCGCGGCGTACTTAGCCGCTCTACTGTTCATCGGGCGTAGACACGGGCGGATGGTCGTGACGCTAGTCCTGGACGCTTGGCCTCTACTTGCTATCGGACTATCGGGGCTGTGGAATGCCAGGAGACTTGTAGTGGGCTTGACCTTTGGTACTCTAGCTTCCCAGGCTGGCGGCATGATTGCGCCGGCGCTCGGGTGGATGGCTGGACCTTGGTCGGCCGCGATGCGAATAGTCTCTGGCTTTCAGACGCTTGGTTGGCAGACTATAGGCACAAAGCTCGATATATGGGTAGCCCGGGCGGTCCGAGACAAAGACGCCATCAGGGTTGGCAGATCCATTCGGAATAGTACGGTAGTTGGCCTAGCGATATCGGTGGTCGGCGCCCTTGTCGCTCTGGCCTTTGCCTTCTTCGCGCTCGAAACGGACCGCTCAATACGCGAACTGACAATTCTTGCAACTGCGGTGGCGCTGTTTGCTCTCGGCAACATTGCACTGGCGACCGTCGGACGTGTGCTCGCCTTTCTTGGACGCGACAGGGCGCGGTTTGTGTGGGAGGCCGCTAGGCTTCTTGCTACTTTGGCCGTTGTGTTACTCGGCGGGCCGTCATTTACTTTGCTCGGTCTCGCGATTGTCGTGATGCTGTCGTACCTGGTGCATGCTGCACTCGTGCGCCAGGCTATTAGGGAGATGATCTCGTGAAATATCGAGTTAAGCAGTTGCTAGAAATGCGGTCACCGCGGGCTCAGCAAGTTTACGCGCTAGTTCGGCGGGCAAAGCGGCTCGTGCGTGACGCTACACCGATGCTGTTCATTACTCAGATGGCGGTTCGGCTTTCTGTTGGATGCGTCCTCCGCGGTGACGTAACTGGCGATGCGACAGGGGTTGTCTTTGTCGCGCCTCCATCGGCTGGCAACCTGGGAGATCAAGCAATGCTCGACTCCTTCTGCCAGAACTCGTCAGTGCGTCCGACTGTTGTCTACGACTCTCGTTCTGGTTTCTCCAAAACGAGATCGGATGTCGCCGGCGAGGTTATGCTCCGCGGGGTGCACTCGGGATCGATCCGGCGCCAGGTCGCGGCCATGCGCGCGATCGCCAAGTTGGCTGGCAAGGGTGGAGCTCTTGCCGTCGCCGGAGCCGACATTATTGATGGCGTTTACCATGCGCGAAGTGTTGTCGCGCTCTGGACGCTCCTCGAAACTGCGCAGCGACGCGGAGTCGAATGTCGTGTAGTGGGCTTTTCTTGGAGCCCAAGGGTTCTGCCCGCGGTCCAGAGAGCCGCAGTGCGCGCCGCGGATGCCGGTGTCTCTCTGATAGCACGAGACGCGATCTCGCGTGATCGGATGCTGGAGCTCGGGGTGGCCCCAGTGACGAGCGCCGCAGATATGGTCTTCATGCGTCGGCCGCAGGTAGACGAAGTTCCTCCACTATTCGTCAGCGAGGCGCCGTTCGCTATCGTCAACATGAATCCCGTGGTGAGTGCCTCCGACGTGCAGATGGACCGCTATATCTCGGTTCTTTCACTCCTTCGATCACGCGGTCTGGAAGTGATTTTGCTCCCTAACGCCGCGGCTGACATAGTCGGACATGAGCGATTGCGCCAACGGGCCGAGGCTACTGGTGTTGATCAGATATGGAGTGTATCCAAGCTCCCTACTGTCGATGAGGTACTCAATTTGTGTGCGCGCGCCACCATTACTGTGACCGGAAGGATGCATCTCGCCATACTGTCTCTGACCTCCGGGACGCCCGCCGTAGCTGTCTCCTATCAGGGTAAAGTCGCGGGAATGATGGCGATGATGGGCACACCCGAACGGTGCGTTGAGCCCTCAGACCTCTCTTCTGTGGTGACCCTAGAGCTCGTGAGCCGCATTTTGGAATTGTCTCTGGCGGGTGACCGCGTGGACGTGAGCCGTGCCAGGGCTCTGGCCATGCTCAATTTCTCCGGGTTTCCGAGAGGAGCCAACAGATGAAGATTGGCTTACGCGTTGCCAGGATCAGCCCGAGAGACCTTATCCAATGGTTCTGCATCACCGAGACAGTTCTTCTTGGCTTCGTTCTTGTTCTGCTTCGCGACGATGTCCTGCCTCCGCGCTTTTTGGCCGACGGACTTTTGATAGGGGAGATCGCCCGAGGGCGAGCGCAAGCGGACGATAGTTACGTCAACGTTGCGATGGTGTACCGGTTCTTGGGCCTCGGTACGCGACCTTTGCTGGCCTATACGGTTGGCTATTCGTTGGCCGTCTTTGCAATCTTCCTTGCTTGGCGCCGTTCGAAAGTCGACGCTCGCACATGGCAGGGCGTAGCAATTATTTGTTCCGCGGTGCTTCTTGCGGCGGTCTATTTAGGCTACTACTCGAAAGACGTATTCGTGACGCCAATTGCCATCGCGGCACTTGTGCTCCCGATCGGACGTTGGTCGAATGCAGCATTGCTGGCTCTAATGGTCGCGTATGGTTACTGGTTTCGCCAGTATTGGCTCGTAGTTGCAGCTGTCTTTCTTGTGTTGATCTTTGTCTTGCGCCGCTTTCGGCCCCGCTCGCTCCCGGCATGGGGGATGGCTGGCTCAGCGGGGCTCAGTCTTGCTGTGTTCGTTGTGCTCGACGCGTCGGCGAACTCGTTTAGGAGCTCGGTCAACGCGGGGAGGGTCGCCGAAGATGTGGGTACTAGAATTGATCCTTTTGTGAACCTGGTTGAGCCGCTTGGGGGAGTGGTGAACAACGTCTTGACTTACTGGGCCTTGATCCTCCCGGTTCCAGTCCTGTTTAGGGGCGGCATTTACTACTTCGCCATTGCGCTCTTCATCGCGTTCATCTGGATTGTGCTATATCGTGCGGTTCGGCATTTGGAGGTCGGCGAAGACCCGCTTGTTGTGCGCTGCGTCGGGCTTTCGGTCGCGCTTCTTGTGACGCAGTCCCTGTTTGAGCCAGACTATGGTTCCGCTCTACGCCACTTAACCCCGATGCTTCCTCTTGTTGCGTGCGCGGTCTGGCGAGGTCAAGGAGCTCGTGTGTCGATCTCTGGCGACTTCGGTATCGATCGTCGGGTAGTGGCAGAGCAGGAGCAGGGGCAGAAAGAGTTCGGCCTGTCGACAGCGTGAAGGATCGCTGAGTATCACTGAAACGCTATGTCTTCTTCTTTGCAATCTGGGTGTCCCGTCTATGAACCCACCGTGGATGGCGCAGGGTTCTACGGCGCCATGGTCATCGCCGACCTCGACGAGTTCAAGGCCCGCGCGGACGTCATCGTCGCCAACCTCCGCGCCCCCGAGCTCGACGACGTCGCCACCAAGATCTACACCCGCGACATCTACGGAACCGACTGATGTCGGAGCCAATGTCCTGCACTGCTGCCTGGTTCCTTCACGAAGCGCCCAACACCGCCGGCTACGGCGTGTGGGCGTGAGGAACGAACTGGTGACAGGTGTGGTTTAGGCCGCGAGGGTGAGCGGCTCGGCCAGCTTGGACTCGAACTCGACGGGGGTCAAGCCGCCGAGGGAGTCCTGGGCTCGTTGCCGGTGATACTTCCGCTCGATCCAGACGACGATGGCGAGCCGCAGATCCTGCCGGGTGGTTCACCGCTGCTGGTTGAGTACGTTGGTCTGCAGGAGCGACCAGAAGCTCTCCATAGCTGCGTTGTCGCCCGCGGCGCCGACTCGGCCCATCGAACCGACCATGTCGTGCCGGCGCAGTTCCCGGGCCATGGCGCGGCTTCGAAACTGGCTGCCCCTGTCGGCGTGCAAGATGCATCCGGCGACATCGCCGCGGCGGGCGACGGCGTTGCGGAGTGCGTCGACCGCGAGCTTCGAGGTCATCCGGTCGCTGATCGAGTACCCCACGATCCGGTTTGAGAAGACGTCTTTGATCGCGCAGCAGTAAAGCTTGCCTTCGGTCGTCGTGCGGTGCTCGGTGATGTCGGTGAGCCAGACCCGGTTCGGGGGCATCGGCCCGGAAGACGCGTTGCACGTGGTCGTCGAACACGGGTGGGCCGGCCTTCTTGCCCTTCCCGCGCCGGCGGCGTTGCGCGCAGGAGAGGATCCCAGCCTGCGAGCACAGCTTCCACGCCGTCCGGCGACTCATCCGCCACCCTGCGCGGCGTGCTTCGTCAGCGAGGTATCGGTAACCGAACGTCGGGTCGTCCTCATGCGCGTCGTGGAGGGCGTTGATCCGATATGCGCGGAGGACGTCCGCGTCGCGGATCGGGTCATTGCGCCACCGGTAGTAGGGCTGTCTTGCGAGCGTCAGGACCCGGCACGACACCGGGACGGCGATCCCCGCCTCGGCGAGCTCGGCAACGAGCGGGTACGTCATTTTGGGGAGCCACCCAGTTTCAGGTTCGCCTGCGACAGATATGCCGCTGCCTTCCTGAGGACTTCGTTCTCCTGCTCGAGGAGACGGTTACGGCGGCGCAGCTCTCGCATCTCGGCGGCCTCGTCTGCCGTCTGACCGGGACGCTTGCCTTCCTCGACATCTGCTTGGCGGAGCCAGTTCTGAAGCGCCCTGAGTTTGTTGGAGACTCCTGACCTTGGAAACGAGGATGGAGTCATGCCGAAGGAACTGGCGAATGGGAAGCCGACGACGCGTCGCTACTCGAGCGAGGAGAAGGCCGCCGCAGTGCGGATGGTGAGGACGCTGCGCGCTGAGCTCGGCGTCACGCAGGGGACGGTGCAGCGGGTCGCGACGCAGCTGGGTTACGGGGTCGAGTCCGTGCGGATGTGGGTCAAGCAGGCCGACATCGACGACGGCGTCACCCCGGGCGTGAGCAGCGCCGAAGCGCAGCGGGTGCGGGAGCTTGAGCAGGAGAACCGGGAGCTTCGCCGCGCCAACGAGGTGCTCAAGCGTGCGGCGTCTTTCTTTGGGGCGGAGCTCGACCGCCACTACCGGAAGTAGTCGCGTTCATCGACGCGAACAAGGACGACCTGGTCGACGGTCGCCGGCTCGGAGTCGAGCTCATCTGCAGACTGCTGCAGGTGGCCCCGAGCAGCTACTACGCCGCCAAGACCCGCGCCCCCTCGGCTCGCGCGCTGCGGGACGAGGAGCTGATCCCGCGGCTGGTCGAGCTGTGGGAGATGAACTACCGCGTCTACGGGGTCCGCAAGCTGTGGAAGGCGGCCCGACGAGCGAGGATCGTGATCGGTCGGGATCAGACCGCCCGGCTGATGCGGGTCGCGGGGATCGAGGGCGCCCGACGGTCGAAGCGGGTGAAGACCACCCGCCCGGATCCGGCGTCGGCGCGGCACCCGGACCTCGTCAAGCGCGAGTTCACCGCGACCGCACCAAACCGGCTCTGGGTGACGGACCTGACGTTCGTGCCCACCTGGGCCGGCGTCGCTTACGTGTGCTTCATCGTCGACGCGTTCAGCAGGATGATTGTGGGCTGGCGGGTCGCGTCCCACATGCGCACCGAGATGGTCCTCGACGCGATCGAGATGGCCCGCTGGTCCCGCGGTGCACGCCACGCCGATCTGCGCTGTCACAGCGACGCGGGCTCTCAGTTCACGTCGATTCGCTACGGCGAACGCCTCGCGGAGATCGGCGCGACACCCTCGATCGGAACCGTCGGCGATTCGTATGACAACGCCCTGGCCGAGACGGTGAACGGCTATTACAAGACCGAACTCGTCCGCGGACCTGCCCGCCAACGACCGTGGAAGACCGTCGAGGACCTCGAGCTCGCGACGCTCGGGTGGGTGCACTGGCACAATGCGCAACGTCTCCATGGCTACCTCGGCGACGTCCCGCCCGTCGAGTTCGAGAACGCGTTCTATGCTGTCCAAGCCGACCGCGAACTGCTGGTCGGAATCAAATAGCGCGAGTCTCCATCAGACCCAGGGCGCTTCACTACACGATCGGGGCGCTGGTCCCGGGGCAGTACTACCGGCTCGTGATCGACAAGTACGGCGAGTTCGTCACCGCCTACGTCGGTGGTGACGATGACAGCGAGGGCCCGGAAGCGCTGGCCGTCCAGAGCGGCGACAATCCGGTGGGCTCGACAACGTTGACCGCTGCGGCCAAGATCACCGGCAAGGTCACCTCGGACGGCACCACCGGCGTCGCGGACGTCCGCGTGAACCTCTACTACCCCTCTCGCTGGGACGAAGGCGGTTGGTTCGTTAACAGCACCGAGTGGACCGACGAGGGCGGAGCGTTCACGTTCGCGGGGCTCGAGCCCGGCGTCGACTACCGCATCGGTTTCGACAACGCAGGTAGTTACGCCCCCGTCTTCTACGGCGGTGCGAGCGACGTCAGCGACGCGGAGGACATCAAGGCACAGCCTGGCCTGACCACGCTGCGCACTGTCACCCTGACCGCCGGCGCACAGATCACCGGCACGGTCGTCGGGGACCCCGAGGAAGGCGTCGACGGCATCGAGGTCAGCGTCCTCCGCTGGGTCGACGACGACGAGGGCGGTTGGTGGAGCTACACCGACGTCTCGACGGCGACCGCTGCCGACGGGAGCTACGCCGTGGACGGGCTCGCGCCCGGTGTCGACTACACCCTCGCGTTCAGCGACCCGCGCTACATCACCACGTTCGCCGGCGGCTCCACCAACCGCTCTGACGCGGCGCGGATCTCCGCCGTCGCTGGGCCGAACCAGGCGGGCACGACCACGCTCCCGCCTGCGGCGCGCATCACGGGAACCGTGACCGACGCCGACGGGCAGCCCCTCGAAGAGATCAACGTCGAGCTCTACTACGACGACGAAGGCTCGTGGGAGCCGTTCAATGACACGTACACGGACGAGGACGGCCACTTCACGATCGGTCGCCTCGTCCCCGGGGAGGCGTACCGCATCAAGTACTACGGCGGTCGCGGCTTCGCGACCGTGTACTCCGGCGGGGCTCTGACCCTCTCGGGAGCCACGAGCACCACCGTCACGGCAGGCACCAACTCCGTCGGAACCGTCGTGCTGCCCCGGTCCGGCAGCATCACCGGAACCGTCGCCGCCGAGGACGGCTACACGCCCGAGGTACGCGTGCAGGCCTACCTCTGGGACGAGAGCAAGGAGAGCTGGGCCACCGCGTCGAGCACCTGGAGCTACGAAGGCGCCTACACGCTGAGCGACCTTGTGCCCGGCCAGACCTACCGGCTCCGGTTCGGCCCTGAAGACGAGCGATACGCCGTGCAGTACTACCTCGGCGCGACCGACCTCGACGACGCCCAGGACGTCACGGTCACCGAGGACGGTGTCACGCTCGAGGCCGTGACTCTCCGCGAGCGTCCCCGCCTCACCGGACGCGTCACTTCCGACGGCGAGACGGGCATCGAGGACGTGCGCGTCACTCTGTACATGCGCGACGAGGACGGCCACTGGTACCGCGAAGACTCGACGCGGTCCGACGGCAGCGGAGATTTCGCGTTCAGCGACCTGACCCCGGGCGAGAGCTACCGGATCGGGTTCGGCTCGGCCAGGGGCTACGCGCCGACGTTCTACGGAGGGGACTCCCTCAAGAACGCCAGCGACGTCGTCTTCCAGGCCGGCGGCACGACGCTCGACACCGTCACGCTCGCGGTCGGCGCGAGGATCCTCGGATCTGTGACTGGCGACCCCGAGGACGGCGTCGCCGGAGTCGAGGTCACCGCTGCGACGTGGGACGACGAGTGGGAAGAATGGTCCCCGGTCGCCTACACGGAGACCGACGCTGACGGTAGCTATGTCCTCGACGGCCTAGACCCGAGCGAGACGTTCCGCCTGCGCTTCGTTGACGAGGACCGATACATCACGTCGTACTACGGCGGGGGCGGCAGCTTCAGCACTGCCACGGACGTGCGCATCGTGGCCGGCGACACCCAGGTCGCACCGACCGCGCTGCCGCGCGCAGCGCGCATCGCCGGCCTGGTCACCACGGACGGCACGCAGGGGCTCGGCAACGTCGAAGTGACGGCGTACCGGGCCGACGAAGACGGCTGGTGGGAGCAGGTCGCCTGGGCGTGGACGGACTCCAAGGGCAAGTTCACGATCCGGGGCCTGCAGCCTGGGGTGGAGTACCGCCTCCGCTACGTGCCCAGCGGTAACCACGAGACGGTGTTCTCGGGCGGTGCGAGCACCGTGAGCGCAGCGACGGGCTACACGTTCGTCGGTGGCCCCAACACTGTCCCCACGGTCACCCTCCGAGCGGGTGGCAGCATCACCGGAAGCGTAACCGGCGCGAGGACCCTCAGCGGCATCGAGGTCAGCGCTTTCAGGTGGGACGCGACCGACAACAGCTGGGTCTGGGTGAAGTCGACATCGACTGACTCTCGGGGCTCGTACACGATCCGGGGGCTGAGCATCGGCACCGACTATCGTCTGCAGTTCAGCGATGACGACGACCGCTACGACGGGCAGTACTACCGTGACGCCTGGCAGCTCGACGACGCGGAAGACGTCCAGGCGACCCGCACGGGCACCACCCTCGACACGGTGAGCCTGCGGGTCAGGCCGAGCATCTCGGGACGGGTCACCTCCGACGGCACCACCGGCGTCAGCGGTGCTTGGGTCACCCTGTACGCGAGCGACCCGGTCGACGCCGGAGAGTGGTACCACTACGACGAGGTGCAGACCGACGACGACGGAACGTTCACCTTCACGGGGCTCCGGCCCGACCGCAGCTACCGCATCGGGTTCGGATACGGGCGCGGCTTCTCGTCCACCTACTTTGGCGGTGCCACCCTGGCAGATGCCGAGTCGGTCACGCTCACCGACGGTGACCGCGATCTGGGCGACGTGACGCTCGAGGCGGGTGCCTCCATCACCGGGACCCTCACGGACGATGATGACGACAGCCCCGCCGCGGGTGTGCGTGTCCGGGCCTACGCCTGGGACGAAGACGCTGAGCAGTGGCGCCTGGGCGGTACGGCCGAAAGCCGGGCCGACGGAACGTTCGAGGTGCGCGGGCTCGTTCCCGGACGCGAGTACCGGTTGATGGTCGAGGGAGACTCGACCTACCTCGAGCAGTACTACGGCGGGACCACGCTCGATGACGCCACGGCGGTCGAGGCGCCCGGGTCGATCGGGACGATGCGTCTCGCACGAGACCGACGCGTGGCCCCGTCGATGTCCCTTGGAGCGTCGAGCACAAAGGTCCAGGCCGGCGCCAGCGTCACGCTCACTGCGACGCTGCCATCCGCCGCGACCGGACACGTCATGTTCTACACGGACGAGGCTGACCTGGGCACCGTACCGGTCGTCAACGGCGTCGCGACGGTCACGACCGACCCGCTGGCAGCCGGTAGGTACCGCATCTCCGCCTACTACTTGGGCGACGCGTCCTACCACAGCGCCTGGAAGGCCGTCACCGTGGAGGCGAGTGCCGTCCCCACCCCGACGCCGACGCCGACGCCGACCCCGACGCCGACGCCGACCCCGACGCCCACCCCGGCGCCGACGCCGACGCCCACCTCGACGCCTACCCCGGCGCCGACGCCGACGCCCACCCCGAAGCCGGCCGCACCGACCAAGGTCACGCTGTCCAAGCCCACCTGGTCGAAGTCCACGCAGACCTACGGCCACAAGTCGGTGGCGCGCGTGACCACGGTCGTGACCGGCATCACGTCGGGCAAGGTGACGTTCAAGAACGGGAAGACCGTGCTCGGGCAGGCAGCGATCGTCGCAGGCAAGGCGACGCTCACGCTGTCCTCGAAGCAGCCGGTCGGCTCGTACACGGTCACCGCGTCCGTCGCGGCGACCGCCACGACGACGGCAGCGACGTCTCCCGCCTCCGCGAAGTTCACGGTGGCCAAGGCCAAGCTCGCCAAGAAGGTCGCGGTCACGGGCAAGACGTTCAAGAAGAACGCCAAGCCCAAGGTCACGGTCACGGTCGGCAAGCTGAACACCGGCGCGTACGCGACCGGCAAGGTCAAGGTCTACGTCGGTAGCAAGGTCGTCAAGACGGTCACCCTCAAGAGCTCGCACAAGGGAAAGATCACCGTGACGCTGCCGAAGAAGTACGCCAAGGCGATCAAGGTCAAGGCCAAGTACACGGGCAACGCGACGACGTCGTCGAGCACGTCGAGTGCCAAGACCGTCAAGGTCAAGTGACCTGACCCGGCCCGACAGAGATACGACTGCGCCCCGCCCGGAAGGGCGGGGCGCAGTCGTCTGTCGATCAGTGAGTCGTGCCCGCAGGGGAACCGGTCAGCGCGCCCGCGATCGTCGTGACGGCCGGTGCGAGCTGGCGCCACGACTCCAGGAAGAGTGCGTCGTCGCCCCGGTACGGGTCGACGACGTCGTCGTCCTCCGCCCGCACGTCGGGCAGTCGTGCGCCGCTCTGCGTCCGCGTCGCCCGGACCCGGACCAAGAGCTCGGCGAGGCGCTCCGCCGGCTCGGCCGGCAGGTCCTCGTGAGGGGCGAGCGAGAGCAACCGAGCCAGCTCACGCAGCGTGAAGGCCTTGCGCAGGGCAGCGGGCACCATCCGTACCGCTGCTGAGCGGTGCTCGCGCGTCAGGGCAAGCACCAGGTCAGCGCCGCGCACGAGGTCAGGCGTCAGCTGTCGCGAGGCGAACCCGGTCGTGTCGACACCCTCGTCCGTGAGAAGGCGCGCCATCGGCGGGTCGATCGGCGAACCGACCAGCGCCCCCGTCCCGGCGCTCCGCACCTCGAAGCCCTCGCCCACAGCTGCCTGGAGCAGTCGCTCGACAGCGGGGGAGCGGCAGATGTTTCCCGTGCACACGGCAAGGATGGTCGGACGCGCAGCAGTAGTGGTCACACCGCTATTCTGCCCGAGCCTTGTCGCTCGACGCCGTCGGCGAGCCCGGCCCCGCAAACCAGTGCAGCGATCAGACGCACGCCCGCTTGGTCGTGTCCGCGACGAGCGCACGCGGCCCCGGCGTCTGGCGGAGGATCGGCGCGCCCGTCAGCTCGGTGCCGGCCGTCATCTCGACAGACAGGTCGAGCGTCTCACCAGGGGCGAGCTCGATCGCCAGAACCTCGACCGCGAGGCCGTCGTGCACGCCGCGGCTGCGGTTCTCCTCCGCGATCTCCTCGCCGTCGATCGTCACCTTGCCGATCGAGCCGCCCGTGGGCGCATAGACGAGCACGTTGTACAGCTGGGTGCCGTCCGACCAGCCCGAGACCCAGTCGCTGAGGCCCGCAGCGCCCGCGGGCGCCGTCGAGCGCAGCGTCAGGTCCAGGCCGAGCGAGGGCGCGTCCGCACCGCACGCATCCGTCCTCAGGTGCGTCTCCGTCTCGAGGTAGTACGTCATCTTCGACGACAGGGAGTCGTTCAGGTAGACGCCGACGACCGGTGACGTGCCCCGTGCGCCCGTCAGGTTTCCGCCCAGCACCGTCCCGTCGAGGTGCCCCTGCTCGGCCTCGTCAGCGCTCCACATGAGCAGCCGACCCTCGCGGGCAGACCCGGCGAGGGGCTCCATGAGCGCTCTGGCGTCGGACACCGAGGTCACGGCGTCGAACACCGCCACCGCGGCCTGCTGGAAGAACAGATCCTGGCTCTCGTTGCCCTCGACGTCGGCGTACGTGTCGCTCAGCAGGACCTGGACAGCGTTCTCCGCGGACAGCTCGGTCCCGGACGCCGGCACGACGACCGGGCCCGTCACCTCGAGCAGGGCCGCGAGCGCGACCGGGTCGGTCGCGAGCACGCCGTCGACCCGCAGCCCCTGACGCTCCTCCCACATCGCCTGGAAGGCCTGTGCCGCACGGGGGAAGTCAGGGTTCATCGTCGGGTTCTGCGGGAACATGGCGAAGAGCGGCCCGAGGGTCGCCTCCTCGTCCTCCGTCAGCGGGATGACCGGGTCGTCGAAGCTGGGGACGTCGGCGGAAGACCCCTGCGCCGTGACCGAGAGGCGGCCGTCCTTGACGTTCAGCACCGCGAACGATCCGCCGATACCGCCCAGCGAGCGCGCCTCGGCGCTGTTCTGGACCACGAGGAGGTAGTTGCGCTCGCCCTCGCCGCCGAGCATGGTCGGCAGGACCGAGACCGCCTTGACGGCGGTCCGCAGGTCCGGCCGGACGCCGTCAAGCACCTCGGCGAGCTGGTCCACCGGCGCGGCGACCTGGTCGAGAAGCCCCGCACGCGGGACTCCCGCCAGCTCCGCCGAGAGCGCGGAGATCCTGGCATCCGCGTCGAGCACCGGCGCGCGGACCGCGAGCAGCGCGTCGAGGTCGACGGCACCGTCCTTCAGAAGACCGTCCCCCTCGAGCACCCCGAGCGCGTCCAGCAGGCCGGGCACCACGGTGCCCGTCATCTCGTCGACCGCGTCGGTCACGAGACCCACCACGGCGACGTCATCCCCGACGAACGGCAGGTGGGTCGCGATCCCGAGCACGGGATTCTCCATCGCTGCCGACGCCGCGGCCGCGTGCTCGCGGCCCGCAGTCACGAGGGCCTGCGCCGAATCGGTGTTACCCGCCGTCGCGGCATCCTTCGCGCGCGTGACTGCCTCGGCAGCAGCCGAGAGCTCGTCGCGCACCGTCAGTGCGGCCGAGAGCCCCCACGCGGCTGCGCCACCGACGACGAGAACGACCGCGGCCCCGACACCTGCCAGGACGCGGCGCCTGCGCTTGCGGCGCGCAGGGTCCGACTTCCCGTCGTCGGTCGATCGAGACGCCGAGGTGCCAGCGGAGCGGGTCCTCGGAGCGCGGCGTGCCGAGCGGGGCCGCGTGGTGCGCGCAGCGCCCGACGTCTGCGGCTCGTCACCGTGCTGCTGCCGGTACTCCCCGTAGTAGTAGCCGCCGTCCTTCGTGCCCTGCACGCGGTTGAGCGCCACGCCCAGGATGCGAGCCCCGACAGCCTCGAGCGAGCCGAGCGCGGTCTTCAGCTGAGCCTTGTGGACGAGACCAGCGCTCGCGACGAGGAGCACACCACCCGTGCTCCGGCCGAGCACCGCAGCGTCCGTCACAGGGAGGAGCGGGGGCGAGTCCAGCAGGACGACGTCGAACCGCTCGGCAAGCTCCTCGAGCAGCCGGGACATGGACTCCGACCCGAGCATCTCCGACGGGTTCGGCGGGACCTCGCCCGCGGTGAGGATCTGCATCCGGCCGTCGCCCCACGGCTGCAGGACGTCGTCGATCTCCGCCTCGCCGATGAGCACGGTGGTCAGGCCGACGGCACCCTCGATGCCGAAGTAGCGGGCGATAGCCGGGCGACGGAGGTCGGCGTCGACGAGCACGACGCTCTTGCCAGCGTCAGCGAGGGCGAGCGCAAGGTTGGCGCTCGTCGTCGACTTACCCTCACCGGGGAGCGACGACGTCACGACGATCGACCGCTTGTTCGCCGTCAGCTCGAGGAACTGCAGGTTGGTCCGCAGGCGCCGGTACGCCTCGGCACGCCCGCTCAGCGGAGCGTCCTGCACCACGAGGCGAGGCGCGTCGGCGTCGAGCGAGATCGGGATGTGCGCGACGACGGAAGCGGTACCCACCTCCGCGACGTCGTCGTCCGAACGGACACCGGTGTCCAGGACCTCGCGCAGCACCGCGAATCCGAGGCCGAGCGCAAGGCCGGCCAGCAGGCCAAGAGCGAGGTTCAGCTTGAGGTTCGGCGAGTCCGGCCCGAGCGGGACGACCGCCGCGCGCACGACCGACAGCTTGACCGGGGAGGCCCCACCCTCAGCGGGCCGCTCGAACTCGGTGATGACGTCGCTGAACCGTCGCGCGACCGAGTCAGCGATCTGGGCGGCGACCTGAGGGTTGCCGTCGACCGCGTCGATGTTGATCAGGGACGTGTTGAGCGGCGAGCTCGCCGACACGTTCTCCGCAAGGTCGGCCACGGTCGTGTCGAGCCCCAGGTCTTCGATCACGTGGTCGAGAACCTGCGGGACGTCCACCATCGCGGTGTACGACGTGACCCGGTTCTGCGCGAAGTTCGAGCCCTGGAGGAGCTCCGACGTGGAGGTGCTGCCCTGGACGGAGACGAAGACCTGGGTCGTCGCCTTGTACGTGGGCGCCATGAGCAGAGTGACGGCAACGGCCGCCGCGAGCACGAACGCCGTGATCGCGCTGATCGCGATCCAGCTCTTTCGTACGATCCGCAGGTACGTCCTGATCTCCACGATGCTTCTTCCCTGATCCTGTCGAGCCGTGCAGTGCTGCCGTTCCGGGAGCGGGCGCACCGTGGGGCGCTGAACGCCCCGCAACGAGACGGAGCGCGCCCACCGCGAACGATGGACGCGCCCCGTGGTCTAGCGAGAGGTCACTTGACCTTGACCTTGACGGTCTTCTTGGCCGCCGTGTGGTTCGCACCCTTGAAGGAGGTCGTCACCTTGTAGGTGCCCTTCTTCTTCAGCTTCGGCGTGGTGACCTTGACGGTCTTGCCAGCCTTGACGGTCACGGTCTTCTTGAAGTTCACGCGCTTGCCCTTGACGGTGACGGTGACCTTGCCAGCGGCCTTCTTCGAGACCTTGACCTTGATCGTCGCCTTCTTGCCGACCTTGACGCTCTTCGGCGCGGTGACCGTGGTCTTGGCGGAAGCCTTCGAGACCGTGGCCGTCGCCGACGCCGACGACGCCTTGAAGGAGGCGTTGCCCGCGTACGTGGCGGTGACCTTGGTCTTGCCCGCGGCGAGCTTGCCCAGCGAGACGGTGGCCTTGCCGGACTTCAGCGTCGCCTTGACCGACTTCTTGCCGACCTTGACGGTGACGGTGCCCGTCGCGGTGCCGGCCTTGGCCTTCACCGAGACGACAGCCTTGGAGGCCTTGCCGTACGTGACCTTGGCGACGGAGACGGACGTGGTCGTGCTCACGGCGGCGTAGCTAGCGGCGGCGACGGGCGCGGCCGTGGCCGCCGGCGCGGCGACGAGGCCAGCGCCAGCGAGCGCGAGCGCAGTCATCGTCGCGACAACAGACTTGCGAAGCATGGTTCTCCCTGAATGTCGGTTTCGTGGCAGAGTGAGCGGAATACCTTCAGGGGCCCCCCGCTTCACGTCTCGACGATGTTATCGGCACGGGAACGCCGTCCTTGAGCCCAAGGACCCCCCGGTCCGCGCATTGGACACGAGACTCCGGACGAATGCGACAGACGCCGCGCGATGCGGGTCGAAGGTCCCAGATCGACCGTGCGACGGCGTCCCCGACGCGTCCGCGTTGCTAGCCGAGAACCGCGGCGGCGAAGCCTTCCGATGCGCACGCGGCCGCCCAGCGCTCGCGCCAGTCGCCGATCGGCGCGACGCCTACCGCGACGAGCTCGTCGTGCCCGAGCACCGAGTACGAGGGCCGAGGCGCAGGACGCACGAAAGCGTCCGACGTCGTCGTGCCGACGACCGAGCGGTCGAGGCCCGCGGCCGCGACCGCCTCCTGCGCGAAGTCGAACCACGACGCGACACCGCCCGACGTCGCGTGGAACGTCCCGCCCGGCACGTCCGCCGACACGACCCGCCAGACCACGTCCGCGACGTCGCGCGTCCAGGTCGGCTGACCGACCTGGTCCGTCACGACGTTCACCGAGCCACGCTCACGCGCCAGCCGCACGATCGTCTTGGGGAAGCTGTTGCCACCCGCGCCATACAGCCACGCGACGCGCAGGACGACGTGCCGGCCGTGGGTGTCGTGGGCGCGCACCGCCCACTCGCCAGCCGCCTTGGTGCGGCCGTACGCCGACCGCGGCGCGATCGGCGCGTCCGCTGCGTACGGCGTCGTCGCCTCGCCGTCGAACACGTAGTCCGTCGAGACGTGCACGAGCCGTGCCCCCGCGGCGCTCGCCGCGCGCGCGAGGTTTGCCGGGCCGACGGCGTTCGCACCGAACGCCTCACCCTCCTGCGCCTCGGCGTCGTCGACCGCCGTCCACGCCGCGCAGTTCACGACGACGTCGAAGCCCGCGACCGCCGTCATGCACGCCGCAGCGTCGGTCACGTCCAGGTCGCGCCGGGTGCTCACCTCGACGTCCTGCCCCTGCTCGCGCAGCAGCGCGACGACGTCCTGCCCGAGCATCCCTGCTCCACCTACGACCAACCAGCGCACACGTGCTCCCGTCTTCGATGACCTCCGCCCATTGTGCCGGTTCGACGCTCGCTCGCGGGGTGATCGGTAGGGTGGCCCGGTACCGCCGCGCCCGTGCCGCGCGGGCAGACGACCGAGGAGAGGCCCCGATGGAGTACCGCGAGCTCAGCGTCCCCGGCGCGTGGGAGATCACGCCGAAGCAGTTCGGCGACCCCCGCGGGGTGTTCCTCGAGTGGTTCAAGAACGGCCCCTTCGTCGAGGCCGTCGGGCACCCGCTCGACCTGCAGCAGGCGAACATGTCCGTGTCCGCGGCGGGAGTGCTGCGTGGTATCCACTTCGCTGACGTACCGCCCGGCCAGGCCAAGTACGTGACGTGCCCCAAGGGCGCGGTGCTCGACGTCGTCGTCGACATCCGCGTCGGCTCGCCGACGTTCGGCCGGTGGGACTCCGTGCTGCTCGACGACACTGATCGTCGTGCGATCTACCTGTCCGAGGGGCTCGGGCACGCGTTCCTGTCGCTCGAGGACGACTCGACCGTCGTCTACCTGTGCTCGGCCGGCTACAACCCGACCGGTGAGCACGGCATCCACCCGCTCGACCCCGAGGTCGGCATTGACTGGCCGACGGTCGGCCGTGACGGCACGCCGCTGACCTACCAGCTCTCCGACAAGGACACCGCGGCGCCGGGGCTGTCCGAGGCACGTGACTCCGGCCTGCTGCCGAACGCCGCAGCCGTCGCCGAGTGGTTGTCAGACCAGAAGCGTCGCTAAGTGCTGCATCTGGTCTGACAGGCGCTACCAGCACCTGTGGAGAACGGCCGACAGAGAGATTCGCTCGGCATCCTGCTCTGATGCCTCGCCTGATCGATACCCGCTGGGTCCCGCCCGTCGCCACCCGTCAGGAGCGCGTCTTCACGTCTGCCCAGGCGCAGCTCGCCGGGCTCAGTCGGACGCAGGTCGCGCACCGTCTCCGCACAGGGGCATGGCGGCGTCTCGTCGGCGCAGGCCTGATGTGCGCTGCCGAGCCGGTGACGCCGCGGGCGATGGCCGCTGCGGCCTGCCTCACCTGGCCGGACGGAGTCGTGCTCGGTGCGGCGGCCGCGGCGGTCCACGGCGCACCGGTCGGAGAGCTGCGCACCGTCGACGTGTGGCGCGGTGAACGAGGAGCCCGGCCGGCACGGGGGCTCGTGCCGCGCCGCGTGCCGTTGCCCGATGACGAGGTGATGCGCCATGGCGTCGTGCGCGTCGCGTCCTGGCGCCGAGCGATCCTGGACACGCTCGCCTGGTCGTCGCTCGACGATGCGCGCCGCTTGCTGGCCTGGTCGGTGACGCGGCGCAGGCTCACTCGCGCGGACCTGGAGCGTCGGCTCAGCGAGGAGCCCGGCCGGCACGGCAACGCTCAGCTGCGCAGACTGCTCGACGAGACCGCCGACGGCGCCCTCAGCGTCGCCGAACAGCTCCTCGTCGAGCTGCTGCGCCGCGCACGCATCGTGGGCTGGGAGCTGAACGTGGCCATCACCGATGCCGCAGGCCTGATCGGCGTCGTCGACGTCCTGTTCCGTCGTGCCCGGCTGATCATCGAGGTCGACGGATGGCATGCCCACCGGGGCCGCTTCCACGAGGACCGCGAGCGCGACGCGCGACTGGCCGCTCTCGGCTACCAGGTGGTCCGCCTGACGTGGCGGGACCTCACGACGGCGCCGGATCGGACGATCTCGACCATCCGCCAGGTTCTGGCGCACCGTCTGTCAGACCAGACGCGTGCCTAAACGACGCTCTCCGTCTGACAAGTGGGGAGTGTTCCCGGTCAGTGACCGGCGGCCGCGTACTTGGCTTCCGTCGCCGCCTTGGCCGCGCGCCACCAGGGCTCGTTGTCGCGGTACCAGGCGACCGTGTCCCGCAGGCCGTCCTCGAAGCTCGTGAAGCGGGGCTCCCAGCCGAGCTCCTCGCGCAGCTTGGTCGAGTCGATCGCGTAGCGCAGGTCGTGGCCGGGGCGGTCCTTCACGTGCTCGAAGTCGTCGGGCGCGTAGCCGAACTCCTGAAGGATGAGCTGGACGACCTCGAGGTTGTTCTTCTCGCCGTCGGCGCCGATGAGGTAGGTCTCGCCGATGCGGCCCTTGTCGATGATCGCCCACACGGCGCTGTTGTGGTCCTCGACGTGGATCCAGTCGCGCACGTTCTCGCCCTTGCCGTAGAGCTTGGGCTTGATGCCGTCGATCAGGTTGGTGATCTGGCGCGGGATGAACTTCTCGACGTGCTGGTACGGGCCGTAGTTGTTCGAGCAGTTCGAGATGGTGGCCTCGATGCCGAAGGAGCGGGCCCAGGCGCGCACGAGCAGGTCAGAGGACGCCTTGGTCGACGAGTACGGGCTCGACGGGTTGTACGGGGTCGACGCCGTGAACTTGGCCGGGTCGTCGAGCTCGAGGTCGCCGTAGACCTCGTCGGTCGAGATGTGGTGGTAGCGCACACCGTGCTTGCGCACCGCCTCGAGCAGCGAGTAGGTGCCCACGACGTTGGTCTGGACGAACGGCCAGGGGTCGTTCAGGGAGTTGTCGTTGTGCGACTCGGCGGCGAAGTGCACGACGAGGTCGGACTCGGCCACGAGCGAGTCGACGAGCTCGAGGTTGGCGATGTCACCCTGGACCAGGCGCACGCGCTCGAGACCCTCGATCGACGCCGCGTTGCCCGCGTACGTGAGCGCGTCGAGGACGGTCACGTCGGCGTCGGGACGTTCGCGGACGGTCTGGTGGACGAAGTTCGCGCCGATGAAGCCGGCACCGCCGGTGACGAGGATGCGCACGTATTGACTCCTTGTGTCACGGGCCCGGACGAGCCCCACCGCCTGGCCTGTACACGCAGCCAGCCCGTCGAGGCTACCAACGACGCGTGCGCCTGCGCTTCGCGCTGCGACCGCTCGGTCCCCCGAGCGGGGTGAAGATCGGGCACGCGCGAGTGAGGCACGGAGTGAGTCCTGCCGCCGCAGCCGGGATCGGTGGTTGGCTCGACAGCATGACCTCGACGCGCGTCCCGCCGCCCGTGACCGTGACGAAGCCAGACCGGCTCGCATGGCCCGACGTGATGCGCGCCGCGTGCGTGTGTCTCGTCGTCGTGTTCCACGTCGAGCTGTGGGTCGTCGAGACGACGGGACTGCCCGTCGTCCGGGACACGAGCCGCTGGTGGGACCTAGCACACGGAATCATGGACCGGTTCCTCATGCCGGGCCTCTTCCTCCTGTCGGGGTTGCTCGTGTCGCGGACGCTCCTGACCACGGGGCGGATTCGGATCGACGCGGCCAGCGTGCGTCGCGCCGTCTCGTCGTACTACCTGTACGTGGTCTGGCTCGCCGTCTACTGGGTGGTCTTCGCGGCTGCGGTCGCGGTGCGTCCGTCGACGACGGGGTACCCGCACGCGTTCACGTCGGTCTCGGCCGCGCTCCGGCAGCTCGTCGCCCCGGCGACCTCCCTTTGGTACCTGTTCGCCCTCGCTTGCTACGCCCTCGTGATGATCGCGATGGTGCGGCTCCGCATCCCGGCGGCGGTCGTGATCCTTGCCGCCGGGGTGCTCGCGGTCGTCATCCGCGGCTGGGAGGTCTGGGCCGCCGAGCGCATCGGCTTCAACTTCGTGTTCTTCGTCGTCGGCGTGTACCTGGCCCCGTACGCGGCAGCTCTCGGGCGGTTGCGCTGGTGGTGGCTGTTCCCCGCTGCAGCGGCGTTCGTGCTCGTCACGGTCGCCGGGACGGTCGCGGACCTGACATCGTCGGTGTTCGCGGTCGTCGCGCGGCTCGCCACGGTGCCGATCGTCGTCGTGGTGTGCGTGCTCGCGTCGCGCCTTGCCGCGGTCGCGCGCGTCGGGGGGTATGTCGGGCGGCACACGCTCTCCGTGTACGTGCTGCACCCGTTGCTGATGATCCCGTTGTGGTGGTGGGCGACGGGGGACCGCGTCGACGCGGTCGCCTTCACGAGCAACCCTGCGGGGCTCGCCCTCCTCCTGTACGGGGGTGGCGCGGTCGTCGTCGCGCTCGCCCTGCTGATCGAGACGGGGCTGCGCCGCGTCGGGGCGGGCGCGCTGTTCGCGCTCCCCGCGGCTCTCGTCCCTGCCCGCGCGCGACAGGCTGACGGCGCGCACCGCTGAGCCGACGCCAGCTCCTGCCGACGAGCGCCGGCAAGAGCTGGCGCACGACGGCGCGGGCATGCTGCCGCGCGGGCGCGGTAGCACCCGCGCACACGGCTGGACCTGGCCCGGTATCCTGGACACGCATGTCCGATGTCGGCGCCGCGCGCCGGATCCCTACGAACATCCCGAGGTTCACGTGCCCACCGGCAAGGTCAAGTGGTTCGACACTGAACGAGGTTTCGGCTTCATCGCGTCCGACGACGGCGACGAGGTCTTCCTGCACGCCTCCGCGCTGCCCGAGGGCGTCTCGCCCAAGCCCGGCGCGAAGGTGGAGTTCTCCGTCGCCGACGGCCGCCGCGGCCCGCAGGCGCTCGCGGTGACGCTCACCGACCCGGTGCCGTCGGTCGCCAAGGCTGCGCGCAAGCCGGCCGAGGACATGGCGGTCATCGTCGAGGACCTCATCAAGGTGCTGGACAAGGTCGGCAACGACCTGCGTCGTGGCCGCTACCCCGAGAAGGCGAGCGGCGCGAAGGTCGCTGGAGCGCTGCGGATCGTCGCCGACAGTCTCGAGGCATGAGCGTGATGGCCACGGCCGTCGCCAAGCCGTCGCGCGCCCGCACCGACGCGGTCCTGACGGGCGCCGTCGACCTCGCGCGCGCCGCTGCCGAGGAGGTCGCGGACCGGGCTGAGCACGTCGGTGAGCACGAGGGTGCGACCGTCGTCTCGGAGCGTCTCGTCGAGCACCGCTTCCGCTGCACGATGACGGGTTACCGCGGCTGGGCGTGGACCGTGACGCTCGCGCGCGTGCCGCGCGGGCGCACCGCGACGGTGTGCGAGGTCGAGCTGCTGCCCGGCGTCGACGCGATCCTCGCGCCCGAGTGGCTGCCGTGGTCGGAGCGCCTTCGCCCCGGCGACATCGGCCCCGGCGACGTCCTGCCGTTCCGCGCCGACGACCCGCGGCTCGAGCCGGGCTTCGTGCCGACCGGCGACGATGAGGTCGACTCGGTCGCGATCGGCGAGCTCGCGCTCGCCCGCGCCCGCGTGCTGTCCCAGGATGGCATCGCCGAGGCGGCGCAGCGCTGGTACGAGGGTGCTGCCGGCCCGCGCAACCCGCACGCGACCGCCGCAGCCGCGGACTGCCAGACGTGCGGGTTCCTCGTGCCCCTGCAGGGCTCGCTCGGTCAGCTCTTCGGAGTGTGCACCAACCCGTGGTCGCAGGACGACGGTCGCGTCGTCGCGTTCGACCACGGCTGCGGCGCGCACTCGGAGACGGACGTCCCCGCGCACGCCTCCGACTGGCCCGCGCCCGCGCCGATCATCGACGAGATGAGGCTCGAGGTCGTCGACGTCCCGCTGCCCGCGGCTACGGACGGTGCCGCCGCGCAGCCCCAGGCTGCCGAGACGGCCGACGCCGAGCGGCAGGTCGAGCCCGAGGCTGCCGCCGCGGAGACGGCTGGCGCGGAGAAGGCTGTCGTCGAGCTCGACGCTGACGAGGCAGCGCCCGTCGAGGTCGCCGCTGACGAGGCCGCCGCGGAGGCACCGGGCGAGGCGCCTGCCGCCGACGCGCCTGCTGGCGAGGCACCCGTGGTCGACGTTCCGGCCGCCGCTGAGGCACCTGTGGTCGACGGTCCCGCTGCCGCTGAGGCACCTGTGGTCGACGGTCCGGCCGCCGCTGAGGCACCTGTGGTCGACGCTCCCGCTGCCGACGAGGCTGCGGCCGAGGACGTCCCGGCCGACGAGTGACCGCGGCTCCGCGATGAGCCCGCGCACGCGCGACGCCGACGACCCGTTCGGGACCGCGCGCCTGCGTGCCGCGACGCTCGCCGCGTGGCTCGACTCGCCCGACCGCTTCCGCGAGGACGCGAACACCGAGGAGGACCACGCCCGCGGCTACTACCGCGACCGTGTCGTCACCGAGCTCCTCCAGAACGCCGCCGACGCCGCGCAGAGCGCCGCCGACGCCGTCACCGCGCACGACGACGGCCCGACGGGCCGCGTGCTCCTGCGGCTCGACGCCGCCTCGCGCACGCTCGAGGTGGCCAACACCGGCGCGCCCCTGACGCCCGAGGGCGTCCGGGCGCTCGCCTCCATGCGCGCCTCGACCAAGTCCGCGCCCGTGGCGCGCGGATCTGGCCACGAGACCCCGCCCGCAGACGAGCCTGCGTCCGAGCGTGAGGGGCGGGAGGCGCCCCGACCGCGCGCGTTCGCGTCCGTCGGGCGCTTCGGCGTCGGCTTCGCGGCCGTGCGCTCGGTCGCCGACGACGTCCGCGTCGTCACGACGGACGCGGCCGGTCTGCGCGGCGTGAGGTTCTCGACCGGGCTGACCGCGCGGGCCCTCGCGGACCTCACGGCCGACAGCGCGACCGTGCCCGAGCGCGGCCGCGCTCTCGACGACGCCGTCGCCGCGCGCCACGGTTCGCTCCCGGCGCTGCGCCTCCCGTTCCCCGACTCCGACTCCGACAACGACGGCGCGGCCGACGGCCCGGACCTCGTCGACGGCGGCTGGGCGACCGTCGTCCGCCTCGCGCTGCGCGACGACGACGCTGTCGCGGTGGTCCGCGCGCAGCTCGACGACCTCGGCGCGCTCACCCTCCTCGCGCTGCCGGCGCTCGCCGAGGTCCGCGTCGAGGACGGCGACGTCGTCCGCACGATCGAGCCGCCGCACGACTGGGACGTCGTCACCGTGACGGGCGAGCACGACGCCGCGGACCTCGCCGATCGTCCCGTCGAGGAGCGGGCCCGCACGTCGTGGAGCGTCACGTGGGCGCTGCCGCCAACCGAGACGCGCGGGGCAGGGCGAGACGCGGACGGGAGCCCAGCGTCGGCGTTGGGCCTCGGGCGCGTGCACGCGCCGACGCCGACCGACGAGCCCTGCACGCTCGGTGCCGTCCTCGTCGCGTCGCTCCCGCTCGACCCCACGCGCCGCCACGTCGCCCGCGGCCCCGCGACCGACGTCGTGCTGCGGGCGGCTGGCCGTGCGTACGCGCGCCTCGCCGAGCAGGTCGCCTCCCGGGGAGGCGACGCGCTCGCCCTCGTGCCGACGGCGCTCCCGGCGGGCGCGGTCGATGCCGCGCTGCACGAGCACGCGATCGACGCGCTGCGCCACGCGAGGATCCTGCCGACGACGGACGAGGGCTCGGCCCGGCTCCTCGAACCCGCCGACGCCGTCATGCTCGCGGACGGCGACGCCGCCGACGACCCGGCGCTCGTCGCCGCGCTCGCGCGGCACGTCGACGGCCTCGTGCACGTGCCCCGGCCACGCCGCGCTGCGGCGCGACGTGCGGGCGTCGCGACGCGCACGCTGACGGACGTCGTCGACGAGGTCCCGTTCGCCGACGCCGCCCTGCTGCGAGCACTGCGACCGCACGCGCGTGGCAGGGACGCGGAGGCGTTCGCGGGACTGCGCGTCGCGCTGCTGGGGGGCGCGGTCGCGCCGGGTCCGCGCGACGTGCTCCTCGCCCCCGCCGATCCCGCGCCGGGCACCTCCAGGGTGACGGAAGCGCTGCGCCTGCTCGGCGCGAGCGTCGCCGACCCCGAGCACGTCCCGACCGAGGCGCACGACGTCCTCGAGCGCCTGGGGGCCGTCGTCGCGTCCCCGCGCGCGCTCCTCGAGGGCGCGCCGGCCCGCGCCGCGGTCGCGACGCTCGACGCGGCGCTCGACGAGGCGGTCGACCCCGACGACCTCACCGCGGAGGAGTCCGGCCTCGTGGAGGCGCTCCTGACGCTCGCGGGCGCGGTCGCGGACGGCGACCCCGACGTGCGTCTCACGCACCTCGGCGGGCTGCCGCTCGAGAACGAGGACGGCGAGCTCATGGCCGCGCGCGACCTGTCGCTGCCCGGCTCGGTCGCCGCAGGCCTCTTCGACGGTCTCGTGCCCGTCGCCGCGCACGTCGTCGAGCGGTACGGCGCGCCCGCTCTCGTCGTGGTGGGCGTGCGCGTCGACGTCGTCGTGCGGACGGTTCGCGACGTCGTCGCGACGCTCGACCCGGACCTCGCGGACGAGGACGGCCCGGACCGTTGGGCCGACTACCTCGCCCTCCTCGCGCACGCGGTGGGCGACGGCGAGCCGGTGGGGGACGTCGCCGTCGTCGACGACCTCGACGCGGTCGCGGACGACCGCTGGGGGCACCTCCTCGAGCGGGTCGCCAGCGACCGCGAGGCGCGCGAGGCGCTCCTGGCGGGGCCGCGCGGCGTGCCGAGCTACACGGCGTGGTGGCTGCGCGAGCAGCTCGGCGGGCCGTGGGCCCGCAGCGGCCGGACGTCGCTCCTCGCGCCGCTGCCCGCGTCGCTCGAGGACGCGCGCGTCGACGACGCCGTGTGGCGTGCCGTCGGTGCGGTCGACGGTGCGCAGGACCTCGCGTCGCTCGACGCGGCCGCGTGGGCGCGGGTGCTCGAAGACCTCCCGGAGGCAGGCACGCCGGTCCCTGCGGCCGAGGCGACGGCGCTGTGGCGTGCGCTGCCCGACGTCGCGCGGCTCGGGGAGGCCGAGCCGCCCGAGCTCGTCGTCGTGGCGGTGCCCGAGCGCGGTGCCCCGCTCAGCGTGGGCGCCGCGGCGTCACGTGCGCCTGGTGCACCGACCCCGGCCGCGGGAGACGACTCCGCGGAGGAGGCGGCCGACAGCCCTGCGCGCACGTCCCACCTGCGCGTACGGGCGTGCGTCGTGCGGACCGAGGATGCCGTCGTCGGCGACGACCCCGCCTGGGCGCAGGTCCGCGCCGTCGTGCCCGGCGGGACCGACGTCGCCGACCTGCTCGACGTCCCGCTCGTCGACGAGCTGCCCGAACCGGTCGTGCACGTCGACGGGGCGCGACCCGCGCAGCCCGTCGCGGGTCTGCCCGGGTGGACCCGCTGCGACAGGATCACCGTCGACGGGGTCGACGTCGCGTGGTGGCCCCGCGAGCCCGTCCTGGCCCTCGACGTCGCGGGAGCAGCACGCGGCATCGCGCAGACCTCGGGCCGCTGGGACGACCGTCACCGCGTCGAGGCGCTCCTGCGTGCCGCCGACACGGAGACGCTCGCCCTCGAGGACGGCTGGTAGGCCCCTGGTACGACGAACGCGCGGCGCCGGTCAGAGAGACCGGCGCCGCGCGCTCGTGAGGACCTGTGCGTCAGCCGTTCGACGTCGCGAGGACCGTCGACAGCGCCCACGGGATCGCCTCGAGGTAGGCGAGCGCGACAGCCTCCGCCGACAGACCGGCCCGCTCCACACCCTCGGGGTCGTGGTGCTCGTGCGCGATGACGGCCTGGAGGATCCGCCCCAGCGGCCCCTCGTGCAGGATCAGCGCGGCAGACGCCTCGCGCGAGACGCGCGTGCGCTCCGCGAGCGTGCGCGTCGGGATGCCCGTCTCGTGCGCGAGCGCCGACAGCAGGCCGACCGTGTATGCGGCGTCGTCGCCCCCGGCCAGCTCGCGGCACGCCGCGCCGCGGGCGATCAGGAGCCACAGGTTGTCGATGTTCTTGACGGTCGACGAGATGAGCGACGCCATGACGAGGCCCGTGATCTTCGTCGGGCCGAGCAGGACGATCGCCTGCTGGAGCGAGTCGACGCGGTTGGGCAGGCCCTCGGTCGACGCGTTGACCAGGTGCAGCAGGCGCATGACCATCTCAGGATCCGTGCCCAGGACGGTCGCGATCTTGGCCGGCTCGACGTCGTCCTCCGCGAGGAGGCGCACCGCCTCGAGGCACGCGAGCTCGTTCGGGGAGAGCTGTCGCTCCGTCTCGTGCTGCTGCGCGCCGTAGACCGCGTCCATGACGAGCTGGGCACCGGTCGGCCAGGCCGAGGCCTGCAGGCCGCCAGGAACACCCTCGGCGATGACCTTGACGCCGGCGGCACCGGCGCGCTCCACGAGCGCGGCGTGGTCGAGCACGTCCGCGCCGTAGGAGATCTGCACGTGCGACGCGAACGGAAGGAGCTCGTCCTGACGCTCCCCGCCGCGGTAGTCGCTGATGACCGTGAGCACGCCCGCGTTGCGCAGGTCGCGCATGTGGTCGCCCGCCTTCGGGGCAGCGAGCAGCTCGGGCGTGAGCACGAGGCCGAGCACGCCGTCGTGGTGGGGGAGCGCGACGCTCCCGTCAAGCAAGTTCATCGTGCCCGGGATGAGCAGCGGCCGCGTGTACGCGAGCTTGTCGAGGTCGAGCTCCTGGAGGGCAACCTCGAGCTGCTCCTCGTTGCCGGGGCGCGTCTTCGTCGGGTCGACGACCGCGAGGCAGTAGCCCCACACGAGCCCGTCCGCAGCGATCAGCGGCACGCGGTTGAAGTAGACGGCAGGCTTGTCCTCGAGGATCTGCTCCTCGAGCTGCGCGAGCGCAGCGCTCAGGCTGTCTTCGCTGGTCGGGTTCTCTGAATAGGACACGAGGTCTCCGAGATCAGGCGTAGAAGGCGGGGAAGGGATCAGGCGGCGTGCAGCGCGGCGCGCAGCGGCCAGGACCCGTCGTCGAGGACGACCTGGAGCGCGTTGCCGGTCGTGGTGTCGATGACGACCGGGGCGAGCAGGTTCGCCGTGGTGTCCTGGGGCGCCGCCCCAGGGTTGAGGACGACGAGGACGGCCAGGTTCTCGGCGGTGGTCGGCTCACCCGGCGCGCCGAGCGTGGCGAGGACCTCGTCGCTGATGCGCGGCGTGTAGTCCGGGAAGTAGACGCCCGGGTGGATCAGGAAGAGGCGCGGCGCGACCCCGCCGACGAACGACGAGTCCTCGCCCTTCGCGGTCAGCGAGAACAGGGCACCCTCGGCGCTGAGCGAGCGCAGCGAGAAGTCGTGGATCCCGTCGAGGCCCGGAGGCGCGGTGACGAAGGTGATCGAGCTCGGCTCGCTCTCGGCCTGGACCACGGGGTCTGCCATGCTCAGCGCTCCCATCATCGGATGTAGTCGAGCAGCGTCGGCTGCAGGACCCGGCTCGTGGCTCCGAGCGCCGCCTGGTAGGCGACCTCCTGGGCCTGGAGGTTGACCAGCGTCTCGGCGAGGTCGACGTCCTCGACCGCGGAGATGTCGGCCTTCACCGCGAGCTTCTTGCTCGAGTTCGCCTGGAGCTGGGCTTGGATCTGGTTGGTGCGAGCACCGATCGTCGCCGTCTCCTGGAGGATCGCGTCGTGGTGCCCGTCGATCTCGTCGATGTAACCAGACACGTCTGCTCCTGCCCGAAGATCTGCCGCGAGTCGGTCGAGCGTCGCGAACACCGAGGTGGCGCCGGTGCCGAACACGGCAGCGCCGTTCCCGTCGACGCGAACGGTGACGTCCTCGGCGATGCGGCGCTCGACGGTGCCCGCACCCCCGTTGTAGGTGTACGTCCCGGTGATCGGGTCGCGCTCGAACGCGGCGCCGGCGTCGGAGGTGCCGGCGAAGACGGAACGGCCGAGGTACGTCGTGTTCGCCTGGCCGAGGAGCGCGTCGCGCGCTGCCTCGATCTCCTGGGCGATCGCCTCGCGCGCCTGCGCGTTCATGGTGCCGGAGTTGGCGCCCTGGATGGCGAGCGTGCGGGCTCGCGTGAGCTGCGTCGAGGCGGTGGTCAGCGCGGTGTCGACCGTGTTGAGCCAGGCTGCGCCGTCGCTCGCGTTGCGGTCGTACTGGATCAGCGCCCGGCTCTCGGCGCGCAGGCGCAGCGCCTGCGCGGTGCCTGCCGGGTCGTCGGACGGCTTCTCGATGCGGCGCAGGCTCGACGCCTGCCCCTGCAGCTTGGACATCGCGCGCAGGTTGGTCTGGATGTTCTCCAGGGACGTGCGCTGCGTCATCTGGTGCGTGATGCGCGTGATCATCGGCCGACGACCCCCGTCCGGTTGATGAGCGTGTCGAGCATCTCGTCGACCGTCGTCAGGACGCGTGCGGCGCCCTGGTAGGCACGCTGGAAGGCCAGCATGTTGATGGTCTCCTCGTCGATGTCGACGCTGGTCTGGGCGAGCTGGATCTGCTCGGCGGTCGAGCGCGCGTTCTCGGCGACCGTCGCGGAGCGGATGGCGGACTGCGTGTTGACGCCGAGGTCGACGACGAAGCGCTGCCAGTCACGGTCCGGGCTGTCGACCGCGACACCGATCTGCGCGATGCGGTCGGCGATCGAGCCGTCGAACGCGCCGTTGCCGGGCGCCGCGGCCGCGATGTTGCGGTAGTCGGTCGACACCAGGCTGAGCGCGAGGGACGGCGGCACGGCCGGGTCGGTGCCGAGCGTGAAGAAGTCGCCGCCGGGGGCGCCGGTCGTGGTGACGCCGGTGGAATGGATCGCGTTGACCTTGGTCGCGAGCGACGTGGCGAGGGAGTCGTAGGCGGCCGCGGCCTCGGCGAGCATGCCGCCGGTCCCGTTCGCGTTCGCGGGGGCGAGCGCGGCGATCATGCCGGCGAGCGTGCCGCCGTCGAGGGAGACGGGACCTGCAGAGTCGCGGTCCCACGCGATGAGCGGGACGTCGGACGCGGCGCCGGTCATCTTGGTCGCACCTTCGAGGTGCAGGCCGTACGCGCGGTCACCGGCGACGACGGGGTTGCCGCCGATCGAGACGGTCACGGTGCCGTCCTCGACCGGACGCGCGGTCGCGCCGGTCAGCTCGGACATGCGCAGGACGAGCTGGTCGCGCTTGTCCATGAGCTCGTTGGCGTTGCCACCCGAGACGGTGACGGAGCGGATCGAGCTGTTGAGCTCGGCGATGCCCTGCGCCGTGGTGTTGACCTCGTTGACGAGGGCGCTGACCTGCGTGCGCATCTCGGTCCACTGCGTGTCGACGGCCTTGTACCCGGCGCGGATCGCGTCGGAGAGCATGGTCGCGGACTCGAGCACGACCTGGGCGGGGGCGGCCTCGCCGGGGTTGTTCGAGAGGTCCTGCCACGACGCCCAGAACTGCGCGAGCTGGGCGGCGACGCCCTCGTCCGACGGCTCGGTGATGGTCGACTCGAGGCGCGTGAGCGACTCGGCCCGGGCGAGCAGGTCGGAGGCGAGCGACGTCGAGGAGCGCACGCGGGCGTCCGCGAAGATGTCGCCGAGCCGGGAGACGCCCGTGACGGTGACGCCCTGGCCGACGGTGAGGCCGGAGGAGAAGCGCGACGCGGAGGCGATGGCGGAGACCGAGGCGGTCTCGGCGCGCTGGCGGGTGTATCCCACGGTGTTGACGTTGGCGACGTTCTGACCGGCGACGTCGAGCGCCGCGCGGTGGGTCGTCATCGAGCTCAGTGCCGTGGACAGGGTCGAGAAGGAGGACATCGCGGTATTTCTCCTAGAGCGTCTCGTCGAGCAGGGACGCGGAGCCGGTGGCCTGGCCGGCGTGGCCGGTGGCGTCGTACGTCTGTACAGCCTCCGTGACCGCCATGAGAGTCTCCTGGGCGGCGCGGTGCGAGGCGGTCAAGAGCGTGCGGTTGTCGGCCGCGAGGCTCTCGATCTGACCCGTGAGGTCGATGAAGGCGTCCCGGTGCTCACGGAGGAGGCCGTCCCACGGGGCAGGCGCGGCGTCGGCGAGCTGGGCGAGGGTCGCACCGGGCGCGAGGCCGAGCTGGGCGGCCACCGCGTCGGACTCGACGGCGTGGCCGAGCTCCGTGGTGCGGATCTGCTCGAGCACGCGCTCGACCTCGTCGGTGGCGTGCGCGAGCCAGCGGGTGCGCCCGCTCGTGAGCAGGAGCTGCTCCACCTCGAGCTTGAACAGCAGCAGCTCGAGCAGCTGCCGCTCGCGCCACAGCATGGCGGACAGGCTCTGCATACCCATGGCGCTCCTCGGGGGTCTCGGTCGGAGGCGGTCTGCGCTCCGGGGGGTCAACCTTGATCATCGGGCAGGGGGCTGGGGGGATGAGTGTTTTGCTGACTCGTTTCGCCCGGGGCATCGCCTGGCGCGGTTCGTGCCGCTGTGCCCGGTACGTCCTGACGCCGGTTCTGTCCGACTTTGTGCAGGTCAAACGATTCGATCGCCGCTTTGCGGGGCTTGGGGCGGATGCATCTGGCGCGATTGCTACGTCTCCACCATGCGCGCGGTGTGAGGCACTGCACAACTTTGCGCCAATCGAAACGTTTCATCAGCGCTGAACAACCTGGGTGGTAGCACCCATGAGCACGCGAACAACTTCCGGATCGGTTAGAAGTGTGATCTACGTCACACGTATTTAGTTCAGTGGCTGCACAATTGGTTGCTCTGACCTGCACAGATGGAGGAGGTGTGTCCGTTTCGCCGGGACTCTGCGCATGAGGCATGCCACAGATGGACTTAACACGGTATGGATCGTGAGGTTGTTCGCATGATGAGACTTGCCCCATGGCAGTCAACGAAACCCGCAACGCCCTGGTGGAAGAGCACCTTCCACTCATCGGCTACCACGTCAACGAGATGATGGCCCGTGTCCCACGTCACGTGGCCCGCGACGACCTCGCCTCGGCAGGCGCCCTCGCACTCGTGCGTGCCGCTGAGGGGTACGACCCCGCCACCGGCGTCCCGTTCAACCGCTACGCGGCCATCCGCATCCGCGGCGCGCTCGTCGACGAGCTCCGCTCGATGGACTGGGCCTCCCGCGGCGCACGCACCAAGGTCCGCCGTCTCGCCGCCGTGACCGACGAGCTCACCGCGACCCTCGGCCGCGCGCCGTCCCGCGAGCAGCTCGCCGAGGCCCTCGGCGTCGACGTCTCCGAGGTCGACCAGGTCCGCGACGACGCGTCGCGCCGCGTGCTCAGCATCGACGGCTACGACAACGCGATCGCCGACATCCTCCCCGACCGCGCCCCGGACCCCGAGGAGGCGGCCCTCAACGCTGAGCGCCTCACCTACCTCCACGCCGCGGTCGAGGCCCTCCCCGAGCGCCTGCGCGTCGTCGTGCGTGGCATCTTCTTCGAGGACCGCGCCGTCACCGAGATCGCGACCGAGCTCGGCGTCACGCAGTCGCGCGTCAGCCAGCTGCGCAGCGAGGCCATGTCCCTCCTCAAGGACGGCATGAACGTCCACCTCGACCCCGAGCTCGTCGAGACGCCGGCCAACCCCGCCGGTGTCGCGCAGCGTCGTCGCGAGGCGTACTTCTCGGCCGTCCGCGAGAACGTCGAGTCCGTCGACGTCGCCGCGACCGCTCGCGCGGCCGCCGCAGCCCTCTCCGGCACGGTCGGCGCAGCCGCCCAGCTCGGCATCGCTGACGGCGTCCCCGCAGCGCGCTTCGCCGCTCTCGCCTGAGAGAACCGCAAGACCCCCGACGACGACGCCCGGCCCTCCTGACTGCCAGCAGGGGCCGGGCGTCGTCGTGTCCGGGGGAGGTGCGGCTCGAGCGTCCCGAGAGGACGCGGCGCGCCGCGCAGCCGACCGGGGGAGCAGCGCCGGCTCACCTGAGCCGCTCACCATCGGCACGGAACGGACGATAGGGATGCGTGACGGGCACGCGCGTACGCCCGTCAAGCGACCCAGACCCAGGAGACGACGTGCAGAAGAACGCCCGGACCACCGTCAGCGTGGTGATGATCGTCAAGGACGAGGAGGCGGTCCTCGCCAAGAGCCTCGAGTCGACGACGTGGGCGGACCAGGTCGTCGTCTACGACACCGGCTCGACCGACGCGACGCGCGAGATCGCGGCGCGCTACACCGACAGCGTGATCGAGGGCTACTGGGACGACGACTTCGCGGCGGCCCGTAACCGCGCCCAGTCGCACGCGACCGGTGACTGGGTTCTCATCCTCGACGCCGACGAGGTCTTCGTCGGTGACCCCAAGCTCCTGCGCAAGCGGCTCGCGCGCGGCCCCGAGGACACGTTCCTCATGCGCGTCGAGGGGGAGGACGACGGCGTCGTCGTCCCGCTCGCCAACCACTTCAGCGACACGGTCATCACCGGCATCCGCATCTACCGCCGCGGCAGCCGCCAGTGGCAGGGCAAGATCCACGAGCAGCCCGTCCAGACGGGCGCGAGCACCGGCTCGGCCCTGCTCCACACCTGCTCCGTCCGCCACTCCGGCTACACCGTCGAGGCGGTCGCCGCGCACGACAAGGGCGCGCGCAACCTGCGCATCGCCCAGCGCAACCTCGAGAACATCGAGGCGACCGGCACCCCCGCGGAGATCGCCGCGGCCCGCGTCCACGTCGCGCGCTCGATGGTCCTCGCCAACGAGCCGACCGAGGCGCTCGCCTACGCGGAGCAGATCCTCCCTGACCTCCACGACCGCAAGCAGCGCTGGCTGCTCGGCTTCGGCATGAGCGCCGTCGCCGTCAACTCCGGCACCGAGGAGCAGGTGCGCCTGTGGCTCGACGAGTGGGAGCAGCACGACGAGTCGCCCGTCTTCGCGCAGGCGCTGCGTGCCCGCTACGAGATGAGCCGTGGCGACGCCGAAGCAGCGCTCGCCGAGATCGAGAAGATCCCCTCGACGACCGTCACGAGCCAGGGGCAGCGCCTCGACCGCCTCGACCTCGCCCCCGTCGAGGTCGCCGCGCTCGCGAAGCTCGGCCGACGTCGCCCGGCGCAGCTCCTCGCACGCCGTGCAGTCGAGCGTGACATCGCGCCCGGCGCGCCCGCGATCCTCGTCGACTGCTTCACCGAGGAGCAGCTCGCCGGCATCCTCGCGAAGGCCTCGCCGCGCCTGTGGCGCGAGCTCGTGCACGCGTGCGTGCTCGGTGCCGGGCACGCCCGCGTCCGCGACTTCCTCGGCGTCATGTACCGGACCCGCCCGGGAGACATCACCGTGCTGTCCGCCGCGAGCATGCTCGCGCCGGTGATCGACCTCGAGGGCGCTGCGTACTGGTCGGCAGAGCTGCGCCGCCACGGTGCCGCGGAGCAGTGCCTCCTCGTCTCCCTCGCGCAGCACTCCGACCGGGCCGCCCGCGACCGCGCCCTCGCCGCCGCCCTCGCCATCAGCGCGTACGGCGACGAGCGCGCCGTGCCCGCGCTCGAGGAGGCGCTCGGGCTCGTCGCCCCCGAGGACGAGGCCACTCTCCTCGCGGAGCTCGACATCGTCGCGCCCGGTCTCGTCGGGGCGAACGCCTGACCCGCCCCTGCGCGGTACACCGCCCGCCTGCGCCCCTCGGCGCGGGCGGGCGGTGGCGTGTCACGCCCGGGTCGTCGTCGTGACCCGGGCGTCGACCAGCACGCCGAGCGGTGCACGGACGCGCGACGAGAATCCGTCCCAGAAGTCTTCAATCCAGCGAGAAGCGGTCGATCTGCTGCATGTCGGCCCATGGACGGGCCGGTGTTTCGGGCCACGTCAAGGAGGAGAAACATCATGGCTCTCTCGGTCAACACGAACATCGCGGCGCTCAACGCGTACCGCAACCTCGCCAACACGCAGAACGACCTGAGCAAGTCCCTCGAGAAGCTCTCGAGCGGCCTTCGCATCAACCGTGCTGCTGACGACGCTGCCGGTCTGGCGATCTCCGAGGGTCTGCGCGCGCAGATCAACGGCACGAAGCAGGCTGTCCGCAACGCGCAGGACGGCATCTCCGTCGTCCAGACCGCTGAGGGTGCTCTCACCGAGACGCACGCCATCCTCCAGCGCATGCGCACCCTCTCCGTCCAGGCGTCGAACGACGGTGGCCTCAACGCGACCGCCAAGGGCAACATCCAGGACGAGATCTCGCAGCTGAGCACCGAGCTCAACCGCATCGCCGCCACCACGGAGTTCAACGGCAAGAAGCTCCTTGACGGCACCTACTCGGGCGCGTTCCAGGTCGGCGCCAACACGTCGACCAACGACGTCATCACGGTCACGCTCACGACCGCTGTCGGCGTCACGGGCCTCGCGCTCACCACGGTCGACGTGACGACGCTCGCTGGTGCGACCGCCGCCATCGGTGCGATCGACACCGCGATCGACCGGGTCTCCAAGATCCGTTCGACCCTCGGTGCGGTCCAGAACCGTTTCGACCACACGATCAACAACCTCAACGTCGCCGCGGAGAACCTGGCCGCGTCGGAGAGCCGTATCCGTGACACGGACATGGCCTCGGAGATGGTCCAGTACACCCGTTCGTCGATCCTGTCGCAGGCCGGCACGGCGATGCTGGCCCAGGCGAAGTCGATCCCGCAGAGCGTTCTCCAGCTCCTCCAGTGAGCTGAGGGTCACCGGTCACGGTGACCCGCGCCCCTGCACCGCGAGAAGGCGGGCGGACCTGACGGTCCGCCCGCCTTCTCGCATGCCGGTCGCGGGGCTCGATCCTCGCGCGGAAACCTACTAACCCGCGCTTCTCGACCGATGTGCTCAGTGTCGGCCCATGGACGGGCCGGTGTTTCGGGCCACGTCAAGGAGGAGAAACATCATGGCTCTCTCGGTCAACACGAACATCGCGGCGCTCAACGCGTACCGCAACCTCGCCAACACGCAGAACGACCTGAGCAAGTCCCTCGAGAAGCTCTCGAGCGGCCTTCGCATCAACCGTGCTGCTGACGACGCTGCCGGTCTGGCGATCTCCGAGGGTCTGCGCGCGCAGATCAACGGCACGAAGCAGGCCGTCCGCAACGCGCAGGACGGCATCTCCGTCGTCCAGACCGCTGAGGGTGCTCTCACCGAGACGCACTCCATCCTCCAGCGCATGCGCACCCTGTCCGTCCAGGCCGCGAACGACGGTGGCCTCAACGCGACCGCCAAGGGCAACATCCAGGACGAGATCACGCAGCTCGCCACGGAGCTCGACCGCATCGCGGCCACCACGGAGTTCAACGGCAAGACCCTGCTCGACGGCTCCTACGACGGTGCGTTCCAGGTCGGCGCCAACACCTCGACCAACGACGTCATCACGGTCGAGCTGAGCACGGGCATGTCCTCGGGCGACCTCGGCGTCGACGCTCTGGCCGTCGCCACGTTCGCGGGCGCGAGCGCTGCGATCGTCGCGATCGACGCCGCGATCGACACGGTCTCCAAGACCCGTTCGTCGCTCGGTGCGGTCCAGAACCGTTTCGACCACACGATCAACAACCTCAACGTCGCCGCGGAGAACCTGGCCGCGTCGGAGAGCCGTATCCGTGACACGGACATGGCCTCGGAGATGGTCCAGTACACCCGTTCGTCGATCCTGTCGCAGGCCGGCACGGCGATGCTGGCCCAGGCGAAGTCGATCCCGCAGAGCGTCCTGCAGCTCCTCCAGTGAGCTGAGGGTCGCCGGTCACGGTGACCCGCGCCCCTGCACCTCGCGAAGGCGGGCGGACCACCCGGTCCGTCCGCCTTCGCGCATGTTCGGGGCGTCCTGGGTGCACGAGCCCGACCTCTCGGAGCGGTCCGCGCCGTCGGCTGGCAGCGCCTCCCGGGCCGTGGCACCTGGGCTGCGCAGACCGTGCCCAGGCCCCGCGAGAAGAAGGTGCGGTGAATCTCTACAGTCCCGCACCTGCCTGCCGATCGGTCGGGCGCCGGTCCTTGGACGGACCGGTCAGTCGGGCCACGTCAAGGAGGAGAAACATCATGGCTCTCTCGGTCAACACGAACATCGCGGCGCTCAACGCGTACCGCAACCTCGCCAACACGCAGAACGACCTGAGCAAGTCCCTCGAGAAGCTCTCGAGCGGCCTTCGCATCAACCGTGCTGCTGACGACGCTGCCGGTCTGGCGATCTCCGAGGGTCTGCGCGCGCAGATCAACGGCACGAAGCAGGCTGTCCGCAACGCGCAGGACGGCATCTCCGTCGTCCAGACCGCTGAGGGTGCTCTCACCGAGACGCACGCCATCCTCCAGCGCATGCGCACCCTGTCCGTCCAGGCGGGCAACGACGGTGGCCTCAACGCGACCGCCAAGGGCAACATCCAGGACGAGATCACCCAGCTCACGACCGAGCTCGACCGCATCGCGGCCACCACGGAGTTCAACGGCAAGAAGCTCCTCAACGGCTCCTACGCGGGCACGTTCCAGGTCGGCGCCAACACCTCGGCGAACGACGTCATCGCCGTCACGATCGGCACGATGACCGCTGCTGCACTCTCGGTCAACGCCCTGACCATGGACAGCGCCGGCGCGGCCGTCACGGCGATCGACGTCGCGATCGACGCGGTCTCCAAGACCCGCTCGAAGCTCGGTGCGGTCCAGAACCGTTTCGACCACACGATCAACAACCTCAACGTCGCCGCGGAGAACCTGGCCGCGTCGGAGAGCCGTATCCGTGACACGGACATGGCCTCGGAGATGGTCCAGTACACCCGTTCGTCGATCCTGTCGCAGGCCGGCACGGCGATGCTGGCCCAGGCGAAGTCGATCCCGCAGAGTGTCCTGCAGCTCCTCCAGTGAGCTGAGGGTCACCGGTCACGGTGACCCGCGCCCCTGCACCGCGAGAAGGCGGGCGGACCTGACGGTCCGCCCGCCTTCTCGCATGCCGGTCGCGGGGCTCGATCCTCGCGCGGAAACCTACTAACCCGCGCTTCTCGACCGATGTGCTCAGTGTCGGCCCATGGACGGGCCGGTGTTTCGGGCCACGTCAAGGAGGAGAAACATCATGGCTCTCTCGGTCAACACGAACATCGCGGCGCTCAACGCGTACCGCAACCTGTCGAACACGCAGAACGACCTGAGCAAGTCCCTCGAGAAGCTCTCGAGCGGCCTTCGCATCAACCGTGCTGCTGACGACGCTGCCGGTCTGGCGATCTCCGAGGGTCTGCGCGCGCAGATCAACGGCACGAAGCAGGCCGTCCGCAACGCGCAGGACGGCATCTCCGTCGTCCAGACCGCTGAGGGTGCTCTCACCGAGACGCACTCGATCCTGCAGCGCATGCGCACCCTGTCCGTCCAGGCCGCGAACGACGGTGGCCTGAACGCGACCGCGAAGACGAACATCCAGGACGAGATCACGCAGCTCGCCACCGAGCTCGACCGCATCGCGGCCACCACGGAGTTCAACGGCAAGAAGCTCCTCGCGGGCACCTACGCGGGCAGCTTCCAGGTCGGCGCCAACACCTCGGCGAACGACGTCATCGCCGTCTCCATCGGCACCATGAGCGCCACGGCCCTCTCGGTCAACGCCCTCACGATGGACAACGCCTCGGACGCGATCACCAAGATCGACGCCGCGATCGACGCGGTCTCCAAGACCCGTTCGAAGCTCGGTGCGGTCCAGAACCGTTTCGACCACACGATCAACAACCTCAACGTCGCCGCGGAGAACCTGGCCGCGTCGGAGAGCCGTATCCGTGACACGGACATGGCCTCCGAGATGGTCGACTACACCCGTGCCTCGATCCTGTCGCAGGCCGGCACGGCGATGCTCGCGCAGGCGAAGTCGATCCCGCAGAGCGTTCTCCAGCTCCTCCAGTGAGCTGAGGGTCACCGGTCACGGTGACCCGCGCCCCTGCACCACCGGGCGGCGGGAGGGCTACGGCCCTCCCGCCGCACGGCGCAAGACCCGCAGCCGCGACCGCGGCTCGCACGCACGACACCTAGGCACCCGCAACGAACGAAGGACATCACGATGGCCGGACTCGCGATCGACGGTCTCAGCTCGGGACTCGACACCACCGCGCTCATCAACAGCCTCATCGCGATCGAGGGCAACCAGCAGGTCCTCCTCAAGCAGAAGCAGTCGACGAGCTCCTCGCTCGTGACCGCGCTGCAGGCGCTCAACACGCGGGTCGCCTCTCTCGCCGAGGCTGCCAAGACCGCCACGAAGGACTCCTCGTGGGGTGCGGTCAAGGGCACCTCGAGCGCCGAGTCGGTCGTCGTCACCGCCGCGAGCGGTGCCGTCCCCTCGACGCTCTCGTTCACGGTCGACCGCGTCGCGACGTCCCAGTCGTCGCTCCTGACGGTCCCGGCGGACCTCGACGCCGACAACCCGACGCTGACGATCTCGCTCGGGGGCAAGGACACCGCTGTCACCGCCCTCACGACCGACCCGCGTGACATCGCCGCGGCGATCAACTCGTCCGACGCCGGCGTCAAGGCCGCCGTCATCAACGTCGGCACGGCCGACGCCCCGAGCTACCGCCTGCAGCTGACCGGCACCGAGACCGGCGCCGCGAACACGTTCACCGTGTCCTACGCGAGCGGGGGCGGCACCACCGCCGCGAGCCTGAGCCAGGTCCGCGCCGCTGGCGACGCCCAGATCACCCTGTTCCCCGGCACGGACGCCGCGCAGTCGATGACGAGCTCGACGAACGCGTTCAACGGTGTCCTCGCCGACGTGACGATCACCGTCTCCAAGGTCGAGGCGGAGGCCGTGACGGTCGACGTCGTGCGCGACACCGAGGCGCTGACGAGCCTCGCGAAGAACCTCGTGAGCAACATCGAGGTCGTGCTCTCCGAGATCAGCTCGCGCACCAAGGCCACGACGGGTACCGCGGAGGACGGCGGTACGAAGCTCACCCCTGGCCTGTTCGGCGGCGACGCGACGATCCGCATGCTCCAGCAGGACATCCTCGCGCAGGCGAGCGCTCCGATCGACGGCGTCTCCCCGGCCGACGTCGGCATCGTCATCTCCCGCGACGGCACCTTCACGTTCGACGAGGAGAAGTTCACGGCCGCTCTCGCGGCCGACCCGGCGAAGGTCCAGAAGATCGTCTCCGGCGTCGCCGCAAACGTCCAGGCCGTCGCCGACCGCGCCTCCGACAAGGTCGACGGGACGCTGACGACCCGCATCAAGTCGACCCAGGACGCGGTGAGCGAGCTCGGCAACCGCATCTCCGACTGGGACGACCGCCTCGCTCGTCGTCGCGAGACCCTCGTGCGGATCTACTCCGCGCTCGAGGTGTCGATGAGCAAGATGCAGTCCACGTCGAGCTGGCTGGCGTCGCAGCTCGAACAGCTGAACGCGTCGAAGTAGACGAGGAGAGATCGTGACCACCGACCTGAGATCTGAGTACCTCGCGCAGAGCGTGCTCAATGCGACACCGTCGACTCTCGTGACGATGTTGTACGACAGGCTGCTGCTCGACATCAGCCGTGCGCGCAAGGCGATCGCGGCGGGCGACAAGGCGGGCTGCAACGCGGCTGCCCTCCACGCCCAGGACATCGTCACCGAGCTCATGACGACGCTCGACGTCTCGGCCTGGGCCGGCGCGCAGAACCTGCTGACCCTGTACTCCTACCTGAGCACCGAGCTCGTCAAGGCGAACGTCAACCAGGACGACGAGCGCTTCGACGCGTGCCGCGCGCTCATCGAGCCGTTGCGCGAGGCCTGGCACACGGCCGCGCGCGAGCTGTCGGCCGAGCAGGCTGCTCCTATCCCTCCGGCCGTCGTCGGCCCGAGGGGGGAGCTGGGCGTCGGGTGAGCACGTGCTGACCATGACCGACGACTCAGCCACGTCGGCGTGGATCCACGCGCTCGACATCCTCGAGCGCGACCTCGCTGAGACGAACGCGCTCCTGGACGCCGCGCCGGACAACGAGATCGCGGAGCTCGCGCTGCGGCGCGCCTCCCAGTGGCGGGTGCCGCACGGCATCGGCCCGCTTCCGCGTACCCTCGCCGGGCGGGCGACCGCCGTGCTCGAGGCGCAGAAGGCGACCGCGAGCAGGCTCGCGCGCGCGATGGCGGCGACGCGCCGCCAGGTCGAGGTGATCGACGCCTCCGACCCGCTCGAGCGCGAGCGTCCTGTGTACCTCGACACCGAGGGCTGAGAAGCTGCCGAGAGCGCCGGACCCCGACGGGCCGGCGCTCTCGTCGTACGCGGAGGGCGCGGGTGCTAGCACCCACCTGAGCCGACGTTGACCGCGCACGTCCGAATCGTTCGGAAGGGCCGTTTCCGCCAGGCGGACCTGCATATTTGTCGACGGAACTCCTTAACAGTAGGACCTGCGTCCCGATAGGACCGACGAGCATGGATCGCTCGTCAGAACGGCCACGGATCGGCCACTCGAACCACACCTCAGGGACATCTCCGTGTTCGATTCCGTGAGCTTCGGCGCGCTCAACAGCGCCCTCGACGGTCTTGCCCTGCGTCAGCGGGTGATCGCCCACAACATCGCGAACGTGCAGACGCCCGGCTTCCACGCCAGCCGCGTGTCCTTCGAGGACGAGCTCACCTCCGCGGTCCGAGTCGGCAACGGCGCGGTCAGCGCCACCCAGGCGACGTCGCTCGAGCCCACCCGGCTCGACGGCAACAACGTGAACCTCGACAGCGAGACGCTTCTCAACATCGACACGAACCTGCGCTACCAGCTGGCCACCCAGGCCATGGACGGCCAGTTCAGCTCCATCCGTACGGCGATGAGGACCAGCTGATGACGACCTTCGGAGCACTCGGCATCGCCTCGACAGGCATGACCGTCCACCGCAAGTGGCTCGACGCGATCAGCGACAACCTCGCGAACGCCAACAACGCCACCCGCACCGACGAGGCAGCCTTCCAGGCGCGCTACATCGTCGCGCAGGAGATGCAGGAGGGGCAGGGCGTCCACGTCGCCGGCGTCGTGCTCGGCTCCGAGGAGGGGCGCATGGTCTACGAGCCCACGAACCCCCTCGCCGACGAGGAGGGCTACGTCCGGTACCCCGACATCGACATGTCGAGCCAGATGACCACGCTGATCATGGCCCAGCGTGGCTACCAGGCCAACGCCACCGTCGTCGACCGCGCCCGCGCCACCTACGAGGCCGCACTCCAGATCGGTAGGAACTGATGAGCTTCCCTGCCATCCCCGTCGGCGCGATCAGCGCCGTGACCGGTACCAGCGGCACCGGCTATCTCGACCCCGCCGCCCTGGACGCGACCGCCACCGGCACGCAGGGCTCCAGCTCCGCGCTGGGCGCAGGAGCCTCCAGCCCCGTGTTCGGCTCGTACCTCACGGACGCCGTCGAGAACCTGCAGAGCGTCCAGGAGAAGTCGAGCGCTCTCGCGATCCGCGCCGTCACCGGCGACCTCGACGACGTGCACGACTACACGATCGCCGCGAGCGAGGCAGCCGTCACCCTCGAGCTGACCGCCGCCGTCCGTAACAAGGCCGTCGAGGCCTTCGCCGAGATCATGAGGATGCAGGCCTGATGCCCGAGAAGATCTCGCACGCCGCCGCCCGCCTGGGCGCGGCCATCAAGGAGTTCACGATCGCGCAGCGCACGCTGACCCTCGTGGGTCTCGGCGTCATGGCCGCGATCGTCATCGGCCTCTACGCGTGGAGCTCGCGCCCCACCTACGCGCCGCTGTACACCGGCCTCGCCGCGACCGACGCGAGCGCCGTCGTCGAGCAGCTCGAGGCCTCGGGCGTCTCCTACCAGCTCGCCGACGGCGGGGCGACGGTCATGGTCCCCAAGGACTCCGTCTACCAGATGCGTCTCAAGACGGCCGCGGCCGGACTGCCCGCCGCGAGCGACGGCGGCTACTCGCTGCTCGACGAGATGGGCATGGGCTCCTCGGAGTTCCAGCAGTCCACGACGTACAAGCGTGCGATGGAGGGCGAGCTCGCCAAGACCATCAGCGCGATGAAGGGCGTCGAGACCGCGTCGGTCCAGCTCGCCCTCCCCGAGGACACCGTCTTCGTCGCCGAGAAGGCCGACCCGACCGCCTCGGTGTTCGTCGGTCTGCGCACGGGCCAGACGCTCGACGACGACCAGGTCCAGGCGATCGTCCACCTCGTCTCCGCCTCGATCGAGAACATGAAGCCGACCGACGTCGCCGTCATCGACTCGACCGGCAAGGTCTTGTCCGCCGTCGGCGTCGGCGCCGCGGGCTCCGGCTCCGGCAAGCAGAACCGCGAGTACGAGGAGCGCATCGTCTCCTCGGTCCAGACGATGCTCGACCGCATCGTCGGCCCCGGCAACGCCGTCGTCTCCGTCACCGCCGACCTGGACTTCGACCAGGTGCAGCGCACCGAGGAGCGGTTCGAGAGCAACAAGGACGTCCAGCCGCTCACCGAGAGCCGCACCTCCGAGACCTACACGGGCGGCGGCCCGAACACCACCAGCGGCGTCCTCGGCCCCGATAACATCGCGGTGCCCACCGGCGAGAACGAGGACGGCGAGTACGCGAACGAGTCCGAGACCAAGACCAACGCGGTCGACAAGATCACGCAGGTGACCGAGGCGGCGCCCGGCACGGTCCGCCGCCAGTCCGTGTCCGTCGCGGTCGACCAGAACGCCGCAGCGGCCCTGTCGATGGCCGAGCTCGAGAGCCTCGTCGCCTCGGCCGCCGGCGTCGACGAGGAGCGCGGCGACGTCGTGACCGTCTCGCGGATGGCGTTCGACTCGTCCAACGCGTCGGCGGCGCAGGCCGCCCTGGCCGCCGAGCGTGAGGCGGCCGCGAAGGCCGAGCGCGCCGCACTGATCCGCACCGCGGTCATGGCCGGTCTGGGTGTAGTCCTCGTGATCGCCCTCGCCGTCGTCGTCGCCCGCTCCCGCAAGAGCAAGGGCGACGAGCGCACCGCGCTCGACATCGGCGACCTCGAGCCGCTGCCCGTCGCGCCCGTCGACCCGACCGCCCTCGCGCTCGACATGGTCGAGGAGACCGAGCAGACCCTCGCGATGATCGCCCCGGTCGACGAGCTCCAGCTCGACGCCGAGGCGAAGCGCAACGAGGTCGGCAACATGGCCGACTCGGATCCCGCCGAGATCGCTGACCGACTCCGCTCGATGATGGACGTGGGGGCCCGCAAGTGACCGTCGTGACGACCAACGACCCCGCCGTCGCCGCAGCCGCGGCCGTCGTCGACGCCCCCCGCGTCGAGCGCCCGCGCCCGAACACCGCAGCGCTCTCGGGCACGCAGCGCGCCGCGCTCGTGCTCATGCAGCTCGGTCGTGAGCGTGCGGCGCGCGTCCTCTCCGAGCTCTCCGAGCCGGAGATCGAGGACATCACCGCCGCGATCGTGCGGATGGAGCGCGTCGACCGTGACATGGCCGACGAGGTCATGCGCGAGTTCTACGACACCCTCCAGGGCGGTCAGGCGCTCGCGCACGGTGGTCTCGGCTACGCGACCCAGCTGCTCGAGGCGGCCGTCGGCGACGAGCGCGCCGCGACGATGCTCGAGCGTCTCCAGGAGTCGCTCGCCGGCCAGCCCTTCGAGTTCCTCCAGGCGGCCGACGCCCGGCAGGTCATCGCCCTCATCAACGGCGAGCACCCCCAGGCGATCGCCCTCGTCCTCGCGCACCTGCGCCCCGAGCACGCCTCGCTCATCCTCGGCGGCCTCCCGCCGGAGACGCAGGCCGCCGTCGCGCACCGCATCGCCCTCATGGACCGCGCGGCGCCCGACGTCGTCTCGACCGTGGCCGAGTGCCTGCAGCGCAAGTCCGCGAGCGTGCTCACGCCCCGCGAGACGAGCCAGATCGGCGGCGTGCAGCCGCTCGTCGAGATCATCAACCGCGCCGACCCCGGCACGGAGAAGCTCATCCTCGAGGGCCTCGAGGAGAAGGACGCCGAGCTCGCCGACGAGGTGCGCAGCCGCATGTTCGTCTTCGCGGACATCGTGCTGCTCGAGGACCGTGCGCTCCAGCTCGTCCTGCGCGGCGTCGAGACGCCGACCCTCGCGCTCGCGCTCAAGGGCGCGGGCGAGGGCGAGCGTAACGCCGTCCTGCGCAACCTCTCGGAGCGCGCGCGCAACAACCTCACCGAGGAGATCGAGCTGCTCGGCGCCGTCCGCGTCTCGCAGGTCGAGGAGGCGCGCAGCCAGATCGTCCAGACGATCCGCCGCCTCGAGGAGTCGGGCCAGATCATCATCCGCCGCGAGGGCGAGGACGAGTATGTCTCCTGAGCCCGGCTTCGCGACCGCGCAGCTCGCCGTCGTGTCCGACTCACGCACCCAGCAGGTGCGCGAGCAGGCGCGCGTCGGCGGCTACGCGGCGGGCTGGGCCGAGGGCACGCGCGCGGCAGCAGCCGCCGCCGACCGCGCTGCGCAGCGCGTCGCCGAGCGCGTCGAGGCAGAGCGCGCCGAGGCGCGCGCCAAGGTCGACCGTGCGCTCGCGACGCTCGCGTCGGCCGCGCGTGCGGTCAACGACCGCACGATCCCCGTCGTCGAGGAGGCGCACGAGCTGATCGCGCGCCTCGCTCTCGACCTCGCCGAGGCGATCGTCGGTGTCGAGCTGTCCAGCACGGAGAACTCGGCGCGCTCCGCGCTCGCCCGCGCCCTCGCAGTCCCGACCGGGACCGAGATCGTGGCGATCCGCCTCAACCCGCAGGACCTCGCGCACCTCGAGATGCTCGCGGGCACCGCGGCGAAGGCCGGGCACGTCGTCGGCGTCCCCGACGGCGTCGAGCTCGTGGCGGACGCGACGCTCGCCCCGGGCGACGCGATCAGCGAGCTTCCCACCGGCTACCTCGACGCGCGCGTCGCGACGGGCGCCGCCCGCCTGCGCGCCGCCGTCGAGCAGGCGCTCGACAGCGGCGAGCCTCTCGTCGAGCAGGCCGTCGCGGCCGGTCAGGACCGGGAGACGCTGTCATGACGTGGACCTCGACGCTCGACGTCGCGCGCCCCGAGCTCGTGGGACGCGTGCGCCAGGCTGTCGGTCTCTCCGTCGAGGTGGAGGGGCTCGACCTCGCCATCGGCGACCTCGTCCAGCTCGGCGACGGCCCGGTCGGCTCGGGCACCCACGTGCCCGCCGAGGTCGTCGCCGCGACCGTCGGCGCTGCCCGCTGCATGCCGCTCGCGCCCCCGCACGGTCTGCGCGCCGGCCTCGAGGCGCGCGCGACCGGCGGGTCGCTGCGCGTGCCCGTCGGCCCCGGCCTGCTCGGCCGCGTCCTCGACGGTCTCGGGCAGCCCATCGACGGCAAGGGTCCGCTGCGCGACGTCACGTACGTCGACATCGCCGGCCGCGCCCCGCACCCGCTCGCGCGCCAGCGCGTCGCCAACCCCCTCAACCTCGGCGTGCGCACGCTCGACACGCTCACGACCGTCGGCTGCGGCCAGCGCATCGGCCTCTTCGCGGGCTCCGGCGTCGGCAAGTCGACGCTCCTGTCGATGATCGCGCGCGGCACGGACGCGCAGATCTCGGTCATCTCGCTCGTCGGCGAGCGTGGCCGCGAGGTCCGCGAGTTCCTCGAGGACGACCTCGGCCCGGAGGGCCTCGCCCGCTCGGTCGTCGTCGTCGCGACGTCGGACCAGCCGGCGCTCGTGCGCAAGCGTTCCGCGTTCGTCGCGACCCGCATCGCGGAGCACCTGCGCGACGGCGGCGCGGACGTCGTCCTGATGATGGACTCGCTCACGCGTGTCGCGATGGCCCAGCGCGAGATCGGCCTGTCGGTCGGCGAGCCGCCCGCGACGCGTGGCTACCCGCCGAGCGTGTTCTCGCTGCTCGCCGAGCTGCTCGAGCGCGCTGGTACCGGCGCGACCGGCTCGGTGACGGGGATCTACACCGTCCTCGTCGACGGCGACGACCACAACGAGCCGATCGCCGACCAGGCGCGCTCGATCCTCGACGGTCACGTCGTGCTCGACCGCAAGCTCGCGACCGCGGGGCACTTCCCGTCGATCGACGCGCTCGGCTCCATCTCCCGTGTCGCGTCGCGCGTCACGACGCGCGAGCAGCGTGCGGACGCGACCGAGCTGCGTCGCGTCATGGCGGCGCGCCGCTCGGTCCAGGACCTGGTCGACGTCGGCGCGTACGTCGCGGGTTCGAACCCGCTCGTCGACGCGGCTCTCGCGAGCGCTCAGGAGATCGACGCGTTCCTCCAGCAGGGCGTCGACGAAGAGGCGCCTGCGGCCGAGTCGTGGGCTCGCCTGCACGAGCTCGTCAGTCGCTTCGGGACGAGGGAGGCAGCCTGATGGCGGACAAGTTCCGGCTAGCGGGCCTCTTGCGGTTCCGCAAGCTCCAGGAGGACCAGGCGGCGGCCGAGCTCGGCCGGGCGAACGGCGAGACGGCGCGTGCGCGCATGCACGCCCGCAAGGCCGCCGAGGCGCTCGGGTCGCACAAGCTGCCCGACGCGGTGGACGTCACGGCGTGGCAGGCGGCCCTCGCGGGTCGTGCCGCGCTGCGTACGGACGTCGACGTCGCGACCGCCCTCGTCGCGCGTGCCGCGCGCACCGCGCAGGAGCGCGAGGCGGAGTGGAAGGCCGCGCGTGCGCGGTCGCTGCCGCTCGAGAAGCTCGAGGAGCGCCACGCCGAGCGTGTCGCCCAGGCGGAGCTCGCGGCGGACCAGGTCGTGATCGACGAGGCGGCGAGCCGGGTGCGTGCGCCCGAGGACGTCGCGGCGTCGACGACGGGGGAGGAGGAGCGATGAGCATCGACTCCGTCCTCAGCCGCGTGTCCGCGATCCAGTCCCTCATGAGCTCGCTCGGTGGCCAGGTCGCCGGTGGCTACCTCGGCGCGTCCGCCCTGGGCGCGACGGGTGTGGCTAGGTCTGACGGCTCGGCGACGTCGAGCTCGGTCGCGTCGACCTCGACCGCGACGTCGGAGCAGTTCGCCCAGGCGCTCGCTGCCGCGGGCCTGACGGGCACGACCGGCGTCCAGGACGCCGCGTCGCCGACCTCGACGGGCCCGACCGCTCAGAGTCTGGTCTCCGCTGCCGAAAAGTATCGTGGCGTCCCGTATGTCTGGGGTGGCGAGTCTCGGTCCGGCATGGACTGCTCGGGCCTCGTGCAGCGGGCGCTAGCTGATCTCGGCGTCGATGCTCCGCGCACGGCGCGCGAGCAGATGACGATCGGCACCTCCGTCGCGTCGCTCGACGAGGCGCTCCCGGGCGATCTCGTCGTGTTCGACGGTGGCTCGCACATCGGCATCTACGTCGGTGACAACCGCATGATCCATGCGCCGAGGCCGGGCAAGGTCGTCCAGGAGGCAGACGTGTACGAGAAGCCCACAGCGATCCGTCGCGTCCTGCCGCAGGCCGCGGCCGCCGCCACGAGCCAGAGCGCCGTCGCGACCGCGCTCATGTCCGCGCTCACCACGGTGGGAGCGACCAACGGCACGCCGAGCACGAGCGTCGCCACGAGCACGGAAGCGCTGACCAGCTCGGTCGCGTCCGCCGACGTGCAGCGCCTCGCGCTGCAGATGCTGACAGGGAGTGCCGCATGACCCTCCAGATCTCTGTCGCGGACCTCAAGGCCGCCAGGCCTGCGGTCGCGACGTCGTCGCAGCCCGGCACGCGGACGGACGACGCGTTCGCGCGGACGCTCGACCGTGCGACCCAGGACCGCCAGTCCTCGAAGGACGCCGTCGGTGCTCGGCGCGACGACCGCGCCCAGGCCGACCGCGCGCTCGCAGACCGTGCACAGCTCGCTCGTACGCAGGAGCGTGCGCAGGCCGACAAGGCCCGCGCCGAGCGCGCACGGTCGACACGGGCCGACGCCGCCCGCGCCGACGCCGCCCGCGCCGGTGCGGCCCGTGACGGTTCGCGGACCGAGCGTCCCACGGCGTCGCGCGACGACGTCCGCCCGCACGTCGGGGACGACGCCGCGGCCACGGACGGGACGACCTCGCCGGTCGCGGGGGAGCAGGCTCCGGCCGCTCCCGTCGTGGACGCCGAGGTTCCCACCGCCCCGGCCGCCGCGCTCCCGGTCCCTGCCGAGACCGCTGAGCAGCCGGTCGCCGAGACCGACGTCGAGGCGCCCGTCGCCGAGGCGGCACCTGCGGCTCCCACGGACCAGCCGGCCCCGGCGGTCGCCGCCGCGGCCGCGCCGGCCGTCGCGGCCCCCGTGGCCGACGAGGCGCCGGCTTCCGTCGCGGACGGCGCACGTGCGCAGGCCGCGTTCCAGCGCAGCGCTGCTCTCGGCGCCGCCGCCGCGCAGCCCGCCGAGCCGGCCGCACCGGTCGCGCAGGGTGCTGCGCCGCAGCGCGCCGAGGCGAGCGTGCCGCAGCAGCTCGCCGTGGCGACCGCGCAGGTCGACGCCGCAGCAGCAGCCCCGGTGGTCGCCGCGATGCGCCCGGCGGGTGCCGAGCAGTCGACCGGCCGCGCTCTGCCCGAGGGCTTCACGCCCGTCGGCGCGGCCTCCGCGGCGAGCCCGACGACGCAGACCGCCCCGGCCACCCCGGCGGCTGCTCCCGCAGCCCCGGCCCGCACCGAGGCGCCGCCGCTCGCCGAGCAGCTCCGGGCCCCGCTCGCACGCTTGCGCGCGCTCCCGGCGGGCGACCACCTGCTCACCCTCAAGGTCGACCCGAAGTCGCTCGGCCCGGTCGAGGTCCGGGCGCACATCGGCGCCGACGGGGTCCGCATCGAGCTCGTCGGCGGGACCGACGCGGCGCGCGAGCAGCTCCGCGGGATCCTGCCCGAGCTGCGCCGCGACCTCGCCGCGACCGGCATGCAGGCCCAGCTCGACCTCGGCTCGGGCAAGTCGGACGGTCAGGCGGCCCAGCAGGGCAGCGGGCTCGACGCCGACGGCGGCAACGGCTCGGCCCGCCCGCAGGCCGCACGCGGTGAGGGCCGCGGCCCCGCGACCGAGGCGGCGCCTGCGACGGCACCGCGCCCCGACATCCTTCCCACGGACGAGCGCTCCGGCGTCGACGTCCTCGCCTGAAGCTCCCCCGAAAGGACACGCAGAATGTCAATCAGCACCGAGGGTGTCGGCGGCGGCTACACGTCGATCCACGCCGGGAACCAGGTCTCCCAGGCCAAGCAGACGCTCGACGGCGAGACGTTCCTCAACCTGCTCGTCGCGCAGCTGCGCTACCAGGACCCGAGCTCGCCCATGGACACGACCGAGATGATGGCCCAGACCACCCAGCTCGCGTCCATGGAGAAGCTCACGTCGATCGCCGACGCGACGCTCGAGACGTTCGCGCTGCAGATGCGCGCGACGGCCGCCGAGTTCGTCGGCAAGGACGTCTCCTACACCGCCGCCGACGGCTCGACCGTCAACGGGCGCGTCTCGAGCGTCTCCTTCGCGGGAGCCGTCCCCGAGCTCCTCGTCGACGGCGTGAAGGTCAGCCTCGACTCCGTCTCCGGGATCCTCGGCGCACCTGCCGAGGAGCCCGCCCCCACGACCACCACCGACTCCTCCGCGTCCTAGTCCGGCGTATCACCCGAAGGGAACCACCATGCTTCGCTCGCTGTTCTCCGGCATCTCCGGGCTCCGCTCGCACCAGACGATGCTCGACGTCACCGGCAACAACATCGCCAACGTCAACACGACCGGCTTCAAGGCCTCGCAGACCCAGTTCCAGGACACGCTCAGCCAGGTCCTGACGAACGCGGGTGCACCGACCGCCACCGCCGGTGGCACGAACCCGGCCCAGGTCGGTCTCGGCGTCAAGGTCTCCGCGATCTCGACGAACTTCCAGCAGGGCGCCGCCCAGACGACGAACCGCTCGACGGACGTCATGATCTCGGGCGACGGCTTCTTCGCGGTCAAGAGCGGTGCGCAGACGTTCTACACGCGCAACGGCTCGTTCGACTTCGACGCGCAGGGCCGCCTGGTCACGTCGGAGGGCGCGTTCGTCCAGGGTTGGGCGGCCGACGCGTCGGGCAACATCGACACCGCGGGCATCCTGAGCAACCTGACGCTCCCGATGACGACGCTCGTCGGCGCGCAGCCGACGACCAACATCAAGTTCGGCGGCAACCTGCCCTCCGACGCAGCCGTCGGCACGACGCTCGTGCGCGACGTCGAGGTGTTCGACAGCCTCGGCAACGCGGGCACGGTCTCGCTCACGTTCACGCGCACCGCGACCGGCTGGGGCGTGCAGGGCTCGGACGGCACGAACACGGTCAACGGCGCAGAGATGCAGTTCGACGCGTCGGGCGTGCTCACCGCCGGCGGCACGATCACGGTCGGCAGCCGCACGATCGACCTCGCGACGGTCACGGGCTACGCGGCGCTGACAACCGTCGAGGCGATCAGCAAGGACGGTTCTCAGGCGGGCGCGCTCCAGTCGTTCCAGATCAACGCGGACGGCACGATCATCGGTGCGTTCTCGAACGGCACGAAGCAGCCGGTCGGCCGCATCGCGATCGCGACGTTCGCGAACCCGGTGGGTCTGCAGAAGGCGGGTGGCTCGATGTACGAGACGTCGGTCAACTCGGGTGACGCGGCGGTCGGCGTGGCGGGCGAGGGTGGTCGCGGCGGCCTCATCGGCGGCGCGCTCGAGATGTCGAACGTGGACCTCTCGCAGGAGTTCACGAACCTGATCATCGCCCAGCGCGGCTTCCAGGCGAACTCGCGAGTGATCACCACGAGCGACGAGCTGCTCCAGGAGCTCGTGAACCTCAAGCGCTGACACGTAGGTCCCCAGGGACACGAGAGGGGGCGTGGTCGCTGTCGGCGACCACGCCCCCTCTGTCGTGCCCGGGGCCTAGAAGGTGAAGCCCGAGATCCGCTCGCGGAGCGTCGTCGACACGGCGGCCAGCTCGTCGATCGTGCCGCCGGAGCCGGAGAGGATCTGGCTCGACGTCGCCGCGGCCTGAGCGACGCCGCTGATGTTGCCGGCGATGTCTGCGGAGCCGGTCGCGGCCTCGGACACGGAGCGCGTCATCTCGTTGGTCGTGGCGGTCTGCTCCTCGACGGCCGACGCGATCGTGAGCTGGTAGTCGTTGATCTTGGCGATGACGTCGCTGATCTCGGTGATCGCGTGGACCGCGTTGTCGGTGTCGGCCTGGATGGCCTCGACCTTGCGGGCGATGTCCTCGGTCGCGCGGGCCGTCTCCTGGGCGAGGTCCTTGACCTCGCTCGCGACGACCGCGAAGCCCTTGCCGGCCTCGCCCGCACGCGCAGCCTCGATCGTCGCGTTGAGCGCGAGGAGGTTCGTCTGCTCGGCGATCGAGGTGATCGACTTGACGACCGCTCCGATCTCCTGGCTCGACGCACCCAGGCGCGAGACGGTGTCCGTCGCGTTCGCAGCCTGGCTCGTCGCGCGGCTCGCGACGCCCGCGGCCTCGGAGGCGTTCTGGGCGATCTCACGGATCGAGGCGCCCATCTGCTCGGCGCCCGCGGCAACGGTCTGGACGTTGCGCGAGACCTGCTCAGCGGCAGCCGCGACGACACCGGCGTGCGACGACGCCTCCTCGGCGCCCGCCGCAACCTCGGTGTTCGTCGCGGCGAGCTCCTGGGCGCCCGCGGCGACCGCGTGCGCGTCGGCGGCGACGAGCTCGAGGGTCGTCCGGAGGTTCTCCTGAGCGACGACGAGCGACGCGGCCATCTGGCCGATCTCGTCCTTCGCGGCGAAGTCGACCTCGCTCGTGAGGTCGCCCTCGGCGAGCCGTTCGAGTGCGTCGCGCACCGCCGTGACAGGTCGGCGGATCTGGCGCGTGACGAACACGCCGAGCGCGAGCAGCACCCCCATGACGACGACGATCGTGGCGACCATGACCGCGATCATGAGCGTCGAGCGCGCCGCGGCGTCGTCCTGGACGCGGTCGGCAGCCGCGGTCACCTGAGCGGTCGTCTCCGAGAGGATCGTGACGACCTCGGAACCGAAGTTCTCCGCCTTGCCGGTACGCAGGTAGTGCACGGTGAGCATGTCGCCCGAGACGGCCGCGGGCACGAGGCCGCGGGTGAGCACGTCCGAGTACTCGGTCCACGCGGTCGTCAGCGCCTCCTGGTTCGAGGACTGCTCACCGGTCACCTCGACGAAGAGGGAGAAGAGGCGGTCGAGGGTCGCGGTGACGCTCTCCGTCGCCGCAGTGACCTCGGCGGCGGCGTCCTCGCGCTGGTCGGCCGTCGAGGCGGCGAGGTCGAGCGCAGCCGCCCGCGTCCGCCAGACCTCGTTGTTGACGTCGAGGACGGCGCCGTTGAGCCGTGCCGACGCGTCCGCCATCGAGCCCATGCTCGCGCGGGCCTGCACGAGCGCGACGGCGCCCGTCGCACCGATCACGAGGCAGGCGACGAGCGCCCCGCAGACGAGTCCCATGATCTTCGTGCGGATCGACGCGTCGCGCAGGCGGCTGGTCAGCGGGGTACGGGCGGGACGGTCCGGGACCGTCTCCTCCGAAGGGGTGGACACGATGGTCTCCTCACGATGTTGCTGGTGCACTCGAGGCGCGCGTTCCGTCGCGCACCTCACCGTGATCATCGGCACGTCCGTGCACCGATCAACAGGACTTTTGGAAGCGTTTTCCGTGCCCTGAGCAGCCATCTTCGACAAACCGGGACACACCGGCTCAGCGCAAAGCCTCATATCACGGCCCGCTGCACCGATCTGCTTGGTGACGGTTCATGGACGGGCCGGTGACGACACCAAGGATCGGTGATGGAAGTGATTGTTGTGACGCGCCTGAACGGGCCACGCTTCGCCGTGAACCCAGACCTGGTGCAGCGCATCGACAGTGCGCCCGACACGATCCTGACGCTGATGGACGGCACCAAGTACATCGTCCAGGAAGACATGGAGACGGTGATCGACCTCGTGGTCGACTACCGCGCCCGGCTCGTCGCGCGTGCGCAGGAGCTGCAGGCCGAGTCCTTCTACGACCAGACGACCGAGCGGGCTTCCGGACTGAGCGTCGTGCCCACCCTCACCGACGACGAGAGGTCCTGACCCATGGATCCGGCAACCATCATCGGCCTCGTGGTGAGCTTCGGTGGCATCATCGCGATGATCTACCTCGAGGGCTCCCACATCCAGAGCATCCTGCTCCCGGCCCCCATGATCCTCGTGTTCGGCGCGACGATCGGCGCTGCGCTCGCGAGCTCGACCCTCGTCGACTTCAAGGGTGCGGTGAAGGCGATCCCGCGTGCCTTCAAGGCCAAGGTGCCGTCGGCCGACGCGTCGATCGAGCGCATCGTGCAGCTCGCCGACCGCGCCCGCCGCGAGGGGCTCCTCGCGCTCGAGGACGAGGCCCGCAGCATCGAGGACCCGTTCCTGCGCGACGGTCTGCGCGCCGCGATCGACGGCACGGACCCGGAGGACCTGCGGGTCATCCTCGAGGACCGTATCGACGCCAAGCGCCGCTCCGACAAGGTCATCTCCAAGTTCTTCAACACCATGGGCGGTTACGCCCCGACGATCGGCATCGTCGGCACCGTCGTGTCGCTCGTCCACGTGCTGTCCAACCTCGCGAGCCCCGACGAGCTCGGGCACATGATCGCCGCCGCGTTCGTCGCGACCCTCTGGGGCCTCGCGAGCGCCAACCTCATGTGGCTCCCGCTCGGCGGCCGCCTGGCCCGCATCTCCGAGCTCGAGTGCGCACAGATGGAGATCGTCCTCGAGGGCCTGCTCTCCGTGCAGTCCGGCGCCAACCCGCGTCTCGTCGGTGAGCGCCTGCGCAGCCTCCTGCCGCCCGACCAGCAGGTCAAGGACGCAGCATGAGCCGCCGTCGGAAGCGGGTCGAGGAGGAGGAGCACGAGAACCACGAGCGGTGGGCCGTCTCCTACTCCGACATGATGACTGTGCTCATGGCGCTGTTCCTCGTCATGTACGCCATCAGCTCCGTCGACCAGGTCAAGTACGAGGAGCTCGCCCACTCGCTCGCGTCGGGCTTCGGCGCCGGTGACTCCGTCGTGCTCGTCGACAAGGCCGGCATCATGGACACGACCGGCGACTCGATGGAGATCAAGCCGCTCGACGAGATCGCCCCGAGCCTGTCGGCCGGCGTCGTCAACGGCACGTACACGGGCACCGGCAGCACCGACGCCGAGGGCGAGTACTCGGCCGCAGACTATGCCGAGGCCGAGGCCGAGTACGACAACCTCGAGCAGATCCGCGACCACATCGAGGAGAACCTCGAGCGGGTCAAGCTCTCGGACGCCGTGACGTTCCGCATCACCGAGCGCGGCCTCGTCGTCGGCATGATCACGACCGACGTCTTCTTCGACACCGCCTCCAACGAGCTGACCGCGACCTCGCGCAAGGTCATCGACGCCGTCGGCAAGCCGCTCAGGAAGATCAGCAACGAGATCGCGATCGAGGGTCACGCCGACATCGTGCCGACCGGATCCACCGCGAAGACCAACTGGGAGCTGTCGTCCGCCCGCGCGACGACCGTCCTGCGTCGCATGGTCGAGAAGTCCCACCTGTCGCCCGCGCGCATGTCCGCCGTCGGGTTCGGCGACGCGCGCCCGCTCGTCGACAAGACGGACAAGAAGTCGCTCGCCGCCAACCGCCGGGCCGACGTCGTCGTGCTCAGCGACAAGCCCGAGCGCATCCGTGAGCTGCTCACGGTCGTCGACGAGAACCGCAAGAAGAAGAGCTCGGCCGCGAAGGACGGCGAGGTCACCGCCTCGGCCTCCGCGAGCCAGCAGGACAAGGAGTAGTCATGCCCGTCGTCGAGCAGCGTGTGGTGGGCGCCAAGCCCAAGATCGGCGCGAACAAGATCCAGCCGCGCGAGCGCACGGAGGCCGCCGCCCCCGAGCCCGAGGCCACCGAGAAGAAGGCCAAGGGCGGCAAGCTGCCCTGGATCATCGTCGGTGCCCTCCTCGTCGCCGTGATCGCGGGCGCCGCCTACTTCTTCCTCTTCTCGGGCAAGGGCGACGGCACGCCCGAGGAGCCGCCGGCGCCCGTGCCGGGCGAGATGGTCACCCTCGAGTCGATGAACATCAACCTCGAGGGCACCCACTACCTCCGCATCGGTCTCGGCCTGCAGCTGACCGACAAGGCTCACGACGTCGACCTCGTCAAGGCGCAGGACGCCACGATCGCGCTCTTCTCCGGACGTCCCGTCGACGAGATCAAGAGCTCCGAGGGCCGCGCCGCGCTCAAGAACGAGCTGACCGTCTCGCTGCAGGAGATCTACGGCGAGGACCAGGTCATGGGTGTCTACTACACGGACTTCGTCGCCCAGTGACGTCCCGGAGGGGCGGGCACGGGAGACCGTGCCCGCCCCTTCGTCGTACCCGCGCTCTGCGGGCGGCGCCGCAGGACTTCTCATTTCGGACGCGGCCGTGCCGATCGAGGTTCACGTGACGGAACAACGCAACCTTCGGCCAGCCCCGACGGTGGAGACCTACGACTTCCGCCGACCCATGACCCTGGCGCGCGAGCACTCCCGCGCGATCGAGGTCGCGGGCGATACGTTCGCCCGTCAGTGGGGGACACAGCTCACCTCGCGCCTGCGCGTCGTCTGCGGCGTCGCTCTCGAGAGCGTCCAGATGATCTCGTACGACGAGTACATCGCGACGCTCGCCGACCAGACCCTCATGGCGGTCGGCTCGGTCGAGAACGGACGCTCGACCGCGGTCCTGGAGGTGCCCGTCGAGCTCGCCCTCCTGTGGATCGACTACCTCCTCGGCGGGCCCGGCCTGCGCGGCGTCGTCCCCGCCCGGGAGCTCACCGAGATCGAGACGGCGCTCCTGACGGACCTCGTGCAGTCCAACATGCACGACCTGCGCTACGCGTTCGCCGCCGTCGCGCCGCTCGACATCAAGCTCGGCGGGTTCCAGTACAACCCGCAGTTCGCGCAGCTCGTGCCCGCGTCGGAGCCGGTCATCGTCCTGACGTACACGATCGCGATCGGCGACGACCGCGACACCGCGACGTTCATGGTCCCGGCCGAGCACCTGCTCGACGCGCTCCGCGCCGGGGAGGCCGCGAGCAAGAGCCGCGCCGCCGACGCGGAGACCGAGGCGGCCCGCGCCAAGATGCACGCCGGCATGCGCGAGGTCCCCGTCGAGCTCTCGGTCCAGCTGCGCCCCCTGACCGTCCACCCGCGGGAGATCCTCGCGATGCAGGTGGGCGACCTGATCATGCTCAACCACTCCGCATCGCGTCCGTTGGACGTGGTCGTCGACGACAAGGTCCTGGCCCATGCGGTGGCCGGGGCGAACGGCCGTCAGCTTGCCTGCCAGGTCGTGGATTTTGAGGAGAACGAACGATGAAGAAGACCCAGGCGGCCCTGGCCGTGGAGTCCGAGCTCGCGCTCAAGGCGGCACTCGCGCTCGTCGAGCTGATCCCGTCGGACGTGCCCTTGGCCGTCCGCGGCGTCGAGCCCGCCGACCTCGCGCCGACCGGCGCCGGGGTCGTCGCGAACGTGGTCGGTGCCGTGAGCGCCGAGCTCGTCGCCGTCGTCGGCGAGACCGTCGACCGTGCGATCAGCGGCGCCGGAGAGGACGTGTCGCTCGCCGACGCGCTGCGCCCGGCGCTCCAGGCCGCCTCCGACTCGTTCGGCGAGGGTGTCCTGTCGGACGTCCGCATCGCCCCCGACGCGTGCGACCTGCTCGTCGTGCCGGGCGCGCACCTGTTCGCCCTCACGGTCGCCGACGAGGTCCAGGGCTGGTTCGCCGTCCGGATCAAGCAGGCAGCCGCCGCCAGCGCGGCCGCGGCTCCTGCCGCTGCGGCAGCCAAGCCGGTCGAGGAGAAGAACATCCGCCCGATGGACCTGACGAACATGTCCACGATGCGCATGCTCTACGACGTCGAGATGACGCTCACCGCCGAGATCGGCCGCGCCAAGCTCCCGGTCCGCCAGGTCCTCGAGCTCGTCCCCGGCGCCGTCATCGAGCTCGACCGCGTCGCGGGCAGCCCCGCCGACCTCATGGTCAACGGGCGCCTCATCGCGCGCGGCGAGGTCGTCGTCGTCGACGAGGACTACGGCCTGCGCGTCACCGAGATCGTCGACCTGGGGCAAGCAGGTCTGTGATGGGTGACACCGTCGTCGTGCTGCTGCGCGCCCTGGTCTCCCTGGGCGTGGTTCTGGGCCTGATCTGGTGGGCAGGCCGACGCCTGAGCTCCGGCAAGGGTCCGGTCGGCAGCTCGACGGCGGCTCCGCGCACCGGGCGCGCCAAGGGCGTGCTCGGTCGCGGCTTCGAGCGGGTGCGGGACTCCCTGCGCGGCGGCGGCGCCGGCGCGCAGGCGCCCGCGATCGTCGTTCTCGGCAAGCAGGCGCTCACCCCCAAGGCGGGCCTCGCGCTCGTCGAGGTGGGCGGCCGCCGTCTGCTGCTGGGCGTCGGCGAGCAGGGCGTGACCGTGCTCGACACGCAGGACGCGCCCGCCGCGGATCCCGCGGCCGACGCCGTCCCCACCGACGACGACGCGCAGGTCGAGGCCACCCCGGTCGCTGCGGCGAGCGAGAGCGGAGCGGTCTTCGCGGCCGAGCTCGACCACGCCGTCACCGAGATGCCCGACGCCGCCGCCGAGCAGGCGGCGCCCGCGGCGCTCGTCACGGCGGACGACGCCGACGCCCAGGTCCTGAGCCTCACGTCCCGCAGCAGCAGCCTCGACGGGTCGATCCTCTCGCCCTCGACGTGGCGCCGCGCCGCGACCGCCATCCAGCAGGGACGGCGATGACCTCCACGTTCTCCACCGCCGCGCGCGTGCGCGCGAGCCGCGGCCCCGCTCCGCGCGAGGTCGCCATGATGCTCGGCCTCGTGCTGCTGACGATGCTCGCGATCGTCCTCGCCGGCGTCGTCACCGCGCCCGCCGCCGAGGCCGCACCCGCGGCCGGCGCGGCTCACGTCGCGGCGCCCGCCGCCCACGTGCTGCCCGCGGCACCCGGCGACCCGGCCGACCCGGACGGCGACCAGGGCACCCTGTCCGTCTACGTCGACGGCGACCGCGCGAAGCCCTCGAGCTCCGTCGTCGTGCTCCTCGGCATGACGGTCCTGTCGATCGCCCCCGCGCTGCTGCTCATGATGACGAGCTTCACGAAGATCTTCGTGGTGCTCGGCCTCACGAGGAACGCGCTCGGCCTGACGAACGTCCCGCCGAACCAGGTGCTCGCCGGCCTCGCGCTCTTCCTGTCGCTGTTCATCATGCAGCCGGTGCTCGGCGCGGTGAACGACGCCGCCCTCCAGCCCTACCTCGACGGCTCGATGGACTTCACCACGGCGGTCGACGTCGCGTCCGGGCCCCTGCGCGACTTCATGCTCGCGCACACCCGCGAGGACGACATCGCCCTGATGACCCGTATCTCCGACTCCCCGAACCCGGAGACCCCCGCGAGCACCCCGATCCTCACGGTCATCCCCGCGTTCATGCTCTCCGAGCTGCGGGCCGCGTTCATCATCGGGTTCGTCATCTTCGTGCCGTTCCTCGTCATCGACCTCGTCGTGTCCTCCGCTCTCATGAGCATGGGCATGATGATGCTCCCGCCCGTGATGATCTCCCTGCCCTTCAAGCTGCTGCTGTTCGTCCTCGTGGACGGGTGGTCGCTGATCATCACCCAGCTCGTGGGGACGTACACCTGATGGACACCTCAGCGATCCTCGACATCGCGGTCGGGGCCCTCACGATCGCCGCCAAGCTCGCCGCGCCGATCCTCATCACGTCCCTCGTCGTGGGCTTCGCGATCTCGCTCGTCCAGTCGATCACGCAGATCCAGGAGGTCACGCTCAGCTTCGTGCCGAAGGCGGTCGCGGTCGCGGTGGCGCTCCTCGTGTGCGGCCACTGGATGATCGAGGAGATGGTGGCGTTCACCACCCAGCTCTTCGACCGCATCCCCGGGCTCCTCGGCGGCGGCTGACATGACGGTCACGCTCGCGCTGACCACCATCGAGGCGATCGCGCTCGCCAGCGTGCGGATCGCCGCGTTCCTCGTCATCGCCCCGCCCTTCAACCACCGGGGGCTCTCGGGGCAGGTCAAGGCGATGCTCGCGTTCGGGCTCGCGCTCGCGGCCGCTCCGCGCGTCGGCACGACCGACGGGATGACGACCGGGGACTTCGTCGTCGCGCTCGCCACGAACGCGGTGATCGGCGCCGGCATGGGCTTCATCGTGCTGCTGATCTTCTCGGGGATCTCGGCGGCGGGCTCGTTCATCGACTTCTTCGGCGGCTTCCAGATCGCCCAGGCGTACGACCCGGGCTCGCAGGTCAACGGCGCCCAGTTCACGCGCCTGTTCCAGATGACTGCGATCGTGCTGCTCTTCGCGACGGGCGCCTACCAGGTCATGCTGCTCGGCGTCGCGCAGAGCTTCGACGTCGTGCCGGTCAGCGCGGGCCTCGACCTGTCCTTCCTCGGTGCGAAGGTCACCGAGACGATCACGACGATGTTCACGAGCGCGCTGCAGATCGCGGGCCCGCTCATCGTCGTGCTGTTCCTCGCCGACGCCGGGCTGGGCCTCGTCACGCGTGTCGCACCGGCTCTCAACGCGTTCGTCCTCGGCTTCCCGCTGAAGATCTTGCTCTCGCTCACCTTCGGGGTGTTCGTGCTCCTCGGCCTGCCCGGGGCGGTGTCCTCGCTCACGGGCAAGGTCCTCATGTCCATCGCCGACATGCTGGGGGTGGGCTGACGTGGCGGGCGAACCGGCAGGCGAGAAGACAGAGAAGGCCACACCGCAGCGGATGAAGAAGCTGCGCAAGGAAGGTGCCCTGCAGAAGTCGCAGGACCTCTCCGCGTGGCTCGGCGTCGGTGCCGCCGCGATCATGATGCCGATGGCCATCGCCAACGGGAAGCGGGCAGGGGAGGACCAGTTCCGCGCCCTCGGCGACATCGTCGCCGACCCGACCGCGGACCGCGCGGTCCGTTTTCTCTCCGACGGGCTCGGCACCGTCCTCGTGACGCTCCTGCCCGTCCTCGCCGTCGTCGTCGTGACCGCGATCGTCGCGAACGTCGCGCAGGGCGGCCTGCACATCGCGACGAAGAAGCTCAAGCCGACCTTCAAGCAGTTCAACCTCGTCAAGGGCCTCAAGAAGACGTTCGGCACCCAGGCGCTGTGGCAGGGGGTCAAGGCGCTGCTCAAGACCGTCGTCATCGGCGTCGTGCTCTACACCGCGATCCAGGGGCTCGTGCCCGTCCTCATGTCGGCCGGCGGGCTGTCGCTCTCGACGATCATCGGCATCGGCAGCGGTGGTGTGAAGAAGCTCGTCGTGTGGGCCGTCGCCGCCGGCCTGCTCCTGGCCGCAGCCGACCTCTTCGTCGTCATGAAGCGCAACCGCAAGCAGACGCGCATGACGAAGAAGGAGATCAGCGACGAGAACAAGCAGGCCGAGGGCGACCCGCACATCAAGGGCCAGCGCCGCGCGCGGCAGATGGCGATGAGCCGCAACCGCATGATCGCGAACGTCGCCGACGCCGACGTCGTCGTCGTCAACCCGACGCACGTCGCCGTCGCGCTCAAGTACACGCCCGGGCAGGGCGCGCCCAAGGTCGTCGCGACCGGCCAGGGCGCGGTCGCCGCCCGCATCCGTGAGAAGGCGACCGAGCACCGTGTCCCGATGGTCCATGACATCCCGTTGGCCCGGGCTATTCATGCAATGTGCAAAGTGGACGATGAGATCCCCGAGGAGCTGTTCACCGCGGTCGCGCAGGTGCTCGCGTTCGTCATGGCGCTCAAGCGTCGCGGCGCCTCGGCAGGCCAGCACACGATGGCCACGCCGACGCCCGTGCCGCCCACGCCGACGGCCGCGGAGCGTGCACGACGGCGGCGCGCGGCCCGGGCAGCGGCTCGCGCGAGTGCGCAGCCACCGGGCGGCGAGAACGGTTCGAGCGGGACGCACGAGGCGATGACGGGACGGGAGACTCGATGAAGAAGGCTGGGCTCAGCAAGATGGCGGTGCCGATCGGCGTCGTCGGTGTCGTCCTGCTGCTCGTCGTACCGCTGCCCGCAGCGATGCTCGACATGCTCATCGTGGTCAACATCGCGCTCTCCCTCGTGATCCTGCTGACCGCGATGTACGTCAAGCGTCCTCTCGACTTCTCGGTGTTCCCGTCGATCATCCTCATCGCGACGCTCTTCCGGCTCGGGCTCAACGTCGCGTCGACGCGCCTCGTGCTGCGCGACGCCTACGCCGGTGAGGTGATCCACGCGTTCGGCAGCTTCGTCGTCGGTGGTTCGCTCGTCATCGGCCTCGTGATCTTCATGATCCTCGTGGTCATCCAGTTCGTGGTCATCACGAACGGTGCGGGCCGTGTCGCCGAGGTCGGCGCCCGGTTCACCCTCGACGCCATGCCCGGCAAGCAGATGGCGATCGACGCCGACCTCAACGCCGGCATCCTCACCGAGGCCGAGGCGCGCAAGCGCCGCGCCGAGGTCACCGCCGAGGCCGACTTCTACGGCGCGATGGACGGTGGCTCCAAGTTCGTCAAGGGCGACGCGATCGCCGGCATCGTCATCACGATCATCAACCTCGTCGGCGGCTTCATCATCGGCATGATGCAGCGCGGCATGTCCGCCGGCGAGGCGCTCGAGACGTACTCCCTGCTGACGGTCGGCGACGGCCTCGTCACGCAGATCCCCGCGCTCCTGCTGTCGGTGGCGACCGGCATCATCTGTACCCGCGCGAGCGCCGAGGACGACCTCGGCACCGCCGCGTCGGGCCAGCTCCTGCAGTCCCGCACCGCCCTGACGATCGCCGGCGGCGCCGCGATCGTGTTCGCCCTCATCCCGGGCATGCCGAAGCTGCCGTTCCTCGCCGTCGGCATCGTGATGCTGATCGCGTCGCAGAGGCTCAAGGCCAACGAGGCCAAGGCCGCGCTCGAGGCCGAGCAGGCCGCCGCGACCCAGCTCCCGGGCGCTCCCGCGAAGGACACGAACGAGCAGCTCATCGAGGAGATGCGCGTCCACGCCCTCGAGATCCACCTGTCTCCCGACCTCGTCGACCTCGTGCGCCCGGGCGCCTCTGACGACCTCCTCGGCCGCATCCGTTCCCTGCGCCGCAAGATCGCGCTCGACCTCGGCATCGTCGTGCCGCCCGTGCGCACGCGCGACTCGGTCGAGCTCGCGCACGCGACGTACGCCGTGCGCGTCGCCGGCGTCGAGGTCGCCCGCGGCTCCCTGCCGCCCGGCCGCGTCCTCGCGCTCGGCGACGACCTGTCCTCCCTCCCCGGCGAGCAGGTCCGCGAGCCCGTGTTCGGCCTCGACGGCAAGTGGGTCCCGGCCGAGCTGCGCTTCGCCGCCGAGATGTCGGGCGCGACCGTCGTCGACCGCGTCTCCGTCCTCATCACGCACCTGTCGAACGTCGTCACGCAGAACGCCGACCGCCTCCTGTCCCGCGAGGACGTCCGCGTCCTGACCGAGGGCGTCAAGCAGGTCAACCCGTCGGTCGTCGAGGAGCTCATCCCCGGCGTGATGTCGCTCGGCGAGGTGCAGCGCGTCCTGCAGGGCCTGCTCGCCGAGGGCGTGGCGATCCGCGACCTGTCGCGCATCTACGAGGCGCTCACGCTGCGCGCGAAGGTGTCCCCGGACCCGGAGGGCCTCGTCGAGGCCGCGCGCCGCGAGCTCGGCCCCTCGATCACCGCGAGCCACGCCCGCAACAACGTGCTGCGCGTCATCACGCTCGACCCCGTCCTCGAGCACTCCCTCCTCGAGGGTCTGCGCCCGGGGGAGGGCGGCACGCAGCTGTCGATCGACGTCCCGCGCGCCGAGGCGATGCTCGTCTCCTACCAGCAGGTGCGCTCGCAGTCCGAGGGTCGCGGCGAGCACCCCGTGCTCGTGTGCGCGCCCGCGATCCGTCCCGCGCTGCACCGCCTGATCGCGGGCCAGGTCGGCCCGGCGACCGTGCTGTCGTACACCGAGGTGACGGGCTCCGGCATCCAGATCGAGACGGTGGGGGTGGTCCGCGATGTCGCGGCAGTTGCTGCTTGACGGACCTGACCTCGAGGACCTCATGGCGCGCGTGCGCCGTGAGCACGGTCCGACGGCGCGCATCGTCAAGGCCGAGCGCGTCCGCTCGGGCGGCATCGGCGGGTTCTTCGCGCGAGAGTACTTCGAGGTCACAGTCGACGTGCCGGACCCGAGCGGGGTCGACCCGCGGACGACGGCACGGGTGCCCGAGGTGCCGCGGCCGCGCGTGCGCGGCATCGCCGACCTGCTCGACGCTGCCGACGACGCGGAGCGCGGCGCGGTCGAGCGGTCCGCCACCGGCGCACAGGCCCACCGCCCCGTCGACGGCCCTGCGCTCTCGACGACGGGCGAGACGTTCGCGTCCGTCCTCGACTCGGTGCGCAGCCTCGCTGTCGGCACCGGGGTCGTGAGCGAGCCCGAAGGATTCGTGCCCGCCCGCCCGCGCACCGTCAGCCGCGACGACGTCGTGCTGACCAGGGCGTCGGACGCGCCGACCGCTCGTGCCGCAGGAGACGGCCGCGACGAGCGCACCGACGTGCGCCAGGAGGCGTTCCGCCTCGACCCGGACGCACCCGAGGTCGTCCCCGCCACCGCGGTGGGCACCGCGAAGGCGTCCGTCGTGACGCGCAGCAGCGGCTCGACCGTGACCGAGCTGCTCGACGTCGGCGTGCCGATCGAGCTCCTGCGCGAGGTTGCGGGGCACGTCGACGCGGCCCCCGGGCTGCGCCTGCCGCTCTCCGAGATCTTCATGCACGTGCCGCGCGCCCCGCGGCCCCTGCGCAAGCCGGGCGCGATCGTCGTCGTCGCGGGTGCCGGCCAGCTCGCGGTCGACGCCGCGCGCGTCATCGCACGCAGGCTCGGCATCACCGAGGCGGACGTCGCTCTCGCGGGCGACTTCACCGTCGAGCACGGCGCAGGGCGCTGGGTCATCAGCGCGGCAGCGGCGCGCAAGCTCGCGACGGACGCAGGACGCGCCGGGCTGCCGCTCGTCGTCGCGCTGTGCGTGAGCTCCGAGCGCTATGCGCGCGCCGAGGCCGCGGACTTCCTCGAGGACCTCGACGCCGACCAGCTGTGGGCGGCCGTCGAGGCGGACCGCTCCGCGAAGGACACGACCCGGTGGCTGAAGGCCGTGGGGCGCCAGCTCGAGTTCGACGCGCTCGCGGTCTCCAAGGTCGCCGAGTCGTCGTCACCTGCCCAGGTGCTCTCCTACGGCGTCCCGGTCGGCTTCCTCGACGGCCTGCCCGCGTCCGCGCCCGTGTGGGCGGCGACGCTCGCGGAGCACCTCGAGGACGCGGTCTGGGACTGATGCGACGAGCGGACTGTAGGATCCAAGAATGCTGGTGCTGAGCAGGAAGGTCGGGGAGCGGTTGCTCATCGGCGACGACATCGTCGTCACGATCCTCGACTCCCGAGGTGACGGGGTGCGTATCGGTATCGACGCGCCCCGCTCCCTGAAGGTGCACCGCGCCGAGGTCATCGAAGCCGTCACGGCCGCCAACAAGGAGGCGCTCGCCGCCCCGGCGGTCAGCGAGGACCAGGTCCTCGACCTGCTGCCGCCCGCGCCGCGTCCAGCCACCCCGCCGCAGGACTGACACTCGCACCGGTTCGCCGAGATCACTCGGTTACCGCAGGTTCGCAACTCATCTTTCTCACGTGCCGTCCGATAGGTCGGCTGTCGGGCAGCGAGCCCGTCACGACGTGAGAAGGAGTGCCATGGACGGCGTCGACGAGATCGTGCGCGAGTTCCTCATCGAGAGCTACGAGAACCTGGACCAGCTCGACCAGGACCTCATCGCCCTCGAGTCGAACCCCGGCTCGCGCGAGCTGCTCAGCTCCATCTTCCGCACGATCCACACGATCAAGGGCACGAGCGGGTTCCTCGCGTTCCACAAGCTCGAGTCCGTGACCCACGTCGGCGAGGGCCTCCTCGTCGAGCTGCGCGACGGCAAGCGCGAGATGGATCAGCCCACGACCGACGTCCTCCTCCTCATGGTGGACACGGTCCGGGCGATCCTCGCGCAGATCGACGCTGACGGGTCCGAGACGGGTGTCGAGACCGACGCCGTCGTCGCGCGCATCCAGGACATGCTCGACGCCGGACCCGGGGCCAAGCCCGCCGCTGCCGAGCCCGCCGCGCCGCCCGTCGCCGAGGAGCCCGTCGCCGAGGCGCCGGTCGCCGAGGAGCCCGCGCCCGCCGAGGCGGCCGCGCAGGACGCGGACGACACCGAGGACGACGAGCCCGAGGCCGTCACGGCGCCCGAGCCCGCCGCCGCGCCCCCGGCCAAGCCCGCCGTCGGCGCCCGCAAGGTCGTCAAGCGCGGCGGACGCGCCGCGACCGCGACAGCGACCGAGACCGAGGCGCCCGTCACGGGCGCCCCCGTGACCCCCGCGGGCAACAAGCAGGTCGCCCGCACGTCCGAGGCGGCCCCCCAGCGCGGCTCGACCGCCGAGACCTCGATCCGCGTCGACGTCGACCTGCTCGACGAGCTGATGCGTCAGGTCGGCGAGCTCGTGCTCGTGCGCAACCAGATCGCCCAGATCACCGGTCTCGACGCCAACCCCGAGCTGACCCGCTCCTCGCAGCGCCTCTCGCTCATCGCCACCGAGCTGCAGGAGGGCGTCATGAAGACGCGCATGCAGCCCATCGACCACGTGTGGAACAAGATGCCGCGCGTCGTCCGCGACCTCGCGGCGTCGCTCAAGAAGAGCGTCGACCTCGAGATGATCGGTGGGGAGACCGAGCTCGACCGCTCCCTCCTCGAGTCGGTCAAGGACCCGCTGACGCACCTCGTGCGCAACGCCGTCGACCACGGCATCGAGGACCCGGCCGGCCGCCGCGCCGCGGGCAAGCCCGAGAACGGCGTCCTGACGCTGCGCGCGTACCACGCGGGTGGCCAGGTCATCGTCGAGGTGCGCGACGACGGCAAGGGCATCGACCCCGAGGCCGTCGCCGCCAAGGCGCTCGAGCGCGGTCTGAAGACCGTCGAGCAGCTCGACGCGATGAGCATCAACGAGATCCAGTCGCTCGTCTTCCTCCCCGGCTTCTCGACCGCGTCGACCGTCACGAACGTGTCGGGCCGCGGCGTCGGCATGGACGTCGTCCGCTCGAACATCGAGGCGATCGGCGGCCAGGTCGAGGTCGAGTCCGAGGTCGGGGCCGGCACGGTCTGGCGCCTGCGCATCCCGCTCACGCTCGCGATCATGCCTGCCCTCACCGTCGCGTCGGGCACCGAGATCTACGCGATCCCGCAGGTCAACCTCCTCGAGCTCGTCGCGCTCGACACCGAGCGCACCGCCGAGGCGATCGAGCACGTCGGCAACTCCGAGGTCTACCGCCTGCGCGGCGACCTGCTGCCGCTCGTGCGCCTGACCGACGTGCTGCGCTCGCCGTCGAAGGCGGACGGCTCGATGGTCATCGCCGTCCTGCGCGCCGACAACCAGCGCTTCGGCCTCGTCGTCGACCGCGTCATGAACAACGAGGAGATCGTGGTCAAGCCGCTCGCCTCGCAGCTCAAGAGCGTCGGCACCTACGCGGGCGCGACCCTCATGGGCGACGGTCGCGTGGCCCTCATCCTCGACGTCCAGGCGATCGCACGTCGCAGCCTCGCCGGTGAGTCGGCGGACATGGCCGTCTCCCGCGACAAGGTCGACACGGCCGCGGTCGCGTCCGACGGGCAGGACCTCCTCATCGTCGCGATCGACGAGTCGCGCCGCGCCGCCGTCCCGCTCTCCGCGGTCACGCGGCTCGAGCAGATCGACGCCACGCGCATCGAGCAGCTCGGCAACCGCGAGGTGCTGCAGTACCGCGGCGAGATCCTCCCGGTCGTCCGCCTCGACTCGCTCCTGGGCGGCTCGGGCATCCCGCGCGAGGGCCTCCTCGACGTCGTGGTGTTCAGCCGCGGCCAGCGCTCGGTCGCGCTCGTGGTCGGCGAGATCCTCGAGATCGTCAACGACCGCGGCGCGGAGCGTCGTCCCGCCGACTCGTACGGGCTCGAGCAGCTCGTCGTGCTCGCGGGCAAGGTCACGGAGCTCGTCGACCTGCCGCTCGTCCTGCAGACGGGCGACCCCGAATACTTCAACGACGTCGTCGTCGAGCCTGACGGCGCGTCCCTCATCGAGGCTCGGACGGTGAACGCCTGATGGCTACCCAGCACGTCACCTTCATGATCGACGGCGCGACGTACGGCGTTCCCGTCATGCACGTCCAGGAGACCCTGGGCCACCAGGCGCACACGCACGTGCCGCTCGCCCCGAAGGGCGTCGCGGGTCTCGTGAACCTCCGCGGACAGGTGGTCCTCACGGTCGACCTGCGCCCTCTCCTCCGGCTCGACCCACTGCCTGAGGGCAGCGAGCCGATGATGGTCGTCGTCGAGGTCGACGGGGAGGCCGTGGCGCTCCTCGTCGACACCGTCGGGGAGGTGCTCGAGGTGGATGACGCCCAGTTCGAGCCGGTGCCCGACACGCTCCACCCCGCCGTCCGCGACCTCGTGGTCGGCGTCTACAAGCTCGAGCGCACCCTGCTGCTCGCCCTGGACATCAGGGCTGCGGCGACGCTCAAGGAACAGAAGTCCTGAGGAGAAGAGTCACCATGAGCACTGGCTCGCACACCACCGCCACCCGCCCGACGGTCGCCCGCACGTCGTCCCCCGCCGCCCACGGCAACGCGGCGCGCAACGACGTCGCTGCTGCTCCGGTCAAGCTGAGCAGCATCCGCAGGCAGTTCGTCGCCATGCTCGCAGGGTCGATGGCCCTCGCCCTCATCGTGACGGGCGTGAGCGTGTTCTACCTGGTCCAGGCCGACAGCCAGACGGGCATCATCGTCGTGGTCGCGGTCGCCGTCGTCTGCGGGCTCGTCCAGTGGGTCCAGGCGACGCGCACGGCGAGCGGTCTGCGCCGGTCGGTCGCCGGCCTGCGTGCTGCGCTCGGCGCGGTCGCGCAGGGCGACTTTACGGTGCCGGCTCCTGTCTACCGGCTCGACGAGCTCGGTCAGGCGGCCCAGGACCTCAACATCGCTCGCGAGTCGCTCGCGAACCTGATCGCGAACGTCGACGCGCAGGCCGGGACGCTCGGTGGCTCCGTGTCGGCCCTGACGGCGAGCGCGACCGCGGTCACGTCGGGCGTCCAGGAGACGTCCGCTCAGGCTGGCGTCGTCGCCGCTGCGGCGGAGCAGGTCTCACGCAACGTCGAGGCCGCTGCCGCCGGGGCTGAGGAGATGGGGGCGTCGATCCGTGAGATCGCGCAGAACGCCTCCGAGGCCGCGCGGGTCGCGCAGCAGGCGACGACCGTCGCGGCCACGACGACCGAGACGGTGTCCCGTCTGGGCGAGTCGAGCCAGGAGATCGGTGCGGTCGTCCGCGCGATCACGGGCGTCGCCGAGCAGACGAACCTCCTCGCGCTCAACGCGACGATCGAGGCCGCCCGCGCCGGCGAGGCCGGCAAGGGCTTCGCCGTCGTCGCGAGCGAGGTCAAGGACCTCGCCCAGGAGACGGCCCGTGCGACCGAGGACATCGCCCGCAAGGTCGAGGCGATCCAGAACGACACGGCCCAGGCTGTCGCGGCGATCGAGGAGATCTCCGGGATCATCGCGTCGATCAACGACTACCAGCTCACGATCGCGTCCGCGGTCGAGGAGCAGACGGCGACGACGAACGAGATGTCGCGCTCCGTCGCCGAGGCGGCGACCGGGTCGACCGAGATCGCGACGAACATCATCGGTGTCGCGTCGACCGCGAGCGCTGCCGAGACCGCCGCGCAGGAGGCCGGCTCGATCGTCGCTTCGCTCGGCGAGCTGACGGCCGCGCTGCGCAACGAGGTCGAGCACTTCACGCGCTGACCAGGTGTACCCGCGAAGGCGCGGGCCGGCCCGGGGAGGTCGGCCCGCGCCTTCGTCGTGCCTGCCTGGCGTGTCGGGAGAAGCCGCAGGTCAGGGCCACTAGCTGCGTGGTGAGCGACACACGATCGAATCGTTCCGGACGGGTGATCTGACTCATATCGCACGGCCCGCCACCGATGAGACTGGTGGGACGTCTGTCCCGGATCATCGAGACGGATCCATGGCCTCGCCAGGGTTTCGACGAGGAGAAGAAGCACGATGCGATCTGCACGGACAGCTGCGGCGGCCTTCATGGTCGCGGCGGTGGCGATGACCGCGGCCGGGTGCGCCGACGTCCAGGGGGACGACTCGTCCCTCGTGGGCGTGGCGATGCCGACGACCACCCTCCTGCGGTGGGTCGACGACGGCGAGGACGTCCAGGAGCAGCTCGAGAACCTCGGCTACGACGTCGACCTGCGGTACGCCGAGAACGACGTCGCGACCCAGGTCCAGCAGGTCGGCGAGATGATCGACGAGGGAGCGGACCTCCTCATCGTCGGCGCGATCGACGGCACGGCCCTCAAGGACCAGCTCGCGCGCGCGGCTGCCGCCGACATCCCGGTCGTCTCCTACGACCGCCTCATCCGCGACACCCCGGACATCGCGTACTACGCGACCTTCGACAACCTCGCCGTCGGCACGATGCAGGGTCACAGCCTCGCGCGCGCCGTCGGGCTCGAGGACGCCGAGGGCAACAAGATCGAGGGCGCGGGCCCGTTCACGCTCGAGCTGTTCGCCGGCTCACCCGACGACAACAACGCGACCGTCTTCTACGAGGGCGCGATGAGCGTCCTCGACCCCTACATCTCCGCGGGCGACCTCGTCGTCACGTCCGGCGAGAAGGACTTCGCGACGATCGCGACCGAGGGCTGGGACTCTGCCAAGAGCGGCGAGCGCATGGCCGCGCTCCTGACGGAGCACTACGCGGGCGGCAAGCGCCCGGACGCCGTGCTCGCGCCGAACGACGGCATCGCGATCTCGGTGATCGAGGCCATCAGGTCGCACGGCGCCCCGGCGGGCGTCGTCGTCACGGGGCAGGACGCCGAGCTCGCCTCGGTCAAGTCCATCGTCGCCGGCGAGCAGACCAGCACCATCTACAAGAACACCCAGCTCCTCGCCGAGGTGGCCGTCTCGATGGGACACGCGCTCCTCTCGGGCCGCGAGCCCGAGACGAACGACCTCACGAGCTACGACAACGGGGTGAAGGTCGTCCCGACGATGCTGCTCGCCCCCCAGCTGGTCACCCAGGACAACCTTGAGCGCGTGCTCGTCGAGTCGGGCGCGTTCACCGCGGAGGAGATCCGATGAGCACCGTCGACGTGAGCAACGAGCTGCACGGGGCGCAGCCGGAGCGACGCACCCGCGCCGCCTGGTTCTGGGACCGCCCGGTCGGCGTGAAGATCGCCGCCGCCATGGGTGTCCTCGCCGTCATCTTCAGCCTCGTGGGCGGTGCCGGTGCGCTGGCCCTCCTCAAGGCGGGCAGCGACATGAAGGAGATCAACGTCCTGTCCGGCGAGCTGCAGAAGGGCTTCGGCGACCTGCGCACCGCGCAGGACCGCAGCCATCTGCAGATCCGCCGCGCGGCGATCACGGCGTCGGAGGGCGAGCGCCAGCAGGTCCTCACCTCGACCGAGTGGAACGACCGTGAGGTCGACCGCCTGATCGGCGTCCTCGACGGGTACGAGCAGTCGCAGACGCAGCAGTGGGAGGACTTCAAGACGCGCTGGGCCGACTGGACGTCGTTCCGCGACTCGCAGGTGCGCCCCCTCGTCGAGGCGGGCGACGCCGAGGCGGCCGCCGCGCTCCTCGCGTCCGACGCCGCCGGGGACCCCGACCGTGCGGGCCGCGCCCTCGAGCTCGCGCAGGGCTCGGTCGAGTACCGCGTCGGCCAGGTCATGTCGGCGGCGACGTCGCGGATCAGCCTCACGATCGTCGCGCTGCTCGTCGGGTTCATCGTTGGTGCCGCGGTCGCGATCTCGCTCGCGGTCGTCGTCACGCGCCGCATCGTCCGTGACATCCAGGAGGTCGACGCGTCCGTCGGGGCCCTCGCGCAGGGCGACCTGACGCGTGCGGTCGACGTCAGCTCGAACGACGAGCTGGGCCGCATGGCCCGCTCGTACGACGTCGCGCAGCGTCACCTGCGCGAGGTCGTCAAGTCCGTCATCGAGGAGTCCGACGGCGTGACGGACGCCGTCTCGCAGCTCACCGCGGCCTCGACGCAGGTCGCCGCCGGTGCCGAGGAGACCTCCGCCCAGGCGGGCGTCGTCGCGGCCGCCGCCGAGCAGGTCTCGCGCAACGTCCAGGCCACCGCGGCCGGCTCCGAGGAGATGGGCTCGTCCATCCGCGAGATCTCCCAGAACACGAGCCAGGCGGCGCAGTTCGCGTCGACCGCCGTCGCGATGTCGAACGAGGCGTCGCGCACCGTCGGCGAGCTCGGCGAGTCGAGCCAGGAGATCGGTTCGGTCGTCAAGCTGATCACGTCGATCGCGGAGCAGACGAACCTGCTCGCGCTCAACGCGACGATCGAGGCAGCCCGCGCGGGCGACGCCGGCAAGGGCTTCGCCGTCGTCGCGAGCGAGGTCAAGGACCTCGCGGGCGAGTCCGCCCGCGCAGCCGAGGACGTCGCGCGCCGCATCGCCCAGGTGCAGACGCAGACCCAGTCCGCGGTCGCCGCGATCAGCGAGATCGTCACGATCATCGACTCGATCAGCGACTACCAGATGACGATCGCGTCCGCGGTCGAGGAGCAGACGGCGACGACGAACGAGATGGCGCGCTCGGTCACCGAGGCCGCCGCAGGCTCGGGCGAGATCGCCGCGAACATCACGGGCGTCGCGACCGCGGCCGAGCAGTCGGCCGCCGCGGTCTCGGAGATGACGGCGACCGTGAACGACCTCGCGACCATCTCGCAGCGTCTGCGCGAGCACGCCCACTCCTTCTCGGTGTGAGCCTCAGCGCGGGCGTCGTGCGACCGATAGGGGTCATGACGACGCGTGATCTCACGTGCACGCAGGGCGGGCCGGTGCGGCCCGCCCCGAGGCTCCCGGGCGACCGGGACGACAGGAGGAACAGCTGATGGCGATCAGGGTTCTCGTGGTCGACGACTCTGTCGTGATCCGTCGGCTCGTCGTCCAGGCGCTCGAGAGCGACCCGGCCATCGAGGTCGCCGGCACCGCGGCGAACGGCCAGCTCGCGCTGAGCAAGTTCGAGCAGCTGCGTCCCGACGTCGTCACGATGGACGTCGAGATGCCGCAGATGAACGGTGTCGAGGCCGTCCGGGCGCTGCGCGCCAAGGGTGTCCGCGTCCCGATCATCATGTTCTCGACGCTGACGGCGCGCGGTGCGACCGCGACGCTCGACGCGCTCGCCGCGGGCGCGACGGACTACGTCACGAAGCCGGCGAACGTCGGCTCCGTCCAGGAGAGCCTCAAGCAGGTCGCCGAGCAGCTCGGCCCGAAGATCCGGGCGCTCGCGCCGCGGTCGCTGCGCAGCTCGCTGCCCGCGGCCCGGCGAGGCGCCCCGGCGGGGACGCCCGAGCCGGTCGTCCGCAAGGCCGCGACGCTGCCGAAGGCGACCGCGCACCCCGTGCGCGCCGTCGTCGTCGGCTCCTCGACCGGAGGGCCCGAGGCCCTCTCGCGGCTCGTGTCGGGTCTCCAGGCGCCGCTGCCCGTGCCGGTGTTCGTCGTGCAGCACATGCCGCCGGTGTTCACGGCGCAGCTCGCGGCGCGCCTCGACCGCATGGGCCCCTCCACCGTCGTCGAGGCAACCGACGGGATGGTGCCGCGCGCCGGGACCATCTACGTCGCCCCGGGCGACTGGCACATGGTCCTCGCGGGCCGCTCGGCGAACACGCAGATCAAGCTGCACCAGGAACCGCCCGTGAACTTCTGCCGGCCCAGCGTCGACGTGATGTTCCAGTCCGTCCTCGCCTGCTACGGCAAGGACATCCTCGGCGTCGTGCTCACGGGCATGGGGTCGGACGGCAAGGTCGCCTCGGGCGAGATCGTCCAGGCCGGCGGCACCGTCATCTCGCAGGACGAGCAGACCTCGGTCGTGTGGGGCATGCCGGGAGCCGTCGCCGCCGCAGGCGCGACGCACCGGATCCTGCCGATCGACGAGATCGCCCAAGCGATCACCGCGCGGGTCACCCGCGCAGACCAGTTCATCGAAGGGAGGACGGCATGACGCTCACATCCGAGAGCTTTTCGTTCGTCGCCGACCTCGTGCGGCGCAGGAGCGCCATCAGCCTTGCCCCGGGCAAGGAGTACCTGGTGGAGTCGCGGCTGCTGCCGCTGGCCCGCCGGACGGGCAAGTCGGTCGACCAGTACATCGCCGACCTGCGGCACCGGACGGACATCGACGAGCAGGAGCTCGTCGTCGAGGCCATGACCACGAACGAGACGTCGTGGTTCCGAGACATGCAGCCGTTCACCGCGCTCACGAACCACATCGTGCCGAGCCTCCTCGAGGGACGGATCCTGCCGACCCTGAGGATCTGGTCCGCCGCGTGCTCGACCGGGCAGGAGCCGTACTCGATCGCGCTCACGCTCGACGAGGTGCTGCCGCCGTCCGTGCGCGCGGAGATCACCGCGACCGACCTGTCGAGCGAGGTGCTCGAGAAGGCGAGGTCCGGCTCGTACACACAGCTCGAGGTCAACCGTGGCCTGCCCGCGAAGTACCTCGTGCAGCACTTCACGCGCGTCGGCGCCCAGTGGGAGATCAGCAAGGACCTGCGCTCGCGCGTGAAGTTCCTCAAGCACAACCTGCTCAACGCCCCGCCGACCGGTGGGCCGTTCGACATCGTGTTCCTCCGCAACGTGCTCATCTACTTCGAGCTGCCCGTCAAGCAAGACATCCTGCGCCGCCTGCGCAGCGTCGTCCGCCCCGGCGGCTACCTGGTCCTCGGCGCCGCCGAGACCACCGTCGGCGTCGACGACACGTGGGAACGAATTCAGGTCGACCGAAGCTCCATCTACCGCCTGGGAACAGGGAGAGACTCATGAAGGCCCTTGTCATCGACGACTCGCGCACGATGCGCCGGATCGTCTCCTCCGTGCTCCGAGGTATCGGGTACGAGGCGATCGAAGCCGGTGACGGGCAGGAAGCCCTCGATGCGCTCGAGGCGACCGACGGCGTCGTCCTGTGCTGCATCGACTGGAACATGCCCGTCATGGATGGCCTGACGTTCGTCACGAAGGTGCGCGAGCGCGCCGAGTGGCGCGACATCACCCTCATGATGGTCACGACGGAGGGCGAGCACGCGCAGATCGTGCGGGCGCTCGCCGCCGGCGCGCACGAGTACCTGATCAAACCGTTCACCCCGGACGCGCTCCGGGACAAGCTGGAGCTGCTTGGTCTGCTCCCCGTCCAGGAGGTCCGATGAGCGCCCTCGACACCACCCTGATCGCTGACCCTGCACAGATCCTGGGCGTCGCCCAGGACGTCTTCGCCGCGCTGATCGACGACGGCGAGGTGCTCGTCCACGAGGGCGTCGCGCCCGAGTCGTTCGCGAACCCCGTGACGGCCTGGGTCGACATGCGGCGTGCTGACTCGTCCCACGGCGTGCGTACCATGGTGCGGGCGGAAGAGGCAGACGCCCACCTGGTCGTCCGTGCCCTGCTGCGCATGGAGCCCGACGAGCCGGTGGGCGAGGAGGACCTCGTCGACGCGTTCGGTGAGATCGCGAACGTCGTCGGCGGCAACCTCAAGTCGCTGCTGCCCGAGCACGCCGAGCTGACGCTGCCGACCGTGGCCGCCGAGCCGCCCGTGCTCGCTCACGAGATGATGGTGGCGCAGACTCCGCTCGCGTGGCGAGGTGCGTGCTTCGTCATCTCGCTGTGGATGCTGGTCTGAGAGGAAGAGGTTCATGGAGCTGAACGTTCTCGTCGCTGACGACAGCCGCGTCATGCGGCAGATCGTCATCCGGACGCTGCGCCAGGCCGGGTACGACGACTGGCAGATCAGCCAGGCGTCGGACGGCCAGGAGGCGCTCGAGATGGCGCTCGCCGAGCAGCCCGACCTGATCCTGTCCGACTGGAACATGCCGCGGATGACCGGCATCCAGCTGCTGCAGGCCCTGCGCGCCCAGGGCAGCGACATCCCGCTGGGGTTCGTGACGTCCGAAGGGTCCGCCGAGATGCGCGAGCAGGCGGACGCCGAGGGGGCGCTGTTCCTCGTGGCCAAGCCGTTCACGCCTGAGGCGTTCCGCGACGCGATCGACCCGTTGCTCGCATGAACGGCACCCCGCTCCCCGCAGCGCTCGAGGTCCGTGAGCTCCTCGAGGGCCTCGTCGGTCGTGACTTCGACACCAAGACGGGCGGCCCGATGGTCGACCCGGCGAAGGGCGCGTGCGTCGCCGAGTACGTCGACGACCAGATGCAGCTCGCTGCGATCGTCGCCGCGGACATCGGCCTCGCTTCGGCTGCCGGTTCCGCGATCGGCCTGATCCCGGCGAAGGAGGTCGAGGCCTCCATCAAGTACAAGGAGATGTCCGCGGCCCAGATCGAGAACTTCTCCGAGATCCTCAACGTCATGGCGTCGCTCTTCAACGCCGACGGTGCTCCGCACCTGCGCCTGACGAACGTCACGCCTCCCGGGCAGGCTGTGCCGGGGGACGTCCAGAAGCTGCTCATGGCGTACGTCCCACGACTCGACGTGACGATGGAGATCCCGGGCTACGGCGGCGGCGCGCTGTCCGTGGTCGTCGCCCCGGACTGATCCGGAGCGTCAGCGCCAGCACCTCGGCTGACCGCGACGCCACGGCCCTCGCGCCGAGGCCTCGCGGCGGCCGCCTCTCTCGTGGGCCGTGGGCGGCGGTGCGCCCAGCAGGTGGGAGGACGCCGCATGAACTTGCGCTCCCGTGGGAATATGCGCGCATGACTTCCTCCCCCTCCACGTCGACGGCGCCGAGGGGCGCTGTCGACCGGTTCTTCAAGATCACCGAGCGCGGTTCGACGATCGCCGCCGAGGTCCGCGGCGGCCTGGTCACGTTCTTCGCGATGGCCTACATCGTGGCTCTCAACCCGTTGATCATCGGCACGGTCCAGGACGGCACCGGCCAGTTCCTCGGCGGCGGCGCAGCGCCCGACCTGGCCAAGGTCGCGGCGGTCACCGCGCTCGCGGCGGGCGTGCTGACGATCCTCATGGGCCTCGTGGCGAACTTCCCGATGGCGCTCGCCGCAGGCCTCGGCCTCAACGCGGTCGTCGCCTTCCAGATCGCCGCGATGCCCGAGATGACCTGGGCCGACGCGATGGGCGTCGTCGTCCTCGAGGGCCTCGTCATCCTGATCCTGGTCCTCACCGGCTTCCGCACCGCGGTCTTCCGCGCGGTGCCGCGCACCCTCAAGGTCGCGATCTCGGTCGGCATCGGCCTGTTCATCACGCTCATCGGTCTCGTCAACGCAGGCTTCGTCCGCAAGGCGCCGAGCGGCGTCGCGCTCGAGCTCGGTATCGGCGGCTCGCTGCAGACGTGGCCGGTCCTCGTGTTCGTCGTCGGCCTGGTCATCGCGATCGTCCTGACGGTCCGCGGTGTGCGCGGCGCGCTGCTCATCGCGATCGTCGCGGGCACCGTCCTCGCGTTCGTCGTCGAGGCGGTCGCGAAGCTCGGGTCGTCCGTCGACAACCCCAAGGGCTGGAACCTCAACGTGCCGGGCCTCGACGGTTCTCCGGTCGCGGTGCCGGACTTCTCGCTGCTCGGCCAGTTCTCGCTGTTCGGCTCGTTCGGCAAGCTCGGCGTCGTCGCCGTGCTGCTCCTCGTCTTCTCGCTGCTCCTCGCGGACTTCTTCGACACGATGGGCACGATGGTCGCCGTCGGCTCCGAGGCCAAGCTGCTCGACGCCGAGGGCAACCCGCCCAAGGCCACGCAGATCCTCGTCGTCGACTCCGTCGCCGCCGCGGTCGGCGGCATGGCGTCCGCGTCGTCGAACACGAGCTACGTCGAGTCGACGTCGGGTGTCGCGGCCGGTGCCCGCACGGGGCTCGCGTCCGTCGTCACGGGTGTGTGCTTCCTGCTCTCGACGTTCCTCGCGCCCGTCGTCCAGCTCATCCCGAACGAGGCGGCCGCGCCCGCGCTCGTGATCGTCGGCTACCTGATGATGACCCAGGTCCTCGACATCGACTGGAAGGCGCCGGAGATCGCGATCCCCGCGTTCCTCACGCTCGCGGTCATGCCGTTCTCCTACTCGATCACCGCGGGCATCGGCGTCGGCTTCATCGCCTACGTCGTCGTCCGCCTCGCGAAGGGGCAGGCGAGCAAGATCCACCCGCTCATGTGGGTCGCGTCGCTCATGTTCGTCGCGTACTTCGCGATCGAGCCCCTGCAGGCCCTCTTCGGCTAGGCTTCCTGGTTGACGTCCTGCGGCCCCGTACGCTTGAAGCGTGCGGGGCCGCAGGTCTTTGGTGACGCGGCTCGGGAAGGGGCTCGATGTACCGCCTGACGAACGCGGTGAAGTACTACGACTGGGGGTCGACGTCGGCGATCCCTGCTTTCTTGGGCACCGAGCCCGACGGGCGCCCGGTCGCAGAGGTGTGGATGGGCGCGCACCCTTCCTCGCCGTCGTGGGCGGGCGGCCGGAGCCTCGTCGAGATGATCGAGTCGGACCCGGAGCGGATGCTCGGCGAGCGCGTCGCGCGCGAGCACGGCGTGCGCCTGCCGTTCCTCTTCAAGATCCTCGCCGCGTCGCGCCCGTTGTCGCTGCAGGTGCACCCGAACCGGGAGCAGGCCGCTGCGGGGTTCGCGCGTGAGAACGCGGCGCAGACGCCGCTCACGGCTCCCGAGCGCAGCTTTCACGACGATCAGCACAAGCCGGAGATGATCCTCGCGCTCACGCGCTTCGAAGGGCTGTGCGGGTTCCGCAGCCCTCGCCGTGTGCTCGAGCTGCTCGAGCCGCTCGGGGGGCCGCTCGCGGAGATGATCCGGGGTGCGCTGCTGGCCGATTCCTCGTCTCTCGGGACGCAGGCAGCGTTCGAGGCGGTCCTCGCGGCTCGCGGCACGGTGAGTCCTGAGGACATCGAGGAGACGGTCAAGGGTTGCGAGTCGCAGCTCCTCACGGGGTTCGGCGACCATCGTGCGTACGGGACGGTGGTCGCGCTCGCGCACTGGTACCCGGGCGACCCGGGGGCGGTCGCGTCGCTCATGCTCAACCGCTTCACGCTCGAGCCGGGGGAGAGCGCGTTCGTCGGTGCCGGCGTCGTGCACGCCTACCTCGCGGGGCTGGGCCTCGAGACGATGGCGAGCTCGGACAACGTGCTGCGGGCAGGCCTGACGACGAAGAAGATCGACGTCGCGGCGCTGCTCGAGTGCACGGTGTACGACGACGGTCCGGTCGTGCGCCCTGCTCCCGTCCCGGGGAGGAGCGGTCAGCCTGCGACGATCCGCGCGGATGCGCGGGAGTTCGCGCTCGCGCTCGCCGCGCCTGCGCGCGGCGGGCCGCAGTACGTGACGCAGGACGGTCCGCGCGTCGCCGTGTGCACGAGGGGTTCGCTCGGTCTGCGTGCTGCCGACGGGTCGGAGCTCGCGCTGACGAAGGGCGAGTCGGTGTTCGTGCCGCACGCGGCGGGGCGTCTCGAGCTGCGTGGTGACGGGGAGGCGGTCGTCGTCTTCGTTCCGTGAGCCGGCCTGGGGTGGTCTTCGCGGGCGGCGGTGTGAGGTCGGGGCGAGTGCGAGGCGAGCCCGGGGAGGGGCGCCCTACGTTGGACGCATGGTGCGAGGCAGGTGGGGGCGTCGGCGTGTGCTGACGGTGGTGGCGTTGACGATGGCGGGGCTCCTCGTCGTGGGGGCGGGGATCGTCGCGGGTGCCGTCCTGTGGGCGGACAGCCGGATCGAGCGCATCGGTGACCCGTTCGCGGAGCTCGACGACGCGCAGCGGCCGACGGTGCCGCCGGAGGTCGCGCAGGGCGACGAGACGCCGCTCAACTTCCTGGTGCTCGGCTCGGACTCGCGCATCTCGGCAGGAGACCCTGAGGACTGGGTGGTCGGGGCGCAGCGCACGGACGCGATCATGGTCGTGCACGTCGCCGCTGACCGGCGGGACGTGACGGTCGTCGGTATCCCGCGCGACTCGTGGGTGCCGATCCCTGGGCACGGCGAGGCGAAGATCAACGCGGCCTACTCGTGGGGCGGGCCGGCGCTGATGATCCGCACGGTGGAGCAGCTGCTGGACGTGCGCATCGACCACTTCGCGGTCGCAGACTTCGAGTCGTTCAAGGACCTGACGGATGCGCTCGGTGGCGTCCAGGTGTCCGTGCCGGAGGACACGTTCTCCCGGGGCAAGCTCGTCGTGGAGGCGGGCGACCAGCGGCTCGACGGGGAGCAGGCGCTCGCCTACACGAGGCAGCGGTACGGCCTGCCTGGTGGGGACCTCGACCGGATGAAGCGGCAGCAGGCGTGGATGCGGTCGATCGTGCAGGAGGCGGCGACGACCGGGACGCTGACGAACCCGGTGCGGCTCGCGAACCTCGTCGAGATCGTCACGGGCGCGGTGGCGGTCGACGACGAGCTCGACCGGGGTGCGCTGCTGTCGCTCGCGACGAGCCTGAGGCACCTGCGGGGCGACGACGTGGCGCTGCTGACGGTGCCGCTCGCGGGCTTCGGGTGGAGCCCTGACGGGAAGCAGTCGATCGTCGAGCTGGACCACGGGGGGCTCGAGCTGCTCGCCGAGACGATCGCGGACGACACGGTGGACGTCTACGTCCGGGACAACGCCGAGGAGCTCAACCTCCTGGGAGACGTCGTCCGGTAGCGCCAGGCGCAGGTCTTAGTGACGCAGACCCCTCTGTCTTTACCTCAGGTAATGAACTAAGGTAACGATCTGTGGGTATGGACGACGAGTGCAGCAAGCCGAAGCGACGCGGGACCTCTCAGGCCTCGCTCGGACGTGACCTCGCGGCAGCCCTGACCAAGGTCAACCGTCGGATGCGCGCCACCCGAGGCGAGCAGTCGCTCTCGGAGGGCCAGCTCGGCGTCCTGACCGCGCTCGACCGTCACGGGTCGATGTCGCCTGGCGCGCTCGCGGACCACGAGCACGTGCGCCCGCCGGCGATGACCCGCACCGTCGCGCACCTCACCGAGCTGGGGTTCGTGACGAAGGTCGACCACCCGACGGACCGCCGCCAGGTGCTCGTCGAGCTGAACGACGGGGGCCGCGCGGTGATCCGCGAGGTCCGCCGCCGGCGCGACCAGTGGTTGACCCAGCAGCTCGGTGCACTCACCCCGGACGAGCGGGCCCTTCTCGCAGACGCTACGAAACTGATGACACGGATCGCCAACGCATGAGCCAGACCTTCGCCTCCCTCAAGTTCTTCAACTACCGCGTGTGGTTCGTCGCCGCACTCGTCGCCAACATCGGCACCTGGATGCAGCGCGTCGCCCAGGACTGGCTGGTGCTCACCGACCTGTCGGACAGCTCCGGCGTCGCTGTCGGCATCGTGACCGCGCTGCAGTTCGCTCCCGCCCTCGTGCTGTCCCCGTGGGCGGGCGTGCTCGCTGACCGCCTCGACAACCGCCGTCTGCTCATGGTCACGCAGGGCGCGCAGGGTGTTCTCGCTCTTGCCCTCGGTGGCCTCGTCCTGAGCGGCCGTGCCGAGCTGTGGCACGTGTACATACTTGCGACGCTCCTGGGCGTCGCGACCGCCTTCGACGGTCCGGCCCGGCAGACGTTCGTCACGTCGATGGTCCCTGACTCCGGGCTGCCGAACGCCGTCGCGCTGAACTCTGCGTCGTTCAACGCGGCCCGCATGATCGGCCCTGGTGTCGCCGGCCTGCTGATCGCCGCCGTGGGCGGCACCGGCTGGGTGTTCGTCATCAACGGGGTGTCCTTCGCTGCGACGATCGGCGCCATGATGCTCATGCGCCGCTCCGAGCTGCGCCCCCGGCCGCGCGTCGAGCGCGCGAAGGGCCAGCTGCGCGCAGGCGTCGCCTACGTGCGGCACCGTTCCGACATCCTCGTCATCATGATCGTCGCGGGCGTCGTGTCGTCGCTCGGCCTCAACTTCCAGCTCACGTCCGCGCTCATGGCCACGACCGTGTTCGGCAAGGGGGCGGGCGAGTACGGGATGCTCGGCTCGATCCTTGCGATCGGCTCGCTCGGCGGGGCGCTCATGGCGGCGCGGCGCAAGCGTCCGCGCGTGCGCCTGGTCATCGGGGCGGCCTTCGCGTTCGGCCTCGCGGCCGGCGCCATGTCCCTCATGCCGACCTACACGACGTTCGCGATCACGTCGATCGTCGTCGGGTTCTGCACGCTGACGATGCTCACGTCGGCGAACGCTGCGATCCAGGTCAGCACCGACCCCGCGTTCCGTGGCCGCGTCATGTCGCTCTACATGATGGTGCTCATGGGCTCGACTCCGCTCGGGTCGCCGCTCGTCGGCTGGATCGGCGAGACGTTCGGTGCACGCTGGTCGATCGGCGTGGGCGCGATCGCGTCGCTCGTCGTGGCCGTCGGCGCTCTCCTCTGGACGCGCAAGCACTGGAACTTCGAGCTGCGCTACCGGGTGCGGTCCCGCCCCCACGTCCAGGTGCGGTACCTGTCGCCGGTCCCCGACCATGACTCGCGCGCTGCTGTGGCCGGCTCTGAGGCGGACGAGCAGGCGCGGGACACGGCGACGGCCGCGTAGGCATGAAGGCTCACCGTGTCTCGTGCGCGCTCTGTTCTGGATTAATCTGAGGCCCGATACCCACGATCCCTTAGGAGGATGGCGTGCGCTTCTCGCTCGTCACGGCCGTCTATAACGTCGAGAGCTACCTCGACGAGTTCATCGCGTCGTTGGAGGCGCAGACGATCCCGCATGGCGAGCTGGAGGTCATCGCTGTCGACGACGGATCGAGCGACGGTTCGGCTGAACGGCTCGAGCGCTGGGCGAGGGAGGGGACCTTCGACGTCAGGGTGATCCGTAAGGAGAACGGCGGGCAGGGTTCCGCGCGCAATGCCGGCATCCCGCTGGCGAGGGGCGAGTGGGTGACGTTCATCGATCCGGACGACACTGTCAACCCCGAGTACTTCGAGCATGTGAGCCGCTTCGTCGACGATCACCCGACAACCGAGCTTGTCGCGACGAACCGGCTCGTACACATGGAGAAGTCGGGCCGGATCACCGCGACCCACCCGCTGAAGGCGCACTTTGCTTACGGAGCGGAGCTGCTCGACCTCGACCTCCGAGCGGACAGGTTCTTCGGGAGCGTGCCCGCTGCCTTCATGCGAACCGGCAGGCTACATGCAAGTCGCCTGACGTTCGACGAGCGCATCAGGCCGAACTTCGAGGACGGCCACTTCGTCATCCACTACCTGCTTGGCTGTGAGCGGCCGCTCGTCGGGTTCTTGCCAGAAGCCAAGTACTACTACCGCAAGAGAGCAACGGGCACCTCGTCCATGCAGTCGAGTCTCGCTGACCCGCGCCGGTTCACGGACGTCATGGAGTTCGGGTATCTTGACGTGCTTCGGGCGGGAACAGCAGACGGCGAGCGTTACGCTCGTCCCTGGATCCAGACCTACGTGTTGTACGAGCTCAGCTGGGTCCTCAAGTCGGAGGACGCCATCGCGTCGCAGAGTGCCGGGGTGCTGCGGGAGCTCGCGGACGAGTTCGTGGGCCATCTCCGCAGCCTTCTCCAGCATCTTGACCCTGCCGTGATCAAGACCTACTCCACGACAGCGTTCGCGTCGCATTGGCGTGCACTTCTGCTCCATGGTCTCTCGGACACGAGATGGCACGACGAGTTCGTCGTCGTCCGCCAGACCGAGCTCTTTCCACGCCGCGTCAAGTTCTCGTACAGGTACGTCGGCGAGCAGCCGACCGAGGTAGTGCGACACCGCGGCGCCGTTGTCGAGCCGGAGGTCGCGAAGACCCGCAGCATCTCGTTCTTTGGCCGCACGATGCTGTACGAGCGCATCTTCTGGGTCAAGGCGCGTGGCGAGATCATGATCGAGCTTAACGGACGCGTCGTCGAGCAGCGGGGCAACTACGAGAACGCGCGGACTTTCGCGAACAGTCCGATGCAGGCGGGCCGGCTTATCAAGGCCCTTGCTCCAGTGGGGGACGCGGCCAGGCGCACACCAGCGAAGCGGAGGGCGGTGCGGAGGGAGGAGCGTAAGAAGGCGCGCGAGCGTCGCCTCGCCGATTCGAGGATCGTGAGGAGACTGTTCGGCAACGCATGGGTGCTCATGGACCGCATCACTGATGCGGATGACTCCGCGGAGATCCTGTTCAGGTACTTGCGCGCGAAGCGTCGCGATATCAACGCTTGGTTCGTCGTTGCCAAAGACTCGCCTGACTTCGCGCGACTTCGACGTGAGGGGTACAAGCGCGTCGTTGCGCACGGCTCCCTGGCGTGGCGACTGCTCATGTGTAATGCGGACCACATGATCTCGAGTCACATCGATCGTCCGATCGTCAATCCTCCCCAGCTTCGTGGGCTCGTCTCCCCCGAGCGGTGGCGGTTCACCTTCCTGCAGCACGGCGTTATCAAGGACGACATCAGTCGGTGGCTCAACGGGAAGCCCATCGACCTATTTGTAACAAGTACGCAGGACGAATTCGACTCGATCGTTCAGGACGGGTCGCCATACGTCTTCACGTCTCGAGAGGTGAGGCTCACGGAGCTGCCGCGCTTCGACCGGCTCCGCGCGATCGCTGGACAACTCCACGACGAGGAGAAGGACCTCGTCCTCGTGGCTCCGACGTGGCGTCAGTGGCTCGCGCCGCTGCTGGGGCGCGACGCAGGCGAAGGCGACCGGACCTTCGACGAGTTCGCCGAGACCGAGTTCGCTCGAAACTGGCTGGGGCTCGTCCGTTCGCAGCGGGTGGCAGTTGCGTGCCGCGAGGCCGGGGTGCGCATCGGCTTGCTCCCGCATCCCAACATGGCGCGTCTTATGCGAAACGTTGATCTCCCTGACCACGTCGAGCGGCTCGCGTACGACGGAGGCTCGATCCAGCGCACGTTTGCGAGGGCGCGGGTGCTCGTGACGGATCATTCGTCCACGGCATTCAATGCGGCGTATCTCGAGCGGCCTGTCGTCTATTTCCACTTCGATGCGGATCGGGTGCTCCGTGGCGCTCATCAGGGCCGCCCAGGCTATTTCGACTATGAGCGTGACGGATTCGGCCCCGTGGTCCTCGATCTTGCTGCGGCTGAGGATGCGATTGTCTCGCTGTTGCGTGACGGTGTGCCCGCCGAGTACGAGCAACGCCTCGCGAGGGCATTCCCGTATCGCGATGGTAGGGCCTCTGCACGCATCGTCAAGGCGATCGAAAAGCTACCCCGCCGTGTCCGATCAACGATGGGGGTGAATGAGGCGTTCGAGTTGGGGAGGCTCTCGCGGTGAAGTTGCCGAGCAGAGGCCTCCGCTCTACCTTGGCGTCCTTGTTCCGAGCACCGCCGCGCAGGAGCCCCGGTGCGACAGAGGCAGGACCACTGCTCAGTGTGATCGTGCCGTTCTACAACGTGGAGAGTTTCCTCGCCGAGGCCGTCGGGTCGTTGCGCGCGCAGACGTACGACAACCTCGAGGTGCTCCTCGTGGACGACGGCTCGACGGACGGCTCGCTCGCCCTCGCCCGCTCTCTCACCGCGGACGACCCGCGTTTCACGGTGCTCGAGGTGCCGCACGGTGGCCAGGGCGCGGCGCGCAACCACGCGCTCGCGCGGTCGCAGGGTGAGTACGTGACGTTCATGGATGCTGACGACGTCGTCCCGTCCGACGCTTATGCCGCGATGGTCGGTTCGCTCGAGGCGTCCGGCTCCGACATGGCGCTCGGCAACGTCGAGCGGTTCGACTCGGAGCGGGCGTGGGTCCCGGGTTGGGCTCGTGCGGTCCACCGCGCAGACGTGCGGGGCACGACGCTCGCCGACATGCCGGAGGCGATGCGAGACATCCTCGCGTGCAACCGCGTCTATCGGCGCTCGTTCTGGGACAAGCGGGTGCAGGCGTTTCCCGAGGGCATGGTCTTCGAGGATCACGTCCCGATGCTCAGGGCGCTGCTGGGCGGCTCGCGCTTCGACGTGCTCGCGCAGGTGACGTACCGCTGGCGTCGGCGGGAGGACCGAGGGTCGTCGAGCCAGCCGAAGGACGAGCTCGCGAACCTCGCTGACCGTGCGCGCGCCAAGGCCGAGGCGTGGAAGGTCCTTGAGGCTGAAGGGACGGAGGAGGAGCAGGGCCTCTGGCTCGCTCGCGTGCTCGACCTCGATCTCTCGCCCTACCTGGCCCACGGTGGGACGGCGTCCGACGAGTACCGGGACCTCCTCGCCACGACCGCCGCGCGGTACCTCGAGCTGGCTGAAGGGTCGGAGTCCTTCAGGCTCCGCTGGAGTGGTCGTGTCCGCGCCCATCGGCGTCTTGCCCTCTGGTATGCGGCGCACCGTGACTGGCCGGCCCTGGCTTCTCTGACCGACGACCTCGAGCGGCGCCGGCCGCCTCTGCTCACCCGATCCGACGGCTCGGCGGCACGAGGCCTCGTTGTTGCTGACCCGGGGCGTATCGTCCTCGCGCCGCCACTGCCGGACTGGCTCGCGACGATGCTCCCGACCGAACCATCGACCTTTGTCGTGACCCGTCTTGCATGGGACGAGGGTGCGCTTCTCGTCCGTGGCACGCTCCGCGTCCCAGGCGTCTCCGTCGGGCCGGAGTCGGTCTCCCTGACGCTGTCATCCGGTTCCGATGCGCTGGTGCGGGTCGCTGCGCCAGCACTCGCGGTGGCCCGACGACGTGTCGACGCGCCCCGCACGGGCTCGGAGCTCGACGTGCTCGTCCGGGTGCCGCGCGAACAGCTCGCGCGCGCCCTGCGGGACCAGGTCGAGGTGCATGTCGGGGCACACGCCGACCTCGCGGCGGGTGTCACGGTGGACGTGCGGATCGTGCCCGGCACGGGCACGCGCGCGCCGCGCCCGACCCCTGACCTCGTGGGCCCGGTGAGCATCACGCCCGTCGTCTCGGAGGCAGGAGGATTCGTCCTTCGCCAGGCACGGGCTCTCGTCATCGTGGACGACGTCACCGTCCTCGACGGTCGCCTGCGGTTAGCGTTCACGGCAACCGACGAGGTGACTCGACCGCGGTTCGGGTCGAGCGTGGCACTCCTACCGGGCGACGGCGCGTGGACGGTCGCGATGCCGACCGTTGCCGCCCTGGCGGCGGATGCGCCGCTCGAGGTGACGGTGGGTGAGCAAGACCTGAGACCGCTCGCCCGCGCCGCAGTGGGTCGCCGTCTGCCGCGAGGGGTCGCGCGCGCGTCGCGCGGGACGCTCCACGCGATTCCCGGACCGCGTCTGCTGCTCACCGAGGTCCGGACGACCGATTCGATGATCGAGCTCGAGCTCGCCGAGGCGGGGCTTGCTGACGTGCCCGCGGGGTCACGCTGGGTCGCGGTGCGCCGTGAGCCCGGCGGCGAGGTCGGGCTCGAGATAACGGCATCGTCACCGCATGTCGTGAGGTTCGACGTCCCGCACTCCGAGGAGGAGGACGGTGACGTCGCGCCGAGCGTGACGAGTGTCCGGCTCCAGCTCGTCGAGCCCGGGGGGCCTCCGGTATCCCTGCGGGTCCACGACAGAGTGCTCGACGCACAGCCCTTCCTCGCGCCGACACATGCCTATGACGTCCGCGTCCTCGTGCGCGCCGACGCACTTGAGCTGCGTATCGAGCACCTGATGCTCCGAAGGGCACGCGACGCGACGACAGGCCGCTAGAGTCGGCGCGTGACCAAGCCTGAGCACCTGCACCGCATCGACTCGGTGAAGTTCGTCGCGGTCGTCATGGTCGTCGCCATTCATGCCTCCTGGTACATGTACACATCGGAGCAGCGGTCGTTCTGGACGTACGACGTCTACCGCGGCGCGCTCGACATCGCCGTCCCCATATTTCTTGTGCTCTCCGGGTACTTCCTCGCACGCAAGGACGCACGCGGGATCGTCGCGTGGTCGGCGAAGGTCCTCATGCTCTACCTGGTTGCGACCGGCATCTATGTCGTGGTCGATGTGGTGCGCGTCGTGACGGACAGGCTGTTCCTTGACCGGGGGCTTCGCAGCGGCCTGCGATCGGTCGTGAAGGACTGGAGCATGAGCACCTTCGTCCGGGGTGACTTGGCGGAGGTTCATCTCTGGTACCTCGTGGCATGTGCGGCCGCGGGGCTGCTGCTTGCTCTCATGCGTTCCCGTGGTGCGTCGGCGGGCACGATGCTCGCGGTCGGCGGGGCTGTCTGGGTGGTGTCGCTCAGCGGGTTCGTCGACCTGTCGGCGCTTGTGGTCTCCGGAGGCTTCCCGCGAGCGCTCGTGTTCCTCGCGCTCGGGGTCTTCATAGCGGAACGTTCGATCCAGGGCTCGTGGCGCCACGTCGCTGTCATGGCGGGGGCCCTGGCGGTGTACACGCTCCTGCGCTATCTCGGTGCGGGGAGCGCGAAGGACCTGCTCATCTTGGTGGCTGCCTACGCGCTCGGCGCCTACGCGGTGCGAGCGGGCACCCGCCCGTCGGTGCTCTCGAGACTCGGGGGGGCGGGCGTCCACCGTCTACATCCTCCACATGATGTTCATCTCTGCGACGACCCGGGCCGTGCAGTACGCGGGGCTCGACTTCGACACGATGCGTGACGAGCCGTGGTTCACGGCGGCGCTGGTGGTGATTGCGACCGTCCTGTCGCTCGCACTGCACCGTCCGTTCGAGAACTTCGTGGTTCAGCCTGCTGCGAGGCTGTCGCAGCAGCTCGTTCCTGCTGTGCGTTGACTGCTTGGCGCGAAGCGGGCCGGAATGGGCGAGGTGACACTTATGAGGGGGGCGACGACGCGACGAGTGGAGCAAGATCCAATGGAGACCGGGTGGAGGCGGCACGCGTGCGGGGAGTTCTCGTGGAACATCGCAGCGCCAGGTGTAATGAGGCGATGGCGCCTACTCGGCGCCGTGCCCGAGGAGCGTTCGACATGGCATTTGCGCGAGGGCTCACGCCCCGTCGAGCAGCCCCAGCAGGTACGCCCCATAACCCGACTTCTCGAGCTCGCGGCCGCGCTCCGCGAGCTGGTCGTCCGTGAGGAACCCGCGCCGCCATGCGATCTCCTCAGGCGCGCCGATCTTCATACCCTGCCGGTTCTCGATCGTGCGGACGAAGTCGGAGGCTTCGAGCAGGGAGTCGAACGTGCCCGTGTCGAGCCACGCCGTGCCTCGAGGCAGCACCGCGACCTGGAGGCGCCCTTGGCGCAGGTACTCCTTGTTGACGTCCGTGATCTCGTACTCTCCGCGCGCCGACGGCTCGAGGGCCTTGGCGATCTCGACGACGTCGTTGTCGTAGAAATACAGTCCCGGAACCGCGTACGAGCTCTTCGGCACGGCCGGCTTCTCCTCGAGAGAGATCGCCCGGCAGTCGTCGTCGAACTCGACGACGCCGTACGCCGACGGGTTCGCGACCCGATACGCGAAGACCGCCCCGCCCTCGACGTCCGTGTACGCCTGCAGCTGGTCGCCTAGGCCGTGCCCGTAGAAGATGTTGTCGCCCAGCACGAGCGCGCACTTCTCGGCACCGATGAAGTCCTCGCCCAGCACGAACGCCTGCGCGAGGCCGTTCGGCTCGGCCTGCACCGTGTATTGGATCGAGATGCCGAACTGCGACCCGTCACCGAGGAGGCGCTGGAACTGATCGGCGTCGTGCGGCGTCGTGATGACGAGCACGTCGCGGATGCCCGCGAGCAGGAGAGTCGACAGCGGGTAGTAGATCATCGGCTTGTCGTACACGGGGACCAGCTGCTTGCTGACGCCGAGGGTGATCGGGTGGAGCCGTGTGCCTGAGCCGCCAGCCAGGATGATTCCGCGCATGCCGACCATAATGCCGTACGAGCAGGTCCAGCCGCACTCACCCGACGCAGCCCGTCGGGTGGCTGGCGCCTGCCGGCGCTAGCGAGCGCCCCGCCTCTCAGCCGCGCAGCCGCTCCACGACGTAGTCCACGGCCTGGGTGAGGCGCGCGACGTCGTCGGGCTCGACGGCGGGGAAGACGCCGACGCGCAGCTGGTTGCGGCCGAGCTTGCGGTACGGGAAGACGTCGAGGACGCCGTTGTCGCGCAGCGCGGCGACGACGGCGGTCGCGTCGATCGCGTCGTCGAGGTCGATCGTCGCGACGACGTTCGAGCGCGCGGCGGGATCGGTCACGAACGGCGTCGCCCAGTCGCGGGACTCCGCCCAGTCGTAGAGGGCCGCGGCGGAGCGCGAGCAGCGCTCGGCCGACCACGCGAGACCGCCCTGAGCGTTCAGCCACTCGACCTGCTCGGCGAGCATGACGAGCGTCGCTACGGCGGGGGTGTTGAGCGTCTGTTCGAGGCGCGAGTTGTCGACCGCGATCTTGAGGGACAGGATCTCCGGGATCCACCGCTCGGCGGCGAGCCGCTCGGCGCGCTCGACGGCGTCGGGGGAGAGGATCGCGAGCCACAGGCCGCCGTCGGACGCGAAGACCTTCTGCGGCGCGAAGTAGTAGACGTCGGTCTGCGACACGTCGACGGCGAGGCCGCCGGCGCCGGACGTCGCGTCGATCGCGACGAGCGAGCCCTCCGATCCCTCGGGCCGGACTACGGGAGCCATCGCGCCCGTCGACGTCTCGTTGTGCGGCCACGCGTAGAGGTCGACGTCGTCGCGCACCTCGGGCAGGACGACGGTGCCCGGCTCGGCCGTGCGGACGAGCGAGTCGGCAAGGAATGGCGCGGCCGACGTCGCCTTGGCGAACTTGGAGGAGAACTCGCCGAAGGCGGCGTGCGACGCGCGGTCCTCGACGAGCGAGAACGTGGCGACGTCCCAGAAGGCCGTCGCGCCACCGTTGCCGAGCGCGACCTCGTAACCGTCGGGGAGGTCGAACAGCTCTGCAAGGCCTGTGCGTACCCGGCGGACGACGTCCTTGACCGGCGCCTGCCGGTGCGACGTGCCGAGGAGCGAGCGCCCGGCCGCGGCGAGGGCCGCGACCTGCTCGTCACGGACCTTCGAGGGGCCTGAGCCGAAGCGGCCGTCAGCGGGAAGGAGCTCGGTGGGGATCTGGATCGTCTCGGGCACCCTCCGAGGATAGCGGCGAGGCTCGTGCTGACACCCCGTTCGCCTAAACTGTGGCGGGACACCGACAACAGGAGGCTGGGTAGCGTGAGCGACCTCATCGACACCACCGAGATGTATCTCCGGACTATCTACGAGCTGGCCGAAGAGGGCATCGTGCCGCTCCGCGCCCGCATCGCGGAGCGCCTCGGGCACTCGGGGCCGACGGTCTCCCAAACTGTGGCGCGCATGGAGCGTGACGGGCTCGTCGTCGTCTCGGGCGACCGGCACCTCGAGCTGACCGAGGTCGGCCACGCGAAGGCGATGCGCGTCATGCGCAAGCACCGTCTCGCGGAGCGTCTCCTCACCGACGTCATCGGTCTCGACTGGGAGTACGTCCACGACGAGGCCTGCCGCTGGGAGCACGTCATGAGCGACCGCGTGGAGATGCGCCTCCTCGACCTTCTCGACCGCCCGACCCACTCGCCCTACGGCAACCCGATCCCGGGGCTGGGCGAGCTCGGGGACGAACGTCCCGAGCAGGGCTTCCTCGAGGGCGTGGTCTCTCTCACGGTCGTCAGCGGCACCCTGGCCGACGGCGAGAGCCGCACCGTGCAGGTCGCCCGGCTGGGTGAACCGCTGCAGACAGACGTCGTGCTGCTGGGGCGTCTCGCGTCCGCCGGCGTCGTGCCCGGTGGCACTGTCGAGCTGACGTCGACGGGCCGTGACCTCACCGTCACGGCGGAGGGCAAGGACACCATCCTGGAGCTCCCCGCAGAGGTCTCACGGCACATCTTCGTGGCTGCCTGACGGGCGTCCGAACCCCTCGGAAAATTGTCGTGACCGGAGCGTGACATTTCTTCACCCGATGGGGTACCTTCGATCTGGCTTCAACCGGAACCCCGGTAGAGGCTCACCCGCAGACGCCGAGCTCTGCCACTGCGGGTGACGCACCAAGACCGCTGGCAGAGGCGGGGGAACCACCAACGGCTCCAGCACCACCGGAGCCTTGGGGTGAAGTCGGCCGGTTCGCCGGTCGGCCGGGCAGCTCTCTAGCCCGAACCCGACAGCTAACTTCGTAGGCGTTCATGGAGAGGCACTACCACGTGACGATCAGCACGACTCGCGCAAAGCACCGCGCGGCCCGTCGCCCCATCAGCCAGGTCATCGTCGACGCGGCGGGGGACAACCTCAGCACCGCGGGGAAGCGCACCGTCGCCGTCGCCGCGACCTCCGGACTCCTCGTCTCGATGCTCGGCACCTCTGCCAGCGCCGCCACCGACTCCAAGGTGTCGATCGGCACGGCAGATGTCTCGGCTCTCACGTCGCAGGCTCGCGCGCAGCTGCAGGCGGCCCCCGCTGTCACGGTCGCCGACGCGTCGTGGTCCGTCTCGGCCGCCAAGGTCAAGCCGGTCAAGGTCAAGCCGGCCCCCGAGGTCCGCCAGACCGTCGAGGCTCCCCGCGTCAACGAGGCCGCTTCCCGCAGCCAGGCGCGCACCGCCGTCGAGAACAACAACAGCCAGGCGGCCCCGAAGGCCGAGAAGAAGACCGCGCCTCCCGCTGCGGCTTCCGGCTCCGCGGTCATCGAGATCGCGTCCCGCTACGTCGGCGTCCCGTACGTCTACGGCGGCACGACGCCGAACGGCTTCGACTGCTCCGGCTTCACGAGCTACGTGTACGCGCAGCTCGGCATCAACCTCCCGCGCAGCTCGGGTGCCCAGCGCTCGGTCGGCACGGTCGTCCCGCGCAGCCAGGCCAAGCCAGGCGACCTCATCTGGACCCCCGGTCACGTGGCGATCTACGCCGGTGGCAACACCCAGATCGACGCCCCGCGCCCGGGCAAGACGATCCAGTTCCGCAAGATCTGGCAGTCGAACCCGACGTTCATCCGCATCGGCTGAGCATCGAGACAGCTCGACGAAGGCCCGGACCGCACCTGACGGTCCGGGCCTTTGTCATGCCCGGCGTGCAACCGGCGCCCGCTAGCGCCGGGCCCGACCCGCGCGGCCCGATATCAGGGGTGAGACCCGCGCCCAGCAGGGCATAGGCGTGGTGATGAGAGGGTAAAGTCGAAGCACGGTCGGCGCGACGAGCGCCGACCGCGGAACTCAGAGAGGAGCTCGCAGATGACGCACCGTGACGTGGTCCTGGTGGGGGTGGACGGTTCCTCGCCGAGCCTGCACGCGCTCGACTGGGCCGCTGCCCAGGCGCTCCGCCTCGGATGGCCGCTGCACGTGGTCTGCGCCTACTCTCTTCCGTCCTTCACCGCCGCGAGCCTCGACGGCGGCTACGCCGCTCTCGACGACACGGCGATCCTCGACGGCGCCAAGGCCGTTCTCGAAGAGGCCAAGGCGCGCGCCGAGGCAACCGGCGTCGAGGTACGGGCATCCGTGACGACCGGCGACCCCGCTGGCGTCCTCGTCGACCTGTCCCGCGAGCACCGCCTCGTCGTCGTCGGTACCCGCGGGCACGGAGGCTTCGCCGGCCGCCTGCTCGGCACCGTCTCCTCCGCGCTGCCCGCCCACAGTCACTGCCCGACCGTGGTCGTGCCCTACCTGGGTGAGGACGGCGAGCGCACCGCGATCTCCTCCGTCGCGTCCAACGCGGGCCTCGAGCCGGTCGACCAGCGCCCGCTGTTCCCCATCCGTCGCATCGTCGTCGGCATGGACGGGTCACCGACCGCCGAGGGCGCCATCCGTGCAGCCCTGCGCCAGCAGAAGATCTGGGACTGCGAGCTCGTCGCCGTCGCCGGTGTCCCCGTGGGTGCGGGAGCGGGCATGCTCGCCTGGCTCCCGGCCGCTGTCGACCACGAGGCCGTCCTCGCGGACGTCGCCGAGGGCCTCAACGTCATCGTCGACCGTGTCCTGCAGGACTTCCCGGGGCAGAAGGTCCGCCGGATCGTCCTCGACGGCACGGGCGCCGAGCTGCTCACCGAGTTCTCGACCGCGGCCGACCTCGTCGTCGTCGGCTCACGCGGTCGCGGGGGCTTCGCGGGCCTGCTCCTCGGTTCGACGTCGCAGGCGGTGCTGCACCACGCCAAGTGCCCGGTCATGGTCGTCACCAAGAAGTCGAACGACGCCGTCCCGTCGTCCCAGAGCGCCGGCTCGCCCGGCTGACGGGCGCTAGCACCCCTCAGCGTGCGCGGCCTCGTCAAGCAGGAGAGGGGCGAGCCCATGCTGGGGGCACCTCGGTCCACGTGCCCTCGTCAGGCAGGGGAGAGGCGCGCCCCGCATGGCACGACGCTCGGCGCGAGCGCGCCGTGGCCCCGATAAGTCGCTGCTCAGCCGCGCAGGACGAGCGTGCAGCACTTGGCCCCGCCACCACCGAGCAGCAGCTCGGGGAGGTCGACCGGGACGGGCGTGTAGCCGCGCTCCTCGAGCGCGCCGGCGAGGCGCGGCGCGCGCGCCGACATGACGATGTGCTCGCCGTCGCTCACCGCGTTGAGACCGAGCACCGCCGCGTCCTCCTCCGTCGCGAGCAGCGCGTCGGGGAAGAGGTCCCGCAGGCGCTCCTGCGACGGGCCGCTGAATGCGCCCGGCAGGTAGGCGACGTCGACCTCCGGGCCCCCGTCGAGCCCCTTGAGCACCATGAGCGCGGTGTCGAGGTGGTAGAAGCGCGGGTCGACGAGCTCGAGCGTCACAGCCTCGCGCCCGAGGACGGCGCTCGCCTCGGCGTGCGCCTCGCGCGACGTGCGCAGGCCGGTCCCGGCGAGCAGCAGGTCACCCACGAGGAGGAGGTCGCCCTCGCCCTCGTTCGTCTCGGCGGCCTCGTGCGGGTGGAAGCCGAGCTCGGCCAGGCGCGCGAGGTACGCGGGCCCCTCGGCCGCGCGCTCGACGTGCGAGAACTTGGCCTCGTACGCGACGCCGTCGACGACCGTCGCGCCGTTGGCGGCGTAGACCATGTCCGGCAGCCCGGGGAGCGGGTCGATCAGCTCGACCGTGTGCCCGAGGTCCCTGTGGACGTCGCGCAGCCGCTCCCACTCGGCGACGGCCTTCGCCTGGTCCACCGGCACGGAGGTGTCCATCCACGGGTTGATCTCGTACGACACGGTGAAGTAGGTCGGCGGGCACATGAGATAGCGGGCCACCGTCACGCTCCCTCGACCTGGCGCGACGCGTCCGCCGGAGGCGCCGGCTCGACGACGCGCGCCGGCTCTCCGACGCGCAGGGGCGGTGGGCCGAACGCCCCTGCCGCCTGTCGGACGACACCCTTGGCGAGCGCACGGCCGCCGATCGCCCCGACCGCGGCGCCGACGCCGAACGGCACGAGCCGCCCGAGCGCGAGGCCCGACTGCTTCGCGAGGTAGCGCTTGAGGAAGCGTCCCGTGAGCACCTTGTTGACGCGCTTGATCGTGTTCGACGGCGCGGCCGCGACCAGGACGCGACCCCACGCGACCGGGCTGATGCCCGCGGACGTGAGCGCCTTGGTGCCGTCCTCGCCGAGGACCGTCGCCAGGACGAGCGCCCGTCGCCGCTCGACGTCGTCGACCGCGATGCCGTGCACGTCCGCGACCGCGAGCGTGTACGCGGCCGACGCCGCGAAGAAGGCCGCGAGGTCGCTGACCGTGAGCGCGGCAGCGGTTGCGGTGCCGACCGCCGGGACGGCGGCCGCCGCGCCGACGGCTGCCCCGGTCGAGGTGACGACGCGGAGGAGCTCCTTCTCGAGGAGCGCGAGGATCTGCTCGGCGTTCGCCTCGGGGTTGCGTGCCGTCAGCCGGTCGACGTGCGCGCGGATCACGGGCGACGGGACCCGGATCGCCTTGTCGAGAGCGGCCTCGAGCGCGGTGCGGTCGTCGGGGCCCGTCCCGGAGATCTGCGCGGCGGGGGCCATCGTCAGATGCCGTCCTCGGACGTGTGGGCGACCGTCTCGCCCGAGGCCTCGTCGATGACGCTCAGGGTGACGGTCGCGCCGGACTTGATCGTGCGGCCGACCGTGCAGCTCGCGTCGATCGCACGGCTGACGACGGTCAGCAGGCGGTCGCGGGCGTCGGGCTCGAGGGCGGAGAGGTCCACCTCGAGCTTCTCGACGAGCTCGGTGTAGCGCTCCTCCTCGACGTTCTTCACGGACGTGACGTCGATGCGTGCCTTGTAGTCCGGGCCGAGGCGTCGCGCGAACGAGACGTCGGAGGACAGGCCCGTGCAGCCGACGAGCGCGAGCTTGAGGAGCTCGCCCGGGGTGAAGCGGCCGTCATGCTCCGTCGAGCCGATCGCGACGCGGGCACCGCGGCCGTTGAAGCCGGCGTACTGGCGGGGGCCGACGCGCTCGATCCAGACGGCGTCGGGGGCGACGGCAGGGACGGATTCCTCGGCGAGGGCGGCAGCGAGAGCGGGGTCGATGGTCATGGGCTCAGTTTTCCACGGCCCTGCGACGTGCACCGATCGGCTGGCCTGTGCTCCCGACAGGAGAGACCGGGCGTCAGTCGTCGAGCGCGGCGAGCCAGGTGGCGAGGATGCGTTCGAGGTCGTCGGCGTCCTTCGACGGCAGGGCCGCCAGGAGGCGCGCCTCGTTGGCGAGGTGCTCGGTGAAGGCCGCGTCGATGAGGGCGCGGCCCTCAGGGGTGAGCGCGACGACGCGGCTGCGGCCGTCGCCGTCGGCTGGCCTGCGGGTGACGAGGCCTGCGGCAGCCAGCCGGTCGACGCGCTTCGTCATCGCACCGGTCGTGACCATCGTGTGCGCGCTCAGCTCGCCTGGGGTGCGTTCGAAGGGGGCGCCCGTGCGACGCAGGGTGGCGAGCACGTCGAACTCACCCTCGGTGAGTCCGTGGCGGCGGTACACGACCTCGAGGTGCTCGGTGAGGGCGTTGGCGAGCCGGTGGAGGCGGCCGAAGACGCCCTGGGGGCGCGGGTCGAGGTCGGGGCGCTCGCGGCGCCACTCGTCCTGGATGCGGGATACGTGGTCAGACACATGGACAGAATACCTTCCGAGGAAGCAAACTATCTTCCATGGAAGATAACCGTCGATGGATCGCCGTGACCGCGATCGCGCCCGTCCTCTGGGGCAGCACGTACTACCTCACCCACGCCGTCCTGCCCGACGGCGCACCGCTCTGGGGAGCGATCCTGCGCGGGCTCCCCGGCGGTCTCCTGCTCGTCGCCCTGCGCCGGAGTCTGCCGCGCGGCTCCTGGTGGTGGCGCGCCCCTGTGCTCGGCGCCCTCACGACCGGGCCGTTCTTCGTGCTCGTCTACGTCGCGGCGCAAGCGCTGCCCACAGGCGTCGCCTCGATGATCATGTCGCTCTCGCCCGTCGCGATGATGGCGCTCGGCTGGGGGCTCCTCGGCGAGCGCCCCGGCGCCGTCGCCGCGCTCGGCGCTGCCGTCGGGATCGGCGGAGCTGTGCTCATCCTCGCCGGCGGAGGAGGGGCGATCGACCCGTGGGGCGTCCTGGCGTCCATCGCGGGGCTCGTCATGTCGTCCGTCGGCTTCGTGCTCGCGCGCCGCTGGCGCACGGGCGTCGACCCGGTCGCCCTCACCTCGTGGCAGCTCGTCTCGAGCTCGCTCGTGCTCGTGCCCGTCGCGCTCCTCGTCGAGGGGGCGCCGCCCCGGCTCGACGGCGGTCAGGTCGTCGCGTTCGTCTACATGAGCGTCGTCGCGACCGGACTCGCGTACGTCGCGTGGAACCTGGGACTCGCGCACCTGCCCGCCGGGACGGTCGGCGTCGTCGGCCTGCTCAACCCGGTCACGGGCGTGCTGCTCGGCACCCTCGTCGGAGGGGAGTCGCTCACGATCCTCCAGGGCGTCGGCGTCGTCGCCGTGCTCGGGGGGATCGGTCTCGCGCAGGTGCGCGGAGCCGGACGGCGGGCCGAGGCCCGTGCGGTGCGCCTGGGCAGACTCGAACTGCCGACACCCGCTTTAGGAGAGCGGTGCTCTATCCACTGAGCTACAGACGCAATCCCGACCGTCGCGGTCGGGCGTGACGAGCCTACTCGGTCGACCCTCGTGCCCCCGAATCCGCGCCCGTTTTCGGCGGGAGTTCACGACAGGATCGAAGGTCCCGTCGGAAACGACGGCGCGTCATCTCGACCGGTGTGACGCACCCGCGTGCCAGGCGTCTCAGGGCGACGACACCGGGAAGAACTCGCCGCTCGCAGCGCGTTGACACCGGGTGGACGAGCGTGCAAGATCATCCATGACGGCGCGCATCGCCTGCCCCCTGCGCGGTGCGCGCTGTCCCTCATTCTCGGCCCTCGAGCCGTGACTCCCACCCTCCGAACGGCCGTGGAAGTCCCTTGTCTCGGGCCTCGCAGACAGCCCTGCGGCGCGTCACCCCCACTCTCACCCCGCTGCCGGTTAGCGTTTCCAACGTGAATGTCATGGCCAGCAACCAGCGTCCCGAGGGGGAGCAGCCCGTCGGCGCCCCGAGCGCGCCCACGATCGTCGCTGCGCCCACGACCTCCCAGATCGTCGCGCGGTCCGTCAGCGGGTGGCGCACCGCGCTCGCCGCCCGCGCGGGCGGGTCCTCGCTCGCCGACATCCGCCTGCTCGGCGACGCCGTCCTCGACCTCACCGCCGCGCACCCGTCGGGCATCGCCCAGCTCTTCGCCGGGCGGCCGACCCAGCTCGCCAACATCTTCCGCGAGGGCGTCTCCCTGCCCACCGCGCGCCGCCGGGCACGGGCTGTCGCCGCACGCGCCAAGGAGCAGACCGAGCGCTACGGCATCGCGCCCACCTACCTCGCGATCGGGATCGCGACGTGGACCGAGGAGGTCGGCGACGAGTCGGCCGACGACGTCGCGGCCCTCGCCCGCATCGCCGGCGCCGCCCCCGATCCCGCCGGCTCGACCGACGACGAGCCGCGCGAGACGCGCCGCACCGTCCGCGCCCCCGTCCTGCTGCGCCCGCTGCGCCTCCAGGCGCGCGGCTCGGGCGAGTCCGACTACGAGCTCATGCTCGAGACGTCCGCCGAGCTCAACCCCGTCCTGTCCCGCGCACTGCGCGCGCGCGGCGCGCTCCTCGACCCGGTCGCGCTCGCGCAGTCCGCGTTCGACTCCGGCGCGTTCGCGCCGAGCATCGTCACCGACCGCGTCCACGCGCTCGGCTCGGCCGTGCTCACGGACTTCACGCTCACCGAGAAGCTCGTCGTCGGCTCGTTCGTCCACCCGGGCCAGGCGCTCGTCGACGACCTCGACGAGCTCTCAGGCCTTGACCACCACGAGGTCGTCGCGGCGCTCGCGACCCTCGCCTACGAGGACGAGCACCTCCAGGCGCACGCACCCGCCACGACGCCGACGCGCACGTCTGCGCTGCCCGCCGGCGCCGTCGCCGCGGACGCGCAGGACGACGACGCGACCACCGTCGACGAGGCGCCTCTCGCCGACCCGACGGACGACGTCGCGGCCGCGGTCGCGCGCGCCTTCGTCCCGCAGACCCTGCCCGAGGTGCGTCAGGGCGACGAGGACCCGGCCGACGAGCGCGGCGTCGGTGACCTCGACCCCGCGCAGCGCCACCTGCTCGACGCCGTCACGAGCGGCCGCCACGTCTTCGTCGACGCGCCCGCCGGCGCAGACGTGCCCGGGACCGTCGCCGCCGTCGTCGCGGACGCCGCCGCCTCCGGCCGCTCCGTCCTCTACGTGCCGGGCCACCGCCGCGCTGCCGAGCAGGTCGTCGCCCGCATGGAGAGCCTCGGTCTGTCCGACCTCCTCATGGACATCGAGCCGTCGCCCACCTGGCGCGCGGGCGTCTCCCGCCGCCTGCTCGCCGCGATGACGCTCGAGCCGCCGTACATCGACCGGCACGCGCTCGGCCGCCTGCGCGCCGACCTGATCGACACCCGCCGCCGCCTCGCCGGCTACATCGAGTCGCTGCACCTCGTGCGGCGTCCGTGGGGCGTCTCGGCGTACGACGTCCTCCAGGCGCTCGCCCGACTGACCGCCGCGCGCCCGTCGCCGTCGACCCACGTGCGCCTGTCGCCCGCGACGACCGCCGCGCTGACCGACGACGTGCGCCAGGACGCGATCGACACGCTCATCCGCGTCTCCGAGCTCGGCGCCTTCACGATCCGCCCGACGTCGACCCCCTGGTACGGCGCGGACCTCGTCGACGACGAGGCCGCCCGCGACGCGTACGCGCGCGCCGACCGCCTCGCGAACGACCTGCTCCCGCGCCTCGACGCGCAGATCGAGCAGGTCCGCGCGTCGTCCGGGCTCGTCGAGCCGACGTCGCTGCGCGCCTGGGGGGAGCAGCTCGCGATGATCGCGGGCCTGCGCACGACGCTCGACGTCTTCCAGCCGATCATCTTCGAGCGGACCGCTGCCGACCTCGTCGCGGCGACCGCGACGCCCAAGTGGCGCGCGATGAACGCCCCCGAGATGACCGGCCGCCAGCGCCGCCGTCTCGCCAAGCAGGCGAAGGACATGCTTCGCCCGGGCACCCGGGTCGACGACCTGCACGGGGCGCTCGTCCAGGTCCAGGCCCAGCGCGAGCAGTGGACGGCTATGTGCCCGGGTGGCGGCTGGCCGCGCCTGCCCGAGGGGCTCGCCGTGATCGAGGCGACCTACCGGGAGGTCCTCGAGGACGTCGAGGCGCTCGAGCCTGTCCTCGCGTCGACGCCTGCGGGCGGTGGCCTCCTCGACATGCCGATCGCCGCGCTCGTCGAGCGCACGGAGCGCCTCGCAGCAGACCGCGCGGCGCTCGACACGCTTCCCGAGCGCACGGCGCTCCTGCGCGACCTGCGCGCCGCGGGCCTGTCCGCGCTCGTCGACGACCTGCGCGACCGCCACGTCTCGACGGGCCTCGTCGGCCCCGAGCTCGAGCTCGCCTGGTGGTCCTCGGTCTTCGAGGAGATCCTGCGCCAGGACGTCGCGCTCGCGGCGTACGACGGCGCGGCGCTCGAGGCGCTCGCCGCTCGCTTCCGCGAGCTCGACCGCGCGCACGTCGCCGCGCTGCCCGGCCCCGTCCTGACCGCTGCGATCGGCGAGGCGACCCTCGCGATGCGCAAGCACCCCGAGGACACCGAGGAGCTCTTCGCCGAGCTGCTCGAGGGCCGCTTCACGGGTCTGCGCGACACGACCTCCCGCTACGGCCACCTGCTGCGCTCGCTGCGCCCCGTCACGGTCGCGTCGCCGACGCTCGTGCCGCACATCCTGCCGCCGACCAGGACGGTCGACCTCGTCATCCTCGACGCGGTCCAGCACCTCCCCGCCGAGCTGCTCGTCCCCGCGATCGCGCGCGCACGCCAGGTCGTCGTCATCGGCGACGCCCGTTCCGCGTCCGGCGCGGCGGTCCGCGACCTCGCACGCGTCCTGCCGACCGTGCCCCTGCGCGCGCAGGTCTCGTCGCGGGACCAGGAGCTCGTCGAGTTCCTCACGAAGCACGGCTACGGCGACGTGCTGCGGCCGACCCCGCTGCCCGTCTCGCGGGATCTCATCGACTTCCAGACGGTCGACGCGTCCGGCATGCCCGACGCGACGACCGGCACGGTGCAGACGACGCAGGGCGAGGTCGAGCGGGTCGTCGAGCTCGCGATCGAGCACGCGCTCGTCCGCCCCGAGGAGTCGCTCGCGATCATCACGCTGAGCGAGCTGCACGCAGACCGCGTCCGCGAGGCGCTCCTCGGCGAGGTGCGCCGCAACCCGGCGCTGTCCTCGTTCTTCGACCCGGCCGCGCACGAGCCGGTCGTGATCGCGGACCTCTCCGCGGTCGCTGGCCTCTCGCGCGACGCCGTCATCATGTCGGTCGGCTTCGGTCGCACGCCGCACGGCCGCGTCCTGCACCGCTTCGGTGCCGTGTCCGAGCCTGCAGGCGAGGCGATGCTGCTCGACGCGCTCGGCGTCTCGCGCGCGCGCCTGACCGTCGTCTCGTGCTTCGGCTACGAGGACCTCGACCCGGAGCGTCTGCGCACCCCCGGTGCGCGCCTGCTGGGCGACCTCCTCGAGTTCGTCGAGCGCCGCGCTGCCCAGGGCCCGCGCTCGATGCTCGCGGACGGCATGGAGACGGACCTCAACCCGGACCGTCTCGTGATCGACCTCGCCGAGCGCCTGTGGCGTGCCGGCCTCATGGTCGAGACGGACTTCGGCATGCGCGGCGGGGAGCGGATCCCGCTCGTCGTCGGGCACCCCGACCTCCCGGACCGCATGCTCGTCGCCGTCCTGACCGACGACGCCGCGTACGTCGCGGAGCCGTCCGTGCGCGTGCGTGACCGCCAGCGGGCCGAGCGCCTCGAGGCGCTCGGGTGGACGGTCGTCCAGGTGTGGTCGGCTGCAGCCTTCCTGGACCCTGTCAAGGAGGCGAGCCGCATCCGGCAGGTCGTGCTCGACGTGGCCGCGAGCATGTTCGAGCAGCCGATGTTCGGCGGCCGCGAGGCCGCGAACGTCCCCGTGACGCTGCCGGCGGTCGTCGACCCGATCGAGCTCGAGAGGCCGGTCGAGCCGGTCGCTGGCGAGGCGTCGGGCGACGTCGTCGTCGAGGACGCTCCGTGCGTCGCAGACGTGGCCGTCGGCGCGGCTCCTGTGGACGACGTGGCCGCGCCTGCCGTCGCCGAGCCCGTGGTCGCGCCGCGCGACGACGCACCCGAGCAGCCCGTCCGGCCGGTCGACGGCGTCGTGACGCCGTCGTTCGCAGCCGCGATCTCGGGGGAGACGCCCCGCGCGAACCCGTACGCACCCGGATGGGGCGCGCCCGCCTGGGCGCCCGTCTCGGGTGAGACGGCGGCGGACGTGTCGAGCGTCGCTTCCGCGCACGAGACCGGCGTCGCGCAGTCGACGCTGTCCTCCGGCTCAGCGCGCTCGAGCGTGTCCGGCGTGAGCGCCGCGACCGCGGCCTCGGCCGCCTCGACGGCCGAGGAGGCGCACGTCGCGCCCGCTGCGGCGGCCGACGTCGTGTCACCCGGCTCGGCGTCCGAAGTCGTCGAGGGCGCGCGCCACACCGGGCCCGAGTCCGTCATGCAGGGCGGCTTCGCGATGGTGGGCGGGGTGCAGGTCGACCTCGTCACCGCCGCCTCCGACACGACCGTCGAGTCCGTGCGTGCTCCGCGCCCCGACGTCCAGCCCGGCCTGCCGATCAACGCCTACGGCGACAACGAGATCGACGAGCTCGCCGCGTGGATCCGCTCGGACGGCATCGAGCGCGACGCCGAGCAGCTCGCGGGTGCGCTGCGCGCGGAGCTCGGGGTCGTGCGTCGGTCGAACCGTGTGGACGCGGCCGTCAACGCGGCTGTGCGCCGCGCGCTCGAGGGCTGAGCGCGGGCCCGGACCCTGTCTCGGCGGCCGTCCAGCCGCCGGCACCGGCTGCCCGGGCGCAGGCGGGAAGGGCATCGCCCGCCTGGGATGATGGTGGCGTGAGCCAGCACGATCCCCGCCCCGACCAGCCCGCGCCCGACCAGCCCGACGTTCCTGCGGCCGCCGAGGCCGCAGCCGGGGCGCCGCAGGGCGGAGCGACGGTGACGGACGCCGGTGCGGCGGCTCCCCGCCGCAAGCACCGGCGTGTCGTGCGCCGCGGCACCGAGACGGCGGAGGTGTCGGGGATCAGCGCTGACGAGCGGGGCGAGGGGTGGTCCGAGGGGCCTGCCCGTGAGAACGACGACGCGCACCTCCTGCGCGACCTGCCACCCCACTGGGGCGGCGCAGGCTACCGCGACTGACGGGAAGGCAGCAGACGGAGACGAGGAGAGAGCCGGTCCCACGGGACCGGCTCTCTCCTCGTCTGTGCTGTGCTGCGGTGCGGGGAGGACGTCAGAGCGTCGGGGTCGTCCCCGGGGCTTCGCTCGTGGCGCCGCCGTTCTGCTGCTTGAGCAGGTCGCGGATCTCCTGGAGCAGCAGGATCTCCTCGGACGGGGCTGCGGGCTCCGAGACCTCACCACGCTTGCGGGCCTGCGCGAGCTTGTTGATCGGCAGGATGATCACGAAGTAGATGACGGCCGCGACGATGAGAAAGTTGATCACCGCGTTCAGCACGAGGCCGGGCCGGAACACCGAGTCGTTGATCGTGAATGCACCGACCGACGACAGGTCCGGAGCCGCGAAGAACGCCGCGATGAGCGGGTTGATCACACCCTCCTGGATCTTCGCGACGATGTCCGAGAACGCGGTGCCGACGATCACGGCGACTGCCAGCTCGATCACGTTGCCGCGGAGGATGAACTCCTTGAAGCCGTTCAAGGTCTCCTTCATGCGTCGTCTCCCTCGGGGACTTGTCCGTATGTGGCGCGCCCTCGTGGACGCCGTCTCGTCAGCATCATTGCACGATGACCGCGCCGACGTAGCCCGAGAGCGAGGCGTCCACGAGTGCGAGACCCTCGTCAGGCCGCACCGCGACGAGGACGGTCGTCCGCGCGCTGCTCGCAGCAGGGGAGCCACCCAGGAGGCCGCCGTCTGAGGCGGTCTCCTGGTCGTCGCGCGACGGCAGCACGAGCGCGCCACGCGCGACGACACGGGTCTCATCGTCGCCGTCCGTGCTGCGGCCGCGCACGAGGTTGACCCGGTCGCCTGGCTTGAGCGCGGCTGCGACGGCCGGGTCGGTCAGCGTGACCGGGACGACGACGTCCCCGTCGCGCGCGAGCCCTTGGGCGGGGGAGCTCGCGAGCATCGAGGGGCACAGGAGCGTCCCGGCGGGCAGCGCGACGACGAGGGTCTCGTCCTCGATCTCGCCGGGCGTCGTCACGGCGCAGGCCGGCCCGAGGTGCGTCGGCAGCCGGGCGATCGTCAGCGCGAGCGGCTCGCCCGGCGCGGTGTCCCGGGCGAGGGCGACCACCGGGCGGGTGGGCGCGTGCGGGGTGCGCACGGCCGCGACGACCGCGACCGTCGTCGCGGCGAGCGCGAGGCACGTCGCGACGACGCGCCAGCGCCAGAGGTGGGTGCGCAGGCGTTGTCTGCGGCGGGCGGCCGCGGCGCGGTCAGAGTGCGCGCGGCCGGGGTGTGCGGTTCTGTCGGATCCGGGCGTCGGGAGCGGAGGCATGCCGGGACGCTAGGTCTGCCACGCTGCGGCCGACCCGCCGACAGGAGGACATGCGGAGGGGGCTCTCCGACGGTCGCCCTGTGGGCAGCCGCCGGCGCCCGCCGGTCAGGACGCCGCGGGCGCCGAGGACGAACCGCCGGACGACTTCGACGGGGACGCGGGGACCGAGCTCTTCGAGCCCGAGCGCGAGTCGGTGCGGTAGAAGCCTGACCCCTTGAAGGTCACGCCGACCGTGCTGAAGATCTTGCGCAGGCGACCCGAGCACTCCGGGCACACCGTCAGGGCGTCGTCGCTGAACGACTGCTGGATGTCGAAGCTGTGACCGCACGCGGTGCAGGTGTACGCGTAGGTGGGCACTGGCGGAACTCCTCAAGGACGGCGACGTGACGTGCTCCGAGCGGGATGTGGGCGAGTACCGTCCGGCGCGGCGCCGACCGGTCGGCCGCCCTTGGCACTCCAGCTCTCCGAGTGCTGATTCTAACGCGCTGTGCCCGCGCCCGGTCTGACGGCTTCCTCACACCTCGTCCAGCCTCTCGGGCTAGGCTCGGCCTGTGCCTCGTCGTGCCCGCCTCCTTCGTCGTTCCCTCATCGTCGTCTCCGCGCTCGTCGTGATCGTCCTGGTCGCCGCGAGCGTGATCGTCGTCGGCGCGGTGCGCCGACCCTTCCCGTCCGCGTCGGGAGAGGTGCCGATCGCCGGGCTCCAGGCGGAGGTGACCGTCGAGCGAGGGCCGCAGGGCGTCCCGCAGATCACCGCGACGTCGAGCGCCGACCTCTTCCGCGCGCAGGGCTACGTCCACGCGCAGGACCGCTTCTTCGAGATGGACTACCGCCGCCACGTGACTGCGGGCCGCCTCGCCGAGCTCGTCGGGGACAACCCCGACGCGATCGCCGCCGACCGTGTCGTGCGCACGTTCGGGTGGCGCCGGGTCGCCGAGCAGGAGTGGGCGCTCCTCGACGAGGCGACGCGCGCCAACCTCACCGCCTACGCGGCGGGCGTGAACGACTACCTCGCCGGGCGCGGCACGTCGTCGATCGCGGTCGAGTACACGGTCCTCGGCATGCAGGTGAAAGTCACGGCTCCCGAGCCGTGGGACCCGATCGACTCGGTCGCGTGGCTCAAGGCGATGGCGTGGGACCTGCGCGGCAACTACGACGACGAGCTCGACCGCGCGGCGACGTACGGGATCGTCGGCGACGTCGAGCAGGTCGAGCAGCTCTTCCCGCGCTACGCGCGCACCGGCAACGCCCCGATCCTCGACCGCAAGGAGCTCACCGAGCAGCGCAAGGCCCGCGCGGCGGGCGAGGGGGAGGCCAGCGGCAGCACGGGCGCGCGCACGACCGCCGACGCGCAGGACGACGTGCCGTGGGGCGACGCGTCTCTGCAGGACGCCGTCGAGACGGCCGCGGCCGCGCTCGCGGCCGTCCCGCAGACCGTCGCGCGCGGCGAGGGCACGGGCTCGAACTCGTGGGTCGTCTCGGGCGACCTCACGGCGACCGGCAAGCCTCTCCTCGCGAACGACCCCCACCTCGGCCTCGCTGCGCCGAGCATCTGGCACCAGGTGGGCCTGCGCTGCGCTCCCGTGTCCGACGCATGCCCGTACGACGTCTCCGGCTTCTCCTTCGCAGGCTTCCCCGGCGTGATCATCGGGCACAACGCGTCCCTCGCGTGGGGCCTGACAAACCTCGGCGCCGACGTCACCGACTTCTTCATCGAGGCGATCAAGGACGACACGTACCTGCGCGACGGCGAGTGGGAACCGCTCACCCTGCGCGAGGAGACCATCAAGGTCAACGGCGGGGACGACGTCGTCATCACCGTCCGCGGCACGGTGCACGGCCCGGTCGTCTCGGGCGAGCTGGGCGACGTGGTCGGCGCGCTGCGCACCCCCACGGGCACCGCGCCGGGCACGGGGCAGACGTACGGCGTCGCGCTCTCGTGGACTGCGCTCACCCCCGGCCGGACCGCTGACGCGGTGTTCGCGCTCAACCGCGCCGAGACCGCCGCGGACGTCGCCGCGGCTGCCGCGCTCTTCGCGGTGCCCTCGCAGAACATCGTCTTCGCGACGACCGACGGTCACATCGGCTACCAGGCCCCTGGCCTGATCCCCGTTCGCGCGAACGTCCCCGGGACGTCCGCGTCCGACGGCACCTGGCCGCGACCGGGCTGGGACTCGCGCTACGACTGGACCGGGTTCGTCGACGCCGAGGACATGCCCGCCGTCCTCGACCCTGCCGAGGGGTTCATCGTCGCGGCGAACCAGGCAGTCACCGAACGCGGTGTCGAGCCGTACCTCACCTCCGACTGGGACTACGGCTACCGGTCAGAGCGGATCCGCGCGCTCATCAAGGGCCAGGTCGAGTCCGGGTCGCCCGTCACGGTGGACGCGATGGCGGCGCTCCAGTCCGACGTGTGGAGCCCGTACGCGCACCTGCTGGTGCCAGCGCTGCTCGACGTCGAGCTCGAGCCTGGCTTCCTCTCCGAGGGGCAGGACCTCCTGCGGGACTGGGACTACGAGATGGACGCCGACTCCGCCGGCGCCGCCTACTTCGCGGCCGTGTGGTCGCACCTCCTCGAGAAGACCTTCGGAGACGACCTGCCCGCGTCGATGCAGTCGTCCGGCGGCAGCCGGTGGCTCGCCGTCGTCGACGAGCTCATGGCGGACCCGACGTCGAAGTGGTGGGACGACCGCCGGACGGTCAACGTCGTCGAGACGCGCGACGAGATCCTCAAGGAGGCTCTCGAGGGCGCCCGCCTCGAGCTGACGACGACGCTCGGCAAGAACCCGTCCGAGTGGCAGTGGGGGCGTCTGCACCAGCTCCGCCTCGCGCACCCGGTGCTCGGCGGCGACAGCGTGCCCGCTCCCGTGCGCATGCTCGTCAACCCCGGTGCTGAGCAGCTTTCGGGCGGCTCGTCGATCGTCAACGCGACGTCGTGGGACGCCTCCGCGCGGCACGAGGTCACCGGGGCGCGAGACTTCTCGGTGACGGCGGGTCCGTCGATGCGCATGGTCGTCGACCTCGCCGACCTCGACGCGTCACGCTGGGTCGTCGTCACCGGCGTCTCGGGTCACCCGGGGCACACGCACTACGCCGACCAGCTCGGCGCGTGGGTGCGCGGGGAGACGTTCGCGTGGCCGTTCTCCCCGGAGGCGACGACGGCCGCGGCGCGGGCGACGCTCGTGCTCGAGCCGACCGAGTAGCCGCCGCCGGCGCCTCGGCTCGACCGAGTGCCGCCGCGGGCGGCTCGGGCCGTCAGACCTGCGACGTCGCGGGGATCGACATCCAGCCCGACGGAGTCACGACCGCGTCGACCGGCACGTCGTGAGGCTCGTGGGGGATGGGGCGCTGCGCGGCGTCGTAGATCTCTTCCGGGAAGACCATCGCGACGACGGGCGCCTCCGGGCGCTTGTGGCTCAGCGCGCGGTCATACCAGCCGCCGCCCTGACCGAGGCGCATACCCGTCGTGTCGACGGCGAGCGCGGGCGCGATCACGACGTCGGCCTCCTCGAGCGCCTCCGGGCCGTGCGCCTCCGTACCGGGCTCCGGCGGACGGCCGGGGGCGCGCTCCTGCAGGTCGTCGGTACCCGCGTAGGGCGCCCAGCCCCGCTCGAGGCCCGCACCGAGGACGGGCAGCAGGATGCGCACGCCGCGCTCTGCGAGCCGCTCGATGAGCGGCAGCGTCCCGGGCTCGTGCGGGCGCGACACGTACGCCGCGACGCACCTCGCGCTCGCGAGCTGCTCGCTCGAGACGAGGACGTCGGCGAACGCCTCAGCCGCCTCCTGACGGAGCCTCGCCGACCGCTGCTGGCGGTTCGCACGGACAGCAGCCCTGAGCACGTTCTTCGCATCCTCGATCTCGAGAGCCGCGTGGATCGGGTAGGGCTGTGTCGCTCCGTTCATGGGCCCAGTGTCTCAAAGTTCTGTGCGCCGCCCGTCATCTGCGCAGACGCGGGACCGCGGCTACGCTCTCGTCATGGCGATCACCAAGGCAGTCATCCCCGCAGCAGGACTCGGCACCCGCTTCCTCCCGGCGACCAAGAGCACGCCGAAGGAGATGCTCCCCATCGTGGACAAGCCGGCGATCCAGTACGTCGTCGAGGAGGCCGTCGCGGCTGGCCTCGAGGACGTCCTGTTCATCACCGGTCGCTCCAAGCGCAGCCTCGAGGACCACTTCGACGGCGTCCCCGAGCTCGAGGCGAACCTCGAGGCCAAGGGCGACGAAGACCGTCTCGAGGCAGTCAAGGAGTCGACGAATCTCGCCGACATCCACTTCGTCCGTCAGGGCGAGCCGCTCGGCCTCGGCCACGCGGTCCTGCGCGCCAAGCACCACGTCGGCAACGAGCCGTTCGCGGTGCTCCTCGGTGACGACCTCATCGACGCGCGCGACCCGATCCTTCCCGTGATGACCGCGGTCGCCGAGCGCACGGGGGGTTCCGTCGTCGCGCTCCTCGAGGTCGACCCGGCGCAGATCTCGCTCTACGGCTGCGCAGCCGTCTCTCCGGTCGCCGAGGTCGGCGACGGGCTCGAGGTCGAGGCCTCCGACGTCGTCCGGATCGACGCTCTCGTCGAGAAGCCCGCGGCCGAGGACGCGCCGAGCAACCTCGCGATCATCGGCCGCTACGTCCTGAGCCCTGCCGTCTTCGAGGTGCTCGAGCGCACGAAGCCCGGCCGCGGCGGCGAGATCCAGCTGACCGACGCTCTCGCGGAGCTCGCGAGCACGCCCGCCGAGCAGGGCGGCGGCGTGTACGGCGTCGTCTTCCGGGGCCGGCGCTACGATACGGGCGACCGCCTCGACTACCTCAAGGCCGTGGTTCAGCTCGCGTGCGACCGTGAGGACCTGGGCGGTGACTTCCGTGACTGGCTCGAGGGCTATGTGAGGACGCTGCAGCCGTGATGCGATCGTGAGACCGGTCCAGACCCACCTCTCCGAGGCGCTCGCTGCGCTGCGCCCGGTCCCGCCGCTCGACGTCGTGCTCGCTGATGCAGCGGGCTGCATCCTCGCCGAGGACGTCCTCGCCCCTGCGGACGTACCAGCGCGCGATGTCGCGCTCCACGACGGCTACGCGGTGCGGCACGACGACGTCTACGGGGCCGCGGACGGCGGAGCGGTCACGCTCCCCGTCGTCCAGGACGTGTGGTCCGGTGCGGTCGAACCCGTGCGCCTCGTGCCCGGGCAGGCGATCCGTGTGAGCACGGGTGTGCCCGTGCCGCTCGGCGCGGACACGGTCCTCCCGCTCGAGGTGACGGACCGCGGCACGGCCACCGTGCGCGTGCTGCGCCCGACGCCTGCGGGCGCGGGCGTGCGCCACGCGGCGGCCGACGTCGTGGCGGGCCAGGTCGCGATCGGGGCGGGCGTGCGGCTCGGCGCCCGCCAGATCTCGCTCGCGGCGGCCCTCGGCCGCCAGCGGCTGCGCGTGCACCCGCGGCCGCGAGTCGTCATCCTCCCCGTCGGCTCCGAGCTGATCGAGCCGGGCCGCCGGGGTGACGGCGTCTACAACGCCAACGGCCAGGCGCTCGCGATCGCCGTCCAGGACGCGGGTGCCGTCGCGATCCCCGTCGCCGCGGTCTCGGACGACCGCGCGACGCTGCGCGAGATGATCGAGGACCAGCTCGTGCGCGCGGACCTGCTCATCACGACGGGCGGTCTGTCCGAGGGCACGCACGACACGCTCAAGGACGTGCTCGGTCCCCTCGGTACGGTGCGGTTCGACCACGTCGCCGTCAGCCCCGGCCGGCACCAGGGCTTCGGGATGCTCGGCGAGGGGGACGACCAGGTCCCGATCTTCGCGCTGCCCGGCCAGCCGGTCGCGGCGCAGATCTCCTACGAGGTGTTCGTGCGGCCCGCCCTGCGCGCGATGGCCGGGAAGGCCGACCTGTTCCGCCCGTCGGTCGCTGCGTACGCCGACGTCGCGTGGAGCAGCCCGGCGGACGTGCGCCAGTTCGTGCCCGCGCACCTCGTCGGCAGCCCCGACGAGGGCTACCGCGTCACCCCGGTCGGTGACCCGGCGACGATCGACCAGCTCTCTCTGTCGGCCCTGTCCGACGCGAACGCGCTCGCGGTGGTCCCGGAGCAGCAGACGTTCGTCCAGCTCGGCGAGCGCGTGAACTGCCTGGTCCTCGAGGGATGACCGTCGGCTGGCCCGTGGTCCTGCGGGACGACACCCCGGCGGGCAGCGTCGTCCTGCGCCCGCTGCGCCGTGCCGACGCGCAACGCTGGACCGAGCTGCGGGTGCGCAACGCCGCGTGGCTCACGCCGTGGGACGCGACCACACCGGAGGGGCACTCGTCGCCGCCTGGGACGTTCGCGTCGTACGTGTCCGCGCTGCGCCGCCTGGCCCGCTCGGGCACGACCCTGCCGTTCGGCCTGGAGCTCGACGGCGAGCTCGTCGGGCAGCTCACGGTCTCGTCGATCACCTACGGGTCGCTGTGCTCGGCGAGCATCGGCTACTGGATCGCGCAGGAGGCTGCGGGCCGCGGTGCCGTGCCGACCGCCGTCGCCCTCGCCGTCGACCACTGCTTCTCCGCGCTGCAGCTGCACAGGATCGAGATCAACATCCGTCCCGAGAACGCGCCGAGCCTGCGCGTCGTCGAGAAGCTCGGCTTCCGGGACGAGGGCGTGCGCGAGCGGTACCTCCACATCCAGGGGCGGTGGTGCGACCACCGCACGTTCGCGCTCACCTCCGAGGAAGTTCCGGGTGGCCTCCTCGCCCGGTGGCAGGCCGCCCGCGAGGGGCGTTAATCACAACCGTGTAAGACACGCCGTGCCGCGTGCACGGCCACCCGAGCGCGCTCGCATACCGTCAGAACGGTGGAACCAATTCCAGGCGGGGCCGGGATCCTGGCCCTGGTCGGGTTGTGGGTCGCCTACCTGCTCCCGCAGCGGACGCGTCATCGCGACCAGCTGCTCGAGGCCAGGTCCGACGACCGCTTCTCGGGCTCGATGCGGATCCTCGCGGTCGCACGACCGGCTCGCGCCCTCGGGGACGAGAACCGGGAGTGCCGGCCGGGACAGACGAAGCACGACCAGCTGCTCACGGGTTCGATGCCCACGGTCAGCGCAGGACAGATCACCGGACGCGCGAAGGGAGCGCAGGACATGGACCGACCCACCACGGGTGCGCAGCGCACGGTGTCGCCTGCCGGGCGTACCCGACCTGTGTCCGCGCGACCCATGACGCCTCGCAGCAGCGACGCCGCCCGCGAGGCCGCAGCGCAGCGCGCCCGCCGTGCCGCGATCGCCGAGCAGCGAGCTGCCGCAGCGAAGCGCCGGCTCGCCCTGACCCTCACGCTCCTGTCCGCGTCGGCGATCGCCTGGACGGCGGTCTCCGCGTTCACGATCCCCGTCGTGATCCCGTCCGTGCTGACCGCGATGCTCGCGGGCGTGCTCGTGCTCGGTCGCCGCGCGGTCGTCGCCGGTCGCCGCGCGGACGCTGCCGCGGCCGCGCAGGCCCGCTCCGGTGCCGCACCCGCGAAGACGCGTCCGTCGGTCACCGGACGAGCGGTCCACGCGAGCGACGTGAGCACCCAGATGATCTCCTCGGACGCGGTGCGCGCGGTCGTCGCGCAGAGCTTTGAGGAAGCGCAGAGCTCCGAGGAAGCGCAGAGCACCGAGAAGGCCGTGACCGTCGAGTCGACGGCGTCCGAGCCGGTGGCGTCCGGGGCAGAGGTTGCGGTCTCGGAGGCCGAGGAGTCGGCTCCCGCGGCGAAGGCCACCGAGGCCACGCCGGCCCCTGCGACCGTGGTCGAGGAGGGCGGCGAGCTCGCTGGCTTCTCGCTCCCGCGCCCCACCTACACGATGAAGGCCGCAGCCCCGCGCCGCGAGCCTGCCCCGCTCGACGACGCCGACGTGACGACGCCCAGCAACGCGTCCGAGCGTGCGAGCAGCGCGAGCGCCTCGAGCGCGGAGGAGTCGGAGGCCGTCTCGACCGAGGGTCTCGGTCTCGACCTCGACGCGATCCTCGCCCGGAGGCGCGCCTCCGGCGAGTGACTCGCGGCTGTCTCGGCCGCCCCGGCGGGGAGGCTCTGACAGCGCGACACGGATGTGCAAACCACGCGGTGCAGGTGCTAACCTAGGTATCGCTTCACGGGGCTATGGCGCAGTTGGTAGCGCGCTTCGTTCGCATCGAAGAGGTCAGGAGTTCGAATCTCCTTAGCTCCACCGGAAGCCCAGAGGGACCGTCTCACCGAGACGGTCCCTCTGGCGTTTCACCAGCCTTTCGGCGCGCCGTGCCAGGTCAGAGGCGGTGCGCCCGCGCGACCGCCGCGTTGCGGACCTCGCCCGCGTGCGTCGTCAGACCCGCCTGCAGGCCCGCGAGCAGCGCTGCGCGGCGCGGGTGCACGTCCCACGTAGGGCCGGTGCTCTCGGCGATCGCGGCCCCGACGTTCGCGAGCTCGTGGAGGTAGGGCAGCGTCGCGTTCGTGAGCGCCCGCGTCGACGTCACCGGAACCGCGCCCGGCATGTTGGTGACCGCGTAGACGGTCGTCCCGTGGACACGGTAGGTCGGCGACTCGTGGGTCGTCGGACGCGAGACCTCCGAGCAGCCGCCCTGGTCGATCGCGACGTCGACGAGCACCGAGCCCGGGCGCATGCGCGCCACCAGGTCCTCCGAGACGAGGTGCGGCGCACGCGCGCCGGGCACGAGGACCGCCCCGATCACGAGGTCGGCGTCGAGGAGGAGCGGCTCGATCTCCCACGGGTTCGACATCGCTGTGCGCACCTGGCCCGAGTGCTCGGCGTCGATCGCGCGAAGCACGGCGGGGGACACGTCGACGACGCACACGTCGGCGCGCATGCCCGCCGCGACCTGCGTCGCGTTGCGTCCGACGGTGCCGCCGCCGAGCACGACGACCTTGGCGGGCGGGGTGCCCGGCACGCCTCCCATGAGCGTGCCGCGTCCGCGCGGCCGCATGAGCTCGACGGCACCGACCTGGGCGGCGATGCGTCCCGCGACCTCGCTCATCGGGGCGAGCAGCGGCAGCGAGCCGTCCGGCGCCGAGACCGTCTCGTAGGCGACCGCGGTGACGCCGTTGTCGATCAGGGCGCGCGTCCCCGCGAGGTCCGCGGCGGAGTGCAGGTACGTGAACAGGAGCAGGCCGTCACGCATGAGCGGGTACTCCTGGGGCAGCGGTTCCTTGACCTTGCAGATCATGTCGGCCTGCTCCCAGACCGCGGCGGCGTCGTCGACGACGGTCGCGCCTGCGGCGCGGTACTCGTCGTCGGAGAGCGCTGAGCCGGCACCGGCGCCGGACTGGACCACCACCTGGTGGCCGGCGCCCGTGAGCGAGTGGACGCCAGCCGGCGTCACGGCGACGCGGTACTCGTGGACCTTGATCTCGGTCGGGACTCCGATGCGCACGTCTGGCCTCCGCTGCAGGAACCGCTCTTGCACTCACGGTAGACCTGCGCGCACGCGCGCGGGCGGTCAGGCGGGTCGGTCCGGCTGGGGGAGATGCGGCGGCGGACGGGCCCCGCGAGCGCGAGCGGCCTCGAGGGCGTGGCCCCGCGGGAGACGAGCAGAAGTCGCGCGGGGACGACGGAGGGCGGGGCGCGTGTCGCGCCCCGCCCTCGTGAGGTGGCTCGGGAGGCTCAGGCCTCCTGGCGAGCGTTGGGGTCGCCGATCGCGGACCCCTTGAACTGGCTCTCGTAGAGCGCGTGGTAGACGCCGCGGCGCTCGAGGAGCTCGGCGTGCGTGCCCTGCTCGACGATCGCCCCGTGCTCCATGACGAGGATCGTGTGCGCGTCACGGATGGTCGAGAGGCGGTGCGCGATGACGAACGACGTGCGGTCGGACCGCAGCGCCGCCATCGCGTGCTGCACGAGCAGCTCGGTGCGCGTGTCGACCGACGACGTCGCCTCGTCGAGGATGAGCAGCGACGGCTGAGCGATGAACGCGCGCGCGATCGTGATGAGCTGGCGCTCGCCCGCCGACACGCTCCCGCCTTCCGCGTCGATCACAGTGTCGTAGCCGTCGGGGAGCTGCCGCACGAAGCGGTCGACCATCGTCGCCTTCGCCGCCTCGACGACCTCCTCGTCGGTCGCGTCCAGGCGGCCGTAGCGGATGTTCTCCCGGATGGTGCCCTCGAACAGCCACGCGTCCTGGAGCACCATGCCCGTGCGGCCGCGCAGCTCGTCGCGCGAGAGGTCGCGGATGTCGACGCCGTCGACCAGGATCCGACCGCCGCCGAGCTCGTAGAAGCGCATGACGAGGTTGACGAGCGTCGTCTTGCCCGCGCCCGTGTGCCCGACGATCGCGACCGTCTGCCCCGGCTCGACCGTGAAGGACAGGCCTTCGATGAGCGGCTCCTCCGGGTCGTAGCTGAAGGACACGTCCTCGAAGACGACGCGGCCGTTCGCGGTCTCGGGGAGCGTGGCACGCACGTCCTCCGGCTCCTGCTCGTCGGCGTCGAGCAGCTCGAACGTGCGCTCCGCGGAGGCGACGCCGGACTGCAGCATGTTGGCGATCGACGCCATCTCGCTCACGGGCTGCGTGAACTCGCGCGAGTACTGGATGAACGCCGTCGCGTCGCCGAGCGTGATGCTGCCGGAGGCGACCCGCAGCCCGCCCGCCACCGCGACGAGCACGTACGACAGGTAGGAGATGAAGGTCATCGCGGGCATGATCATCCCGGAGACGAACTGCGCCCCGAACGACGCGGAGAACAGCTTGTCGTTGCGGTTGTCGAACTCCTCGAGCATCTCCTCGCCGCGGCCGTACGCCCGGATGAGCTCGAGGCCCGAGTAGGACTCCTCGACGTGCCCGTTGAGCGCGCCGGTGTTCTTCCACTGCGCGGCGAAGAGCTTCTGGGACCGCACGCCGATCACACCCGCGACGATGCCCGAGAGCGGCAGCGCCACGAGCGCGATGAGCGCGAGCTGCCAGGAGACGACGAACATCATCACCGTGATGCCGAGGACGGTCATGAGCGACGAGACGAGCTGGGAGAACGCCTGCTGCAGGGCCGCCTGGATGTTGTCGACGTCGTTCGTCACGCGGGACATGAGGTCCCCGCGCTGGCGCGTGTCGAAGTAGCTCAGCGGGAGCCGGTTGAGCTTGCGCTCGATGTCCTCGCGGAGCCGGAACACGACGCGCATGACGAGGCGGTTGAGCAGGAACCCGTTCGCCCACATGAGCACGGACGCGACGACGTACATCCCGAGCACGAGGACGATCAGCTCGGCGAGCCGGCTGAAGTCGATGCCCTGTCCGGGGATCACGTCGGTCGCGGCGAGCATGTCGGCCTGGCGGGCCTCCCCGGCGGCGCGGAGCTCCTCGACGAGGACGTCCTTCGGCACGCCCGCGGGCAAGGACTTCCCGAGGAAGCCGTTGAAGATGACGTCCATCGCGCGACCGAGGATGCGCGGCGCGATCACGGTGAGCACGACGGACGCGACGACGAGCACCATGACGACGCTCATGAGGAACTTCTCGGGGGCGAGGAGCCCGACGAGCCGCTTGGCGGACGGCCAGAAGTGCTTGGCCTTCTTGGCGGGCGGCCCGTCGCCGAACATGCCGCCGTCGGCCTCGCCGGGCTGGAACTCGATCTCGTCCTGGACTGCGACGTCCTCGTCAGCCATCAGGCCACCTCCTCCGCGCTCATCTGGGACTCGACGATCTCGCGGTACGTCTCGTTGCTCTCGAGGAGCTGTTCGTGGGTGCCGGTGCCGACAACCTTGCCGCCGTCGAGGACGACGATCTGGTCGGCGGACCGGATCGTGGCGATGCGCTGCGCGACGATGATCACGGTCGTGCCGGTGTCCGCGGTCGCCTCGGCGAGCGACTCCCGGAGCCGGGCGTCGGTCGTGACGTCGAGCGCGGAGAACGAGTCGTCGAACAGCAGGACGCGCGGCCTGCCGACGAGCGCTCGCGCGATGCAGAGCCGCTGACGCTGCCCGCCGGAGACGTTCGTGCCGCCCTGGGCGACGTTCTCGTCGAGCACGTCCGACTTCTCACGGACGAAGTCCTCGGCCTGGGCGACGCGGAGCGCCTCCCACAGCTCGTCCTCCGTCGCGTCGGGCTTGCCGAAGCGGAGGTTCGAGGCGATCGTCCCCGAGAACAGGTAGGGCTTCTGCGGGACGTAGCCGATGAGCGTCGCGAGCTGTTCGCGGGACAGGTCCTGGACCGGGGTGCCGCCGATCGCGACGGTGCCCGACTGTGCGTCGAACAGGCGCGGGACCAGCGAGAGCAGCGTCGACTTGCCGGAACCGGTGGACCCGACGATCGCCGTCGTGCGGCCCTGCGGGGCGACGAACGACACGTGGTCGAGCACCGGCAGCTCGGCGCCGGGATAGCCGAAGGTCACGTCGCGCAGCTCGACCTCCCCGCTCGACGGGGTGGGGGCGCTGCCGGTCGCGACGACCATCGTCGGGTCCGTGCCGAGGAGCTCCTGGACGCGCTCGGCGGAGACCGCGGCGCGCGGGATCATCATGACCATGAAGACGCCCATCATGACGGCGACCAGGATCTGCAGCAGGTACTGGAGGAACGCCGTCAGCGCGCCGACCTCGATCAGACCCGAGTCGACGCGGTGGCCGCCGAACCACAGCACCGCGGCCGTCGCGAGGTGCAGGATCATCATGATCACGGGGAACATCAGGACGAACAGGTTGCCGACGCGCACCGAGACGTCCGTGAGCCTGAGGTTCGCCTCGCGGTACCGCTCGGACTCGAAGCCCTCCCGCACGAAGGCACGGATGACGCGGATGCCGACGATCTGCTCGCGCAGCACCCCGTTGATCCCGTCGATGCGCTCCTGCATCACGCGGAACAGCGGGAGCAGCTTGACGACGAGAGCCGTGACGACGACGAACAGGAGCGGCACGGACACCCACACGAGCCAGGAGAGGCCCGGATCCTCGCGCAGCGCCATGACGATCCCACCGGCGCACATGATGGGCGTCGAGACCATGAAGTTGAGCGTCATCAGCACGAGCATCTGCACCTGCTGGACGTCGTTCGTGTTGCGCGTGATGAGGGTCGCGGTGCCGAACCGGCTCACGTCGAGCGTCCCGAGCGAGTCGACCTTGCGGAAGACGTCGCGGCGCATGTCGCGGCCCACGGCCATCGCGGCGCGCGCGCCGAAGTAGATGCCGGCGATCGCGGCGGCGACCTGCAGCAGGCAGACGAGGAGCATGCGCACTCCCGTCGACCAGATGAAGTCGGTGTCGCCCTGAGCGACGCCCTGGTCGATGATCCGCGCGTTGAGGCTCGGCAGGTAGAGCGACGCGATCGTCGCGATCGACTGGAGCACGACGACGGCCGCGACCCAGGCTTTGTAGGGGCGCAGGTACGCCAGCGTGAGACGGAGCAGGGACACGAGGGGCCTCCGACGGGTGCGGGTGGGCTTTTCAAGCGGCATGGAAAGGCTACCTACGAGCGTGTCACGACCGCCTGACATTTATCCCGGGCCCAGGTCTCGGCCTGGGTTGTTCGCCCCGGTGCGGACAGGCGGACCACGCCGGAGGCAGGGGAGCGCTCGGTGCGCGTCAGACCCAGCCGGGCAGCCACATGTGCGAGCGCCAGAACCACGTCGGCACGGGCATCGCGGTCCAGATCGGGTAGAAGTACAGCGAGACCACGCCGATCGCGACCGCGACCCAGACGGCCGTGCGCCGCACGGTGACCCGGCGCGACGGTCGGCCCTCGGACCACTCCCACGCGACCACGAAGACGTACGTGAGCGCGAGGTACACGAACGGCGCGAAGGCGATCGAGTAGAAGGTGAAGATCGTGCGGTGCGCGTAGCCGAGCCACGGCACCCAGCCGGCGACGAGGCCGACGAGCACCGCCGTCGCGCGCCAGTCCTTCCGGCGCACGAGGAGGACGACCGTCGCGGCGACGGCGAGCGCGCCGAGCCACCACACGAGGGGGTTGCCGAGCGACGTGATCGCCTGCGTGCACTCGTCCCAGCCGCACGTGCCCCCCGAAGGGATCGCCTCGCCGCGGACCTGGTCCTCGTAGTAGAAGGACGTCGGCCGCCACTGCACGATCCAGCCGAGCGGGTGGGCCTGGTACGGGTGGGGCGACGTGAGCCCGTTGTGGAAGTCCCACATCCGCGAGTGGTACTCGAGCAACGAGCGCCAGCTCTCGGGGAGCCACTGGACGCCCTGCCCGGGGTTGTCCTGCGCCCAGTGGCGCATGTAGGACGACGGGCTGCGGAACCAGCCGGCCCAGGAGGCGAGGTAGGTCGCGACCGCGATCGGCACCATCGTCAGCGCGGCCGGGATCGCGTCCCGGAGGAGCGTGCCGATCGGCCAGCCCGTCACGCCGACGGCGCGGCGCGCCGACGCGTCCCACAGGACGACGAGGACGCAGTACGCCGCGAGGAAGTACATGCCGGACCACTTGGTCCCGATGCACAGGCCGAGGGCGAGCGCGGCCGCGAGCCGGTACCAGCGCACGCCCAGCCACGGGCCGTACCGGCCCAACGGCTGGTTCGCGTCGAGCAGCGCCGCCGCCCGCGCGGCGAGCCGCCGCCGCGAGTCGAAGCGGTCCGCGACGATCAGCGCGAACGCCACGACCGCCCAGAACATCACGAAGCTGTCGAGCAGGCCCGTGCGCGCGTGCACGATGCCCACGCCGTCGACCGCGAACAGACCGCCGGCGACGACGCCGGCGAGCGTCGAGGAGAAGAGGCGGCGCGCGACGCGCGCGACCAGGAACACCGCGACCACGCCGACGACCGCGGTCGCCAGCCGCCACGCCCACGGGTTCTGCGAGCCGCCGATGCGCAGGCCGAGCGCGATCATCCACTTGCCGATCGGCGGGTGGACGACGTAGTCGGCCTTGTCGAGCCAGATGTCCTGGTCGCCCGCCTCGAACAGGGCGTTCGGGTCCTCGGGCCACTCGGCGTCGAAGCCCGCGACGAGGAGCGTGTACCCCTGCTTGACGTAGTACGTCTCGTCGAAGACGAGCGTCCCCGGCCGGCCGAGGTGCCAGAAGCGCAGCACGGCCGCGACGACCGCGACGAGGGCCGGGCCGAGCCAGCCCCACAGCCGGTCGGACGCCGTCGTGCCGAGGCGCAGCGCGCGCTCGCCGAGGAGGACGGCGAGGAGCCGCTCGTGCGTGGACCGGGGATCCTCCGGCGCGTCAGGGACGGGGTCCCACGCGGGGGAAGGGGCGGCTGCGCTCACGGACGCCATCGTAGGGGAGGGGCCGACGCCGTGGCAGGCTTGGCGCATGACCGGTTCCCTCGTCCTCGCGGCCACCCCGATCGGCGACGTCGAGGACGCCTCGCCGCGGCTGCGCCGCCTCCTCGTCGAGGCGGAGGTCGTCGCGGCCGAGGACACGCGCAGGCTGCTCGCCCTCGCGGCGCGCCTCGACCTCAGGGTCGCGGGCCGGATCGTCAGCTATCACGAGCACAACGAGACGGCGCGCGCGGACGAGCTGCTCGACGTCGTCGAGGGCGGCGGCACCGTGCTCGTCGTGACGGACGCCGGGATGCCGACCGTCTCGGACCCGGGCTACCGCGTCGTCACGCGCGCGGTCGAGCGCGGGCTGCGCGTCACCGCCGCGCCCGGCCCGTCCGCGGTGCTCACCGCGCTCGCGGTCTCGGGCCTCGCGACGGACCGCTTCTGCTTCGAGGGCTTCGCGCCGCGCAAGCCCGGCGAGCGTGCCCGGACGTTCGGCGCGCTCGCGGACGAGCGCCGCACGATGGTGTTCTTCGAGTCGCCGCACCGCGTGCACGACACGCTCGCCGCGATGGCCGAGGCCTTCGGCGCGGACCGTCCGGCCGCCGTCTGCCGAGAGCTGACCAAGACCTACGAAGAGGTGCTGCGCGGCACGCTCGCCGAGCTCGCCGCACGCGCGGGCGAGGAGCAGCTGCGCGGGGAGATCTCGATCGTCGTCGCGGGAGCGCAGGAGCAGGCGCCGCCCTCGGTCGAGGACCTCGTGCCCGCCGTGCTCACGCAGGTCGACGCCGGCACGCGCCTCAAGGAGGCCGTCGCTGCGGTCGCGCAGCGCGCCGGGGTGCCCAAGCGCGACCTCTACGAGGCAGTCCTCGCCGGTCGCGCCCGCTGACGGCGCCGGTCGCGCCCGTCGCGCGGCGGGACCAGACTGGGAACGAACCGTACAGGCCGGCGGGAGGAGCAGGGGTCATGCCGTTGTCAGGTTCGATCGCGGGCGGCACGGGGCGCCCGCTCGGGTACTGGGTCAAGCTCGTCGACTCCCTCCTCGAGGAGTCCATGAGCGCCGACGCGGACGAGTGGGGCGGTCTCTCGCGGCGCCACTGGCAGGTGTTCTCCGTGATCCGGGACGGGGCGAGCAGCACCGCGCAGGTCGACGCCGTCCTCGCGCCGTTCGTGCACGCACCGGGCGGCACGGGCACGACCTCCCTGCTGGTCGACGACCTGCGCCACCGCGGCTGGGTCGCCGGTCACGAGCACGTCGAGGGTGCGCCCGACGACGTCGGCACGCTCGCCGTGACGGTCGCGGGCGAGGCCGCGTACGAGGAGCTGCAGGCGGTCATCACCCGACGTCGCGAGCTTGCCGGCGAGGGCATCGCCGCCCGCGACTACGAGGTCACGGTCGCGACGCTCGAGCGGGTCGCGCGCAACCTCGGCTGGCAGGGGGACGCCCGGTGACGGACCGCGCCGCCCGACGCGGCGTCCCGAAGCGTGTGCGCGTCACCGTCGCGGTCGTCGCAGCGCTCGCCGCGGTCGGCTTCCTCGTGGCCGCGCTCGCGGGCGCGTTCGACGACGACGCCCCGCGTGTTCCTGCGGTGCCCATGCCCGGGGGAGCGGCGTCGTCGGCCCCCGCCGACGACGACGAGACCGACGAGCCGGGCGACGCGACCCCGACGCCCGAGCCGTTGCCGTCCCGCTCGACCGCGACAGCCGCGGACGTCGAGGTCGTCGCGTCGGGCCTCGACGTGCCGTGGGGCGTCGCGGCCCTGCCGGGCGGCGACCTGCTCGTCTCCCTGCGCGACTCCGCGCGCCTCGTGCGCGTCGCGCCCGACGGCGAGCGGACGCGGGTCGACGGACCGGGCGCGGACGAGCTGCGCGAGACGACGGTGCCCGACGGCGAGGGCGGCCTCCTGGGCGTCGCGGTCGCCGGGACCTTCGCGACGGACGGCTACGTGTACGTCTACCGCACGGGCGAGGAGGACAACGCGATCGTGCGGGGCGTGCTCGAGGGCACGACCCTCGGGCGGCTCGAGACGGTCCTCGACGGCATCCCGAAGGCGCGCACGCACGACGGCGGCGCGCTCGCGTTCGGCCCCGACGGCCGCCTCTACGCGGGCACGGGCGACGCGACGGAGCCCGCGAACGCACAGGACCTCGACAGCCTCGCGGGCAAGATCCTCAGGCTCGAGCCCGACGGCTCGGTGCCCGCCGACAACCCGCTGCCCGGGTCGCCCGTGTGGACTTCGGGCCACCGCAACGTGCAGGGCCTCGGCTGGGACGAGGACGGTCGCATGTACGCGTCCGAGCTGGGCCAGGACGCGTTCGACGAGCTCAACGAGATCGTCGCGGGCGCGAGCTACGGCTGGCCCGACATCGAGGGCACGGGAGGCGAGGCCGAGGGCTTCGTCGACCCGCTCGTCACGTGGAGCACGGACGAGGCGTCGCCGAGCGGGATCGCGGTGACCCGCGACGGCGTCTACGTGGCCGCCCTGCGTGGCCAGCGCGTGTGGCGCGTCGACCTCGGCACGCTCGTGCGTGGCGAGCCCGCGACGCCGACGGTCCTGCTGGACGGCGTCGGCCGCGTCCGCAACGTCGTCGCGCTGCCGGACGGGCACCTGCTCGTCGTCACGGGCAGCACCGACGGCCGCGGCGACCCTGCGGACGACGACGACCGGCTGCTGCGGGTGCGCCTCCAGGTGACCGACGTGCCGTGACCCGTCCGCCGTCGTGCCGGCCGCGCCTCGCTGCGCGGGACGCCGTCCCGGCCGGTGCCTGCCGGGTTCTAGGATGACGCCATGGCGCAGACCAAGTCCTTCTACCTGACCACGCCGATCTACTACGTCAACGACGCCCCCCACATCGGGCACGCGTACACGACGGTCGCGGCGGACGTCCTCACCCGTTGGCACCGCCAGCGCCAGGAGAGCGTCTGGTTCCTCACCGGGACCGACGAGCACGGTCAGAAGGTCATGAACACCGCCGAGGCCAACGGCGTCACCCCGCAGGAGTGGGCCGACCGCCTCGTCGAGAGCGCCTGGAAGCCCGTCCTCGAGACGCTCGACGCGCGCAACGACGACTTCATCCGCACGACGCAGGAGCGGCACGTCGACCGCGTGCAGTCGTTCATCCAGCGCCTGTTCGACGCCGGTGAGATCTACGAGGGCAAGTACGAGGGCTACTACTGCGTCGGCTGCGAGGAGTTCAAGCTCGAGGGCGAGGTCCTCGACGGTGAGGGCGACTACGCGGGCCAGAAGGTCTGCCCGATCCACTCGCGCCCGGTGGAGTGGCTCGAGGAGGACAACTACTTCTTCCGGATGAGCGCCTACACGGACAGGCTGCTCGCCCTCTACGAGGAGCACCCCGAGTTCGTCCAGCCCGCGTCCGCGCGCAACGAGGTGATCTCGTTCGTCAAGAGCGGCATGAAGGACCTGTCGATCTCCCGCAACACGTTCGACTGGGGCATCCCGATCCCGTGGGACTCCTCGCACGTGCTGTACGTGTGGTTCGACGCGCTGCTCAACTACGCGACCGCCGTCGGTCTCGGCGACACCGAGGGTGAGGGCGCCGAGCGTTTCGCGCAGGTGTGGCCGCCGAACGTGCACCTCGTCGGCAAGGACATCCTGCGCTTCCACGCCGTCATCTGGCCCGCGATGCTCATGGCCGCCGGCCTGCCGCTGCCCACGACCGTGTTCGCGCACGGCTGGCTGCTCGTCGGCGGGGAGAAGATGAGCAAGTCGAAGCTCACGGGCATCGCGCCGAGCCAGATCATCGACCACTTCGGCTCGGACGCGTTCCGCTACTACTTCATGCGCGCGATCTCGTTCGGCTCCGACGGCTCGTTCTCGTGGGAGGACATGTCCGCGCGCTACGCGGGCGACCTCGCCAACGGCTTGGGCAACCTCGCCTCGCGCGTCGCCGCGATGGTCGGCAAGTACTTCGGCGGGGTGCTGCCCGAGGCGGGCGAGCCGACGCAGCTCGAGACCGACCTCGCGGCCGTCGCCGCGAAGGCCACCGCCGACGCCGACGCCGCGATCGACCGCATCGCGCCGCACGAGGCGATCAGCGCGATCTGGACGCTCGTCGACGCCGCGAACCACTACATCACCGACACCGAGCCGTGGAAGGTCGCGAAGGACGAGTCGCAGACCGGACAGGGTGGCCGCCTCGCGACGATCCTCGTGACCGCCGCCGAGGCGCTGCGCTCGCTCGCCGTGCTGCTGCACCCGGTCATCCCGCAGGCGACCGAGCGGCTCTGGGAGTCGCTCGGCGCCGAGGAGCGGCTCGGCGCGCTCGACGCGCAGCCCGTGAGCGGTGCCGGGACGTTCGGCGTGCTCGCCGCCGGCACCACGATCACCAAGGGCGCGGTGCTCTTCCCGCGTCTCGAGGACCCCGAGGTCTGAGTGGGGCGTCGTCGGGAGCGGGACCGCAGCTGGCCGCAGGACCCGGAGCCGCTCGGCGTCCAGGTCGTCGACAACCACACGCACCTCGACTCGATCCACCACGTCCTCGACGGGTCGCAGCCGGTACCGACGGTCGCGGAGCACGTCGCGCGTGCGGCGTCGGTCGGCGTCACGCGCATGGTCCAGGTCGGTTGCGACCTGCCCGCCGCTCGCGAGACGGTCGCGATGCTCGACGAGCACCGCGCGCTGCTCGGTGCGGTCGCGCTGCACCCGAACGAGGCGCCCCTGCATGCGGGTATCCGCGAAGTCGCCCCGGACGGGCTCGACCCGCAGCCGCGCGAGCATCACGCGGTTCCGCTCGACGACGCGCTCGCGCAGGTCGCCGACCTCGCGCGTCACGAGCGTGTCCGCGCGATCGGCGAGACCGGCCTGGACTTCTTCCGGGGCGGCGAGCGGGCGCGCGAGGTGCAGCGCGAGTCGTTCCGGGCGCACGTCGCGCTCGCGAAGGAGCTCGGTCTCGCGCTGCAGATCCACGACCGCGACGCGCACCAGGACGTGATCGAGCTGCTCGAGGCGGACGGCGCGCCCGACCGCACGGTGTTCCACTGCTTCTCGGGCGACGCCGAGATGGCGCGCGTGTGCGCTTCGCACGGCTGGTACCTGTCCTTCGCGGGCCCCGTCACGTACCCGGCGAACGAGCACCTGCGCGAGGCGCTGCGTGCGGTGCCGCTCTCTCTCGTCATGGTCGAGACGGACGCCCCGTACCTGACGCCGCACCCCGTGCGCGGCCGCCCGAACGCCCCCTATCTCCTCCCGCACACGGTCCGCGGGATGGCCGCGGCTCTCGACCTCCCGGTGCAGGACGTCGCCCGCGCGACGGCCGAGACAGCCGTCCGCGTCTACGGCGAGTGGTGACCTGAGCAGGCCGACGCTCAAGTTGTCCGGGTTTGTGGCGATAGGTGTCTCGAGGGCCTCAGGTCGTGTGTTGCCCTGACCGCGGGACCCGGGGTTGAATCGTCGGGACGTCCCCGCCGACCCGGCGGGAGCTGCCGCCGCGCGAGCACCGAGAGGAGAGCGACGAACGTGCCACTTGCCCCACGCCGCGCCCGGCGCGCCCGTCGCGCCCGCAGCAGCGGAGCCGGCCTCAAGGTCGTCGCGCAGGCAGGCGTGCTCACGTTCGTCGTCGGCGGGTCGGTCGCCTTCGCGCAAGCATCCGCCGAGGCTCCCGAGCCCACGAGCGCTGCGACCGTCGCGGCCGTCGCCGACCTGACCGAGCGCTCGCGCGAGGTCGCCTCACGCTCGTCCGCCCGCACCCAGAACCTCACGGTCGTGCTGCGCGGCGAGAAGACCGCCGTCAGCACGGCCGCCGCGACCGTGGGTGCCGCGCTCACCGAGCTCGGCGTCGTCCTCGCGGACGACGAGGCCGTGTCGGTCGACCCGACGACCCCTGTCGCCGAGGGCATGGAGGTCGTCGTCGACACGGTCGAGCGCACGACCGTCACCGAGGTCGAGGTCGTCGAGCACGACTCCCAGGAGAAGCCCGACGACGCGCTCGTCGAGGGCACCAAGATCGTCGAGACGTCGGGCCGCGACGGTCGGTCGTCCGTCACCTACATCGTCGAGAAGGTCGGGGGCGCCGTCGTCTCCCGCACGCCCGTGACGAGCGTCGTCGAGTCCGAGGTGCGCGACGAGGTCGTGCGCGTCGGCACCCTCAAGCTTCCCGACGCCGGTGCGAAGGTCCTCAGCCCGTCGCAGGCCCGCGCGCTCGCCAAGTCGATGGTCGCCGACCGCGGCTGGGACGGCGAGCAGTTCGCGTGCCTCGACAAGCTCTGGACCAAGGAGAGCAACTGGCGCGTGACCGCAGCGAACTCGAGCTCGGGCGCGTACGGCATCCCGCAGGCGTACCCCGGCTCGAAGATGGGCTCGGTCGCGGCGGACTGGCGCACGAACGCCAAGACGCAGATCACGTGGGGCCTCGGGTACGTCTCCGGCCGGTACGGCACGCCGTGCGCCGCCTGGAACCACTCGCAGGCGCGCGGCTGGTACTGAGCCCTTGTCGCGTTCTGCCCGTCCGCTCGTCTCGGGTGCCATCGTCCTGGGCGTCTGCGCCCTGACCGTCGGCGGCCTCAAGCTCGTCGCGCCCCTCGGCGACGTCGCGTGGGGGGACCCGCCGCCCGTCGTCGTCGCCGACGGAGCCGAGCTGCTGGGCGCCGACGCGGTCGAGCGCACCGACGGCGCGGTATCCCGCGGCGAGGTGCGCGAGGGGGCGCCCGTCCCCGTGACCGTCTCGCTCGACGGCGACGAGCTCGAGGTCACGACGACCGCGACGACCGTGTCCGACCTCCTCGTCGCGCAGGGCGTCGTCCTCGACGGGTACGCGACCTCGCACGACCTCGACGCGCCGGTCCAGCCCGGCATGCGCGTCGTCGTCGCGAGGGTCGAGTGGGACGACGAGACCCTCGAGACGGAGGTGCCCTTCGAGACGGTCGAGGTCGAGGACCCGACGCTCCCCGAGGGGCAGCGCGTCGTGCGCACCGCCGGCCGTCCCGGGTCCGCCGTGACGACGTTCCTCGTCTCCCGGATCGACGGCGTCGAGGTGTCCCGCAGCGAGGTCGTCTCGCTCGTCGCGACCGCACCGGTCGACGAGGTCGTCCGCGTGGGCACCGGCACGTCGCCCACGCCGACCTCCGCGCCGACCCGCACGCCGTCTGCGCCGACCGCACCGACGCAGGCGCCGACCACCGAGGCCGGGCCCGCTGCCGACCCGGACCCCGCGGGGGAGCCGGAGCCCGACCCGAAGCCCGAGACAGCGCCAGACCCGAAGCCTGACCCGAAGCCGACGAGCCCTCCGACGGACGCCCCCGCGGGCACGCCCGGGACCACCCCGGCGAGCGCCAAGGAGCTCGCACGCGGCATGGCCGCCGACCGCGGCTGGACCGGCAAGGAGTACTCCTGCCTCGTCAGCCTGTGGCAGAAGGAGAGCGGCTGGCGCTACCAGGCCGCCAACCCGAGCAGCACGGCACGCGGCATCCCGCAGGCGATCATGAGCATCCACTTCGGCGCTGGCTGGCGGGAGAGCGCCGCCGCGGCGCGCTACCTCTCGACCCCGAGCGTGCAGATCGCGTGGGGCCTGAGCTACATCGCGAACCGCTACGACGCCCCGTGCGACGCCTGGGCGCACTCGCAGGCGAAGAACTGGTACTGAGACGATCGTCACCGTACCGGTGATCTGCGCGGACGCCACGAAGTCGGCGTGGTCGGGACCTTCAGGGGTTGGCGCATGATCACGAATCGGTTACGTTGGAGCGTCCTCACGTCGTGGACAGGGCCCGCGCAGCGCGCAGGCCACGCACTCGAGATGCTGCCGAAGACACGGCAGCGACCGCGGCGCAGGACCCGGGACGAGGCCCACGGGCCACCCGGAACGGCCGGATCAGCAGCCGACCGTCGAGACGCGTGCGCGTGGCGCACCGGACGTCGCCCCCCACACAGAAGCCCTCACGAGGGAACGCCTGTGCTGTGACGTCCGCCCTCGGGGCATCGACGGCCGCGCTCCTGTGCCCGGGGAGCTCGACGTCTGGAACCTGATGCACAACCCCTACCTCCGGTCCGCCGACGCGGCCGACGCCCCGACCGCCCCCCTGCAGGTCGTCGACACCCCTCCCGCGATGCGCTCGCGCCGACGCAACCGACGCCGTGGAGCGGCGCTCGTCGTCGGCGTCGCAGCCCTCGCGGTCGTAGGTGCGGGAGCCGCCGTCGCGAGCGACGCTCACAAGAGCGTCACGCTCGACATCGACGGTGACGTCACGAAGGTCAGCACCTGGAGCGGCTCCGTGGCCGGCGTCCTCGCCGAGCAGGGCCTCACGGTGGGCGAGCACGACATCGTCGCCCCGACGCCCGAGGCAGCCCTCAACGAGGGCACCCAGGTCACCGTGCGCATCGCACGCCAGGTCACCGTCTCCGACGGTGACACCGAGAGCACCGTCTGGGCGACCGGCACGGACGCCGGCGAGGTCCTCGACACCCTCGCCGCCCGCGGCGAGGACGTCCACCTCGTCGCCTCGCGCTCGTCCGAGCGCACCGCCCTCCCCGTCGAGCTCCCGTCCGACGAGGCCGTCAACGTCGTCGACGCCGGCGAGGTCATCCCGCTCGCCGCGGGCCCGTCGAACGTCGACGAGGCGCTCGACGCTGCCGGGGTCACCCTCGGCGAGCTCGACACCGTCGCGGTCGACGTCCGTGACGACGACGGCAGCGAGCTCGAGCCCGGCGTCGTCGGCACCGTGTCCGTCGTCGTGACGCGCCACGCCGTCGAGGAGCGCACCAAGGTCACGAAGATCGAGCACAAGACCAAGACCGTCGAGGACTCCTCGCGCTACGAGGACCTGCCCGTCGTCGTCCGCACCGCGGGCAAGGACGGCAAGCGCACCCGCACGTACGAGGTCACGCTCGTCGACGGCGAGGTCGTCGACAAGGTCAAGACGTCCGACGAGGTCACCAAGAAGCCCGTGACCGAGGTCCGCGTCAAGGGCACGAAGGAGCGGCCGGCCCCCAAGGCTGCGAAGTCCTCCGGCAGCACGTCCACGAAGTCGCAGGGCAAGGCGCCGTCGTCCGGCGTCTGGGCCAAGCTCGCCGCGTGCGAGTCCGGTGGTCGCCCGAACGCCGTCTCGGCGAGCGGCGCCTACCACGGCCTGTACCAGTTCTCCGTCGCCACGTGGCGCTCGGTCGGCGGCAGCGGCCTGCCGTCGCAGGCGTCCGCCGCGGAGCAGACGAAGCGCGCCAAGATGCTCCAGGCCCGCTCGGGCTGGGGCCAGTGGCCGCACTGCTCGGCGAAGCTCGGCCTGCGATGAGCAGGCTCGACCTCGGCCGGGGCCGCACGGGAGACCGTGCGGCCCCGGCCTTTTCCGTGCCGTCGCGGTTCCGCGTAGGCTCGTGCCCATGACCGAGACTCCTGCCGCGCTGCTCGGCCCGGCGCAGATCAGGGCCCTCGCGGAGCGTCTCGGCGTCCGCCCCACCAAGACGCTCGGGCAGAACTTCGTGCACGACGGCGGCACGGTCCGCAAGATCGTCCGCGCGGCTGGCGTGCAGGCGGGGGAGCGGGTCGTCGAGATCGGGCCCGGCCTCGGTTCGCTCACGCTCGGCCTGCTCGAGACGGGTGCGTCGGTCGTCGCGGTCGAGATCGATCCCGTGCTCGCGGCCGAGCTCCCGGCGACGGTCGCGGCGCACCAGCCTGACGCTGTCGACCGTTTCGAGCTCGTCCTCCAGGACGCGATGACCGTCACCGAGCTGCCCGGGCCGCCGCCCGTCGCCCTCGTCGCCAACCTGCCGTACAACGTGTCGGTGCCGGTGCTGCTGACGTTCCTCGAGCGTTTCGACTCTCTCGAGCGCGTGCTCGTCATGGTCCAGGCGGAGGTCGCGGACCGCCTGGCGGCGCCGCCCGGTTCGCGGACCTACGGGGTGCCGTCCGTGAAGGCCGCCTGGTACTGCAGCGCGCACCGTGCCGCGACGGTCGGTCGCACGGTGTTCTGGCCGGTGCCGAACGTCGACTCGGCCCTCGTGTCGATGACGCGGCGCGAGCCCCCGACGACGCGTGCGTCGCGCGTCGAGGTGTTCGCGGTGGTCGACGCCGCGTTCGCGCAGCGCCGCAAGACGCTCCGTTCGGCCCTCGCCGCCGTGACCGGGGACGCGGTCCGCACCGAGGAGGCGATCCGCGCCGCGGGCGTCGACCCGACCGCGCGCGGCGAGCGTCTCGACGTCGCGGACTTCGCTCGGGTGACCGAGCAGCTGATCGAGCACGGGCTGAGCGTCGCGGGGCCGCGCGAGAGGCAGCGGTGACCGGGCGCGGGGGCTTGCGCGCGGCCGACGAGCCGGGCAGCACGGCTCCTCTCGCCCCCGGGCGGCCCGTCGTGGTGCGGGCACCGGGGAAGGTGAACCTCGCGCTCCAGGTGAGCCCGCTCGGCGCGGACGGCTACCACCGCGTCCTGTCGGTGTTCCAGGCGGTGTCCCTCGTCGAAGAGGTCGAGGCGAGCCCGGCCGACGGGCTGTCGCTCACGGTGACGGGGCCGCAGGCGGACGCCGTCCCCGCGGACGAGACCAACATCGCGTGGCGCGCCGCCGTGCTCGTCGCGGAGCGCGCCGGGGTGGACCCCGACGTGCACCTGCACCTGCGCAAGGGCGTCCCGGTCGCAGGCGGCATGGCGGGAGGCTCGGCCGACGGCGCCGCGGCGCTCGTCGCGTGCGACGCGCTGTGGGGCGCGGGCCTGAGCCGGGACGAGCTGCACGAGCTCGCGGGCGAGCTCGGTTCTGACGTGCCGTTCGCGCTGCTCGGGCACACGGCGGTCGGGACGGGACGCGGTCACCTCGTGACGCCGGCGATGACGCGCGGCGAGTTCTGCTGGGCGTTCGGGCTCCGCATCGACGGCATGTCGACCGCTGGGGTCTACTCGACGTTCGACGACCTGCAGCGGGCGGGGACGCTCGCCGACTCGTTCGACGAGGAGCCGTCGACCGCGATGATGCACGCGCTGAGGGCGGGTGACGCGCACGCGCTCGGCGCGTGCCTGCGCAACGATCTCGAGCCGGCCGCGCTCGAGATGGCACCCGGGCTCGGCGAGACGATGGAGGTCGCTCGCTCTGCCGGCGCGCTCGGCGTCGTGGTGTCGGGCTCGGGGCCGACGGTCGCGGCGCTCGCGCGCTCGCGCCAGCACGCTCTTGCGATCGCGGCCGCGATGACGGCCGCCGACGTGGTCGACGACGTCGCGACGGCGGTCGGGAACGTCCCGGGCGCGCGGGTCGTCTCCCAGCCCGCCTGACGCGCCCTTCCGCATCGACAGATCGCCTGCCTGCACACGTGCGGTGTGCCCATGGGCGATCGGTAACGCGGGGTGGGGAGAGAGCGGTCGCGTGGGTGGGCGTCCCGGCTCGGGCGGTGCCGCCCGACGCGTCAGTCGACGAGCTCTGAGAGCTCGAGCCAGCGGGCCTCGAGCTCCTCGATCTCGGCTTCGAGGGCGCGCAGCTTCTCGGTGTGCACCGCGAGGCCGGTGAAGTCGCTCTGGTCGTGCTTCGCCATCGTCGCGTGCACCTGCTCGACCTGGCTCGCGAGCTTCGTCAGGCGGCGGTCGATCGCGCCGATCTCCTTCGTCACGGCGCGCAGCTCGGCGCCCGAGAGCCCGGAGCCCGAGTCCTCGGTCGGGGTGCCGGACGGGGCTGCACCGCGGGCCCGCGCCGCGTCCTGCGCCTTGCGCAGCTCGAGGTACTCGTCGACGCCGCCGGGCAGGTGGCGCAGGCGACCGTCGATCACCGCGTACTGCTGGTCGGTGACGCGCTCGAGCAGGTAGCGGTCGTGCGAGACGACGAGCAGGCAGCCGGGCCACGAGTCGAGGAGGTCCTCGATCGCGGCGAGCATGTCGGTGTCCATGTCGTTCGTCGGCTCGTCGAGCACGAGGACGTTGGGCTCGTCGAGCAGGATGAGCAGGAGCTGCAGGCGCCGCCGCTGCCCGCCGGACAGGTCCTTGACGGGGGTCGAGAGCTGGGCGTTCGTGAAGCCGAGACGCTCGAGCAGCTGGCCCGGCGTCATCTCCTTGCCGCCCGCCATGTACGTCGTGCGCTTCGTCGCGACGACGTCGCTCACGCGGTCCTCCCACACGTCCGCAAGCTCGGCGAGCTCCTGCGTGAGGGTCGCGAACTTGACCGTCTTGCCGTGCTTGACGCGGCCCGACGTCGGCGAGAGCTCCCCTGTGACGAGCTTGAGGAGGGTCGACTTGCCCGCCCCGTTGACGCCGAGCAGCCCGGTGCGCTCACCGGGCGCGATGCGCCACTCGACGCCCTCGAGGACGGGGGTGTCGCCGTACGCGAAGCCCGCGTCGACCAGGTCGACGACGTCCTTGCCGAGGCGCGACGTCGCCATCCGTGCGAGCTCGACCGAGTCGCGGACCGGAGGCTCGTTCGCGATGAGCTGGTTGGCGGCCTCGATGCGGAACTTGGGCTTCGACGTGCGCGCGGGTGCGCCGCGACGCAGCCACGCGAGCTCCTTGCGCATGAGGTTCTGGCGCTTGGCCTCGGACGCGGCAGCCATGCGGTCGCGCTCGACGCGCTGCAGGACGTACGCCGCGTAGCCGCCCTCGAACGGCTCGACGATGCCGTCGTGGACCTCCCACGTCGTCGTGCAGACCTCGTCGAGGAACCAGCGGTCGTGCGTGACGACGAGCAGCCCGCCCGCGTTCGCGCTCCAGCGGCGCTTGAGGTGGGCGGCGAGCCAGGTGATGCCCTCGACGTCGAGGTGGTTCGTGGGCTCGTCGAGGAACAGGACGTCGTCGTCGCCCGTGAGCAGCGCGGCGAGAGCGACGCGACGGCGCTGACCACCCGACAGGTCGCCGACGCGACCGTCCCAGGGCAGGTCGCCGAGCAGGCCGGAGATGACGTCGCGGACCTTCGCGTCGCCCGCCCACTCGTGCTCGGGCGTGTCGCCGACGACAGCGCGGCCGATCGTGAGGTCGGGGTCGAGCGTGTCGGACTGGTCGAGCATGCCGATCGTCACGCCGCCGCGGACGGTCACACGCCCGGAGTCGGGGGTCGCGACACCGGCGAGGAGGCGCATGAGTGTCGACTTCCCGTCGCCGTTGCGACCCACGATGCCGATGCGGTCGCCCTCGTCGACGCCGAGGCTGACGGACTCGAGGACCGTGCGGTGGGGGAAGGCGATGCGCAGGTTCTCTGCGCCCAGGAGATGAGCCACCCCGGTAGCCTACGTGGCTCGCGCGGGCCCCTCGGCGTCGTCGAAATGCGCCAGGACGACGCGCAGGAGGGTCGCGAGCTGGGCGCGTCCTGCGGGGTCGAGGTCGCTCAGGAGCTCGTTCTCCTCGGCGAGGAGGGCGGCGAAGGCGGAGTCCACGAGGGCGAGGCCGTCGGCGGTGAGGCGCACGATGACACCCCGGCGGTCCTCGGCGGAGCGGTGGCGCTCGACGAGACCGCGGGCCTCGAGGCGGTCGATGCGGTTGGTCATGGTCCCGCTCGTCACGAGCGTCTGCTGGATGAGCGCGCCGGGGGAGAGCTGGTAGGGCGCACCGGCCCGGCGGAGGGCGACGAGGACGTCGAACTCCCAGTGCTCGAGGCGGTGAGCGGCGAAGACACCGCGGCGGGCACGGTCGAGGTGGCGCGTGAGGCGCGCGACGCGCGAGAGGACCTCGAGCGGCCCCACGTCGAGGTCGGGGCGCTCGCGGTTCCAGGCGGCGACGATGCGGTCGACCTCGTCCGAGCGCGTGGCGCGCGTCGTGCTCGTGGCGCTGCCAGGCACCTCGGCGCGGTCGAGGTCGCGCGCGCGGGTCTCGCGTGGGGCGTCCATCCGGACAGATTACCTTGACGTCGAGATATCTCCGAGACTGTCGCGGCCGGTCGTGAGATCCTGGTGTCCATCTACCGGGATGCCCGTCCTAGCCCTTAGTCCCAGGGAATGTGACGTAGCCCTCAGTAACGTCTTGGTCAACGGCGAGTCAGCCCCGTGGTCGGGGCTGGAGCCGGACAACCGAGCGCGCACGCCTCCGAGGCCACGCTCGGCGCGACCAAGGAGGACGTAGTGAAGGACTTTCTGGACCAGGTGACCCTGCCGCCCGCGGTGGAGGCAGCCCTGAGGGCGTGCACGAACATCACGGTGCCGGCGACGCGCGCCGAGCTGTTCGCGATGTCCATGGGACCCGACGCGAACGCGGACACGTTCGACGTCGTGTTCCAGGTCCCCGGGAACGGTCTCGTCAAGGAGGCGGACGTCGTCCGCTGCACCAACGGCATCGCCGTGAACTACCCCGAGGACTACATGCGGCGCCGCGACCCGGACTGCATGCGCATCGCGGACGACCGCCCGACCGACAAGCCGCGCTTCCGCGACGTCTACGGGCACGACTTCGCGTCGACCAAGCAGGAGACGCTCGACTGGCTCTCCCAGCAGGACCTCATCGTGGTTCCCTTCAAGGCCGGCGGCCTCACCTACGGCTCGCCCTCGCTCGCGATCGTCCCCGCCAACTGCGCGTTCTTCGCGACCGCGCTCGTCGACCTCCAGGGCTTCGTCACGTTCGAGGAGCTCGGCGAGTTCACGCCGCGCTCGATCATGTACGCCGCCCCGCCGTTCCGGCACACGCACTTCGCCGGCCGCCAGGTCGTCGTCCACGACCGCACCGAGACGCTCCACGAGATCTACGCCTACAACCTCTACCCGGGGCCGTCCGCGAAGAAGGGCGTCTTCTCCGCGCTCCTCGACATCGGCGAGCAGGAGGGCTGGATCACCGCGCACGCGTCGTCCGTCCTCGTGACGACGCCGTACGAGAACGAGACCGTCATCATGCACGAGGGCGCCTCGGGCGGCGGCAAGTCCGAGATGTGCCAGGACATCCGCCGTCAGCCCGACGGCCGCATCCTGCTCGGCACGAACGTCGTGACCAACGAGCCGTACTACATCACTCTCAACGAGTCGTCGCACCTGGCGCCCGTCACGGACGACATGACGCTGTGCCACAAGGACCTGCAGCCCGGTGACGGCAAGCTCGTCGTGGCCGACGCCGAGGACGGCTGGTTCGTCCGCGTCGACAACCTGCAGTCCTACGGCGAGGACCCGCACTTCGAGAAGGCGTGCATCCAGCCCGACACGCCGCTCGTGTTCTTCAACATCCACGGCGTCCCGAACGCGACGTGCCTCCCGTGGGAGCACGAGCTCGACTCCAACGGCAAGCGCTGCCCCAACCCGCGCGTCGTCATCCCGCGTCGCATGATCAAGGACGTCGTCTCCAAGCCGATGGCGATCGACGTCCGCACGTTCGGCGTGCGCATGCCAGCCGCGACCCGCTTCGACGCGACCTACGGGATCATGGGCATGATGCACGTCGTGCCGCCGGCGCTCGCCTGGCTGTGGCGCCTCATCGCGCCGCGCGGCGACAAGAACCCGTCGATCGGCGAGTCCAAGTCGCAGACGGACAAGCTCAAGCACGGCGGCATGGTCGCCGAGGGTGTCGGCTCGTACTGGCCCTTCTCGACCGGCACGAAGGTCGCCGCGGCGAACCTCCTGCTGCGCCAGCTCGTCGAGGCCGACCGCACCCGCTACGTACTGACCCCGAACCAGCACATCGGTGCCTACAAGGTCGGGTTCGGCGCCGAGTGGCTCACCCGCGAGTACCTGGCGCGTCGCGGGGGCGGCCGCATCAACCCGGACAACCTCACGCCCGCGCGCTGCCCGCTGTTCGGCTACGCGCTCAAGGAGGTCAAGATCGACGGCCAGCTCATCCGGCCGACGTTCCTCCAGCCCGAGTTCCAGTCGCAGGTCGGCACCGACGCGTACGACGCCGGCGCGAAGATCCTCACGGACTTCTTCAAGAGCGAGCTCGTGCAGTTCCTCACCGACGACCTCGACCCGCTGGGCCGCCAGATCATCGAGGTGTGCCTGCGCGACGGGTCGCTCGACGACTACCTGGCGCTCACGCCCCTGTACGTCTGATCGACCCGGTCGTGCGCGCCGCGATCGCGCACGACCGGCACGGCTGTCCCGTCGCAGGGCCCCGCGCGAGCGGGTCGGCGGGCGACGCAGGCCGGGCAGGTCTCACGACCTGCCCGGCCTGACGTGCGTCAGCCCGGGTACTCCTCGACGAGGCGCGGGTCCTTCTCCATCCCGGCGAGACCGTTCCACGCCAGGTTGACGAGGTGCGCGGCGACCTCGTCCTTGCGCAGGTTGCGCGCGTCGAGCCAGTGCTGGCCCGTCAGCGCGACCATGCCGACGAGCATCTGCGCGTACACGGGCGAGGACCGCGGGTCGAGCCCTCGCTTCTTGAACTGCGCGCCGAGCAGGTGCTCGACCTGCATCGCGACGTCACCGATGAGGCTCGAGAACGTGCCCGTCGCCTGCGCGACGGGGGAGTCCCGCACGAGGACGCGGAAGCCGTCCTCGTTCTTCTCGATGTAGTCGAGCAGCGCCATGGCGGTGCGCTCGACGAGGAGCTTCGGGTGCCCGCCCGCCTCGAGCGCGCTCGTGAGCGCGCTCGTGAGCGCCTCGACCTCCCGGTCGACGACGACCGCGTACACGCCCTCCTTGCCGCCGAAGTGCTCGTAGACGACAGGCTTCGAGACGTTCGCGCGCGTCGCGATCTCCTCGATGCTCGTCCCGTCGAAGCCCTTCTCGGCGAAGAGCTTCCGGCTCACGGCGAGCAGCTGCTCGCGGCGCTCCTTGGCAGACATGCGGGCGCGAGGCTGCTTCTTCTCGGTGGACACGTCCCCATCATGCCGGTCACGGCCCCGGAACGGGGCAGGTGGCCGGACCTGGCAGACTAGACGGGTCGGTGGCCTGGGCCGCCGGTCCGCCCTGGTGTAACGGCAGCACGCCGGCCTTTGGAGCCGTGCAGTTCAGGTTCGAATCCTGAGGGCGGAGCCGATCGTCCGCGCGGGCAGAGGCGGGGCAACGGTAGAGTGGCGAGGCACGAGCCCGATGCGGTGAGTGCGACACCCTGACCCCACGCGACCGGAGTCCATGTGACCACCGCTGTGAGCAATGCACGTCCCGCCGCCGTCGTCGTCCTGGCTGCAGGCCAGGGCACGCGGATGCGCTCCGCCACCCCCAAGGTCCTCCACGCCCTCGCCGGGCGCACCATCCTCGGCCACGCCCTCGCCGCGGCGACCTCGCTCGACCCCGAGCGGGTCGCCGTCGTCGTCCGGCACGAGCGCGAGGCCGTCGCGGCCGAGGCTCTCGCCCGCGTCCCCGGCGCGCTCGTCGTCGACCAGGACGAGATCCCCGGCACGGGCCGCGCCGTCCAGTGCGCGCTCGCGTCGCTCGACGCCGCCGTCCAGGCGGCCGCGGCCGCGACGGGCGAGCTCGAGCCCGGCGCCGCCGGCCCGCTCGGCGTCGACGGTCCCGTCGTCGTCCTCGCGGGCGACGCCCCGCTGATCGACGCCGAGACGCTCGCCGACCTGCTCACGCAGCACACCTCCGGCCAGCACGCCGTGACGGTCCTCACGGCCGTCGTCGACGACGCGACCGGCTACGGCCGGATCCTGCGCGACGCCGACGGTGACGTCGCCGGGATCGTCGAGCACAAGGACGCGACGGACGAGCAGCGCGAGGTCCGCGAGATCAACTCGTCGATGTACGTGTTCGACGCCGCGGTGCTGCGCTCCGCGCTCGGGCGCCTCGGCCAGGACAACGCTCAGGGCGAGGTCTACCTCACCGACGTCCTCGCGATCGCGAAGGCCGACGGCGGCCGTGTGCGCGCCGTGCAGGCCGGGTCCGCGATGACCGTCGAGGGCGTCAACGACCGCGCCCAGCTCGCCGTCCTGCGCGCCGAGCTCAACCGCCGTGTCCTCGAGCGCCACATGCTCGCGGGCGTGACGATCGTCGACCCGGGCACCACGTGGGTCGACGTCGACGTCGAGATCGGCCAGGACGCGACGATCCTCCCCGGGACGCAGCTCCTCGGTGCGACGACGATCGGCTCCGGCTCGACGATCGGCCCCGACACGACCCTCCAGGACGTCGAGGTCGGCGAGCACGCGACGATCGTGCGCACCCACGGGTCGCTGTCGCAGATCGCCGACGGCGCCTCGGTCGGACCGTTCGCCTACCTCCGCCCCGGCACGCGCCTCGGCACGGACGGCAAGATCGGCACGTTCGTCGAGACGAAGAACGCCTCGATCGGCGAGGGCTCCAAGGTGCCGCACCTGACCTACGTCGGCGACGCCACGATCGGCGAGCACACCAACATCGGCGCGGGCTCGATCTTCGTCAACTACGACGGCGTCAACAAGCACCGCACGACCGTCGGCGCCTACGCGCGCACGGGTGCGAACAACAAGTTCGTCGCCCCGGTCTCGATCGGCGACGGCGCCTACACGGGCGCCGGCGCGGTCATCCTCCAGGACGTCCCGCCGGGCGCGCTCGCGGTCTCGAACGCCCCGCAGCGCACGATCGACGGCTGGGTCGCCCGCCGTCGTCCGGGGACTGAGTCCGCCCAGGCCGCCGAGCTCGCCCTCGCCGCCCAGGACGAGACCGCGACGCTCGCGCCCCAGGCGCGGCACGAGCGCCTCCAGGCGGCCACGCCCGGAGAACCCCTGACTCCCCGCAGCGACCACACCCCTCACGAAGGAGACAGCGCACGATGACCGGGATCATCTCCCACGCCGACGAGAAGAGGCTCGTGCTCGTCTCAGGTCGGGCCCACCCCGACCTCGCGCGGGACGTCGCCGCCGAGCTCGACATCGACCTCGTGCACACGACCGCCTACGACTTCGCGAACGGCGAGATCTACGTGCGCTACGCGGAGAGCGTGCGCGGAGCGGACGTCTTCGTGCTGCAGAGCCACACCGCTCCGATCAACCAGTGGATCATGGAGCAGCTCATCATGGTCGACGCGCTCAAGCGTGCGTCCGCCAAGACGATCACGGTCGTCCAGCCGTTCTACGGCTATGCCCGTCAGGACAAGAAGCACAAGGGCCGCGAGCCGATCTCGGCGCGCCTCATGGCGGACCTGTTCAAGACCGCGGGTGCAGACCGCCTGATGAGCGTCGACCTGCACACGTCGCAGACCCAGGGTTTCTTCGACGGCCCCGTCGACCACCTGTGGGCGATGCCCCTGCTCATCGACTACGTCCGGACGCGGGTCGACGTCTCGAACGTCACCGTCGTCTCGCCCGACGCCGGCCGCATCCGTGTCGCAGAGCACTGGGCGTCCAAGCTGGGCGGGGGCCCGCTCGCGTTCGTCCACAAGACGCGCGACACGAGCCGCCCGAACCAGGCCGTCGCCAACCGCGTCGTCGGTGACGTCGTCGGCCGCACCTGCGTTCTCGTCGACGACCTGATCGACACCGGCGGCACGATCGCCGGTGCCGTCCGCGTCGTCCTCGACGCGGGCGCGAAGGACGTCATCGTCGCGGCGACGCACGGTGTTCTCTCCGACCCGGCCGCGCAGCGGCTCTCGGAGTCCGGCGCCCGCGAGGTCGTCGTGACCGACACCCTCCCGATCGTCCCCGAGAAGCGGTTCCCGCAGCTGACGATCCTGTCGATCGCGCCGCTCATCGCGCGCGCGATCCGCGAGGTCTTCGACGACGGCTCCGTCACGAGCCTCTTCGACGGCAACGCCTGACCTGACCCGTGCACCGCGCCGCGCCCGGAGGGGTGCGGCGCGGTGTACGATGGACAGGTTGCCTCGGCGAGGGACGCAGGACGGGCTCCGCAGGAGCCTCCCGAAGAACCGCCACGCTGTGAAGCGTGGGTGCAGGACGGGACCGGTCTGACCGGTGTGGCTGTCGCTCCGTGATCGACTGGGCGGTCGCACGCGCGCGTCCGTCATGTGCCCCGCGCCGATGCACCGCCTGCCGGGCGTCTCCCACTGCGTCCGGTCCGCACTCTTCTCAGGAGCAGTTCCGTGTCTGACATCAAGCTCACCGCAACCCTGCGCACCGACTTCGGCAAGGGCGCAGCGCGCCGTACGCGCCGCGAGGGCCTCATCCCCGCCGTCCTCTACGGGCACGGCACCGACCCGCTGCACGTGTCCCTCCCGGGCCACGAGACGTTCCTCGCGCTCAAGCACTCGAACGCTCTCTTCACGATCGACGTCGAGGGCGACGAGAAGCTCGCGATCGTCCGCGACGTCCAGCGCGACCCGGTCCGCCAGGTCATCGAGCACGTCGACCTCCTCCTCGTGAAGAAGGGCGAGAAGGTCAACGTCGAGGTCAACATCGTCGTCGTCGGCGACGCTGCCCCCGGCACGATGCACGTCACCGAGCGCCAGACGCTCGAGATCAGCGCCGACGCGACCGACCTGCCCGAGTCGCTCGAGGTCGACATCACCGGCCTCGAGGCTGGCGCCGTCGTCCGCGCCGCCGACGTCAAGCTCCCGGCCGGTGCCGAGCTCCTCACCGACGCCGAGTCGGACATCGTCCTCGTCTCCGAGGTCCGCAGCGAGGCCGCCGAGTCCGCCGAGGAGGCGACCGAGGAGGCCTGAGCCTCTTACGACGCAGCGCCCGGTACCGTCAGGTGCCGGGCGCTTCGTCATGACCCTGACACCCACGAACCCGAACGGAGAACCCGATGAGCGCCGACCTGTGGTGCGTCGTCGGCCTGGGCAACCCCGGGCCGCAGTACGCGGGCAACAGGCACAACCTCGGGCAGATGGTGCTCGACGAGCTCGCGCGGCGGACGGGCGCGACGTTCTCCACCCACCGGACGCGCAACGTCGTCGGTGAGGCGCGGCTCGGCGTGCTGCCGGGCGGCGCACCCGGGCCGCGAGTCGTCCTCGCCAAGCCCACGAGCTACATGAACACCTCCGGTGGCCCCGTCAGCGCGCTCGCGAGCTACTTCGGCGTGCCGCCCGAGCGCGTCGTCGTCGTGCACGACGAGCTCGACATCCCGTTCGGTGACGTACGGCTCAAGATCGGTGGCGGCGAGGGCGGCCACAACGGCCTGCGCGACATCACCAAGGCGCTCGGCACCAAGGACTACGTCCGTGTGCGCGCAGGTGTCGGTCGCCCGCCCGGCCGCATGGACACGGCCGACTTCGTCCTCAAGGACTTCTCGTCGACCGAGCGCAAGGAGCTGCCGTTCCTGCTCGACCTCGCCGCCGACGCCGTCGAGGCCGTCGTCACCGAGGGTCTCGTCGCCGCGCAGAACCGCATCCACGCGCGTCCCTGACGCGGACCGAGACGTCACCCGCCCTGCCCCTCGGGGTCACCCTCCGGTCATACCGCCATACGGTTCTGGCGCGCGGTACGTCCGGGTACGTTCGATCTTGCGAGGAGCACGTCCTCGTTCAGGACGTCGAGGAGGACTGGGCATGAAGGTGCTGGTCACAGGTGACCGCGGCTATCTCGGCTCAGTTCTCGTCCCGATGCTCCGCCGCGCGGGCCACGACGTCCTCGGCGTCGACAGCGGCTGGCGCGACGTCCCGCCCGCCAAGCGCTCGCCCTACCCGTACGAGCAGCGCGACGGCGACGTCCGCGACCTGAGCGCCGACGACCTGGCCGACGTCGGCGCCGTCGTCCATCTCGCAGGCATGGCCGCGACGCCCGAGGACGACTGGGCGGCGTCCGTCGTCCAGACCCAGCTCGTCGACATGGCCCGCGCCGTCGCGACCGCCGCGGCGGGCGCCGGCGTCGAGCGCCTCGTCATGGTGTCGAGCCGCGACGTGTACCGCGGCAGACCCGCGACGACGACGACCGGAGCCCCCCTGCTCGACCGCTCGTCCCCCTCGGCGAGCGCCCGGATCTCCGCCGAGGACGCCTTCCGACTCGCCGCCTCCCCGACCGCAGGCGTCGCCGTGCTGCGCCTCGCGACGCTCTACGGCGCGTCACCTCGGCTGCGCCTCGACGACGAGCTCAACCGCGCTGTCGTCTCCGCGCTCGTCGACGGTGCCGTCGCGATCGACCACGACGGGAGCCGCCTGCGCGCCTTCCTCCATGTCAAGGACGCGTGCCGCACGATCATGCACGCGCTCGTGCGCCTCGGGCAGACGTCGACGGGCAGCGACACGATCGACGTCGGCCGTCTCGAGGACGTCCTGACGCTGCGGGACGCGCTCGAGCTCGTCAGCATCATCACCGGCGCCCCCGTGACGTTCGGTGCCGCGCTGGACCCAGGCGACGTCGTTCCCGCCGACCTGGGCCGGCTCTCTCAGGTGTGGCCAGGTCTCGAGCTCCGCTGGACCCTCGCGCACGGGATCCGCGACCTGTGCCGCGACCTCACGACGAGCCGTGTGGATGCGCAGTGGGTGCAGCGGGTCGAGGCGGCACGCGCAGTCCACGAGGACGACATCGGCGCCGCGGCGGCGGTCCGCGCCGCCGTCCGCATCCCGCGAGCCGCGACCGGGCTGCGGCACCACCGCGGGTGAAATAGGGGCGGTCCGGGTGACAACGGGGTGACAGTCGATGCACCTGGAGCCCGAGGGTCGACACAGTGGTCACAGACGTCACACATGCCGGGGGAGAACCATGACCACGACCGACAGCACGGACGAGCAGCAGGGGACGCTCAGGGACGACGGCGGGCGGCGCCTGTCGATCGCGATGATCGGCACCCGCGGCGTCCCGGCACGCTACGGCGGCTTCGAGACCGCCGTCGAGGAGGTCGGGCGCCGGCTCGCCGCGCGCGGCCACGAGGTCCGCGTCTACTGCCGCAACGGCAACTCCGAGGAACGCGGTGAGTACGCCGGCATGAGCCTCGTGACGCTTCCCGCCGTCCGCCACCGCGCGCTCGAGACCCTCAGCCACAGCGGGCTGTCCGTCATGCACCTGCTGACCCGCCGGACCGACGTGGCGTTCGTCTTCAACGCGGCCAACGCCCCGTTCCTGCCGGCCGTGCGCGCGGCCCGGGTCCCGGTCGCGACCCACGTCGACGGTCTCGAGTGGAAGCGCACCAAGTGGAGCGCGCGCGGCCGCAGCTACTACCGCTGGGCCGAGGGCGCCGCGGTGCGCCGCTCCGACGCGCTCATCGCCGACGCCCAGGGCATCGCCGACTACTACACGGAGGAGTTCGCGGCCGAGACGCGCCTGATCGCGTACGGCGCCCCGATCGTCGAGGTCGGTTCGGACCGGCTCGCCGAGCTCGACCTCGAGCCGGGCAGGTTCCACGTCGCGGTCGCACGCTTCGAGCCGGAGAACCACGTCCACCTGATCGTCGAGGGCTACGTGAGGTCGAACGCCACGATGCCGCTCGTCGTCGTCGGGTCGGCGCCGTACACGGACGACTACACGCGCCAGGTGCACGCCGCCGCGGGTGGCGACCCGCGCGTGCGGTTCCTCGGCGGGGTGTGGGACCAGGACCTGCTCGACCAGCTCTACGCCAACGCGGCCACCTACCTCCACGGGCACTCGGTCGGCGGGACCAACCCGTCGCTGCTGCGCGCGATCGGCGCGGGCACCGCGACGATCGCGTTCGACGTGAGCTTCAACCGCGAGGTGCTCGGGGCCGCGGGCTGGTACTTCAGCGACCCCGGCGGGGTCGCCCGCCACGTCGAGGCGGCCGAGGCAGCGCCTGACGAGGTGGCGAGGCGCGGGGTGGCCTCGCGCCAGCGCGCGCGGGACTACAGCTGGGACGACGTCGCCGACCGGTACGAGCGCCTCGCGCTCGACCTCGCGGACGGTCGCGTCCCGGGGAAGCAGGACGGCCGGCGCGCGTCGGAGTCGTCCAGGACCAAGCAGAAGGTGTCGCGATGAGCTCGCAGGTCCAGGGGGCCACGTTCCGGGAGACGTACGACCGTCTTGCTCAGGCGCAGAAGGGTGTCGCACGTTCGGCGCCCGCGTACTCGCGGTACGTCAACCGGCGGCTCGGCAGGGTCTTCGCCGCGTGGGCGTACGGCCGTGGTCTGACGCCGAACCAGGTGACCGGCATCAGCGCCCTGTTCACCTTCACAGGGATCGGTGTGCTCGCCGCGACGACGCCTCGCTGGTGGGCGGGCCTCGTCGTGTCGCTGTGCCTCGTGATCGGTTACGCGTTCGACTCGGCCGACGGTCAGGTCGCTCGACTGTCCGGCACCGGGAGCAGCGCGGGGGAGTGGCTGGACCACATGGTCGACGCGACCAAGGTCGCGGTGCTGCCGCTCGCGCTCGCGGTCAGCTTCTACCGTGCCGAGGCGATGCCGACGGTGTGGTTGCTCGTGCCGCTGCTCAACGCGGTGGTCAGCTCGGTCCTGTTCTTCGGGATGATCCTCACGGAACAGATGCGCAAGGCGCACGGCGTGCGGTCGACGGCGCCGACCGGCGGCTCGGGCCTGGACCTGCGGGCGCTCCTGATGACGCCGACGGACTATGGCGTCCTGTGCCTCGTCTTCCTGCTTCTCGGTGCCGTCACGGTGTTCGCTGCCGTGTACAGCGTGATCGTCGCGCTCACCGCGGCGTTCCTCGTCGCAGCAGCGCGCAAGTGGTTCCGCGAGATCGCTGCGCTCGGCCAGGTGGGATAGCCAAGCCGAGGCCCGGCCGAGACCGGGCGACGTAGACGCGGGCGCCGCCCGCACGACGAAGCCTCCGGGGTTGTGGACGCCCCGGAGGCTTCGTCGCGTGCGGGGGGCTGGGAGAGGTGCCGCCGCACCCGGGCGCGAGCGGGTGACGCCGCTGGGCCGGGCCGCGGCGACCGCTGGCGAGCCGGGCCGCGGCGACCGCTGGCGTGCCGGGCCGCGGCGACCGCTGGCGTGCCGGGTGCACCCCGGCGAGCGTTCGCAGGCCCGAGTCGTAGCGGGTGGGGGTGGGTGCCGTGCGCCTGGGGCGGGGTGGTCGCGCCCGGGTTCAGCGAGGAGGGCCGTCCCGGGGTGGGCGAGGGCCGCGGAGAGCGTCGGGGAGGCCGGGCTACGGCTGCGGAGCCGCCGCGGCGGGCATGATCCGCATCACATTCGGAGCGGCGGTGAGGGCGGGGAGCACAAGTCCGGACGATGCGCTCGGCGAGTGCTTTCGGCGCGCGGAGGGCGAGCGTCGCTGCAGGTGTGGCGATCGGACGTAGGACGCGACTCGGCGAAGAGTGCTCTCGTCGACGCGCGCCGGAAGCGCTCGCGGGAGGGCGCGGTGAGACCCGGTTCGGACGAAGTTGTCCGAATTCTCCTCAAATCGATCGGTAGGGTCGTCGATCGGAAGGGTGGAAACACCCACTCGGGTTCAGGCGTTGCCCGCCAGCCCCTGACACGTCGGCCAGCCCCCCCTGTCGGGCCGACAGATTGTGAATCATCAGTGCGAAACCCCCTCACCGCACGGCCTACCGCGGGACGCGCAGTCCTCGCGGCCTCGGTCGCTCTCGCCCTCGTCACCCCGTTCGCGGCCTCGTCGATCCCGGCGTTCGCCGCTACCGCGAGCTCCGTGTCGACGGCGTTTACCGCCCCCGCCCCGCGTCTCGACGCCGTCCGCCTCGACACCCCCCTGACCGTCCTCGACTCCGTCGCCGTCGCCTCGAACGGCACGGCTCGCGTCGACCTCTCGGCCCTGCCCGACAACGTCGTCGCCGCCGACCTGGTCGTCGAGGGCCGCTGGGCCTGGAAGGCGACGAAGATCTCGGTCGCCGCCGGCGACATGACGGCCGCCGCGAAGGCCGCGCCCGTCCTGACCACTCCGGTCCAGGACCTGGGCTCGGCCCAGAAGTCGATCTCCCTCGACGGCAAGGACTACCTCACGGTCCACAGCTCTGACGCTTCGGTCCGCGTGACCGTCAAGGTCGTCGGCTACAGCGTCGAGACGCAGCCGACGGAGCAGACGACGACGCTCGCCGAGCCGCTCACGGTGCTGGGCGACGTCTCCGTCGCCTCCAACGGGACGACCCGTGTCGACCTCTCCGCGCTCCCGGACAACGTCCTGTCGGCCCGCCTCCAGGTCGAGGGCCGCTGGGCGTGGAAGGCGACGAAGATCTCGGTCTCTGCCGGCGACATGACGGCCGCCGCGAAGGCTTCGCCCGTCCTGACGACGCCGGTCCAGAACCTCGGTTCCGCGCAGACGGAGATCGCGCTCGACGGCAAGGACTATCTCACGGTGCACAGCTCGGACGCCTCGGTCCGCGTGACCGTCAAGGTCCTGGGCTACACCTTCATGGGCTTCCCGGCCGAGAGCGCCCCGGCGCCCGCCCCGGCTCCTGCTCCGGCCCCGGAGCCGACCCCGACGCCGACGCCGACGCCCACCCCCACGCCGACGCCGACGCCCGCCCCCACGCCGACGCCGACGCCCACCCCCACGCCGGCGCCCGCCCCCACGCCGACGCCGACGCCCACCCCCACGCCGACGCCCACCCCCGCGCCGGCCCCGGCTGAGCCGCAGCTCCCGACCGAGCAGACCACCGGCGTCCCCGCCGGCACCAAGCTCACCGTCCACAAGGGCAACCTCACGATCTGGGAGCCCAACACCGTCCTCGACGGCATGGACATCCACGGCATCGTCAAGGTCCGCGCTGACAACGTGACGATCAAGAACTCGATCATCCGCGGCGCCGCGACCCCCGCGAAGGCGATCACCCACTTCGTGTGGAACACCGAGGGCAACAAGAACCTCGTCATCAAGGACACGACGATCGCCTCGCAGGCGCCGTCGCCCTACGACAGCGCGGTCCTCGGCTACAACTTCACGCTCGAGCGCGTGAACATCCACACCGTCGTCGACCAGGTCACGATCATCGGCGACAACGTGACGATCAAGGACTCGATGCTCCACGGCAACAAGTGGTACGCGAACGACCCGAACCACAACGGCGGCCCGTCGCACGACGACAACGTCCAGATCCAGGCCGGCAAGAACATCAAGATCGTGAACTCGGTCCTCAAGGACACGTACAACGCCGCGATCCAGATCACGCAGGCCCGCGGCAAGGTCGGCAACCTCACCGTCGAGGACAGCTACCTCGACAACGGTGGCTGCACCGTGAACATCGCCCAGATGAACAACGGCCCGCTCGAGAACGTCGTCTTCCGTGACAACGTCTTCGGCAACGGCCAGCGCATCGACGGCTGCGGCATCATCCGCCCGGTGACGACGAACGTCGTCTCGGACAACAACGTGTTCGTCGACGGTCGCCCGTTCGTGCTCAAGCGCGGCTGACCTCGCACGACCGACAGCAGGAGCCCTGGTCCGCACGGACCGGGGCTCCTGCCGTGCGTGCAGCGCAGCCGGGCGAGGGCCTCAGGAACGGCGGTACGCCTCGTGCTGCAGCCCGAGACCGCCTGCCACGAGACCAGGCCCGCGCGCGAGGTCGCGCCACGCCGACGCGTCGGTCGCAAGGTTGCGGGTGGCCTGGGCGGCGACCCAGCGGGCCGCGCCACGAGCGGCGACGACGACGCCGCGGACGACCGACGCCGTCCGCACCCTCGCCCGCGCGACAACGCCCTGCGTGAACGCGAGCTCGACGTCGACCGAGCGATTCGCATGACCGTAGACGCGGGAGACGACCCAGCGCCGGTCGTCCCGCTCCGGCGGCACGAGGTCGACGACGACTGACTCCCCGCACGCGACGACCCGTCCGCCCGCCTCGGTGATGCCGCGGGTGAAGAGCGTGTCCTCGCCGCCCCGCATGCCCACCTCCGGGTCGAACGCGACGCCGAGCGCCGCGACCCCCGCGACGTCGACGAGGAGGTTGCCCGACGGCGCGCTGCGACGCAGCGTGCCGGTGGGGAGGTTGCTCCGCTCGAAGAACCGGCCCGCGGCGCTCCACGCCGAGGGCTCGTCGACGAAGCCGGGGACGATGCGCCCCGCGACGGCCTCGGCGCCGGTGCGCTCCCACGTCTCGACGAGGGGACCGAGCCAGCTCTCGCCCGGGAGGCCGTCGTCGTCGATGAACACGACGAGACCGTCGGCGGACGCCTCCTCGACCGCGCGGGCGCGCACCGCCGCGATGCCGGGCCGCGGCTCGTGGACGTAACGGACGGGCAGGTCGGCCTCGGCCGCGACAGCCGCGACGACGTCCCGTGCGCCGCCGTCCGGGTCGTTGTCGATGATGAGGATCTCGGTGCGGTCCGCGAGCGACGGCGAGCCGAGCACGTGCGGCGCGAGCATCCCGAGGAGCGGTTCGAGGAGCTCGTTGCGGCGGAACGTCGGCACGGCGACGTGGACCCGCGGGCGGTCGGCCGCGCGGGGGTTGGCGTGCTCGGACAGCTCGACCGTCCCGACGGCCTGCCGCGCGCCGGCTGCGCGACCGCGGCGCTGCGTCGTGTTGCGACCGCTCGCCGTGCCGAGCACCGCGAGCATCTGCGCTGCGTAGCGGCGGGTCGAGAAGCGGTCGAGCGCGTCGGCGCGGCCCGCCCGCGCCATGCGCGTCGCCTGCTCGGGGTCGTCGAGCAGCTTCGCGACGGCGCGCGCGAAGCCGGGCGCGTCGCCCGCTGCCACGAGCAGGCCGGTGCGCCCGTCGTCGACGACCTCGACGAGCCCCTGCGTCGCGGCAGCGACGAGCGGGCGGCAGGCGAGGAGCGTCTCGACCGCCGCGTTGCCGAACGACTCACGCCACGACGGCGCGACGACGACGTCAGCCTTGTCGATGACCTTCCGCGCCGGGTCCACGTAGCCGTGGAAGGTCACCGCCCCGCGCAGGTCCGGCTCGTCAGCACGCTGCTCGAGCTCGGCGACGTACCACTCGTAGCCGCGGAACGCGGAGCCGGCGACCTCGAGCCGCACGTCGCGGCCCTCGCGGCGCAGGTGCGCCACGGCCTCGAGCGCGACGTCGATGCCTTTGTGCGGGGACAGACGCCCGACGATCGCGACGACCGCAGGGTCCTGCGGACGCCGGATGCGCGGGTCCGTGGGCTCGGGGCCGCGGTCGGGCACACCGTTGTGCACGACGGTGGTCCGGCGCCCGAGCGACGGCACGACGTCGGTCAACGTGCGCGCGGTCGCGCGCGAGTTCGCGATCACCTGGGTCGCGAGCAGGAGCGGTGACGCGAGCAGACGGCGCGCCGTGCGGCCCGACGACTCCTCCGCCTCGTGGACGTGCGACACGACAGGGACGCGCGCGAGCCGCGCGCTCACGAGCCACGTCGGTACGACGACCGTGTTGACGAGCAGGACGTCGGGCTTCGCGCGGCGCAGCGAGCGCGCTCCCGCGACGATCGCGCGCAGCCCGGAGAGCGCGTAGCCGACCAGACCGCGCGCGCTCATCGTCGACCGGCGTAGCACCGGGAAACGCTGCACGACGACGTGAGCGCCCGCCTTGGCGAGCATCGGGACGAGCGGTCCGTCCTCGGGGACCACCACGAGGACCGACCAGCCGGCGGCACGGGCCGCGACGACGGTCTCGAGCAGCTGCAGGTCGCTCCCGTACTGGTCGGCGGACGGGTGCGCGATCATCAGGCGGGGCACGGCATGACCTCGTACGGGAGGGAACGGTGGTTGTCCGCGAGTCTATGAACGACCCGGAGTGCCGGACGGGATCGCAGGACGATCTCACCCTCACCCTCACGCCGGCGTCGCCCGACCACGCTCCCGGCGCCGCCCGCAGCAGCGCCGTCGCCCCCGGCGACCTGCAGGGTCGCCCCCGGTTCACCCGCAGACCGCCGGGCTGCGACGACCCGCAGAACTAGACTTCCAGCGGTCAGGGACAGCAGGGGGACGGGGACACGTGGACGAGCTCGGACGGTCGGCGGCACGCGGCGCGGGCATCACCTTCGCCGCCCAGATCGCACGGGTCGGCATGCAGATGGCCTCGGTCGTCCTGCTCGCGAGGCTGCTCTCGCCGACCGAGTACGGCGTCATGACGATGGTCCTCGTGTTCGTCGGCGTCGGTGAGATCTTCCGCGACCTCGGCCTCTCGACGGCTGCGATGCGCGCGCCCACGATCACGCACGCCCAGCGTTCCAACCTGTTCTGGGTCAACACGGCGATCGGCGCGGGGCTCGGGCTTCTCATGGTCGCGGCGGCTCCGCTCGTCGGCATGGTGTTCGACGAGCCTGCCGTCGTCCCGGTCGCCCGCGCTGTCGGCGTCGTCTTCCTCCTCAACGGGATGGCGAGCCAGCTGCGCGCGGACCTCGTGCGCACGATGCGTTTCGGCGCGCTCGCGGTCGTCGACGTCGTCTCGCAGGCCGCCGCGATCGCCGTCGCGGTCGTCCTCGCGCTCGCGGGCGCGGGCGTGTGGGCGCTCGTCGGGCAGCAGGTGCTGCAGTCGCTCGTGCTGCTCGTCATGCTCGCCGTGAAGTGCCGGTGGGTGCCCGACCGGCCGCGCCGCGGCGTCCCGATGCGCGAGTTCTGGCACTTCGGATGGAACCTCGCCGCCTCGCAGGTCGCCGTGTACATCGGCAACAACGTCGACAACTTCGTGATCGGGTCCCAGCTCGGCACCGCGCAGCTCGGCACGTACGACCGGGCGTTCAAGCTCGTGATGACGCCCGTCGCGCAGGTGCGCGCCCCCACGACGACGATCGCGCTGCCTGTGCTCTCCCGCCTCCAGGACGACCCGCCGAGGTTCGCCCGGTTCCTCGCACGCGGGCAGATCGCTCTCGCGTACCCCGTGATGATCGGGGCGGCGCTCCTCGTCGGCACCGCCGACCCGGCGACCCAGATCCTGCTCGGCAGCGGCTGGGTCGGCGTCGAGCCGCTCGTGCGTCTGCTCGCGACGACCGCCGTCATGCAGACCCTCGCGTACGTCGGGTACTGGGTCTACCTCTCGCACGGCCTGTCGGACCTGCTCCTGCGGTTCACCGTCGTGACGATCGCGGTCAAGGTCGTCTTCGTCGTCGTGGCGAGCCGCTGGGGTCTCGTGGGCGTCGCGGTCGGGTACACGCTCGCGCACACGGTCGAGTGGCCGTTGTCGATCCTGTGGCTGTCCCGCCGTGCCCCGATCCCGACGCGCACGCTCATGCTCGGCGCCGTGCGGGTGCTGCTCGTGGGCGGCTCGATCGCTGGGGCAGCCCACCTCGTGTCCGGGCGGGTCGCAGGGGAGTGGCCCGCGACGCTCGCGGGTGTCGCTGCTGGCCTCGCCGCCCTGGGGCTGCTCGCGCTCGTCGTGCCGCGCGTGCGCACGGACGTCGTGGACGTCGCCGCGATCGTCCGCACGGCCCTCGCCCGCCGGCGCCGCTGAGCACTCACACGACACGTGCGGCCCGCTCCCCGGAGGGAGCGGGCCGCGGCGTCTGTCTTCCGGGGCGTGGCCTCGTCAGCTGCTCTTCGCTGCGCGCGGCCCGCGCCGGGTCTCGGTCCCCGTGTCTTCCGGTGTCGGCACGGAGCGGCGCGACCGCTGTCGGCGGGCCGCCGCGGCGAGGCCGGACGGCTCGCTCGCGACGTAGCCGCGCGGGGTGTCCGCGTCGCTCGGGTCGGCGAAGTTCACGACGACGCCGAGGCAGCGCGCCCCGACCGTGTCGAGGGCGGTGAGCGCGGTGCTCACCTGGGTGCGACGCACGCGCGCCGATCCCACGACCATGACCACGCCGTCGGTCCGTCGCGCGAGGACGACGCCGTCCGCCACGGGCAGGATCGGTGGGGCGTCGAGCACGACGTGGTCGTACTCCTTCGCCGCCTCGTCGATGAGCTCCTGCATCGCCGAGGAGTCGATGAGCTGGGCGGGGTTCGGGGGGATGTCGCCCGAGACGACGACGTCGAGACCCGGGTGGCCCCACGGCTGCGTGACGTCCTCGAGCGACGCCGAGCCGACGAGGACCGTCGTGAGCCCGACCGACGGCTCGAGGCCGGTGACGCTCGCGATCGTGGGGCGGCGCAGGTCCGCGTCGACGAGGAGGACGCGGCCGCCCTTCTCCGAGAGGGCGAGCGCGACGTTGATCGCGACCGTGGACTTGCCCTCGCCCGAGATCGACGACGACACGACGAGCGTGCGCAGCTGGCTCGCCGCGCCGATGAACTGCAGGTTGGTCTGGATGCGTCGGAAGGACTCGGCGCCAGCGCCGTGCGGCTCCCCGAGGATCGTCACCTGGTCGCGGCGCGAGCGCTCGCGCGGGACGACGCCGAGCAGGACGCGGTCCTGGTGCGACGGGACGTCCTTGATGCCGCGGACGCGCGTGTCGAGCACCGTGAGGAGCAGCGCGAGCGCGACGCCGACGGCGAGACCGGCGGTGCCGCCGAGCGCGACGTTCATCTTGGTGTTCGGCGTGAACGGGACGGTCGGCACGACCGCGTCGGCGACGACGGTCATGGTGACGGCCGGCGTGTCCTCCGAACCCGAGGGAGCGATCTCCTCGACCGTGCGGGCCAGGCTTGCGGTGACGGCGTCTGCGACCTCTGCGGCAAGCGCGGGGTCGCGCGACGTCGCACTGATCTCGACGAACATCGTGTCGAGCGGCGTCGTGGCGGTGATCGTCCGAGCCAGCGTGCGCGCGCTCATGCCCAGGTCGAGCTCCTCGATGACCGGCTCGAGAACCGTCGGCATCGTCGCGAGCCGCGCGAACGACTCGACGAGGTTCTGGGTGTACATCGTGCCCTGGACCAGCTCGGTGACGGTCTCGCCGCGCGCGAGCGACACGAACGTCGTCGTCGACGACCGGTAGGTGGGGGTGGTGGACTTCGCGAGCCCGAACCCTGCCCCCGCGCCGAGGACGGCGAGAAGGGCGATGACCAGCCAGCGCTTGCGCAAGGCTGAGAGGTATTCCATCAGATCCACGTGCACCCCATGATCGTCACCCGGCGCGGCGCTCCTGAGACGAGCGCGGGCACCGGGACGGGACCGCCTGTCCGGGCCCTGGTCAGATCGAACCACGCCCTCAGGACGTGGGGCCACCGCACGGGCCGCAACCACCCCCTGAACCACCCGATCAGCCTGCCGACGGCGCGCCTACCTGCGGCGTCGCAGCTCTCGGGGTGGTCGCGGGCAGTCCGACGACGAGGGCTCTCAGGCCGCTGACGGTGCCCCGGACGGCGGGCACGACGCAGCGCCACGGGCGCAGCAGCTGGCGGCGCCCGCCACGCAGCACCACCTGCCGCGCGTAGCGGGGCGAGTGCAGCGCCCAGCGCACGCGGCCGCGCGCGCCCAGGTTGCGCGCGGCGAACACGAGACGGTTGCGGGTGTTGAAGAAGTAGTAGAGCGGCGACTTGCTCGGCGAGCCCGCGCCGGCCTGCGTCCCGCCGGCGTCGTGCACGCAGCGCAGGTCGCGTGCGACGTCGACCCGGCCGCCCGCAGCATGCCACCGCCACGCGACGTCGACGTCCTCCCAGTACAAGAAGTAGTCGCTCGCGAAGCCGCCCAGCGTCTCCCACGCGCCGCGCGCCATCGCGAGGCACGCGCCCGTGAGCCACGCGAGCCCGGACGACGACGCCGCGCCGGTCGGCATGCCCGTGCGGCGGTCGACGTAGCCGATCGTGAAGGCGGGCCGACCGTCGCCGTGCACCATCTGCGGCACGAGGAGCAGGGACTCGTCCTCCTCGACCCGTCGCGCGAGCTCGTCGGCGTCCTCGACGGACACGCGCGCGTCAGGGTTGAGCAGCACGATCGCGTTCGGCTCGGTGACCGTGCGGGCCGCCGCGACGCCGGCCGCGCAGCCGTCGCCGAAACCGAGGTTGTGGTCCGGCTCGACGAGCAGCCAACCGTGCTGGTCCGCGAGGGACCGCACACGGGCGCGCTCCTCGGTCGTCGTCGGGTTGTCCACCACGACGACGGTCCAGCCCGGCGTGCTCGCGCGCCCCCAGGCCGCGAGGTTCTCCGCGAGCAGGGCGGACGACCCGTAGCTCACGACGACGAGTGCTCGGCTCATGCCCCCTCCAGTCTCGCGAACGTTCCCTGAGCAACGTTCACGCTAGCCGGGCTCGTCCGCCCCGGGCGGGCTCGCCCTGGGTGAAGGACGGGTGACGCACGGGTGAGGTTGCGCGACACCTGTGCGCCGCAGGCGTCGGCCGGGAGCACGATTCAGTCACCTGTCAGCCGCGTGCTGACGGCGTCGCTCGGGGGAGGACACAGGATGAATCAGGACAAGGTCCGCGCACAGGGGCGCCGGACGAGGACGACGAGGGTCGTCGCGATGGTCGCGACCGCCCTCGTGCTCGGTGGGTGCACCGGGCAGTCGCAGGACGCGCCGACCGCCGCGTCCAGCGCGACGCCGTCGGCGACGGCAGGGGCGGGCGCGACGTCCGGCTCCACGCAGGCCGAGGTGCCCGCGCCGCCGACCGACCTGCCGACCGAGCCGTCGGACCCGAAGAAGGCTCCCGAGCCGCTCGACCCGGTCAAGCGCAAGAAGGGGAAGCCCGTCCAGCTCGACGAGAAGGCCACGATCACGAAGGGCGTCGTCGCCCGGGTGACGAAGGTCGAGGAGGTCGAGGGCGAGGCCACCCTCCCCGGCGAGGTCGCCGGCGACGCTCTCCGGGTGACCGTCACCGTCACGAACGACACGGACGAGGCCCTCGACCTGTCGGGCGCGATCGTCAACCTCTACCTCGGCGCGGACGAGACGCCCGCGACCACCCTGTCGGGGCCGGGTGTCGACCCCTTCCCCGCGTCCGCCGCCGCAGGCAAGAAGGCCTCCGGGACGTACGTCTTCCGCGTCGCCGAGCGCGACGTCCCCGTCCACGTGGAGGTCGACGTCGCCGCCGACCTCAAGGTTGTGGCGTTCGAGGGAGACGCGTGATGCGCGCCTCCAGCCCCACCTCACCTCAGTCCGCACGAACCGCGCACGACCGCGACGCACAGAAGCTCGAGGACATCATGATCCGTCTCCACCGTCCCCGGAGGGCCCTGCTCGCGGCTCTCTCGGCGCTCGCGATCCTCTTCCTCGGGGCGCTCGTGCCGACCGCCGCCCAGGCCGCGCCGACCTCTGACACCGGTACCGGCGTCGTCGGCCCCCCGCGCAGCTCGAAGCCGGAGGTCGCAGGCTCCGCGAGCCTGCCGACCGCCCAGATCAACGGCGTCGCGTGGTCGCAGGTCGTCGTCGGGAACACCGTGTACGTCGGTGGCGAGTTCACGTCGGCCCGCCCGCCGGGCGCGGCCGCGGGGACGAGCGAGCAGGTCCGAGGCAACCTCATGGCGTTCGACGTCCGCACGGGCGCGCTCCTGCCGTGGGCGCCGAAGGCGAACGCGCAGGTCCGCTCGGTCGCTGTCTCCCCGGACGGCTCGACCCTGTACGTCGGCGGCAGCTTCACGTCGATCGACGGTCAGGCCCGCTACCGCGTCGCGGCGTTCAGCACCGCGACCGGCGAGCTGCTGCCGTTCCGACCCGTCGTCAACACGACCGTCCTGAGCGTGTCCGTGTCGAGCACCGCGGTCTTCATCGGTGGCTCGTTCACCGCGGTCAACGGCATCGCCCGGTACAAGGTCGCCGCTGTCGCGCCGGGGGCCGGCACGACGACGCTGCCGTTCGACGCAGGGATCGACAACCGCGGCGTGCAGGCCGTCGAGGTGTCGCCCGACGGCTCCGCGGTCGTCGTCGCCGGCAACTTCACGTCTGTCCGTGGCTCCTCGAACCCCGGATACGGCCTCGCGCGCTTCGACGCCGCGACCGGCAACCTCCTGTCGCTGCCCGCCAACTCGCAGATCCGCAACGCCGGCGACGAGTCGGCGATCCTCAGGCTCTCGAAGGACAGCGAGAACTTCTACGGCGTCGGCTACCACTTCGGTGCCGGCGGCAACGTCGAGGGCGTGTTCGCCGTCTCGTGGGCCGACGGCACGCTCAAGTGGGTCGAGGACTGCCACGGTGACTCGTACGACGTCACGCCGTTCGAGGACGCGGTCTACGTCGCGTCCCACAAGCACTACTGCGGCAACAGCGGCGGCTTCCCGCAGACCAACCCGTGGCGCGTCAACCGCGGCACCGCGGTCACCAAGTACGCGACCGGCACGAACGTCCCCGACATCTACGGGTACGCGGACACGCAGGGCCAGCCGCACCCGGAGATCCTCGACTGGTTCCCCGACCTGAACACGGGCTCCTACACGGGCCAGGGCCAGGGCGCCTGGGCGATCGCGGCCGGCAGCGGCTACGTCATCATGGGCGGCGAGTTCACGCGCGTGAACAACACCGCCCAGCAGGGCCTCGCTCGCTTCGCCTCCCGCAAGACGACGCCCGACACGGACGCGCCCCGCTACGGCGGCGCCCAGTCCGCGCTCCGCGCGGTCTCGCCGGCGTCCGGGACGGTCGTCGTCTCGTGGCCCGCGAACTTCGACCGCGGCGACGAGGAGCTGACGTACCGCCTCGTGCGGAACGACAACAACACCGTCCTTCAGGAGCGGACGGTGACAGCCTCCTTCTGGAAGCGGCCCACGATGTCCTACGTCGACACGGGCCTCGCGCCCGGTTCGACGCCGCGCTACCGCGTCCGCGCGATGGACGCCGCGGGCAACAACGTCTGGTCGGAGTGGGTGACCGTCACGGTCGCCTCGAGCGGGTCGTTCTCGACGTACGCCCGCACGGTCGCCGAGGACGGGCCGTCGAGCTACTGGCGGCTGTCCGAGGCGAGCGGGACGACGGCTGCCGACCTCACGGGGACGCGCCCGCTGACGACGCGCGCCGGCGTGACCCCGGGGTCCGCCGGTGCGGTCGCCGGCGACAGCAACACGGCCATGACGTTCTCCGGGTCGAGCAACGGTGACGCCGTCCACTCGACGAGCGAGCCCGCGCCGATCGAGTTCTCGGCGGAGGCATGGTTCAGGACGAGCACGACCCGCGGCGGCCGCATCATCGGATTCGGCTCCGCGAGCTCAGGCACCTCGGGCACGTCCGACCGGCACGTCTACATGGACAACTCCGGACGTCTGCACTTCGGCGTCCAGGCCAACGGGCGCAACGTCGTCTCGTCGCGCGCCTCGTACAACGACAACGCCTGGCACCACGTGGTCGCGACGATGAGCCAGGCCGACGGGCTCGCGCTCTACGTCGACGGCGTCCGTGTCGCGCACCGCGACGACGTGCGCACAGCCGACGCCTACAACGGCTTCTGGCGTCTCGGCGGCGGCAGCCTCTCGAGCTGGGCGAGCGTGCCGACGAGCGTGTGGTTCGCCGGTGCGATCGACGAGGCCGCCGTCTACGACGGCCGCGTCCTGACGCCGCAGCAGGTGCGTGAGCACTACGCGGCCGCAGGCGGCACGGTTCCCGCGTACACGGCTCCGAGCGACGCCTACGGCGCCGCGGTCGCGGCTGCGGACCCGCTGCTCTTCTGGCGCTTCGCCGAGACATCCGGCTCGGCGGTCGCCGACTCGGGCCCGCTCGGCAAGCCCGGCACGCTGTCCGGGACCGCGGTGCGCGGCGAGGCCGGCGCGATCAGGGACCTGAACAACGCGTCCATCCGGTTCACGAACCGGGCGCACGTCTACGACGCGCAGGCCCAGGCCAACCCCACGAAGTTCTCGACCGAGGCGTGGTTCAAGACCACGACGACGCAGGGCGGTCGCATCGTCGGCTTCGGCAACTCGACGGCCAACACGTCGACGAGCTATGACCGGCACACGTACATGCAGGACGACGGCCGACTCGTCTTCGGCATCTACCGCGGCGCCGAGTACCGCGTGACGTCGTCCACCGCGTACAACGACGGTCAGTGGCACCACGTCGTCTCGACGCTCGGCGACAACGGCATGCGGCTGTACGTCGACGGCGTCCTCGTCGGCACCAACCCGCAGGTGCTGCCGGAGAACTACACGGGCTACTGGAGGGTCGGCGGCGACAACACGTGGGGCTCGTCCTCGCAGACGCTCATCGGCTCGATCGACGACGTCGCCGTCTACGGCGCGCCGCTCGACGCGCAGACCGTCGCGCTGCACCACGCGCTCGGCGCGACGGGCGAAGAGCCGAACGCGGCGCCCACCGCGTCGTTCACCACGGACGTGACCAACCTCGGGGTCGCGGTGGACGCTTCCGCGTCGAGCGACCCCGACGGGACGATCGCCTCCTACACGTGGGCGTTCGGCGACGGTGAGACCGGTACCGGTCGCACCACGACGCACACCTACGCCGCAGCGGGCACGTACACGATCACCCTCACGGTCACGGACAACCGCGGCGCGACCGCGCAGACCACCAGGAACGTCACCGTGGCACCCCCGGTGCCGAACGTGGCGCCGGTGGCGGCGTTCTCGTCGGCGGTGGACGGGTTGGAGGTGGGCTTCGATGCGTCGGGTTCGTCTGACTCGGACGGGACGGTCGCGTCGTACGCGTGGGACTTTGGTGACGGTGAGAACGGCACGGGTCGTACGACGTCGCACACGTACGCGGCGGCTGGGACGTACTCGGTGAAGCTGACGGTGACGGACGACGACGGTGCGACGGGCACGGTGACGCACCAGGTCGTGGTCGAGGAGCCGGACGTGGAGGAGCCGCCTGCGGGCGCTCTGGCCGTGGACGGCTTCGCCCGGTCGGTGACGTCGGGCTGGGGTTCGGCGCAGACCGGTGGTGACTGGACGGTCACGAGCACGGCGTCGACGCTGTCGCGGTACTCGGTCGCTGGTGGTGAGGGTCGGATGTCGTTGACCCCGGGTGCGACGCGCTCGGCCTTCTTGCGGTCGGTGTCCTCGACGTCGACGGAGATCCAGACGACGGTGTCGATGGACCGGCTGCCTGCGGGCAACTCGTTCTTGACGATCGCTGGTCGTGCGATCGGCACGAGCGGTTATGTCGCTCGCGTTCGGGTGGCGACCGACGGTGGCATCCAGCTGCACGTGGGTCGTGGCATCTCGTCGATCACGGCGCTCAACGGTGGTGTGGTCGAGGGGCTGACGCTGGTGCCGGGCGAGAAGCTGCGGGTGCGGGCGCAGGTGACGGGCACGTCGCCGACGACGGTGCGCGCCAAGGTGTGGCGTGACGGTGACCCGGAGCCGGCTGCGTGGCGGGCGACGGCGAACGACTCGACCGCTGACCTCCAGGAGGCTGGTGGGGTCGCGCTGCAGGCGTACGTCGGTGGCACGACCGGCAACCCGGACGTCCTCGTCGCCTGGGACGACCTCTGGGCCGGCGCTCCCGACGGGTTCGGCGGCGGCGGGCAGCCCCCGGTGCCGAACGTGGCGCCGGTGGCGGCGTTCTCGTCGGCGGTGGACGGGTTGGAGGTGGGCTTCGATGCGTCGGGTTCGTCTGACTCGGACGGGACGGTCGCGTCGTACGCGTGGGACTTTGGTGACGGTGAGAACGGCACGGGTCGTACGACGTCGCACACGTACGCGGAGGCTGGGTCGTACTCGGTGAAGCTGACGGTGACGGACGACGACGGTGCGACGGGCACGGTGACGCACCAGGTCGTGGTCGAGGAGCCGGACGTGGAGGAGCCGCCTGCGGGCGCTCTGGCCGTGGACGGCTTCGCCCGGTCGGTGACGTCGGGCTGGGGTTCGGCGCAGACCGGTGGTGACTGGACGGTCACGAGCACGGCGTCGACGCTGTCGCGGTACTCGGTCGCTGGTGGTGAGGGTCGGATGTCGTTGACCCCGGGTGCGACGCGCTCGGCCTTCTTGCGGTCGGTGTCGTCGACGTCGACGGAGATCCAGACGACGGTGTCGATGGACCGGCTGCCTGCGGGCAACTCGTTCTTGACGATCGCTGGTCGTGCGATCGGCACGAGCGGTTATGTCGCTCGCGTTCGGGTGGCGACCGACGGTGGCATCCAGCTGCACGTGGGTCGTGGCATCTCGTCGATCACGGCGCTCAACGGTGGTGTGGTCGAGGGTCTGACGCTGGTGCCGGGCGAGAAGCTGCGGGTGCGGGCGCAGGTGACGGGCACGTCGCCGACGACGGTGCGCGCCAAGGTGTGGCGTGACGGTGACCCGGAGCCGGCTGCGTGGCGGGCGACGGCGAACGACTCGACCGCTGACCTCCAGGAGGCTGGTGGGGTCGCGCTGCAGGCGTACGTCGGTGGCACGACCGGCAACCCGGACGTCCTCGTCGCCTGGGACGACCTCTGGGCCGGCCAGCCGTGACGGGAGCAGCAGCACCCGTCGGGGTGACGGTAGGGATCCTCACCTTCCGTCGCCCCGACGGTCTCCGCGAAGCCCTGCCGCGCCTGCTCGAGCAGGTGCGGCAGGTGCCCGGTGCCGAGCTCCTCGTCGTCGACAACGACGACGTGCCGAGCGCACGCGACATCGTCGCCGAGCGCGAGGCCGCGGGGGACCCGGTCCGGTACGTGCACGAGCCCGACCCCGGGATCGTCTCCGCGCGCAACCGCGCCCTCGACGAGACGACCGGCGACATCCTCGTGTTCATCGACGACGACGAGATCCCGTCGCCCGCCTGGCTGCGGACGATGCTCGCGACGCACGAGGAGTACGGGTGCGCCGCGGTCGCAGGTGCCGTCGTCGCGCAGTTCGAGCAGGAGCCCGACCGGTGGATCGCGGAGGGCAAGTTCTTCGAGCGCAAGCGCTACCCGACGGGGACGCGCGTCCCCGCCGCCGGCACGGGCAACCTCCTGCTCGACATGCGGCTCGTGCGCGAGTGGGGGCTGCGGTTCGACCAGGCCTTCCGCTTCACGGGAGGCTCTGACACCGCGTTCACGAGCGAGATCGTCGCCCGCGGCGGGGAGATCGTCTTCTGTGACGAGGCGAGCATCGTCGACATCGTGCCGGTCGAGCGCGCCACGCGCTCGTGGGTGCTGCAGCGGGCGTTCCGCAACGGCAACGCTCGCGCGCGCGTGCACCTGCTCGGCGTCCGCTCGCGCGGCGCCGCGCTGCGCGGACGGGTGAAGCTCGCCGTCCAGGGCGCTGCACGCGTCGCGGGCGGAGCGGTGCGGTCGCTCGGCGGGCTCGCTACCCTCGACACCGGCCTGCGGGCCCAGGGGGCACGGACCGCCGTGCGCGGCGCCGGCATGGTCGCGGGCGCGGTCGGGAGCGTCTACCAGGAGTACCGTCGGTGACGGTCGCGCGCCCGTGAGCGTGCGCACGGACGCGAAGGGGAGCGCGATGGCGACAGTGCAGACGACGGGCGTGTCCCCGGCGTCCCACCTGGCTCGTCGCGGCGTCCCCGTGCTCAGCGTCGTCGACGAGGTGGCGCTGCGTCACCGCCTGCGGCTCACGCAGGGCGCGTCCGCGTTCCTCGTCCTGATCGTCGGCTCCTGGTACTCGGTGCTCGGCGGCCTGACCGCGGGCACCGCGCTCACGATCGCGGTCCTGCCCGTCGTCGTCCCTGCCGCGCTGCGCTTCCGCGGCGCCGGTCTGCTCCTGACGGTCGGCGCGCTCGCCGTCGCGAACGGGCTCGCGCTGTCGGCGCTCGCGCAGGTCGACCACGTCGTCATCCGGAGCGTCACGCGCGACGCGGCGATGCACGTCGTCGGCATCGTCGTCGGCGTCGCCGCGGTCCTGTGGGCGCGGAGCGTGTGGGGCGACGCGTGGGTCGCGCTGTTCTTCGGCGTCGGCATGCTGATGGACGGCGCGCTGGGCCCGACCGGCTCGAACGCGTGGAAGTTCGCGTACGGCCTGCCGGTGACGGTCGTCGTGATGTCGCTCGCGTGGCTCACGCGCCGCTGGTACGTCGAGGTGGGCGGGCTGCTCCTGCTCGCGGGCGTCTGCGCGGTGCAGGACAGCCGGTCGATGTTCGGGCTCCTGCTCATGGCCACGGCGCTCGTCATGTGGCAGGCGTGGCGGCGCCGGTCGCGACGGCGGCGGTCGGCGCGGAGCCTGCTCGTGCTCCTCGCGGTGCTCGGCGCGGGCGTCTACCAGCTCGGCAAGGCGCTCGCGCTCGAGGGGGCGCTCGGCACGGCCGCAGCCGAGCGGTCGGCCCGGCAGATCGAGCAGTCCGGTTCGCTCCTGGTGGGTTCACGGCCTGAGATGGGCGCGACCTTCGCGCTCGCCGAGGCGCGACCGTGGGGCTTCGGGTTCGGCGTCGTGCCGAACGGCCTCGACCTGCGCGCGGCGAAGGGCGGCATGGCCGAGCTGGGCTACGACCCGGACAACGGCTACGTCCACCGCTACATGTTCGGGCGGGGGATCGAGCTGCACTCCGTCGTCGGCGACCTGTGGGCGTGGGCCGGGCTCCTCGGGCTGCTCCTCGCAGCCGTCATGACCGTCCTCCTCGTACGCGGCCTCGTCACCCGTCTCGCGGCGGGTGTCGCGAGCGGCCTCCTCGTCGCGCTGACGCTGCGCTGCCTGTGGGACATGTTCTTCGCGCCGGTCTACTCCTCGATGTCGATCCTCGCTCTCGCCCTCGGCCTCGCGCTGCCGCTGGCCGCAGCGCGTGCGCGGCGCGATCCCGCACCGGCCCGGAGGGTCGCGCTCCCAGGGAGCAGGGTCGCGGCGCACACGTAGACTGGAACGTCGCCCACCCGCTCCCCATGCTCGAGGAAACCCATGTCGCTCACCGGTGTCCTTTCCCTGCTGCGACAGGATCCCGCGGTCGCGGCGGCGCTCGAGCACGTGCACGCGCGCGGCGAGCTCGACGTCGTCACGCCGTCGGGTGCGCGCCCTCCGCTGCTCGCGCTCCTCGCGGGCGCGCACGGCCAGGACGACGCGGCCGTCCAGGGCGCGCGGCCCCTCGTCGTCGTCACGGCAACGGGCCGCGAGGCTGACGACCTCGCCGCCGCGCTTGCGTGCTACCTCCCGCACGACGACGTCGCGGTGCTCCCCGCGTGGGAGACGCTGCCGCACGAGCGGCTGTCACCCCGCAGCGACACGGTCGCGCGCCGCCTCGCCGTCATGCGCCGCCTCGCGCACCCGACGCCGGAGCACGGCCCCGCGGGCCCCGTCCGCGTCCTCGTCGTGCCCGTGCGCGCCCTCATGCAGCCGGTCGTCGAGGGCCTCGGGGACCTCGACCCGGTCCAGCTCGCGGCCGGCCAGCAGGCGGACCTGACCGAGGTCGCCGAGCAGCTCGTCGCGGCCGCGTACACGCGCGTCGACATGGTCGAGCGGCGCGGCGAGTTCGCCGTCCGCGGTGGCATCCTCGACGTCTTCCCGCCGACCGAGGACCACCCGCTGCGCATCGAGTTCTGGGGCGAGGAGGTCGAGGAGATCCGCTGGTTCGCGGTCGCCGACCAGCGCAGCCTCGAGATCGCCGAGCACGGCCTGTGGGCGCCGCCGTGCCGCGAGCTCCTGCTGACCCCCGAGGTGCGCGAGCGCGCCGCTGCGCTCATCCCGCAGCTCCCGGGCGCGACCGAGATGCTCGACCGCATGTCGCAGGGCATCGCGGTCGAGGGCATGGAGTCGCTCAGCCCCGCGCTCGTCGACCGCATGGTCCCGGTCCTCGACCTCGTCCCGGACGAGTCGCTGCTCGTCCTCTCCGACCCCGAGCGTGTGCGCCGCCGCGCGCACGACCTCGTGTCGACGACGGAGGAGTTCCTCGCGGCCGCCTGGACCTCCGCGGCCGCGGGCGGCTCCGTGCCGATCGACCTGTCGGCGGCGTCGTTCATGTCGCTCGCCGACCTGCGCGCGATCAGCGCGCGCCGAGCGCTCGGCTGGTGGACCCTCAGCCCGTTCGGGCAGGGCCCCGAGGAGGACGACGTCGAGCCGGGCCTCGAGACCGACGGCGCGACGCTGCGCATGCGCGCGCGCGACGTCGTCGCGTACCACGGCGACGTCGAGCGGGCGCTCGACGACGTGCGCGGCCTGCAGCGCGCCGGGTGGCGCCTGGTGCTCGCGACCGAGGGCCCCGGACCGGCGAAGCGCATGGCCGAGCAGCTCGGCGCCGCCGAGACCGCGGCCCGCCTCGTCCCCGACGTCCCGGCGGCGCCCGAGGGCGGCGTCGTCCACGTCGTCACCGCGTCCGTCGGCGCGGGCTTCGTCGACGAGGAGCTGCGCCTCGCGGTCTTCTCGGAGCAGGACATCACCGGTCGCGCCGGTGCGACGACGAAGGACATGCGCCGCATGCCGTCGCGGCGGCGCAACGTCGTCGACCCGCTCTCGCTGCGCGCGGGCGACTACGTCGTCCACGAGCAGCACGGCGTCGGCCGCTTCGTCGAGCTCGTGCAGCGCACGCTCGGCTCGGGCGCGAACGCGGCGACGCGCGAGTACCTCGTCGTCGAGTACGCGTCGTCGAAGCGCGGGCACCCGGGCGACCGCCTCTTCGTGCCGACCGACCAGCTCGACCTCGTGACGAAGTACACGGGCGGCGAGGCGCCGACGCTCAACAAGATGGGCGGCTCCGACTGGTCGCGCACCAAGGCGAAGGCGCGCAAGCACGTCAAGGAGATCGCCGGGGAGCTCGTGCGCCTGTACTCGGCGCGCATGGCGACGCAGGGGCACGCGTTCGGCCCTGACACGCCGTGGCAGCGCGAGCTCGAGGACGCGTTCGCCTACGTCGAGACCCCCGACCAGCTCGCGACGATCGAGGAGGTCAAGGCGGACATGGAGAAGCCTGTGCCGATGGACCGCCTCGTGTGCGGCGACGTCGGCTACGGCAAGACCGAGATCGCGGTCCGCGCGGCCTTCAAAGCGGTGCAGGACGGCAAGCAGGTCGCCGTGCTCGTCCCGACGACGCTGCTCGTCCAGCAGCACTTCGACACGTTCTCCGAGCGCTACTCGGCGTTCCCCGTCAAGGTCCGCGCGCTCTCGCGCTTCCAGACGGACGCCGAGGCGAACGCGGTGCTCGAGGGGCTCAAGGACGGGTCGGTCGACGTGGTCATCGGCACGCACCGCCTCCTGTCCGGCTCGGTCCGTTTCAAGGACCTCGGCCTCGTGATCGTCGACGAGGAGCAGCGCTTCGGCGTCGAGCACAAGGAGACCCTCAAGCAGCTGCGCACCAACGTCGACGTGCTCGCCATGTCTGCGACGCCGATCCCGCGCACGCTCGAGATGGCCGTCACAGGCATCCGGGAGATGTCGACCCTCCAGACGCCGCCCGAGGAGCGCCACCCCGTGCTCACGTACGTCGGCGCGTACGACGACAAGCAGATCACCGCGGCCATCCGCCGTGAGCTCCTGCGTGAGGGCCAGGTCTTCTACGTCCACAACAAGGTCGACACGATCTCCAAGACGGCTGCGCGCCTCCAGGAGCTCGTCCCCGAAGCACGCATCGCGACCGCGCACGGCAAGATGAACGAGGCCCAGCTCGAGCAGGTCATCATGGACTTCTGGGACCGGAAGTTCGACGTGCTCGTGTCGACGACGATCATCGAGACGGGGCTCGACATCTCGAACGCGAACACGCTCATCCTGGAGCGCGCGGACGTCCTCGGACTGTCGCAGCTCCACCAGCTGCGCGGTCGTGTCGGGCGTGGCCGCGACCGCGCGTACGCGTACTTCCTGTACCCGCCGGAGAAGCCGCTCACGGAGACGGCGCACGACCGCCTCGCGACGATGGCCGCCCACACCGACCTCGGTGCGGGCATGCAGATCGCGATGAAGGACCTCGAGATCCGCGGCGCGGGCAACCTGCTCGGCGGCGAGCAGTCGGGCCACATCCAGGGCGTCGGCTTCGACCTGTACGTGCGCATGGTCGGCGAGGCGGTCGCCGCCTACCGCGGCGACGCGGAGGAGGAGGCACCCGAGGTCACGATCGAGCTCCCGGTCGACGCGCACATCCCGCACGACTACATCGCGCACGAGCGCCTGCGCCTCGAGGCGTACCAGAAGATCGCTGCCGCGCAGACGTCGGCCGCGCTCGACGAGGTGCGTGCCGAGCTCACGGACCGCTACGGCGCGGTGCCGGAAGTCGTGTCCGCGCTGTTCGACGTCGCGGCGTTCCGCAACCACGCGCGCGCGGCGGGCCTCAGCGACGTCACCGCTCAGGGGAAGTTCGTGCGGTTCGCGCCGGTCGACCTGCCGGAGTCGGCGACGCTGCGCCTCAAGCGCCTGTACCCGGGGACGGTGCTCAAGCCGGCGATCCGGGCGGTCCTCGTGCCGTTCCCGACGACCGCGCGCATCGGTGGCCGTCCGCTGCGGGGTGCCGAGGTGCTGACGTGGGCGACCGAGCTGATCGACGCCGTGATCGGCGGCTCCGTGTCTGCTGCGGCGGGCGTCGGCACCGCGGGCGCCTCGGGCTCCGCTCGCTGAGCCCGGCGTCGCTGAGCCGGAGGTCGCTGAGCCCGGGGCGCTGAGCCTCGCGTCGCCGCGCCTGGCGTCGCTGCGCCCCACGGCGAGCGCCCGGCGTGGCTCGCCTGCGGACCAGCCTGGCGCGCGGGCGAGCCGCGCGCGGTGCGCGAATCACCCCACGGGCCACCCCGCGAGGGGTGTCTGCTGCTCCGTCCCTGCTCCTAGCGTTGAGGTGCGCACCCGAGGGGCGCAGACCGACGGGGGAGCACGTGGGACAGATGGTACGGGGGCGCCGAGAGCGCCCTGTGAAGGGCACGGGTGTGGTCGGCTACGCCCCGGGAGCGTGGGACCTGTTCCACGTGGGGCACCTCAACGTCCTGCGTCATGCCGCAGCGAACTGCGACTACCTCATCGCGGGCGTCGTCGACGACGACATGCTCGAGCAGGCCAAGGGCCGTCGGCCGGTCGTGCCGGTGCACGAGCGCGCGGAGATCGTCAGCCACATCGGTTACGTCGACGAGGTCTTCATCGAGACGCAGCCGGACAAGCTCGAGACGTGGCGGCGCTGCCAGTTCGACGTGTTCTTCAAGGGGGACGACTGGCGCGGCACGCCCAAGGGCGACGAGCTCGAGCAGCGCTTCGCCGACGTCGGCGTCCAGGTCGTCTACTTCCCGTACACGGTGCACACGTCGAGCACGAAGCTCCGCCGCGCGCTGACGCTCCTCGAGTCGCCTGCCGAGAGCATCGAGCAGGTCGCCCTCGAAAGCTGAGCCCGGAGCCGCACGCACCGCGTAGTCCTGCACGCACCGCGTAGTCCTGCACGCACCGCGTCGTCCTGCACGCACCGCATCGTCCTGCACGAACCGCGTCGTCTCGGCGGCGCGCACCCGGCAGGTCGTCGTCCGGACGAGTCGCGCCGCGTCCGCCTGGTCGCGGGGGGCGCGATCGGGTCGCCCGACCCGGCCCCTGGGGGTGACCCCGGGCGACGGCGGGGTGAGGGCGCCCCTCGTCCGGCACCCCAGCGCCCGGGCCCCTGTGCGAGCGTGCCACGGGCACGCCCGCAACCTGGTGATACGCGCCCCGGCAAAGGTCACCTTCGACCACCCTGTGTCTCGCCCGCCCGTCTCGGACGATCACCCTCGCCTCGCCTCGCCGACACCTGTTTCGCCGCTGGTGACGTCAGTAGTTTTCAAGTGCGGGGAGCGGTGCGGGGTGCAAGGCCCCGGACCCGCCCGGAGAGGTTCTCCTCAGGTCGCGGGGGCGACCAGGGGACGGACGGAGCGACGAGCCCGCCCGACGCGGCGGGCTGTTACCGCCGACACCGAGGAGAGACATACCTGAGCAGTGGGGGAGCTGTGACCACAGAGACGACATTCAGGGGCAGGGCAGGGATGGTGGCGCAGCCCGCGCCTGCGCCGGCCCAGCCGGCGACGACGACGCCGGAGCCGGTCGGTACGCGCGAGCAGCCGACCCGCGCCATCGCGAGCAGCACACCGGTCCGCCGGGTCTTCCCGTCGATCAGCTGGCCGCGACGGTACTCGTCGCTCGTGCTCACGACCGACCTCGCAGCGATCCTCGTCGCCACGGCGACCGCGTTCATGCTGTCGCTCCCGTCGGCGGACCCGGCACGGCCCGGCGCGAACGTCGTCGTCGGCCTCGTCCTCGCGGTGCTGTGGCTCGCGAGCCTCGCGGCCGAGAAGTCCCGTGACCGGCGCATCGTCGGGATCGGGGTCGAGGAGTACGGGCGCGTGTGGCGTGCGACGTGGCACGTCTTCGCCGCCGTCGCGCTCGCGGCCTACGTCGCCGAGGTGGACCTGCCGCGCGAGTACGTCGCGATCGCGATCCCGCTCGGCACGGCGCTCCTGCTCGTCGGGCGCTACGGCGCCCGCACCTACCTCAAGAGGCTGCGTCGTCGCGGCCGCGCGCTCTCGCGCATGGTCCTGATCGGCTCGCGGTCCGGCGTCGCCGAGCTCGCCCGGGAGATCGCTGCGCGCCCTCTCGCCGGATACGTCGTCGTCGGAGCCTGCGTCCCGGACGGCGACCCGCTCGAGGGCGAGTGGATCGACGACGTCCCTGTCCTGGGCGACGTGCTCGACGTCCCGCACACCGTCACCCGCGTGCGGGCCGACGCCGTCGCTGTCGTCGGCGCCGACCACATCAACGCGTCCGTCGTCCGCGACCTCGGGTACCGGCTCGAGTCCACGGGCACCGACCTGATCGTCGCGCCCGGGCTCGTCGACGTCGCGGGTCCCCGCATGGTGCTCAGCCCCGCCGAGGGCCTGTCCCTCGTCCACGTCGACGCGCCGCAGTACGCGGGCGTGCGCTACGTCTTCAAGTCGATCATCGACTGGGTCGGCGCGCTCGTGGTCGTCCTCCTGCTCTCGCTGCCGATGCTCGCGATCGCCGCCGCGATCCGCCTGACGAGCGATGGGCCGGCCCTCTACCGCCAGGAGCGCGTGGGGCGGGACGGCAAGACGTTCCGCATGATCAAGTTCCGCTCGATGCGCGTGGGTGCCGACGCGGAGCGTGCGGTCCTCGAGGGCGAGAACGAGGGCAACGGTGTGCTGTTCAAGCTCAAGGACGACCCTCGGGTCACGCCGCTCGGTCGTGTCCTGAGGCGCTACTCGCTCGACGAGCTGCCGCAGCTGTTCAACGTGCTCAAGGGCGAGATGAGCCTCGTCGGCCCGCGGCCGCCGCTGCCGAGCGAGGTCGCTCTCTACGACGGGTGGGCGCCGCGGCGCATGCTCGTCAAGCCTGGACTGACTGGCCTCTGGCAGATCAGCGGGCGGTCCGACCTGTCGTGGGACGAGGGTCTGCGGAAGGACCTCTACTACGTCGAGAACTGGACCATCGCCGGTGATCTGCTCATCCTCCTGCGCACGGCGAAGGCTGTCTTCGCGCACGAGGGTGCCTACTGAGCCGCGCCCCCGATCGGCTCACAAGAGCCCGGCCGCGCACCCTGTCGAGGGAGCGCGGCCGGGCTCTCGCCCACCGGGAGGATGTGGGACGTCGATAGGAGGGCGCGTCGGCGCGCAGCACGTTGCTGCAACGTTGCAGGTGTCCGAGCCGCGGAATCTCGCCATCGCCCTCGATGGAGTTGTGCCACCCAGGCTAGTGGAACGGGTTCCTTCTGCAAACGCTCGGAACGGTTGCGGCGAGGTTGCGGGCATGCCTACGGTGGCCGAGCCTGCAGATGCAGGCTGTCGCCTGGGAGGAGCGGCATCGTACGGGTCGCTCAAGGTCGAACGATTCGCCCACGAGAGCGCGCCCTTTTCCCGTGAGAGGCAGCTTGATGCTCATCAGAAGAAGCACCACAACGACAGCGCCGTCGTCCGTGCGGCTCAAGGCGTTCGCGATCGCCGCGGGCGCCGCCCTCCTCGCCGGAGCGGGCCTTGCGAGCGGCGCGGCCGCCGCCCCGGCGCCCGCGACCGTCGCCGCCGCCCCGGTCGCGCTCGGCGCGCCCGAGGTCCCCGGTCGCGGCAGCACCGCCCTCAACCTGTTCCAGTGGACGTGGAGCTCGGTCGCCGCCGAGTGCACGTCGACGATCGGACCCGCGGGCTTCGCGTACGTCCAGGTCTCGCCGCCCCAGGAGCACATCCAGGGGACGGCCTGGTGGACGTCGTACCAGCCGGTCAGCTACCGCCTGGAGAGCAAGCTCGGCACGCGTGCCGAGTTCAAGAACATGGTCGACACGTGCCGCGCCGCCGGCGTGGGCATCATCGCCGACGCCGTCATCAACCACATGACCGGCGCTGACGCCGGTTCGGGGACCGGCACGGGCGGCAGCACCTTCGGCGTCGACAACTTCCCGGGGATCTACGACGCGAGCAGCTTCAACGACTGCCGCTCGAACATCTCCAACTACGGCGACCGCTACCAGGTGCAGAACTGCCGGCTCGTCTCCCTGCAGGACCTGCGCACCGGCTCGAACGCCGTCCGCGACCGCATCGCCGCTTACCTCAACGACCTCCTGAGCCTCGGCGTCGCCGGCTTCCGCATGGACGCCTCCAAGCACATCCCTGCCGCCGACCTCGAGGCGATCAAGTCGCGGCTGAGCAACCCGAACGTCTTCTGGGTCCACGAGGTCATCGGCTCGGCCGGCGAGCCGATCCAGCCCTCGGAATACCTCGGTTCAGGCGACTCGCACGAGTTCCAGTACGCGCGGAACCTCAAGAGCTACATGGACGGGTCGATCGCCGGCATCCGCGGGATCACCAACGGCCTGCTTCCGTCCGACCGTGCCGGCGTCTTCGTCGACAACCACGACACGGAGCGTGACGGTCACGGCACCATGAACTACCAGTGGGGCCAGAAGTACATCCTCGGCAACGTCTTCATGCTCGCCTACCCGTACGGGTGGCCGACCGTGTACTCCGGCTACAAGTTCACCGACCGCGACGCGGGCGTGCCGGGTTCGACGGCGACCCGCGTCCCGGACGCGAGCTGCTCCAACACCGCGGTGTGGACGTGCATGCACCGCAAGCCCGAGATCCAGGGCATGGTCAAGTTCCGCAACGCGGTCAGCGGCACGTCGGTGACGAGCTGGTGGGACGACGGCAACAACCACATCGCGTTCGGCCGCGGCGACAAGGGTTACGTCGTGATCAACAACGGTGCGAACGCCGTGACGCGCACGTACCAGACGTCGCTCCCGGCGGGGGAGTACACCGACCTCGTCTCTGCGACCGGCACCCGGTACACGGTCGACTCTTCCGGCCGCTTCACCGCGACCGTCCCGCAGTACGGCGCGCTCGCGCTCGCCGTCGTCGCCTCGACGCCCGGCGGCGGGGAGCCGGGTGACCCCGGGCAGAACCGCACGACCGTCTTCTACCGGACGTCCTGGAGCACGACGAACATCCACTACCGGGTCGGGTCGGGCGCCTGGACGACAGCGCCCGGCCGCGCGATGACGCCGGCGTGCACCGGCTACGCCAAGATCGACCTCGACCTGGGCTCCGCCACGAGCGCGACCGCCGCGTTCAACAACGGCTCCGGCACGTGGGACAACAACGGCTCGCGCGACTACACCCTGAGCGGGGCGTCGGTCATCGTCGAGAACGGCGCCGTGCGCGCAGGCGACCCGTGCCGGTCCGCGACGACGTCGACGACCGTCTACTACCCGGCGCGGTGGGGCTCGGTGAAGATCCACTACAAGGTCGGGTCCGGATCCTGGACGGCGGTCCCCGGCGTCTCGATGACGCCCGCGTGCTCCGGCTGGGTCCGACACACCGTCGAGTCCGGCGGCCAGACCGTCGTCGCGGCCTTCAACGACGGCTCTGGCACGTGGGACAACAACGGCACCCGCGACTACACCCTGAACGGCGCGGTAGCGCGCGTCCAGGACGGTCAGGTCTCGTCGACCAACCCCTGCCCGAGCAGCTGAGCGCAGCACGACGGCGGCCGCGGGCCCGGGGCGAACGTCGCCCCGGGCCCGCGGCGTCGCGCGGCCCGCAGCGGGTCATAGGACGAAAGACGGTCCACGGCAGCGCCGGGGAGGTCCTAGGATTGAGACGACAACCACCAAGTCTTCTCAAGGAGTTTCTGTGGCCATCATCGAAGCCGTGCACGCCCGCGAGATCCTCGACTCCCGTGGCAACCCGACCGTCGAGGTCGAGGTCGTCCTCGAGGACGGCACGTTCGCGCGTGCCGGCGTCCCGTCCGGTGCCTCCACCGGCGCCTTCGAAGCAGTCGAGCGCCGTGACGGCGACAAGGGCCGCTACCTCGGCAAGGGCGTCCAGGGCGCCGTCGACGCCGTCAACGACGTGATCGAGGACGAGCTCATCGGCTTCGACGCTGGCGACCAGCGCGCGATCGACGCTCGCCTGATCGAGCTCGACGGCACCCCGAACAAGGGCAAGCTCGGCGCCAACGCGATCCTCGGCGTCTCGCTCGCCGTCGCGAAGGCCGCTGCCGAGTCGGCCGGTCTCGAGCTCTTCCAGTACGTCGGCGGCCCGAACGCCCACGTCCTGCCCGTCCCGATGATGAACATCCTCAACGGTGGCTCGCACGCTGACTCGAACGTCGACATCCAGGAGTTCATGATCGCGCCGATCGGCGCGTCCTCCTTCAAGGAGGCCCTGCGCATGGGCGCAGAGGTCTACCACTCCCTCAAGTCCGTCCTCAAGAGCGAGGGCCTGGCCACGGGCCTCGGCGATGAGGGTGGCTTCGCGCCGAACCTCCCGTCGAACCGCGCTGCGCTCGACCTGATCCTCGTCGCGATCGAGAAGGCCGGCTACAAGCCGGGCGTCGACGTCGCGCTCGCGCTCGACGTCGCGTCGACCGAGTTCTTCAAGGACGGCGCCTACCAGTTCGAGGGCGGCCAGAAGACCGGCGCCGAGATGATCGAGTACTACGCGCAGCTCGTCGCGGACTACCCGCTCGTCTCCATCGAGGACCCGCTGTCCGAGGACGAGTGGGAGGACTGGGCCAAGCTCGTCGAGACCGTGGGCGACAAGGTCCAGATCGTCGGCGACGACCTGTTCGTCACCAACCCGGAGCGCCTCGCCAAGGGCATCGAGCTCAAGTCGGCCAACTCGCTCCTGGTCAAGCTCAACCAGATCGGCTCGCTCACCGAGACCCTCGAGGCCGTCCAGCTCGCGCAGCGTGCCGGCTTCACGGCGATGGTGTCGCACCGCTCGGGCGAGACCGAGGACGTGACGATCGCCGACCTGTCGGTCGCGGTCAACGCGGGCCAGATCAAGACCGGTGCCCCCGCCCGTGGCGAGCGCATCAACAAGTACAACCAGCTGCTGCGCATCGAGGACAACCTCGGCGCTGCTGCCACCTACGCGGGCGCCTCGGCGTTCCCGCGCTGGAAGGCGTGACGCTCGCCTAGCGCGACAGCTCGTCCGGAGGCCGGTTCCCGTCAGGGAGCCGGCCTCCGGCGTCCCCGGGCCCGTGTGGGCTCGGTGAAGGAAGCCTCCCTGCGCCCGGCTGCCGAGAGTCGCTGACGGTTTTCACGCCGTCGGCGGGCGAGGATGGAGACATGTCTGCCCGGCGCCCCGTGACGCCCGTCAGCCCCGTGCGGGCTGGCGGCGCTAAGCCGCGCGCCCAGCGGAACGACGGCGGCCGTCCCGCGTCGTCGCGCCCCGCCGGCCGTGAGGCGCGCTCGGCGCGCACCCCGGCCGCGCCCCCGGAGCGGCCCCGCTCGTCGTGGCCGCGCGTCCTGACGATGCGTTCGGCCGCGCTCGCGATCGTCGTCATGCTCGCGTTCGTCATGCTCTTCCCGACCGTCCGCGCGTACTTCTCGCAGGCTGCCCACCTCCAGGCGCTGCGCGACCAGGTCGCGGCAGCGACCGAGCGCAACGAGGAGCTCGAGTACCAGCGGCGCCGCTTCGCCGACGACGCGTACGTCGCGTCGCAGGCGCGCGAGCGCCTCGCGTTCGTCTACCCGGGGGAGACGGCGTACCGCGTCCTCGACCCCGAGACGGTCGAGGACGCCGTCAACCCGGGGACGGGCAAGCCGGAGGGGGACGGCCCCGTCGACGTCGGCTTCGCGGACACCCCCTGGTACTCGACGATCTGGAACTCCCTCGAGGTCGCGGGTGACGTCGTCGTCGACGACGAGGACGACCCCGACGCCCCCTGAGCCGCGCGTGCGCGACAATGGGGTGCCCCATCCTTCCGACGACTGACGGAGTCCCGTGAACGACCAGCCTGCGGCGAACCCTGCCGCCGACGACCCGACCGCCCGCCTGGGGCACGACGCGACCGTGACCGACGGCGACCTCGCAGTCGTCGCCGAGCAGCTGGGGCGGCTTCCCCGCGGTGTCGTGGGCATCGCGGCGCGGTGCCGCTGCGGTCGTCCGCTCGTCGTGCGCACGGCGCCGCGGCTCGACGACGGGACGCCGTTCCCGACGACGTACTACCTCACGCATCCCGTGCTCGTGGCGGCCGCGAGCACGCTCGAGGCCAACGGCGTCATGAAGGAGATGTCCGAGCGGCTCACGCAGGACGAGGAGCTCGCCGCGGCGTACCGCCGCGCGCACGAGCACTACCTCGCGCAGCGCGAGGAGCTCGGCCACGTCGACGAGATCGACGGCATCTCTGCCGGCGGCATGCCGACGCGTGTGAAGTGCTTGCACGTCCTCATCGGGCACGCCCTCGCGGCGGGCCCGGGCGTGCAGCCGCTCGGCGACGAGGCGCTCGAGATGATCCGCGACACGTGGAACCGCGACCGCTGCTTCTGCTGAACCGCCTGGCCCCGACGCGGGCCGGACGGTCCTGCGCGGAGCGTCGGCGACAGGTGCGAGGATGTTCCGCGTGACTCGCGTAGCTGCCATCGACTGTGGGACCAACTCCATCCGCCTCCTCGTCGCCGACGTGGCGCCGGACGGCTCTCTGACGGACCTCGTGCGCCGCATGGAGGTCGTGCGTCTGGGGCAGGGGGTGGACCGCACGGGCGAGCTCGCTCCGGAGGCGCTCGCCCGCACGCTCGAGATGACGCGCGAGTACGCGGCGACGATCGCCGAGCTTGGCGCCGAGCATGTCCGCTTCGTCGCGACGTCCGCGACGCGTGACGCGCGCAACCGCCAGGAGTTCGTCGACGGCGTCCGCGAGATCCTCGGCGTCGAGCCGGAGGTGGTCGCGGGCGACGAGGAGGCCGAGCTCTCCTTCGCAGGTGCGACGAGCGTCCTCGGGGGCGAGCACGGCGGCCCGTTCGTCGTCGTCGACCTGGGCGGCGGCTCGACCGAGCTCGTGCTCGGCACGACGACGCCCGACGCCGCGCACTCGATGGACGTGGGTTGCGTCCGCATGACCGAGCGCCACCTGCACGACGACCCGCCGACCGCGGAGCAGGAGGCCGGCGCTCGCGCCGACGTCCGCGCCGCGCTCGACACGGCGCAGCAGACCGTCGACCTGGGGCAGGCCGTCACGCTCGTCGGGCTCGCCGGCTCGGTCACGACGGTGACCGCGCACGCGCTCGGTCTGCCGGTGTACGACCGCGACAAGATCAACGGCGCGGTCCTGCCCGTCGAGGACGTCCTCGCGGCGTGTGACAGCCTCGTGCACATGCCGCGCGACGAGCGCGCGGCGCTCGGCTTCATGCACCCCGGGCGCGTGGACGTCATCGCGGCGGGGGCGCTCGTCTGGTCCGAGGTCGTCGCGCGCGTGCGCGACGAGGTCGCGGCGCGCGGCGGCACCCTGACGTCGGTCGTCACGAGCGAGCACGACATCCTCGACGGGATCGCCCTCAGCGCCGCCGCTCGTGACTGACGGGGGCACCCCCTCCGTCTCCGGGCCCGGCGCCGCCGCGCCCGGCACGTCCGCGAGCCGCCCGGTCCGCCTCGACGCGCTCACCGGCCTGCGCTGGTGGGCCGCGTTCGCGGTCTTCGCGCACCACGTCGGTCAGCTCGTCGTCCTGCCTCCCGAGATCGCGCGCCCCCTGATGGTCGGCACGCACGGCGTGACGTTCTTCTTCGTCCTGTCAGGGTTCGTGCTCACGTGGTCCTCGGGGCGAGCGGTCCCGGGCTTCGTGCCGCCGGACGCTCCCACGTTCTGGTGGCGGAGGGTGGCGCGGATCTACCCGGCGCACCTCGTCGCCCTCGCGCTCGCCCTCCCGGTCTTCACGACGCTCGCGCTCGACCAGGACGCCGGGCCGTGGGTGCGTCCGCTCGACGCCGTGCTGATCATCCTCTCGGTGCTCCTGCTCCAGGGGTGGTCCCGCGAGCCGGGCGTCCTGTTCTCGGGCAACCCGGCCGCGTGGACCCTGACGTGCGAGGCCTTCTTCTACGCCCTGCACCCCGCCGCGGACCGCGCGCTCGCGCGCACGACGCGCCGTGGAGCGCTCGCCGTCGCGGGCGCCGTCGTCGGCGTCGCGGTGCTCGTGCGGGTGCTCGTGCTCGCCGGGGGAGACGTCGGTGCTTCGGTCGGCGGGCTGCCGTGGCCCGTCCTGCGGTTGTCGGAGTTCCTGCTCGGCATGGCGCTCGCCCGCGCCGTCGCCCTCGGCTGGCGGCCCCGGCTGCCGGTGCTGCCGGTCGCGTTCGGCGTCGTCGCGCTCGGTGCGTGGTTCTTCGCCGGGGACGACGTGCTCGTGTCCGCGGGCTTCAGCGAGGGCGTGGTGGCCGTCCAGCGTGGCCTCGCGGGCGGGCTCCAGGAAGTGATGACGGTCGGGACGGCGGCCCTCGTCGTCGCGGTCGCCGTGCGTGAGCTCGAGGGGCGGCCGAGCCGCCTCGCGGGCCGGTTCGCCGTACGGCTGGGGGAGTGGTCGTTCGCGTTCTACCTCGTCCACGCGACGGTCGTGTACGGCCTGGTCGCCCTTCTCGGCCGTCAGCAGGGCTTCGCCGGGCTGGCCGCCACCGTCCTCGCGTTCGTCCTGTCCCTCGCGGCCGCCTGGGCGCTGCACGCCGGTGTCGAGCGTCCCGTCGAGAGGCGGATGCGCAGCGCGTGGGACCAGCGGCGACGGGCTCGCGCGGTCCGCTGAGCATCGTCAGGCCCGCCCCGGTCCCGTGTGACGGACGAGACGGATGCGCGCAGGCGAGGGCGTATTAGCATTGACTCATGCCCCAGAATGAACTGTCCTCGGTGGACGCTGCCCAGAACCAGGCACCGGCCAAGCCGAAGCCCCGCAAGGTCCCGCGCATCGTCGTCCTCGGCGGTGGCTCGGTCGGCCTCTACTCCGCCCGTCGTCTTCGCAAGCGTCTGGGGAAGCGCGAGGCGGCGATCGTCGTCGTCGACCCGCGTCCTTACATGACCTACGCGCCCTTCCTCCCGGAGGCCGCAGCCGGCTCGATCGACGGCCGTCACGTCGTCGCCCCGCTGCGCCGCGCGATGAAGAACGTCGACCTGCTCCAGGGCATGGTCACCGGCATCGCCCACGCCGACCGCAAGGTCACGATCCAGCCCGAGGGTGGCGAGGCGTACTCGATCACCTACGACCACCTCATCGTCGGTCTCGGCTCGGTCGCCCGCACGCTGCCCATCCCGGGCCTCGCGGAGCAGGCGATCGGCTTCAAGACGGTCGAGGAGGCCATCGCCGTCCGCAACCAGGTGCTCAACCGGATCGACGTCGCGTCGTCCACCTGGGACCCTGAGGTGCGCAAGCGCATGCTCACCTTCGTCTTCGTCGGTGGTGGCTTCGCCGGCATCGAGGCGCTCGGCGAGGTCGAGGACATGGCCCGCGCCGCGGTCAAGTACTACCCCGAGCTCGACGCCGCCGACCTGCGCTTCGTGCTTGTCGAGGGCTCGCCCCGCATCCTGCCCGAGGTGTCCGAGGAGCTCGGTGGCTACACCCTCGAGGTGCTGCGCAAGCGCAACATCGAGATCCACCTCTCGACGTTCCTGAACTCGTGCGTGGACGGGCACGTCGTGCTCTCCAACAAGGTCGAGTTCGACGCCGACACGATCGTGTGGACCGCCGGCGTCAAGGCCAACCCGGTCCTCCAGGACTCCGACCTGCCGCTCGACCAGATGGGTCGCGTGACCTGCCTGCCGACGCTCCAGGTCGTCGACGCCGAGGGCAACGTCGTGCCCGACGCGTGGGCCGCCGGTGACTGCGCCGCCGTCCCGGACCTGCTCAACCCGGGCAAGTTCTGCCCGCCGAACGCCCAGCACGCGATCCGCCAGGCGAACCACCTCGGCGACAACCTCGCCAAGGTGCTGCGCAGCGCGGAGCCGACCGAGTACAGCCACAAGAACGTCGGCGCCGTCGCGTCGCTCGGCATGTACAAGGGCGTCGCCCAGATGTTCGGCCGCATCAAGGTCCGCGGCCCGCTCGCGTGGGTCCTGCACCGCACCTACCACGTCATGGCGATGCCGACCTGGAACCGCAAGATCCGCATCATGGCGGGCTGGACCGGCGCGCTGTTCCTGCGCCGCGAGGTCATCTCGCTCGGCTCGATCCACGACCCGCGCGCGTCCTTCCGCGCCGCGTCCGCGCCGCGGCCCGCCGCTCCGGCGAAGCCTGCGGCCGAGAGCAAGTAAGCACGCAGCAGCACACGAGAGGGGACGGCCCGGCGGGCCGTCCCCTCTCGCTATGCTCGGGCGGTGCCGCCCGGCGGCACGCCCCCGTAGCCCAACCGGCAGAGGCAGTCGGCTTAAACCCGACCGAGTGTGGGTTCGAGTCCCACCGGGGGCACCGGTTCTGCCCCTTCCGCGAGACGAGCAGGAGAACACCCAGGTGCCGCCCAGATCCGGCCAGTAGGATCGGCGCACGCAGCGTGCGGGCGGACCGCCCGGCAGAGCCGGGAACGGATCGACCACCTCGCGCGTTCAGCGTGCAGGGGCGTCATCCAGGCGCCTCGTGAACACACCCGGCCCCCTGGAGGACCAGTGTCCAACCCCGCCTTCGGATCCAACCCCGTCTTCGCCGACCCGGTGAAGCGCCGCGGCGAGGCTTCCGTCAGCCCTGCGACCCTCGACGCCATGTACGGTGCGCCGTCCGCGACGCCGGTGCAGACGAACCGCTTGACCTACGACGACGTCATCGTGAAGACCGGCGGCCTGCTCGGCCTGCTCGTCATCGTCGCGGCCATCACCTGGCAGCTCACGGACGCGATGCCCGGCCTGTACCTCGTCGGCCTCGGCGTCGGCTTCGTGCTGGCCCTCGTCAACATCTTCAAGAAGACCCCGAGCCCCGCGCTCATCACGGCGTACGCCGTCGCGGAGGGTGTGTTCCTCGGTGGTCTGAGCGCGATCCTCGACTCGGTGTACCCGGGCATCGCGATGCAAGCGCTCATCGCCACCGTCGTCACCGCGGGCGTCACCCTCGCCCTCTTCGCGTCGGGCAAGGTCCGCGTGTCCGCCAAGGCGACCAAGATCTTCCTCGTCGCGATGATCGGCTACGCCGTGTTCAGCCTGGTCAACCTCGGCATGATGCTGTTCGGCGCGACCGACGCCGCGTGGGGCCTGCGCTCCGAGATCACGATCGCCGGCCTGCCGCTCGGCGTCGTCATCGGTGCTCTCGCCGTCGTGCTCGCCGCGTACTCGCTCGTCATGGACTTCGACTCCATCAAGCGCGGCGTCGAGTCCGGTGCCCCGCGGAACTTCGCGTGGAGCGCGGCCTTCGGCCTCATCCTCACGCTCGTGTGGCTCTACACCGAGTTCCTCCGCATCTTCGCGCTGCTCTCCGGGCGCGACTGACCGACCCGTCTGCGGCGCCCCTGCGAGCGCCCTAGGCTTGACCACGGTCGCGCTCCCGCGCGCCCGACCGACGACGAGAGGCAGTCATGGCTTCACTTCCCCAGGCGTCCGGTGGGTTCGGCGACAAGCCGGTCCTGACGTTCCCCGACGCAGCAGCACCTGAAGAGCTCGAGATCAAGGTGCTCGTCCAGGGCTCCGGCGACACCGTCGAGGCCGGCAACACCATCGTCGTGAACTACCTGGGTCAGACCTGGGGCGGTCACGTCTTCGACAACTCCTACGACCGTGGCGCGTCGATCGACTTCCCGATCGGCGTCGGCGCCGTCATCGGCGGCTGGGACCAGGGCCTCGTCGGCCAGCAGGTCGGCTCCCGCGTCCTGCTGTCGATCCCGCCGCACCACGGCTACGGCTCGCGAGGCGTGCCGCAGGCCGGCATCGGTGGCGACGACGTCCTCGTCTTCGTCGTCGACATCCTCGGCGTCAGCTGACACCAGCACCCCTCACGCAGGGCCGGACCTCCACCGAGGTCCGGCCCTGCGTGCGTACCGGCCCCGACGCCGCGCCGGACCGGTGGACGTCACCGGCCTGCACGGCCGCACTATCGTGGCCGCATGCGAGTCGGCGTCTGCATCCTTCCCCAGTACCGGTGGCCCGAGGCCGCACCCATGTGGCGGGAGGTCGAAGAGCTCGGCTTCGACCACGCCTGGACGTACGACCACCTCGCGTGGCGCACGCTCGCGGGCGAGCCATGGTTCGCGACCGTCCCCACGCTGACGGCCGCGGCCCTCGCGACCGAGCGCATCCCGCTCGGCACGTTCGTCGCGTCCCCGAACTTCCGCCACCCCGTGACGTTCGCGAAGGACGTCATGACGCTCGACGACATGTCCGGCGGGCGCCTCCTCCTCGGCATCGGTGCTGGCGGGCGCGGCTTCGACGCCGCCGTCCTCGGCCAGGACGAGCTCACGCCCGGGCAGCGCGTGCGGCGCCTCGACGAGTTCTGCACCCTCCTCACGACGATGCTCACCCAGCCCGTCACGGACCACGTCGGCGAGTTCTACACGGCCGTCGACGCCCGCACCTTCCCCGGTCCCCTCGACGGTCCACCGCCGCTCCTCGTCGCGGCCAACGGCCCGCGCGCGCTCGACGTCGCCGTGCGCCACGGCAGCGGCTGGGTCACGACCGGCCTCGAGGACATGGAGTCCGAGGAGGCGTGGTGGGCCGGTCTCGAGGTGCTCACCGCGCGCCTCGACGAGGCGCTGCTCCGCGGCGGACGCGAGGACGCGGTCGAGGACCACGAGCTGTTCCCGCGCTACCTCTCCCTCGACTCGTTCACCTACTCGCTCGGGCCTGCCGGCGACGGCGGGCACCTCGAGGGGGTCGCCCGGCTCGAGCACATGGTCGGCCGCGCGGCCGAGCTCGGCTTCACCGACGTCGTCGTGCACCGGCCGCGACCGGACGGGCTCTACGCGGGGGACCCGGCGATCCTCGCCGAGGTCGCCGCGGCGCTCCCGCGGCTGCGTGCGCTCTGACGAGCCGCGGGCTACCCGCGGACCGAGCGCGTGACGGTGAACTTGGGGTTCTGCCCCGCGTGGGTCGTCGGCCCGACGACGCGACCCAGCTCGCCGCGGTACCGCAACGGCGTGTTGTAGACCGTCCACAGCACCCCGCCAGGGCGCAGCACGCGCGCGGCCGCGCGGAACATCGCCGACGCGATGTCCGTGCTGATCGCCGCCCCCGCGTGGAACGGCGGGTTGCACACGACGACGTCGACGCTCGCGTCCGGGACCGAGGCCGCGACGTCGTCGCGCAGCACCTCGACCCGGTCACCGACGCCGTTCGCGCGCGCCGTGAGCGCGGCCGACGCGACCGCAGCGGCCGACCGGTCGGTCGCGACGACGCGCGCCGACGGCACCGCGCGCGCGACGGCCGAGGCGAGCAGTCCCGTGCCGCAGCCGAGGTCGAGCCCGGTGCCGCCCTCGGGGAGGTCCGCGGCGACGTCGTCGAGGAAGGTCAGCAGGAAGCGCGTGCCGATGTCGAGGCTCGTCCCCGCGAACGCCGCACCGTGCGCGACGACGTCCAGGCCGACGTCGCCGTGGTGCACCGAGCGGGGGAACGGGACGGCGCCTGCGGGCGCCGGGCGCGGGGAGCGCGCGACGAGCGCGCGCGACTTGCCGTGCGCGAGGGTCGCGCGCACGTCGTCGAACCGGGAGGCGAGCACCTCGTTCATGCTGCGGGTCATGTGCTTGAGGCGGCCCGTCGCGAGGAACGTGACGTCAGCGGCGGCGTGGTCGGCGACGAGCGCCGCCTGCTCGGCGAGCGCGTCGAGAGCGCGGGGGAGCCGCGCGAGGACGAGCCGCGCGCCCCCGACGACTGACGGCGTCAGTGCGGGTTCGACCCGCAGCTCGGGGAGAAGCGCCGGCATGTCCCGGCCCTCCGCGCCCGGCAGCGACGTCGCACGCGTCGCGGGGTCCCCGGGCCGCGGGACGCCGTCGAGCCGCGCCGCGTTCGCGAGGATCGCGCGCTCGCTCGTTACCGCGTCCGTGTGCACGCGGACGTCGCGTGCGCCGAGCGCGACGGCGCCGAGCGCGAGCGCCCCGTACGCGTCGTCGATCACGACGACCTCGCCCGGGCCGCACGTCGCGAGCAGCGGCGCAGCCTCGGCGAGCAGGAGCCGGTCGGCGGCGTCGACCGCGACGAGGTCCGCCCCGACGTCGGGCCAGCGGCTCAGGCCGTCGAGGACGGGGTCGACGGCGGGCGGGAGGACGAGCGGCATGGTCCCGATTCTCCCGCACCCCGGACGCTCGCCGCGCGGGGCAGACCGACAGCGGCCGAGCGGCTAGCGTGGGCGCATGAAGTTTGCCGAGCACGTCAGCGAGCTGGTCGGGAACACCCCTCTCGTCCGGCTGAACACCGTCACCGCGGGCCTCTCCGCGACCATCCTCGCCAAGGTCGAGTACCTCAACCCCGGCGGCTCCATCAAGGACCGCATCGCCCTGCGCATCATCGAAGCCGCAGAGGCCTCGGGGGAGCTGCAGCCGGGCGGCACGATCGTCGAGCCGACGAGCGGCAACACGGGGGTCGGCCTTGCGATGGTCGCGCAGCGCAAGGGTTATCGCTGCGTGTTCGTGTGCCCGGACAAGGTGAGCCAGGACAAGCGTGACGTGCTCGCCGCGTACGGTGCCGAGGTCGTCGTCACGCCGACGTCCGTCGCGCCTGACGACCCGAGCTCCTACTACTCGGTTTCCGACCGGATCGTCCGCGAGACGCCCGGCGCGTGGAAGCCCGACCAGTACTCCAACCTCAACGGGCCCGCGTCGCACTACGCGACGACCGGACCCGAGATCTGGGCCGACACGGACGGCAAGGTCACCCACCTCGTCGCGGGCGTCGGGACGGGCGGCACCATCACGGGCACCGGCCGCTTCCTGCGCGAGGTGTCCGCCGACCGTGCGCTCGAGGACGGCGGGGAGGTCCGCATCGTCGGCGCCGACCCCGAGGGGTCGGTCTACTCGGGCGGCACAGGCCGCCCGTACCTCGTCGAGGGCGTCGGCGAGGACTTCTGGCCGAAGGCCTACGACCCGGCCGTCCCGCACGAGATCATCGCCGTCTCCGACGCCGACTCGTTCGCGATGACACGTCGCCTCGCGCTCGAGGAGGCGCTCCTCGTCGGCGGCTCGTGCGGCATGGCCGTCGAGGCGGCCCTGCGGCTCGCCCGTCGCCTCGAGGACGAGGACCCGGAGGCCGCGAGGCGCGCGGTGATCGTCGTGCTGCTGCCCGACTCGGGCCGCGGGTACATGTCGAAGATCTTCTCGGACACGTGGATGCGCTCGTACGGCTTCCTCGACGCGGGCCAGGGTGTCACGGCTGGGGACGTGCTGCGCGGCAAGTCGGGCGACCTGCCCGCCCTCGTGCACACGCACCCGACCGAGACGGTGCGCGACGCGATCGAGATCCTGCGCGAGTTCGGCGTCTCGCAGATGCCGGTCGTGCTCGCGGAGCCGCCCGTCGTCATCGGTGAGGTCGCGGGCTCGGTGAGCGAGCGCGACCTGCTCGACGCCGTGTTCTCCGGTCGCGCGCAGCTGACCGACACGGTCGGGGCGCACATGGCGGCGGCGCTGCCGAAGATCGGCTCGGGTGAGCCGCTCGAGGCGGTGCGCGCCGCGCTGCACGACGCGGACGCGCTCATGGTGGTCGACGACGGGCACCCCGTCGGCGTGCTCACGCGGCACGACCTGCTGGGATATCTCGCAGGCTGAGCCGCGCGCCGTCTCACGTGCTGGCGTGACGCGCCCTTCGTGGGCCGGTGTCAGAGCGTCCGCGTAGCCTCGGAGACGTGAACGCACACTGGGACGACGCAGGTTTCTCCACCAAGGCCATCCACGCGGGCCAGGACCCGGACACGACGACGGGCGCCGTCGTCACTCCGATCTACCAGGTCTCGACGTACAAGCAGGACGGGGTCGGCGGGCTGCGCGGCGGGTACGAGTACTCCCGCTCCGGCAACCCGACGCGCACCGCGCTCGAGACCGCGCTCGCCGCGGTCGAGGGAGGGGAGCGCGCGTTCGCGTTCTCGTCCGGCCTCGCCGGCGAGGACGTCCTCCTGCGCGCGCTCACGCGACCGGGCGGTCACGTCGTCATGCCCGACGACGCGTACGGCGGAACGTACCGTCTCGTCGCCCGCGTGCACGGCGCGTGGGACGTCGGCCACACCCCGGTCAACACGTCCGACCCGCAGGCCGTCGCCGAGGCGATCCGCCCCGGCCAGACGACCGTGGTCTGGGTCGAGACGCCGTCCAACCCGCTCCTCGGCATCACCGACATCGCGGCGGTCGCCAAGGTCGCGCACGACGCCGGAGCGCTCCTCGTCGTCGACAACACGTTCGCCTCGCCCGCGCTGCAGCAGCCGCTCGCTCTCGGCGCGGACGTGGTCGTCCACTCGACGACGAAGTACGTCGGCGGGCACTCTGACGTCGTCGGCGGGGCCGTGGTCGTCGGGGCGGGCGCCGAGCTCCCGGGCGGCGTCGTCGGCCCGACGGGCACGACCAGCCTCGCGGACGCCGTCGGCTTCCTGCAGAACGCGGCGGGCGCCGTCGCGGGCCCGTTCGACGCGTGGCTCACGCTGCGCGGCCTCAAGACGCTCGGCGTCCGCATGGAGCGCCACAGCGCCAACGCGCTCGCCGTCGCGACGTTCCTCGAGACGCACCCCGCCGTCACCGAGGTTCTCTACCCGGGCCTCGAGTCGCACCCCGGCCACGAGGTCGCCAGCCGACAGATGCGCGCGTTCGGCGGCATGATCTCCTTCCGCACGGGCTCGCTCGACTCGGCGCTCGAGGTCGTCGACCGCACACGCGTGTTCACGCTCGCGGAGTCGCTCGGCGGCGTCGAGTCGCTCATCGAGCACCCGGGCCGCATGACGCACGCGTCGGTCGTCGGCTCGGCTCTCGAGGTCCCGGACGACCTCGTCCGTCTGTCCGTCGGTATCGAGGACCTCGACGACCTGATCGCGGACCTCACCCAGGCGCTCGGCTGACGATGACGGACAGCTGCCCCGTCGACGTCCCGACCGTCCCCCCGGTCGGGATGACGACGGCCGCGCGCCCTGCGTCCGGGGCAGCCGCACGCACCGCGCGGGAGGCTGCCCCGGCGGCGAGCGACAACGCGCCGGCTCGCGGCGCGCACCGCGTCGCCCTCACGTACTGCACGCAGTGCCGGTGGCTCGCGCGGGCGGCCTGGATGGCCCAGGAGATCCTCACGACGTTCCCCGAGGAGACCGAGGTGGCGCTCGTCCCCGGCCGCGGCGGCGTGTTCCAGGTCCGGGTCGACGACCAGCTCGTCTGGGACCGGCGCACCGACGGTGGGTTCCCCGAGATCACGACGCTCAAGCGCCTCGTGCGCGACGTCGTCGCTCCGGGCAGGCCCCTCGGGCACTCGGAGCGCTCGCGCGAGACAGCAGGTGGCGCATGAGCGCGCGGCGGACGACGGAGCGGTCGTGCAGCCGCGGGTGACGGTCGTGACCCTCGGGGTCGCGGACGTGCCGCGCTCGCGGCGCTTCTACGTCGACGGCTACCGCTGGGAGATCGCGGTCAACCCGGACTGGCCCGACCTCGTGCCCGACGACAGCTGAGCCGGGCGCGCGTCCTGGACGCGCGCCCGGCTCAGGCGTTCAGATGCCGCGCCCTCCCGGACGCGTGCGGCAGTCAGGCGCGAGGCGCCTTGCGGGCCGCCTTCTTCGCGGCCTCGGCGTCGCGGGCCTTGATCCGTTCCTCCTCGCGGCGCACCTCGGCGGCCGTCTCGCGCTCGCGCTGCAGCCATGCGGGGTTCGACTCGCGCAGCTCGTTGATCTGCTCGGTCGTCAGCGGGTCGGCGACGCCGCCGCGGGCGAGACCCGCGATCGAGATGCCGAGACGTGCGGCGACGACGGGTCGCGGGTGCGGACCCTCACGGCGCAGGTCGGCGAGCCACTGCGGCGGGTTCGCCTGGAGCGCGTCGAGCTCGTCGCGGGTGATGAGGCGCTGCTGGAAGTCCTCCGGGGTCGCGGGGAGGTACACGCCCAGCTTCTTCGCCGCGGTGGCGGCCTTCATCGACTGCGGGCTCTTGCGTGAGGTCATGGGGTCCATCCTATCGGCGTGCGGGCTGGCCGCGGGATGCCGCGGAACCGACCAGTAGCCTTGGCAGGTGGACGAGACCCCGCACGAGACCGTGCCGACCGAGCCCGAGGCAGCCGCCGCCCCGCAGGCGTTCCGGCTCGGCTTCGCGCCGGGCGTGACCCCCGCGAAGTGGGTGCGCACGTGGCGCGACCGGCTCACGGTGCCGCTCGAGCTCGTGCCGATCGCCGCGCTCGACGCTGGCGCGAGCGTGCGTGACGGCGTCGTCGACGCCGCCCTCGTGCGTCGCCCGGTCGTGCGCACGGGCCGCCCCGGCACGCCGCACGCCCGCGCCAAGGTTCTCCACGCGATCCCGCTGTACGACGAGGTGCCCGTCGTCGTCGTGGGCAAGGAGCACCTGCTGTCCCTCGCGGACGAGGTGACGATCGTCGACCTCGCCGAGGAGGTCGTGCTGCACCCGCTCGACGACCCGTTCGACTGGGCAGGCGTCGGGGACGACGCGGCCGACGCCGACCGCGGCACCCCGCCCGGTCTCCCGGCGGTCGAGCGCCCTGCCGACGCCGCGGCCGCGATCGCGCTCGTCGCTGCGGGAGTGGGCGTGGTCGTCGTGCCGATGTCCGTCGCGCGGCTGCACCACCGCAAGGACGTCGTGCACGTGCCCTACGCAGGCGGGCCGACGTCGGGCGTGAGCCTCGTGTGGCCGGTCGAGGGGGCGCACCCGCTCGCCGAGGAGCTCGTCGGTATCGTGCGCGGCCGCTCGGTCAACAGCTCGCGCGGTGCTGCCGCGACCGACACGCAGCAGGCCGCGGGCGGGGGAGAGCGCCAGGCGGCGCCCCTCACGCGCGCCGAGAAGGAGCGCCGGGCCAAGGCTGCGGCCGCGCGCAAGGCCGAGGACCACAAGGCCGCGCGCGCCCGCAAGGTCGCCGAGCGCAACGAGGCCGCCCGCGCCAAGGCCATGGGCAAGAAGGCCGCGAAGGCCAAGAAGCCCGGCAAGCTCAGCAAGGGCGGCGGTAAGGGCCGCAAGCGCTGACCTGGGTCGGGCGAGGCTGAAGCCTCGACGTCGGGCCATGCCCGCGAGGTAGGGCCTTCGACGCGAGGTAGGGGCTGCAGGGCCCTGTCTCGCGTGCACGCCCCTACCTCGGCGGAGAAGGCCGGCGGCCGAGTCCGACCGCGGCGTCCGAAGGCGGCGTCCGACGGCGGAAGGTAGCGGCGCGGGCCGCCCCGTCCTAGAGCCGGATCTCCTCGAGGTACTCGGCGATGCGGCCGATCGCCTCCTCGAGCATCTTCACGTCCGGGAGCGCGACGAGCCGGAAGTGGTCCGGCTCGAACCAGTTGAAGCCCGTCCCGTGCGTCACGAGGATGTGCTTCGACCGGAGCAGGTCGAGCGCGAACGCCTCGTCGTCCTTGATGTCGTACGCCTCGGGCTCGAGCTTGGGGAAGCAGTACAGCGCACCGCGCGGCTTGACCGACGTCACGCCCGGGATCTCGTTGAGCAGCTTGTCCGCGAGCATCGCCTGGTCGTAGAACCGCCCACCGGGGACGATGAGCTCGTTGATCGACTGGTAGCCCCCGAGCGCGGTCTGGATCGCGTGCTGCGCCGGGACGTTCGCGCACATGCGCATGTTCGCCATGAGGGTCAGGCCCTCGATGAAGTCCGTCGCGAGGTGCTTGGGCCCCGAGATCATGAGCCAGCCTGAGCGGTAGCCGCACACGCGGTACGCCTTCGACAGACCGGAGAACGTCAGGCACAGCACGTCGTCGCCCGCGTACTTGGCGGTGTGGTGGTGCTGCGCGCCGTCGTACAGGATCTTCTCGTAGATCTCGTCGGAGAAGATCACGAGGTCGTGGCGCCGCGCGATGTCGACGATGCCCTTGACCGTCTCCTCCGAGTAGACGGCGCCCGTCGGGTTGTTCGGGTTGATCAGCACGAGACCGTACGTGTTCTCGGTGATCTTCGACTCGATGTCCTCGAGGTCCGGGTTCCAGCCGTTCGTCTCGTCGCACCGGTAGTGCACCGGGGTTCCGCCCGTGAGCGTCACCGCGCCGGTCCACAGCGGGTAGTCGGGAGCGGGCACGAGGATCTCGTTGCCGTCGTCGACGAACGCCTGCAGCGCCATCGTGATGAGCTCGGAGACGCCGTTGCCGATGAACACGTCCTCGACGTGCGTGTCCGTCAGGCCCTCGGCCTGGTAGTACTGCGCGACGGCGGTGCGCGCCGAGTAGATGCCGCGCGAGTCCGAGTAGCCCTGCGCCTCAGGAAGATGGTGGATGACGTCTGCCGCGATGGTCGCGGGTGCCTCGAAGCCGAACGGCGCCGGGTTGCCGATGTTCAGCTTGAGGATCTTGTGGCCGAGCGCCTCGAGGCGCTGCGCCTCGACGAGGATCGGGCCTCGGACGTCGTACCGGACGTTCTTGAGCTTCCTGCTCTGTGTGATGGAGCGCATGAGCCATTCTGGCACTCTCGAGCAATGCCATTTCCGAGGCGTCCGCTCTCCGACCCTCGGAGGACCAGCGCGTCAGCCGCAGCGCACTCCCGTCGCGTGGACGGGGCAGTAACCGTTCGGCACCTTGTGCAGGTACTGCTGGTGGTGCTCCTCGGCGTAGTAGAAGGGCCCCGCCTCGTCCGCCGGGCGCAGCTCGGTGGTGATGTCCGAGTACCCGCGCTCGCGCAGACGCTCCTGGAACAGCGCGTGCGTGCGGCGCACGACCTCCTCCTGCTCCGGCGTCGTCCAGTAGACCGCCGAGCGGTACTGCGTGCCGACGTCGTTGCCCTGGCGGTAGCCCTGCGTCGGGTCGTGGTTCTCCCAGAACGCCCGCAGGACGTCCTCGTCGCTCACGACGGACGGGTCGTACGCGACGAGCACCGTCTCGGTGTGGCCGGTCAGCGACGTGCACGTCTCCTCGTACGTCGGGAAGCGCGTGTACCCGCCCTGGTAGCCGGCCGCGGTCGTCACGACGCCGGGCAGCTCCCAGAAGAGCTTCTCCGCGCCCCAGAAGCAGCCCAGCGCGAGGTAGATCACGCGGGTTCCCTCGGGCCAGGGGCCCTGCAGCGAGGTGCCGAGGACGGCGTGCGTGCCGGGGACCGGGTACGCCGACGCGTCGCGTCCTGCGAGCGCGCGCTCGCGGCTGACCATCGTGGACCTCGCTGACGAACCGAACAGACCTTCGAGCATGACGACCTCCCTCGCTCGCTGCGCACGCACGGCGGTGGCAGCACCTTCCGACAACACGGAGACGCGCGCGGATGTTCCCGCCTGTCAGGAGCCCGTCTGGACCGTAGGCTGGTCGGGTGCTCCCGAGCGGCGGAGCGGCAGGCGGGGAGGTCAAGTGAGCGCGAAGGACAGCCGGACGACGGACGAGGTCACGAGCGGCGGGACGGATGCCGGTGCGGGTGCCGTCGAGGTGCGTGAGCGCCCGGTGCCAGGGCCCAAGGAGTTCCGGGCCGTCGACACGATCCCGCCCGTGGTCCAGAGCGCCGCCGCGTGGACGTGGCGCCTGCTCCTCATCGGCCTCGGGGTCGCGGCGTCCATCTGGCTCGTCCAGACGTTCAGCCCGCTCCTCATCCCGATCTCGGTCGCGCTCCTGTTCACCGTGCTGCTCGCGCCGCTCGTCAAGGGCCTGCAGCGTCACCTGCGCTTCCCGCGTGCGCTCGCCTCCGCGGTGGCCGTCGTCGGCCTGCTCGCCGTGATCTTCGGGCTCGTGTTCATCGCCGGACGTTCGATCGTCACCGGCTTCGCAGACCTGTCGAACCAGGCGTCCGAGGGCCTCAACCAGGCGATCGACTGGCTGTCGACGGGCCCGCTCGAGCTCGACGTGCAGAAGCTCGACGAGGCGATCGAGAGCGCCCGGACCGCGATCGAGGACAACCTCGGCACGATCCTCGCGGGCGCGGCGAGCGTGACCGCGACCGTCACGGGCGTCCTGACGGGCACTGTCATCGCCCTGTTCTGCACCTTCTTCTTCCTGCTCGACGGTCGCGCGATCTGGACCTGGGTCGTCGGCCTGCTGCCGCGCCAGGCGCGCCAGCAGGTGCATCAGGCCGGCCGCCGCGGCCTCGTCACGCTCGCGGCCTACACGCGCACGCAGATCCTCGTCGCCGCCGTCGACGCGACCGGCATCGGCGTCGGCGCCGCGATCCTGGGCCTGCCGCTCGCGCTCCCGCTCGGCATCCTCGTGTTCGTCGGCTCGTTCATCCCGTTCGTCGGTGCGCTCGTCACGGGCGCGATCGCCGTGCTCGTGGCGCTCGTCGTCAAGGGCTGGGTGACGGCGGTGATCATGCTCGTGATCGTGCTCGCCGTCCAGCAGATCGAGGGCAACGTCCTCCAGCCGTTCCTCATGGGCCACGCGGTCGCGCTGCACCCGGTGGCCGTCCTGCTCGTCGTGACCGGCGGGACGATGTATGCCGGCATCGTGGGTGCGCTGTTCGCCGTGCCGGTCGCCGCGGTGCTCAACACGGTGATCCTGTTCTTCCACGGGCACGACAAGTTCCCCGACCTCGGCATCGACGACCGCCTCACCGTGAGACCCACGGCCGAGGCGGAGCTGCGCGCGCGTGCCCGCGCGCTGCGCCGTGGCGCGGACGACGGCCCCGACTACTCCGCGGCGGAGGAGGACGACGCCACGGAAGCGGCTCGGAAGGGCGACCTGTGACGGCGACGGGCGCGGTGACGCGCGAGTCGATCCTCGACGCCGCGCGCATGCTCGAGGGTGTCGTCGTACGCACGCCCGTCGAGACGAGCCGGGTCCTGAGCGAGCTGACCGGGCAGCGTGTGCTGCTCAAGTGCGAGAACCTCCAGCGCGCCGGCTCCTTCAAGGTGCGTGGCGCGTACGTCCGCATGGCGCGGCTGAGCGAGGAGGAGCGACGCCACGGCGTCGTCGCGGCGAGCGCCGGCAACCATGCGCAGGGCGTCGCGGTCGCGGCGAAGAACCTTGGGATCCATGCCGTCGTCTACATGCCGACCGACGCCTCCCTGCCGAAGGTCGCGGCGACGCGCGAGTACGGCGCGGAGGTGCGGCTCGTCGGGTCGAGCGTCGACGACGCGCTCGCGGCGGCGCACCAGCACGCGCGTGCGACGGGCGCGGTGCTCATCCACCCGTTCGACCACCCTGACATCGTCGCGGGCCAGGCGACGATCGCGTGCGAGATCCTCGAGCAGGTGCCCGACGTCGCGACGGTCCTCGTTCCTGTGGGCGGGGGAGGCCTCGCCGCGGGTCTCGTGGCGGCCTTCGGCCACCTCGCCCCGCACGTGCGCGTGGTCGGCGTCCAGGCCGAGCGCATGGCCGCGTATCCGCGCTCGCTGCACGACGGCGCCCCCGCGGCGGTCGAGCCGCGCTCGACCATGGCGGACGGCATCGCCGTCGGGCTTCCCGGGCAGGTCCCGTTCGACGTCATCGCGCACGGGAACGCGGAGGTGCGCACGGTATCCGAAGAGCACCTCTCGCGCGGCCTGCTGCTCGTCGCAGAGCGCGCGAAGCTGCTCGTCGAGCCTGCCGGCGCGGCGGGCGTGGCGGCGCTCATCGCCGAGCCGCACAGCGTCGAGGGACCGGTCGTGTGCGTCTTGTCCGGCGGCAACATCGACCCTGTCGTCCTGCTGCGCGTCGTCCGGCACGGCCTCGCGTCCGCGGGCCGCTACCTCCAGGTCCGGGTGCTGCTGACCGACCGGCCGGGCGCGCTCGCGAACCTCATGCTCGACCTCGCGGAGGTCGGCGGGAACGTCATGCACGTCGAGCACGTCCGCACGGGCCCGCACCTTGCGATCGACGAGGTCGAGGTCGTCGCGCAGGTCGAGACGAAGGGCCACGAGCACTGCGCCGAGCTCCTCGACCACCTGCGCCGCCAGGGGTACGTGCTGCCCGACGAGCGCTGACGCGGCGGCGCCCGGCGCGGACGTGCGGCGCACGTGCGGCCCTCCCGGCGCGCCCGCCCCGCACGCACGAAGGCCCCGGGCACCGCGAGGTGACCGGGGCCTTCGACAGCGCTGCGTCAGCCCTGGAACGGCTTGGCGCTCTTGATCACGACGGTGATCTCGGCACCGTTCGGCGCGTTGTACGAGACGGTCTCGCCCACGGCGCGCCCGTTGATCGCGGAACCGAGCGGCGACTTGTCGGAGTACACCGCGATGTCGGTCGTGCCGGCGATCTCGCGCGAGCCGAGGAGGAACTCGATGTCGTCACCCGCGACCTCGGCGACGACGACCATGCCGGGCTCGACGACGCCGTCGTCCGGCGGGGTGCCGATCTGCGCGTTCTCGAGCTTCGCCTTGAGCTCGCGGATGCGCGCCTCCTGCTTCGCCTGCTCCTCGCGGGCGGCGTGGTAGCCGGAGTTCTCCTTCAGGTCGCCCTCGTCGCGTGCCTGGGCGATGCGCGTGGCGATCTCGATGCGGCCCTCGCCGGTGAGGTGCTCGTACTCGGCCTTCAGCCGGTCGTAGGCCTCCTGGGTCAGCCACGTGGCGGCGGTGGTCTCGGCCACGATCGCTCCTTCCGTCAGTAAAGAAGTAGGCGCACGGTCAGTCACCGTGCGCCAGATGTGCTGCCGTGTCTCCTGCGCGAGCCCGCGCGAGGTCCAGGACAGCGGTCGAAACACTCAGCATAGCCGGTGCCCCGCGTCCGGCGCGAGGCCCTGCCACGTCCGAGGGCGTCAGCGAGCGGTGCAGCTGTCGACCATGCCGGTCGTCGCGAGCTCGGACGTGCGCACCTCGACCGTGAACGTCTCGCGCTCCGACGTGCCGGGGCCGATCGTGACGTCGCGGTAGCCGACCTGCCCGTACGCGGTGTTGAGCGCGACGACGCGGCAGTCGAGCGTGAGGTCGGCGTCCTTCGTGACGTTGAACGTGACGGTCACGACCTCAGAGCTCTGCACCGAGAAGCCGACGTCCTGCGTCGTGAACTTCTCGCTCGCGACCATGCTCCAGCCGCTCCACGCGGCAAGGACGGTGCCGACGACGCCGATCGTCCACAGGGCGGCGACGCGCAGGCGGCGGGCGCGGGCGTCGGGCGCGACGGTCCCGTACCGCTCGGCGAGCGGCGCCGGGGCCGGATCGGTCGACGGGCCGCTGGGGGAGGTCTCGGACATAGAATCATTGTCTCTCACCTCGAAGGGAAGTGGCTTATGTCCTCGACGCCGTTGCGCCTGCTCGCGGTGCACGCGCACCCGGACGACGAGTCGAGCAAGGGGGCGGCGACGACCGCCCGCTATGCCGCGGAGGGTGTCGAGGTCCTCGTCGTCTCCTGCACGGGAGGTGAGCGCGGCTCGATCCTCAACCCGAGCTGCACGCTGCGTCCGTCGACGCTCGAGGAGATGGCGGCGATCCGCCGCGTCGAGATGGCCGCAGCAGCGGAGGCGCTCGGCGTCCAGCACCGCTGGCTCGGGTTCGTCGACTCGGGCCTCCCGGAGGGGGACCCGCTCCCGCCGCTGCCCGAGGGCTGCTTCGCGCTCGTCCCGCTCGAGGAGGCGGCAGCGCCGCTCGTCGAGATCGTCCGGGAGTTCCGCCCGCACGTCATGACGACGTACGACCCGTCGGGGGGCTACCCGCACCCGGATCACGTCATGTGCCACCGGGTCGCGTTCGAGGCGTACCACGCCGCTGGCGACGCGGAGCGGTACCGCGACCAGGGCGAGCCCTGGACGCCGCTCAAGCTGTACTACAACCACGACTTCTCGATGAAGCGCATCCGCACGGTCCACGAGGCGATGACGGACGCCGGCCTCGAGTCGCCGTTCGGCGAGTGGGTCGAGACGCGTGCGGCGCGCGAGATCGTCGAACGACAGGCGACGACCGCGGTGCCGTGCTCCGACTACTTCGACCGACGTGACCGCGCGCTCATCGCGCACGAGACGCAGATCGACCCGGACGGGTTCTTCTTCGGCACGCCGCGCGACCTCGAGGTCGAGGTCTGGCCGGTCGAGGAGTTCGAGCTCGCCGACTCCCGCGTCCCCACCACCCTCCCCGAGGACGACCTGTTCGCCGGGATCCGCCACGAGGAGATCGCATGACCGTCCAGCTCGCCCCGCACCCGGTGGTGCTCACCTTCGAGACCGTGACCCCGAGCCCGTCGCCGACGGACGTCCTGCGCGGCGACCTCAACGAGTACGACGTGACGCCGGGACTGATCGGCTTCCTCGCGATCTTCTTCATCGCGGTCGTGTGCATCCTCGGCTGGTTCTCGATGAACCGCCGCGTGCGCCGGCTGCGCTTCGCGGAGCGCGCCGAGGCGGCGCGCGCGGGCGAGGGCGAGGGGTCCGCAGACGCAGGCTCGGCCGCCGACCAGGGCCCGACGCCGGACCGCACCGACGGCTGACGTGCGCGTCTCCCTCGCGCAGGTCGCAGCGGTCGCCGACGCTGCCGCGTGCCGTGAGCTCGCGCTCGCGGCGCTCGCGCGCGCGGCGGAGGACGGCGCGGACCTCGTCGTCCTGCCCGAGTACGCGTCGTTCTTCGACCCGCGCGGCGTTGACGTCGCCGCGGCGGAGCACGTGGACGGTCCGTTCGTCACGGCGCTGCGCGCGGAGGCGCGACGCCTCGGCGTCGCGGTCGTCGCGGGCGTGACGCTCGGGAGCGACGAGCCTGGTCTGGCGAGCAACGGCGTCGTGCTCGTGGACGCGACGGGCGACCTGCAGGGGGTCTACCGGAAGGTGCACCTGTACGACGCGTACGGCGAGCGCGAGTCCGACCGCTTCGCGCCAGGGCCGTTCGACGAGCCGCCGACGATGCGCGTCGGCGACGCGACCGTCGGCGTCATCACCTGCTACGACCTGCGCTTCCCCGAGTCCGCGCGACGCGTGGTCGACGCCGGCGCCGACGTCCTGCTGTGCCCCGCCGCCTGGGCTGCCGGGCCGGGCAAGGTCGAGCAGTGGTCGGTGCTCGCGCGGGCGCGGGCGATCGAGAGCACGGCGTTCGTCGTCGCGGTCGGGATGGCTGGGCGCGGCGTGTGCGGCAGCAGCGCGGCGATCGGCCCGGACGGGTCGGTCCGGGCGCGCCTCGGCCTCGAGCCCGGTCAGGTGACGGTCGACCTGGACCACGCGGACGTCGTCCGCGCGCGTGAGCGCAACCCGTCGCTCGCGAACCGTCGCTTCGCCGTCGTGCCGCGCGAGCGCGCTGACGGCTGAGCCCGCGCTGCAGGGGATCGCCGCGGGAACCTCATAGCGGGGAGCCCGCAGCGCTCGTTGCGGGGGGACCAGCGGTGCGGGGCTCAGCAGCGCGGACGGGCCGAGCGCGAGAGCACGCGACAGGTCAGGCGCGGGCCCGAGACGTGCCGGGACGGCAGCGTCAGAGCGTGCCGAGCGCGACGGCGACCGCCGCGAAGTGGCACCAGTAGCCGATCACGGTGCCGACGTGGAACAGCTCGTGGAAGCCGAACCACCGCAGCGACGGGTTCGGCCGCTTGGTCGCGTACATGACCGCGCCGACCGTGTAGGCGAGGCCGCCGATCGCGAGGAGCCACACGACGTCGGAGAATCCCGCCTTCCAGAAGGTCGGCATGTAGCCGACGGCGACCCAGCCGAGCGCGATGTAGACGGGCGTGTAGATCCACCGGGGCGCGCTGAGCCAGATCATGCGCGCGGTGATCCCCAGGGCGGCGCCGCCCCACACGATGGCGAGGAGGATCGTCGCGGGGCGCGGGTCGAGCATGACGACCGCGAGCGGCGTGTAGGTACCCGCGATGATCAGGAAGATGTTCGAGTGGTCGGCGCGGCGCAGCGCCGCCTTGACGGCAGGGCGCCACGTGCCGAGGTGGTAGACGGCGCTCGTCCCGAACAGGAGGGCCGCGGTGATCGCGAAGACGAGGGTCGCGACGCGCGGTGCGGTCGGGGGTGCGGCGATCGTCAGGAGGATCCCGCCGACGAGGGCGAGGGGGAAGTTGATCGCGTGGATCCAGCCGCGCAGGCGCGGCTTGACCGCGTCTACCGGCCCGGGGAGGTCCTCCGCGGGGCCCACGGGGTGCGGGGTCGCGTCGGTCGGGCTCGTGTCCTGGGCCATGGCGTCAGCGTAACCTACGGTTCCGTAGGTTGCGCGGCGCAGTTCTGTGAGAGTTTCGAGGACAGCCTCGTCGGGACGGGTCTGCGGCCTGGGGCGGTCGGGTACCGTGATCCTCGTCGCGCCGCAGGACCTCGCGGGCGGCACCACCTCCAGCACGACGAGCGAGGACCAGTGCGGTTACCCCAGCAGCTCTACGGGCTCTACGAGCGCCAGCTCGTGCGGACCTTGCCGCGCGAGGCCCTGCCCCGCCACATCGGCGTCATCCTCGACGGCAACCGCCGCTGGGCGCGCACCTTCGGCGAGTCGACCGCGACCGGCCACCAGCGCGGCGCCGAGAAGATCACCGAGTTCCTCGGCTGGAGCGAGGAGATCGGCACCGAGGTCGTCACGCTCTGGATGCTCTCGACGGACAACCTCACGCGCGACCCCGAGGAGCTCGAGGCGCTCCTCGCGATCATCGTCTCCGCGGTCGAGGGGCTCGCGGCGTGCGGCCGCTGGCGGCTGCGCATCATGGGCCGGCTCGACCTGCTCCCCGCCGACGTCGCGACGACGCTGCGCGAGGCGGAGGCACGCACCGAGGGCAACACGGGGCTCCACGTCAACGTCGCGATCGGGTACGGCGGCCGCCACGAGATCGCCGACGCCGTGCGCGACTACCTGCGCGACCGCGCCGAAGCAGGGCTCACGCTCGCCGAGGTGGCCGACGTCGTCGACGTCGAGGACATCGCCGCGCACCTCTACACGCGCGGCCAGCCCGACCCGGACCTCGTCATCCGCACGTCGGGCGAGCAGCGCCTCTCGGGCTTCCTCCTGTGGCAGTCCGCGCACTCCGAGTACTACTTCTGCGAGGCCTACTGGCCGAGCTTCCGTCGCGTCGACTTCCTGCGTGCGCTGCGCTCCTACGTCACGCGCGACCGGCGCCTCGGGCGCTGACCGTCACGGCGTCACGACGAACGCCCCGCGCGCGCCGCGCTCGGCGTCCGACATGGCGTGCGTGACGAACGGGTAGGTGCCGGGCTCCGGCAGCTCGAGCTCGACGAACCCGCCCTGGGCGACCGTCAGACCGAGCGCCTGCGAGCCGCCCTGCTCGGTGCCGCCCGGGCGCAGCCGGTAGGCGCCCTCGTGGAAGACCGTGTCGAACTGCCCGCCCACGACGTGGAACGACGAGCCGACGTTCGGGCCGGCGGCGAGCACCCACACGCGCACGCGCTCCCCGACGCCGACCTCGATCGGGTCGTGCAGATACCCGTCCGCGTACCCGTTGAAGACGACCAGGTCGGGCTGGCCCGACGCGACCCGCTCGGCGTCGACCTCGCCGCCTTGCGGGCCGAGGTACATCTCCGACTGCACGAGCACCAGCTCGTGGTCGACCGGCGCGAGGTCCGGCGGGTCGATGACGACCGCACCCATCATCCCGTTCGCGATGTGCGCGCTCATGGGCGCCGTCGAGCAGTGGTACATCCAGATGCCCGAGCGGGTCGCGGTGAAGCGGTAGGTGAGCGTATCGCCCGGAGCGATCGTGCGCATGGGCTCGTCCGGGGCGAGGGCTCCGGCATGGAAGTCGACCGAGTGGCCGATGCTGCCGTCGTTGACGAGCGTGATCTCGAACCGGTCGCCCACCTTGCCCCGGATCACCGGACCTGGCGCTGAGCCACCGAACGTCCACAGGGTCTGCGTGACGCCGGGCGCGACCTCGGTGACCTCGTCGGCCACCTCGAGCGTGAAGCGGTGGACCGTGTCGTCCGTCGCCGGAGCGAGGTGCGGGTCACGGGCTGCGAAGCCGGTAGCGGGGGTGCGGGAGAGGTCGACGTCGGCCGCGGCGCTCGCGGCGGGCTGCGCGCTCCCGTCGGGGGCGGCAGGCTCGTGCCCGGTGTGGGCCCCGCCGTCGGTCGCCGTGTGCGGGCCGCCCGATGCGGGCAGGCCCGTCGGGACGATCGTCAGCCGCATGCCCGACTGCTTGTGCCCGACGATCGTGCACCATCCCTCGATCGTCCGGTCGACGACCCCGACGTCGACCGTGACGGTCTCGCCGACGCCGATCCGGCCCGAGTGTGCGCCCGTGTCGAGGAGGAGGTCGTGGATCGTCGTCGTGTCGGTGTTGGTGATCGTCAGCACGAGCCGGTCCCCGGCGGGGACGGAGACCCGGGAGGGCGTGTACGTCATGTCGCGGGTCTCGAGCGTGACCGTCGTCGTCCGACCGGTCGGCGCGACGGCCGCCGCAGGAGCCTGCCCCGCCGCGGAGGTCGTCGAACGCACCGGCGGGTCGATCGCCGTCGCGCCCGCGACGACGAGGAGCAGGACGCTCACGCCCGCGACGAGCGCGCCGCTCTGCTTGCGGGGCGGGGCGGCCGCAGCGGGCGCCGGTCGGGGCTGAGCGGGCGCCGCAGCGGCGGCGCGACGTGCGCGACGGTGGTCCCGGAGCGCGAGCCCGAGCAGTGGCAGGAACGTCGCGAGCGCGACGAGCGCCGCGATGCTCGCGAGCGCCGCGAGCGTGCTGGTACCGGGCAGGACGAACAGCAGCAGGCCGCCGTTCGCCACGACGACGCGGACGACGGCGCCGCGCTCGAGGCGTGCCGCGGTCGCGCGGACCGTCGCAGGGCCGCCGCCGAGCACGACGGGGACCAGGTAGGTGAGCGCACCGAGCACGAGCTGCGCGGCGAAGCCGCCGACGAGCGGGGCGACGAGCGCACCGACCCGCGTCGAGACGGCGTCCCACGTGGGCCCTGCGACCAACAGCGCGGCGAGCCAGACGAGAGAGCCCACGAACCACGCCGTCGCGGCAGCGGCCGACCACGTCGCGAACGACGACGGCGGGCGGCGTCGCGCGCTCGCGACCATCGGTGCGAGCGAGACGGCCACACCGGCGACGTACGCGACCACGCCCGCAGCGGCGACGAGTCGCACGCCGCCGAGGGCGCCGGCCACGCCGAGGGCAAGCCCAGCCAGCATGAGGACGAGCGTGCGACGGGCAGCGCGCGGCGCCGCCGCGTCCATCGCTGTGCGCAGCATCGTCGGCCACAGCGTGACGAGCGTGCCGAGGACGGTGAGCCCGACGAAGCCGAGCAGGTTGAGCCCGGCGTGCGCCAGGACGAGCCGGACGTGCCAGCCCGTGCCGAGCCCGCCCCGCGCGAGGAGCACGCCGAGCGCCGCGCCGAGCGGGAGGAGGGCACCCGCGGCGACGTAGAACCGCACGCACACGAGAAAGCGGGGCGCGAGCGCGCTGCGGGACTGGACCCCGAGCGTGACGGCGTGCGCCGCGACTGCGAGGCCGACGAGCACGGCGCCGACGAGGGTGACGGTCCAGCGGCTCGCGACCATCCCGACGACTGTCGTGACGACACCGACGTTGAGGACGACGAGGCGCGCCGCCTGCCAGCGGCGCGACGCCGGTGTCACGCGGCGCCGCAGCAGAGCGTCGGCGAAGTGCGCGCTCCACACGCACACGGCGTTCGTCACGGCGCCGAGCAGCGTCATGTGCACGAGGAGCCAGGTCGACGCGGGGATCTCACGGTGCGCGACCGCGACCACGACGGTCGCGGTGAGCCATCCCACGACGGGGGCGTTCGCCCCGAGGTGCCACGTCGAGCGGGCGGAGAGGGGGCGCGCAGTTGCGGGGGTGGTCATCGCGGGACGTCCTCGGTCGTGGCAAGGGTGGGGCCGGTCGTGGCTGCCTGGGGCGATGTCGCGGGCGTGCGGTCGCGCCCGCATACGCCGGCCGTGACCATGGTCGCGACGAACAGGAGCACCGCGACGACGTTGCCGACGCCGCCCACCTGGACGACCGTCGCGAGGCCGCGCGCGTCGCCCACCGCGACGCGCACGAGCAAGGTCGCGTGCAGGGCGACGACGGGGATGTACATCGCCGGGTGGTAGGGGAGCCGGACGCGCAGGACGGCGGGCAGGATGACCGGTGCGTGCGCCATGATCATCGAGATCGTGAAGCCGAGGAAGATGCTGTGGAGCACCGCGTCGTACCCGGGGCCGCTCGGCTGCCGACCCGCGAGGAGCCACACGAGCCCGGCCACCGCGAGCCACGCGTAGGCGGCCAGCAGGCTCCAGGCCATGTAGCGCGGCAGGCCGGTGCTTCGGACGGTGCGACGGGCGACGTCGTGCACCGCGAGCCAGCCGCACAGGGCGAGGAGCGCCGCGCCGAGGAGCGGGTAGCCGGTCGCGGGCCAGAGCGTCGTCGCGACGCATGCGCCCGCGATCGCGAGGCACAGCGCGAGCACCGAACCCTCGGCGCGCGTGCCGAGCATCGCGACCCGGGCGAGCTCGAGCCGTTCGCCCGCGATCGTCGCGACGACGAACGCCGCGAGCCAGGGCACGACGTCGGGCATCGCGGCGCCGCCCCACCACTGCAGCGCCGCGCCGAGCGCGAGGACCGCGCCGAGGAGCTGCACGACGACGGAGTCGTCGCGCGTGCGGCGCCACAGCGGGACGTAGAGCGCGACGAGCGCGCCCGTCCCGGCGACGAGCAGTCCCTGCCCGACGGCAAGGGGGAGCCCGGTCAGCAGCGCGAGACCGCCGGCGCCGAGGAGAGCCGGGGCGAGGAAGCCCCACGGGCGGCGCAGCGCGACCGCGCGCTCGAGCGCGATCACGGTACCGACGAAGCCGAGCGTCATGAGCATGCCGTGCACGAGCGGCAGGCGGGCGGTCGTGACGGGTGCGGGCAGGCCGAGGAGGAGCAGGCCGGCGTCGAGCCCGGCCAGGAGCGCGAGCCCTGCGGGGAGGAGGAGCGCGGCGCGACGGGTCATGCGAGCGCGCCGCCCTCGTCGGGCAGGTCGGTGGCGAGGGTCTTCTCCGCCTCGCGGAACGGGTCGCCGCCTGCGAGCAGGAGGCGGCACGCGCCCTTCTCCGCGAACGGGAAGAGGGCGGTGCCGTCCGTCGGGGCCCCCAGGGTCTCGAGTGCCCCGCGTGCGAGACCGAGGTGGACACCGCACACGACGTCGGGGTGCCGGTACGCGGCCTCGAGGAGCGGGCAGCGTCGCAGGGCGACGTCGGCGGCAGCGTCGTCGGTCGACGGCGCGAAGCCGAGGTCGTCGAGGAGGGCGACGACCTCGCGCCGGGCAGCCGCGTCGTCGGTCTGCGCGACGGGCGGCGGTGCGTCGCCGGCTCGGACGTCGTTCTCTCCCGGTGCCTCGGGGCCGTCGTCGGGGGACTGCGGTCGCCGCGTGCGGACGAGCTCAGCGCCCCAGCGTCGGCCTGCGGCGATCGCGTCGCCTGCCGGGTCGGAGCTCGTGCGCGCGATCGTGTCGGCGAGGACGGAGGCGAGCGCGGCGTACTCGACCGCCCCGTCGCTCACGTCGCGCTGCCGGACCGACGTCTCGTACAGCCAGGCGGGGCGGCCGCGGCCGCGCGCCGGTGCACGGTGACGCTGGGCGAGACGCGCGTCGACGAGCGCGTCGAGGTGCTCGCGCACGGTGTTGCCGTGCTGGCCGAGCGCTGTCGCGATCGCGGCGACGGTGCAGGGCTCGGGCTGCGCGGTGAGGACGTCGAGCACCTGCATGCGGGCCTTCGAGAGGCGAGCGGTCGGCGGGAGCGTCGCCGTCGGGGGTGGGCCGTACCCGGGTCTGGGGGTCGGGGTCCGTCGAATTTCCACGGAATAAACTGTACTAATATTGCGAGCCCGAGGGAAGCGCGGCACGACCGCCCTCCCAGCCGCCCGACGAGAGGCCTGCCATGACCACCGAACCGATCGAGCTGACGACCGCCGCCGAGGCTGCCGCAGCAGCGCTGCCCGAGCCCGCGACCGCGCCCGTCCCCGGCACGTGCGGGTGCGGCGGGCACGACGACGACGGCTTCCCCGTCCTCGACGCACGCGCGATCCCGCACGCGATCCGTCACGCGACGATCTTCGGCGCGCTCGACTCGGTGCGGCCAGGCTCGGGCCTCGTGCTCGTCGCCCCGCACGACCCGGTGCCGCTGCTCGCTCAGGTCGAGCAGCGGTGGCCGGGCAGGTTCTCTCTCGAGTACCTCGAGCGCGGACCGGTCGACTGGCGCCTCGCCTTCATCGGCTGAGGGTCACACCGCGACGGCGGTCCGGTCCCCCTCGACCGCGAGCCGCACGTCGGTCGCACCACGGTGAGCCGCGAGCAGCTGGGCCTGCTCCTCGACGAGGTGACCGAGGGACGTCCGCCACGGGCCCCACGGCCGGACCGTCACGTCGAGGTGCCGGCCCGAGACCTCGCTGCGCCACGACCCGACGATCTCGCCGTCGGCGAGGACCGCGCCCGGCCGCCCGATCGAGCGCCACAGGTCCTTGCGAGCGTGCGCGTCCGTCACGAGCAGCTCGCGGTCGCGCGCCATGAGGAACGGGTCGCCCGGTCCGAGCAGGCGCACGCCCGAGGGCGCGTCGCCGCGGCGCGCGCGGCCCACCGCCGCCTCGTCCTCCGCCAGGATCTCGACGCCCTCCTCGGCCACGCCCTGCACCGTCACCGGGATCGTGTCCTGGGGCCACGCCGCGCGCACCTCGCGCACGGGAGCCTCGAGGAACGCCGCGACCTGCGCGGGGGACGCCGGGCCGTAGAAGCGCAGGTAGCCCCGCACGACGTCGAACCTCGGCGTCGCCTCCCCGGCGAGGTGGCCGAACATCGCCGGCTCCAGGCCCGGGACCCGCCGCAGCTCCGGCGGCGACGTGTCCGGGCGCAGCTCGAGGCCCGCCTGGGACGCGGCGAGCCGGAACGGCAGCTCGTACACGTGCCGCGCCCCGCAACCCTGGCAGTCGTGCAGGTACGGGTCGCCGACCATCGCGGACAGGCGCGTCGACGCCTCGCCCTTCGGCACCGGGTCGCGCGCGATCTCGCGCAGGTGTCGAGCCACGATCGTGAGCGCGTCGAGCACGGGGATGCCCGCATCGCGCAGCGGCTTCGCCGCAGCGAGCACGCGCTTGGCCGCGTCGGCCTCCGAGAACGGCGCCGTCGCGACCGAGACACGAGCGAGGTCCGACCGGCGGTACAGGTGCGGCGTGCCGCGCAGGGTCCACACGCGCGCGAGCTCGTCCGGCCCGGCGGGCGGAGCGCCGCGGTTCGCGAGCGCCCACGCGCCCGCGGGCGTCCCCGTGTCCGGGACGCCGAGGTCGAGGATGTCCACGTCGCGCGGGTTCTGCGCGTCGCCGGGCACCCGGTCCAGCTGGTGACGCGTCACGCGGAGCCTCATCACGTCCGCGCGCGTCAGGGTCACGTTCCCCATGCACAACTCCTCGTCGAGTCGTCGGACCTGCACCATATATCGCGGCCCCGCGAGAGGTCACACGACCGTGCCGAGCCGATACCCGATCGTGGCGCAGCCGAGACCCAGCAGCACGTGCGTGGTCACGAGCAGGGCGAGCCGGGCCCGTGCGCGGTCCCGCGCCAGGTCGACGATCTCGACGCCGAGCGTCGAGAACGTCGTCAGGCCGCCCGCGACCCCCGTGCCCAGGGCGAGCAGCCAGGTCGTGCCGAGCTGCCCGACGTCGTACCTGCCCGCGGCCCAGCCGAGCAGCATCGTGCCGACGAGGTTGACGACGAGCGTCGACCACCCGGGGGAGAGGTACCAGCGCTCGCCGTGCTGCGCGAGGGCCCGGGCGAGCACGGCCCCCTGCACACGCTCCGCGAGGGCGCGCAGCACCGCGCCGACGGCCGCGCCGACGGCGACCACGAGCAGCGCCGTCATCGCGGTCCCCTCGCCACGCGATACCCGAGAATGCTGCCCGCGGCGGCAGCCGAGACACCGACCACGAACGACAGCCCGAGGTACGCGAGCGCCGTGCCGGCCGAGCCTGAGCGCTCGAGCCCCGCGACGGCGTGCATGACCGCGGAGAACGTCGTGAACGCCCCGAGGAAGCCCGTCCCCATGAGCGGGCGCCACCAGCGCGGGGCGTGCCCGGGCCGGACCCATGCGTTCAGGAGCAGCCCGAGGGCGAAGCACCCCACGACGTTGACGGCCCACGTCGTCCACGGGAACCCGCCGCCGTCGGGAAAAGCCAGCGTGAGCCCGTACCGCGCGCTGCCGCCAGCAGCGCCGCCGAGCGCGACGAGGGCGAGGGACCAGCCGAGCGGCAGGTCAGGGCGGGGACGCGACACGACGACAGGCTACGCCCCAGGCCACGAGCGCCGGGGGCTCAGGCGCTCAGGCGCTTGATCAGCCGAGCCGGGAAGACCACGGGCGGGACGTCGTCGCGCACCGACGAGTGCGTGCCCTTCTCGAGCAGCGCGAGCAGCTGCTCGACGGCGCTCGACGCCATCTCCACGACCGGGTTGCGCATGGTCGTGAGCGGGGGCAGCGCCGTCGCCGCGAGGCCCAGGTCGTCGTAGCCGATGACCGCGACGTCGTCCGGGATCGACTTGCCCGCGGCGCGCAGCACGCGCATCGCACCGATCGCGAGGGCGTCCGACGCCGCGAACACCGCGTCGATGTCCGGGTGCGACTGCAGCAGGCGCGCCATCGCGCGCTCGCCCTCGGGGACCGAGAAGTCCACCTCGACGGTCGCGTCCGAGCGCATGCCGGCCTCGGTGAGGACCTCGAGCCAGCCCGCACGGCGGTCGATGCCCGCCGCCATGTCCTGCGGGCCGGCGATGTGCGCGATGCGCCGCCGCCCGAGCCCGATCAGGTGCTGCGTCGCCATCCGACCCGCGGAGATGTTGTCGACGTCCGTGTAGAACAAGCGGTCCGCGCGCTCGAACGGCCGCCCGACGAACACGGCCGGCACGGGCGACGTCTCGAGCGTCTTCTCGAGGCCGTCCTCACGGTGGTGCGACACGATGACCGCGCCGTCGACGTGGCCCGAGCGCAGGTACCTTGCCACGTTCGCGGCCCCCTCGCCCTGGCGGGCGATGAGCAGCACGAGCTGGAGCTCCGTGTGGGCCAGGGCCGCGCTCACCCCGCGCAGCGTCGCGCCGATGAACGGGTCGGTCAGCAGGCGCTCGTCAGGCTCCGGGACGACGAGCCCGATCGAGTCGGTGCGCCTCGTCACGAGGGACCGCGCGGCGCGGTTGGGGACATACCCGAGACGACGAGCGGCGTCGTCGACCGCGGCCTGCGCCTCGGGGGAGACGCGGGCGCCGCCGTTGAGGGCGCGCGACGCCGTCGAGCGCGACACGCCTGCGGCAGCCGCGACCTCGTCGAGCGTGGGCATGCTGGAGTCGTTCGCCGTGACCAGAGTTCGAGTCGTCACTGGCTCCTGCTTCCGGTGCGGTTTCCGTCGAGTTGTGTCGACGGCAGGGTAGCGCGTCGCTGCGCCCATCCCAGGAATCTTCGGGTGCTCGGGGCGGCGCGGGGATGTGTTGCCGCGCCGCCCCGAGGTCTGTCAGCCCTTGACGGCGCCGGCCATGATGCCGGCGACGAGCTGCTTGCCCGCGATCACGAACACGATGAACAGCGGGAGCGTCGCCAGGAGCACGCCCGCCATGATGAGCGAGTAGTCCTGGAAGTACGACGCCTGCAGCTGACGCACCACCATGGGCAGCGTCGGGTTCTGGTTCGTCAGGATGATCGACGGCCAGAAGTAGTTCGTCCACGAGCCGATCGCCGTGAACAGCGCGAGCATCGCGGCGGCCGGGCGCGCCGCGGGGAGCGCGACGTGCCAGAACGTGCGGATCATCGACGCGCCGTCGACGCGTGCCGCCTCGATCAGCTCGTACGGCAGGGCGTTCTCGAGGAACTGCGTCATCCAGAAGACGCCGAACGCCGTGACGATGCCCGGCAGGATCACCGCGCGCAGGTCGCCGGACCAGCCGAGGTTCTTCATGACGATGAACAGCGGGACGACGCCGAGCTGGGTCGGGATCGCCATCGTCGCGATGACGAACACGAGGAGCGGGCCGCGGCCGCGGAAGCGGAGCTTCGCGAACGAGTAGCCCGCGAGCGTCGAGAACATCACGACGCACGCGACCTGGACGGCAGCGACGATGAAGGAGTTCACGAGGCCCTTCATTAGCGGGATGTCGCTGTTGAAGACGCGCTCGATGTTCTCCCGCAGGTGGCCGTCGGGAATGAGGTCAGGCAGCGGCGACTGCGAGATGACCTCCTGCGTCGAGGATGCGAGCAGGACGACGTAGTACAGCGGGTACGCGGAGACCAGGAGGACCGCGCCCAGCAGGAGGTACGTGACCCAGCCCGGACGCTTGTTCGCGCCGCCGACGTTGCGGTTGCGCTTGCGGGCGGCAGCCTTGGCCGCGCCGGGGCCGACGCTCTGGGCGATGGAGGCGACGGAGCTCATCGCTTACCCCCGATCTTCTTGGACTTCTTGACCATCTGGTCGGAGGCCGCGATGCGGTTGGACAGGAGGAAGTTGAGGACGCCGATGATGACGATCACGACGAACAGGAGCAGGGCGACCGCCGAGGCGCGGCCCAGGTTCTTCTGGTTGCCCCAGCCGAGCTCGTAGAGGAAGAGCGTCACGGTGAGCCACTGGCCGTCGGCGCCGCCGCGGCCGGTCGAGTCGAACACGCGCGGCTCGTCGAAGATCTGCAGGCCACCGATCGTCGAGGTGATGACGACGAAGATGATCGTGGCCTTGAGCTGCGGGACCGTGATCGAGAAGAACTGGCGGACCCGGCCGGCGCCGTCGATCACCGCGGCCTCGTAGAGGTCACGCGGGATGGCCTGCATCGCCGCGAGGAAGATGAGGGCGTTGTAGCCGGTCCAGCGGAAGTTGACCATGCTCGCGATCGCGAGGTGCGACGGGAGCACCTCAGCGTGCCACATGACCGGGTCCATGCCGAGGATGCCGAGCAGCTCGTTGATCGCGCCGTACTGGTCGCCGAAGAGGCGGGAGAAGATGAGGCCGACCGCGACGGGGGCGACGATGTAGGGCAGCAGCACGCCCATGCGCCAGAAGGTCTTCATCCGCAGGTTCGCGTCGAGGACGGCCGCGATGAGGATCGCGGCGATGACCTGCGGGACGGACGAGAGCAGGAAGATCGAGATCGTGTTGCGCAGCGCGAGCCAGAAGTTCGGCTGCTCCATGACGGACGTGAAGTTCTCGAACCCGACGAAGTCGCCCTGCCCGGTCAGCAGGTTCCACTCGTGGAGGGAGACGTACCCCGTGTAGAGGAGAGGGAACAGACCCGTGATCGCGAACAGGATGAAGAACGGCGAGATGTAGAGGTAGGGCGAGACCTTGACGTCCCACCGGCCGATCTTCTGGCTGAACGCGACCCGCCGCGGGGGGCGCACGGGCGCGGGCGCAGGCTTGTCTGGTGCGAGGACTGACATGGATTTCCTTCGGAGCGCGGGGGGCTCGTCGGCGGTGACGCTCAGCGGCCCCAGTTCGTGGGGTGCGTCGCCCCCGCCCGAGGGCGGGGGCGACGCGTGCGGCTAGGCCGCGGTGCGGCTGGTGAGGCGGATCAGAGGCCGAGGGCCTTGAAGTCGCTCAGAGCCTTCTCCCACGACGCCGCGGCGTCCGTGTTCTGGTTGACGTCCACGCGCTCGATGGCGTCCTGGACCGTCTGGTGGATCGCGAAGTAGTTCTTGCCCTTGAACGGCTGCGGGATGCCGTCGATGGCCTTCGCGCGGTTCGAGAAGATCGAGCCGACGGGGGCGTCGTTGAAGAACTCGTTCTTGGCGTCGAGCAGGTCCTGCGAGGACTGCGCCTCGATCTGGCTCGGGAAGGTGCCGGCCGAGTTGAAGGCCTTGATCTGGACCTCGGGGGACGTCAGCCACTGGGCGAGCTTCTTCGCCTCGTCGACGTTCTTGCCGGAGGCCGGGACGGTCAGGAAGGAACCGCCCCAGTTGCCGCCGCCGCCGGGGAAGACGTCAGCGACGTCCCAGCCCTCGACGCCACCGGAGCGCTCCTCGATCGGGCCCGTCATCCACGCGGGGCACAGCATCGTCGCGAAGCCGTCCTTCTGGAACGCGGTGTCCCAGTCGCCCTGCCACTGCTTGAGGTGCGCCGACAGGTCGGGAGCGACGGAGAGGATCTGGTCGTACAGCGCCTTGACCTCGGTGTTGGACGCGAGGTCCTTGGCGTCGCCGGTGGCCGGGTCCTCGTAGGGGGCCTCGACCTGGCCGATCATGCCCTGGAGGATGGCGTTGGAGTCGTCATACCAGGCCGAGTCGGACTTCTCGACGAACGTCTTGCCGACCTCGAAGTAGTGGGCCCAGTCGCCCTCGAGGAGCTTCGCGACCTCTTCGCGGTCGGTCGGCAGGCCGGCCTCCTCGAACAGATCGGCGCGGTAGCAGACGGCCTCCGGGCCGATGTCGGTGCCGTATCCGATGAGCTTGCCGGACGGCGTCTTGCCCTGGTTGAGCTTCCACTCGAGCCAGCGGCCGTCGACGGCGGGGTCGGTCAGGTCGGCGAACGCGTCCTCGACCTGCGACAGCTCCGGCATCCAGTCGATCTCGATGGCCTCGATGTCGGCGAGGCCGTCGCCGCCCGCAGCGATACGGGTGGTCAGGTTGGCGCGTGCGTCCTTCGACTCCGCGGCCTTCGTGTGGACGACCTTGATGCCCGGGTTGGCGTCCATGTACTCCTTGAGGAGCTCGTCCGTGTAGCCGAAGTTGTTGAACGTGGCGACGGTGAGCGTGATGTCCTTCGTCTCACCGGAAGTGCTGCCGCCCGAGCTGTTCGTCGCGGGCGTCTCCGGGTCGTTGCCGCCGCATGCCGAGGCGAGCAGCGAGATCGAGGCGATCCCCGCTACGGCGACCCACTTCTTGCTGTTCTTGCGCACTGTGACTCCTTCGTCCTGGCAGGCGTCGTCGCCGTGCCGTCCGCGTGCCTGCCCCTGATGGTCCGACACGATGTCCGACGGCCCCGGATCGCGCGATCCGAGGTGGAAGCGCTCCCATGTGCAGACCTGCGCCGGTCTGGCTCGAGTGTGGAAGCGTTCCCATGCCGCTGGTGTCATCGTGGCCGGGGTGTGGGAGCGCTGTCAAGGCGGGGTGTGACCTAGGCCTCGTCGAGAGTTGCCGAAACCGTAAAAGCGCAGGTCAAGCGGGCGCGATCATGAGCTGTGTTGCGCAATCGTTATGGTGGGAGCGCGTCCACGCGGCTAGCGGGAACCCGCCAACCACGCGCGTACGCGGCCCTCCTCGGCGTCGAGCACCGTGCGGAGCGTCGCCACCGCGGCCTCCTCGACCGCCGCACCGAACAACGGGATGGAAGCCGTCACGGTGCCGTCGTACGTCACCGTGCACCCCTCCGGAGCCTCGGCCAGCGAGACGGTCCCCGACATGCGCACGGGCGTGCCCGTGATCTCGACGGCGACGGTCCCGAACCACCGGCCCGGCTGCGGGGGCTCCCACACCTCGACGTGACGCACCTCGAGGCGTGAACCCACGAACGCACGGACCTGCGCGGGGATCTGGGTCGCCGGCATGGTCCGACGCAGCGTGATCGTCAACGAACCGTCCGAGGCCGGGTCCACCACGCTCCCCTCGACGGTCGTCGACTCGACCGACGCGCGGTACACGACGAACTCCTCGTCGGACATGAGCTCCATGAGCTCGTCCGGACGGACGGGAAGGCTCTGCTCGACGGACAGACGCACGGTCGCTCCTCGATTGCGGGGCTCGGTCAGCACGAGCCTAGTGCGTGGACACCCGCGCGGCACGGACTGGCGGCCCGCCTCGTTACGCTGGCCTGGTGTCCACGATGAGCGACCTGATCTCCCGCCACGGCGACCTCGACCCGGTCGACGTCGACTGGCTCCACCTGCTCGTCGGTGACTGGCAGGTCATCTCCGACCTCGCGTTCGCCGACCTGGTGCTCTGGCTGCCGACCCGTGAGGGCGACTTCGTCGCGATCGCGCACTGCCGCCCCTCGACCGGAGCGACCGTCCACTACGACGACATCGTCGGCTCCCGCCCGCCTGCCGGTCAGGTCGCCTGGCTCCGGCGCGCCCTCGACGAGGTGCGGTCCCAGCGCGAGCGCGAGCCGCGCTGGCTCGGCGCGTACGCCGTGCGCGAGGAGGCCGTCCCCGTCGTCCACGAGGGCCGGCCGCTCGCCGTCCTCGTCCGGCAGACGTATCTCGGTTCCGGCCGCACGCCCAGCCGGCTCGAGCTCAACTACGTCGAGGCCGCCGACGGCCTGCTCGGCATGATCCCGCGCAGCGAGTTCCCGCACCCCGACTCGGCCGCCGGGCCGCGTCGCGGCGCGCCGCGCGTCGGCGACGGGCTGGTCCGCCTCAACTCCGAGGGCGAGGTCCTCTACGCGAGCCCGAACGCCCTCTCGTGCTTCCACCGCCTCGGGGTCCTCGGCCCGCTCGTCGGGGAGTCCCTCGTCGAGGTGACTGCGGACCTCGTGGAGCAGAAGGCCCCCGTCGACGAGTCGATGCCGCTCGTCATGATGGGCCGGGCGCCGTGGCGCACGGAGCTCGAGTCCTCCACGGTGTGCCTCTCGGTGCGCTCGCTGCCGATCACCGAGGACGGCCGCCGCATGGGCGCCGTGCTGCTGTGCCGCGACGTCACGGAGGTCCGGCGTCGTGAGCGCGAGCTCCTGACCAAGGACGCGACGATCCGCGAGATCCACCACCGCGTGAAGAACAACCTTCAGACGGTTGCAGCTCTGCTGCGCCTGCAGGCCCGCCGCATGAACGTCCCCGAGGCGCGGGCCGCGCTCGAGGAGGCGATGCGCCGCGTCGACACGATCGCGCTCGTGCACAACTCGCTGTCGCAGACGATCGACGAGGAGGTCGAGTTCGACGACATGCTCGGACGCGCGCTGCGCCTCGCGGCAGACATCGCGTCGGCGGACACGTACGTGCGCACGGTCTCGACGGGCACGTTCGGCAAGGTCTCGGCGGAGGACGCGACCGCGCTCGCGCTCATCCTCACCGAGCTCGTGACCAATGCTGTCGAGCACGGGTTCGTCGGGCGGTCGTCGGGGACCGTGACGATCGACGCGCAGCGCGAGGGCGCGCACCTCGTCGTGCGCATCGCGGACGACGGCGTCGGGCTCGAGGGTGGCACCGCCCCGGGCTCCGGGCTCGGCACGCAGATCGTGCGCACCCTCGTCAGCAACGAGCTGCGCGGCTCGATCGACTGGCACGAGCGACCCGAGGGCGGGACCGAGGTCGTCGTCTCGGTCGACCTGCGTGGGGCCCGCCAGGACTAGGGCGGCGCGCGCGGCCGATGCCCGCGTCAGGCGCCGCTCGCGACGTCGGCGATGACGCGTGCGAGGTCGGCCGGGCGGCTCCACATGGGCCAGTGCCCCGTCGGCAGGTCGATCATGTCCACCTGCGACAGTCGGCTGACCTCGGAGAACATCGGGTGCCCGCTGTTCGCGAGCTCGAGCACCTGCTCGACCGAGATCGAGCAGCACACGAGAGTGGTCGGCACGTCGTGCCGAGCGTCGTTCGCGAGGTCGACAGGTGTGCGGACGACCGCCGCAGGCTGCGGCACGGCGCGCGCCCGGAACCGTGCGAGTGCGGCCGCGTCGAGCCCCTCGAGGCTCGCCCGTGCGCCGAGGACGTCGAACGGGGGCAGGGGCACAGCGGCCACCTCCTCGGGGAGGTTCGGGGCGAGCACGCTGCCAGGCGCGACCGGCCCGCTGTCGACCCACACCACGTGACCGACCGCCTGTGGGTTGCGGTCTAGCACGAGGCTCACGGGCAGGTTGGCACCGCTGTGCGCCACGACGACGGGCAGCTTGCCTGCCGCGTCGGCGGCGAGGGCGGCCTCGATCGCGGCGGCCTGCTCGTCGAGAGTTCGTCCTGACCGGTCCGGGTCGTCGCTGTCCAGTCCCGGGAGGGTCAGTGGCACGGCTCGGTGACCGAGTGCGTCCAGGCAGGCCGAGACCTCGTCCCACGCCCAGGCGCCGAGCCAGTGGCCGGCGATCATCAGGATGGTCGGAGCGTTCTGGGGTGTCGTCATGGCTCGATGCTCGCAGCGGCTGACGACAACGGTGTGTCACCATCTCTGTCATGATCATCGGATCGCGCGGGTGAGGGAGAGCGCGGCGTGAAGCGGGCGGAGCGGCTGCACGCGCTGTCCGAGATGCTGCGGCGCAGCGGTCGCCGGGGGTGCAGCGCCGAACGTCTCGCGGCCGACCTCGGAGTCTCCGTGCGGACGATCAAGAGGGACCTGGCCGCTCTCGACGCGGCCGGCGCGCCCGTCTGGTCCCGACCTGGACCCGGGGGCGGCTACGGACTGGTCGATGGCGCCAACCTGCCGCCCGTGAGCCTCTCGCCGGCTCAGGCGGTCGCGCTGCTCGCTGCCGTGTCGGCTGCGCGTGACGCGCCGTTCGCCGACCTGGCCGCGACGGGCGTCCGCAGGATCCTCGACGTCCTGGACCCCGTGACGCAGGCGCGGGCCGAGCAGCTCGCGGGGCGCATCTGGGTGGACTCCGCCCGTGCGTCGCGCCGCACGTGGTCGGCGCTCGAACGAGCGATGGCGGAACGGCGGGTCGTGCGGATCCGCTTCGTGGCGCGTGACGGAGCCACGACCACGCGCGACGTCGACCCCGTCCTCTTCGCTCAGGCCGCCGGCGGCTGGTACCTGATCGGGTGGTGCCGTCTTCGCGACGCGATGCGCTGGTTCCTCGTCGAACGGATCGAGCGCGCGAGCGTGACGGCGACCCCGTGCGACGAGCATCCCGTCGCCGATGTCGGTGTTCCTCCGGCAGGCGCACGACCGGTCCATGACGGACCGCACGTGCCGCGGTCCCGGTAGCAGGTGCCGAGACCGGTCGGGTGCCGTAGCGGGCCGGACGACGGACGAGGCCGGACGACGAACGAGGCCGGCCCCGCCATGCGGGACCGGCCTCGTCGGACGTTCGTGCGGAGGGCTCAGCCAGCGCGGCGAGCGCGCGCCGTGCGGCGCTTGAGCGCGCGGCGCTCGTCCTCGGACATGCCGCCCCAGACCCCCGCGTCCTGTCCGGACTCGAGCGCCCACTTGAGGCAGGTGTCGACGACGTCGCACCGGCGGCAGACCGCCTTCGCGTCATCGATCTGAAGGAGCGCCGGACCGGTGTTGCCGATGGGGAAGAAGAGCTCGGGGTCCTCGGTCAGACACGCGGCGCGGTGACGCCAATCCATGGGTACTCCTCGAAATGTGGACGCTCCTGGGCACAGTCCTGCCCAAGGGCTCCAACGGTGGGGGAAAGTTGCGGCGACGAAAGATCGACCTCATCAAGGTTCACACCGCGGCGGCCTGATGACAAGAGTGTCGCGGGGAATATCTTGCACCCGGACGTGAGGGTTTTGTCACAGACCACAAGCCTTTACAGCGGCGCTTGTGCGTTCCCCTAGGGTGGGACCGTGCATCGATCACCGCTCGACGAGCCCACCGCTGGCCCTGCTGTGCCGACCGCGCTGCGCGTCGTGCTCGCAGCCGTGCTCGTCGAGGTGGCTGCCCTCGTCGCGGCGGGAGGCTTCGCGATCGTCGAGCTGGCGCGCGGCATCGGCGCGGTCGGGGTCAACCTCTTCCTCGCCGCGTTCGCCTGGGGCATCGCGGCCGTGCTGTTCGCGGCCACCCGGGGCCTGCGGGCGGGGCGCCGCTGGGGGCGCTCTCCCGTGATCACGTGGCAGCTCTTCCAGGTGGTCATCGCGATCACCTGGCTGCAGGCGGCGGTGAACCCCTTCGCGATCGTGCTCCTCGTGCTCGCTCTCGGGATCGTCGTCGGGCTCCTGCTCCCGTCGGTCGTCGAGGCGACCACGCGCGACGCGCGCACCCCCGAGGCCTGACCCCGGCGGTGCGGTCCGCACCGCCGCGCTGAGCTCACGCTCCCGCAGCGACATCGTCCCGGTCGGCGGGCTCCGGCTGCGCGCCCAGGTCCGTCCGGCCGCCCGCGTCCGTCCGGCCGCCCGCGTCCGTCCGGCCGCCCGCGTCCGTCCGGCCGCCCGCGTCCGTCCGGCCGCCCAGGACCGGCTCGACGAGCTGGACCGGCTCGACGAGCTGGACCGGCTCGACGCGCCGCCCGTGCACGAGCGCGCCACGCCCGGGACTGCTCGGTCCCGGCTCGGTCGCGCGGCCGAGCGGGCTGCCGAGGACGTCCGCGCTTCCCGGCTTCCCAGGGTCCAGGACGATCCCCGTGCGGCGCGCTCGTGCCGTCGCGAGCGGCCCGCGGGAGGCGCCGAGCGCAGCGCCGGTCGCCGCCGTGAGCACCGCTCGCGCGACGGCAGGGCCGGTGAGGAGCCGTTCGATCTCGACCGGCGCGGTCTGCGCGAGGAGCGGGACGTCGTCGACCACCACGACGAGATCGCGAACGGCACCCGACGCCGCACCCTCCTCGAGCTCCGCGACGAGCCGCGCGAGGTCTGCCGGCGAGCCTCCGGTCACCCGGCGGGTCGTCCGCACCGCGAGGAGCGGGCCGTCGAGAGCGACCGCGACGACCCGGTCGGGGCCGTGCCGGGCGACCAGCAGCTCGGCGAGGTGCGCGGCGGCGGCCGAACGGCCCGAGCCGGGCGGGCCCACGACGAGGGCGCCCCGGCTGACGTCGAGAAAGCGCACGTCGCCGTCGTCCCCACCCATCCCGACCGGGAGGTGCCACGGGCCCGGCGAGTCCTGCCCTGTCCGCGCTCGCCACGTCGCGAGCGCATCGTCGAGGTCGCGCCCACGGACGCGCGCTGGGACCGGGGCGAGCCGCAGCGGAGCCCGGGGCGCGAGAAGCGCGCTGTCGGCCGCAGGAAGGCCAGCGACGTCCCGCACCGCGGTGGCGGTGGCGGGGACGGGCCGGGGGTCCCGCCAGGACCCCGGCAGCAGGACCTGGGCGAGGAGCGGCCCGCCGGCCCCGAACCAGACGGCGCGACCGGGCGTCCCGCCGAGCCCGGCGAGCGCGGTCGGCACGCCGCGGGAGACGTCGGCGGACCTGCTGCGGTCGCCGAGGACCAGCCGCGTGCCGATGTGCGCGGCCAGGGTGCCGGGCAGCGCGCGCGACGCCGCGAGCGCGAGGTGCACGTGCGTGCTCCGGGCGAGCGCGACGAGCAGGTCCGCCCCCGTCCCGCGGTCGACGAGCGTGAGCGCAGCGAGCACGGACTCGAGGTCGTCGACGAGCAGTAGCGTCGGGTGCCCGCAGGGCGAGCGCGCGAGCCGGTCGAGCAGGTCTGCGGCACGGCGCGGGTCGTGACCGTCCACGACCGTGCCGACGCCGGGGCCGTCGACGTCGGCCAGGGGCGTCCCGAGCGCGTGCACGTGCCAGCCCTGGGCGAGCGCCTGCACACCGAGAGACCGCAGGGCCGTGGTGCGTCCGCTGCCGGGCCCGCCCTCGACGGCGACGTGCCCGTTGCGGGCAGGGTCCCAGCGGACGAGAGCGCGCCGTTGTTCGGCAGGGACGTCCGCGAGCGCGACGGCGAACCCGGCGGGGTTCGCGTCCGCCGCCCCGTCCACGTCCTCGAGAGTGACGCGCTCGGGCAAGCCGGGCAGCCATACGCGGCGCGGTGGCGCCTCGCCGGTGAGCCGTGCCGCCGCCTGCGCGGCAGCGACGAGGGATCGCAGGACGTCGTCGGGCGCGGTCGGCGGAGCGATCGGTCGGACCGGGCGCGTCCCCCACGCGGGGAGCCGCCGGACGTCAGGCCCGGCGACGGTCGCCGCGCTCGCGGCGTGGGCGACCTGGACGGTGCGTGCGCCGGCGCGGCTCGTGACGACGACGGCGCGGCCGGGCGCGCTCGCGGGCAGCTCGGCGGCGCGGGGCGTGTCGACGACGTCGCGCGACTCCGCGGGATCGTTGACGCGCAGCGCAACACGCAGCCCGAGGTTGGCGCGCATGTCCGCGTTGACGGCGCCCCCCGGGCGCTGTGTCGCGAGCACGAGGTGCATGCCGAGGGAGCGCCCCTGGGCAGCGAGGCGCAGGAGCGACGGCACGAAGTCGGGGAGGTCCTGGGTCATCGAGCGGAACTCGTCGACGACGACGAGCAGCCTCGGCACCGGCTCGTCGCCCGGGCGCGCGAGCGCGCGGTGCTCGTCGAGCGTCGTCGCGCCGGAGGCGGCGAACAGTGCCTCGCGGCGGTGCATCTCCGCCTGCAGGCCCGTGAGGGCTCGCGCCGCGAGCCCGGGCTCGAGGTCGGTGACGATGCCGACGACGTGAGGCAGGTCGGCGCACGCGCCGAACGACGCGCCGCCCTTGTAGTCGATGAGCGCGATCGCGAGCTCCGAGGGCGGGTGGCTGAGGGCGAGGCCGCACACGAGCGTCTGGAGCAGCTCTGACTTGCCTGCACCGGTCGTCCCGGCGACGAGACCGTGCGGTCCGTCGCGGGTCAGGTCGAGCTCGAGGAGCTCGGGCGGTCGGTCGGGGATCGCGGCGAGCCCGAGCGGGGTGCGCAGGCCGGGCGCCGGGCGGTGCCAGCGGTGCGTGACGGCCTGTGCGATGGCCTCGCGGTCCTGGGCCGTGGGCAGGCCGAGCAGGCCTGCGAGCGGGACGACGGCGGGCAGCGCGCCTCCCGTCCCGGCGCGACCTGCGAGGTGTCGGGCGACGTCGTCGGCCCACGTGGCGTCGACGCCCGGGCCGCCGACGCGGCCCGCGCACCACGCCGGCACGTCCGGCTCGTCGGCGATGAGCAGGAGCGACGTGGCGGGAGGTGCGTCGGCCCACCACCGGCTGAGCGCACCGTCGTCGAGGTCGCGTGCGCGGACGACGACGAGCGCCGGTCCGTCGGCGTCGCGCCCTCGCGACGTCGAGAGGGTGGCGGGCCCGGCGACGCTCGCGCCCGGCAGCCAGCGGCACCAGGACCATGCCGCGCGGGCGTCGGTGGTGGCGACGACGATGTGTCCGCGCGGGTGGGCCGCCGACCATGCGCACACGTGCGCGCGGGCACGGCGCACGGCGTCGGGGCCTGTCGCGGCGGTCGCGCGAGCAGGGGGAGCGGTCGCGGGACCGGGACCGAGGGTCGCGTGGTCCGCGGGCGCGCCGAGGAGCGCGTCGAGCAGGGCGGCGGGCTGGTCCCGCAGCGTCGGCCAGGGGACGGCGCCGAGGTCGACGAGCGGGTCGCTTCCGCCGTGGTCTGCGGTGGCGGGCAGCGGCAGGTCCGGGAGGAGTCGGGACGGCTGGCCCGCCGTCGCCCGGGTCGGGGCGCTGGGCGCGTTCGCGCGGGAGCGCAGCAGGCCCTGCAGTCCGAGGGTGAGAGGGCCGGCGAGCGCGAGGAGCGCGTAGGCGGGGCGGCCGGTCATGAGCGCGAGCGCGAGGCCTGTCACGGCGGGTGCGACGAGGATCGCCCAGGCCGGCCCCGCGGTCCGCCCGCTGTCAGGGGCGGGGACGCGTGGGGTCACGACGGCGACGTGCCGCGCGCCGCCAGCCTGCCACGCCAGGGCGCGACCGGGGCGCAGCAGCACGGGTCTGCCGGTCCAGCGACGCGCGCGCCCTCGCGCGGTGCGTATGCGCAACCCGCGACTGCTGGGCCGACGCCCGGCGGTGTCGCTCCGTCGCACGTCGCTGCCACGAGGGCCGGTCGCTGGGGCACCACGCTCGCTCCGCCGCGCAGTCGTCCCGAGCCACGAGCCGGCCCTCGTGGGAAGCGCGAGACGCCGGACGACGATGCCGCGCTGTCCGGGCGCCGCCCGCACCCGCGGCGCGCCGGGAAGCTCCGCGAGAGAGTCCGCTGCGAGCACGAGCCCCGAGTGCGGCCCGTCGACGACGTGCCACACGTGCGCGTCGTCGTGCGCGCGCCTCGCAAGCTCGACGGCGCCGAGCCGCAGGCCCACCGACGCCGCGCGGTCCCCGGTCTCCGGCGCCAGGCCGGTCTCGATGCGTGCGCCGTCCAGCAGCGGTGCGTGCCCCGTCAGGGAGTCGGCGTCGAGCGGCGTGGCTCCGCAGCGGAGCGGCACGTGCAGGAGGTCGGATCGGCCGAGGGTCCGCGCGAGCGTGGGCCGCAGGTCGGCCAGCCGGATCCCCGCGTGGACCTCGACGTCCTCGTCGGGGGCGAGGGTCAGGCGGACGTACGACGGCGAGGGCCCGGACCGCGGGGGAGCGGGACGGCCGATCGGGGACAGCGGGGAGCGTGGCACGGGACCTAGCGTGCGTGCAGGTCCCGGGAGCGACGACGCCGGGCCCGCAGCCGGTGGACGAGGTCCACCGGTCCACAGGCCCGGCGTCGTGCGGTGGCGGCGTCCGTCAGTCGACGGCGAGCGCCTCTACGGGGGAGGTGCGGGTCGCGCGGCGCGCCGGGAGGACCGACGCGACGAGCCCGGCCAGGACGGCGACCACCAGGACGAGACCGAGGTCGCGCCACGGCACCGCGAGGGCGATGTCGCCGAACGTGCCCAGCGCGGCGGCCGAGCCGGCCCAGCCGTACACGGTGCCGAGCACCACGCCCAGGCCCGTGCCGACCAGGGCGATCAGCAGACCTTCGACCGTGAGGGTCAGGCGCAGCTGCTTGCGGGTCAGGCCGATCGCACGGAGCATGGCGTTCTCCCGCTGCCGCTCGAGGACCGACAGGGACAGCGTGTTGGTCACTCCGATGAGCGCGATGAACACGGCGACCGCGAGGAGGCCGACCACGACCGCGAGCAGCGCGTCGATCACCTGGTCGAACATCGCCCGCTCGACGACGGGACCTGTCGTCCACACGCCGAGGTCGTCCACGACGTCCTGGATGTCGGCGACCGTGCTCCGGGGGTTCTCCGGGTCGGCGACCCGGACCAGGAGCGAGTTCGTCACGGCCCCCGGGTCGAGCTTGAGCAGCGTCGCGGTGGTGACGGCGATCTCGAGGCCGGCAGGCATGGACGGCACGACCTGGACGGTGAGGTCGGCGGTGGCACCGCCGGCACCCACCAGGGTGACCTTCTGCCCGTCCGTGACGTTCGAGCCGGACGCCCAGTTCTTGCTGATCACGAGCGCGTCGTCGGTGAACGGTGCGAGGTCCGTCGTGTCCCGCATGACCGTGGCTGCGGTCGCCGGGTCGATCGCGTCGATGATCGGCCGTGCCTCGCCGTCGCCCATCGCGACGTCGAACGGGACGTCGTCGCCCTTCGCCTCCACGAGGCCACGGGTGATGGTGGCGGTCGCGGTGACGCCGTCGACGGCAGCGATCTGGGAGGTGACCCCGGCGTCGAGCTGGGTCGTGTTCTTGCCGTCCGCGCTGAGCTGGTGACCGCCGAGGACGGCGACGTCGACCGAGTAGCGCTCGTCGAACGACGCGTTGAACGTCTGGCGTGCGCTCTCGGCACCCGTCGTCATCATGACGACGAGCGTGACGCCGATCAGCAGGGCCGTGCTCGTCGCCGCGGTGCGGCGCGGGTTGCGCAGCGTGTTCGCCGTGGCGAGGCGCGCGCTCGGGCCGGTCCTGGCGGCGAGGCTGCCGACCCAGGCGGTGACCTTCGGGATCCAGAACACGGATCCGACGGCGACCCCGACGAAGCTGAGCGCCCCGCCCGGGATGCCCACGAGGAGCCCGATCATCGGCTCCCTCATGAGGCCTGCGGCGGCGCCGAGACCGAGCATCACGAAGCCGGTCACGGTCATGAGGGTCGCCGTGACGAGGCGACCGGTCGAGCCGTGTCGCACCGACGGGGCGTCCGCCGGGCGGAGCGCGGCGAGGGGCGCGACGCGGGTCGCGGCACGTGCGGGAGACGTCGCGGCGAGGACGGTGACGAGCAGGCCGGCGAGGAGCGGCACGGCGAACACGGCCACGGACACGGGGACGACGGTGGGTAGGGGCACGCCGACGTCGCGCGTCGAGAGCACGCTGAGCGTCACCTGGGCGGCGCCGAGGCCGAGCGCGATGCCGGAGAGCGACGCGAGGAGGCCGAGGATCGTCGCCTCGAGGAGGACCGACGTGCGCAGCTGCCGCTTGTTCGCGCCGACGCAGCGCAAGAGCGCGAGCGTGCGGGTGCGCTGCGCGACGAGCACCTGGAACGTGTTGGCGATGACGAGCCCCGCGACGATGAGCGCGAGCGCCGCGAACGCGAGGACGACGTACGTGACCGTGTGGGCGTCACCCGTGAGCTGTCGGGCGATCTCGCCCGCCTGCTCCTGGAGCGTGCGGGCCACGACCTGACGGCCGTCGGTCGACAGGGTCGACTCGATCGTCTGGGCGACCTCGGCACGGTCGGCGTCGTCGGCGAGGGTGAGTCCGACGGCGTCGGCCGGCGCCTGCTCGCCCCCGTTGTAGGAGACGAGCCAGCGGTCCACGTCAGCCTGGCTGGCCATGACGGCGCCGCCCTCCATCGCGAACGCACCGTTCGGGTCGTCGAGGATGCCGACGACGGTGAGCGTCTCGGCGCCGGCCGCGTCGGAGCCGTCCGTGGCGATGGCGGGCGTCGTGACGGTGCCGCCGACGGTCGCGCCGAGGCGGTTGGCCATGTCGACCGGCAGTGCGACCTGGCCGGGGCTCGTGGGCAGCGCGCCGCGGAGGACGACCTGGGCGTCGAGGCGCGGGTCGCTCGCGGTCGGGACGACGCGCGCCCAGATGTTGCGCTTGTCCGTCTCGAGCTGGACGCCGAGCTGAGCGTGGACGGCCGTCGCCTTGACGCCGTCGACTGCCGCGACCTTGGCGACCTCGTCGGGGGTGAGACGATCGCCGAGGCCGACGACGACGAGGTCGGACTTGGCGTACACGGCGGCGATCGCGTCGGTCGACGTGCGGGTGATCGTCTCGCCGGCGACGAGGGTCGCGGCGACGAAGGCGGTCCCGATCATGATGGCGACGCCGGCGGCGACCAGCCGGCCGACGCTCTTGCGCATCTGGGAGAGGGTGAGGCGGATCATCGGCGCTGCCCCCCTGCGGCAGCGTCGACGCCCTGGGGCGCGGTGGTGACGGTGTCGAGCGACCGGAGCGCGTCGAGCCCGGCGAGGACGGACTCGGGCGTCGGGTTCGAGATGTCGCCGGCGATGCGGCCGTCGGCGATGAGGATGACGCGGTCGGCGTACGCGGCGGCGGCCGGGTCGTGGGTGACCATGATGATCGTGCGGCCGAGCTCGCGCACGGAGGTGCGCAGGAAGCTGAGGACCTCGGCGCCGGAGCGCGAGTCGAGGTTGCCGGTGGGCTCGTCGGCGAAGACGACGTCGGGCTTGGCGATCAGCGCGCGGGCGATCGCGACGCGCTGCTGCTGGCCGCCGGACAGCTCGGACGGCCGGTGGTCGAGGCGGTCCTGGAGGCCGAGCGTGTGGACGAGCGTGTCGAACCACTGCTTGTCGAGCTTGGTGCTGCCGAGGTCGAGCGGCAGGGTGATGTTCTGCTCGGCCGTGAACATGGGCAGGAGGTTGAACGACTGGAAGACGAAGCCGAGGCGCGTGCGGCGCAGGTTCGTCAGGCCGTCGTCGTTGAGGCTCGTGATCTCGGTGTCGCCGAGGAACGCCTGGCCGGCCGACGCGGAGTCGAGGCCTGCGAGCAGGTGCATGAGGGTCGACTTGCCCGAGCCGGACGGGCCCATGATCGCGGTGAACTGACCGCCGGTGAAGTCGACGTCGACGTGGTCGAGCGCGACGACCTGGCTCGCCCCGGAACCGTAGATCTTGGTGAGGGACCGGGCGCGCACCGCGGCGTCGTGCGACAGTCCCGTCGCGCTGGGGGCGGGGGTGGTCTGCATGGGTCGTTCTCCCTGAGGATCGTCGTGCTGTGGTGGGTGCTCGCGGCGGCAAGCTCCCTGACGCTGACGACGTTACGGATCCCCAGGTGGCGGCCGCGTCCCGCCTCGGGCGGGTCCTCGCGAGGGTCCCGTCATCCCGTGGTCGTACCCCCGCGTGCGGCGGGGGTACGACGGGTCAGGTACCTGGCCGGACGACGCCCGCCTCGTACGCGACGACGACGGCCTGGACGCGGTCGCGAGCGCCGAGCTTGGCGAGGATGCGGCCGACGTGGGTCTTGACGGTCGCCTCGGCGACGAACAGCTCGCTGGCGATCTCGGTGTTGGAGCGGCCGCGCGCCATGAGCACGAGGACCTCGTGCTCACGCTCGGTGAGCGTCGCGACCGCGTCGGCGGCGGCAGGGTCTGCGGCGGTCTCGGGGGTGAGCGCGGTGACCATGTGCTCGAGGAGCCGGCGGGTGCTCGACGGCGCGATGACGGCGTCGCCCTGGTGCACGGTGCGGATCGCGGCGAGCATCTCCTCGGGCGGGGCGTCCTTGAGGAGGAAGCCGCTCGCGCCTGCGCGGATCGCCTCCATGACGTACTCGTCGAGGTCGAACGTGGTCAGGACGATGATCTTGGGCTGCCGGTCGGCAGGAAGGCGCTCGTGCCAGGCGGCGGTGAGCTGTGCGGTCGCCGCGAGGCCGTCGAGCTGGGGCATGCGCACGTCCATGAGCACGACGTCGACGGGGTGGTCGGAGAGCAGGCGCACGGCCTGCGCGCCGTCGCCCGCCTCGATCTCGACGCGCAGGTCGGGCTGCGAGTCGATGACCATGCGGAAGCCGGCCCGGACGAGCTGCTGGTCGTCGACGAGGGCGACCCGCACCTGGGTGGCGTCGGTCGAGGGCGGGACGGTCACGGTGTGCTCCCGGGGTTCGGGACGCCAGCGGCGTCGGGATAGGCCGGTGCGGCTCCTGGCCGCACGGTGACGGGCGGGACGGGGAGCTCGAGGTGGACGCGGAAGCCACCTCCGGGCCTGGGCCCGGCCGACAGGCTGCCGCCGAACATGGTGGCACGTTCGCGCATGCCGACGAGGCCGTGCCCGGCGCCGTCGCTCGCGGCGGCGGCGCCGCGTCCGTCGTCGGTCACGTCGAGCGTGAGCTGGGTGGCGTCCCAGCGCAGGAGCACCGTGACCGAGGCAGAGGGACCCGCGTGCTTGAGCACGTTCGTGAGCGACTCCTGGCACACGCGGTAGACGCTCAGGCCGACGCCGGGCGGGAGCTGGCGCGGGGTGCCCATCCGGACGTAGGACACGTCGACGCCGCTCGCGCGGACCTGCTCCACGAGGGTCTCGAGGTCGCCCGAGGCGGGCTGCGGTGTGCGCTCGGCGCCGTCGGGGGCGGGCGTGCCGGCGGGGCCCGTGTGTTCGAGCCCGGGCTGCCCGCCGAGGCGACCGGCGGACGACGACGGGTCGTCGGCCCGCAGCACGCCGAGCAGACGGCGCATGTCGGCGAGGGCGTCGCGGCCCGTCTCGGCGATCGTGCCGAGCGTGCGCGCGGCGGCGTCGGGGTCCGTCGCGGCCGCGTACCGGCCGCCGTCGGCCTGCGCGATGATCACGGAGAGCGAGTGGGCGACGATGTCGTGCATCTCGCGTGCGATGCGGGTGCGCTCGGCGGAGGTCGCGAGCTGGGCCTGCTGGTCGCGCTCCCGCTCGAGGCGGTCGGCGCGGTCGACGAGCGCTGCGATCGTGTCGCGCCGGGAGCGGCGCATGAGCCCGAACGCCCACGAGGTGACGAGCACCATCGACGACGTGAACATCACGACGAAGGCGGTGACGATGCCTTCGCCGGTGGGGTCGCTGCTGAGGAGCGCCGCGTTCGCGGAGAGGATCGCGCAGCCGACGAGGCCGCTCAGGAACGCGGTGAGGTAGGACCAGCGCGGTCCGTGGAGGGTCACGGAGTACAGCGCGACCGGCACGGCCACGACGCCGAAGGGCAGTGCGACGGACGCGTTCGAGAACGCGAGGGGCAGGCCGGCGAGGTAGACGAGGACGACCGAGGTGACGGGGAAGCGGCGGCGTACGGCCAGCGGTGCGAGCAGGGCGATGCTGTAGACGAGCTCGCGGCCGGAGCTTCCGTAGAGGAGCACCGTGAAGAACAGGACGGTCAGGGTGAGGATCGAGTCGATCCACAGGGCGTTGCGCTCGTGCCAGGGCACGGGGCGGGCCGGGGCGGGCGCTGCCCGCCAGGGCGTGGAATAGGTCGGCTCCGGCACGCGTCCAGCGTAGGTGGGGCGACGCGTCGCGGCGTCATCCTGGGGGCCGACGTGCGGGCGGTGGTGGTACGCCCCGGGACGCACGTCGTGACGTGCGCGACACCACGCCCGTGAGACGCACGACAACCGGGGCTCTTTCCGCGAGCGAGGACTGGTCTTCAACGATCCATGACCTAACATGAACGAATGACCCATGTGCTGCTGGCTGAAGACGACCCGGCGATCGCGGAGCCTCTCGCGCGTGCGCTGACCCGTGAGGGTTACAGCGTGGTGGTGCAGGGGACCGGGCAGGGTGCCATCGACGCTGCGCCTGGCGTGGACCTCGTCGTCCTCGACCTGGGCCTGCCGGACATGGACGGCCTCGACGTCGCCCGCGCGATCCGCTCGCAGGGCCTGACGACCCCAGTGCTCGTCCTGACGGCGCGCGCCGACGAGGTGGACCTCGTCGTCGGCCTCGACGCGGGCGCCGACGACTACGTGACGAAGCCGTTCCGGCTCGCCGAGCTGCTCGCCCGCGTCCGGGCGCTCCTGCGCCGCACGCACGGCGAGGTCGAGACGGACGAGGAGCTCCGTGCCCAGGACGTCCGTGTCGACGTCTCCGCGCACCGCGCCTTCCAGGGCGAGCACGAGCTGCACCTGACGACGAAGGAGTTCGAGCTCCTGCGGGTGCTCGTCGCGAACGCGGGCTCCGTCGTCGTGCGTGACGCGCTCATGCGCGAGGTCTGGGGCTCCGAGCTCGTCGGCTCGACGAAGACCCTCGACATGCACGTCTCGTGGCTGCGCCGCAAGCTCGGCGACGACGCGAACGCGCCGCGCTACATCTCGACCGTCCGGGGCATGGGCTTCCGCTTCGAGACCGGAGAGCACTGACCTTGCGTCGCCGGATGATCCTGGCCACCGTCTCGGCGGTGGCCGTCGCGGTCATCCTCCTCGGCTTCCCGCTGGCCTTCCTCGGTGCACAGCTCGTCAAGGACAACGAGCTGCGCGAGCTGCAGATCCGCGCGACGAACATCGCGCGCGCGGTCGAGGGTCGGCTCGGCCGTGAGGACCCCGTCACCCCTGACGTCCTCGAGCCGTACGTCGGCGGCGAGGGCCGCCTCGGTGCCTACATCGAGGTCGTGCTGCCCACGGGCGAGCGCGTCACGGCGGGCGAGGAGGTCGAGGGTCGCCGCCAGATGGTTGGCGCGCTCGGCTCGAGCAGCAACACGCTCGTCTACGTGTACGTCCCGTACTGGGACCTGTACCTGCGCTCCGTGCAGATCATCATGCTCGTCGTCGTCGCGGCCGTCGTCGCGCTCGGCGCGAGCATCCTCGTGGCGATCTGGCAGGCGAACCGCCTCTCCGCGCCGCTGCTGTACCTCGCGGCGTCGGCCGAGCAGATCGGCTCCGGCCAGGTGCGGCCGCGCGTCGAGCCGTCCGGGGTCGAGGAGATCGACCTCGTCGCCGCCGAGCTCGTGCGCAGCTCGGACCGTCTCGCGCAGCGCCTCGCGGTGGAGCGGCAGTTCTCGTCGGACGCGTCGCACCAGCTGCGGACCCCGCTGACGGCACTGACGATGCGCATCGAGGAGATGGCGCTCGCGGCCCCCGACAACGAGGAGATCCAGGAGGAGGCCCGCGTCTCCCTCGAGCAGGTCGAGCGTCTCGTCACGGTCGTCGACGACCTGCTCGCCCGCACGCGCCGCGCGCTCGGGGGCAACAACGAGGCCGTGCGTCTCGCGGACATCGTGAACCAGCAGGTCGAGGAGTGGGGCCCGACGTTCGAGGCGCTCGACCGTGAGCTCGTCGTCGACGTCGACCCTGCGACCATGGTGCTCGCGACGCCGGGCGGGCTCGCCCAGGTCCTCGCGACGCTCGTGGAGAACTCGCTCAAGCACGGCGGCGGCACGACGACGGTCCGCTCGCGCGCGAGCGGCACGAGCGGCGCTGTCGTGATCGAGGTGTCGGACGAGGGGCCTGGCGTCCCGGACGAGCTCGCCCCGCACATCTTCGAGCGTGAGGTGACGTCGGGCGCCGGCACCGGCCTGGGCCTCGCGCTGGCCCGCGACCTCGCGGCGGCCGACGGCGGTCGGCTCGAGCTGTCGCAGCGCCGCCCGCCGGTGTTCTCGCTGTTCCTGTCAGGCGTCCCGAAGTCGCTCGACCCGTCGGTCGTCCTTCCCGTGGGGTCGGTCGTCTCGTCGGGGTGGAGCCGTCGTCGGCGTCCGCCGACCTGATCGGCAGCGCGCCCCAGCCCTGCCCCGCCCGCGCTGGACGCCGCTGACGCCCGTCCGCCCAGCTCCCGGGCACGCTCAGTGCGTCACGCGCAGCTCGTCAGGCCCCGTGCGTCAGGCGCAGGGCCTCGTGCTCAGGGCGTCGGAGGCGCGGGCGTCGGCGAGGCAGGCGCCGGCACCTCGGTCGCCAGTGCGGCGGCGGGCTGAGGGGCGGCGTCGTCGCGCACGTTCGTGAACACGAAGGTGCGGTAGGCGACGTACCGGAAGACCATGCCGAGCACCAGGCCGACGACGTTGGCCGCGATGTTGTCCGCGAGCGGGGAGTCGAGCCGCAGGACGTAGCGGCTCACGCCGAGGCACGCGACAGCGATGAGCATGCCGCCGACGTTGACCAGGACGAACGACACGAGCTCGCGACCATGGTGCTTCTGGCGTCGCGCGGAGAACGTCCAGTAGCGGTTCCCGAGCCACGACACGAGCGTCGCGACCGCGACCGAGACGACCTTGCTCGTCAGCGGCTTGTGGCCGAGAACCTGCCCGGGGCCGAACATGAGCAGGTTGAACAGGCCCGTGTCCACGACGAACGCGACCGCGCCGACGGAACCGAAGCGGAAGAGCTCGGCCAGGCGGCTCACGACGGCGGAACGGGTCACCATGGTGACCGAGCGTACGCCGTCCTGCGGACTGCCCGGTGGCGTGACGGGCTGTCGTCTACCCTGGGTTCCCGTGAGCACACCGGTCGTGGCAGTCGTGGGTGGGGGCCAGCTGGCCCGGATGATGGCGCCGGCCGCCGGGGAGCTGGGCGTGCACCTGCGGGTCCTCGTCGAGGCGCCCGGCGCGTCCGCCGGGCAGGTCGTCGCGGACACCCCCGTCGGCGCGGCGTCGGACGCCGCCGCCGTGCGTGCGCTCGTCGCAGGGACGAGCACGGACGGGTGGGACGCGCCCCTCGGGCGCGCGCGCGCCGACGTCCTCACCTTCGAGCACGAGCACGTGCCCGGCGAGATACTCGCCGAGACGGTCGCCTCCGGCGTTCCCGTGCACCCCGGGGCGCACGCCCTCGTGCACGCCCAGGACAAGATCGTCATGCGTGAGCGCCTCACGGCCCTCGGCGTCCCGTGCCCCGCGTGGGCCGCGCTGCCGCGCGACCCCGAGGAGGCCGCGGCCGCCCTCACGGCCTTCCTCGCCGAGCACAGCGGTGACGACGGACAGGCGGTCCTCAAGACCTCGCGCGGCGGCTACGACGGCAAGGGCGTGCGCCTCGTCGCTGCGGCCGAGCAGGCGACGGACTGGTTCGACGGCGTCGTCGCAGGCGGCCCCGCGCTCCTCGTGGAGGAGAAGGTGCCGTTCACGCGCGAGCTCGCGGTGCTCGTCGCGCGCCGCCCCTCGGGCGACGCGGTGACCTACCCCGTCGTCGAGTCCGTCCAGCGCGACGGCGTGTGCGCGGAGGTCGTCGCGCCCGCCCCCGACCTGTCGGACGCGCTCGCCGAGGAGGCTCGCGGGATCGCGCTGACGATCGCCGAGGGCCTGGACGTGACGGGCGTCCTCGCGGTCGAGATGTTCGAGGTCGACGGTCGCGTGCTCGTCAACGAGCTCGCGATGCGTCCCCACAACTCCGGCCACTGGACGATCGACGGGGCGGTCACGAGCCAGTTCGAGCAGCACCTGCGCGCCGTGCTCGACCTGCCGCTCGGCGACACCTCTCCGCGCGCACGGTGGACCGTCATGGCGAACGTGCTCGGCTCGACGCACGCCGAGCTCGCGGACGCGCTTCCCGCGGTGCTCGCCGCCGACCCAGGCGTGCGCGTGAACCTGTACGGCAAGGACGTGCGCCCCGGTCGCAAGCTGGGCCACGTGAACGTCAGCGGGGACGACCTCGCGGACGTGCGGCGTCGGGCCCTCGCGGCCGCGGCGATCCTGCGCGGCGAGTGACCGCGCCTCACCAGACCCAGATCGAGGAGACACAGCAATGAGCGCAGCACCGGTCGTCGGCATCGTCATGGGCTCGGACTCGGACTGGCCGGTCATGCGCGCCGCCGCCGACGCGCTCGCCGAGCTCGACATCCCCGTCGAGGTCGACGTCGTCTCCGCGCACCGCATGCCGACCGAGATGATCGACTACGGCCGCGACGCGTCCGCGCGCGGGCTGCGCGTCATCATCGCGGGCGCTGGTGGCGCGGCCCACCTGCCGGGCATGCTCGCCGCCGTGACCGAGCTCCCGGTCGTCGGCGTCCCCGTGCCGCTCAAGTACCTCGACGGGATGGACTCGCTCCTGTCGATCGTCCAGATGCCTGCGGGCGTGCCGGTCGCGACCGTGTCGATCGGGGGAGCGCGCAACGCGGGCCTGCTCGCGGCGCGCATCCTCGCCGCGGGCGAGGGCAAGGACGCGGAAGTGCTCCGCGCGCGGCTGCGTGGCTTCCAGGAGGAGCTGCGCGACGTCGCCCAGGAGAAGGGGCAGCGCCTGCGCGAGGCCTACGCCGCGGAGGTCAGCGAGCAGGAGTGACCGAGGGGCCTCGAGGCTGACGAGCCCGACCCGGCGCGAGGCCGCCGGTCAGGTCACTTCTTGTCGGACTTCTTCTCGTCGGACGCGGGCTTCTCCTTGACCAGACCGTCGGCGTCGTAGCGCCCGGGCTCCAGGGTTCCGTCGAGGATGCCCGTGAAGAACGCGGGCGCCTCCGAGGGCTTGAGGAGGACGGTCGAGCCGACGCCGCCGGGACGGTAGTCGAGCGACTCGATCGGCGGCGTGCCGGTGATGCCGTCCTCGCCGGACGCGGCGCGGAACGCGAGCGCGAGCCTGCCGAGGTTCACGATGCCCGTGCCGTCGCTCGCCCGGACCGCTCCGAGGCCGGAGTCGATGAGGTCGACCTGCTTGCCCGGGTTGACGAGGGTGCCCGGGTTCGCGGCCTTCTTCGTCACGGCGGAGACGAGCTGGCGCTGGCGCTCGGCGCGGCCGATGTCGCCCTTCGGGTCCGAGTAGCGCATGCGGATGAACGCGAGCGCCTTCTTGCCCTTGACCGTGTGGCAGCCGGCCTTCCACTTGAGGTTCGACTTCTCGTCGTCGACGTCGTAGTCGAGGCACAGGTCGACGCCGTCGACAGCGTTGACGAGGTCCTTGACACCGCCGAGGCCTACCTCGACGTAGTGGTCGACCGTGATGCCCGTGAGCTTCTCGACCGACGCGACGAGCAGCTCGGGGCCGCCCCACGCGTACGCGGCGTTGAGCTTGGCGGGGCCGCGCCCGGGGACGTCGGTGTACGTGTCGCGCGGGAGGCTGACGAGCGCCGTCGGCCCCGACTCCGGGACGTGCAGCAGCATGATCGTGTCGGTGCGGGCGCCCTCCGTGCCGTCGGACGCGATCGCGCCGTCCTCTCGCGAGTCGGAGCCCGCGAGGAGGTACGTCGTGCCCGGGGTGTCCGGCGCACCCGAAAGGGCCGCGACGTGCTCGACCTTCGAGTTCGCCCACATGAGCAGGCCGACGGGCCACGCGATCACGAGGACGAGCAGGAGAGTCAGGACGGCCGCGATGATACGGCGTTTGCGCAGGCGCAGGCGCGGCTTGCGGCCCTCGCCGCCGGGCCCGGTCGCGTCGCTGCGACCGCCGGGGCCGGCAGGCCCGCCCGGGCCGGCCGGGGACGCCGCGGTCGCGCGTGCGGGCCGGACCGCCGCGTGCGGGGACGACGAGACGCGAGCGGGACGGGCCGACGGCGGGCGCGACGCCGGAGCACCCGAACGAGCCGGGGGCACGGACGACGGCGGACGCTGCTCGCCCGAGGGGCGACGCGTCGTCGGGCGCGACGGGACGTGCGAGACGGGGGCGTGCTCGCCACCGACAGGGACCGCGTCCTGCGTCGAGCGGGGGCGGCCCCCCGGGGTGTTCTGGGGCGTGAAGCTGGGCGGCGGCTGGCTCCCGGCCGCGGGCATGCGGCGCGTCTCGTCGTTCATGCGCAGACCTCGTTCAGCACCGGCCGGGGACGGCGTGCGGGCGTGGGGCAAGGTCTGGCGGTGCACGTCACGAGAAAGATCCTAGGGAAGCACCTCGGGGCACGCGGGCTCGGCGGGCAGCGATCGGGTGGAGTTGTTGTGGAGATGGCCCCGCCCGGCGCGAGCGTCAGCGGACGGTGCCCGCGGGCCCCTCCTCGTCGTCCACGGCCGTCGCAGGACGATCCTGTGCGGCGCGGTTCCGCGCCTCCGCGTCCTCAGCGCGCGCCTGCGCGAGCGTGAGCTCGCGGGCGAGCACCGTGATGCGCGACTGAAGCTGGTTCATCCGCCGGAAGGACGTCGCCATGAAGCTCAGGAACGCGATCACGAGCGCGTACAGGAGCAGGTCCGCACCACGGCCGACACCGATCAGGTTGGCGATGCGCGTGAGGATCTGCGGGAACAGGACCGACGCCGCCGCTCCCGCCACGAAGAGCATGAGCAGGATGCGACGGATCGCCTGGTGCCGAGCGTCCGCCGTCGACCGGTTGAGGGTCAGCGCGACGCCGACGATCGCGGCGAGCAGGATGAGCTGGATCCACATGGTGGCCTACCGGAAGACGAGGTCGACGAGGATGTTGACCGAGTTGAGCAGCGACTGACCCTTGCCGCGCGAGTAGTCGGTGTAGAGCACGTGCACCGGGTGCTCGCGCCACGGCAGGCCCGTCCGCCCAAGGTGCAGGACGATCTCGCTCGCGTGCGCCATGCGGTCCTGGCGCAGGTGCACGCCGCGCGCCGCGTCCGCGCGGATGACACGCAGGCCGTTGTGGGCGTCGGTCAGCCGCAGGCCGGTCGACTGGTTCGTGAACCACACGGCGACCTTGAGCACGATCTTCTTGAGCAGCCCTGCGTCCGTGCGGTCGTCGAGGAAGCGCGATCCGAAGACGATCGCGACGTCCTCGCGGCGGGCCAGCCCGACCATCGCCTCGGCGTCGTCCACGCGGTGCTGCCCGTCGGCGTCGAACGTGACGACGTACCTCGCGCCTGCGCCGAGCGCGTACTCGATGCCCGTCTGCAGCGACGCGCCCTGACCCAGGTTCACGGGGTGGTGCAGGACGCGCGCGCCCGCCGCCCGAGCCGCGTCGCCCGAGCCGTCGGTCGATCCGTCGTCGACGCACACCACGTGCTCGAAGCGCTCGAGGGCCCCGCGCACGACGTCCCCGATCACGCTCGCCTCGTTGAAGAGGGGGACCACGAGCCACGCGTCGCTGATCCGGGGGGTGGGCATGAGGGACATTCTTGCACCAGGGACGGGTGACGATCGTCCCACCCGGCCGGGAGCAGGGCGGTACTCTGGCCGAGGTCGGTGGCGAGGCGCGCCGCAGGCCGCGCGGGCCCCGGCCCGCCCCGCAGGACCAGCACCTGCGCCGCGACGACAGACGGAGAACAGCATGGGTGTGCGCATCGCGGAGACCGCCGACGTCTCCCCGGACGCCACGATCGGAGACGGTTCGTCCGTCTGGCACCTCGCGCAGGTGCGTGAGCAGGTGGTCCTCGGTGAGGGCTGCATCGTGGGCCGCGGTGCCTACATCGGCACGGGCGTCCAGGTGGGTGACCACTGCAAGATCCAGAACTACGCGCTCGTCTACGAGCCGGCGTCGCTCGCCGACGGCGTGTTCGTCGGCCCGGCTGCGGTGCTGACGAACGACACGTACCCGCGGGCTGTGAACCCGGACGGGTCGCTCAAGGACGCGTCGGACTGGCACGCGGTCGGCGTGACGATCGAGCAGGGTGCGTCGATCGGTGCGCGCGCGGTGTGTGTCGCGCCGGTGACGATCGGTGCGTGGGCGACGGTCGCCGCGGGCGCGGTCGTGACCAAGGACGTGCCCGCGCACGCGCTCATGGTCGGCGTGCCCGCGCGTCGCGTGGGCTGGGTCGGCCGGGCGGGTCAGCCGCTGGTGGCGGACGGTGACGGGTGGCGGTGCCCCGCGACGGGGCAGCGCTACGAAGAGACTGACAACGGAACCCTCGAAGAGGTGGAGAACGCATGAGCGAGTTCATCGCACCAGCCAAGCCGATCATCGGTGACGAGGAGCGCGCTGCGGTCGACCGTGTGATGCGTTCGGGCATGGTCGCCCAGGGACCTGAGGTTGCGGCGTTCGAGCAGGAGTTCGCCGACCAGATGGTCGCCGGGCGCCGCTGCGTCGCGGTGAGCTCGGGCACGGCCGGGCTCCACCTCGGTCTGCTCGCTGCGGGCATCGGCCCGGGCGACGAGGTCATCGTGCCGTCGTTCACGTTCGCCGCGACGGGCAACTCGGTCGCGCTGACAGGTGCGACGCCGGTGTTCGTCGACATCGAGCCGGACACGTTCAACCTCTCGCCCGCGGCGGCGTCTGCGGCGATCACCGACCGCACGCGGGCGATCATGCCCGTGCACCTGTACGGCCACCCGTTCGACGCGCCCGCGTTCCAGGCGCTCGCCGCCGAGCACGACCTGCAGCTGTTCGAGGACGCCGCGCAGGCGCACGGCGCGAGCCTGGGCGGTCAGAAGGTCGGCACGTTCGGCACGTTCGCGATGTTCTCCCTCTACCCGACGAAGAACATGACGTCGGGCGAGGGCGGCATGGTCTCGTGCGCGAGCGACGACATCGCCCGCCAGGTGCGCCTGCTGCGCAACCAGGGCATGGAGAAGCAGTACGCGAACGAGGTCATCGGCTTCAACACCCGCATGACCGACATCCACGCCGCGATCGGCCGGGTCCAGCTGACGAAGGTCGGCGCGTGGACCGAGCAGCGCCGCGCCAACGCCGCGTTCCTCGACGCCGGTCTCGCGGAGGTCGCGGGGGTGACTCCGCCGCCCGTGCGCGCGGGCGCCGAGCACGTCTACCACCAGTACACGATCCGTCTCGACGGTGCGTCGGGCGTCGAGCGCGACGCGTTCGTCGCGGCCCTCAAGGCCGAGCACAACGTCGGCGCGGGCGTGTACTACCCGATCCCGAACCACCGCCTGGCGAGCCTGGAGAAGTACGCGCCGGACCTCGACCTGCCGCAGACGGAGCGCGCCGCGCGCGAGGTCGTCTCCCTGCCGGTCCACCCGTCCCTGACTCAGGCCGACCTCGAGCGCATAGTCTCGGCCGTCGCCGCCGTCGCGAAGGCGGGTGCGTGATGGGTGCCGCGCTGCGGGCCGGGGTCATCGGCCTGGGGGCCATGGGCCGCCACCACGTGCGCGTCCTGCGCGAGATCGACGGCGTCGACGTCGTCGCGGTCGCGGACCCAGGTGGCGACCCGTACCGCGTCGCCGGCCCGCTCGAGGTGCTCCGCGACGTCGAGTCGCTCGTCGCGGCGGGCATCGACATGGCGGTCGTCGCCGTGCCGACCAAGTTCCACGAGCCGGTCGCGCTCACCCTCGCGGCGGCGGGCGTGCACACGCTCGTCGAGAAGCCGATCGCGGTCGACACGGCTGCGGGCGAGCGCCTCGCCGCCGCGTTCACGGACGCCGGCCTGATCGGCGCCGTCGGCCACATCGAGCGGTTCAACCCCGCCATCCAGGAGGTGCGCCGCCGCATCGCCGACGGCCAGCTCGGCGAGGTCTACCAGATCTCCACGCGCCGCCAGGGACCCTTCCCCGCACGCATCGCCGACGTCGGCGTCATCAAGGACCTCGCGACGCACGACATCGACCTCACCGCATGGGTCACGCAGAGCTCCTACGAGTCGGTCGCCGCCCAGACGGCGTTCCGCTCGGGCCGCGAGCACGAGGACATGGTGCTCGTCACCGGCCGCCTCGCAGGCGGCATCAACGCCAACCACACCGTCAACTGGCTCTCCCCGATGAAGGAGCGCGTGACGATCGTCGCGGGCGAGCGCGGCACGCTCATCGCGGACACGTCGACGGCGGACGTGACGTTCTTCGAGAACGGCACCGTGCAGACCGAGTGGGACTCGATGGCGAACTTCCGCGGCGTGACCGAGGGCGACGTCATCCGGTACGCGATCGGCAAGCGCGAGCCGCTGCGCGCCGAGGCCGAGGCCTTCCGTGACGCGGTGCTCGGCCTCGAGGACCGCACCGTGTCGATGACCGAGGGCCTCGCGACAATCCGCGTCGCCGAGGCGATCGAGCGCTCGGCCGTCACCCAGGAGACCGTCCGCCTGTGACGGCGGCGTCTCGCCTGCGGGTCGCCCTCGTCACCCGCATCTTCGCGCCCGAGCCCGCCGCGGCGTCGTTCCGGCTCGAGGCGCTCGCACGCGCCCTCGGGCGCGCGGGCGCCCGGGTGTCGGTCCTGACGACGTCGGCGCGGCGCGACCTGCGCGCCGCGGCGGCCGCTGTCGACGAGGACCTGCGTGAGGCGCGCGTCGAGGTCGACCGAGCGCCGGTCCTGCGCGACCGCACCGGCTACGTCCGCGGGTACCTGCCGTACCTGAGCTTCGACGTGCCCGCCTTCGTGCGGCTGCTCGCAGAGCCGCGCCCCGACGTCGCCGTGTGCGAGCCGCCGCCGACGACGGGTGCGGTCGTGCGCGTCGTGTGCGCGCTGCGCCGCGTGCCGTACGTGTACTACGCGGCTGACGTGTGGTCGGACGCGACGGCGGGGGACGGCACGACGCCGGGCCTCGTCTCGCGCCTGCTCGCGGTGGTCGAGGGCTGGGCCATGCGGGGCGCCGCCGGGATCGTCGCGGTGTCGCCCGAGGTCGCCGAACGGGTCGAGGCGCTCGTCGAGCGTCGCCCGCGTGCGGCTGCGCGCCGCCGTCCGGAGGTCGTCGTCGTGCGCAACGGCGTCGACACCGACGTGTTCCGGCCAGGGCTGCCCCGGCCCGACGACGGGCCTGGGCGTTACCTCGTCTACGCGGGCACGACGTCGGCATGGCAGGGAGCGGACGTGTTCGTCCGTGCGATGCCGAAGGTCCGCGACGCCGTGCCGGACGCCGAGCTCGTGATCCTGGGACAGGGCAGCGACTGGGACGACCTCGCCGCCCTCGGAGCCGAGCTCGCGCCGGGCGCGGTGCACGTCCGCCGGCTCGTCCCCGCAGCCGAGGCCGCCGCGTGGCTCGGCGCCGCCCACGGCGCGCTCGTGAGCGTGCGCCCTGGTGTCGGCTACGACATGGCGCTGCCGACCAAGACCTTCGCCGCCGCCGCGTGCGGCACCCCCGTCGTCTTCGCAGGCCCCGGGCCCGCCGTGCCGATCGTCCGCGAGAACGACCTCGGCCACGCCGTCGAGCACGACGTCGCGACCGTCGCCGACGCGATGGTCGCCGTCCTGCAGACCGACGACGACGCGCGCGCCGCGCAGCGCGAGCGCCTCGCCGCGTGGGCGCGCGACAACGCGAGCATCGCCCGCGTGGGTGAGGCGGTCGCCGCCCACGTGCGACGATGGCGCGACGGTGCGGCCACGGCCGCGAGGACGACGCAGGACGGGGACAGCACGCCGTGAAGGTCATCTGGCGCACGTGGGCGCGGCTCATGCCGCTCCTGCCGGGCCGCGCGCGCCGGTTCCTGACCTGGTACATGGTCGCGAGCGCGTGCCTGTCGCTGCTCGACGTCGCGGCCCTCGGCCTCCTGGCGCTCGCGCTCACGCCCATGCTCACGGGCGGTGGCGGCACCGCGTCGCTCCCGCTGCTCGGCGAGGTCGGGAACGTCGCCGTGATCGGCGTCGTCTCGGGCCTCATCGTCGTCAAGGGCATCCTCGCGGTCGCGCTCCAGTGGGTCGCGACGCGTCGCTTCGCGAGGTACGAGCTCGAGATCGGCGACCGGCTCTTCGACGCGTACATCCGCGCCCCCTGGACGGACCGCCTGTCGCGCTCGACGTCGCAGCTCGTGCGGCTCGCCGACGTCGGCATCGCGAACGCGACCGCGGGCTTCCTGCTGCCGGTCGCGGGCCTGCCCGCGCTCGGCGCGACGTTCGGCTCGGTCCTCGTCGTCCTCGTCGTCGCGCAGCCCGTCACGGCCGCGATCACGCTCGTGTACCTGGGCCTCATCGGCGCGGTCATGTACGTGTTCGTGTCGCGCCGCTCGATCCAGGCGGGGCTCGTCAACCGCGACTACTCGTTCAAGGTCGCGCGCCTCATGACGGAGATGGTCGGGGCGCTCAAGGAGATCACGCTGCGCGACAAGGCCGGTGAGGTCGCCGACGTCGTGCGCAGCAACCGTCGCCACACCGTCCGGGCCCGCGCGAACCTGTCGTTCCTGTCGGCCGTGCCGCGGTACGTGATCGAGTCGGCGGTCGTCGGGGGCTTCGTCCTCGTCGGCGGCGCGGCGTACCTCATGGACGGCCCCGAGCAGGCGTTCGCCGCGCTCGCGATGTTCGGCGTCGCCGGGTTCCGCATGGTCCCGGCGATCACGAGCTTCCAGTCGGTCATCGCGACGACGGCCGCGAACATCCCCAACGTCGAGGCCGTCATCACCGACATCGAGGCCGCCGAGGGCTACCTGCGCCGCGCCGAGGAGACGGGGCGCGAGCCGCTCGCGCAGGAGCCGCAGCACCTGCGCCTGCGCGGTGTCGCGTTCACGTACCCGGGCAGCGCCGAGCCTGCGGTGCGCGACGTCGACCTCGACCTGCCCATGGGTTCCTCGCTCGCGCTCGTGGGCGTCTCGGGCGCGGGGAAGTCGACGCTCGTCGACATCCTGCTCGGCCTGCTCGTGCCGTCGGAAGGCTCGATCGACGTCGACGGTCAGCGGCTCGAGGACGTGCTCGGCGCGTGGCGCGCCCGCGTCGGCTACGTCCCGCAGGACGTGTCGCTCTTCGACGGGACGGTCGCGCAGAACGTCGCCCTCACGTGGACCGACGACATCGACCGCGAGAGGGTGCGGGACTGCCTCGCGCGCGCCCAGCTCCTCGACGTCGTCGACGCGCGTGCCGGCGGCCTCGACGCCCGCATCGGCGACCGGGGCATGGCGCTCTCGGGCGGGCAGCGCCAGCGCCTCGGCATCGCGCGCGCCCTGTACTCCGACCCGCTCGTGCTCGTCCTCGACGAGGCGACGAGCGCGCTCGACACGCAGACGGAGGCGAGCGTCTCGGCGGCGATCGCCGGCCTGCGCGGGCAGGTCACGCTCATCTCGGTCGCGCACCGCCTGTCGACCATCCGACACTCGGACCAGGTGTGCTTCATGGCGGACGGCACGATCGCCGCCCGGGGCACGTTCGACGAGCTCGTCGCGCAGGTGCCGGACTTCCAGGTCCAGGCGGCGCTCGCGGGTCTCGTCGACGACGCTGAGGACATGGAGGGGGATGACGATGAGAGCTGACCACGCGGTCGACGTGGTGATCGCGGTGCACTCCCCGGCGCGGCCGGTCGAGCGGGCCGTCCGGAGCGCCCTCGCAGGCTCGGACGGCCTCGTGCGTGTCACCGTCGTGTGCCACGACGTCGGCATCACGACGATCGAGGAGCGCCTCGCGCTCACGCCCGAGGAGCACGAGCACGTGCGGCTGCTCGGCTACAGCGACCACGTCCGCAGCCCTGCCGGCCCGTTCAACTTCGGCCTCGACAACACCTCCGCCGAGCTCTTCGCGGTCCTCGGGTCCGACGACGTGCTCGAGCCCGGTGCGGTCCGCGCGTGGCTCGACGTCGCGCGCGAGCGAGGTTCCGACGTCGTGCTCGCGCCGCTGCGCGGCCCGGACGGCGAGCGGCTGCGCAACCCGCTCGTGCGTCCGGGCACCGGGCGCGCGGGGCGGCGCGCGGCGACGCCGCTCGACCCGGTCGCCGACCGGCTCGCCTACCGTTCCGCTCCGCTCGGCCTGCTGCGGCGGGCGACGGTGCGACGTCTCGGTCTGCGGTTCACGGAGGGGCTCGCGACGGGCGAGGACCTCGCGTTCTCCGTGCCGCTGTGGTTCTCGGGCGCGCGCATCGACATGGTGCCGGCGGGCCCGGCGTACGTCGTCGGCGGGAGCGCTCAGGACCGCGTGACCGAGGTGGTCCGCCCCGTCGCGGACGAGCTCGCGGCGCTCGACGACCTGCTCGTGCGCGTCCTGCGCGACGGCGGGCTCGCCGACCGCATGCGGCCGTCCGAGCGCCGGGCGCTCGCCGTGAAGGTGCTGCGCATCCACGTCCTCGGGGCGCTGTCGCGCCGCTCGCGCCGTGAGGACTGGCGCGACGGTGACGCGACCGCCCTGCGCGCTGCGGCGCGCGCATGGCTCGACCTCGCGCTGACGGCGGTGCACGCGTTCGCGCGTGCCGACCGCGCGGCCCTCGACACGCTCGTAGGCCCTGAGTCCGTGAGCGTCGAGCCTGACGACGGCGTGCTCGCCGACGCGTTCACCGCGGCCGCGCAACGACGAGCGAAGGCCGGACGCGTCGCGACGCTCCTGCCGCGCGACCTGCCCGACGTCCTCGACCCCGAGAGCACGTTGCGCCGGTACGTCCGCTACCGGATGCCGTGGTGACAAGGACCGTGCTGTGACCCCCAAGCTCCCCGCTCCCGTCTCACGACTCGCGGGCGCCGTCGTGCGCCGCGTGCCGGAGCCCGTGCTGCACCGGCTCGCACCGAGCCTCCTGCCGTTCAGCCCGCAGGACGTCCCGCCGACGCCGCCCGTGCCCGCGACACCTGTGCGGCTGTACCTCGGTCCGGCGAACTACGCGGGCCAGGGCTACGCGTGGGCCCGCGCCGCCGAGCGGCTCCCGGGCGTGGGCGCCGTCAGCATGACGGCGCAGCGCCCGGGCGGCTTCGGCTTCGCGACCGACTACCCGGTGCCGATCGCGGTCTACGGGTCGTCACGCCGATGGCAGCGCCGGCAGAAGGCGTACGTCGAGAAGTTCACGCACGTCGTCGTCGAGGCGCAGCGTGCGCTGTTCGGGACGCTCATGGCGACCGCGCGGCAGCGCAACGGTGCGTACGCCGAGGCCCGCGCTCTCGCGGCGCGCGGCACGCGGGTCGCGATGCTGTGCCACGGCTCCGACATCCGCGTGCCGTCGCGCCACCTCGCCGGCGCGACGCCGTGGTCGCCGTTCGGCGACCCGGACTGGGAGCTCGTGGGGCACCTCGAGCGGCAGACGCGCGACGCGGAGGCTGCGCTCGTCGAGCTGCGCGCGGCGGGCATCCCCACGTTCGTCTCGACCGCCGACCTGCTGCTCGACCAGCCGGAGGCGACGTGGCTGCCCGTCGTCGTCGACCCGGAGGCGTGGCGCACGGACGCCCCGCCGCTCGAGCGGACGGTGCCGCTCGTCGTGCACGCGCCGTCGGCCTCGAGGCTCAAGGGCACCGAGCTGGTCGAGCCGGTGCTCCAGGAGCTCGACCGGCGTGGCTGGATCACCTATCGCCGCCTCGAGGGGCTCACCTCGGCGCAGATGCCTGCGCTCTACCGCGACGCAGACGTGGTGCTCGACCAGTTTGCGCTCGGCAGCTACGGCGTCGCGGCGTGCGAGGCGATGGCCGCGGGGCGCGTCGTCGTGTCGCACGTGACGCAGCAGTCCCGCGACGCCGCGCGGGCCGTGAGCGGGCTCGACCTGCCGATCCTCGAGGGCACGCCCGACAACCTGGCGGAGGTGTTCACCGCGCTGCTCGACGATCGTGCGGGCGCGGGAGGGCGCGCGGCGCGCCTGGGTCCGGAGTTCGTGCGGGTGCTGCACGACGGCGCGGCGTCCGCGCGCGTGCTCGCGCCGTTCCTCGGCGTCGAGCCGGACGAGGCCGACGCCGCCGCGCACTGACGCGGCATGACGACGCACGCACTGACGCGCCGCGCCGTGGCGCGGTACCAGACCGCGGCACCTGGAAGGATGGACGGGTGCCTGCCTCGAACCGCCCGCGCCTGCTGATCCTGTCGTTCTCGCCGATCGCGTCGGACGCCCGCGTCCTCAAGCAGGTCGAGCTGTTCACGGCCCGCTACGACGTCACGACGTGCGGCTACGGGCCAGCGCCGGCGGGCGTCGTCGAGCACCTGCAGCTCCCGGACGACGCGACGATCAAGCTCGACGGGCGCCTCATCACGCTGCGCGCCTACCCGCTCGTCTACACACGCACGCCAGCCGTCGTCGCGGCGCGGGCCGCGCTCGCGGGCCGCCGGTTCGACGTCGTGCTCGCGAACGACGTCGAGACCGTCCCGCTCGCGCTCAGCCTGCGCGCGCCCGTCCACGCGGACCTGCACGAGTACTCGCCGCGGCTGCACGACGACAACCCGGCGTGGGCGCGGCGCATCGGCCCGTACGTGCGGTGGCTGTGCCGCCGCTACGTGCGACGCGCGGCGTCCGCGACGACGGTCGGGGAGGGGCTCGCACAGGCGTACGCGTCTGAGGTCGGGGTGCGGGCGCAGGTCGTGACGAACGCCGCGCCGTACGCCGAGCGCACGCCTACCGAGGTCGGCTTGCCGCTGCGGCTCGTCCACTCGGGTGCCGCGCTGCGCAACCGCGACCTCATGGTGCTGCTCGACGCCGTCGCGCTCACGACGACGCCCGTCACGCTCGATCTGTTCCTCATGCCGAACGACCCGGCGTACATCGCCGAGCTGCGCGACCGCGCGGCGCAGATCGACGGCGTGCGTGTCCTCGACCCGGTGCCGTACGCGCGGCTCGGGGACACTCTCGCCGGGTACGACGTCGGCATCCACGTGCTGCCGCCCGTGAACTTCAACAACGCGAACGCGCTGCCCAACAAGCTGTTCGACTACGTGCAGGCGCGGCTCGCGCTCGTCGTCGGCCCGACGCCCGAGATGGCGGCCGCGGTCGAGCGGCACGGTATCGGGTCGGTCGCGTCGGGCTTCGACGCGCGCTCGCTCGCGGACGTGCTCGACGGCCTCACGCCGGAGAAGGTCGCGGAGCAGCGGGCGGCGTCACACGCGGTCGCGCGGGAGCTGAGTGCCGAGCAGCAGGTGCTCGTGTGGGAGCGGGCGGTCGACGCGCTCGTCGCGGCGCCGGCCGAGGGAGGTGCACGATGACCGTCCGCCCGACCTTGCTGATCCTGTCGTTCTCGCCGATCGCGTCGGACGCGCGCGTGCTCAAGCAGGTGCGCATGCTCGCGCAGGACCACGACGTGACGACGTGCGGCTACGGCCCGGCGGTCGTGCTCGACGACGGACGCGTGGTCGAGCACCTGCGGGTCGACGACGAGAACGAGCACTGGCGGAAGGCGCCCGTGCCGCTCCTCGCTCGGCAGTACCGGCGCGTGTACTGGGGCAACGCGGCGGTCGCGCAGGCGCGAGACCTGCTCGCTGGCCGCACGTTCGACATCGTCCTCGCCGACGACGTCGACGCCGTCCCGCTCGCCCTGTCGACCGAGCCGCGCTGGGGCGTGCACGCCGACCTGCACGAGTACGCCCCGAAGCAGAACACCGAGCTGCGCCGTTGGCGCTGGTTCGTCGCGCCCTACATGCGCTGGCTGTGCCGCCGCTTCGTCACGCGCTGCGCGTCGGTGACGACGGTCGCGCAGGGCATCGCGGACGAGTACGAGCGGCGTTTCGGGTTCCGCGCGGGTGTCGTGACGAACGCGTCGCCGTACCAGGACCTCGCGCCCGGGCCGGTGGGCTCGCCCGTGCGGCTGGTCCATTCCGGGGTCGCGCTGCGCAACCGCAGCCTCGAGATCTTGGTCGACGCCGTCGCTGCCTCGACCGCCGACGTCACCCTCGACCTGTTCCTCGTCCCGAACGACCCCGGCTACCTCGCGGAGCTGCGCGAGCGCGCGGCGGGCGAGCCGCGCGTGCGGATCCACGACCCGCTGCCGTACGCCGAGCTCGTGCGGACGCTCAACGGGTTCGACGTCGGGCTGCACCTGCTGCCGCCCGTGAGCTTCAACAACGCGAACGCGCTGCCCAACAAGATCTTCGACTACGTCCAAGCGCGCCTCGGCGTGGTCGTGGGTCCGAGCCCGGAGATGGCGCGCGTCGTGCGCGCGCACGGCGTCGGTGCGGTGACCGCGGACTTCACACCCGCCGCGCTGACCGCGGTGCTCGACACCCTGACCGCCGAGCAGGTCGAGGGCTGGAAGGCCGCGTCGCACGCGAGCGCGCGCGAGCTGTCCTCGGAGAGCCAGGTCGAGATCTGGCGCGAAGCGATCGAGGCGCTGCGCCCGTAGCGCCCTCGTCTGCGCGCCGCGCGAGGGCTAGGTTGCGCGCGATCACCACAGGTTTCGCCGAGGATCATGCCTCAGTCGGCGTCGAGCGCCTGGGCGACCGCCTTCTCGACCGCCGTCGCGTCGACTGGTGCGCCCCAGGCTCCGTAGAGACGTTCGGACGTGTTGCCACCTCCGGTCGAGACCATGACCTCGGTCGCGCCCGGGACGTCCATGTAGAGGCTGACGTCGGCTGGCATGCCTGCGACGAGCTCGACGGGCTTCGCGGACGCGACGCGCCACAGCGAGCGCTTGGTGCCGTCGAGCACCGTGACCTCCTCGCGTCCTTCGACGAGCCACGTGTCGGAGAGTCGCACGAGCGCTGCCTGGAAGTCGGGCTGCACCTGAGGCCGCAGCGCTTCGACGTGGCTGGACGCCAGCTGTTCGTCGGGCGAGCCGCCTGCGTCCGCGCGCACCCAGCGGCCGTCGTCCTCGCTCGCGCCGCCGTCGGGGGTGACGACGACGCGGTCGCCACCGTCGCGGCCCGTCAGGAGGGCGTACGTCCCGTCGTCCGCGTGGAGCCACTGCGTCTCGACGCCCGGGTCGTCCGGTGTGAGCCGCACGAGGCTGCTGCCGGTGCGCGCCGTGCGCTCGAAGTCCTGGAGGCAGCGGCCCAGGTCGTCCCCGGTGATGCGGGAACCTTCGACGAGCTCGATCGCCGCGCACGACGCAGGGAGGGCCGGGGCGGCGGGGGCCGCAGGCTCGCTCGGTGTCGCGGGCTCGGTGGAGCCTCCGGGGCCGCCAGCGGACGGTGTCGTGCTGGTCGCCGCTGCGGGCGGATTCTCGGATCCGCCGGCGGCGCAGCCGCTGGCAGTCGCGAGCGCGACGCCGAGGAGCAGCAGACCGCGCCCGAGCGCGGTCTTGGTGGGTCGAGAAGGCGCGTGCACGGGAGTCTCCTGGCGTCGGGTCGGCGGGCTGCCCGACCTCGGAGCGGCCGGTGTCCCCACGGTATGGAGGTTTCGTCCGTCGCGTGCCCGCACGGACCAAGAAGACGCCGCTCGGCTGTCAGAGCGGATGCACCACTAAGTCGCGCGTACGGTCTGACTACCGGGTCGCGAGCGCTCGGAGCGCGTCGCCGAGCACGTCGAGGCCGTGGTGCAGGTCGCCGGTGCGGATGGTGAGCGGGGGAGCGAGGCGGATTGTCGCGCCGTGGGTCTCCTTGGCGAGCACACCGCGACGGGCCATCTCCTCGCAGAGCGCGCGCCCACCGTTGGGCCCGTGCGTGCCGTGCACGTCGAGGCCCGCCCACAGCCCGACCGAACGCACGCCGTCGAGCAGGCCCTCGTCGACGAGCGCGTCGAGACGCTCGCGCATCTGCCCGCCCAGCACCGTCGCGCGCTCCTGGAGGTCGCCCGGGCTCAACAGCTCCGCGACTGCTATAGCGACGGCGCACGCGAGCGGGTTCCCGCCGAACGTCGACCCGTGCGTCCCGGGTGTGAGCACAGCGAGCACCTCCTCACGGCCGACGACCGCACTCACCGGCACGATCCCGCCGCCGAGCGCCTTGCCGAGCGTCGTCAGGTCCGCGCGCACGCCCGCGAGGTCCTGGGCGAGCGTGGTCCCCGTCCGTCCCAGCCCGGACTGCACCTCGTCGAGCACGAGCAGCACGCCCGCGTCGTCACACGACGCGCGCAGACGGGGCAGGTAGTCGTCTGGCGGCACGATCACGCCCGACTCGCCCTGCACAGGCTCGACGAGCACCGCGACCGTCGTGTCGTCGATCGCGTCCGCGACCGCGTCGGCGTCGCCGTACGGCACGACGACGAAGCCCGGCGTGTACGGACCGAAGCCGTCGCGCGCGTCCGGGGCCGTCGAGAACGACACGATCGTCGTGGTCCGGCCGTGGAACGCGCCGTCGGCGACGATGATCGTCGCCCGCTCGGGCGCGACGCCGCGCACCTCGTAGCCCCACTTCCGTGCCGCCTTGATCGCCGTCTCGACCGCCTCCGCGCCCGTGTTCATCGGCAGGAGCATCTCGGTGCCCGTGAGCGACGTGACGGCCTCGGCGAACGGCTCGAGCAGGTCGTGGTCGAACGCCCGCGACGTCAGCGTGATCCGGTCGAGCTGCGCGTGCGCCGCCTCGACGAGCGCCGGGTGCCGGTGCCCGAAGTTCAGCGCGGAGTAGCCAGCGAGCAGGTCGAGATAGCGACGTCCCGCGACGTCCGTGACCCAGCTGCCCTCGCCGCTCGTGAGCGTGACGGGCAGCGGAGCGTAGTTGCGTGCGAGCGCGGACACGTCAGCCTCCTCACCGAGGCGCGCCGTCGCGCCCCGTGCCTCGACTCTAGGGCTGACCATGTCTCGCCAGCCACCATGCCCGTGTACGGCGACATCGGTCCCATGTCGCCGTACGTAGACACTGGGCTCATGTCGCCATACGATGACATCATGTCCGATCCGACCTACCTGAACGCTCGCTCCGTCACTCGTCTCGGCACCGCCGTGACGGGCCTTCGCAAACGCCGCGGATACACGCAGGCCGAGCTGGCGCGCAGGGCTGACGTCTCGCGCCAGTGGCTCGTCGCACTCGAGAACGGCCGGACCGAGGGGCTCGAGGTCGGACGCCTGATGCGCCTGCTGGAGACCCTCGACGCGAGCCTCGTCATCCGGGACGAGGGAACGCTGTGACAGCCCCGAGCCGCCTCGCCGTCACGCTCGCCGGCGAGCACGTCGCCGACGTCGAACGGATCCGCGGACGTCTTCGCCTCACCTACACGGACGCTGGCACCCGACCAGGCACCACACCGCTGTCGCTCTCCTTGCCCCGCGAGCGAGGCGCCTTCACCGGCGACGTGGTCGAGACGTACCTCAGAGGACTGCTCCCCGAGAGTCCCGCCGCGATCGAGGCCCTGCGAGCGACGTACGGCGTCGACCCGAACGACCCCCTCGATGCCCTCGGCGCGATCGGTCGCGACTGCGCCGGAGCTGTGCAGTTCTGCGACGCCGACACGCTGGACGGCCCCCGCGCGGATGGCGATCTGCTCCCGGCCACAAGCTCCGACATCGAGGGGCGGCTCGCCTCGATGCGTTCGGGCAACGACTCGTCGTGGACCATGCCCGGCGAGCACTGGTCGCTCGGCGGCATGCAGGACAAGCTCGCGCTGCGACACGAGGACGGTCGATGGTTCTGGGCACACGGGGACGAGCCGACGACCCACATCGTCAAGCCGGGCGTCCGTGGCGCGAAGTCCCAGGCCCTGGTCGAGCACGTCACGATGCGCGCGGCCGCGATGCTCGGGTGCGACGTCGCGACGACCGCCTTCACCGACTTCGCGTCGGAGCGGGCCATCGTCATCGAGCGCTTCGACCGAGCCCGCGGCGCCGACGGGCGCCTCGTGCGCACGCACGCGGAGGACGTCTGCCAGGCGCTCGGTGTCCGCGAGAAGTACGAAGAGCTCGGCGGACCGGCGGCGGCGGCCGTCGCACGCTTCCTGCGCGACGCCGCAGAGACGGCCCGAGAGGCGCGGGCGAACGTCGCGAGCTTCGTCGATGCCGTCGTGCTCAACACGGTCGTCGCAGCCCCCGACGCGCACGCACGAAACTACTCGGTCCTTCTCGACGGTGACTCGGTCCGGCTGGCGCCCCTGTACGACGTCGCAACAGCCCTCGCCTACGCGCCGCACCAGGGTGACGCACGCCCTGTCGCCATGAGTGTCGGCGGTTGCGCCGACGCGGCCCGCATCGGCCGCGAGCACTGGATGCGGTTCTCCGACGATGTCGGCGTCGCCGCCGAGACCGTTCTCGACCGTGTGGCCGAGGTGCGAGAGCTCGCACCGCGCGCCTTCGTCGCGGCGCTCGACGAGATCGAGGACGACTGGGACGGGCAGGTCGCCGACGTCCGGCCGCGGCTGAAGGCCGGGCTCGACGGTCTCCCCGACCGGGGCTGACCCAGCGAGAGACGCGCGCGCAGCGGTCGTCAGGCCAGCAGCGCCTGGATCACGCGGCCGGCTGCGTGCCCGTCGCCGTACGGCGTCGCATCCGTGTCCGCGGGGCGCGGGCGCACGACGGCGTCGCGCACCGCTGCGGAGCCGGCCTCGCCCGTCGGGTCCGTCACCAGGACGTTCCAGCCGAGCTCGAGCGTCTCGACCCACTCGGTCTCCGTGCGCAGCGTCGTGCACGGCACGCGCAGCAGGAACGCCTCCTTCTGGAGGCCGCCCGAGTCGGTGACGACGCCCGCGCTCGCGGACACCGCCGCGACGAGGTCGGGGTAGGCCAGGGGAGCGTGCGTGCGCAGCGAGCCACCCTCGAGGGCGAGCCCCGCGTCCGCGGCCTTCGCGACGAGGCGCGGGTGCGCGAGCAGCAGCACGGGCCTGTCGAGGCTGCGCAGCGCGTCGAGGATCCCGCCGAGGCGAGCGACGTCGTCGGTGTTCTCCGCGCGGTGGATCGTCGCGACGTAGTACCCGCCCGCGGTGAGGCCCGCCTCGGCGAGGAGAGCCGGACCGCCGTCCGTGCCGCCGTCGGCCAGGGCTTTGTCCCGCGTCGCGTACAGGACGTCCGTCATGACGTCCCCGACGAGCACCGACCGGGCCGCGAGTCCCTCGTCCGCGAGGTGCTTCATCGCGACCTCGGTCGGCGCGAGGCACAGGTCCGCGGCGTGGTCCGTCATGACGCGGTTGTGCTCCTCGGGCATCGCCCGGTTGAACGAGCGCAGGCCGGCCTCGAGGTGCGCGACGGGCACGTGCAGCTTCACCGCCGACAGCGCGCCCGCGATCGTCGAGTTCGTGTCGCCGTACACGAGCACCCAGTCCGGGCGGTGCTCGATCAGCACGTCGTCCATGCCGGCGAGGATCGCGCCCGTCTGCGCGCCGTGCCCGCCCGAGCCCACGCCCAGGTGCACGTCCGGTGCGGGGATGCCCAGGTCCTCGAAGAACACGTCGGAGAGCATCGGGTCGTAGTGCTGCCCCGTGTGCACGATGACGTGCTCGACGCCGGCCGCCGCAGCGGCGTGCGCGATCGGTGCGAGCTTGACGAACTGGGGACGGGCGCCGACGACGGACAGGATCTTCACGCCGCTCACCCTACCGAGGGCGGCGCGCGCCACGAGCCGGGCAACCCCTGCCAACGGCTAGCCTTGGTCCTGTGAAGATCCTCGTGGCCACGACCTGGTTCCCCACCCCGGGATCGCCCGCGACCGGCTCGTTCGTCGCCAAGGACGTCGCGGCGCTCTCCGAGAACAACGACGTGAGAGTCCTGCACCTCGTCGCACCCCGGCTCGCCCACGGCGCACCGACGCAGACCGAGCTCGGCGGCGTCCCGGTCGAGCGCGTCGTCATGGAGCCCAAGGACGTGCGCCAGCACGCCGCGGCTCGCGCCGCGATCCTCGATCGGGCAGACGGCGCCGACGTCCTGCACACGATGGCCTTCTCGACCCTCCTGCCGTTCCTGCGCCACGACCGCCCGCAGGTGCCGTGGGTGCACACCGAGCACTGGCACGGCGTCACCACGCGCGTCGACCTCCCGCTCGTCATGCGCCTCGCGACCCCGTTCCTGCTGCCCGTCCTGCGCAAGCCCGACGTCGTCACGGCCGTCTCCAAGATGGCGACCGCGCCGATCCGCGACCTGCGCGGCGACCGCCCCACGAGCGTGGTGCCGTGCATCGCCGCGACGCCCGACGTCGTCCCGCCGCGCCGCGTCCGTGCCGGCACGACCGCCGAGGGCGCGCCGCTGCGGCTCGTGTCCGTCGGTGCGATGGTCCCCGGCAAGGACCCCGTCCTCATGGTCGAGACGCTCGGCGAGCTGCGCCGCCGCGGCGTCAACGCCTCGCTCACGTGGGTCGGCGACGGCCCGCTGCACGGCGACGCGCTCGCGGCCGCCGACCGGCTCCGCGTCCGCGACCACCTCACGATCACCGGACAGGTCGAGCCCGAGAAGGTCTTCGCGCAGCTCGGGGCGGCCGACGTGTTCGTCCTGCCGACCCGCTCCGAGACGTTCGGCGTCGCGATCGCCGAGGCGCTCGCGCACGGCCGTCCCGTCGTCGTCGGCGCCGAGGGCGCCCAGCGCGAGTACGTCCGCGGCGAGGTCGGCACGTTCGTCGAGGGACGCTCGCCGTCCGAGTGGGCCGACGCCGTGCTGCGCGTCGACGAGGACACGCAGGGAACGTCCGCCGCGAAGATCGCCGCCTCGATCGGGCGTGCTTTCTCCCCCCAGTCGGTCGTCGCCGGGTACGAGCGTGCCTACCGCGACGCGATCGTCACGGCAGCCCGCGAGCACGGCATCGTCGGGCGCAGGCGCGGATGAGCCCTGGCACGCTCGGCGGGGAGCAGCCGGTCGTCGACGTCGTCGTCGCCGTCCACTCGGAGCTCCGGCCGGTCGAGCGCGCTGTCGCGTCCGCCGTCACGGGGACGGTGCCGGTCCGCGTGACGGTCGTGTGCCACGACCTCGAGCCGGGCCTCGTCGAGGAGCGCGTGCGGGACGTCCGGCGCTCTCTCGACGGTGGCCCGCACAGCATGTGGCTCGTCTGCTTCTCCGACGGCGTCCGCAGCCCTGCGGGTCCGTTCAACCATGGCCTCGACTGTGCGCAGGCGCCGTTCGTCGCGCTCCTCGGGTCCGATGACGTCCTCGAGCCAGGCGCGATCGACTCGTGGGTGCGACTGCAGCGCCAGACGGGCGCGGACGTGGTCGTCCCGAGGCTGCGTCACGGCGCTCTCGGCGCGCCGGGCGCACCTCCGGGCCCCGGGCCTGCTGTACCGACGCCGCCCGCGCGGCCCTTGCGCTCCCGTCGGCTCGACCTCGTGCGCGACCGCCTCGCCTACCGCAGCGCTCCGCTCGGGCTGCTGCGCCGCGAGACCGTCGAGCGGCTCGGCCTCACGATGGCGTCCGGCATGACCGTCGGCGAGGACACGTGGTTCGGCCTCGGCCTGTGGTCGGGAGCCGACGTCGTCGCGTACGACCGTCGTGGCCCCGCCTACGTCATCGGCGCCGACGCCGCAGACCGCGTCACCTTCGCGACGAAGCCCGTCGCCGTCGAGCTCGCGTGCGTGCACGACGCCGTCGCGCGCCCCGCGCTCGCGGACCTCCCGCGCGCGGCCCGCCGCGCCGTCGCGACCAAGCTCACGCGCATCAACCTCTTCGCGGCCGTGCACAACCGCAGCGAGGACCACACCTGGACGGCCCGGGACCTCGCGAGCCTGCGCGCGGGCGCCGTCGCGCTCGCGGGCTTCGCGCCCGGCTACGAGCGCGTCCTGTCGGTCGCCGAGCGCGACCTCCTCGACGCTCTGCGCGCCCCCGCACCGGCGGGGGAGGGCGACGTCGCGCGACGCGGCGCCGAGCTCGTGCGGCTGTCCGCCCGACGTCGCCGGCACGGCACGCTCGCGACCCTGCGCACACGCGACCTGCGCGCCCTCCTCGCCCGGGAGGCGCCGTTGCGACTCATGACGGCGTCGGTCCTCACCACGCGTCTGTGACGGCGCGCGGTCGTATGCTCAGGGGCGGAAAGCGGCGACCCGGTCGACGCCCCACCCCGACACGTACTTCCTCTAGGAGCTCCATGCGCATCGCAGTCCTCGCCCTCGGCAAGATCGGCCTGCCGCTCGCCGTGCAGTTCGCCGACGCCGGGCACGACGTCGTCGGGGTCGACGTCAACGCGCGCACGGTCGAGCTCGTCAACGCGGGCACGGAGCCGTTCCCCGGCGAGACGGACCTCGCCGAGAAGCTCGCCGCGAACGTCGCCGCGGGCCGTTTGCGCGCGACCACCGACTACGGCGACGCGGTCCCGGGCGCTGACGCCGTCGTGCTCGTGGTGCCGCTGTTCGTCGACGAGGAGACGGCCGAGCCGGACTTCGCGTGGATGGACGCCGCGACCCGTGCGCTCGGCGAGCACCTCACGCCGGGCACGCTCGTCTCGTACGAGACGACCCTGCCGGTCGGCACGACGCGCGGCCGCTGGAAGCCGATGCTCGAGGAGACGTCGGGCCTCGTCGAGGGCCGCGACTTCCACGTCGTCTTCTCCCCGGAGCGGGTGCTCACGGGCCGCGTGTTCGCGGACCTGCGCAAGTACCCCAAGCTGGTCGGCGGGCTCAGCGCCGAGGGTGCGGCTCTCGCGACCTCGTTCTACGAGGCCGTCCTCACCTTCGACGAGCGCGACGACCTGGCGCGGCCGAACGGCGTGTGGGACCTCGGCTCCGCGGAGGCCGCGGAGATGGCGAAGCTCGCCGAGACGACGTACCGCGACGTCAACATCGCGCTGGCCAACCAGTTCGGCGCGTTCGCGGAGAAGGTCGGCATCGACATCTACCAGGTGATCGAGGCCTGCAACTCCCAGCCGTACTCGCACCTGCACCGCCCGGGCATCGCCGTCGGCGGTCACTGCATCCCGGTCTACCCGCGCCTGTACCTGTCGGTCGACCCGGACGCGTCCGTCGTCCGCGAGGCGCGCGCCGTCAACGCCGCCAACCCGGCGCGCGTCGTCGCTCGTGCGGAGGAGCTGCTCGGCTCGCTCGACGGCCTCACGGTCGCCGTGCTCGGCGCGTCCTACCGCGGCGGCGTCAAGGAGACGGCCTTCTCGGGCGTCTTCCCGGTCGTCGCGGCGCTCGAGTCGCGCGGCGCCACGGCGGTCGTCCACGACCCGATGTTCACCGACGACGAGCTGGCGAAGACCGGGCTCACCCCGTTCCACCTCGGTGACGCGGCCGACGTCGCGATCGTCCAGGCCGACCACCGCGCCTACGCCCAGCTCGCCCCGGCCGACCTGCCCGGCGTGCGCCTCCTGGTCGACGGCCGCCGCGTGACCGACGCGTCCCTGTGGCAGGGCGTCCCGCGCGTCGTCGTCGGCACGGGGACGCCTGCATGAGCTGGTGGGAGCTCCTCCCTGGGCTCCTGACCATGGCCGTCGCGGTCGTCGTGCCCGGCGCGCTCGTGCTGCGCGCCGCCGGCGTGCGCGGCATCCTCGCGCTCGGCGGCGGGGCGGCCGTGTCCGTCGCGCTCTACGGGACCGCGGCGATCGTGCTCGACAAGCTCGGTATCGCCTGGTCGTGGCCGCCCGTCCTCGTCCTGCTCGCCGCGGCGGCCGGCGCGGCCGCCCTCCTCGGGCTCTGGGGACGCCGCACGCGCCGCGTCCGCGGCTCGGCACCCGACGGGTTGTGCGACCCCGACCTGCGGCTCGACCGTCGCGGGCTCGCCTGGGTCGCGGGAGCGTTCGCCCTCTCCGCGCTCCTCCTCGCCCTGCCGATCGCGCGCGGCATGGTCGCCCCCGACGCGCTCATGCAGCACTGGGACGGCGTCTACCACGTCAGCGGCGTCCAGGCGATCCTCGACACCGGCAACGCGTCGACGCTCGGCGCGATGGCGCCCCTGTACGGCGACGTGTCGCCGACCGTGTACTACCCGGCCGCGTGGCACGGCATCGTCGCGCTCGCGCCGGGCTTCGCGAGCGTCGCGGCGGCGGCCAACGCGTCGACGTTCGTCTTCGGCGTCGTCGTGTGGCTGCTCGGCATCGCGGCGCTCGGCCGCACCCTGCTCGGCGGTGACCCGCGGGGCACCGCGCTCGTCGTCGTGCTCGGCTCCGCCTTCAGCGCGTTCCCGGTCGTCATCCTCTCGACGCTCGCCCAGTGGCCGTTCGGCACGGGCATCGCGCTCATCCCCGGCGTCCTCGCGCTCATGGTCGCCGCGCTGCGGGGCCACCCCGGCGTCGCGCCGCTGACGGCGCCCGGGCGCCTCGTGCCGACCGCCGTCGTGCTCCTGACCGCGCTCGCCGGGGTCGCGCTCGCGCACGCCTCCGCGCTGTTCTCCGCGCTCCTCCTGCTCGGCCCGGGACTCGTCACGCTGCTCGCGCGCGGTCTCGCGCGCCGCTGGCGCACGGGCGACCCTGCCCGACGACGCCGCGTCGCCGTCGGCACGTCCGTCGCCGTGGTGGTGCTCGTCGCGGGCGGCGCGGTGCTGCTCGCCAACCCCGTGGTGCGCAACGTCCTCGCGTACGAGCGCAACGTCGACACCCCGTTCCCGGTCGCCGTCCTGCACACGGTCCTCGGGCAGCCGCTCGCCTGGCACGGGGTCGGCAACCTGCCCGTCGCCGTGCTGACGCTCGTCGGCGCGGTCGTGGTCGTGCGGGCGTCGCTGCGCCGCGCGCGCACGGGCGCGCCGGACTCGCCCGAGGCCGCCGACGTCGTCGGGCAGTCGAGCAGCTGGCTCGTCGTCGCGTACGTGCTCGTCGTGACGCTCACCGCGCTCGCGTCCGGTCCGGAGAACCTCCTGCGGCTGCTCACCGGCTTCTGGTACACGCAGGCGGCGCGCATCGCCGCGGTCCTGCCGGTCGTCGCGGCGCCGCTCGCCGCCGTCGGGGCTCTCGCGTGCGCCCGCTGGCTGCGCGGGCGCGCGTCGCGCTCGGACCGCGCGGCAGCAGCGCGGCTGCGGGGTCGGTCGCTGGCCTCCGTCGCGTGCGCGCTCGTGGGTGTGTCGGTCGTCGTGACCGCCGGTTGGTTCGTGCCCGCACGGACCGGCCGCTTCGAGCAGGCCTACGTCCCCGAGAAGATCGTGTGGGGCACCATGCTGCGCGCCGAGGAGGTCGAGCTCCTGCGCCGTATGCCGCAGACGACGCCTGCTGACGCCGTCGTGCTCGGCGACCCGCGCAACGGCGCCGCCTTCTCGTACTCGGTGGCGCACCGGCGCGCGGTGTTCCCGCAGCTCGCGGTGCAGAACCTCAGTTCCGACCAGCGGCTGCTGCGCGAGCGCTTCGCCGACCTCGACCCCGAGGTGTGCGCGGCCGTCGAGCGGCTGGGCGTCACGCACTTCTACCTCGACACCGCAGGTGTCGAGGACGGCGCGAAGGTCGACGTCGACGCCGTGGGGCTGCTGCGTGCGCCCGAGTCGGGTGTCGAGGTGGTCGACACAGCCGGGACCACGACGCTCTACCGCATCACCGGCTGCTGACGGACCCGTGCGCGGCTCCGGGCGTCCTCGGGCGCCTCGCGCCGCTCGCCCGGCACCGAGCGAGCGGAGCGGCGCCCCCTGGGCGCTACCCCGAGTGCTACGGCACCGTGATGCGCTCGCTCGCGACGAGCCGCGCGAGCGAGGCTTCGTCTGAGTGCCGCTCGGACGCCTCGCGTCCCAGCAGGACGACAGAGCCGTCCTGCGCCCACACGCCGAGCGCGGTACGCAGTGTCGCGACGGTGCCCGCGTCCGCACGCAGCAGGGCTCGCGCCCCCGCGGGCGCGGCGCTCCCCTCGACCGCCCACGCGACGAGGTCCGCGTGCGTGACGGCGGGCTCGCCGTCGACCACGAGCGCGTCGGCGCCCGGGTCGGCCGGCGGCACGTAGCCGACCACGTCGCCGTACGTCATCGTGTCCGCGGCGGCGTCGAGGACGCCGGGCGGGAGCGGCTCGCCGAACGAGCGCGCGAGGCCGGGGAGCGCGACCGCGACGACGTCGGTCCCAGCCGGCACCGCGCCCGGGTCGAGCCATGCGGAGGGACGGGTCGTGACGATCGCGCGGGCGTGCGCCGTCGTGCCCGGCAGCGGGGCACCGGCCGGGGAGAGGCGGGCCGTCGCGCCCGTGCCCCACGTCGCGAGCGCCCAGACGAGCGTGCGCCAGTGCGCGGGCAGGTCGAGGACGACGGTCTCGCCAGCGGCGGCGTCGAGCTCCTCGACGAGCAGGTTCGTCGTCTTCGCGACCCAGTTGGCGAGGACGGCCCCGGAGAGCTCGATCCGTTCGGGGCCGTCGCCGTACCAGGTCAGGCGGGGTCGGCCCGGGTCACGCTGGAGGAGGGCGAGCACGTCGGCGGGCGTCGTGGGGGTCATGGTCCGAGCCTACGAGAGGGTTCCGCTAACACACACCGGCTTGACTTCGGTGGATGACACGCGTGTAATTTCCCTAGTGCAACTAGGCGAACGGTGAGGGGCGCACCCATGTGGAACCTGCTCGATGACGAGGGGCCTTTCCCCTCTGACGCATCGCGTCGCCCGGAACCTGCCGGCGCCGTCCTCCCGCTCTTCGGCGAGGACGCCGACGAGGCGGTGATGGGCTGGCAGGAGCGCGCCCTGTGCGCTCAGACCGACCCCGAGGCGTTCTTCCCCGAGAAGGGCGGCTCGACCCGCGAGGCCAAGAAGGTCTGCACCGGGTGCGAGGTCCGCGCCGAGTGCCTCTCCTACGCCCTCGAGAACGACGAGCGCTTCGGCATCTGGGGCGGTCTCTCCGAGCGTGAGCGCCGCAAGCTCAAGCGCCAGGTCGTGTGACCTGCACGTCCACGCTGCTTGACGCAGCAGGGCGCAGGATGACCTCAGGATGAACCGACCCACCCCGCACTCCGCGCCCAGCGTCCCGAGCCTCGACGTCACGGCCGTCGTCGTGACCCGCGGGACCACCCCCTTCCTCCCGACGACGCTCGCCGCCGTCGGGGCGTCTACGCTCGCCCCGAGCCGGGTCGTCGTCGTCGACGTCACGCCCCGCGAGAAGGACCGCGCCCAGGTCCCCGAGCAGCTCGGCCCCGACGTCGCCGTGACCACGCTCCACGCCCCCGACGCCCACACGTTCGGGGAGGCCGTCAACGCAGCGATCGCCCACCTCACCGGCGAGCAGGTCCCCGACACAGGTCGACGCTCGCAGCGGGCCCGGCCCGCCGAGCCCGCCGCAGCACCCGAGCTCGAACGGGACGGCTGGCTCTGGCTGCTCCACGACGACTCCCCGCCCGAGCCGGGCGCGCTCGAGGCGCTCGTCCGCGTGGTCGAGAACAAGCCCTCCGTCGTCGTCGCGGGTGCCAAGCAACGCGACCTCGACGATCCGTCCCGCCTGCTCGAGGTCGGCCTGACCACCTCGCCCACAGGTGTCCGGATGACCGGCATCGAGGAGGGCGAGGTCGACCAGGGCCAGCACGACGGCGCCGAGGACGTCCTCGCCGTCGGGCTCGCCGGAGCCCTCTTCCGCCTCGACGCGTGGCGCGCCCTCGGCGGCACGGACCCGGCGTACGGGAAGTACGGTGACGGTCTCGAGATCTGCCGCCGCGCCCGCCTCGCAGGTCACCGCGTCATCGTCGTCCCGCAGGCAGCCGTGCGGCACGCCCGCGCGAGCCTCACCGACCGCCGGGACCGCGACCCCGACCACGTCCCCGAGCCCGAGCGCACCGTCGGTGCCCGCCGCCGCTCCGCGCTCCACTACCGCCTCGCCGGCGCCTCGCCCGCAGCCGTCCCGCTGCACATGCTCGCGATCCTGCTCGCCGCGCCGTTCCTCGCGATGGCCCAGCTCGCTGCCAAGCGGCCCCGCAGGGCGCGCGCCGAGATCACCGCGGCGATCGGAGCCGTCCTGCGACCGGTCGCCCTCGCCAGGTCGCGTCGCCGCGCGCGCCGCACCGCCGCGCTGCCGCGTCGCGCGATCACGCCGCTGCGTGCGACGTGGCGGGAGGTCGCCGCGGAGCGCCGCGACCGCCGCCTCTCGCAGGCCGCGCGCCGACGCGCCGCGCTGGCCGCAGACCCGTTCGCGCGCGCCGAGCGGCGCCGCGACCGCGCCCGCCGCACCGCAGGCCTCGTCGGGACCGTCCTGCTGCTCACCGCCGTGACCGTGTGGTGGCTCGGAGACGCGATCGGCCCGCTCGCCGACGGCGGCCGCCTCGTCTCCGCCAACCTCCTGCCCGCGGGCGTGTCGCTGCAGGAGCTGTGGAACGACGTCGCCGACGGATGGCTCCGCGCCGGCACCGGTGCGCCGGGCGCGTCCGACCCGCTGATGACGACCCTCCTACCCGCAACCGCCCTCGCGCACCTGCTCGGCGGGGACCTCCAGGTCGTCGTCAACCTCCTGCTGCTGCTCGCACCCGTGCTCGCGGGGACCGGTGCCTGGTTCGCGGCCGGCACCGCCACCAAGTCGCTCGTCCTGCGTACCGTCGCCGCTCTCGTCTGGGTCGCGGCCCCGAGCCTCGCCGTCAGCCTCGTGGACGGACGCGTCGGCGCGGTGCTCGCGCACGTCGCGCTGCCGTGGCTCGCCTGGGGCGCGCTCAAGGGCGTCGGCCTCGGCGCCCGTGCACCGCTCGCGCCCGCAGCCGCAGGCCCCGACGCGGTGCTGTCGCCGGCGGGCTCGCTCCCGGCTGCCGCGCTCGGCGGCCTCGCCGCTGCAGCGGCGGTCGGTGGCGCGCCGCACCTCACCGCGCCGATCCTCGCCTCGCTGCTCGTCCTTGCCGTCCTTCTGCCGCGCCACCGCGGCCGGCGCGGCTACCGCCGCAACCTCGCCCTCGTCGCCGCGCCCGTGCTCCTCGTGCTCGCGCCCCTCGTCGCCGAGCTCCTGCGCTCGGGCCCCGGCGCGCACTGGCGCGTCCTGCTGACCGACCCGGGCGTCGCTGTGCCCCACGCGACCGCACCAGCGTGGCAGCAGCTGCTCGGGTGGCCGGTGCCGGCGGAGGAGTGGTTCCCGCGCTGGACCGGCGTCGCGTGGCTCGACGCTGCGCTCCCGTTCACCGTCGGCGCGCTCGTCGTGCTCGCCGCCGTGTCCGCGCTCACGCGGCCCGGGCTGCGGGCGCGCGCCGTGCGCGGCGCGTGGCTCGTCGCAGCCCTCGCCCTCGCCGCCGCAGCCGCGGCCGCGCTGCTCGTCGTCGGGCAGGGGGCCGAGGGCGGCGTCCGCACGTGGACCGGGGGAGCGGTGTCCCTCGTCCTCCTCGCCCTGGGCGGGGCCGCGCTCGTCGGGCTCGACGGCGTGACCGCGCGTGCCGCGCAGCACTCGTTCGGGTGGCGCCAGCTCAGCCTCGGCCTCGGTGTCGCTGCGATCCTCGCCGCGGCGGGCGCGACGATCGCGCACGCCGGGCTCTCGACCGACCTCACCGCCTCGTCGGGCCACGGGCTGCGCGTCCTCCAGCGCGACGTCGTGCCCGCCGTCGGCCGTCAGATGCAGGAAGAGCCGCGCGCCGGTCGCGTGCTCGTGCTCGACGCCGGCGACGAGATCACCTACCAGCTGCTGCGCGGCAACGGTCCGCTCCTGACCGAGTCGTCGGTCGTGCTCACCGAGCGCGGCCTGCACACCGACGACGCCGCGGGTCCGCTCGGCGGGGCCGTCGCCGCGCTCGTGGGCGTCTCGGGCGAAGAGTCCGAGCAGCTCGCCGACCTCGGCGTCGCGGCGGTCGTCGTGTCGCCAGCAGGAACGCCCGCGCAGCGCGAGGAGCTCGTCGCCAACCTCGGGACGTCCGCGGCTCTCGAGCAGGTCGCCGAGGGTGAGTACGGCACCATCTGGCGCGTCGTCTCGGGCCTCCCCTCTGCGGAGGGCACGCCGGCGGTCGTGTCGTGGGCCCGCGTCGTCGACGAACGTGGCGCGGCGCTCGTGGTGCCCTCGGACGGCACGTCGCTCGACGTCGCCCTCTCGTCCCTCGACCAGCCGGCCGCGGCGGGGACATGGACCGCCCCGCCCGGCCGTCGCCTGCTCGTCCTCGCCGAGACCGCCGACCCGGGCTGGCGCGCGACCCTCGACGGGCGTGAGCTGACCGCGGTCGAGGGGGAGCGCTGGGAGCAGGCCTTCGAGCTGCCCGCTGACGCGACCGGCAGGGTCGTGGTGCAGTTCGAGTCGGTCGGCAGCGGGTGGTGGCGCGCGACGATCGTCGGCTTCGCGGTCGTGTACGTGCTGCTGCTCATCCCCGTCCGGAGGAAGGTGACGACCCGATGACGAACGACGGTCGCGGCGACGTCGAGCCGGACCAGCCTCTCGAGCCCGCCGGCGCCGCTGGCGAGGCTCCCGAGACCGAGACCGAGATCGGGAACGAGGAGATCGAGACCGAGGCCGATATCGAGACCGAGACCGAGCCTGCGCCCGACGCGGAAGAGCCGCGCCGCTCGGCCGGCGCCGCGCTCCTGCGCGGCCTCACGGGCGTGCTCGTCGTCGGCCTGACCGTCGGTGTCGCCTACGGCGCCGATCTCCTCGAGCCCGAGGCGACGACCGCCGCCCCCGCGACGACGGTCGAGCTCGTCCCCGCGACGACCCCCGTCGTGTGCGCGGGTCCCACCCAGCTCGTCGCGACGGACGCCGAGGGCGACCCCGCCTTCGACCCGTCGCCCGTCGGTACCACCTCGCTCGTCACGGGGGCCGTCCTGCCGCCGACGAAGGTCGCCGACCCGGTCCTGCGCACCCTCGACGAGGCGACCGTCGAGGCGCCCGTCGCCGCGGGGGCGGGAGGTGCCGTCCTCGGCGCCGCTGTCGCGAGCGGCACCGCGCTCTGGTCCGTCCCCGCCGCCGACGGCACCGTGCACACGGCCGCGACGGCGTCGTCCGCCACCGCAGCGGGCGACCTCCGCGGGCTCGCCGCGACGGCCTGTCAGTCGCCCGCGATCGACCACTGGCTCGTCGCTGGCAGCACCGAGGTCGGCTCGAGCACGCGCCTCGTCGTCCAGAACCCCTCGCGAACCCCCGCCACGGTCGAGGTCGAGGTCTACGGACCCGCGGGACGCGTGGACCTCGCCGGGCCCGCCGTCCTCCCGGTTCCCGCGGGCGGCACGACGACGACCCTCCTCGAGGGTGTCGCGGCCGGGCAGCGCCGCGTCGCGGTCCACGTCCGCGCGTCGGGCGCCCTCGTGACCTCCTACCTGCAGGTCTCCGCGCTCGACGGCGTCCGGCCGCTCGGCGTCGACCTCGTCGGCGCGGGCGCCGAGCCGTCCACGCGCCAGGTCCTCGCGGGAGTCGTGACGCCCGCGACCGCCGTCGGCACGGACGGCCCGGTCGTCCGGCTGCTCGCGCCCGAGCGGGCAGCAACCGCGCGGCTCGCGATCTACGGGCCCTCGGGCCGCGTCCTGCTCCCGGGCGCTGACGACGCCGTCCTCGAAGCCGGCGCCGTCACGGACGTGAGCCTCGCAGGCCTGCCCGCGGGCGCCTACGACGTCCTCGTCGAGGCCGACGCCCCGGTCGTCGCAGCCGCGACGACGTCGACCGCCGGGACGGACGGTTCCGACGTCGCGACCGTCGTCTCCCAGGACCCTGCGACGACGGCGGCGCAGTCCGCGGCGGCGCTCCCGCAAGGGACGCGTGCGACCGTCGTGCTCGGCGCCGTCCCCGGGTCGGTCGACTCGGTCCCGGGCGCCCTCGTCGCCGGCCTCGACGCGACGACCCCGCCCGTCGCCCCGGAGGGCGCGAGCGCCGCCGCCGGGGTGCGTGCGCAGGTCGTCGCGCTCGACCGTGCCGGCGCCGTGGTGTACGACCAGGTCGTCGAGCTGGCCGCCGGCACCACGCGAGCGCTCCCGCTCGCGGCGACCGTGCCGGGCGCGTCCGTCGCCGCGGTCGTCGTGCGTGAGGTCGACGCCGCCGGGACGCCCGCCGCCGGTGCGGCGACCCGGCTCGTGTGGTCGGTGCGGCTCTCTGCAGACGCCCAGGACGGCACGGTCGACGGTCTCGTCGCCGCACTCGGACCCTCGCCGCTGCGCAGCGCGGGGACACAGATCACGCTCCGTGAAGGACTGCGCTCCGGGCTCGACTGAGCCGGGGCTCAGGGACCCTCGACGAAGCCCGGGTCGATCTCCTCAGGGCTGCGCCCGAGCATGTGCGCGACCTGCTCGACGACGACCGTCCGGACGATCTCCGCGATCTCGTCACGGTCCACCGCGCGCTCCTCGACCGGGCGGCGGTACACGACGATCCGGTGAGCGAGCGGCCCGTCCGCGGGGAAGTAGCGGCCCATCGGCACCCCGCGACGGTGCTCCCACGGCGCCGGGTCCGACGGAGGCACGTCCTCGACCGCGAACTCCGTCCCAGCGAGCTGCTTCGCCCACGATCGCTCGAGCCGCTCGACCGTCGCGAGGACGATCTCGTCGAAACGCTCGGCGCGCGTGCGCGCCGCCGGAAGATGCGCCGGGATGAGGGGGCCGCGCAAGCCGCGGCCCCGACGGTCGCGACGGCGCACGCCTGCCGCAGGGGCGGGGAGGGTGGGCCACCCTGAGCTGTACGCGGCCGGGAGGTCGCCCTCGGGGGCACGAGGCGTGCGGCGGCGTCTGTCCGGCATGGTTCCAGGATAGGTGTCGCGTGCGTGCGTCGCGGCGTGGGAGGTCCGCCGGGGTGACGGGACGACGTACCATCGACCATTGTGAGAAGCGTCCGTCAGTGTTCCCGAACCGCGTGCCTGCGCCCCGCCGTGGCGACGCTGACGTACGTGTACTCCGACTCGACCGCCGTCCTCGGCCCGCTCGCGACGAACGCGGAGCCCCACAGCTACGACCTGTGCGGCGAGCACGCCGAGCGCCTGACGGCCCCGCGCGGCTGGGAGGTCGTGCGGCTCGAGGCCGAGTTCGTCGAGGCGGGGCCTTCGCCCGACGACCTGCTCGCGCTCGCTGACGCCGTCCGCGAGGCCGGCCGTTCCACACCCCCGTCGCCGCGCGGCCGGCACGCCGCGCTGCCCGAGCCGGTCCAGGTCGGCGAGGTCGCCCGCAAGGGGCACCTGCGCGTCCTGCGCGGAGAAGGCTGAGCAGGGCGGGAGGACCATGGCGCGCGGCACACCGGAACGACGGCCTGCCACGAGCGGGCCTGCCACGCCCGCGAGCGCCGCGCGCGGTCGTCGGCGCTCCACCAGGACCCCGGACGCCACGCCGTTGGGCTCGCTGAGCCAGGCGGCACCCGTCCCCGCCGGGACGAAGGGCTGCACGTCGTGCGGCTCGCGCGACCTGACCCGCGTCTCGCTCCGCCTCACGGACGGCACCGAGGTCGTGTTCGTGTCCTGCCACGACTGCGAGTCGCGCGGCTGGGTCGACACCGAGGGAGACCCGGTCCCCGACGAGTTCGTCCACGCGCGCTCGGGCCGCAAGTCCTGAACGTCAGCCGCCCGACCGTGACGCGCCCCGCTGCGGCTAGGGTTGTCGGGTGAGCAGCGCGCCCAGAGACCTCGCCTCCGTCGTCACCGCGTACGACGTCCGCGGCCACGTACCCGGACAGCTCGACGCCTCCGTCGCCGCCGCGCTCGGCGCGGCGTTCGCCCAGACCGTCGTCCTCCCCGAGGCCCCTGCAGGCGAGAAGCCGCGCGTCGTCGTCGGGCACGACATGCGTCGCTCGGGCCCCGAGCTCGCCGACGCGTACGCGGCGGCGCTCACGGCGGCAGGGATCGACGTCGAGATCATCGGCCCGTGCTCGACGGACATGCTGTATCACGCGTCCGGCGTGCAGGGCGTCCCCGGCACGATGGTCACCGCGAGCCGGGAAGCCCTCGACCTCAACGGCTTCAAGCTGTGCCGCGCGGGCGCACGTCCCGTCGGCAAGGGGAGCGGGCTCGAGGAGGTCCAGGCAGCCGCCGAGGCCGTGCTCGCCGGCGCCCCCGCGCCGGCAGCAGACCTCCCGGGCGCGGTCACGCGGGGCAGCAACCTCGCTGCGTACGCGACCTTCCTGCGTGAGCTCGTCGACCTCGAGCACGTGCGGCCGCTGCGGGTCGTCGTCGACGCCGGGCACGGCATGGCAGGCCTGACGGTCCCGGCCGTGCTCGGTCGCGCCGCCGACCTGCCGCGGCTGCCGATCAAGGTGCTGCCGCTGCGCCTCGAGCACGACGGCGACCCCGCCCGCCCCGTGAACGACCCGTCCGGCGAGGGTGGTCTCGCCGCGCTGAGCGACGAGGTCGTCGCGGAGGGCGCCGACGTCGGCCTCGCGTTCGACGCCGACGCGGACCGCGTGATCGTCGTCGACGAGAACGGCGTCCCCGTGAGCGCGTCCGCGCTGACCGCTCTCATCGGGCTGCGGCTCGTCGCGCGCGAGAGCACCGGGCGCCGGGCGGCGACCGTCATCCACGACCTCGTGACCTCGCGCGTCGTCCCCGACCTCGTGTCCGCCACGGGCGCGACCGCCGTCCGCACGCGCGTCGGCCACTCGTACGTCAAGGCCGAGATGGCCGCCCACGACGCGGTGTTCGGCGGGGAGCACTCCGCGCACTACTACTTCCGCGACTTCTTCTTCGCCGACACGGGCATGCTCGCCGCCCTGCACGTGCTCGCCGCGCTCGGCAGCCAGCCGCACCCGATGTCCGCGCTCGCCGAGATGTACGAGCCGTACAGCGCCGACGCGACCGACCTGCCGATGACGCCCGAGGAGATGGCGCGGGCGACCGAGCGCGTCGTCGAGGCGTACGTGCACCAGCGCGGCGCAGGCGACGTCGAGGTCGACGAGCTCGACGGCCTCACCGTCTCCCACTGGGGCTCGATGCCGCAGTGGTGGTTCAACCTCAGGCCTGCGAACACCGAGCCCGTGCTCCGGTTCGTGGTCGAGGCGGCCGACGAGGACATGCTGACCAAGGTGCGCGACGACGTGCTGACGCTCCTGCGCGCGCAGGACTGACCGGAGGAACCATGAACCAGCCCAACACCCCCGCACCGCTCTCCGTCGAGCCCTGGGTGCGCGACATCCTTCGCTGCCCCGTCACCGGCGCGACGCTCGTCGACGGCGTCGGACCGGGCGGCGAGCCCGAGCTGCACTCGACGGACCCCGAGCGGCCGCTCGCCTACCCCGTGCGCGATGGCATCCCGGTCCTGCTCGAGGACGACGCCCGCCCGCTGTGAGCCGTACGCCGCCCGCAGGATGCGGGCGGCGGAACCGACGCGCGCGCAGCGTCATCACAGCCCTACACTGATCCGCGCCCGAGCAGCAGCCGGGCGACCGGAGGAGACAGTCGGGGAGGCGCCGTGGCGCACGGTGGAGGAAACAAGGCGATCCTGGCGGCGCTGGCCGCCAACCTGGGGATCGCCGTGACGAAGTTCGTGGCGTACCTGCTCACGCACTCGTCGTCGATGCTCGCCGAGTCCGTGCACTCGCTCGCCGACTCGGGCAACCAGCTGCTCCTCCTCGTGGGCGGCAAGCGCGCCCGCCGCGAGGCGACCCCTGAGCACCCCTTCGGTTACGGTCGGGCTCGCTACCTGTACGCCTTCCTCGTCTCGATCATCCTGTTCTCGCTCGGCGGCCTGTTCGCTCTCTACGAGGCGTACCACAAGTGGCACGACCCGCACCCGATCGAGTCGTGGCACTGGGTGCCGGTCGTCGTCCTCGTCGCGGCGATCGCCATGGAGGGCTTCTCCTTCCGGACGGCCGTCCACGAGGCCGACCCGCTGCGCGGCTCGCGCTCGTGGTGGCAGTTCATCCGCACCGCGAAGGCGCCCGAGCTGCCGGTCGTCCTTCTCGAGGACTTCGGTGCGCTCGTCGGCCTCGTCCTCGCGCTCGGCGGCGTCAGCATGACCCTCGTGACGGGCAACGGGCTGTGGGACGCCGCAGGCACCGCGTCCATCGGGGTGCTGCTCATCGTCATCGCGGTCGTGCTCGCCCTCGAGATCAAGTCGCTCCTGATCGGCGAGGCTGCCTCGCCCGAGCACGTCGCCTCGGTGCGCACGGCGCTCGTCGGCGAGGGGGTCGTGTCGGTCATCCACCTGCGCACGATGCACCTCGGCCCGGAGGAGATCCTCGTGGCCGCGAAGATCGAGGTCGACGCCGCCGAGACGGCGGCTGAGGTCGCACAGGCGATCGACGCCGCCGAGATCCGTGTCCGGCACGCGCTGCCCGGGATCGAGGCGACGATCTATCTGGAGCCTGACCTGCGCAGGTCCGTCGGAGTGTGACGGCGACGCCGGATCTCGCGTTGCCGATGCCCGCCCGGCGGCTCATGGTGGAGGCATGGCCTTCTCCCCGCGCCCGAGCGCTCCACCCGTCGGTCCACCGGTCGATGGGGCTTGCATGGAAGCCCTCGCACAGCCTCGCAACCTGACCGCCCGACGTCGTGCACGGAGGCTCGGCGCCCTGGGGGTCGCCGCCGTCATGGCGGTCGGCACGCTCGCCGTCGCGCCCTCCGCGAGCGCGGCGCCGGCCGCCGTCGCGACCGCGGCGCCGACCGTGCTCGCGGCACGCGCCGCGTCGACCGTCACCCTCTCGGTGAGCCACGGCAAGGTCCGCAAGAACGAGGCGGTCTGGGTCGCGGGCAAGGTCAAGGTCGGCGGCAAGGTCGCGGCGAAGCGCAAGGTCACCATCCAGACGCGCAAGCCTGGCGGCACCTGGACCTCCGTCGGGGAGGTCCGGACCAAGGGGAACGGGAAGTTCTCGACGTCGCTGCGCGTCACGAGCAAGGTCGAGGTCCGGGCACGCGTCGGCGCGACGACCAGCGGGGCAGCGGCTGCGAGCGCGGCGCGGACCGTCGCGACGACCTCAGGCGACCGCACCCTCGCGAACCGGAAGGCCTCGCTCGCTGCCCGGGCGGGCGCGTACAAGGGCAAGGCCGTCACGCTCACCAAGAAGCAGCGCAGCGCGACCCGCCTCGACGGTCTGGCCGCCGCCCGGTACCGGTCGGTCGCGAAGGGCCTGCTCGTCGAGACCACGACCCGCAGCAAGGGCAAGAAGACGGTCCGCACGTGGCTCGTGAGCGGCAAGATCCTCAAGGCGTACAAGGCCGCCGGCGGTCCGAAGGGTACGTATGGCGTGCCCGTCGGCGACGCCCGGTGCGGTCTGCCGGCGGACGGTTGCGTCCAGCGGTTCTCGCGCGGTGTCCTCTACTCGTCGTCGGCCAAGGCGAAGGCGACGGGCACGAGAACCCTCGGGGCGCGTGGCGAGGTGTTCGCTGCGGCTCGCTCTCAGCTCGGCTACAAGAAGCGCACCCCGAACCCCGAGGTCCAGTCGACCAAGTTCAACAGGTGGATGGGCTCCTCGAAGCCGTGGTGCTCGTTCTTCGTGTCGTGGTCGTTCGCCGCGAGCGGTCACCGGAGCTCCGTCCCCCAGGAGAAGAGCTTCGCGAAGTTCCGCGCCGAGGTGCGCCGCACGATGAAGACCGGCAAGAGCCCCAAGGTCGGCGCCCTCGCCTTCCTCGACACGCGCCCGCCCGTCGGTGACAACCACGTGGCGATCGTGGTCGCCCGGTCCGGCAAGAACATCACGATCGTCGAGGGCAACATGGGCTCCGGCTGGGGCAACCGCGGCGTGATCACGCGGACGATCCCGGCGCGCAGCGCCGTCTTCTACGCCTACCCGAACTACTGAGCCAGCCACCCGCTCGACCGAGACACGATTGCGAGACCATGCTGACCCTGAGGACCCGAGCCCGTCAGGCCCTGCTCGCCGCTGCGTGCACCGTCGCCGTCGCCGCCCCTGCCTCCGCCGCACCGCAGCCTGCGGCCCCCACGGCCGTCGCCTCGACCGTCACGACCGTCGTCTCCTCGCTCGCGACGGCACAGGCGGTCCCCGCGGCCCCGCTCGCCGCCAAGAAGGCGACGAAGGTGACCTTCAACGTGAGCGACACCAAGGTGCGCAAGGGTGAACGGATCTGGTTCGCCGGGCGTGTGACAGCATCCCCGAAGTCGGGGCGCAAGGTCGTGATCGAGCGGCGCAAGGCGGGCGGCTCCTGGAAGTCGTACACGACCACGAAGACGCGCTCCAACGGCAAGTTCAGGGGCACCGTCCGGCCGACGGCGGTCTACGAGTACCGCGCACGCGTGACGGCGAAGGGAGCCTCGCCAGCCGCGACCAGCGCCACCCGCAAGGTCGCCTTCAGCACGGGTAAGCGCAACCTGACCCAGCGCGCACAGATGATCGGGTCAGCCCGCCTCGGCAAGGCGACGACGAAGGTGAAGGTCCTCTCGGCGAAGCAGCGCAAGGCGACCAAGGTCAAGGGCGCGACGACGATCAAGCACCAGCGGTTCGCCAAGGGCCTCCTCGTGTCCGTCACGAAGAGCGGCTCCACCAGGACCTGGCTCGTGACGGGCAAGATCCTCAAGAAGTACCTCGCCGCCGGCGGTCCCACGGGCAAGCTCGGTGTCCCGGTCGTCGACGCCAAGTGCGGTCTGATCGAGAGCGGCTGCGTCCAGCGATTCTCCCGCGGCACGATCTACTCGAGCTCCTGGAAGTCGAAGGCGTCGTGGACGCCCGTCACCGGCAGCAAGGGCGAGGTCATCGCCGCCGCCCGCTCGCAGGTCGGCTTCCGGTACCGCTATGCCACACCCGGCGTCCAGCACACGAAGTACAACTCGTGGATGGGCTCGACCCGCGCGTGGTGCAGCTTCTTCCAGTCGTGGGCCTCGGCCGCGTCGGGGAACGGCTCGACGATCCCCAAGGCCAACAGCTTCCAGAAGTTCCGGTCCCAGGTCGGCAAGACGATGAAGACCGGCAAGACGCCGAAGGTCGGCGCGCTCGTGTTCTTCAACACCGTCCCGCCGGCGGGCACGCCGACGCACGTCGGGCTCGTCATCTCCGTCTCCGCCAGCACGATCACCGTCGTCGACGGGAACACCGTCGGGCCGCTGCCCGCGGGGTACCGTGGCGTCCTCGAGCGGACGTGGCCGCGCAGCCGCGCGCTGTACTACGCGTACCCGTCCTACTGACGGGACTCCGGCACGGGCACACGGTCGACGTCCCGCCTCACCAGCAAGCCCGCCAGCGGGGGCTCGACGAGCCAGCGCGTCAGCCACACCATGGGCCGGGAGGCCAGGACGACGGTGATCGCGATCGAGGCGGCGACGATCGCGGCGGTGTGCCACGGGGTCGTCCAGGACTCGCCCCAACCGTGGTAGCGCACGCCCCACAGCGGGAACGTGTGCAAGAGATAGACGTACATGGTGCGTTCGCCGATGGCGGTCCATGCGCGGCGTCCACGGGGCGTCAGGGCGAGGATCGCGGCCGTCCCGGCGGCTCCCATGATGAGGGCGGCGCAGCGGACCGCCATGCCCACGGGAGCGGACAGGTCGCGCTCCGCGTAGCTGGCGTTGAAGAGGAAGAAGCTGAGCCGCGCCAGGGGTCCCGCGAGACTCACGACCGCCAGACCGCCCGCGAGGACCGCCCATGCCATGCCCCTCGCCAGGCGGGTGCGCAAGAAGTCCAGAGCGCCCGGGCGTAGGACCAGGCCCGCGACGAAGAACGGCGCGAACGACAGGAGCCGGGCGATCGTCAGCTTCGAGTCGAGCGCGACGATCAAGGGAGCGAGGATCGAGATGGCGAGCGTCGTCACGAGCGGGAAACGCAGCGACTGGAAGACGGGGACGAGCAGCCGCCACATCGCGAGCGCGAGCAGGAACCACAAGGACCACGTCGGCGTCAGCAGGTCGACGCTGAACTCTGCGTCGAGAGTCACCGTTCGCAGCACCCGGTGGATGATCTGGAAGAGGACGTACGGGAGCAGGAGCGTCGTGACGATCCTCGCGGCCTGGCGCGGCGCGCCTCGATACGTCCGGGCCAGCATCCCGCACACGAAGATGAACGCCGGCATGTGGAACGAGTAGATCCACACGGTCACGGCGTGCGCCGTCGTGGAGTCGATCGGCTCGAGTGCGTGCCCGACCACGACGAGCGTGATGAGGATCGCGCGGACGTTGTCGAGGTAGGGGTCGCGCTGGGGCGGTGTCGGTTCCGGGGAGGTCACGGACCGACGCTAACAAGGTCCTACCCGTGCGGCGCGATGGGGGGCGGGGCGTGACGACCTCGTGAAGCGGCCCGGCGGATGGGGCTGGTCGAGGGGTGTGCCGGTATCCTGCTGACCGTGGCTGAATCCCGAATCACGAGGCCGGAAGGCCGGATCGTCGCGGTGCTCGTCGCCTACAACCGGCGCGACCTGCTGATCGCGGCGCTCGACGCCCTTCAGGCGCAGGACCGCCCGCTCGACGGGATCCTCGTGATCAACAACGCGTCGACCGACGACACGGAGCAGGTCGCGCAGGACCACCCCGCGAACCCGACGGTCATCACGCTCGACCGGAACGAGGGCGGCGCAGGCGGCTTCGCGGCCGGCCTCGCCCACGCGGTCGCCTCGATGGACGCCGACGGCGTGTGGCTCATGGACGACGACACGATCCCGACGCCGAGCGCGCTGCGCGAGCTGCTCGCCGCGTGGCGCGACCACGACGGCCCCGTCGACGTCGCAGGCAGCCGCGTCGTATGGACGGACGGCCGCGACCACCCCATGAACACCCCGCGCCCGCGCCCGCGCGCCTCGGCGCGGCAGCGCGCCGCAGCCCGCGCGGTCGGCGCGGTCCCCGTGCGGTCGACGTCGTTCGTCTCGATGCTCGTGAGCGCCGACGCCGTCCGGACGCACGGTCTGCCCGTCGCCGACTACTTCATCTGGAACGACGACTTCGAGTACTCGTGCCGGATCCTCAAGGACGGGACGGGCCTGCACGTGCCCGCGAGCGTCGTCGAGCACCGCACCAAGACCTTCGGCGCGACCGACGCCGACCCGGGCGCGCGCTTCTACTTCGAGGTCCGCAACAAGATCTGGATGCTCACGCGGTCGACCGCGCTCACAGGCCCGGAGCGCGTCCTCTACACGGGCGCGACCCTGCGTCGCTGGTACCGGACGTTCCGCGGTTCGCAGGACCGCGCGACCCTCTGGGACGCGGCGCGCCGCGGCCTGCTCGACGGCGTGCGCCGCCGCCCGCGCGACACCACGACGGTCATGGCTGGGCTGAGCGTCACGGACGACGTGCGCGCCCTCGACCGGTCGGCGCGATGAGCGCCCCCCACCTTCCGTTCTCGCTGCTCCTCCCGGTCTACCGCGGCGACCACGCCGCCTTCCTCCGGCGCGCGTTCGAGTCGGCGACGGTCGAGCAGACGCGTCGCCCCGACGAGGTCGTGCTCGTGCAGGACGGTCCCGTCGGTGAGGAGATCGCCGCGGAGATCGCGCGGATCGAGGCGTCCGACGTCGTGCCCGTCAACGTGCTGCGGCTCCCGGAGAACGTCGGCCTCGCGCGCGCGCTCGAGGCGGGCCTCGCCGTCTGCCGGCACGAGGTCGTCGCTCGCGCCGACGCCGACGACGTCTCCCTGCCCGACCGTTTCGAGCGCCAGCTCCCCGTCATCGAGGCGGGCGCCGACCTCGTCGGCTCGGCCCTCGTCGAGTTCGAGGAGGACGAGGACGTGCTCGGCGAGACCCGCGTCCTGCCCACGGAGCCGGACGCGATCGCGCGCTACGCACGCATCGCCGACCCGTTCAACCATCCGACCGTCGTCTACCGGCGGGCCGCGGTGCGGGCGGCCGGCGGCTACCAGGACCTGCACCTCATGGAGGACTACCTCCTGTTCTCGCGGATGATCGCGGGCGGCGCGAAGGTCGCCAACCTGGCCGAGCCGCTCGTGAAGTACCGCGTCGGCGCGGGGGCCTACGCGCGCCGCGGGGGGCGCGCGCTCCTGGCCTCCGAGATCGCCCTGCAGCGCGCGATGCGCACCGAGGGCTTCACGACAAGGCTGCAGTTCGTCAGGAACGTCGTTGTGCGCGGCGGGTACCGGCTGGTACCCGAGCCCGTGCGGCGGGCGGGATACCGGGCGCTCGTCGTCCGCAAGGGCGCGAGCCGGAGGAGCGGACGATGAAGGCAGACCTGGTAGTCGTCGGAGCGGGGCTGTTCGGCCTCACCGTCGCGGAGCGGATGGCGTCCGAGGGGCGCGACGTCGTCGTGATCGACCGGCGCTCGCACATCGGCGGCAACGCCTACTCGGAGATCGAGCCGACGACGGGCATCGAGGTGCACCGCTACGGCGCGCACCTCTTCCACACGTCGAACGAGCGCGTGTGGGAGTACGTCAACCGGTTCACGACGTTCACCGACTACGTGCACCACGTGTACACGACGCACCGCGGCGAGGTGTACCCGATGCCGATCAACCTCGGCACGGTCAACCAGTTCTTCCGCTCGGCGATGGGTCCGCAGGCCGCGCGCGAGCTGATCGCGGAGCAGGCCGCCGAGCTCGGCGGTCGCGAGCCGCAGAACCTCGACGAGAAGGGCGTGTCCCTCATCGGACGGCCGCTCTACGAGGCGTTCATCCGCAGCTACACCGCCAAGCAGTGGCAGACGGACCCGACCGAGCTGCCGGCGTCCGTGATCGCCCGCCTCCCGGTGCGCTTCACGTACGACAACCGCTACTTCAACGACACGTACGAGGGCCTGCCGACCGGCGGGTACACGGCGTGGCTCGAGCGGATGGCCGACCACCCGCGCATCGACGTCCGCCTCGCCACCGACTTCTTCGACGGCTCGCACGAGCTGTCGAAGAGCGCCGTCGTCGGCCAGGTCCCCGTCGTCTACACGGGCCCCGTCGACCGGTACTTCGACTACGCCGAGGGCGACCTGTCGTGGCGCACCCTCGACTTCGAGGAGGAGGTGCTCCCGGTCGGCGACTTCCAGGGCACCTCGGTCATGAACTACGCCGACGCGGACGTGCCGTACACGCGCATCCACGAGTTCCGGCACTTCCACCCCGAGCGCGACTACCCGCAGGACAAGACCGTGATCATGCGCGAGTTCTCCCGCTTTGCGGGCCGCGACGACGAGCCGTACTACCCGGTCAACACCGCCTCTGACCGCGAGCGGCTCCTCGCGTACCGGGAGCTGATGCGCGGCGAGGACCAGGTCTTCTTCGGCGGTCGCCTCGGCACGTACAAGTATCTCGACATGCACATGGCGATCGGCTCGGCGCTGGTCATGGTCGACCAGCACCTCACGACCTCGGGGGTGGCCCGGTGAGCAAGCCCGTCTTCGGGTCGCGGCACGTCCGTGCCCTGCAGCGCTGGGCGATGGGCAAGGCCCGCCGCTCCCGGTTCTTCCCTGTCACTATCCCAGACCGGCTGGGCGACGACGACCGGCTCGCCGGCGTCACGCTCCCGCACTCGGTCATGGTGTTCTTCCCGGACACCCAGGAGAGCCTGTACCAGATCCGCCCCTGGCTGCGCGCGTTCGAGGCGCTCGACGCCGAGGAGCGCACCGTCGTCGTGTGCCAGGACTCGCGCACCGCGCAGCGTCTCCGCGAGGAGTCGACGCTCGATGTCATCACGGTCGCCCGCTACGGCCGCATGGACGACCTCCTGTCGCGCGGCAACCTCCGGCTCGCGCTGTACGTCAACCACTCGCCGCGGAACTTCGAGAACCTCCGGTTCACGTCGCTGACGCACGTCTACCTCGGTCACGGCGACAGCGACAAGGGCGTGAGCGCGTCCAACCAGGTCAAGGCCTACGACTTCTGCTTCGTCGCCGGACAGGCCGCGGTCGACCGCCTCGCGCTGCACGTGCCGCGGTACGACGCCGAGGCGCGGTGCGTCGTCATCGGCCAGCCGCAGCTCGACTCCAGCGGGCTGCTCACGCTTCCGCCACGGCCCGAGAGCGGGCGCACGACCGTCCTGTACGCGCCGACGTGGGAGGGCGCTCAGCCGTCCGTCGCCTACAGCTCGGTCGTCTCCCACGGCCGGGCGCTCGTGCGCGCGCTGCTCGACGACGGCTCCTTCGACGTCATCTACCGCCCGCACCCGCTCACCGGCGTCACGTCGGGGGAGTACGCCGCCGCCGACGCGGAGATCCGCGCGATGGTGACGGACGCGCCCGGCGCGCACCGCGTCGACACGGGTCCTGACCTCCACGAGGCCTTCGCCGCCGCCGACCTACTGGTGTGCGACGTCTCGGGCGTCGCGCTCAGCTGGCTCCCCACGGGGCGTCCGCTCGTCGTCACCGAGACCGACGCCGCGCCCGCGACGGCCGGCGACTCGCTGACGCGCGGGGCCGAGCGGCTCACCGCCTCCGAAGCAGCGGGGCTGCCCGGCCGGGTACGGTCCCTGCTCGCGGACGCTGGGTACGATGACCGGATGCGAGCGCTCCGCGACCACTACTTCCTGACGACCGAGCACGGTGGCGCGACGCGCAACTTCGTCGCTGAGTGCCGGGTGCTCGTCAGCGTGGCGGCCGACGGCCGGACGGACGTCGCTGGGGGAGCGAACGAGTGACGGGCGCGCTCGGGCGGTTGGTCCGCGCTGCGCGGGGTCGCGCGCGCGGACGCCGAGGTGAGGACGGTCTCGTGTCCGTCGTCATCCCCGTGTACAACGTCGCCCCGTATCTCGCCGAGTGCCTCGACAGCCTGCTCGCGCAGACGCAGAAGAAGCTCGAGGTCGTCCTCGTCGACGACGGCTCGACCGACGGATCGAGCGAGATCGCACGCCGCTACGCCCGCGAGCACGCGAACATCCGCTACCACCGCCAGGCCAACCAGGGACTGAGCGCCGCGCGCAACGCCGGCGCCCGGCAGGCGCGCGGGGAGTACCTCGCGTTCTTCGACTCGGACGACTTCATGGACCCGGCGATGTACCGGACGATGGTCCGAAGGCTCGAGGAGACGGGCTCGGACTTCGCCGTCTGCGGCTACGAGCGGTTCGTCGGAGGGCGCTTCGTTCCGCCCGGCAACTGGATCGTCGACGCCCACGAGCATCGGCGGGACGCGACGGACAGCACGGCCTCCCCGGACCTGCTCGTGAGCGTCATCGCCGTCAACAAGGTCTTCCGCCGCGAGTTCTGGGACAAGCACCGCGTCGCGTTCCCCCTGGGGCGCTTCTACGAGGACCAGGTCGTCGCCATGAAGGTGTACGCGCTCGCCTCCTCGTTCGACGTCCTCCCGCAGCGCTTCGTGAAGTGGCGGGCACGCGAGGAGGGCGGGTCCATCACGCAGCACGTGCTCGACCCGACGGACCTGGCGCACCAGGTCGCGGCCTGGGACGACGCGATCGCGCTCGCGGAGAGCCTCGGCCGCGAGGACCTCGCGCGGGCTCGGCGTCAGCAGCTGCTGCGCAACGACATCCCACGGATCCTGTCTGAAGAGTCCAAGGCTCCCGACGACGCCTACCTCGACGCTGTCGCGGCGGTCGCCGAGCGCTACCTCGACGACCTGGGCCCGGAGGGCTGGAGCGCCGTCCGCATCCAGCACCGGCTCATCCTCAAGGTGCTCCTCGACTCGCGCGCGAGCTACCGCTCGTACGTCGAGACGATGGGGTTCGGCATCTCGACCGTCCCGATCCTGCCGACCCCGGGCGGTCTTCCGCAGGCCGACCTCGACCGGCTCGCTCGTGAGCTCCTCCCGATCGACCTCGAGGACGCGGCGATCTCGCCGAGCCAGGCACGTCCCGTCGTCCGCGTGTCGCAGATCGTGCGCCGTGGCACGGCCTTCGAGCTTCGCGGGTGGGCCTACCTCGCGAACTTCGACACCGTCGTCTACCCGACCGCGCTCACGCTCCGGCTCGTCCAGGACGGCTCCGGCGCGGTGCTCCCGCTCGCCCACGAGGCGGTCGAGGCGCCCGAGGCGAACCTTCACGCCCGCTCCGCGTCGTGCGACTTCCGCCGTTCCGGCTTCGTCGCGACCGTCGACCTGGCCGAGGTGCCGGGCGAGGGCATCTGGCGGGTCGAGGCCGACGTCGCGCAGGGAGGCCTCGAGCGCACGGCGCGGGCGCACCTCGTCAATCGCCACGACGACGCCCTCCCGTCCTCGGTCAACGCCCACGACCGCAGGTTCACCCTCGTCAGCCACCCCCACGACGGGATCGCGCTCGAGGTGACACAGCGCCGCGTCGTCCCCGTACGGATCGAGCAGGCTCCCTGCCGCGTCGCGTTCCCCACGGCTGGCACGGCGCGGCCGCTCGCATTCACCGACCTGGCGACAGGGACCACGATCGTGAGCGAACCGGTCGAGGCGCCCGGCGGGACCCGCTACGTCGAGGCGCCTGCGCCAGCCGCGTTCGCTCGCCCCGACACGGGACCGAAGGACATCGAGGTCCGCTTCGTCGCGGACGACGGCACGCCAGCAGGGCCGGTCGCGTGGCCTGTGGAGGCCCCGGTCGTCCCTGCCGCCCACGACGTCGCGGTGCTGCGCCCGTCGAAGCGCGGCAACGTCAAGCTCGTCCTCCAGGACCGGTGCTTCGAGGTCGACGCGATCGACCTTGATGGCAGCACGCTCGTCCTGGGCGGCGTCGCCGTCCTCGCCCCGCGCGGAGCACGCTGGACGGTGCGTCTCGAGGGAGAGGGGCACGAGTCGCACGTCCACGTGTCCGTGCCTTCCCCCGGGGCGCTCGAGGTCCGCGTACCGGTGGAGAATGGCGGGGGCGCCCACGCTGCAGTCCCGCTGCCCGCCGGGCGGTACGACGTCCACGTCTTCGACCAGGACGGGGCCGTGGTTCCCGTGCGGCTCGCGCCGTGGCGCGCCGAGCCCGTCGAGGACCGCCACGGCACGGCAGACTGGGGTCTGCGGGTGCTGCGAGTGCGGTCCAGCGTGACTTTCACGGTCGAGGCACCGAAGGCCGAGGGGGCCGGGTGAGCTCGGGGGGAATGCGCGTGCAGGAGCGCGACCGGCAGGTTGCCGACGCAGGGCGGCACAGCCGCCCGATAGCGAGAAGTGTGTGATGACAGATGACTGACGTAGTGACGACCGGCTCGGGCGAGCCCTCGGACTGGGAGGACCTCTCCCCGTCCGAGGCCGCCGAGAAGTACGGGCTGAAGCAGATGGGCGTGCGCCCGCCGCTGGTGGACTACGTCCGCTCGCTGTGGGCGCGCAGGTCCTTCATCGCCGTCCTCGCACGGGCGCGCTCCGAGTCGGAGAACCAGGGCACCTATCTCGGTCAGCTGTGGAACGTCCTCAACCCGGTGATGAACGCGACCGTCTACGTGCTCATCTTCGGCATCCTGCTCAACACCCAGCGCGGCATGGACAACGTCGTCGGCTTCATCGTCGTCGGGACGTTCATGTACCGCTTCTTCAGCGACTCGGTGACCGTGTCCGCGAAGTCGATCCCGAAGAACATGTCGCTCGTGCGCTCCCTGCACTTCCCGCGCGCCGTCCTGCCCGTCTCCTCCGTCCTCTCAGAGCTTGCGACGCTCGCACCCGCGATGGGGGTCATGGCGGGTTTCGTCTGGGTGTCCGACCGGTTCATGGCGCACACCGACGGCACCCCCAGCTGGCGCTGGCTCCTGATCATCCCTGCGACCGCGCTGCTCTACGTGTTCAGCACGGGGGCAGGCCTGGTGCTCGCCCGCTGGGGAGCTGGGTCGCCCGACATCCTCAACACGCTGCCGTTCGTGCTGCGGCTGGGGATGTACGCGTCGGGCGTCATCTTCAGCATCGACCACTACGTCCAGTCGGAGATCCTGTCCGCGATCATGAGCTACCAACCTGTCGCCGTGTACCTGAACCTGTCGCGGCAGGCGATGCTCGTGGAGACGAGCTACCCGCTGGACGGGACGTACTGGATCCTGGGCGCAGCCTGGGCCTTGGCCGCGTTCGTCATCGGGTTCCTGCACTTCTGGCGAGGCGAGGCGAGGTATGGACGTGACTGAAGAAGAGTTCGACGTCGAGGTCGACGCAGAGGATCTTCCCGACGCGCCGCAGGCGCCAGCAGCCCTCGGGACCCCGTCCGTCATCGTCGACAACCTGCACGTGACCTATCGCGTCGTCGGTACCCGCGGGAAGCCGAAGACCGTCCGGCGCGGCAACAAGCTCCAGCGCGGGGTACGGAGAGTTCTCCGCGGCACGGGCGCCGCGACCGAGGTCAAGGCCGTGCGCGGAGTCTCTTTCGTCGCCCGTCACGGTGAGTCGATCGGGATCATCGGTACCAACGGGTCTGGCAAGTCGACGCTCCTACAGGCGCTCGCCGGCCTCATCCCGCCGAGCGAGGGATCGGTGTACATCTCGGGTACGCCGTCGCTCCTCGGCGTGAGCGCCGTCCTCATGAAGAAGCTCTCGGGCGCGCGCAACATCATGATCGGCGGTCTCGCCCTCGGGCTCACGAAGCAGCAGGTCGAGGAGCGCTTCGACGAGATCGTCGAGTTCGCTGACATCGGCGACTTCGTGCACCTGCCCATGACGACCTACTCCGCTGGCATGGCCGCCCGCCTCCGCTTCGCGATCTCGACGGCAGCGGTCCCTGACGTCCTCATGATCGACGAGGCGCTCGCCACCGGTGACGCCGGCTTCCGTGAGCGCAGCCGCGTCCGCGTCGAGGAGATCCGCCAGGGCGCTGGCACCGTGTTCGTCGTCAGCCACTCGCTCGCGTCCATCCAGGCGATGTGCGAACGGGTGATCTGGATCGACAAGGGCGTGGTCCGGATGGACGGCCCCGCCGACGAGGTCGCCGCCGAGTACCGCACGTACGTCCGGGCGCTGCGCGCGGAGCGCGCTCGCATCCGCGCCGCAAGGAAGAGGAACGTTGCCTGAGCAGACCCGAGCCACAGCCGCGTGGGAGGCCTTCGTCAACGCAGGTGGCCGCGCGATCGTCCTCAACCTCCTCGCGTTCACCGCCGGCGCCCTCGCCCTGACGGGGCACGACGGGTGGGCGCTCGCCGTCGCTTCGGCATCCCTTGTCGGAGGGATGATGTTCGCTGGCGTACCGCGAGCCTTCGCAGTGTCCGGGCCGGGGTGGGGCATCCGGGCGACTCAGCCTCTCGGGGCCTACCAGCTCTCGAGGAGCCTCGTCGCGCTGAGCCTGGTGGCGCTTGCGGGGGACACCGGCTCGGTGGGCGCTGTCGTCGTCGGTGCAGCCTTCATGGGACTGGTGATCCTCGAGGGCCTGGTGCGCAAGATCCTCGGTGTCTGGGTCCCGCGCTCCTGGAACGCCTCGTGGAGCACGAGTCGTCCCGGCCCGAGCTTCTCGCCAGCGTGGGTCTCGGTCGCGAACACTCTCGGACTCGTCGCGGGAGCGTTCCTCGTGGCGCTCGCGCCCTCACCCTGGTGGGGCCTGGTCCCCGCCGCGCTCGCCTTCGTCCCGTCCGTGCTGCAGGTGCGTGATGCTCTCCAAGAGCGCACAGCCAAGCGCCGGTTCAGCGCGACCTTGACGCGAGAGCTGACGGCGTACGCGCCGCGCTTCGTCCTCTACTGGGAGGCCGAGCCCGAGACCGGGTACCAGATCGGCATGTGGCTGCCCTACCTCGAGCGCCTCGGCGAGCCGTTCGTCGTGATCCTGAGGCACCACCGCAACCTTGCCGACGTCGCTCGGTTCACGTCGGCGCCGGTCGTCGTGTGCCCCGCGATGAACGACCTCGACGACGTCGTCGTACCGAGCCTGACGACCGCGTTCTACGTCAACAACTCGATCAGGAACGCGCACTTCGTCCGGTACCCGCACCTGCGTCATGTCCAGCTCAACCACGGCGACAGCGACAAGGCGCCGAGCTTCAACCCCGTCATGCGCATGTACGACGTCAACTTCGTCGCCGGCCAGGCCGCCGTCGAGCGGTTCGCCGCCAACAAGATCGCGGTCCGTGACGACTTCTTCGAGATCGTCGGTCGCCCGCAGGTCGCCGACGTCCAGGGGCCGCGTGAGCACGACGGGCCAGCCACGGTGCTCTACGCCCCGACGTGGGCCGGGTTCATGGCGGACTCGAACTACTCTTCGCTGCCGCACGGCCCCGAGATCGTCGCCGCGCTGCTCGCGGCGGGCTGCACGGTCGTCTTCCGCCCGCACCCGCACACGCAGAAGTCCCCGCAGCTCGCTGCCGCACGTGACCGCATCTACGCGATGCTCGAGGCCGACGCCGCGGCGACGGGGCGCCAGCACGTGCTGCGTGAGCGAGCCGAGCGCGAGCTCAGCCTCGTCGAGTGCTTCAACATGTCGGACGCGCTGGTCTCGGACGTCTCGAGCGTCGTGCCCGACTTCCTGTACTCCGGGAAGCCGTTCGCTCTCGTCGCGGTCCGGGCGACGCTCGAGCAGTTCGCGGCTGACAACCCCATCTCGACCGCCGCGTACGTGATCGACGAGAAGATGACCAACCTTGAGGAGCAGGTCCGCCTCATGCTCGGCGACGATCCCCTCGCCCCCGAGCGTGAGCGAGTGCGCGAGCACTACCTCGGCAGCTTCCCCGGGCGCGAGTACGAGCAGGTCTTCATCGACGCCGCGCGCGCCCAGCTCCAACCGAAGTAAGGGCCCCCGCTCGACCTCGGCCGGGGGACTGCCGACGCAGGCCCAGGCGCCCCACGACGACGGAGCTTGAGAAGGCGTCCTGGACCCCGTAGCTCAGAGCTCGGCGCGCAGAGCCGCCACGAACGTGTCCGCGTAGCCCTCGCGCGGCAGGTCGCCGAGGTAGTAGACGCGAAGCTCCTCCCGGCGGGCTCGGTGCGGGTCTTCACCGAGCATCACCTCGAGCGCGTGCCGCACCGCGCCGTCCTGCGCAGGCTTGACGAGGTAGCCGCCTTCGGCGGCCGGGAACACCTCGGCGGCACCGTCGTCGGCCGACATGTCGGTGATCGCGTACGGCTTGCCCGAGAAGAGGTACTCGCCTATCACGCTCGAGACGTCGGCGACCATGGCGTCCGACATGTTGAAGCACTCGGAGATCGGGCAGCTCTCGACGGCGTCGCCGGTGCGGTGCTCGCGCCCGGAGCGCGCGGTGTCCGCGGCGAGCAGCGCGACGACGTCGTCGACCGCGCGCGCGAGGTTGCGGTCGTTGCGGGCGTAAGGGTGCGGTCGGAAGACGACGTCGCAGTCGGCGTCGAGGAGCTGCTGCACGATCGAGACGCCGTGCCGCAGCGACGAGTAGTGCGAGTCCGCGTGGAACCCGAGCCACGTCGGCGCGTAGAGGACGACGGGACGGCGCCCCTCGCGGTCGGCGCGCGCCTCGGCGACGTCCTCGACCTGGGGACGGCCGACGATGCGGAAGAAGTCGTCCTGGACGGTGATGCCCGCGTTGGCGAAGCGATCGACCGCGGCCTGCCCGGCGACGAAGTTGCGGTCGTAGAGCCGGAACGCCGGGTTGTGGCTCGGGATCTTGTCGCTGTCGCCGTGGTTGAGCTGGACGTGACGCAGGTGCGCATAGCGCACGAGGTGCTGGTTCGACGTCGCGGTGTTCACGTAGACCGCGGTCGTGAGCGCCGGGACGAGCAGCTTGTCGAGGTGGGCGAGGGCAGGGAGGACGATCACGGGAGCGGTCGCGCCGGCGACGTCGCGGAAGTTCTGCGCGTTGCGCAGGACGATCACGTACGGGACGCCGACCCTGTCGAGGTACGGCAGCCACGTATGCACCTGGTAACCGGTGCCCACAGGACCTTCCCAGTGCAGGACGAACCGGGGGCCCAGCGCTGCGAGCATCGCCGGGATGCGGGCCTCGAAGACGCCGCGACGGCGGATGCGCAGCGCCGCGTCGACGCCGACCAGGCTCACCGTGGCGAGTGCGGCCCCCGCGGCGACGTACGAGAGGAGGCCGACCTCCCCGTCGAGCAGGTCGACGTGCGTCGCGGCGAGGGCGAGGGTCGTCACCGTGAACGCCCACGACGGGTCGGCCGCCGGCCAGTTGCGGATCCGCCCCTGACCGTCGTCGAGGTTGAGCGCGTACGGGACGGCGCGGTCGACGGCGACGCGGACCGGAGGTTCTAGCAATAGAGCAACGAGGAGCGCGGCCAGCGTGAGGGCGGTGGCGACGTCCCAGCCGTGGTGAGACGCGACGACCGCCGCGACCGCGACCGCGATCAGCCGGGTGGCGATGAACGTGCCGGTCGCCGAGCCCTCGTTGCCGACGTCGCGGTCGCCGCCCCGGAGCATCGCGACGACGAGCCGACGCAGGAGCACGAGCGGGAGGAGGAGACCGACGGCCGCCGCCGCCGGCACCCAGCTCGCGTCGGGCCAGCGCGCCGCCGCGAGCAGGACGGCTCCGAGCACGAGCGAGGTGCCGACGGCGCGGACCCCGAGCGTCAGGACATGACGACGGCCGGTCGTGAGCCGGTCACCCCAGCTACGTTCCTCGTCGTCTGCGATCCACATCGCCTTGCGGTCAGTCGGTCGCGAGCTCGGAGAGCTCGCGCTCGGTAGCGTCGAGCGCCGAGGCGATCGCGCCGCCGGTGTCAGCAGGCTGGCCCTCGCGACGGACGTCGATGACGAGACCGGTCGCGTCCGAGACGATGACGTCGAGCGACGTCTCCGCGACGGCGACGGCGGAGAGCAGCGTGCCCTCCGGCTCCTGGCCGAAGGCCTGGGTGCGCATCGGCGTGGCGGTGCGCTCCGGGTTGATGACGTTGACCTTGATGCCGTCGCCGGCCCACTCCTCCGAGAGCGCCTGCGTGAGGTTCACGACCGCGGCCTTCGTCGAGGAGTACAGCGCGTAGTTCTCGCGGCCGCGGGTGTAGGACGACGACGTGAAGTAGAGAAGGTGCCCCTTCGACTTCTGCAGGTACGGGAAGGCGGCCTTGGCGACGTTGACGGGCGCGAGGTAGTTCACGCCGATCGTCTCGTCGATCTGCTCCTCGCTCGTCTCGTTGAGACGGCCGACGCGCAGCACCCCGGCGGTGAGGATGACGGCGTCGATCGAGCCGTGCTCCTCGGCCGTCTTGCGGAAGGCCTCGGCGATCGCGACCGGGTCCTGCACGTGCAGGCCGGTCGTGGAACGCCCGTGCGCGACGACGGTCGCGCCCGCGTCCTCGGCGATGCGGGCGATCTCCGCGCCGATGCCGTAGGAACCGCCGAGCACGACGACGACCTTGTCGCGCAGCAGCTCGGCGCGCTTCGAAGCGTCGAGGTGGTGCGGTCCCTGCGATGCGAGCTGGAACAGCTTGTCCGCGATGAAGAGGTCGACGGGGTGCGTGACCTTGAGGTTGTGCTCCGACCCCGAGACGGTCTTGATCGGGACGTCGGGAAGGTACTTGAGGACGACGCCGCAGTCGTCTGTGGCGGCGAAGTACGGGTCCTCGACGGCCTTCGCGTACGCGTCGCGCAGCACGGAGAGCTTGAACGCCTGCGGGGTCTGGCCACGGCGCAGGAGCGCTCGGTCGGGGATGGAGGTGATGATCTCGTCGGAGTTGACCTCGACGATCGTGTCTGCGGAGGGGATGACGACGTCGACGGCCCCGAAGCCGTCGAGCGCGTGCACGCACTCCTCGATGATCCGCTCGTCGAGGAGCGGCCGGACGGCGTCGTGCAGGATGACCTTGCACTCGTCGTCGGGGAGGGCGTCGAGGACGCGGCGCGTCGTCTCGTTGCGCGTCGAGCCACCCTCGAGGATGCGGGTCAGCTTGTCGAACTTGCTGCCCAGGAGCGTCGCGACGTGCTCGGACCAGCCCGGGGTGATCATGACGATCACCTCGTCGACGACAGGACTGTCGTTGAGCGCGGTGACGGTGTGCTCGAGGATCGTCTTCCCGGCGATCTTGACCATCTGCTTGGGAACCTTCAAGCCGAGCCGGGTCCCGACTCCACCGGCAAGGATGACTCCTACGGTCCGCACCTGGTGCTCCTTCGTCGTGTTGCGTCGACGGCTGCGGGTGTGCCCACAGGCCTGGTCGATCCTATCGGTTGGCTGACCGGCGGGCCGGTCAGAGCGTCCCCGCCGCGCGGGCGACGGCGCGGGCGCGGTCGTCGGCACGCGCTGCGAGGTCGGCGATCGCCTGCCGGAAGGTGGCGTGCGCATCCTCCGGGTGGTCGCCGAGGAGCTGGCCGCGCAGGGCGGCGCGAACGCCAGCGAGCTCGTCGACGCCGCGGGCGAGCGCGTCGAGGAGCGCCTCGACGTCCGCCGCGGTGGTGACGACGGCGCCGCCTGCGGCGGACGGGAACTCCTCGACGAAGCGCTCCCGGCCGACGCCGCGCGGATCGGCGACCGCGTACGGCCGGTCGGTCGCGAGGAAGTCGGACAGGACGCTCGAGACGTCGGTGAGCAGCATGGTCGCCTCAGCCATGCACGCGCTCATGCTCACGCCCCAGGAGCGCTGCAGGGCGACGTGCGTGCGCGCGTCCAGGCCGGCGAACCAGGCCTCGTCACGTGCACGGAGCGCGTCGGCGACGGCGACGGCCGAGAGACCGGGCGTCGTGTCGAGGGCCGGGGGAGCTGGGACGGCGTCGCCGAGGAGCCGGACGATCTCGCGGTTCGCTGCGGCGACCGAGGCCAGGCGACGCCCGGTGAACGGGTGCGGCCGGTAGATGACGCGAACGGGCAGGCCGGACTCGACGACGCGGCGTACGAGCGGGAGGCCGACCGTCTCGAGCGAGCAGTAGTTCTGGTCCTCGTTCCAGCCCTCCCACGTCGGGGCGTACAGGAGGGTGGGCACGGCGGCCTCGCGCGGCGGGGCGGCGGCCAGGTCCGCGACCTGCGGTCGGCCGACCTCGCGGACGCGGGCGTCGTCGATCCCGATCATCGCCCGGCGGTACCGCTCGCGGCCGGCGGGGCCGGCGACCCAGATCTCGTCGTACACGCGCGAGTAGGGGTTGAACGAGGCGCTCTTGTCGCTGTCGCCGTGGCCGATGAAGACTGACTTGATGTGCGGCTCACGCAGGAGGTGGATGTTCTTGCCGACGTTGGTCGGGTAGAGCGCGACCCGCAGCGTGGGCAGGCCGAGGTTCATGAGCGTCGTCGCGTCCGGGACGCACACGACGGGGAGCGACGTCGGCCCGAGCGCCGCGAACACGTTGCGCTCGCGCATGATGACGACGGCGTCGGGGGCCGTCCGCTCGAGCGTCTCGAGCCACATGTTCGCCTGGTACACCGACGCCACGTCGCCCGAGAAGTAGAGCGCGGTGCGCGGGGCTCGGGCATCGATCGCGGCGCGCACCTGCGGCAGGAGCGACTGCGAGGTGCGAGAGCCGCCGATCGCCCGGAGGTCGAGGACCGCGAGGACGCTGCGGAGCGTTGCGAACGCCGCGGCTCCGACGGCGACGAGCGCCGCCCACCACGGCTGCGCGGGCAGCAGCACGACGGCGATGATCACGAGGGCCTCGCACAGCACCTTCCAGCGTCCTGCGGACGGCCACCTGACCGGCGCAGGGGCGGCCGCGGGGACGTCGAGGTTGCGCACGGCGATCGCGGGGGTGTTGCGACGGCGGACTACCCGGGCCAGCCGGGTCCCGGCCAGGCGCAGCACGAGGACGGCCACGGCGATCAGCGCGGCGGGTACGAGCACGTCGTGGTCCGAGACGGCGCACCACACCAGCAGGAGGGCCGTCCGCAGGGTGTAGAGCGTCGTCGCGCCGAGCGCGGCGCGGGCGAGGGATGCGCTGACGAGCTTGCCGGACCGCGTCGCGCGCATGGTGACCTCGGCGAGCAGGGACACCAGGAGGAGCCAGGGCGCCAGGGAGGTTCCAAGGAGGGCGGCGACGGCTGCAGCGAGGAGCGAGGCGATCATGAGGCCGAGCGCGACGAGGGACTCGGGCGCGGCGGACCTGAGCGCGGCGATGCGAGACAGCATGAGCGGGGAGAGCCTCCGGACGAGGTGGACGTGCGGCGGGTCACTGACGGAGCGGGTGGATAGGCCCGACGGTCGCAGGGTGCCGGTGGTAGCGTTCGAACGCTACGACGGTACCGCCCGTAGCGCGACGTCCCAGACACTTCAGAAGGTGGACCTGCTCCATGGCCCGCATCCTCGTGCGTTCTGCACAAGACCCGCGCAAGATCTATCCGCCCGTGCAGGCCTCGCGCCGCATGGGCGGGAACTCCGGCAACCTCCTCTACGCGAACGCGGTCTTCCGTGCCCTGAGCACGTCGGGCACCCGTGTCGTCCCCGGCGGGTTCGACGCGCACACGCTCGAGGACCCGACCGAATGGGTCGAGCGGATCAACAGGCGCTTCGACCGCTACGTCATGCCCATGTCGAACGCCTTCCGGTTCCCGTTCTCCGAAGGCCTCGCCCGGATGACGCGCATCGTCCAGCAGCTGGACATGCCGGTCACGGTCGTCGGCGTCGGTGCCCAGACGACGGCGGACGCGGCGGAGAACGAGAGCTTCCGCATGGGACGTACGGGGAGCGACAAGCTCCCGTCGGCGGCGGCGCTCGCGAAGCACGACCGCACGGTCCGCGCCTTTGCTGACGCCGTCCTCGACAAGTCGGAGTCGATCGGTGTGCGCGGGGAGCTCACGAAGCGCTACCTCGTGTCGCTCGGTGTCGACGCGTCGCGCGTCGACGTGATCGGCTGCCCCTCGATCTTCACGTGGGGCCCGGGGCTGCGCGTCCGCACGGACATGCCCGGCCTGACCTCACGCTCGCGCATCTCCATGAACGTCGACTACCGCGTTGGCGGGATCGGCCCGATCGTCGAGCGCAACGCCGCCGCGTACAAGCGGCTCACGAGCCCGTCGCAGGACGCGCGCTCGGCCCGCATGATCATCAACGGCTCCGAGGGGCGGTCGACCGACCACTGGGACCCCGCGACCCCGATCCACACGGGCCACGTGCTCTACCGCACGAAGCGTCTGTTCTTCTACCCGAACCCGTGGGGCTGGATCGAGGACCTCGCCCGCTACGACTTCGTGTTCGGCAACCGTCTGCACGGCAACATCGCGGGGATCATCGGCGGGACGCCGGCGCACCTGCTGGCGCACGACAGCCGCACCCGTGAGCTCGCCGAGTACCACGGGATCCCGTACACGCTCATGAGCGACCTCTCCGAGCCCCCGCTCGCCGAGGAGCTCTACGGCCGCACGGACTACACGCGGTTCAACGAGCTCATGCCCGAGCGCTTCGCGACCTACCTCGACTTCCTGCACCGCAACGGGCTCGAGACCGTCTTCGACGAGGGCCAGGACAACGGCGCGGCATTTGACGAGACGATCGAGAAGGGGCGAAAGGTCCGGGCGGTCCGTCCGACGATCACCCCGATCGACAAGGTGCTGCGCCGCGTGGGCCGCTGACGGTACGACGCCCTACGACGAGAGCCCTCGTCCTGACGGTCTGACCGTGAGGACGAGGGCTCTCGTCGTAGGAGCGGGCCTCAGGAGAGGCGCAGCTTCGCCACCTGGAGGTTGTGGTCCGAGCCGCGGTAGCGCTCGTCGAACTTGCCGCCGGTGAGGATGACCTGGTTGGTGAACGTCGTCGAGCCCTTGCCGTTCTTCACCAGGATGTAGTCGATCCGAGTAGCGGAGTACTTGTACTTCGCGGGACTTGTCGGATAGCCGCCGTCCTTGGTCGCGTTCTGGTTGTTCGTCGTCGCCCACTCCATGCCGCGCGTCGTGGGCGCGGCGGCCGCGTCGACGAAGCCACGCGTGGAGAGGTACGTCGGCGGACCGGACGGGTAGCGCGCGACGTCGGAGTTGAAGTCTCCCGCGAAGACGAGCGGCTCGGACGCGGAACCCACGATCTTCTTCGCGGCGAACGACTCGATGGCCTTGATCGCGTCGAGGCGATGCTTCTGAGCGGCCGAGCTCGCGCCGTTCTGGAGGTGGATCGACACGACGGAGAACGTCTTCCCCGTCTTGCGGTCCTTCAGACGGGCCCAGCCGAAGAAGCGGTCCTTGTCGTTGCGCTGGTTTGCGGGCAGCAGCGCGGAGAGCGACTGTACGCCGGACTTCACGACCGCGACGCGGTCGGTGTTGACGATGACGTGGTCGCCCTTGGTCGCAGCGCCCTTGGCGGTGCCGATCGTGTCCGCCGTGTAGACGAGGCGGTACCGGGAGGGGAGGCGGCCCACGAGGTCGTCGTACTGGCGGACGCCCTCGGCGCTCTTGGCCGTCGTCGTCTCCTGGACGGTGATGACATCAGGCGCCGCCGTCGTGATCGCACGGGCGACCGCGGTGCGGCGCTTCTCCCACGTGCGTGCCGAGCGCTCCTTCGTCGCGGCGATGCTGCCGACGTTGTAGGTCGCGAACGTCAGCGTCGGGGCGTTCGAGGCCGGGGCGGCGGGGCGTCCGACGACGGAGTAGGCGATCGGCGAGGTGCTCTTGCGTGTGCCGTTGAACATGTTCGCCTGGATGTACACGGGGTTCGCGGTCGTCGCGCCGACGTACTTGCGGAACGAGGCCGGGACGGTGACGACGCGCGAAGTCTCGGTGGCCTTGATCCCCGACACCGAGAAGCGGGTAGCGGACTTCTTGAGCGCGTCGTTGTCGTACGAGCCGACGATCGTGATCTTGGTGCCCTTCTTGAGGGGCTTCCAGCTGACCTTGACCTGGTTCGGGCCGGCCGGCTTGACCGTGATGGAGGTGCGCCCGACGGGCGCGGTGGTCGCGCGGACCTTGACCTTCTTCGAGGTGACCTTGCCGGCGGAGGTCGTAGCCGTGACGCGGACCCAGTAGTCCGTGCGCAGCTTGAGCTTCTTGATCGTCGCCGTGGTCGTGCGCGTGGTGACGGACTTTGTCTTCTTCTTCTTGAAGCTCTTCGTCGTCGAGTACTGCACGACGTACTTCTTCGCGCCGGCGACCTTGGACCACGTCGCGGTCGCCTGCTTGGCGCCCGGGACGACGCGGAGCGTCGGCGCGGCGGGCTTCTTCGTGGCGACCTTGGCGGCTGCCTGTGCGACGGGTGCGGCGGATACCGCAGGGGCGGCGACGAGGGCGCCGCCGACGAGGAGGGAGAGCGATGCGCCGACTGCGACAGCAGGACGCAGCGCGCGGTTCAGGGTGGGACGAAACGTCATGAATCAGGACCAATCGGCTCGGGACGGCTCAACTCTAGGTGGCCCATCGGTGCTGCCGGGAGGTTCTGTGAGAGAACTCTCGCTCCGTCTCAGCCCCCGATCACGCGGGCCGCCTTGTTGAGGACGCGTGCCGCGAACCGCCGCACCGAGCGACGTGCCGGGGTCGACGCCGGGAGGCGGGGCGGGGTCACAGGGAAGTCCACGCGCGGGGAGAACTTCTTGATCCAGTCGTGGTGGTGCGCGAACGACTCGACGGTCGCGATGCGCTCGTACGCCTCGGCGCGTGCGACCGGGTCGGTCGTCGAGAGCGTGTGCACGGGGTCGGGGAACGGCAGAGCCGAGAGGCGCGTCTCGTACTCGGGGTTCGCCTTGCCCTCCTCGAACACGTGCGCGATGCCGTTCTTGCGCAGGAACGCCGCGAACTTGTCGAACCGCGCGGCGTGCCCCGCGTTGAACGCCGTGAGGTCCGTCGCCTCGTACAGCTCGGCGGCGTCGAAGCCCTCGGCCAGGTCAGGCACGGTCGTGTGCGGGATCTCGTGGTACTGGGCGAGCTCGAGCGTGCGCGAGTCGTGCGCGATCACGTGCGCGGGGGTTCCGGCGACGAGCGCCGCGATGTTGCCGTGGATCCGGGTGCCGAACGAGAAGTCCTGCGTCGCGAGGAAGCCGAACCACGTCGACGAGTCGGTGAAGAACCGCATGCGGTCCTCGACGTACAGCGGGTGGTCGATGTGCACGGGCATCTGCGGGTCGCCCGCGTCTGGGTGCGGCGTGCCGTACATCATCAGGTCGAGCGTCGCGGTGTCCTGGGGGACGTAGATCATGTGCGGGTACTTCTCGGCGTGCCGCACCGACGCCTCGGCCATGCGCTTGACGTACGGGCTGATGTTCATCGTGAAGTGCGAGTCGGGCGAGATCGCCTCAGCGCGCTTGTGCACGGAGTGGCCCGGGCCGAGCTGGAAGAGCGACGGGCAGCCGATCACGTCGACGTGCTCGTCGCCGAAGCCGAGGGAGGCGAGGAACGTCTGCGTGTGCTCGCCGCGCACGCCGATCGACGCGGAGCGGTCGAGGACGGCGGTCAGGAAGCGGGCGACCATGGGCCGCTCGTCGTCCTTCAGGCGGGGGAGCGGGTTCTTGAGGCTGCGCGGTCCGCCGGCGACGCCGACCCCGACGACGGTGACGGGGATCTTGAGCCCCTCGATGACCTCGGTCAGGCGTTCGAGGTTCCCCATGAACGAGGTGCGGAACGCGTTGGCCAGCGGGATGACGAAGTGGTCGAACTGCTCGTTGATCTGGTCGACGTACCACGGCGTGACGCCGGGGCGCTCGCTGAGGAACGCGTTCGGGACGACCTCGGTGCCGGGCACCGACAGGAGCTTGTGCATCGAGTCGCCGAAGACCAGGTTGCCGACGTTCTTGCCCCACACCCCCTTGGGGAACGCGCCGCGGGCGACCTCGGGCGACAGGACCTCGAAGGGGTCCTTGCCTGCTCTGAGCAGAATCCTGGGCACGCGGGCTCCTCGGCGACGGGGCTGTGGGGGACGCCGACACCTTAACCCGGGTGACACGCCGGGGTGAACGTGACGAAGGCCCCAGGGCCAGCAGGATCAGGCGATCGACGTGACCCAGGAGGCGGGGAGGCCGAGGAGCGAGCGGAGCTGGTCAGCCTTCTTGGTGACGGAGACCTTCGTGCCGTTCGTGGTCGTCGCGGTGAGCGTCTTCATCTGGCCGCTCGAGTAGGTCGCGGTGACGTCGACCCGCACGATGTCCTTGACGCCGAAGATCGACTGCGCCTTGGCCTGGGTGAGGGAGCGCGTCCACGCGCGCATCGGGTTGTCGTCGGTGAGGGAGTAGCGGTCGTCCACGGAGCGCAGGTAGCCGACCTTCGACGACCAGACGTCCTCGCTGTTGGCGGTGCGGCCGCCGCTCGAGGAGTAGTAGTAGGCGTTGACGAGGCTGCCGGAGGCGAGGAGGAGCTGGGCGGACGTCGATGACGTGACGGTCGCGTCGACGGCAGCGACCCATTTCTTGCCCCAGACGGCGTTCGTGCCCTCACTCTCCTTCTTCCATCCGGTGAAGTTCTGCGAGCGGGTGTCGTCCCAGAGGTGGCAGTCGCACGTCGCCTTGCGCTTCGCGGTCGCGGCGGCGGTCGCGTAGTTGCGGCCCGCGATGGCCTGCGCCTGGAGAGCGGCGGAGTCCCAGGAGGACGGCATCTCCCCGAGGCCGTAGAGGTACTCGGTGTTGAGCCGGAGCTCGTTGACGACGTTGAGGTGGCCGTTGATGACACGCACGGTCATCCGGCCGTGCCGGTAGGTGCCGTGCGTGCCGGACAGGCTCGCGACAGCCTTGGTGCCGGTCGAGGAGTAGTACCGGGTTCCGGTCCAGTGCAGGCGCAGGACGGAGCGGTCGCCGGTCCAGCTCGCGCTCGGATACGTGGTCCCGCCGACGACAGCGACGGGGTTGCCGCCGACAACCTTGAGCGTGACCTTCGAGGACTTGTCGCCGGTCACGAGGGTCGTGCCCTCGCCGCTTCGCAGGCGCCAGGAGCCAGCGTTGACCGAGAAGGTCGTGGTCGCGGCGTCGGACGCGCCGAAGACCTGGACCGCGACGTCCTCGGGGGTCGTGGCCGTCGTGACCTTCGCGCCCGTGTAGTAGTGGCTGAGGATCTGGGCGGCGGTCTTGCCCTCCTGGGCCATCCGGTAGGCGCCGTACTGCGACATGCCGATGCCGTGCCCGTAGCCGGAGCCCTTGACGGTGAACGACGCGGGCGGGGTCTTCGGCGTGTTCTGGGGCGGGTTGCTCGTCGTCGTCGTGTCGTCGGGGGCGTTGTTCTTCGGCGGCTGGCCGTTGCTCTTCGGCGCGTCGGTCGTCGGCGCTGAGACGGCGACCTTGACGGTCTTGCTGCGCACCCCGAGCCCGGTCGTCGTGACGCGGTACGACGTCGTCGCTGCGGGCTTGACGGTGAACTTCGCCTTGCCGGACGCCACGGCCGTGCGCGAGAGCGTGACCCAGCCGGACGACGTCTTGTGCTGGAGCTGGACGGTGCCCTTCGCGACGAGGCGGCCCTGGGCGCGGTAGGTCGCGGTGATCGTGCTCGCGGCGCCTGGCGCGATCGTCGGCTTCGACGCCTTCACGGCGATCGACGAGCGCACGGTGACCTTCTTGGTCGCCGAGCGGGTGTTGCCGGTGAGCGTGACGAAGCGGTACCGCGTCGTGACCTTGGGCGTGACGACGACGCTCGCCTTCCCGTTCTTGGGCTTGACCGTGCGGACCGTCTTCCAGCCGCCCGTCGTCCTCGCCTGGAGGCGCACGGAGCAGCAGGTGACGGGCTTCTTGCCCTGGCGGTAGGCGACCTTGAGCGTGACCTTGCCGCCCCGGTCGACCTTCGTCGCGCTCTGGCTCGCGGTGAGGGTCACCTTGGCGGCGGCGTCGGCCGTGGGGGCGGGCGCGCCGACGACCCCGACGGTGCCGAGCAGGGCGACGAGCGCGACGGCGAGCGAGAGCCGGGAGCCCGGGCGGTGGCGTGCGGCGGACGACGGGGGAGCGGGACGCATGGAGACAGTGTGCAGAACGAACGGCCCTGATAAAAGAGCGCGGCTCACATTCACTCGTGCCTCAGCAGCCACGTGGGCGGGCATCGCGGTCAAACGGGACGGAACACCCTCGCGGCCCGTGGGCCGCGGTCCGGCACGACGTCGTGCCTCCCCGCGGACGCGGCGCGCAGACGCGGGTCCCGGACGCGCTGCGACCGCGTCAGGGGCGCGCGATAGCCTTGGACCACCCGTCCGGTCCACCACTGGGAGAAGCATGTCCACGTTCGACGAGGTTCCTGGCCGCTACAAGGTGCGCTCGCTCGCGCTCGCCGAGGCGGGGCGCCACCAGATCCGCCTCGCCGAGCACGAGATGCCCGGCCTCATGGCGCTGCGCGCCGAGTACGGCCCGAGCCAGCCGCTCGCGGGTGCCCGCATCGCCGGCTCGCTCCACATGACGGTGCAGACGGCCGTCCTCATCGAGACCCTCGTCGACCTGGGCGCCGAGGTGCGCTGGGCGTCGTGCAACATCTTCTCGACCCAGGATGAGGCCGCCGCCGCGATCGCCGTAGGCCGCGACGGCACCCCGGACGCCCCTGCGGGCGTCCCCGTGTTCGCCTGGAAGGGCGAGAGCCTCGAGGAGTACTGGGACTGCACCGAGCAGATCATGCTCTGGCCCACCGAGGACGGCGGGGTGCAGGGCCCCAACATGATCCTCGACGACGGCGGCGACGCGACGATGCTCGTCCACCTGGGCGTCGAGTACGAGGCAGCGGGCGCCGTGCCCGCCGACACCGCCGAGGGCGACCTCGACCACTCCCACGAGATGAACGTCGTGCGCGCCGTCCTGCGCCGCTCGCTCGCGACGGACCCGCAGCGCTGGACCCGCATCGCGCCCGCGATCCTCGGCGTGACCGAGGAGACGACGACGGGCGTGCACCGCCTCTACCACCTCGCCGAGAAGGGCGAGCTGCTCTTCCCCGCGATCAACGTCAACGACTCCGTCACCAAGTCGAAGTTCGACAACAAGTACGGGATCCGCCACTCGCTGCCCGACGGCATCAACCGCGCGACCGACGTCCTCATCGGCGGCAAGGTCGCGTTCGTCGCCGGCTACGGCGACGTCGGCAAGGGCGCCGCCGAGGCGTTCCGTGGCCAGGGCGCGCGCGTCATCGTCTCCGAGGTCGACCCGATCTGCGCGCTCCAGGCCGCGATGGACGGCTTCCAGGTCGCACGCATCGAGGACGTCCTCGACGAGGCCGACTTCTTCATCACGACGACCGGCAACTTCGGTGTCATCACGGCCGACCACATGGCCGCGATGAAGGACAAGGCGATCGTCGGCAACATCGGTCACTTCGACAACGAGATCGACATGGCCGGCCTCGCGCGGATCCCCGGCATCACCCGCACCGAGATCAAGCCACAGGTCCACGAGTGGACCTTCCCCGACGGCCGCTCGATCATCGTGCTGTCCGAGGGCCGCCTGCTCAACCTCGGCAACGCGACCGGCCACCCGTCGTTCGTCATGAGCAACTCGTTCACCAACCAGGTCATCGGGCAGATCGAGCTCTACACGAAGGCCGGGGGCCCGGACGCGTACGCGACCGACGTCTTCCGCCTGCCGAAGGTCCTCGACGAGAAGGTCGCGCGCCTCCACCTCGATGCGCTCGGCGTCCGGCTCACCGAGCTGAGCCCGGCGCAGGCGGACTACCTCGGTGTCAAGGTCGAGGGCCCGTACAAGCCGGAGCACTACCGCTACTGACGCGAGCGCTCGCCTCCGGCGCGAGCCTGCACACGCGAAGCCCGGACCCTCAGGGGTCCGGGCTTCGGTCGTCTCGCGCTCGTGTCGAGCTGCACCGATGCGCCCGGCGAGGCGCTCCAGGGCCGGGCGTCAGCTCAGGGGGTCTGGCACGCCGTACGGCAGGCGGTGGATCATCTCCTCCTGCTCGCGCGCGAGCGCACGCGCCCGCTGCGCGGCAGCCCACTCGCGGTCCCGACGAGCGGCGAGCACGGCCATGAGGAACGCCTCCGGGTGGGTCCCCGAGGGCGGGCCCGGCGCGACGAGCTCTTCGACCTCCGCGGCGAGTGACATCCCGAGCCGCGCCCGGGACTGCGCCGCGAGGCGCGGTGCCCGTCCGAGGAACTGGCGCACTGCGAGCGCGAGACCGTCCGGCAGCCGACGGATGTCGGCCTGCGCCGCCCATCCGGCGAGCTCCGGCGGCATCGCGACCGTCGCGTTGTCGACGGCACCGCCGCGCGTCCGCACCGCGTGGGTCCCAGCGAGCAGGTCACCGACCCGCTTCCCGGACGGGTGGGCGAGCGACACGATCAGCGCGACCGAACCACCCGTGAGCCAGATCTCCCCGAGGCCGACGAGCGACCGGACGAGGGCGTGGCGCAGACGAACCGGGCCGCCGTCGTCCCGCACGATGCGGATCCCCATGACGAGCTTGCCGAGGGAGGCGCCCCGGCTGAGCGTCTCGACCGCCGTGGGGATCACGACGAGCAGCAGGACGACGCTCACGATCCCGATGATCGCCAGGGCGTAGTCCGACAGGGTGTCCACCTGCCCCAGCACGACGACTCCTGCGAACGTCAGCAGCCCGAGCGCGATCAGGTCGATCGCGAAGCCGACGGCTCGCGTCGCGAACGACGCGGGCCGTGCGTCGACGACGACGCCCTCGCCGATGATGATGCCCTCGCGCACGTGCTCCCCCGCTGGTCTCTCCGGACGTCGCCGCCCCGCAGCGACGCGCTCTCGATAGGGTACCGCCCGTGGACCTGGACGCCTTCAGCGAGACGCACGCCCCGGAGTGGGACCGCCTGGCCGAGCTCACGCGACGACGCGTGCTCGACGGCGCGGAGGCGGACGAGCTCGCCCGGCTCTACCAGCTGACCGCGACGCACCTGTCGATGGTGCGCTCCGCTGCACCCGACCCGGCACTCATCTCGAAGCTCTCGACGCTCGTCTCGCGCGCCCGCGCCCGGATCGCCGGAGCGCACGAGCCCGCCTGGTCGGACGTCAAGCGCTTCGCGCTCGTCTCCGCCCCGGCGGCCCTCTACCGGATCCGCTGGTGGACCCACGCGGTCACGGCGGCGTGCGTGATCATCGGCGTCGTCGCCGGGATCACCGCGGTCAACGACCCGAGCGTGCTCGCGATCCTCGGCACGCCCTCCGAGCGCGCTCACTACGTCGAGGAGCAGTTCGCCGCCTACTACGACCCGGGGCTCGGGTTCGCCGGCCGCGTGTGGACCAACAACGCCTGGATCGCCGCGCAGTGCGTCGCGTTCGGCATCTCCGGGCTCTGGCCCGCATACGTCCTGTTCGCCAACGCGGTCCAGGTCGGTGCGACGGGCGGCATGATGGCCGAGGCGGGCCGCCTCGACATCTTCTTCTCGCTGATCCTGCCGCACGGCCTCCTCGAGCTCACCGCCGTCTTCGTCGCCGGGGCTGCTGGCCTGAGGCTGTTCTGGACGCTCGTGTCGCCGGGGCGCAGGCCGCGCAGCCTCGCGCTCGCCCAAGAGGGGCGTGCGCTCTTCACGGTGGCGGTGTCGCTCGTCGTGGTGCTCGGCGTCTCCGGGGTCATCGAGGGCTTCGTGACCGGGTCGGGGCTCTACTGGTGGCTCAAGATCCTCATCGGCGCGCTGGCGCTCGCCGCGTTCTGGACCTACGTGACGGTCTTCGGCCGCCGGGCGGTCGCTGGTGGCGAGACCGGCGACCTCACGGAGGACCACGCCGGGGCGGCCCTGCCATACGCCTGACGGCAGCGCCGTCGGCGGGTCAGAGGAAGAGCATCCCGAACGCCGGGAGAGCGACGGCGGCGAGCATGGAGACCGCGACGATCAGCGCGACGCGGCGCTGGTGGCGCTGCCGGGCAGCGGGGCTGGAGTACCTGCGCATCATGCCCACAGTCTGCCAGGGGCCGACCGGCTCGTGCGCCGGGGCCGTCAGAGGCGGCCGGCAGCCTTGAGCGTCAGGTAGAGGTCGGCAAGAGCGGGCGCGAGGGACTCGGGCACCTCGTGGAGCACCTCGGCACCGTGGCGCCGCAGGACGACGGACGCGGCGGTGCGCTCGAGCTCGGTGCGCTCGACGGCCGCGGCGTCGAACAGCGCGGCGGAGTCGGTGCGGTCGGTGCGAAGCTCCTCGAGCTCCGGGTCCCGCACTGACGCGACGACGACGACGTGGTCCTGGGCGAGGCGGCCCAGGACGGGCAGGAGGCCGGACTCGACCGGCGCAGGGTCCGTCGTCGTCAGCAGGACGACGAGCGCGCGGTGCGACAGACGCTGCCGGATCGCGGCCACGAGCGCCGGCCAGTCGGTCTCGAGCAGCTCGGGCTCGACAGGCGCGAGGGCGTCGGCGAGCGCGGGCATCAGCCGCGGCCCTTGTGCGCCTGCGACGCGAGCGCGGACGCGGCGGTCGAACGCCATGACCTCGACGCGGTCGCCCCCGCGGGACGCGAGGGCGGCCAGCAGGAGGGTCGCCTCGATGCTCGCGTCGAGGCGCGGCTCCTCGCCGACACGCGCTGCCGACGTACGGCCCGAGTCGACGACGATCATGACGCGACGGTCACGCTCGGGCCGCCACGTGCGCACGACCACCTCGCTGCGTCGCGCCGTCGCGCGCCAGTCGATCGAGCGGACGTCGTCGCCGATCACGTACTCGCGCAGCGAGTCGAACTCGGTGCCCTCCCCGCGCACCTGGACGGCCGCACGGCCGTCCATCTCGCGCAGCCGTGCGAGGCGGGACGGCAGGTGGCGCCGGGAGCGGAACGGCGGCAGGACGCGCAGGCGCGCCTCGACGTCCCGGGTGGACTGCCGCCCCGCGAGCCCGAGCGGGCCGATCGACCGGACCGTCACCCCGGCGGCGTGACGGTCGCCCCGTCGCGTCGGCACGAGGACCGTGCGCAGCCGCGCCGACTCGCCCGCAGGCAGGCTGAAGGAGTGCACGGGCTCGACGGCCCCGGCAGACGGCTGCCAGGCGTCGCGCAGACGGCCGCGCGCCTTGCGCCCCGCGCCGTTCGTGACCGTGACGGTGCACGTCGCCTGCTCGTCGAGACGCACGGCGTCGGGCACCGAGCGCTGCACCGAGAGGCGCGGCGTCGGCACGGCGAGCAACGCGTCCAGGACGCACAGCACGACGACCGCGAGCAGCCACGTGAGGACGGTCGAGCCCTCCGGACGCAGCAGCACGGCGATCGCTCCGAGCGCGGCCAGCGCGACCGCGCGGCCCGTCACGACCACGAAGCCTCCTGACGGGTGCGAGCAGGCAGGGGCGACGCGGTCATCGCGGCACCGGGACGTTCGCGAGGACCGTCGAGAGCACGGTCTCGGCGGTGACGCCCTCGAGCTCGGCCTCGGGCCGGACCTGGACACGGTGGCGCAGCGTCGGGTGGGCGAGCGCCTTGACGTCGTCGGGCGTCACGTAGTCGCGGCCCGAGAGCCACGCCCACGCGCGGGACGTCGCGAGCAGCGCCGTCGCACCACGCGGGGAGACGCCGAGCGAGAGGGACGGCGACATGCGCGTCGCGCGGCACAGGTCGACGGCGTAGCCGAGCACCTCGGGCGCGACCTGGACGCTCGCGACACGGTCCCGAGCGGCGTCGAGCACGCCGCGGTCCGCGACCGCGGTCACGCCAGCGCCCGCGAGGTCGCGCGGGCTGAAGCCCGTCGCGTGCCGGCGCAGCACCTCGATCTCCTGGTCGCGCTCGGGCAGCGGGAGGACCACCTTGAGGAGGAAGCGGTCGAGCTGGGCCTCGGGCAGCGGGTAGGTGCCCTCGTACTCGACGGGGTTCTGCGTCGCGATCACGAGGAACGGCTCGGGCAGCGGACGGGGCGTGCCGTCGACCGAGACTTGACGCTCCTCCATCGCCTCGAGGAGCGACGCCTGGGTCTTCGGGGGCGTGCGGTTGATCTCGTCGGCGAGCATGAGGTTCGTGAAGACGGGGCCCTCGCGGAACGAGAACTCCGCGGTCCGCGCGTCGTACACGAGCGAGCCCGTCACGTCTCCGGGCATGAGGTCGGGCGTGAACTGGACGCGCGCGGTGTCGAGGTCGAGCGCGGCGGACAGCGTCCGCACGAGCAGCGTCTTCGCGACGCCGGGAACACCCTCGAGCAGGACGTGGCCGCGGCAGAGCAGCGCGATGAGCAGGCTCGTGACGGCGGCGTCCTGACCGACGACCGCCTTGGCGACCTCCGAGCGGACCGACGCGAGGGCGGCGCGCAGGCGGTCGTCCTCGGACTGCGGCGCGAAGGCTGCGTGGGTTGCCGGCACCGGGGGAGCCGCGGGGGCGGGGGGTGCCGGGGGAGCCGCGGGCGCCGCGCCCTCGGACGGGTGGTCGGGCGTGGCGGGGATGGGCTGGTCGGTCACGTGCGGTCAACCTCACTCTCGAGCTGGTCAAGCATCTGGGTCAGTCGGACGAGCGCCGCGTCGTCGGCGGGCGGGGGGCCGTAGAGGAGCTCGCCGATCTCGGCGGCGCGGCGGCCGGTGGCGCGGCAGACGGCGTCGACGACCTGCGGTCCTGACGCCGACCTGGGCAGCCCTGTGCGCCGGGCGAGGCGGTCGGCGGTGGCGGCGCGCAGCGCGGCAGCCGCGTGACCGTGGGCGCGGCCGCGCCGGTAGAGACGTGCGCGGCCGCGCGTCGCCTCGCCCGCCCGCACGACGACGGGCAGCGGCTCGGCAACGACGGGGCCGAGGCGGCGGCCGCGCCAGACGATCGCGACGACCATGACGCCACCGGCGAGCCAGAGCATCTGCTCCGCAGGTCCGGGCAGGAGGTCGAGGAGGGACACGCCGCCGTCGCCCTCCTCCTCGGCGAGGACCTCGATGGGCTGGTACCAGACGAGCGAACCGGTCCGGCCGAGCACGCGCAGCGCGAGCGCGGCGTTGCCCTCGTCGAGGATCGCGGCGTTCGTGACGAGGTCACGGGAGGCGAGTGCAGTCACGCGCGCGCCTGCGGCGGTCGTGGTCGAGGCGACCGCGAACAGCGGCTCGCCCGCGTCCGTCGTGCTCCCCGTCGGGAAGCAGAGCGTCGACGACGCGTCGCCCGTGAAGCCGCGGCCCCCGGCGAGGATCGACTCTGCCGTCGCGGCGTCCGGGTCCGTGCACCCCGCGGTGAGGACCGTGGGCGGTGCCGACTGCGGGTGCCGTGCGATCGCGCCGCCGCTCGCACTCGTGACGAGCGTGCTCTGCGGGTCGGCGAGGACGAGGTCGGCGCCCGAGGCGAGCAGGACGTCGCGCGCCTCGGTCGTCATGAGGTGGTCGTCGAGGACGAGGACGGTCGCACCCGGACGGGCGCGGCGCTCCAGGTCGGTCGTCGTGCGGACGTGAGAGACGCGCACGCCCTCGCTCCGGAGGACCTCGGCCACGGCCATCGCGCCGTCCGGCTTGGGGTTGTCGGGGGCGTACGGCGTCGACGACGTCGACGGCGTGACGAGCAGGAAGACGAGGCTGCCGACGACGAGGGTCGCCGCGACCGCGAGCGGCCAGCGCGCGCGGGTGAGGCGGTCGCGCCAGGCCCGGCGGCCGTCGCCCGGACGCGGGCCGTCCACGGAAGCGTCGAGCGGGACGGCGTCGACGACGGGCGCCCCGAGGGGTGCCCCGGGAGGTGCGGGGAACGGGGCGGTCACGGCTGCGCCCCCGTCCGGCCGAGGCTGACGAGCGGGGCGCCAGGTGCGTCGTCGTGCGAGCGGAGCGGGCGAGTCTGCGCGAGGGCGCTGTCGAGCGCGACGACGCGCGCGAGCCCTGGGGCGTCGACCGGCCGGTGCCCGTAGAGCACGGCGTCGAACAGTCGAGCCGCGTCGAGGATCGCCGTGGCGTGGGTCGGGAAGAACGCGCCTGCGTCGGCTGCGGCCTCCTCGGCCGTGCGGCTCGGGACCTCGTCGAGGAGCGCGCGCTCCTCGAGGGAGCGCACGATCGCGCGGAAGCGTTCGACGGTGGCGAGGGCGAGGTCACCGTTCGCTGTCGCGGCGTCGGAGCTTGCGCGGATCTGCGCGGCGGTCCGGACGTCGTCGCGGGCGAGGACGCCGCCGACGGTCTGGGCTGCACGCCGACGGCGCACGGGCCCCGCGACGACGAGGGCGATCGCGGCGATGAGGAGCACGACGGCCATGACGGTGATCGCGATCCACGTCGCGCTCAGGTCGCCGCCGAGCGACGCGAGGTCCGCGAGGCGCTTGCCGATCCACTCGATGACGCGCTGGAGGATGCCCTTCGAGTCGCGGTACGCGGGCTTGCCGAGCTCCTCGACGAGCATCCGCCGCGCCGTCTCCCGGTCAGGGTCGACGGGCACGCTCACGAATAGGTCCGCCGCGGGGCTCCGCAGGCTGCCCAGGTCCATCCGTCACCCGTCCTGGAGGCGGGCGGCGGCCGCGGTGAGCTCGACGTCGAGGCCTTCGCGGCGCATCCGCACGTCGATGTAGAGCAGCGAGATGACTGACGCGAGGAAGGCGATCGTGACCGTGTAGACGATCGTGTACATGACGCCGCTCACGATCGAGTAGACCAGGATCGACGACGAGAACATGGCGAAGGCGAGTGCGACCGACAGGGGGATCGCGAGCACGCTCGTGACGACCTGGATGATGAGGTTGGTCAGGATGTACAGGCCCAGCAGCCGCCAGAACGCTCCGCGGCTCAGCAGCCAGCCGCGCTTGAGGGCGGCGATCGGCCCGAGCTTCTCGAGGACGAGGGCGGGAGCGGCGAGCAGGGTCCGGACGGTGAACCACGCAAGGCCGACGAGGGCGGCGAGTCCGACGAGGATCCCGGTCAGGACGCCGAGCCCGACGGAGACGTTCGCGCCGACGAGGAAGGCCCCGACGATACCTGCGCCACCGGCCGCGACGATGAGCGTCGCGCCGAGGCCGACGAGGAGGGCCAGGACGAGGAGCCAGCCGACCCGAGCGCGGCACGCCTTCCATACCTCGGCGACGGTCGTGCGCTGCCCCAGCACCGAGCGGCTCACGGAGAACGTGAGCATGCCTGTGACGATGGGCGAGGCAAGCGCCAGGAGGATCACCGACGAGAACTGGAAGAGGAGCTGTGCCTCTTCGTCGCCCGCGACGAGCGCGACCTCGGGGTCGGCCGCCGTGGTGGTCCCGAAGACGGCGTCCACGACGCCGGGCAGGTACTTCGCCGCGCCGAGCTGGACGAGGACGGCGATCGTCATGATGACGGTCATGACGATCGCGGTCAGGCCGAGCATGACGCGCGGGTTGGAGCGCAGGGCGCCGAAGGAGCCGTCCAGGAACTCGCCCACGCGCAGGGGGCGCAGCGGGACGATGCCGGGGCGCGCAGCGGTCGTGTGTCCCACGTAGGCGCCCTGGGAGCCGGTGAAGCCGGTCGGAGCCTGCGGCCCGCCGGGCTGTCCGTACTGGGGCTGTCCGTACTGCGGTTGACCGTAGCCAGGCTGTCCGTACTGCGGTTGACCGTAGCCAGGCTGTCCGTACTGCGGTTGACCGTAGCCGGGTTGCCCGTACTGAGGTTGGCCGTAGCCGGGTTGCCCGTACTGCGGCTGACCGTAGCCGGGCTGCGCCGGAGGCGTGCCGGGAGGGGGCGTCTGCCCGTAGCGCGGAGCAGCTGTAGCAGCAGGCGGAGGGGGCGCGTACTGCCCGTAGCGCGGAGCCGGCCGCTCGTCGGGCGACGGCACGTCGTCGCGCTCGTCCGGGCTCGTCATCAGGCCTTTCCCTCCCGTTGCAGGCCAGCGCCGCCCCCTGCGGCGCACCAGCCGCCATCGTGCCACGAACCGGACCTCCGGCGCAGGAATGGTGGCACACTGTCCGCATGAAAGAACGCGTCCTGGTGGTCGACGACGACACTGCGCTGGCGGAGATGATCGGGATCGTCCTGCGCGGCGAGGGATTCGAGCCGTCCTTCTGCGCGGACGGCGACTCCGCGCTCGCGGCCTTCCGCGCGAACAAGCCGGACGTCGTCCTGCTCGACCTGATGCTCCCCGGCAAGGACGGCAACGAGGTGTGCCGGCAGATCCGCGCCGAGTCCGGGGTCCCGATCATCATGCTGACCGCGAAGTCCGACACGGTCGACGTCGTGCTGGGCCTCGAGTCCGGGGCCGACGACTACGTGTCGAAGCCGTTCAAGCCCAAGGAGCTCGTCGCCCGGATCCGCGCGCGCCTGCGCCGCAACGACGACCCGGAGCCCGAGCGCCTGACGATCGGCGACCTCGAGATCGACGTGACCGGGCACCGCGTCACGCGCGACGGTAACCCGATCCTGCTGACGCCGCTCGAGTTCGACCTGCTCGTCGCGCTCGCCCGCAAGCCCTGGCAGGTTTTCAGCCGCGAGGTGCTCCTCGAGAAGGTCTGGGGCTACCGGCACGCCGCGGACACGCGGCTCGTGAACGTGCACGTGCAGCGCCTGCGCTCGAAGATCGAGCACGACCCGGAGAAGCCGGAGATCGTCGTGACGGTCCGCGGCGTCGGCTACAAGGCCGGTGTCTCGGGCGCGTGACCCCATGAGCACGCCCACGCGCCCGCTCGTCGCGCGCGTCCGGCGCAGAGCGACGCTCGTCGCCGCAGGCGTCCGCCGCGGGGCGCGCCGCTGGCGCACCTCGATGCAGCTCCAGGTCGTCACGACGTCGCTCCTCGTCGGGCTCGTCGCCGTCGGGGCCCTCGGCGCGTACCTGACGACGTCGATCCGCGATGGCGTGTTCGACCAGCGTCTCGAGGAGATCCTCGTCGAGAGCGCGCGGTCGACCGCCCAGGCGCAGGCGCAGTTCGACTCGGCCACCGCGGGCACGGGCACGCAGGTCCAGCAGCTCCTCAACGACATGCTGCCGCGCCTGCGCACGGGCGGTGCCGGCAGCCGCGAGGTGTTCCTGTGGCGCCCCGAGAACAGCACCGCGTCCGCCGCCGTCATCGACCTGACGACCGCGCCCACCCTCAACGGGCTCGTGAGCCCGCAGATGCGCGCCCAGACGGTCCGCGGCGAGGGGCAGGTGTGGCAGTCCGTCGCGATCCCGGCGGACCCGGCAGCGGAGGACTCGCGCGTCGTGCCGGGGATCGTCGTCGGCTCCCTCGTCGAGGTGCCGCTCGCCGGGCCGTTCGAGCTGTACTACGTGTACTCGCTCGGCGGCGAGGCGGAGACGCTCGGCTTCATCCAGCGCATCATGGGCGCGGGCGGGGTCACGCTCGTCGGCATGCTCGGCATCATCACGTGGATCACGACGCGGCAGGTCGTGCAGCCCGTGCGCAACGCGGCACGCGTCGCGGAGCGCCTCGCCGACGGCCACCTCGACGAGCGCCTCACGGTGCGCGGCCAGGACGAGATGGCGACGCTCGCGCGGTCCTTCAACGAGATGGCTGCGAGCCTGCGGGACCAGATCCGGCAGATGGAGGAGCTCTCCGCGCTGCAACGCAGGTTCGTCTCCGACGTGTCCCACGAGCTGCGCACCCCGCTGACGACGATCCGCATGGCGAGCGAGGTCATCCACGCGTCGCGCGACGGCTTCGACCCGGCCGTGCGCCGGTCGGCCGAGCTCCTCGCGCTGCAGCTCGACCGCTTCGAGGACCTGCTCGCGGACCTTCTCGAGATCTCCCGCTTCGACGCGGGCGCGGCGACGCTCGACGCGGAGCGGCGGGACCTGCGCGACGTCGTCGACCGCGCGACCGACCAGGCCGTCGCCCTCGCCGAGCGCAAGGGCGTGTTCCTCTCGGCGGACTACCCGGCCGAGCCCGCGATCGCGGAGTTCGACCCTCGCCGGGTCGAGCGCATCGTGCGCAACCTGCTCGTCAACGCGATCGAGCACGCCGAGGACGGCCCCGTGGAGATCACGATCCGCCAGGACCGCGAGGCGGTTGCGGTCACCGTCCGCGACTTCGGCGTCGGCATGACGCCCGAGGCGGCGTCGCACGTCTTCGACCGCTTCTGGCGCGCAGACCCCGCGCGCGCCCGCACGTCGGGCGGCACGGGCCTCGGCCTCGCGATCTCGCTCGAGGACGCCCACCTGCACGCGGGCTGGCTCGAGGCATGGGGCCGTCCCGGCGCGGGTGCGTGCTTCCGCCTCACGCTGCCGGTGCGCGCGGGCATCGTGCTGACGACGTCGCCGCTCCCGCTCGTCCCGGAGTCGTCACGCCCGCGCGCGGGCGGCGCCACGGGACCGACGACGGGTCAGGTGCCGATCGTGACGATCGACCAGCACGGCCCGAGCGCGCTGCCGGACCTGGCCGCGCTCGCGGCGGACGACGACGCCGACAGCCCCCAGGAGGTCTCATGAACCGCGTATCTCCTGCGGCCGAGGCCGCCGCGACCTCGTCGCGTGCACGTCGCTCCGTCGCGCGCGGAGCTGTCGCGGCGGCGACGGCGCTCGCCGCGCTCGCCGGCTGCGCCTCGATCCCGACCGAGGGCCCGGTCGCGCAGGGCGACGTCGTGCTCACCGAGAACGACGCGCTGTTCCTCCAGGTCTACGGACCGACGGCCGACGCGACCCCCGAGCAGATCGTGCGAGGCTTCCTGTCTGCGCAGGCGGCCGGCGTCAACGAGGCGTTCGCGACAGCACGGGAGTTCCTCACCGAGGGCGCTCGCCAGGAGTGGGACCCCTACGGTCAGGTGACCGTCTACTCGGGGGACCTGGGCCTGACGATGGCGAGCGCGCCGTCGGCCGACGGCGTCGCGGACGGAGCGGGGCCGTCGACCGAGCAGCCGGCCCCCGACCTCGCGGCCGTCGACCAGGTCGTGCTGTCCGGCCCGGCGAACATCGCGGGCGTCGTGGACGTCGCAGGGCAGTACGTCGAGGCGTCGAAGGACGCGCGGCAGGACGTCTCGTTCGTCCTTGCGAAGGACGCCGCCGGGCAGTGGCGGATCGACGAGGTCGCCGACGGGGTCCTCGTGTCGCAGCCGAACTTCGCGTCCGTGTACCGCTCGACGCCCGTCTACTTCCTGTCGCCCGACCTCACGACGCTCGTGCCCGAGCTGCGCTGGTTCCCGCAGCGCAACATCGCGACGAACGCGGTGCGCGCCCTGCTCGCGGGACCGTCGGAGTGGATGCGCGACGCGGTCGTCTCCGGGGCACCCGCAGGGACCGCGCTGTCGGTCGAGGCTGTCGCGATCGACGCGGCCGGCACGGCGAGCGTCGACCTGACGGGACCGGTGCTCGCGGCGGACGAGGACCAGCGGGCGCTGCTCTCCGCCCAGCTCGAGGCGACCCTGCAGCGCATCTCGGGAGTGTCCGACGTCGCCCTGACGGTCGGCGGGGCCGCCCTGACGGTCAAGCCGCACTCCGACCTCGAGCGCGACCCGGCGCCGGACGGCCCGGCTCTCGGGGTGCAGGCCGGGACGCTCGTCTCGCTCGACGGCCGTCAGCTGTCGCCGGTCGTGGGGATGCCCTCCCTCGCGGCGCTCGACCCGACCGCGCTCGCGGTGCGCGGCGACGTCGTCGTCGCCCGGCTGGGCGAGGAGCGCCTGGTCCGGCTCTCGACCGCGGGAGAGGCGACGGACCTCCTCGCCGAGCCTGGCCTCGTCGCGCCGTCGGTCGACCGCTTCGGCTGGGTGTGGACCGGCTCCGAGGACCGCGACGGCACGCTGACCGCGGTGCGCGCGTCCGACGGCACGCGCATGGACCTCGTCGTCGACTGGCTCGCCGGGCAGGAGGTGCGCCGGGTGAAGGTGTCGCGCGACGGCGCACGGGTCGCCGTGCTGTCGGCGGGACCGGAGGGGACGCAGGTCGAGGTCGCGGGGATCGTCCGCGACGCCAGCGGCAGCCCGCAGAGGCTCAACGCACCTGTCCCGGTGGGCGGTTCGCTCGCGTCGGCGTCGGACGCCGCGTGGGTCGACGAGGTGACGGTCGCGATCCTGGGCGACCGCGCCGACGGTGAGGCGCCGGGCGCTGCGACGACCGTGGCGCTCGCCCCCGTGGGCGGCCAGACCGAGACGCTCCAGCCCGTCGAGGCCGCTGCGGGCGTCGCGGCGGGGCGCGGGAAGCGGGCGGTCTACGTGCGTACCGAGGGCGGGGACCTGTTCACGCGCTCGACGACGGGGACGAACTGGTCGCTCGTGACGACCGGCGTCGACCTGTTCACCTTCCCGGGCTGAGCCCGGTCCTCCGGGCGGGGCCCGGTGCGTCGGGGCGGACCCCTGGTCGGTGCGTCCGCCCACAGGTGCCCGCGGACGGCGCGGCTCCCTCGACCCCCGACGTCGCGCGCCAGGCGCCCCTGTCGGCGGGACCAGTATCGCCGGATGCTGCGTGAGGTCGTCCGGCTCGTGCTGCCGCTCGAGTGTGCGGGGTGCGGTCGCCCCGACGTCGTCCTGTGCGGACCGTGCAGCGAGCTGCTCTGCGGAGCGCCCCGTCGGGTGGACGCGGACGCGCCGCGGCTCGACGTCGCCGGGCGCGACGACCGCCTCCCCGTCTGGGCGCTCGCGGACTACCGCGGCCCGGTCCGCGAGGCTGTCGTCGCGTGGAAGGACCGCGGGCGCGCAGACCTCGACCCTGTCCTCGTGGCGGGGCTGCGGTCGGCGGCGCGGACGGTGGCTCCCAGCGTCCAGCGCGCCGTCGGCCCGACGACGCACGTCCTCGTCGTCCCCGTCCCGTCGTCACCCCTCGCGTCGTTGCGGCGGGGGCGCGCGCCGGTCGGCGTGCTCGCGAGCGCCGTCGTCGACGGGTTCCGGGGAGTGGGCCTGCGCGCGAGCCTGTGCCCCGCGCTCGTCGGACGCGCGTCGGCGCGCGACCAGGTGGGGCTCGGGCAACGGGCGCGGCAGCGCAACGTGAGCGGACGGGTCGCGCTGCGGCGTTCCGCACCGGCACGCACGGCGCGCGGGGCGGGTGCCGTGCTGGGCAGCGCCCGCGGGCGCAGCGGCCGTGCCGGCGTGCCTGGCTGCGCGATCGTGCTCGTCGACGACGTCCTGACGACCGGGGCGACGCTCGCCACGGCCGCCGCGGCCCTCGGGCAGGTGCGGATACCCACGCTCGCCGCACTCGTCCTGGCGGCCACCCCGGCGCCGCGAGGGACTTTGGTGCTGCCACCCGGGCCCGGTGCGGGATAGTCTGGCTGCGAGCCAGTTCACCGGTGGTTCGCAGCAGGACGGTCGTGCCCGAGGGCCTCCGTCCGGGCGGCCACCGACGATCGCGAGGAGGTGATCGGTACTCGAGGCCCACGGTGGCCCACCCCCTCTGATTCATGCCGGGCGGCCGGAGTTGCCGCCCCACCACCCACGTGGAGGCTCAAAATGGAGATCGCCATCGTCGGACGGCACACCGAGGTGCCCGACAGGTTCCGACGTCACGTTGAGGAAAAGCTCGCCAAGGTCTCGCAGCTCGCGCCGAGCGCGCAGCGTGTCGATGTCGAGATCACGCACGAGAACAACCCCCGGCTCTCCGACGTGCGCGAGAGGATCGAGCTCACGGTCCGCGACAAGGGCCCGGTCATCCGGGCCGAGGCGTCTGCTGACGACAGGTTCGCCGCCCTCGACCTCGCCACCACCAAGCTGCTGGAGCGTCTGCGCAGGTCTCGCGACCGCCGCAAGTACCACCGGTCGAACAACCCCCTCCCGCCGGTCGACGTCAGGCCTTACGAGCCCGCTCCCGAGCCCGAGCCGGAGCCGCGTGGCCCGCTCGCGCCGGGCGAGGAGATCGAGGTGCCGCTCGGCGACTCGCCCGTGGTCATCCGGCAGAAGGTGCACGCGGCGAAGCCGATGACGATCGACGACGCGCTCTACGAGATGGAGCTCGTGGGGCACGACTTCTTCCTGTTCGTGAACAGCGAGACGGGCCGCCCGTCCGCGGTCTACCACCGCAAGGGCTGGAGCTATGGCGTGCTCGAGCTCGACGTCAGCGAGGCGCCCGCGTAGTCGAGACGCCGTAGCGGCGCGGCTCTGCCGCCCGCACGCACCCCGCACCGGGGCCCCGGCCGCTCACCCGGCCGGGGCCCCTTCACGTGCCGTCAGTGCCCGTGGTGGACGCGCGGGTGTCGGAGGGGCGCGGTGGAATGGGCTCGTGGCCATCACGCGCGAGACCTTGTCCCTGCCGGAGGCGCGCCGCGTCGCGCTCGCGGCGCAGCGTCTGCACCGCGCGCCCGCGCCGGGCCGGCCGCCGGCCGGCGGCGCGGCGGTCGGTCGGCTCGTCGAGCAGATGGGTGTGCTCCAGATCGACTCGGTCAACGTCCTCGCCCGTGCGCACCTCGTGCCGGTCTACTCGCGGCTGGGACCGTACCCGACGGCCGCGCTCGACCGGGCCGCGAGCCGCAGACCGCGCCGGGTCGTCGAGGCGTGGGGGCACCAGGCCTCGTACATCCCGGTGCAGACCTACCCGCTCCTCGCCTGGCGGCGGCGCGAGTTCGAGCGTGAGGCGTGGGGGAGCATCGCGTCGGTCGCGTCCGCCCACCCGCAGACGCTGCAGCGCGTCCTCGAGATCGTCGCCGCGCGAGGGCCGGTGACCGCGACCGAGGTGCAGGCGGAGATCGAGCACGAGCACCCGCGAGGCAAGGCCGACGAGTGGGGCTGGAACTGGTCAGCGGGAAAGCAGTGCCTCGAGCACCTGTTCTTCGTGGGACGCGTCGCGGTCGCCGAGCGGAACGCGTCGTTCGAGCGGCGCTACGACCTGGCAGAACGGGTGCTCCCTCCCGAGGTCCTCGCTGCCCCGGACGTGCCGGAGCCCGACGCGGTCCGAGCGCTGCTCGAGATCGGTGCGCGGGCCCACGGCATCGGGACGCTCAGGTGCTTCCAGGACTACTTCCGCCTGCGCGGCCCGGGCGTGCGCACAGCGCTCGAGGAGCTCGTCGAGGCGGGGAGCCTGCGCCCCGTCCAGGTGCGTGGCTGGGACCGGCCGACCTATCTCCACCGTGACGCGCAGCTACCGCGCAGCGCGTCCGCGACGACCTTCCTCAGCCCGTTCGACCCGCTCGTGTTCGAGCGGCGCCGGCTCCAGGAGCTCTTCGGCGTCGACTACCGGATCGAGATCTACACGCCTGCCCACAAGCGGGTCTACGGCTACTACGTGCTCCCGCTCCTCGTCGGCGAGAGGATCGCTGCGCGGTGCGACCTCAAGGCGGACCGCGACACGGGCCGTCTCGTCGTGCGGTCCGCGCACCAGGAACCCGGTGCGGTCGGTGACGTCGTGGCGGCGGCGCGCCGAGAGCTCGCGCGGCTCGCGGGCTGGCTCGGGCTCGGCGCCGTCGTCGTCGAGCAAGGGGCCCGGGGAGACCTCGCAGACCGGCTGGTCGGCGGGACGAGAGGACTGGACGAGGTCGCCCGGGCGTGAGCGCCGGGGCCCGCGCGGCGCGGCACCGACGGGCGGCCGGCGCCGCGGGGTACCGGGGCCGACGGCGATGTGACTCGGCACACCCCGACGCGCATAGGATGGTGGCGTATGTCGCCTGGGCACGAGGCCCGGGGCGGCTCAGTGACCCAGACGATCAGGAGTGACGCGTGGCTGCGATCCTCGAGAAGGTCCTTCGCTTCGGCGAGGGGCGCATCCTCAAGAAGCTGTCCAATGTGGCGAAGCAGGTGAACGCCCTCGAGGAGAGCTTCCGGGAGTTCAGCGACGAGGAGCTGCGCGAGGAGACCGCCCGCTTCAAGGCACGTCTCGCCGACGGTGAGACGCTCGACGACCTGCTGCCGGAGGCGTTCGCGGCCGTCCGTGAGGCGTCGCGCCGCACGCTCGGCCAGCGGCACTTCGACGTCCAGCTCATGGGTGGGGCCGCGCTCCACCTGGGCAACATCGCCGAGATGAAGACCGGTGAGGGCAAGACGCTCGTCGCGACCCTGCCCGCCTACCTCAACGCGCTGTCGGGCAAGGGCGTGCACGTCGTCACGGTCAACGACTACCTCGCGCAGTACCAGAGCGAGCTCATGGGCCGCGTCTACCGGTTCCTCGGCCTGACGACCGGCTGCATCCTGTCGTCGATGACGCCGGCAGAGCGCCGCGAGCAGTACGCGGCCGACATCACGTACGGCACGAACAACGAGTTCGGCTTCGACTACCTGCGCGACAACATGGCGTGGTCGACCGAGGAGCTCGTGCAGCGCGGCCACAACTTCGCGATCGTCGACGAGGTCGACTCGATCCTCATCGACGAGGCGCGCACGCCGCTCATCATCTCCGGCCCGTCGTCCGGCGACGCGAACAAGTGGTACAGCGAGTTCGCCAAGATCGCCCGCCGCCTGACGCCGGGCGAGGACTACGAGGTCGACGAGAAGAAGCGCACCGTCGGCGTCCTCGAGCCGGGCATCGCCAAGGTCGAGGACCACCTCGGCATCGACAACCTCTACGAGTCGCTCAACACCCCGCTGATCGGGTTCCTCAACAACGCGATCAAGGCGAAGGAGCTGTTCAAGCGCGACAAGGACTACGTCGTCCTCAAGGGCGAGGTCCTGATCGTCGACGAGCACACCGGCCGCATCCTGCCGGGCCGCCGCTACAACGAGGGCATGCACCAGGCCATCGAGGCCAAGGAGGGCGTGGCCATCAAGGCCGAGAACCAGACGCTCGCCACGGTCACGCTGCAGAACTACTTCCGTCTGTACGCGAAGCTCTCGGGCATGACGGGTACCGCCGACACCGAGGCGGCCGAGTTCCAGGGCACGTACAAGCTCGGCGTGGTGCCGATCCCGACGAACCGCCCGATGCAGCGCGTCGACCAGTCCGACCTCGTCTACAAGACGGAGGCCGGCAAGTTCAGCCAGGTCGTCGCCGACATCGTCGAGCGCCATGCGAAGGGCCAGCCGGTCCTCGTGGGCACGACGAGCGTCGAGAAGTCGGAGCTGCTCTCGGGCCTGCTCAAGAAGCAGGGTGTCCCGCACGAGGTCCTCAACGCGAAGCAGCACGAGCGCGAGGCGCGCGTCGTCGCGATGGCGGGCCGCAAGGGCGCCGTCACGGTCGCGACGAACATGGCCGGCCGTGGCACGGACATCATGCTCGGTGGTAACGCCGAGTTCCTCGCGGTCGACGAGATGGAGAAGCGCGGTCTCGACCCGGCCGAGAACCCGGAGGAGTACGAGGCCGTGTGGCCCGAGGTCCTCGAGGCCGCCCAGTCCGCGGTCAAGGCGGAGCACGACGAGGTCGTCTCGCTCGGCGGCCTCTACGTCCTGGGCACGGAGCGCCACGAGTCCCGCCGCATCGACAACCAGCTGCGCGGTCGTTCCGGCCGTCAGGGTGACCCGGGCGAGTCCCGGTTCTACCTGTCGATGGAGGACGACCTCATGCGCCTGTTCAGCTCGGGCCTCGCCGAGCAGATGATGACGCGTGCGGGCTTCCCCGACGACATGCCGCTCGAGTCCAAGATGGTCAGCCGCGCGATCGCGTCGGCGCAGGGCCAGGTCGAGGCGCGCAACTTCGAGATCCGCAAGAACGTCCTCAAGTACGACGACGTGCTGTCGCGTCAGCGCGAGGTCATCTACGCCGAGCGGCGCCGGGTCCTCGAGGGCGAGGACCTGGGTGACCAGATCCAGCACTTCATCGACGACGTCGTCACCGGGTACGTGGACGTGGCGACGGCTGGCGGCACGAACGACGAGTGGGACCTCGACACGCTGTGGACCGCGCTGCGCGGGGTGTTCCCGATCTCGATCACGGTCGACGAGCTGCTCGAGGAGGTCGGCGGCAAGCACATGCTGACACGCGATCGTCTGCTCGAGGAGGTCCTCTCGGACGCGCACGTCGCGTACTCGAAGCGTGAGGAGCTGCTCGGCGCGGAGAACATGCGTCAGCTCGAGCGTCGTGTCGTCCTGTCGGTCCTCGACCGCAAGTGGCGCGAGCACCTCTACGAGATGGACTACCTCAAGGAGGGCATCGGCCTGCGCGCGATGGCGCAGCGTGACCCCCTCATCGAGTACCAGCGCGAGGGCTACCAGCTGTTCGCCGCGATGACTGACGGGATCAAGGAGGAGTCGGTCGGCTTCCTCTTCAACCTCGAGGTCAAGGTCGCGGACGAGACGGACGACGAGGTCGAGCTCGAGATCGACGTCGAGGGCGCGGTCGAGGGCGACGGCGAGGACGTCGACGTCGAGGAGACGCCGCGCAAGAAGGCTCCGAAGCTCGTCGCGAAGGGTCTCGACGGCCCCGAGCGCCGCGTGCCGCTGCAGTACAGCGCGCCGTCGGTCGACGGCGACTCCGCTGTCGCGCAGGAGGCGGGCGGCGCGGTGTCGGGCAACCGTGAGGAGCGTCGTCGCGCGGCTCGCGAGGCGAAGAAGAAGCGCTGACGCGCCAGGTGTGACATGACGGCGGCCGCCGTACCGGATCGGTACGGCGGCCGCCGTCGTGGTGGGAGGCGTCAGCCGAGGACGAAGGCGACGACGCGCCACGCTCCGCGGTGGTGCTCGAGGCGCAGAGCGGCGGCGCGGACACGGTCGAGGTCCTCGACGACGACGGTCGCCTCGGCAGCGCGCTCGGAGACGCGGTGCACGCGAGCTCGGCGGATCCGTGCGGGGCGGGTGGACCGTGGCCCGGCGGCGAGCGTGATCCGGCTGCGGTTGAGCAGCGCCTCGTAGACCTCGGGCGCGAGCCACTGCACGAGCTGGGACACGGGCCGGACGCCCCGCAGCGACTCGACGGCCGCCTGGGTGATCGAGCAGCACAGCGCAGTCGGGTCCGTGGGCGCAGCGGTGCGGCCGGGCACGGGGATGCCAGGGCGACGCTCGTCCGCGCGCGAGGGAGCGAGCGCCCTGAGCGGCGTCGTGGCGCCGCGCGGGTTGGCAGAACCCTGGCCGACCTGGCCGACGCCGGCCGCGCCGGCCGCGCCAGCCGGAGGGGCGGGGAGGGTGCGTGCGGCCCTGCTGGTCGCTGCTGCCTGAGCCGTGCTGCGGACGGGGCGGCTCGTGCGCTCGCGGTGCGGACCGTGCGAGCGGGACGCCGGGGCGGTGCGCGGGTGGGATGTGGTCGTGACGGTCATCGTGACTCCTCGGTCAGCCGCGCGCGGCGTCGGTCGTGGGGTGGGTGGTGGTCGGTGCCGGGACGGTCAGGGTGTCGCCCGGTCGGATGAGGTGGGGGTCGTCACCGAGGAGGGCGCGGTTGGCGTCGTGCCACCGCGGCCACTCGTGGGCGATCTGGGCGTCGGTCGCTCGTGGTCCGAGAGCCTGGGAGGCGAGCGCCCAGAGAGTGTCGCCGGCGCGCACGGTGACGGTCTGCCGGGGCTGGGACGGCGTCTTCGCGGCCCTCTGCGGCTTCTTCGTCGCCGGGGCCGCGTCCGAGGCCGACGCGCGGGATGGGCGCTGCGGTGCGGTCGAGGTCGGTGCAGGAGCGGTCTTTGAGCTTTGCGCACCGGTGAGCGTGCGTGTCGTCGCAAGGGTTGCGCCGGCTCGCTGCGGGGCCGCCGATGCGGACGTCCCCGCGCGCGAGCGGGACGTCGCCGTCTCGGTTTCGGTCTCGGACGGCTCGGCCGCGGGCCCGGGAAGGGCGATCGCGGCCCGGGCCGCCTCGGTGGCGTCGGCCGTCTGGGCGCCGGGCACGGCGGCGCTCACCTGCCAGCCGACGTCGGCGACGGGCGTCACCTCCTGCGCGTGGGCGGGGATCGCACCGACCGCGAGCGTCGCTCCGATCGCCGCGGCGACGAAGCGCCGCGCGACGGCGGGCGCGATCCGCAGGGTCACCCGCTCGAGGCGACGGGAGCGTCCGCCGACCTGCGCCGCGACGACGCAGCCGAGGGTGAGGGCGAGCCACGCCGTCGTCCAAGCCGCGGCGCACGCCCCGGCCGCGAGAGCGAATGCCCCGACTGCCGCGTCGAGGCGGGTCGAAGCCTCGCGGGCGAGCGGCAGGGCACCAGCGCCGAGCGCGACGGCGGTCGCGAGAGCGACGGTCGTGAGGAGGGCGAGGAGGAAGGTGCGGGGCGTGGAACGCGCGGAAGGGCGCGTCCCCGCTTGCCGCGGCATTCGACTGTCGGGTGCTGACACCACGTGACCCCCCTCGGGCTGCCTAGATCGCTCTAGATGCTGTTTGATCCGATTTGACGTGGCTACATCACACCTGACGATCCGGATGCTGTCCACCGGAACGGGGCGATGTGGACAACCCCGCGGGGAAGGGACGGAGCGCTAGGGTGTCGACGTGCGCTGGAACCGACTGTTCGCCGACCTCGACGCCCGCATGGAGAATGCCGCTGCCCAGGAGCGTGCTGGCACGGTCGCCGAGCTGGTCCGGGCGGAGGAGGCAGGATCGGCGCTCGTCGATCGCCTCAGGGCGTCGTCAGGAGCCCAGGTGGTGGTCCAGACGTGGGACGGCGGCTCGATCACGGGTGTCGTCGCACAGGTCGCAGCGCAGTGGGTGCTCCTGGAGACCAGCGTCGGCGGGGCAGCGCGCGACGTCGTCGTGCCGACGGGTGCGATCGAGGCGATCGGCGGCCTCGGGCCGCGCTCAGCGGCGCCGCGCGAGGACGTCACCTCACGGCTTACGCTCGCCCACGCGCTGCGCAGGCTCGCGCGCGACCGTGTCGTCGTGGACGTGCGCACGCGCAGCGGCAGCAGCTACGTCGGCCGCGTCGACCGGGTGGGTTCCGACCACCTCGACGTCGTGCCCGCCTACGGCTGGGGTGAACGTGGGGCGCGCGACGCCCGAGCCACCACGGTCGCTTTCAGCGCGGTCGCCGCGGTCGCGGAGTCCGCCCAGGCCGTCTGAGACCGCCTCCGGTCAGCTGCGCGCCTTCTCGCGCGCCTGGCGTGCCTCGTCGTACTTGCGCGCGATGAACTTCTCGAGCTCGTCGACCTCGACGCGCCACTGGCCGCGCCCGCCGATCTGGATCGCGGGGAGCTCGCCCGACCGCACGAGGGCGTAAGCCTGGTCGGACTTGATGGCCAGCTGCTCGGCCACGTCGGCGAGAGTCATGAATCGCGGGCTCATGGCCCCATCAAACCACGCTGACGTGCGCGCGGACCGCTGTCCACAGGTCGGGCGCTCGACGCGCGCGGACGCGCGATCCGCGCCAGGATGTCCGCCGGGAGCGGCCAGCACGGGGGCTGGGTCGCCCACGGACGCGAGGAGCAGGGGAATGACAGGGGTGCTCATGGGCACGAGGGATTCGCTGCCGGCACCGGCAGCGCCGCGGCTGCGCAGGCCCGGCTGGCGAGACCCGAGGCTCGTGCTCGGTATCGTCCTCGTCGCCGTCTCTGTCGGGCTCGGCGTCGCCGTCGTCGACGGTGCCCGCACGACGGTCACGGTGCACGCGGCCGCGCGCGAGCTCACGCCGGGCACGACGCTCGCCGCGGCTGACGTCAGGCCCGTCGAGATCGCGGCCGACGCGACCGCCGAGCTCTACCTCGCCGCGGAGGCGCTCGCGGAGGGGACGGTCGTCCTGCGCGGAATAGGTGCAGGGGAGCTGGTTCCCAGGTCGGCGCTGGGTGCAGCCTCCGCCGTCAGCGTCCGCCCGGTCGCCGTGCCTGCCGGTCCGCACCTGTCGGCCGCCGTCGTCGCCGGCAGCCGGGTGGACCTGTGGCACGTCCCCGAGCAGGACGAGGGCGCCGCGTCGCCTGCGCCCCTCGTCACGGGCGTCGAGGTCGCCGAGGTCGACCGCGGCGGGTCGACGCTCTCGATCTCGTCCGGTGCCGTCGTGCACGTCCTCGTCCCGGCCGAGGACCTCCCCGCGGTGCTCGCCGCACTCGCGGGTCCCGGCGAGGTCACGCCCGTCGCCGTGCCTGGGGCCGCCCGATGAGGCCAGGTGACCCGTGCGAGGTGCTCGGAGCCGTCCTCGGGCCGAGCGAGACCGCGGTCGCGGAGGCGCTCTCGGCGCCGCGCGGACCGGTACGTCTCGTCCGTCGCTGCGGTGACCTGGCCGAGCTCCTCGCGGTAGCCGAGGCCGGCGGTGGCCACGTCGCGCTCGTGAGCGTCGACCGGCCGGCTCAGGACCGGCTCGACCTCGAGGTCGTCGCGCGGCTGCACGCCGACGGGCTCGTCGTGCTCGCCCTGCTCGACGGCGTCGGCCAGGACGAGGAGGACGCGGCTCGAGCGCTCGGCGTCGACGGGGTGGTCCGTGCACCCTTCGACCCCGAGGGGCTCAGCAGCGTCGTGCTCGCCGCGCAGGCTGCCGGGCCGGGTGCCGCGATCGACGAGGGCCGCGGGGAGCCGGGAGCAGGGAACCGGTTCTGGGCGGACCCGCCCAGCACGGGCGCGCCTCCCAGCGACGCCCCCGCGGTCCCGCCACCGCCGCGCGACGGCACCCTCGTCGCCGTGTGGGGGCCGCCCGGGTCCCCTGGCAGGACGACGATCGCCGTGAACCTGGCCGCCGAGCTCGCGCGTCCTCCCGCCGTCCGTGCGCGCGGCGCCCAGCAGGTCGCCGTGCCGGAGGTGCTCCTGATCGACGCGGACACGCACGCGCCCTCGGTCGCTCAGCACCTCGCGCTGCTCGACGAGTCATCGGGCCTCGTGCTCGCCGCGCGAGCCGCGACGCAAGGGCGGCTCACCGCTCACACGCTCGCGTCCCTCGCCCCCGTCGTCCTGCCTCGGTTGCGCGTCCTCACGGGCATCGGCCGGGCCGCCCGCTGGGGAGAGGTCCCGGCGTCGACCCTCCCGGCGGTCTGGCAGGCTGCGCGACAGCTGGCCGACGTCGTCGTCGTCGACTGCGCCGCGTCGCTCGAGCAGGACGAGGCCCTCGTCTACGACACCCGTGCGCCCCAGCGCAACGCCGCGACGCTCGCCGCGCTCGCGGCCGCCGACGTCGTGGTCGTCGTCGCGGGCTGCGACCCCGTCGCGGTGCAGCGGCTCGTCGTCGCGCTCGACGACCTGCGCGAGACGGGCGTCGCCGAGCGCGCCCGCCGCGTCGTCGTGCTCAACCGCGCCCGCGGCACGGTCGCCGGCGGACGCCCGGCCACCGTCCTGCGCGACGCCCTCGAGCGCTTCGCAGGCACGACGCCGGACGTGGTCGTCCCCGAGGACGGCACCTCGGTCGACGCCGCGCTCCTCGCGGGTCGCGTGCTCGCCGAGGAGGTGCCTGCGTCGGCCGCGCGACGGGCTGTCCTCGAGCTGGTCGGCGCCCTCGGGCTCACGCCCGCGCCGGTCGACGACGTCGCACCCGGCCCGTCACCGGGCACGCCGGGACAGGGGGAGCCGCAGCTCGGCAGCGCCGGGCGTCGAGGCTGGCTCGCACGCCTGCGTGGCGCCCCGACCGGCGAGCGTGCCGTCGCACGGGCGGGCGCGGTGGTTGACTGAGGGCATGCGGATCTACCTCCCGGCGACGCTCGACGAGCTCACCGCCCTCGCGGTGTCGACCAGGCGTCCAGCCTCGCTCGATCTCCAGCCGCGCGGCGCGCACGCCGTGACGGCCGCGCTCGCGGCCGCCCTGCCCGACGAGGACGAGGAAGGTCTCGAGTACTCGGCACACCTCGCCGCGGCCGACGACACGCTCGCGCTCATCGCGGCCTCGCCGACAGCCCCGCGCCGTCGGCTCGTGCTGACCGTCGAGGTCCCCGACGACGCGGTCGTCGCCGCAGCCGGTGACGCGACCGTCATCTCACCGTCGGCCGTCGACGTCGTGGTGCCCGTCCCGGGCGCGGTCGTGGTGTGCGGGCACGTCGACGAGCGTGACGCGGTGGCCGACGTCGAGGCGACCCTCGCGGGGGACGACGACGCTGTCGAGCGCCTCGTCGAGCGCGACCTGCTCTGGTACGACGCGAGCGAGCTGCCGGGCCTCGTCGACCAGGGCTGACGACGCAGCCGCCCGAGGCCGCCGGAAACGGCGACAGCCGACGACGCGAGGCGCCGTCGGCTGTCGGGTGGCCGCTGGACCGGGGTCAGCGGCGCCGGCTCATGGCCGGGAGAGGTAGCCGCGGATCTCGTCGTGCAGCAGCCCGTTCGACGCGATCGCGTCACCGCCGAACGGGCCGTCCTCGCCGGCGAGGGACGTAAACCGGCCGCCGGCCTCCGTGACGATCGGCACGAGCGCCGCCATGTCGTGCAGCGCGAGCTCGGGCTCCGCAGCCGCGTCGACCGCCCCCTCGGCGACGAGCATGTACGACCAGAAGTCGCCGTACGCCCGCGTGCGCCAGACCTTGTCGGACAGCTCGAGGAGGCCGGGGAGCAGACCGCGCTCGTCCCAACCCGTCAGGCTCGAGTACGAGAAGGACGCGTCGGCGAGGTCGCGCACGCCCGAGACGCGCATGCGCGTGGCGCTGCTCAGGCTCCGCCCGGTCCACGCGCCCGTGCCGCGCGCCGCCCACCAGCGTCGCCCCAGCGCCGGGGCGCTCACGAGGCCGACGACCGGCGCGCCGTCGTGCAGGAGCGCGATGAGCGTCGCCCACACGGGCACGCCGCGCACGAAGTTCTTCGTCCCGTCGATCGGGTCGACGACCCACTGGCGGGCGCCGTGGCCCGTCGCCCCGGACTCCTCGCCGAGGAACGCGTCGCGGCCGCGTGCGCGCGCGAGCTGGCCGCGGATCTGCTCCTCCGCGGCGCGGTCGGCGTCGGAGACGGGCGTGTGGTCCGGCTTGGTCTCGACGTGCAGGTCGATCGCCTTGAAGCGGGCCATCGTCAGCGAGTCGACCTGGTCGGCCATGACGTGCGCGAGGCGGAGGTCGTCGTCGTAGGACTCCTGGAGGGTCATGCCCTCACGCTAGCGCGCACGGCGTCCGTGCAGGTCCCACGTCCGCGGCGCGGCGCCGACGGCGCAGCGCGATGACGGGGGCCGCGACGGCAGCGGCCGCGCAGGGTGCGTCCTGCGCGTCCCGCGCTCGCACGCACGACGCCGCAGCGTCAGTCGGCGCGGCCCGCCGGCTCGGTGCGGGCGCTCATGACGCGACGGAACGACACGAGGCGTGCCGCCCGCAGGGGCGCGAGCTCCGGGTCCTCGGTGGCCCACGCGTCGAGCTCGCAGTCGGGCGCGCTGTCGAGGTGCGTGCAGCCACGCGGACACTGGGCGGCCACCTCGGCGAGGTCCTCGAACGCGGCGAGGATCGTGCTCGGCTCGACGTGCGCGAGGCCGAACGAGCGCACGCCGGGGGTGTCGATGACCCAGCCGGCCTGCCCGGGCAGGCGCAGCGCGACCGCCGACGTGGACGTCTGGCGTCCGCGGCCGGTCACGGCGTTGACGTGGCCGGTCGCGCGGCGCGCGTCGGGTACCAGGGCGTTGACGAGCGTCGACTTGCCGACGCCCGAGTGCCCGACGAAGACGCTCGTGCGGCCCACGAGCTCTGCGCGCACCCGCTCGACGGACTCGGCGTCGAGCGCCGAGCCGTCCTCGCCCCGGCGCGAGACGACGACCTCGACGCCGAGCGGGCGATACATCGCCGCGAGCGGCTCGGGGTCGGCGAGGTCGGCCTTCGTGAGGCACAGCAGGACACGCATGCCGGCGTCGTACGCGGCGACGACGCAACGGTCGATCATGCGCGGGCGAGGCTCGGGATCGGCGAGCGCCGTGACGATCACGAGCTGGTGCGCATTCGCGACGATGATGCGCTCGTACGGGTCGGTGTCGTCGGCGGTGCGGCGCAGCACGGAGACGCGCTCGGTGATGCGCACGATGCGGCACAGGGTCCCGTCGTCGCCCGAGACGTCGCCGACGACGTCGACACGGTCGCCGCACACGACGCGCGTGCGCCCGAGCTCGCGCGCCTTCATCGCGATGACGACGCGCTCGTCGGGCAGACCCTCGTCGACGAGGAGGGTGTAGCGGCCACGGTCGATGCCCGTGACGAACGCCGTCGTCGCCTCGTCGTGGGCAGGGCGCTGCTTGCTGCGCGGGCGGCTGCCGCGCTTGCTCGGCCGTGACCTGAAGTCGGACTCGTCGCGGTAGCGCGGGCTCACGCGGTCCCTCCGTCGGTGCCGGTGGCGCTGCCGATCATGCGTCCCCACATGGTCGCGAACTCGGGGAGCGTCTTCGCCGTCGTGCCGATGTCGCGCACCTGCACGCCCGGCACCCGCAGCCCGACAAGAGCTGCGGCCATGGCCATGCGGTGGTCCTGGTACGTCTCGACGAGGGCGCCGTGCAGCGGCGCGGGGACGATGACGACGCCGTCGGACGTCTGCTCGCACCGCCCGCCGAGTCGCGTGATCTCGGTCGTGAGCGCGGTGAGGCGGTCGGTCTCGTGGCCGCGCAGGTGGCTGATGCCGCGCAGGCGGCTGGGGGAGTCGGCGAGCGCGGCGAGCGCGGCGATCGTCGGCGTCAGCTCCCCGGCGGTGTGCAGGTCGACGTCGATGCCGTGGATCGTGCCGTCGCCCGTCACTGTCATGACGTCGCCGCGCAGCCGGACCTTGCCGCCCATCGCGGCGAGCAGCTCGGGCGCGAGCGCGCCCGCCTGGGTGGTCTCGCCGGGCCAACCGGGGACGGACACGGAGCCGCCCGCGACGAGGGCGGCCGCGAGGAAGACGGCGGCGTTCGACAGGTCGGGCTCCATGCGCACGTCGCGCGCGGCGATCGGGCCCGGCTCGACGATCCAGATCGCGGGCCGCGAGTCGTCGATGCGGACCCCGGCGGCGCGCAGGACGGCGACGGTCATCTCGATGTGGGGCAGGCTCGGCAGGGTCGGTCCCACGTGCCGCACCTGCAGCCCGCGGTCGAAGCGGGCGGCAGCGAGCAGGAGCCCGGAGACGAACTGGCTCGACGCGCTCGCGTCGAGGTCGACGGCGCCGCCGACGACCCCGCCGTGGCCCGCGACCGTGAAGGGGAGCGTGCTCGGGCGGCCCCCGTCGTCGTCGGTCACCTCGACCCCGAGCGAGCGCAGGCCCGCGAGGACTGGGCCCATGGGACGCCTGCGCGCGGCCTCGTCACCGTCGAAACGGACGTCGCCGTCGGCGAGGGCGGCGACGGCGGGGAGGAAGCGCATGACGGTCCCGGCGAGCCCGCAGCGGATCGTCGCGGGGCCGGCGATCGGTCCGGGCGTCACGCGCAGCGAGCTCGCGGCACCGTCGGTCTCGATGCGGGCGCCGAGCGCGCGCAGCGCGTCGGCCATGAGGTCGGTGTCACGGCTGCGCAGGGCGCCGGAGATCGTCGACGGGCCGTCGGCGAGGGCCGCGACGACGAGGTGCCGGTTCGTCAGCGACTTCGAGCCAGGGACGTCGACGGTCGCGCGGAGCGCACCGGCCGCGGTCGGTGCCGCCCACGCGTCGCCGGGGGCAGGGCGCGCGGGGGAGCCGAGCGAGGGGGACGTCATGCCTCCAGGGTATCGGGGTGCACGCGTCCGGGCGGGTCGGGTGCGGCGGCGCGGGCGGGCCGCGTCAGCTGATAGAGACCTTGCGTCCGAGGCGTCTGCCGGTCGAGGTCGCGGACGAGACGACGGAGTCGACGGCCTCGGTCGTCTGGGCCGCGACGCTGCCGCGCGCCTGGCGCACGCGCCAGCCGAACGACGGGCTGCCCGCGGTGTCGGCGCCCGCGAGGAGCGCGGCCCCGAGGGCGCCGAGCGACTGGACGAACGGGGTGACCTTCTCGGGGTCGACGCGGCGACCGTCGAACGGCTGGTGCACGACGACGAGGGGTGCGGTGAGCGCGGCGAGCGCGAGACCGCTCGTTCGGGGTGCGCGGCCGAGAGCGAGGTTCGCGGCGGCGACCGCGGTCGCGACGCCGTGCACGCGCACCGCGATCTTCAGCTCGCGCTCCGTGAGCGTCCGGCGCAGGCCGGCGTCGCTGGCGACCTTGTCGGCGAGAGGGCGGGCGGCCTCGACGTGGGGCGCGGGCCTGCGGGCGGCGTCGACCCCCGCGGCGAGGTACCAGGAGGCGAGCAGGGGACGGGCAACGCGGCGTACCAGCATCGGGTTCTCCTTCGACCGGGCGTGTGGTCCCACCGTATCGCCAGGCGCGGCGGTCGGCCCTGCGTACGGACGGGGAATGTTCGCGCAGGCCGGGGTGTTCCTCCTGACGTGACCTGCCAAGCACCGCCCGCCCCGCGAGCCCGCACCGCCCTGTCAGGGCTAGGCTCGATGGTGATGACTGAAGACACGGACCGCGCGCCGCAGACAGAGACAGACGTCGAGAGGCGCCTGCGGTTCGAGCGCGACGCCCTCGAGTTTCTCGACCCGCTCTACGCGGCTGCGCTGCGCATGACGCGCAACCCGACGGACGCCGAGGACCTTGTCCAGGAGACGTTCACGAAGGCGTTCGCGGCGTTCCACCAGTACCGGCCGGACACGAACCTCAAGGCGTGGCTGTACCGGATCCTGACCAACACGTTCATCAACGGGTACCGCAAGAAGCAGCGTGAGCCGCAGAAGGCGGCGACCGACGAGATCGAGGACTGGCAGATCGCCCGCGCGGCGTCGCACACGTCGGCGGGGCTGCGGTCCGCGGAGGTCGAGGCGCTCGACGCGCTCCCGGACTCGGACGTCAAGGAGGCGCTCGCGGCCCTCCCGGAGGACCGCCGCATCGCGGTGTACCTCGCTGACGTCGAGGGCTTCCCCTACAAGGAGATCGCGCAGATCATGGGCACCCCGATCGGAACCGTGATGTCGCGCCTGCACCGTGGCCGCGCGCAGCTGCGCGACCTGCTGGCCGAGTACGCAGCGGACCGAGGGCTCCTCCCGGTGCGCACGACGAAGGACGAGTCATGAACGTCGATCCCTTCCGCGGCGGCCCCGGGGCCGAGCAACCCGAGGACCCGACCACGCCTCCGCTGGACCAGGAGGAGTGCGAGCAGGTCATCGGGCACGTCGAGGAGTTCCTGAGCTCCCCGATGTCGGCTGACGACGCGCAGGACCTGCGCGACAACGTCGCCGGTAGCCTGCCGGGCCTCGCGGACCTCGAGGTCGAGGAGATCATCCGCGTGATCATGAAGCGTTCGTGCTGCGAGCGCGCCCCGGAGACGCTTCGCGTGCGGGTCCGCACGCAGATGGCGGTCTGGCGCTCGGAGGGCTGATCCCCGGCCTCCGGGTCGAGACCTGGACATGCACGAAGGGCCTCGGTGCTGTGCACCGAGGCCCTTCGTGTACCGGGAGACCCGGCGATGTCGTGTGCGCCTGCTCAGGCGTTGGGACGACGGCCGTGGTTGGCGGCGTTGCCCTTGCGGCTGCGACGCTTGCGTCCGCGCTTGCTCATGGTGACTCCTGTCGTTCGTGCGGGTCCGGGGTCGTGGCACAGGGCGCCACCGGACCAATGGTCCGCGCACGCTCTCGGCTCACGCGCCCACCATGATCCCACACCTCGGTGTCTCGGTGAAAGTTGGGGGTTTCGACCCTCTCGTCGACGCCGCGGGGTCAAGTCGTCGGGGGATCGTTCCGATACCCCTGGTGTGAACGCTACGCCTCAGTCCGTGATCCCCCTGCTGCACGCCGTCGTCAAGGCGGGGGCGTCCGACCTGCACTGCAAGGTCGGTTCGGCGCCGCGCGTGCGCGTCGACGGCCGTCTGCGCCGTCTGCAGGTCCCGACGCTCGAGCCGGTCGACACGGACTACATGCTCTCCGAGGTGCTCCCGGCCGACCTGGTCGAGGAGTTCGAGCGGACGCACGAGGCGGACTTCGCCTACTCGGTCGCGGGCGTCGGCCGTTTCCGTGTCAACGCGTACCAGGCGCGCGGCACGACGGCGCTGGTCTTCCGTCTCGTCTCGGTCGTGTCGTCGTCGATCGCGGAGCTCGGTCTGCCGCCGGTCGTGGGCGACCTGGCGCTCGAGCCGCGCGGCCTCGTGCTGGTGACGGGCCCGACGGGCTCGGGAAAGACGACGTCTCTCGCGGCGATGGTCGACCTCATCAACACGTACCGCGAGGTCAACATCATCACGATCGAGGACCCGATCGAGGTGCTCCACGAGGACAAGAAGGCGATCATCTCGCAGCGCGAGGTCCGTCAGGACACCCGGACGTTCGCGACCGCGCTGCGCGCCGCGATGCGTCAGGACCCGGACGTCATCCTCGTCGGTGAGATGCGTGACATCGACACGGTGCGCGCGGCGCTCCAGGCTGCCGAGACCGGTCACCTGGTGCTGTCGACCCTGCACACGCTCGATGCGCAGGAGTCGATCAACCGCGTGGTCGACTTCTTCCCGCCGCACGAGCAGATGCAGGTGCGCACGGCCCTCGCGCAGACGCTGCGCGGCGTCATCTCGCAGCGCCTCGTGCGCACGGTCGACGACGGCCGCTGCCCCGCGGTCGAGGTCCTCGTGAACACGGGCCGAACGGCGGAGGCGATCGTCGCCCCGCTCGACAACCCGCCGCTGGCGGACCTCATCGCCGAGGGCGACTACTACAAGATGCAGACGTTCGACCAGCACCTGGGGCAGCTCGTCCTCGACGGTCGCATCTCGTACGACGAGGCGCTCCAGACGGCGTCGAAGCCTCAGGACCTCACCTTGTCCCTGCGTGCCGCCGGCATGCAGGTCTGACGGCGGCAGCTGCCGCTGGCCGCGCCCTGCGGCCCGCTCCGGGGGGACGGGTCGCAGGGTCCTCGGTCTCGACGGTCAGGCGCCGGCGTCGGGGATGCCGAGCCAGCCGTGCCAGCCGGAGTGGAGCACGAGCCACGCCATGAGCCCGTAGCCGGCCTGCGCGGGCATGTCGTCCCCGCGGGTCGCGAGGTCGGCGTGCCACTGGTCGTGCGTCTCGAGCGGCGCGAACGTCTCGACGTAGGTCACGCGGCGGCGGTGCGCGACGTCGGCGAACGCGCGGGACAGCTCGCCGAGCCGGGCGTTGTCCGTCCGGGCTCCGGGCGGCGGTCCGACGACGAGCGCCGGGAGGTTGCGCGACTCGGCGACGTCGAGGATGTTCGCGAGGTTGAGACGGCTGCGCGCGACGGAGAGCCCGGCTGCGACGTCGTGCCGCCCGAGCGCGACGACGAGACGGTCGTCGACGTCGGGGGAGTGGGCGAGGCGACGGTCGACCTCGGCCTCCCAGCGTGCGCTGAGCGCCGTCGTGGTCTCGCCGGGCACGGCGAGGACGTGGTGCGAGAGCGTCCCGGGCGACTGGGTGCGCGCGACGACGCGTCCCACCCAGCCGAGGGCCTTGGGATCTCCAGTTCCTGCCGCCAGCTCGTCGCCGACGACGCAGATCCGCACTTCCTGCCCGCTCACGTGTCCTCGTTCCTCAGGTGTCGCATCCTGCCCATTGTCCGCCACGACGCTCGCGCGGCCTGGCAACACGCCGGGCTTTCGATAGCTAGGCTGGGGCGATGGAGATGAAGCGATGGAGCGACGGGCGCACTGTGTCGTGCGTCGGGCTCGGTACGTGGCAGCTGGGTGCGGACTGGGGCGAGGTCAGCGAGGCTGACGCCCACGCGGTGATCGACACGGCGGTGGGGGAGGGCGTGACCTTCCTCGACACCGCGGACGTGTACGGCGACGGGAGGTCCGAGCAGATCATCGGGTCCTACCTCGCGCAGAACCCTGGGCTGGACCTCTTCGTCGCGACGAAGATGGGCCGCCGCGTCGAGCAGGTGCCCGAGGCGTACAACCTCGAGGCGTTCCGCGGCTGGACGGACCGGTCGCGCCGCAACCTCGGCGTGGAGCGGCTGGACCTCGTGCAGCTGCACTGCCCGCCGTCGGCGGTCTACGAGGACGACAAGGTGTTCGACGCGCTCGACACCCTCGTCGAGGAGGGCGCGATCAAGCAGTACGGCGTGAGCGTCGAGAAGCGCAGCGAGGCGCTGCGCGCGCTCGAGCGCCCGGGTCTCGCGAGCATCCAGATCATCGTCAACGCGTTCCGTCTCGCGCCGCTCGACGACGTGATCCCTGCTGCGGCCGAGCGCGGCGTGTCGATCATCGCGCGTGTCCCGCTCGCGTCGGGCCTCCTGTCGGGGCGCTACACGCTCGAGACGACGTTCGCTGAGAACGACCACCGCACGTTCAACCGGCACGGCGAGGCTTTCGACGTCGGCGAGACCTTCGCGGGCGTGGACTACGCGCGCGGTGTCGCGGCGGCGCAGGAGCTCGCGGCGGCCGTGCCGGCGGGCATGACGCTCGCGCAGGCGTCGATCGCGTGGCTGGCGCAGCAGGAGGGCATCACGACCGTCATCCCTGGTGGTCGTTCGCCCGAGCAGGCGCGCTCGAACGCGTCGGCGGGCGAGCTCGGCCCGCTGCCCGCGTCGTTCGACGCGGCGGTGCGCGACGTCTACGAGCGGTTCATCAAGGTGGACGTGCACGACCGCTGGTGACCGCGCAGCAACGCTGAGGTCATGACAAGGGCCGCCCGGTATCCCGGGCGGCCCTTGTCGTCGGTCCTGCGCCGCCGACAGCGCTGTCCGCGGCTGGCAGCGTGCACAGATCGCTCGGCCTCAGGCCAGCCCGAGACGGCGAGAGGCGCCGACCCTCGCGGGGCGGCGCCTCTCGGTGCGTCGCTGGTGTCAGCGGGCGAAGGCCGCGGTGAGCAGCTCCTCCTGCTGGCGCAGGTGCTTCTTGGACGTCCCGGCCGACGGCGATGCGGACGCGGGGCGGGAGACGACCCGGATCTCGCGGCCGACCTCGCGGGTCGCGTGCACGTACATGAACGGCCACGGGCCCTGGTTCTCAGGCTCGTCCTGCACCCACACGAGCTCGGCGTCGCCGAACGGTGCGAGCGCCTCGCGCAGCGCGTCGCCCTCGAGCGGGAACAGCTGCTCGATGCGGACGATCGCGGTCCGCTCGTCCTCGAGCTTCGTGCGGCGCGCGAGCAGGTCGTAGTAGACGCGGCCCGAGCACATGATGACGCGGTCGACGCCACCGCGAGCGGCAGCCTCGGCGTCGCCGATCACCGGCTGGAACGAGCCCGACGTGAACTCCTCGACCGAGGACGCTGCGGCCTTGAGGCGGAGCAGCTGCTTCGGCGTGAAGACGACGAGCGGGCGGCGTGGGCGGTAGTACGCCTGGCGACGCAGCAGGTGGAAGTGCGACGCGGGCGTCGACGGCTGCGCGATGAACATGTTGTCCTGCGCGGCGAGCTGGAGGAAGCGCTCGATGCGTGCCGACGAGTGGTCCGGTCCCTGGCCCTCGTAGCCGTGCGGCAGCAGCATGACGAGCGACGAGCGCTGGCCCCACTTCTGCTCGGACGAGGAGATGAACTCGTCGATGACGGTCTGCGCGCCGTTGACGAAGTCGCCGAACTGCGCCTCCCACAGCACGAGCGCGTCAGGACGCTCGACCGAGTAGCCGTACTCGAACGCGAGGGCCGCGTACTCGCTCAGCGACGAGTCGTAGACCCAGAACTTCGCCTGGTCACCCGTGAGGTAGAGCAGGGGGGTCCACTCGGCACCGGTCTCGCGGTCGTGCATGACGGCGTGACGCTGCACGAAGGTGCCGCGGCGCGAGTCCTGGCCGGCGAGGCGCACCGGGGTGCCCTCGACGAGGAGCGAGCCGAACGCGAGGAGCTCGCCGAAGCCCCAGTCGATGCCACCCTCGCGGGACATCTGCTCACGCTTGGCGAGCAGCTGCTTGAGCTTGGGGTGGACGGTGAAGCCCTCGGGCGGGTTGACGTGCGAGCGTCCGATGAGCTCGATGATCGAGCCGGGCACCGCTGTCTGCCAGCCGACCATCGTGCCGGCGTCCTCGCGCTGCGACTCGGGGCGCTCGAGGCCTCGGACCGACTCGGGGTCAGACGGCGGCATGAAGCCGCCCTCCTTGGTCTCGGTGAAGACGCGCTCGAGCTGGGTCTGGAAGTCCTGGAGGACCTGCTCGGCCTCTTCGAGGGTGATGTCGCCGCGGGCGACGAGGTTCTCCGTGTAGAGCTTGCGCACGGAGCGCTTGGCCTCGATGAGGTTGTACATGAGCGGCTGCGTCATCGAGGGGTCGTCGCCCTCGTTGTGGCCGCGACGGCGGTAGCAGACGACGTCGATGATGACGTCGCGGTCGAACTCCTCGCGGAAGGCGAAGGCGAGCTCGGCCACGCGGACGACGGCCTCGGGGTCGTCACCGTTGACGTGGAAGATCGGGACCTGGAGGCCCTTCGCGACGTCGGTCGGGTACAGCGTCGAGCGCGACGAGGCGGGGCCCGTCGTGAAGCCGACCTGGTTGTTGATGATGACGTGGATCGTGCCGCCGGTGCGGTAGCCGCGCAGGCCGGCGAGGTTGAGCGTCTCGGTGACGACTCCCTGGCCCGCGAACGCCGCGTCGCCGTGGATGAGGATCGGCAGGACGGAGAAGCCGTCACCGCCGAGGTCGATCCGGTCCTGCTTGGCGCGCACGACGCCCTCGAGCACGCCGTCGACGGCCTCGAGGTGCGACGGGTTGGCGGCGATGTAGACGCGGGTCTGCTCGCCGGTCTCCGCGGTGAACGTGCCCTCGGTGCCGAGGTGGTACTTCACGTCGCCGGAGCCCTGGACTGTGCGCGGGTCGAGGTTGCCCTCGAACTCGGCGAAGATCTGCGCGTAGCTCTTGCCCGCGATGTTCGCGAGGACGTTGAGGCGGCCGCGGTGGGCCATGCCGATGCAGACCTCGTCGAGGCCGTTCTTGGCGGCCTTGTTGAGGACGGCGTCGAGCAGCGCGATGACGGACTCGCCGCCCTCGAGCGAGAAGCGCTTCTGGCCGACGAACTTCGTCTGCAGGAACGTCTCGAACGCCTCGGCGGAGTTCAGGCGGCGCAGGATGCGCAGCTGCTCCTCGCGCGGGGTGCGCTCGTAGCCGGCCTCGAGGCGGGCCTGGAGCCACTTGCGCTGGGTGCGGTCGGCGAGGTGCATGTACTCGGAGCCGATCGAGCGGCAGTACGAGTCGCGCAGGAGGCCGAGGATGTTGCGCAGCGTGTCCTTCTGCTTGCCGCCGAAGCCGCCGGTCGGGAACGTGCGGTCGAGGTCCCACAGCGTGAGGTCGTGCGTCTGGACGTCGAGGTCCGGGTGACGTCGCACGCGGTAGGCGAGCGGGTCGGTGTCGGCCATGAGGTGGCCGCGCGAGCGGAACGCGTGGATGAGCTCGGCGATGCGTGCGGGCTTGGCTGCCTCGACGTCCTCGTCGACCGTGTTGTCCTGGACCCAGCGGACGGGCTCGTAGGGGACGCGCAGCGCCGCGAAGATGCGGTCGTACAGGCCGTCGAGACCGAGGAGCTTGTTCGCGAGGATCCGGAGGAACTCGCCGGAGTGCGCGCCCTGGATGATGCGGTGGTCGTACGTCGACGTGATCGTCAGGACCTTGGAGATGCCCATGCGGGCGAGGCGCTCGGGCGAGGCGCCCTGGAACTCGGCCGGGTACTCCATGGCGCCGACGCCGATGATCGCGCCCTGGCCCTGCATGAGGCGCGGCACCGAGTGCACGGTGCCGATCGTGCCGGGGTTGGTCAGGGAGATGGTGACGCCTGCGAAGTCGTCGACGCCGAGCTTGCCGCCGCGCGCGCGGCGCACGACGTCCTCGTAGGCGGCCCAGAACTGGGCGAAGTCCATCGCCTGCGCGGCCTTGATGGCGGGGACGAGCAGCTGGCGCGTGCCGTCCGGCTTGGGCAGGTCGATCGCGAGGCCGAGGTTGACGTCCGCCGGGTGGTGGACGCTCGGCTTGCCGTCGACGAGCGTGTAGGAGGCGTTCATCGCGGGCATCTCGGCGAGCGCCTCGACGAGCGCGAAACCGATGATGTGCGTGAAGGAGATCTTGCCGCCGCGCCCGCGGGCGAGGTGGTTGTTGATGACGATGCGGTTGTCGACCATGAGCTTGGCCGGGACGACGCGCACCGAGGTCGCCGTGGGAACCTCGAGGCTCGCCTCCATGTTCTTGACCACGCGTGCGGCGGGGCCGCGTAGCTTCTCCACGTTCTCGGTGCTGCCCGCGACGGCGGCGTCCGTGCGCGTGGCGGGCTTCTGCGCGTAGACGGCGGTCGGCGGCTGCGCGATGACGGCGGGCGGCGGCGTGTGGGTGCCGTGGCCGCCGGGCGCTGCGGGAGCGGGTGCCACGGGCGGGGTGGCCTTCGGCGTCGGCTGCACGGCGGCGGGGCGGGCGGCCGGTGCGGCGGGGGCCGCCGCGGGCGCGGGCTGGGCGGGGGCCTGCACTGCGGGCTCAGCGGCGGGTGCCTGGGTGGAAGGCTTCGCGGAATCGTCCGGCTCGCCGGGCTTGTAGTCGGCGAAGAAGTCCCACCAGGCGGGGTCGACGGAGTTCTTGTCCTTGCGGTACTGCTCGTAGAGCTCGTCGACGAGCCACTCGTTCGCCCCGAAGGACGCGTTCGCGGGGCTGATCGGCTTTGATTCAGCGTTCGGGGCCACTCTGAGCTCGCCTCTTCCACACGATGTACGTGATCTCGGTGATGTGATCGGATTGCTCGATCACCCTCAACCCTACGGTGCGAGAGCTTCTTCGGGGGCCCGGATCGGGCCGTTGGACCCAGAGATCTGCGTCTGCGTCGTGGCAGGCCCCAGGGATGGCAAACGGCGGGCAAGGAGGTGACTGTCGGGCCGCCAAAGACGTCTGACGAACTGCCATCAAAGGGTAGGCCCGACGGCAGCGTGTGACGAACCTCACTCCCGCGCGCGCGACGCGCGCGGGGCGAGCGGGCGCTGGTCGACGGGACGGCGGCCCGGACCGCCGGACCGCCATCCCGTGCGCCTGTCAGCCGATGTCCCGCCGGAACGTCGTCAGCCGTCCGACGACGGCGAACAGCAGCCCGTAGCCGACGAGGACGAGCGCGCCCTGCCACCACTCGAGGATCCCGCCCGGCGCGAACGCGTTGAACAGGCTGGCGCCGGTCATCGCCTCGCCAGCCGCGCCGGGGAGGTAGGAGGCGACGCGCGCCCCGGCGTCGTCGAGGAGCGCGGGCAGGGCCATGCGTGCGATCGGCTCGACGAACTGCGTGAACGCGAGGAGGGTCACGATCGACGCGACCTGGTTCGGCAGCGCGGTGCCGAGACCGACGCCGACGAGGGCCCAGACCGTCAGCGCGACGACGGACAGGGCGGCGGAGCGCCACACCTCGGGCTCCCCGAGCATCGGGTCGACGTCGAGCGCGGCGAGCATCCCGGCGCCGGCGCCGATGCAGGCGACGGTCCCGGCCAGGCCGAAGAGGACGCCGATCGGGGCGGCCGCGATCATCTTCGCGGTGATCAGCCGCGTGCGGCTCGGGTCGGCGAGGAGCGTCGGCACGATCGTGCGGTGCCGGAACTCGCTCGTCACCGCGAGCGTCCCCACGATCGCCGGGAAGACGTAGCCGAGCGACGTCGCGACCGTGTAGATCGAGCGGACGAGGTCGAGCGGCTCGACCGTGGGCTGCTCGGGCGACTCCACGAGGGAGAACGCGAGCACGGCCGCGAGGAACGCCATGTAGCCAGCCATGACGAGGAGCAGGACCCACCAGAGCCGGGTCGAGAAGAACTTGCGCATCTCGGTGCTGACGGCGGTGCTCATGCGCGGCCCTCCTGGGCGGTCGTCGGTTCGGCGGCGTGCCGCTGGAGCGGGGGAGCCTCGCCCACGAGGCTCAGGAAGACGTCCTCGAGGCCCGGCGTCTCGCCGCGCAGCTCGTGGAGCTCGAGGTTCGCGGCGTGGGCGGCCGCGCCGACGACGCCCGTCGTCGTGCCGAGCAGCGCGACGCTCGTGCGGGAGCCGTCGGCGGGGGCGCCGGGTGCGACCGCCCACCCGTGGGTGGCGACGAGCCGGGCGAGCCCGGACGCGTCGGGGCTCGTCACGTGCACCGCGGGGGTCGCGAGGGCGGCGAGCTCCGAGAGCGGGGATGCGTGGACCATGCGGCCGTGCGCGAGGACGACGACGTCGTCGACCGACTGCTGGACCTCGGACAGGACGTGGCTCGACACGAGGACGGTGCGGCCGTCGGCCGCGAAGCCGCGCAGGAAGGAGCGCAGCCAGGCGATGCCGCCCGGGTCGAGACCGTTCGTCGGCTCGTCGAGGATGAGCACCTGCGGGTCGCCGAGGAGTGCGGTCGCGAGACCGAGGCGCTGGCGCATGCCGAGCGAGAACCCACCGACGCGGCGCTCGGCGGCGTCGGTCAGCCCGACGAGCGCGAGCAGCTCGTCGCAGCGGGCCCGCGTCGCGCCGGCGGCGGGTGCGAACAGCAGGAGGTGCTGGATCGCTGTGCGGCCCGGGTGGAAGCTCGACGCTTCGAGGACGGCACCGACCTCGCGGGTGGGCTGCGGGATGTCGACGTACGCGCGGCCGCCGATCGTCGCCGTGCCGGCGTCGGGGCGAGCGAGGCCGAGGATCATGCGGAGCGTCGTCGTCTTGCCTGCTCCGTTGGGCCCGAGAAAGCCGGTGACCCGGCCCGGGGCGACGTCGAAGCTCAGGTCGTCGACGGCGAGCACCTGGCCGAACCGGCGCGTCAGGCCGCGGACGGTGATGGGGGTTCCTGGGGTCATGGCCCCACACTACTTCCCTCGATAGTTCTAGAGCAACTAGAACTATCGCCGGGGCTGCTGCGGCGCCGACGAGGGACGCGGCGCAGGCCCGGGCTCCCGCCGTCGTCGTGAGCGGACCGGGCTCACACCGTCGGTGGCGTCCTCGGAGTCGGCGCCGTGGGCAGTGCGTCCTGCTCACGCGCGTCGACCTGGTCGAGATCCTCGTGCGCAGCGTCCCCGTCCGCGTCCGGCGCGGCAGGCGCCTCTGGCGCAGGGACGGCGGGCGTCGGGCCGGTCCCCGGACGGCCCAGACCGCGCACGCCCGGCTGGGGGGCGGGCAGCGTCACGCGGAACGTCGCCCCACGCTCGGAGTCCACCACCTCGACCCGGCCGCCGTGCAGCGCGACCGCCCAGCGCACGATCGCCAGGCCGATGCCGGTGCCGCCGCCAGACGTGCCAGGACCGGCCTGCTCAGGGGACGTGCCGTGCACGAACCGCGCGAAGATCCGCTCCCGGTCCTCCGGCGCGATGCCCGGCCCCTCGTCCGCGACATCGACGAGGACCTTGTCCCCGCGCCGGCGCGCGCGCAGCCGGATCGTCGAGCCGAACGGCGAGTGCCGGATCGCGTTGTGCAGCAGGTTGAGCACGACCTGCCGGAAGCGGTCGCGGTCGAGCGTCACCGTGAGGTTCTCCGGGTGCACGTCCACGACGAAGTCGAGCTGCTTGCCCGCCTCGAGCATCTCGACCTCGTCGACCGCGTCGTCGAGGAACTCCTGCAGCGCGACAGGTGCCGGCCGCAGGTCGGTCGCGCCCGCCTCGATCCGCGACAGGTCGAGCAGGTAGCTGACGAGACGCGTGAGGCGCTCGGTCTGGTGCAGCGCCGAACCGAGGGTCGCGGGCGTCGCGGGCGTCACGCCGTCGACCAGGTTCTCGAGCTGCGCCTGCAGCGCCGCGACGGGCGTGCGCAGCTCGTGCGACACGTTCGCGATCAGCTCGCGGCGCTGCAGGTCGCCCGTCGCGAGATCCTCCGCCATCGAGTTGAACGTCGCAGCGAGCTGGCCTACCTCGTCACGGCTCGTCGCCCGGACCCGACGCGTGTAGTCGCCGTCGGCCATCGCCCGCGCCGCGCTGCGCATCTCCCGCAGGGGCGAGGTCATGCCCTTCGCGAGGAACCAGGTCATGACGACCGACACGACGATCGCGAACGGGAAGGTGCGCGTCGGCCCGAAGCCGAACTGCAGCCCGAGCCACGTGACGAGCACGGCGAGGAAGTTCGTCGCGACGACGAGCACGCCGAGCTTGATCTTGAGCGACCGCAGGCGGTCGAGCGGCCGCACGTCTGGCAGGTGCGGCCGCGGGATCGACCCGTGTCGCGGCTGGCTCACGCGCTCAGGAACCCGCAGCGTCGTCGGTGGCCGGCGGCTCGAACGCGTAGCCGACGCCGTGCACCGTGCGGATCAGCTCGGCGCCGAGCTTGCGACGCACCGCCTTGATGTGGGAGTCGACGGTGCGGGTGCCGCTCGCGTCCGCCCAGTCCCACACCTCCGCGAGGAGGCGCTCGCGCGTGAGAACGGTGCGCGGCGTGCTCGCGAGCATGACGAGCAGCTCGAACTCGGTCGGCGTGAGGTGCACCTCCTCGCCCGCGCGCATGACGCGCCGCTGGGCGCGGTCGATGACGACGTCGCCCGCGACGATCGGCGGCTCGCTCGACGGCGACGCGGCCGCCTGGGCGGCGCGGTCGACGCGCCGCAGGAGAGCCTTGAGCCGTGCGACGAGCTCGCGCATCGAGAACGGCTTGGTCATGTAGTCGTCGGCGCCGACGCCCAGGCCCACGAGCATGTCGGTCTCGTCGTCGCGCGCCGTCAGCATGAGGACCGGGACAGGGTTGTCCGCCTGGAGCCGGCGGCACACCTCGAGCCCGTCGATGCCGGGGAGCATGACGTCGAGCACCACGACGTCCGGGCGCAGCCGCTCTGCCGCGCTCACAGCGGTCAGACCGTCGCGGGCGACCTCGACCTTCCACCCCTCGGCGGTCAGTCGCTGGGCGATCGCCGTCGCGATCGTGGACTCGTCCTCGACGACGAGCACGGTGGTGGCCCGCGGGGCGGCGCCGCCTGTCGTTGCTGGTGACGTGTGTGCCATGCGTCAAGCGTGGCACACGTCACCTGGCCGAGCACACGACTCGGCACACCTGTGCTGTGGAGAGAAGGTGGGGAGAGCGCGACGACGATACGATCCGACAACGATGAGACCTCGACGAACCCCGACGGCGGTGGCCGAGACGTGCTAGCCGACTGGCTGATGATCCTGCTCGGTGTCGCCCTCACGGCTGGCACCGCAGTCTTCGTGGCGAGCGAGTTCGCGCTCGTCACCCTCGACCCCGGAGTCATCGAGGGGGACCCGGACGCCGCGGACGGCGAGCCAGCACCGCAGCTCGACCGCCGCACGCGCTCGGTCGTCCGTGCCCTGCACGAGCTGTCGACAGAGCTGTCGAGCGCGCAGGTCGGCATCACGATGACGACGATCCTCCTCGGGTACACGGCCCAGCCCGCGCTCACGCGCATCTTCGAGAAGGTCCTGGAGAACCAGGCCTGGGCGACGGCGGCAGGCTCCGCGCTCGCGGTCACGCTGACCCTCGTCCTGGTCAACGTCTTCTCGATGCTCTTCGGTGAGCTCATCCCCAAGAACTTCGCGCTCAGCCGGCCGCTCGAGACGGCACGCCTCGCCGTCCCGCTCCAGCGTGCGTTCACGAAGGCGCTGCGGCCTGTGATCGTCGTCCTCAACGGCTCCGCGAACGCGCTCCTGCGGCGCATGGGCATCGAACCGCGCGAGGAGCTCTCGGGGGCGCGGTCGGCGCCCGAGCTCGCGGCGCTCGTGCGCCGCTCGGCCGAGCAGGGGACGCTCGAGGCGTCGACGGCGCGCCTGCTGACGAACTCGCTCGAGCTCGAGTCCCTCACGGCGGTCGACGTCATGACGGACCGCACGCGTCTCGCCGTCGTGGGCCGCGACGAGTCGGCGGCGCACGTCGTCGCGCTCGCGCGCCGCACCGGCCACTCGCGCTTCCCGGTCATCGGTGACTCGCGCGACGACATCATCGGGTTCGTGCACCTTCGCCGCGCGGTCGCGGTTCCGCGCGAGCGTCGGGGCGACGTCCCGGTCGTCGCGCTCATGGTCGAGGCGCCGACGGTCCCCGAGACGGTCCGGCTCGGGCCGCTCCTCGTCACGCTGCGCGGCCTCGGGCTGCAGATGGCCGTCGTGCTCGACGAGTACGGCGGCACGTCCGGCGTCGTGACGCTCGAGGACGTCGTCGAGGAGCTCGTCGGGGAGGTCGCCGACGAGCACGACACACGACGCGTCGGCGCGGCGCGGCAGACCGACGGGTCCTGGACGCTCCCGGGGCTCCTGCGACCCGACGAGCTCACGGAGGCCACCGGGCTCTCGGTACCCGACTCGCCCGCCTACGAGACTCTCGGAGGCCTCGTGATGGCGCGTCTGGGCCGCGTGCCCGAGGTGGGGGACACGGTCCTCGTGGGCGACGTCCTGCTCACGGTCGTCGCGATGCAGGGCAGGCGGGTGGACCGCCTGCGGCTCGAGCAGACGAACGAGGCGTCCGACGGCGACGACAGCACGGAGGTGGAGCGATGAGCACGGGAACCGCACTCGTCGTCGGCCTGGTGCTGCTGTTCGCGAACGCCTTCTTCGTCGGCGCGGAGTTCGCGGTCCTCTCCGCGCGGCGCAGCTCGATCGAGCCGCTCGCCGAGGCGGGCGACCGCAGGGCCAAGACCGTCCTGTGGGCCATGGAGCACGTCTCGCTGATGCTCGCCGCCGCCCAGCTCGGCGTGACGGTCTGCTCGATCGGGCTCGGTGTCGTCGCCGAGCCTGCCATCGCGCACCTCATCGAGGTCCCGCTGCACGCCGCCGGCGTCCCCGACGGGTGGCAGCACCCGATCGCGCTCGTCGTCGCGCTGTCGATCGTCGTCTACCTGCACGTCGTGCTCGGCGAGATGGTGCCCAAGAACATGGCTGTGTCCGGGCCGGACAAGGCGGTCATGTGGTTCGGCCCGCCGCTCGTGTGGGTCGGACGCGTCCTCAAGCCCGTCATCGTCGTCCTCAACTGGATCGCCAACCACGTGGTGCGGCTGTCCGGCGTCGACCCGAAGGACGAGGTCGCGTCCGCGTTCACCGCCTCCGAGGTCCAGTCGATCGTGCTGCGCTCCCAGAAGGAGGGGGTGCTCGCCGACGAGCAGGGGCTGCTCTCCGGAGCGATCGAGTTCTCCGAGCGGCTGGCCGGCGAGGTGATGGTGCCGCTCGACGACCTCGTGACGATCGCGCCCGACGCGACCCCGGACGACGTCGAAGGTCTCGTGGCCCGCACCGGCTTCTCCCGCTTCCCCGTGGCGGTCACGGGCGCGAGCGGGGAGCCGCGCCCGCGCGTCGTCGGCTACCTGCACCTCAAGGACGTGCTCTACGCGCACGGGCCCGAGCGTTCAGTCCCGGTGCCGAGCTGGCGGGTGCGCGCGCTCGCGGGCGTCGGGCCGGGCGACGAGATCGAGGACGTTCTCGCCGCGATGCAGCGGTCCGGGGCGCATCTCGCGATCGTCGAGCAGGGCGGGGTGCAGCAGGGGGTCGTCTTCCTCGAGGACATCCTCGAGGAGCTCGTCGGCGAGGTCCGGGACGCGATGCAGCGACGGGGGATCTGAGGCGCAACCTGCGACGAGTGACGACAAATGAGACATACGTCGTACTTTTGGCGGGTCCCTTGGATATGGACCCTCGGGGACGTTATGGTTCCGTTATCGTCCGCGAGGTGAACGAACGATCCCGTCCTGCCGAGACACATATGACAGGACGCCTCTGTGCCCGTCCAGCCTCGGCTGACGGCACGAGCGGCAGCAGGTAGAGAGCGAGGAGGTGTGATGGAGTCGCAGGACCAGGCCACGGCGCCGAACCTCCAGACGCGCCGCGCACGCCGCGAAGCGGCCCTCGCAGCCCTCGAAGCCTCCACGCACCGCACCACCGCCCACCCGGACAGCTCCATCCCCGGGGCCGTCCGCACCCCGGCCCCTCACGTCGCGCCGACGCGTCCCGACGGCACGGTCCCGCCGGCCCTCGGCACGCACCGCGAGACGACCGTGTCGCCGCTGCGCCCGACGACGGAGTCCCGGGTCTCCGGGCCGGCCCCCCACGGCACGCTCGGCCGTCCCGTGCGTCACGCCTCCGCGCCCCACGCCACCTCGCCGTCCGTCGTCGCTGACCCGGCGAGCCTCGCGCGGCTCGCCGCGTTCAGCGAGATCGCCGAGCTGCGCCGCACGAGCGAGAACCGTGCCCGGGGCGTCGCGCCCACGGCCCACGGCTCCGCGCCGCGCACGCCTGCCGCGACCGTCCGCCCGGCACCCGCCATGCGCCCTGCGCCCCCGCAGCCCGTCGTCGTCCCGTCGGTCGAGCCGGACGAGCGCCCCGCAGCCGTCGCCCCCGTGGTGCCGCCGCGCACCTCTGTTCCCCAGTTGCCCGTCGTCGCGGCCGTCCCGGCGCCGCCCGTCCCGGCTGCTCCTGCTGCTCCCGAGGTCGCCGCTCCGACCGTGACCGAGCCGGCGACTGCCCCGGTCCCGACGCCGCACGCGCCGATGAGCCGCCGCGCGATGGTCGAGGCGCGTCGCGCCGCTGCGGGCAAGAAGCCGCGCTCCGGTTCGTCGTTCGTCCGTCCTGGTGGTCGCGCGCACAAGGGTGGCTGGGTAGCCCGTGCCGGCGTCCTCGCGGCGCTCGGCATCACGACGATCGCCGTCCCGCTCGCCAACGCGTCGAACGACGGCGCTTCCGCCTCGGTCGTCCCGGCCATCGCCGAAGGGCGCAGCACTCTCGAGGTCATCACGTCGAGCTCGGGCTCCGCGGCTGTCACCGACGCGGCGATCGTCGCCGAGGGGGACACCCTCGCTGGCCGTGACGCGGCGGTCGCCTCGCGTGGCTCGGCCCGTGACATGCTCGCCGGCTGCGACCTGAGCCAGTCCGTGCGCAGCGCGAACGGTCGTCTGAGCAGCGACGAGCTGTGCGACCTGACGCAGCAGGGACACAAGCTCCAGCCGTTCGCCGCGGTCGCGTTCGACGCCCTCAACGAGGCGTACCGCGCGAAGTTCGGCAACGACATCTGCCTGACGGACTCGTACCGCAGCCTCCAGGGCCAGTACTCGGTCGCGCGCACCAAGCCAGGCCTCTCGGCGCGCCCCGGCACCTCGCAGCACGGGCTCGGCCTCGCGGTCGACATGTGCAAGTCCGCGTACTCGTCGACCGCGCACTGGAACTGGCTCAAGGCGAACGGCCCGACGTACGGCTGGGACAACCCCGCGTGGGCCCGGGCTGGCGGCTCCGGCAAGTACGAGCCGTGGCACTGGGAGTACTTCCCGCTCGTCGAGTACTGAGCGACCTGAACCTCACGAGAGGTCCCGCCCGTCCGGGCGGGGCCTCTCGTCGTCGCGGAGCGCGTCGCCGCCTTGGCGTGGGGCGTGCCACGGGCACCTGCCCGGGCCGGGGAGCGACGCCGTCGTGCCGGGGAGGGGACACCGCGGTGCGCCACCCCACCCCAGGTACGCCGAAGGCGCCCCGTCGTCGACGGGGCGCCTTCGGGTTCGTGCGGTCTACTTCTTGGTGGTCTTGCGCGGCGTCTTGGCCTTCGGGGCCTCGTCGGAGCCGCTCTCGACCGCGGCAGCGGTCACGGCGCGGCGACCGGCGCGGACCTCCTCGAACGAGGTGCCGTAGTACGCGGCCTCCATGAGGGTCTTCATGTCCTCGAGCATCGGCATGCGCGGGTTGGCCGGCGCGCACTGGTCCTCGTAGGCACCCATGGCGAGCTTGTCGAGGCTGCCGATGAAGTCCTCCTCGGCGACACCCTGCGCCTGGAACGAGCGCGGGATGCCGACCTTGTCGCGGAGCTCCTCGACGGCGCGGGCGTACGACTCGACGCCCTCTTCCGGGGTGCTGGCCGGGAGGCCGAGGTGCTTGGCGATCTCCTGGAAGCGCTCCGGGGCGACGTAGTGCTCGTACTTCGGCCAGCTCGTGAGCTTGGTCGGGACCGTGCCGTTGTAGCGGATCACGTGAGGCAGGTACGTCGCGTTGGTGCGTCCGTGGATCAGGTGGAACGTCGACCCGGTGACGTGCGCCATCGCGTGCACGATGCCGAGGAACGCGTTGCCGAACGCCATGCCGGCGATCGTCGCGGCGTTGTGCATCTTCTCGCGCGCCTTGACCGTGCGCTCGTCGGTGGCGCCCGGGCCGCCGACGACCGACGCCTCGATGTTCTCGAAGATCAGCTTGATCGCGTGGAGGCACAGGCCGTCGGTGTAGTCGTTCGCGTAGACGGACACGTACGCCTCGGTCGCGTGCGTCAGGGCGTCGAAACCCGAGTCGGCAGCGAGGAAGCCGGGCATCATCGCGGTCAGGGCCGGGTCGACGATCGCGACGGTCGGCGTGAGCGCGTAGTCCGCGAGCGGGTACTTCTTCCCGGACTCCTGGTCGGTGATGACCGCGAACGGCGTCATCTCCGAACCGGTACCCGAGGTGGTCGGGATGCAGACGAGCTTCGCCTTGTCACCGAGCTCCGGGAACTTGAACGCGCGCTTGCGGACGTCGAAGAACTTCTCCTTCATGTCGGCGAAGTTGATCTCCGGGTGCTCGTAGAGCAGCCACATGACCTTGGCCGCGTCCATGGGCGAGCCGCCACCGAGCGCGATGATCGTGTCCGGGGCGAACTGACGCATGAGCTCGGCGCCGTGCTGGACCGAGTCGACCGTCGGCTCGGGCTTGACGTCGTCGATGATCTGCAGCGCGATGCGCTCGCCGCGGCGGTTGAGCACGTCGAGGATCTTGTCGACGAAGCCGAGACGGGTCATGGTCGTGTCGGTGACGATCGTGACGCGCTCGATGCCGCGCATGTCGGTGAGGTACCGGATCGCGTTCGGCTCGAAGTACGTCTTCGCGGGGACCTTGAACCACTGCAAGTTGTTGTTCCTCCGCCCGATGCGCTTGATGTTGACGAGGTTGATCGCGGACACGTTGTTCGAGACGGAGTTGTGGCCGTACGAGCCGCAGCCGAGCGTGAGCGACGGGATGAACGCGTTGTAGATGTCACCGATGCCGCCCAGCGAGGACGGGGCGTTGGTGATGATGCGGACCGCCTTGATGCGGGACCCGAACTCGTCGATGATCTGCTTGTTCTCGGAGTGGATCGAGCCGGAGTGGCCCAGACCGTCGAACTCGACCATCTGCTCGGAGAGGCGGATGCCCTCCTCGGCGCCGTCGGCGCGCAGCACGGCGAGCACGGGGCACAGCTTCTCGCGGGTCAACGGCTCGTTCGGCCCGACCTCGGAGACCTCGGCGAGGATGATCGACGTCTCCTCGGGGACCGAGAAGCCCGCCTTCTCGGCGATCCACTGCGGCGTCTGGCCGACGACCGTCGGGTTGAGCTTCGCCCCGGCGCAGTTCTCGCCGCCGGCGGTCACGCCGAAGATGAACTCCTCGAGCATGGCCTTCTCGGCGGGGGTGGCGCGGTACGCGTGCAGCTTGGCGAACTCGGCCATGGCCTCGTCGTAGATGGGCGCGTCGAGGATGACGGCCTGCTCGGAGGCGCAGATCATGCCGTTGTCGAAGGCCTTGGAGAGGACGACGTCGTTGACGGCGCGCTTGAGCTTGGCGGAGCGCTCGATGAAGGCGGGGACGTTGCCCGCGCCGACGCCGAGGGCCGGCTTGCCGCACGAGTAGGCGGCGCGGACCATCGCGTTACCACCGGTCGCGAGGATGAGCGCGATGCCGTGGTGGTTCATGAGGAGGTTGGTGGCCTCGAGGGACGGCTCCTCGATCCACTGGATGCAGTTCTCGGGGGCGCCAGCGGCGATCGCTGCGTCGCGCACGACCTTGGCGGCGGCGACGGAGCACTGCTGCGCGCTCGGGTGGAAGCCGAAGACGATCGGGTTGCGGGTCTTGAGCGCGATGAGCGCCTTGAAGATCGCGGTCGAGGTCGGGTTGGTGACCGGCGTGACGCCGCAGATGACACCGACAGGCTCGGCGATCTCGGTGATGCCCGTGATCTCGTCGCGGTTGATGACGCCGACGGTGCGCAGGCTCTGCATCGAGTTCGTGACGTGCTCGCACGCGAAGATGTTCTTCACGGCCTTGTCCTCGAAGACACCGCGGCCGGTCTCGGCGACGGCCTTGACCGCGAGCTCGCCGTGCTCGGAGAGGGCGGCGACGGAGGCCTTCTTGACGATGTGGTCGACCTGCTCCTGGTCGAGCTTGAGGAAGGCGGTCAGCGCCTCCTGGCCGCGGGCGACGAGCTCGTCGATCTTCGCGGCGACCGACGACTGCTCGGCGGCGGGCGTGGCCTGGGTGGTACTCATCTGAGGTCCCCTTCGATGTCGGGTACGCGTGCCTTGTTGTGGTGCGCTTGTGATCTTGTGCACAAGGCTACGGCGCATCTCGGGCCCGGTCCCATGTCAAAGGTCCCACCTTTTGTCCTGTATTTCCGCAGGTCAAAGGTGGTGTGGAGGCAAACGTCCCAGACGGGTCTAGCGCTGCTCGCCGCTGGTCCCTGCGTCACGACGTCGAACACGCTACCTCCGCGTCTACGTCGCCCAGCTGCGCCGCAAGCTCGAGACGGACCCGGCCTCGCCCCGCCACCTGCGCACCGAGCCCGGAGTGGGGTACAGGTTCGAGCCGTAGCGGTCCCTGGCGCACGGCTTCGACACCTGTCAATATAGATCGACACCGATACAGGTGGGCGTTCATCGCGGCCGGCAACAACGTCGGGCGGGCGATCGCTGTCCGATCGCCACGTCCGGGAGGGCATCATGACCACGTCACGCGAGGAGTGCCCGACGAGTCCGGCTGAGGCTCACAGCATGAGCCTGGACGCCGCGACCCAGGTCTCGGCCGTCCTGAGAGCGCTGGCCGAGCCGCTCCGCCTGCGGATGCTCTCGTTCATCGCGACCGAGCCCACCGGCGAGGCTTGCGTCTGCGACATCGCGACGGTCGCCGACGTCGCTCAACCCACCGTCTCCCATCACCTCAAGGTGCTCAAGTGCGTCGGAGTCCTGGTCTCTGAGCGGCGCGGCACCTGGGTCTACTACCGGATCGCTCCCGACCTGCGCGGCGCGGTGAGCACGCTGCTCGATGCCTTCGCCCCGGCAGTGCTCGAGATCGCCCAGGCGACCCGGAGCAGCGACGGCCTCAGCGACGTCGACGCCGTCCTCGCACGTATCGCGGGCCAGCTTGCCGCCCGCTTCGGGAACATCGACTCCGCCCTCGTCACGGCCACGGTCCGCGAGTCCTACACCGCGCTAGCGCGCAGCGCCGGGGTCCGGGCCCATCTCGTAGCGACGGCGGAACGCTTCGCCCGTCAACGCCTCGAGGACATCACCCGCACGAGCCAGCCGTCCGTGAAGGCCCCGCAGGTGCTGTTCGTCTGCGTGGCCAACGCGGGGCGCTCGCAGATCGCCGCGGAGCTCGTGCGTCAGTACGCCGGGGACGCCGTCATCGTGCGGTCAGCAGGATCGGCGCCCGCCAGCGACATCCATCCTGGCGTCCGCACGGTGCTGGCTGCCATGGGGTCCAGCGGCGACGCCTATCCCAAGCCGCTCACCGATGACGCGGTGCGGGCGGCGGACGTCGTGGTCACCATGGGCTGCGGAGACACCTGCCCCATTCTTCCGGGGATCCGCTACGAAGACTGGGTCGTCGGCGACCCTGCCCTTGCTTCGCACGACGGGGTCATGGCCATCACCGCCCAGATCGACGCTCACGTGCGCACCCTGCTCACCTCCCTGCTCCCTGACCTCGAGCTCCCGGACCCCCGGTGAGCTCTCCTACCAGCACCAGGAGATACCCATGAACCCCACCGCCGAACACACCTCGGCCAAGCCATCTGTCCTGTTCGTCTGCGTCCACAACGCCGGTCGCTCCCAGATGGCCGCTGGCTACCTGCACGCTCTGGGGGCCGGTCAGGTCGAGGTCCGTTCCGCGGGGTCGCAACCAGCCGACCAGATCAACCCGGTCGCTGTTGCGGCCATGGCCGAGGACGGCGTCGACATCACGTCCTTCACCCCCAAGGTCCTCACGACCGACGCGGTCAAGGCGTCCGACGTCGTAATCACGATGGGCTGTGGCGACGTCTGCCCGATCTTCCCCGGCAAGCGCTACGAGGACTGGAAGCTCGACGATCCTGCTGGCCAGGGCATCGAGGCGGTCCGCCCCATCCGGGACGCCATCAAGGCTCGCGTGCGGGTGCTGCTGGACGAGCTCGGCATCGACCCGATCCGCTGAGAGGCGCCAGCCGCCCCGGTCGCCCCCTGATCGGAGTCTCCGCGCACGATGATCGCCCTGCCCGCGTGAGCGTCGTATCGCACGGGCTGCCGCGGCCGTGAGTCGCACTGTCGCCGCGCCGCACGCAGCTCACCCCGCTGCCCGGACCTGGAAGACGAGGCCCGGGCAGCGGGGCGCAGACGAGGTCACGCCGACGCTGCGTCGGCGTCGGTGCCCTCCGCCGTCCCATCGGGGCCGTCCGCCGGTGCCGGCATCGGCTCGCGGACGTCGCCGCCCGGACCGCCTGGCCTGCCCGGCATGTCGCCGCCGGACATGCCGCTTGCGGCATACTCACCACCGGTCACGGTGGCGACCACAGTCGTGCCGGTCAGGTCACCGTCGTCGTACAGGCTCGCGGTGGCGGTGCCAGCCACGGAACCCCCGACGTGGACCTCGTAAGTTTCCCCGGCGACGATCTCGCTGCTGGAGAGAACGACCGAGGAGAACTCCTTGGTCGACTCGAACGAGGCCACGACCTGGCCGTCGGCGGTGGTGACCGCGACGACGCTGCCGGCAGGCTGCTGGTCGAAGGTCGCGAGGATGGAGGCCTGAGGTGAGTCCGTCTCGGGTGCCACGGCCATGCCGGAGCTGCCAGCGGCGAACAGGACGCCGCCGTCGATCGTGAAGGCGCCCTGGGCGTCGAGCGGTCCGTTGCCGTTGTCCGTGGGGCCCGAGACGACGACCGTCCCGCCGCTCATGTCGACGGTGCCGTTGGAGTCCAGCCCGTCACCGCCGGCGTCGATCGTCACCGTCCCGCCGGTCACGGTGACCGAGTACTGCCCGGACGTCTCCTGTGCCGGTTCCTTCGGCAGGTCGGTGGTCGTCGGCTCTCCGCCGGCGGCGTTGATCCCGTCGTCGGTGGCGACGAGAGAGACGTCTCCGCCGGAGACGGTGATCGACACGGCTTCCAGGGCCTCATACGAGTCGACGACCGTGAGGGAGCCACCAGCGACCACCAGGGACTCCTCGGCGTGGACGCCGTCGTCGCCGCTCGCCAGACTGAGCTCGCCATCGGTGAAGGTGATCGCGCCGTCGGAGTGGACGGCGTCGTCGGCTGCGTCGACGACGGTCGTGCCGCCCCCGACGACGACCGCGACGTTCGCCTTGAGGCCCTTGGCGGAGACGTCGGCGGCCAGTGGCATCTCCGCGCCGCCGCCGGTGGTGATGTCGAGGACGCCACCGCCGACGAGGACGTCGGTAGCTGCGTCGAGGCCGTCCGCGCCGGCGTCGATCGTGACCGTGCCGTCGAGGACGGCCACATACCCGGCTGTGGCGTCCTCGTCCTCGTCGGACTTCAGTCCGTCGCCTCCCGCGGTCACTGTGACGTTCCCGCCGGTGACGACGAGGTAGTCCTTTCCGCGGATGCCGTCGTCGACGGCGTTCACCTCCAGAGTCCCAGACTCGATGACGAGTCCGTCGTTGGCGGCGATGCCGTCGTTGACGACTCCGGTGACGCTCAGCGAGCCGGTACCGGTGAGGGTGAGGTCGGCGCGTGAGAAGAGCGCCCCGTCGGGCTCGTCCGAGTCATCCGCCACGGTTCGGGCGGTGTCTGCGAGCGAATTCGTCGAGTTCTCGGCCAGCACGACGACCGCATCGGTGGCCTCCTCGATGGCGATCGGTGCGGTGGTCGAACTCGTGATGTCAGCTCCGTCGAGGACGAGGCGGACGGTGCCTTCGACGGTTGACCTCACCACGACCTGTCCGTCGGACAGCGTGCCGCTCAGCCGGTAGGTGCCGGGTTGGGTGATGGTGACCGTGTCCCCGTCGACGACCCCTCCCGTTCCGGAGGTGCTCGTGGCGCCGTCCGCGAGGTCGATCATGACCTCCGTGGCGGTGTCCCACTCGGTCTCCGACTCGTGAGCCTGGAGATTGGCGGCCAGAGCCTCCTGGACGGTCTGGGTGACGACCACGGTCTGCGCGGGGCTGGCCGAGTCGTCATTGGCACCGGCTGAGCAGCCGGCGACGAGACCACCGAGCACGAGCAGACGGGCCAGGGATCGGGTGATGGTGCGCATGGGATGTCCTCCGGTCAGTGGGGAAGATGGTCGGTGGTGGCGGGTTCGAGACGACGCAGCGTGCGGTGCCAACGGTTCGCGGGAAGGTCGGGGTGCAGCAGGGCGAGGCCGGTGGCGAACTTGGAGATGGGCGCCGGACGGTGGCCTCGCGCCCAGAGAAGGCGATCGACGGTCGAGGGGACGGCGGCCGTCTTCGTCTCGACGATGACGGCACCGGGAGCGCTGCGGCGGTGGCCGGCCACATCGGTCCACTCGAGCTCGGTGTCCAGAGTGGCTCTCGTGCCGTCGCCGGGCAGGTAGAGCGTGGACCGGCGGTAACGGGTGACCAGCACCGGCTGGAGCGTCGCCACGGGGGATGGATCGATCCCCGCGTTCTGCAGCGTGTCGGCGAGGAACTGTTGTCCTGTTGTGGTGACCGTTGACGGCGAATCCGGCTCGCTGTGCTGACGGACCTTGATGCTCGTGCCGCGTGGGCCGCGGGTCTTGACCTCGAGCCAGCACTCTCCGGTGTCGAGGTAGGTGCGGGTGCGGATCTTGAATCGTCGGCGCCTGCGACTGGCGGTGAGAGCGAAGCTGTCGAGTTGGGGTGTGTCGAAGTAGACCGACTCGTAGCCGAAGCAGCGTCGGCCGTCGATCTCCAGTGCGGCAACGTCGGGCGGCAGGTCCGCGATGAGGGCTGTGGCGTCAGCGTGGTGCAGGAGGTATTTCCGGTCCACCCGGGTCAGGCGTGCGGCCTGGGCGTTGACTTCAGCCAGCTCAGCACCGGGGAGCCGGTTCACGGGAAGGTCGGCGGCGCTCATCGCGATGCCTGTCCGGCACCGGTGAGGCTGGAGAGACTCCCGCGGGTGCGCGCGACGGGATCCGGGGTCAGGGTGATGCCCGATGACGCGGGTTCGCGGACGGTAGGGGCGGCGCTCGTGGTCTGGCGAGAGCTGTGCCGCCGGGTGCGCGGGAGGCTGTAGCGGACGTCTACGAGAGTGGTGTCGTTGACCAGGTCGAGGCGTTGGACGCTAGCGGAGTGCACTCGTCCTCCGACCAGCTCGGCGACGTGGGCGGTGAGCTCGTCCTCGTGGCTGATGGCGCGGTCGATCACGATGGTTTGTGAGCGCAGGTTCGGCAGCAGACGAGGGTGGTCACCCAGGTACATCACCAGGACGACCAGCCCCATGAATGCGATGCTGACCGCGGGGGTGGAGACCGCGAGCCCGCCGAGCAGGCCCAGGGCGAGGGCGGAGAAGTAGTAGGCGACCTCCCGCTGGGACAGCTCGGTCGAGCGCAGCCGGATGATGGACAAGACTCCGAAGAGCCCTAGTCCTAGGCCGGCACCAACAGTGCTGGAGGAGAGAGAGGCGGCGACGGCAAGGACCCCGACGTTGACGCCGAGGTAGGCCACAGCGAGGTCACGACGCCGGTGCCGCGGCAGGTAGAGCGCGAAGGTGAGGAGGCCGACCGCGAGGGTGTCAGCCAGGACGAGGGACAGGTTCGGCACGTGAGGCTCCGAGGGGTGCGACGGTGGGGACGTGTCCTAGTCAGCCACCGTCCGCTACGTCAGCCCTGTGACGATCCTGTGTGACGGGTATGAAAGCTGCGGTCGATCGTTCCGTGCACGTGGCAGGAACGACGACGCCCCGGCCTCCACGCGGGAGACCGGGGCGTCCGTGGTGCCCTCGACAGGATTCGAACCTACGACCTTCTGCTCCGGAGGCAGACGCTCTATCCACTGAGCTACGAGGGCGGGACCAGGGCTGACCTGGAACCTGTGCGGGTCGCGGACGCGGCCCAGCACGAGCACCGAGACTACCATCGCGGCGCCCCCGGTGCGCACGCGCGACAGGGCGCGACCGGTCAGCCGCGCAGGGGAGAGAGGTACTCCTCGAGGTAGCCGTAGATCTCCTGCGCGGCGCGGTCCTCGTCGCCGTCGGCGATCGCCTCGACGAGCGCGTCGTGCGTGTGGTCGGGGTGGTCGGTCTCGACGTTCGCGCGGATCGAGTCGCCGATCGCGTCGATGAGGTTCTCGTAGAGGTCGAGCAGCAGCGGGTTGCGTGCGGCGGCGACGATCGCTCGGTGCAGCGCGAGGTCGGTCGTGACCATCGCGTCGATCTCTCGAGCGGCGAACGACTCGCCGCGGCGCTGGTTGAGCGTGCGGATCGTCGCGATGTCGCGCTCGGTGCGGCGCTGCGCGGCGAGGCGGGCGGCCTCGACCTCGAGGCTGCGGCGCACCTCGAGGATGTGCTGCTGGTGGACGTGGGCCATCTGCCGGCCGAGCGCGACGGTGAGCTCGGAGTCGGACAGGACGTAGGTGCCGGATCCCTGGCGGCGGGCGAGGAGCCCCGAGTGCACGAGCGACTGGACGGCCTCGCGGATCGTGTTGCGGCCGACGCCGAGCGTCGCCGCGAGGTCGGTCTCCGTGGGGATCCTGCTTCCGACGGGCCAGGTGCCGTTGACGATCGCGTCCCGCAGGTGGGACACGGTCCGGTCGATCAACCCGGTGCGCGTAGACATGCGAACTGCTCCGTTCTCGGGGTGCTGAGTCACAGTCAACACCGCAGGTACCCGTTCGGCCTAGCCATCAGGCGACACAGCGCTCAAGTCCTCCTCCCCGAGGCCGAAGTAGAGGGTGAGGACAGCAGCCGTCCGACAGGGATGAGGTGGCGAGGTGGTCGTCGCACGCGAGCGTGAGATCTCCCGTGGCCTGGGCCGCGTGGCGCTCTTCCTCGTCGTGCTCGCGCTTCTCGTCTGGTTCGTCTACGCGTGCCTCGCCGTCTTCGGCAGGACGGAAGCCTCGGCCGACGTCGTGACGGGCGCCGAGGTCTCGGTGCCCGGCACGCCGACCGCGAGCGGTGCGAGCGCTCGTACGGAGTCCTTCGCCGGGGGCAGCGTGATGTCCGCGCTCGCAGGGGTCCCCACGGAGGCGGAGCCGAGCGGCGTGCCCCTCACGGGTCAGAGCGCGCTCGAGGCCTCGCTCCCCGCCGAGATCCCGGGCTTCGGTACCGACGGCTTCGTCGCTGTCGCGGCGCCCGACGGCGTCCAGTCCTACCGCGCCGTGTTCGTCCCGCTCGTCGAGGCGGCGAAGGACGAGCCGGTCCGCGTCGAGGTGACGACGTGGCCGACGACGACGGCCGCGCTCAGCGCGGGCGACGACGCGGTGCGTGCCGTCGTCGACCAGGGCGGCAAGCTCCGCAAGGTTCCGCGCGGCCTGCCCGACGACGCGCGCAGGGCGGACGTCGACGGTCGCGCGACGGTCGTGTGGACGCACTTCACGACGACGTTCGTCGTCGTCGGCATGCCGGGCCAGGCGGCGTCGCTCGCTCGCGAGCTCGACCTCGGCTGAGGCCCTCCGCGCGCCGGTAGGATGTCCCGGTGACCCCTCTCGAGCTTTCTCACGCGATCAGTGCTGCCCTGGCCGCGGCCGTCTCCGACGGTTCGCTGGCCCTTCCCGCCGAGGACGTGCCGGAGTCCGTCCACGTCGAGCGACCGCGCCAGCGCGAGCACGGCGACTGGGCGACGAACGTCGCGCTGCAGCTCGCCAAGAAGGCGGGCGTCCCGCCGCGAGCTCTCGCCGAGGACCTGGCGGCGCGCCTCGCGTCGACGCCGGGCATCGCGAAGGTCGACGTCGCGGGTCCGGGCTTCCTGAACATCACGCTCGACGCCGCGGCGGCGGGCGCGCTCGCGCGCACGATCGTCGAGGCGGGCACCGCCTACGGTCGCGGCGACGCCGAGGCGGGGCGCCGCATCAACCTCGAGTTCGTCTCGGCGAACCCGACGGGCCCGATCCACATCGGTGGCGTGCGCTGGGCCGCGGTCGGCGACTCGCTCGCGCGCATCCTCGAGGCCGCGGGCGCCGAGGTGACCCGTGAGTACTACTTCAACGACCATGGCGCGCAGATCGACCGCTTCGCGCGGTCGCTGCTCGCGCGCGCCAAGGGCGAGGAGGCTCCCGAGGACGGCTATGGCGGCCAGTACATCGAGGACATCGCCACGGCGGTCATCGAGGACGCGCTCGCGGCCGGCGACCCGGACCCGCGCACGCTGCCGGACGACGAGGCGCAGGAGGTGTTCCGGGCGCGCGGCGTCGAGCGCATGTTCGCGGAGATCAAGGAGTCGCTGCACGGCTTCGGCGTGGACTTCGACGTGTACTTCCACGAGGACACGCTGCACGAGTCCGGCGCGGTCGACCGCGCGATCGAGCGTCTGCGCGCCGCGGGCCACATCTTCGAGGCCGACGGCGCGACGTGGCTGCGCACGACGACGTTCGGCGACGACAAGGACCGCGTCGTCATCAAGTCGGACGGCGAGGCCGCCTACATCGCGGGCGACATCGCCTACTACCTCGACAAGCGCGAGCGCGGTTTCGACGACGCGATCCTCATGCTCGGGGCGGACCACCACGGCTACGTCTCGCGCATGATGGCCGTCTGCGCGGCGTTCGGTGACGAGCCGGGCCGCAACCTGCAGATCCTCATCGGCCAGCTGGTCAACCTCGTGCGCGACGGCGAGCCCGTGCGCATGTCGAAGCGTGCCGGCACGGTCGTCACGCTCGAGGACCTCGTCGAGGCCGTCGGCGTCGACGCGGCGCGCTACTCGCTCGCCCGCTCGTCGAGCGACTCGACGATCGACCTCGACCTCGGCGTGCTCGCGAGCGCGACGAACGAGAACCCCGTCTACTACGTGCAGTACGCGCACGCGCGCACCGCGAACGTCGCGCGCAACGCGGCCGAGCACGGCGTGCGCCGGGAGGACGGCTTCGACCCGTCGCTCCTGACCCACGAGACCGAGGCGGCCCTGCTGGGCATGCTCACGGACTTCCCGCGCGTCGTCGCGCAGGCCGCTCAGCTGCGCGAGCCGCACCGCGTCGCGCGCTACGCGGAGTCCCTCGCCGGCGCGTACCACAAGTGGTACGGCGAGTGCCGCGTGACGCCGCTCGGCGACGCGCCTGTCGAGGACGTGCACCGCACGCGCCTGTGGCTCAACGACGCCACCCGCCAGGTGCTCGCGAACGCGCTGGGCCTGCTCGGGGTCAGCGCGCCGGAGCGGATGTGAGCGGGGCGCCCGCAGGCGGCGCGGTCCCCGCGTACCCCACGGGCGGCACGACGATCCCGGGCGAGCCGTGGTCGCGCGGCGTCGAGCGCGGGGCCGACGGCGCGGCGCGCGTCGGCGGCGTCGACGTCCGTGACCTCGCGGCGCAGCACGGCACCCCCGCGTACGTCGTCGACGAGCGGGACGTGCGCGAGCGTGCGCGGGCGTACCGCGAGGCGTTCGAGATGGCGTTCGCCGAGATCGGCGCGGGCGTCGACGTCTACTACGCGGGCAAGGCGTTCCTCTCGGTCGGCTTCGCCCGCTGGGTGCACGCCGAGGGCTTGCGCATCGACACCGCCTCGGGCGGCGAGATGGAGACGGCGCTGCGCGCGGGCGTCCCCGGCAGCGACCTGGGACTGCACGGCAACAACAAGTCGGACCTGGAGATCGCCCGCGCCCTCGAGGTGGGTGTCGGCCGGATCATCGTCGACTCGCTCGTCGAGATCGAGCGCGTCGCCGACGCCGCGGCCGCGGCGGGCGTGCGCGCGCCGGTCATGGTGCGCGTGACGACGGGTGTCCACGCGGGCGGGCACGAGTACATCTCGACCGCGCACGAGGACCAGAAGTTCGGCCTCTCGATGGCAGCGGGGGAGGACGGTCAGGACGCACCCGCGATGGTCGCGCTCCTCGCGGTCGTCGCGCGGCCCGAGCTCGACCTGCTCGGCATCCACTCGCACATCGGCTCGCAGATCCTCGACCCGTCGGGCTTCGAGGTCGCTGCCGAGAAGGTGCTCGGCCTGCGTGCCGAGCTCGCGCAGCGCACGGGTGTGCTCGTCCCGGAGATCGACCTCGGTGGCGGCTACGGCATCGCGTACCTCCCGGGCGAGGTCGCTCTCGACCCGGCGCGCATCGCGAAGGACGTCGCAGCGTCGGTCGCGCAGTCCGCGGCGCGCCTGGGCACCCCGCTGCCGCGCTTCTCGATCGAGCCGGGCCGCTCGATCGCGGGCCCTGCGGGCCTGACGCTCTACACGGTCGGCACGGTCAAGCCGGTCCGCACGGACGACGGCGTGCGCACGTACGTGTCGGTCGACGGCGGCATGAGCGACAACATCCGCCCCGCGCTGTACGGCGCGGCGTACCACGCGGAGGTCGTCGGGCGGCTCTCGACCGCGGAGCCGGTGCTCGCTCGCGTCGTCGGCAAGCACTGCGAGTCGGGCGACATCGTCGTCCACGACGTCTACCTCCCGGGCGACGTCGAGGCGGGCGACCTGCTCGCCGTCGCGGCGACGGGAGCGTACGGCCGCTCGATGGCCTCGAACTACAACATGCTCACCCGGCCGCCCGTGGTCGCGGTGCGCGACGGCGCGAGCGGGGTTCTCGTGCGGCGCGAGACGGTCGACGACCTGCTCGCCCTGGACGAGGGCTGAGCACCCGTATCCTGAGACGGTCGACCCCGGCCTGACCGCACGCGGGAGGATCGGGGCGCCGGCGAGGACGTGGACGGCCCGTACGGGCCCGTCACGTCGGCTCTGACGCAGACAGGCAAGACGGTGCGCCCCGGCGGTCGACGGCGCGGCGCACACGGCCGCGCGAGCGCGCGGCACGGACGAAGGGTGTGGTCACGTGGTGGCACCGAAGGAGGCGCTGCGCGTCGGCCTGCTCGGGTGCGGGGTCGTCGGGTCGCAGGTCGCCCGCCTGCTCGTCGAGCAGTCGGAAGACCTCGCGGCGCGCGTCGGCGCACCGCTCGAGCTCGTCGGCATCGCGGTGCGGGACACCTCGAAGGCTCGTGACGGCGTCGACCCGTCGCTCCTGACCGACGACGCCCACGGCCTGGTCGCACGCTGCGACATCGTCGTCGAGGTGCTCGGCGGGATCGAGCCCGCGCGCACGCTCATCCTCGAGTCGTTCGCCGCGGGTGCGAGCGTCGTGACGGCCAACAAGGCGCTCCTCGCGCAGGACGGCCCGACGCTCTACTCGGCAGCCGACGCCGCGGGCGTCGACCTCTACTTCGAGGCAGCCGTCGCGGGCGCGATCCCGCTCGTGCGGCCCATGCGCGAGTCGCTCGCGGGGGACCGCGTCACGCGCGTCCTCGGCATCGTCAACGGCACGACGAACTACATCCTCGACGAGATGACCACGAAGGGTCTCGCTTTCGACGAGGTGCTGCGCACCGCGCAGGAGCTCGGGTACGCCGAGGCTGACCCGACGGCCGACGTCGAGGGCCACGACGCCGCGGCGAAGGCCGCGATCCTCGCGTCGCTCGCGTTCCACACGCGCGTCTCGCTCGACGACGTCGCGTGCGAGGGCATCACCAAGATCTCCGCCGACGACGTCGCGTGGGCCACGGAGACGGGTCACGCCATCAAGCTCCTCGCGATCGCCGAGCTGACCGACGCCGGCGTCTCCGCGCGCGTGCACCCCGCGCTCCTGCCTTCCCGGCACCCGCTCGCGGGTGTCGGCGGCGCGTTCAACGCGGTGTTCGTCGAGGCGGAGGCGGCCGGTCCGCTCATGTTCTACGGCCAGGGCGCCGGCGGCGCCCCGACCGCGTCCGCCGTCATCGGCGACGTCGTCTCCGTCGCGCGCCACCGCGTGCTCGGCGGCAAGGGCCCGGACGAGTCGAGCTACGCCTCCCACCCGCTCGCCCCCGCGGACGCCGCGGTCACGAGCTACCAGTTCCGCCTGCGCGTCGACGACAAGCCGGGCGTGCTCGCGCGCGTCGCCCAGGTCGTCGCGGAGCACAGCGTGTCGATCGAGGCGATGCGCCAGCAGGGCACGCCTGCCGGCGGCGTCGCCAACCTCGTGCTGACGACGCACCGCGCTCCCGAGGCCGCGCTCGCCGCGACGGTCGCCGAGATCGCCGGGCTCGACGTCGTGCAGGAAGTCACCTCCGTTCTGAGAGTCGAGGGAGCCTGATGGCCCACCAGTGGCAGGGAATCATCCGCGAGTACGCCGACCGGCTGCCCGCGCACGTGCAGTCGACGATCGTCACGCTCGGTGAGGGCGGCACGCCGCTCGTCCCCGCGCCGGCGCTCTCCCGCCGCACCGGTGCCGACGTGTACGTGAAGTTCGAGGGCATGAACCCGACGGGCTCTTTCAAGGACCGCGGCATGACGACGGCGATCTCGGCCGCGGCAGGCCGTGGCGCCAAGGCCGTCGTGTGCGCGTCGACGGGTAACACGTCGGCGTCGGCCGCCGCGTACGCGACCGCCGCAGGCATGACGTGCGCCGTGCTCGTGCCGGACGGCAAGATCGCGATGGGCAAGCTCAGCCAGGCGATCGCCCACGGCGCCCGCCTGCTCCAGGTCGACGGCAACTTCGACGACTGCCTCGTCGCCGCCCGCAAGCTCGCCGAGGTGTACCCGGTCGAGCTCGTCAACTCCGTGAACCCCGACCGCATCGAGGGTCAGAAGACCGGCGCGTTCGAGATCGTCGACGCCCTGGGCGACGCCCCCGACATCCACGCGCTGCCGGTCGGCAACGCCGGCAACATCACGGCGTACTGGAAGGGCTTCGTCGAGTACGAGCAGGACGGCCCCGCGACGCGCCGCCCCCAGATGTGGGGCTTCCAGGCCGCAGGTGCCGCGCCGATCGTGGCCGGCCACCCGATCACCGAGCCGGAGACGATCGCGACCGCGATCCGCATCGGCAACCCCGCGTCGTGGCAGCAGGCCGAGGAGGCCCGCGACACGTCCGGCGGCGTCATCGAGGCCGTGACCGACGAGGAGATCCTCGCCGCGCACCGCATCCTGTCCTCCGAGGTCGGCATCTTCGTCGAGCCCGCGTCCGCCGCCGGCGTCGCGGGCGTCCTCAAGCGCGCCGAGGCAGGCCTCGTGCCCGCCGGCGCGCGCATCACGATCACGGTCACGGGCCACGGCCTCAAGGACCCGCAGTGGGCGCTGCGCACCTCCGACGGCTCCGAGATCGAGCCGCAGAAGATCTCCGCGGACGTCGTGTCGATCGCGGCTGCGCTCGGCCTCGACTGAGCCATGCGTCTGGGAGCTGACCACGTCCGGGTGTCCGTGCCCGCGACGAGCGCGAACCTGGGCCCGGGCTTCGACGCGCTCGGCCTCGCCCTCGGGCGGCACGACGTCGTCGAGGTCCGCGCGATCGGTGCCGCCGAGACGGTCGTCGAGGTGATCGGCGAGGGGGCCGGTGAGGTCCCGCTCGGCGAGGACCACCTCGTCGTACGAGCCCTGCGTGCCGCGATCGACCTCGTCGGGGCGCCGCAGACCGGGCTGCACATGGTGTGCCGCAACGAGATCCCGCACGGCCGGGGCATGGGTTCGTCCGCGGCGGCCGTCGTCGCCGGCATCGTCGCGGCGCGCGCCCTCATCGCGGACCCTGACGCCCTCGACGACGACGCGGCGCTCGCGCTCGCCACCGAGTTCGAGGGCCACCCCGACAACGCGGCCCCGGCTCTCGTGGGCGGCGCCACCGTTGCGTGGGAGGGCCGAGAGGGGCCGCGCGCGGCGCGGCTCGAGGTGCACCCCGACGTCGAGCCGTGGGTCTTCGTCCCGACCGTGCGTCTCGCGACCAAGAAGGCGCGCGGCGTCCTGCCGACGCACGTGCCGCACGCGGACGCGGCGTTCAACGCCGGACGCTCCGCACTGCTCGTCGAGGCGCTCACGCGTCGCCCCGACCTGCTGTTCGAGGCGACCGAGGACAAGCTCCACCAGGACTACCGTGCTGACGTCATGGCGAGATCGACCGAGCTGGTGCGCGGCCTGCGGGGCCTCGGTCTGCCAGCCGTCGTCTCTGGTGCAGGTCCGACCGTCCTCGTGCTCGGTCGTGCGAGCGAGGGTGACCGCGTCGCCCGGGCGGTGGCCGAGCTGCTCGGCGGGAGCGACTCCTTCGACGTGCTCACGCCGGGCCTCGACCTCGTCGGCGCCCGTTCCGAGCGCCTCTGAGACACCGGTCGCAGGCTGTGTCTGGGAGCTCAGGTGCGGTGCTACGATTGGCGTGGTTCCCCGCAGCAGAGCGAATCCGCTCTCGCGACGCCGTGAGCATCCCGCGCGTCAGAGCTCTTCTCGACACGTCCGCGGTCGGGGGAATCACACCAGGTCACGTGAGTCAGCCCGCGCACACCCTCGTCGGTGTGGCTCGGGGGCACGCGCGATCGTCGGGAGCCCACCGCAAGATCCAGCGCGGTCCCGGGCCCCGGCTCCACCCGCGGTCGGCCCACGAGCCGTCTCGCACAACCCCCAGGGGAAGGGTCCTTCGTGACTGACACCATCGATGCCCCCACCGGCGCCATCTCCGCGATGCGTCTCCCCGAGCTGCAGGCTGTCGCCGCGCAGCTCGGCGTGAAGGGTACGTCCAAGATGCGCAAGAGCGATCTTGTCGACGCCATCAAGTCCGCGCGCTCCGGTTCGAGCGCACCCCGTGCGGCCGCGAGCTCTCGCAAGAGCGGCTCTGCGGACACGTCCGCGAAGACGCCCGCGGCAGAGCAGCCGCGCGACGTCCGCGGCTCCGACGACCAGCCGCAGGGCGACGACCGTCGCTCGGCGAGCTCGGAGGACGCTGCTCTCGCCCGCGAGGAGGCCGCGCGGAAGCGTGCTGAGGCCCGCCTCGCCGCCAAGGAGCGCCGTCGCGCTGAGCAGGCCGGCCAGGGCGAGCAGGCCTCCGGCCAGCCCGAGGCCAAGGCGCGCGACGCGGTCGCCGCCGACCTCGCCTCGATCGAGCGCGGTCTCGAGCGCGGGCAGCGCTCCCGCCGCGCGGGTCGCGACGCCGGAGCTCCGCAGCAGGACGGCGAGCGCACCGAGAAGAACGGCGGCGACGAGCGTCGTCGCGAGCGCAACGACCGTCAGGACCGCCCGCAGCGCGCCCAGGGTGAGCAGCGCAACCAGCAGCAGGACGACGAGGAGCGCGGCGGCCGACGCCGCCGCGGGCGCGACCGTTACCGCGACCGCGACCGCAAGCGCGGTCGTTCGCGCGGCACCGCCGACCTCGGTGCCGAGGACTTCGAGGTCCACGAGGACGACGTCCTGCTCCCCGTGGCGGGCATCCTCGACATCCGCGACAACTACGCGTCGATCCGCACGACCGGCTACCTGCCGGGCGCGAGCGACGTGTACGTCTCGCTCGCTCAGGTGAAGAAGAACGGCCTGCGCCGTGGTGACGCGATCACCGGCGCCGTCCGCCAGCCGCGCGAGGGCGAGCAGCCGCAGGTCCACACGGCCCGCAGCAAGGCCAACCCGCTCGTCCGCCTCGACACGGTCAACGGCATGTCGCCCGCCGAGGCGATGGACCGTCCGGACTTCACGAAGCTCACGCCCCTGTACCCGCAGGAGCGTCTGCGCCTCGAGAACGTCGGGGCGACCAAGCTCACGCCGCGCGTCATCGACATCGTCGCCCCGATCGGTAAGGGCCAGCGCGGCCTCATCGTCGCGCCCCCGAAAGCGGGCAAGACGATCATCATGCAGCAGATCGCCAACTCCATCACGGCGAACAACCCTGAGGTGCACCTCATGGTCGTGCTCGTCGACGAGCGGCCCGAAGAGGTCACCGACATGGAGCGCACGGTCCAGGGCGAGGTCATCGCCTCGACCTTCGACCGTCCGGCGTCCGACCACACGATCGTCGCGGAGCTCGCGATCGAGCGCGCGAAGCGTCTCGTCGAGCTCGGCCAGGACGTCGTCGTGCTGCTCGACTCGCTGACGCGTCTGTCGCGTGCGTACAACCTCGCGGCGCCCGCCTCGGGCCGCATCCTCTCCGGTGGTGTCGACGCCTCGGCGCTGTACCCGCCCAAGCGGTTCTTCGGCGCGGCGCGCAACATCGAGGACGGCGGCTCGCTCACCATCCTCGCGTCGGCGCTCGTCGAGACCGGCTCGAAGATGGACGAGGTGATCTTCGAGGAGTTCAAGGGCACCGGAAACATGGAGCTGCGCCTGTCCCGCTCGCTCGCGGACAAGCGCATCTTCCCGGCCGTCGACGTCAATGCGTCGGGTACGCGCCGCGAGGAGATCCTCATGGGCGCCGACGAGCTCAAGATCACCTGGAAGCTGCGTCGCGTGCTCGCCGCGCTCGACCAGCAGCAGGCGATCGAGCTGCTCCTCGGCAAGTTCAAGGAGACCAAGTCGAACGTCGAGTTCCTCCTGCAGGTGCAGAAGACGACGCCGACCGGCCCGCACGACGACGAGGCTGGCAAGACGGTCTGACCGTCACGCCCGCGCACGACGCAGCCCCCACGACCTTCTGGTCGCGGGGGCTGCGTCGTCTTTGGGCGAGGGGGTGAAAGTCCAGGTAGATCCCCCGTAGCGGAGGCGGAGGAAAAGGATCCGCTCTAGGGGCTGGGCCGTGTGAGCACGGTGCTCACACCTGAACTCAGGGGAACATATGCGAAAGCTGATCCGGTCCGCATTCGTCGGCGAGTTCGCGCTCGCCGCCATCGGTGTCGCGGGCGCACCAGCCCAGGCAGCAGGCAAGGAGGTGACGACGGCGTGCGCGAACGTCGTCGTCCTCGGTGTGAGGAGGTCGGGCGAACCGACCGCGGCCTCCAAGAACGCTCGCGCCCTCTTCGGGACACGAACGACTGCGGTGGCGAACAAGATCAAGGAAGGACTGGGGGCGAGCACCACGATCAAGTTCGAGGGAATCTCGTACCCGGCTGTGAGCGCGACCGACTTGAAGAGCTACATCGGTTCTGGCGCGAAGGCGAGCAACATGGACAAGTCTGTCGCGAAGGGACGCGACGCACTCATCGCGCGAATCGACCATGACAAGAAGAGCTGTGCGAAGTCGAAGCTGGTCATCATCGGATACTCCCAGGGGGCCTGGGTCGCGCACGACGGGATCGCGAAGTACGGCGAGTCGGCTGGCAAGATCAGCAACGTCGCGGCGATCGTCCTGCTCGCCGACCCTGCCAATGTGGGGTCGAAGTACCAGACCGTGATGGTCAACTCGGACGGCAAGGTCACCGGGGCAGACACGAACCGCAACGGCGTGTGCGACGCTGGCGAATTCTGCGCCTACAAGGACGCGAACCTGAAGAACCTGGTCCTCGAAGTCGCCGCGCCGAAGGGCTACAAGCGGATCGACGTCCCGGACGACCAGGTGTCATCCGTCTGGAACCGCAACGCCCCAACGTTGTCGTGGGGGCGTTCTTGTGCCGTCCGGGGTCAGCGCGGCAGGCCGAGGTAGCCGTGGAGCGTCGTCGCGACCTCGTCCCACGTCCAGTCGCGCGCCACACGCTCTCGCCCCGCTGCGCCCATGCGGCGGGCCTTCTCGGGGTCCGTGAGCAGCTCGACGAGCCGCGCGGCGATGTCGGCGGGGTCGCGCGGATCGACGACGTAGCCCGTCACGCCCTCCTCGATCGCATCGGGCGCACCGCCGGAGCGGCCCACGATGACGGGGAGCGCCGTCGCCGCCCCTTCGAAGAACGCGAGCGGCAGGCCCTCGGGCTCGAGGCCCATGAGTCGGGTGCGCGACGGCATCGCGAAGACGTCCCCGGCGTCGACGTACGGCGGCACGTCGGTCCACGGCAGGGGACCGGTGAAGATGACCGAGTCCGCGACGTCGTGCCGGACGACGAGCTTGTCGAGGCGCTTGCGGGCGGAGCCGTCGCCGACGATCAGGAGGATCGCACCCGGCACCTCGGCGCGCACGCGCGGCCAGGCGGTGATGAGCATGTCCTGGCCCTTGCGCGCGACGACGCGCGCCGCGCACACGACGACGGGAGCGTCGGCTGCGATGCCGAGCCTCGCTCGCACGGCGTCGCCCCCGTTGTCGGGCTTGAAGCGGGTGACGTCGGCGCCCGGGTGGAGGCGGCGCATACGCTCGCGCGCGGCGGGCGTCATGGGCCGGGCGATGATGTCACGGCACCAGTCGTTGATGAACGTCACGTGGTCGGTCGCCTCGCCCGCGGTGCGGATGACGCGGCGGACGCCGGGCACGCGCGCCCACCACGTCTCAGCAGAGTGGGTGATGCCGACGATCTTCTGCGCGCCTGCGGAGCGCAGGGCAGGGGCGAGGAGCGCGAGCGGGGCGGACGCCCCGAAGACGACGCGGTCGCAGTCGTAGCGGCGGAACGTCTCGAGAACCTCGCGGCGCACGCGCCGGGACGGCAGGAGCGTCGTCCGCCGGTCGCGGACGACGGGGTAGGGGAGCGTCGCGTCGAGCTCTGCTGCCCCGGGCATCGACGCGGTGTGCACGACGACCTCGTCGGCAGGGAAGCGGGCGGCGACCGCGCTGACGAAGGCCTCGATCCCTCCCTGCCGTGGCGGGAAGTCGTTCGTGACGATCAGGGTGCGGGGCACCGTTCCTCCTGGGGATCTACCTGCCGGGTCGCGGGCGTGCCCATCGTAGCGGCGCCGCCACCCGGGCCAGCGCTCCGCCGTGAGGAGCGCCACGCCCTCAGCCTGGTCACACGGGCTTGACGGGCGTGGCAGAATAGACCGCTGGTATCCGGTTCACGGCCGCGGAACGTGGGCGACCCGGGTCCGTTCCCCACAAGGAGAATCATGAAGAAGGACATCCACCCCGAGTACGTCGAGACCACGGTCACGTGCACGTGCGGCAACTCGTTCAAGACCCGTTCCACGCAGACCTCCGGTGAGATCCGTGCGGACGTGTGCAGCGCCTGCCACCCGTTCTACACGGGCAAGCAGAAGATCCTCGACACCGGCGGCCGCGTCGCCCGCTTCGAGGCTCGCTACGGCAAGAAGGCTGCCAACTAGCGACTTCACAGCGCCGGCGGAACCGTGCCGACAACCTCTCCAGGGGCAGTCGGGGAAGCGGTCCCGCCGGCGCTGTCGTGTCTCCAGCGTGCCGCGGCGCGCTGGTCACTGAGCAGACCCGGCCCCAGCGCACCGAAGGACCCCCGATGAGCAAGCCCGACGACGTCACCGAGAGCTTTGCCGCGGTCGAGCCGATGCTCGCCGAGCACGCGCAGATCGAGGAGCAGCTGGCCGACCCGGGCATCCATGCGGACGCGGGCAAGGCCCGCACGCTGGGCCGCCGCTACGCGGAGCTCGGCCAGGTCGTCGGCGCGTACCGCGCCTGGCGCGCGGCGGCCGACGACGTCGAGGCGGCGCGTGAGATGGCGTCGGAGGACGCGTCGTTCGCCGCCGAGGTCCCGGCTCTCGAGGAGACCGAGTCGGCCGCGCGCGAGAAGCTGCGCCGCGTCCTCGTGCCGCGCGACCCCGACGACGGCCGCGACGTCATCCTCGAGATCAAGGCGGGGGAGGGCGGCGAGGAGTCCGCGCTGTTCGCGGGCGACCTCCTGCGCATGTACCTGCGCTTCGCGGAGCGCCAGGGCTGGAAGACCGAGATCATCGAGGCCACCGCCTCCGACCTCGGGGGCTACAAGGACGTCCAGGTCGCCGTGAAGTCGAAGGGCGCCGTCGCGCCCGAGGACGGCGTGTGGGCCCAGCTCAAGTACGAGGGCGGCGTCCACCGGGTCCAGCGCGTCCCTGTGACCGAGTCGCAGGGCCGCATCCACACCTCCGCCGCGGGCGTGCTCGTGTTCCCCGAGGTCGAGGACGCGGGTGAGATCGTCATCGACCCGAACGACCTGCGCATCGACGTCTACCGGTCGTCCGGCCCGGGCGGCCAGTCCGTCAACACGACCGACTCGGCCGTGCGCATCACGCACGTGCCCACGGGGATCGTCGTGTCGATGCAGAACGAGAAGTCGCAGCTGCAGAACCGGGAACAGGCGATGCGCGTCCTGCGCGCGCGGCTCCTCGCCGCACAGCAGGAGGAGGCGGCCGCGGCGGCCAACGACATCCGCCGCTCGCAGGTCCGTACGGTCGACCGCTCCGAGCGCATCCGCACCTACAACTTCCCGGAGAACCGCATCGCGGACCACCGCACCGGGTACAAGGCGTACAACCTCGACGCGGTGCTCGACGGCGACCTCGGCCCCGTCGTGCGGTCCGCGATCGAGGCGGACGAGGCTGCGCGCCTCGCCTCGGCGGGCAGCTGATGTCCGACGGCGTCGCGGCGCGCGAGCTCCTCGCCCGCACGTCCGCGACCCTCTCGGACGCGGGCGTGCCGTCGCCGCGCGCGGACGCCGAGCTGCTCCTCGCGCACGCGTGGGGCGTCGACCGTGGCGCGGTCGCGACCGCGGTCGTCCTCGGCCGCGAGGTCCCGGGCGAGGTCGTCGCGTCTCTGGGGGAGGCCGTCGCGCGACGCTCGCGACGCGAGCCGCTCCAGCACATCGTCGGCACCGCGCCGTTCCGCCACCTCGAGCTCGCCGTCGGGCCGGGCGTGTTCGTGCCCCGCCCGGAGACCGAGGAGGTCGCGCAGGTCGCGATCGACGCGGCGCGCCGTGCGGCTGCCGACGGGGGGCGCCCGGTCGTCGTGGACCTGTGCACCGGGTCGGGCGCGATCGCTCTCGCGGTCGCGACGGAGGTGCCCGAGGCCCGAGTCCACGCCGTCGAGCTCGACGCCGAGGCATACGCGTGGGCTGAGCGCAACGTCCGCGCCGTCACGGGCGGCTCCGGGCGTGCTGCTCTCGTGAACCTCGTGCGCGCCGACGCGCGCACCGCGCTCCACGAGCTCGACGGGACGTGCGACGTCGTCGTCTCCAACCCGCCGTACGTCCCGCCGGGTGCCGTGCCCGTCGACCCCGAGGTCGCCGACCACGACCCGCAGGTGGCGCTCTACGGCCTCGGCCCGGACGGGCTCGAGGTGCCGCGCGGCATCGCCGCCGCGGCCGCGCGGCTCCTGCGCGCCGGTGGCCTGTTCGTCATGGAGCACGCCGAGGTGCAGGCCGAGGCCGCGCGCGCACTGCTCGAGGCGACCGGCTGCTTCGCCGACGTCGCGACCCGGGCCGACCTGACCGGGCGCCCCCGCATGGTGGTCGGCCGCCGCGCGGCCCGCGACGTGGCAGTATCGACGTCGTGAACGCGATCCTGAAGGTCGACGATCCGCAGTCCTGGGGACCGTCGCTCGACGAGGCCGTCGCAGCGCTGCAGCGCGGCGCCGTCGTCGTCCTGCCCACCGACACCGTCTACGGCATCGGCGCCGACGCCTTCGACGCCGACGCGGTCGCCGCGCTCCTCGCGGCCAAGGGCCGCGGCCGGCAGATGCCGCCACCCGTCCTCGTGCCGGACGTCCGTACCCTCGACGGTCTCGCGACCGACGTGACCGACGACGTCCGCGCGCTCGTCGAGCGCTTCTGGCCGGGCGGGCTCACCGTGATCCTCACGGCGCAGCCGATGCTCGCCTGGGACCTCGGCGAGACGCACGGCACCGTCGCGCTGCGCATGCCTGACCACCCTGCCGCGCTCGCGCTGCTGCGCCGCACGGGTCCGCTCGCCGTCTCGAGCGCGAACCGCACGGGCCAGCCAGCCGCGATGACCGCCCAGGAGGCGCACGACCAGCTCGGCGACTCCGTGCAGGTCTACCTCGACGGCGGTGCGGCTCCCGGCGGTGTGGCGTCGACGATCGTCGACGCGACCGGGCCGCGCATGCGAGTCGTGCGGGCGGGCGCGATCGGCGTCGCCGACCTGCGCGAGATCGTCCCCAGCATCCTCGACGTCGGGGAGGACGACGGCGCAGCAGGGTCCGACGGCGACGCGGGACCCGGCGACGCGGCGGGCAGCGCGTGAGGGTCTACCTCCTCGTCGCACTCGTCGCCGCGTGCGTCACCCTCCTCACCACGCCGCTCGCCCGCTGGGTCGCGATGCGCACCGGCGCGATGACCGCTGTGCGGGCGCGCGACGTCCACCAGATCCCGACGCCCCGGCTCGGCGGTATCGCCATGCTGCTCGGCCTCTGGGCGGCGTTCGTCCTCGCGTCCCGGATGCCATTCCTCGAACGAGTCTTCACCGCCTCGAACGAGGCGTGGGCGATCCTCCTGGGCGCGACGATCGTCTGCCTCCTCGGGGTCGCCGACGACATCTGGGACCTCGACTGGATGACCAAGCTCGCGGGGCAGGTCCTCGCGGCCGGCGTCATGGCGTGGCAGGGCGTCCAGCTCATCACCGTACCGATCGCGGGCGTGACGATCGGCTCGAGCCGGCTGTCCCTGTTCGCGACCGTGCTCGTCGTCGTCGTCGCGATGAACGCGGTCAACTTCGTCGACGGGCTCGACGGACTCGCCGCGGGGCTCATCGCGATCGGCGGGACGGCGTTCTTCGGGTACACGTACCTCCTCACGCAGGACACGAACCCGACCGACTACTCGGACCTCGCGAGCCTCGCGACGGTCGCGCTCGTCGGCGTCTGCCTCGGGTTCCTGCCGCACAACTTCCACCCGTCGCGGATCTTCATGGGTGACTCCGGCTCGATGCTCATCGGCCTCGTCATCGCGGCGGCCGCGATCGTCGTCACGGGCCGCATCGACCCGGCCCGCCTGTCCGAGGGCCAGGCCGTGCCGGCGTTCCTGCCGATCCTGCTGCCGCTCGCGGTGCTCGTGCTCCCGCTGCTCGACATGATGCTCGCCGTCGTGCGCCGCGTCAGCCAGGGCAAGTCGCCGTTCCATCCCGACCGCATGCACCTGCACCACCGGCTGCTCGCGCTCGGGCACACGCACCGCCGTGCGGTGGTGCTCATGTACCTGTGGACCGCGGTCTTCGCGTTCGGAGCCGCGTCCCTCATTACGTTCACTGTGGCGCAGGCCGCCGTGGGGCTGGGAGTGGGGGCGCTCGTCGCGCTCGCGCTGACGCTCGGGCCCCTGCGCCCGCAGCGGTCCCGACCCGCACCGCCCGACACCGTCCCCGAGGAGAACCATGTCGCCTGAGCCCGCCCCGTCCTCCGCCGTGCGCACCGCGTTCGGCGCCGTGCTGCGCGACGTCGTGGTCTTCGTCGGGTCCCTCACGGTCCTCGGCGCGCTCGTCGGGTTCCTCGTGCGCGGCACCGAGGGGCTGTGGGGCGCGCTCATCGGCGCGGCGATCGCGGCGCTGTTCTCGCTGACGACCGCGGTGATCATGTATGCCACCGCGGACAAGCCGATCCACGTGACGACGGCGTCGGCCGCGGGGGCGTGGCTCGGCAAGATGATCGTCCTCGTCGTCGTGCTCGTCGTTCTCAAGGACCAGGAGTTCTACGACAAGGTCGTGCTGTTCGTCGTGCTGACGCTCGCGATCCTCGGGTCTCTCGTCGTCGAGATGCGCGGTCTTGCTGCGGCGCGTGTGCCGCACGTCGAGCCAGGGGAGGACCCGGGCGCAAGCGCCTGACCTGGGGGCGCGCGGGGCTCTGCTGCGCCCTGGAGGGCCGTGGGACCTACGTCCCGAATCGCCCTGGCGAGGATGCCTGCGAAAAATGTCGTCCACGTCACACTGCAGCCCGGACTTACGGCCCTGGGACACCAGGCGATGGGTTAGTCTTGGACCCGATTCCGACAATGTAGTCCGACGGACGCGCGTCGGGCCGGCTACGGCTCGATCGGCCCGTGCGTCGACGCGAAAGCTTGGGAGCTCATCCTGTCCGCCCTGAACCACCTCGGTGCCACTGTGCTCGCCGCCGGCGACGGGGGCTTCCATGTCCCCACGCTCGCCGACTTCTTCCCGGGCGCCATCCTGTTCGAGGGAACGATCTTCGAGTTCAACCGGATCACCCTGGTCCGTGTGATCGCGACGCTCGTCCTCGTGACGATCTTCGCGATCGGTGCTCGCCGGGCGCGACTCGTGCCCGGGCGCTTCCAGGGTGGGCTCGAGATGATCCTGGACTTCGTCCGCGTCTCCATCGCTGAGGACATCATCGGCAAGAAGAACGCGCGCAAGCACGTTTCTCTGCTGACGATCATCTTCCTCGCGGTGTTCGCGATGAACATCACGGGCATCGTCCCCGGCCTGAACATTGCCGGGTCCTCGCTCATCGGCTTCCCGATCGTCCTCGCGCTCGTCTCGTACGTCGCGTTCATCGCCGCGGGCATCCGCAAGCAGGGCGGCCTGCACTACTTCAAGAGCTCGCTCTTCCCGTCCGGCGTGCCGTGGCCGATCTACTTCATCCTGACGCCGATCGAGATCATCTCGACGTTCATCCTGCGGCCGGCGACGCTCGCCGTCCGTCTCCTGGTGAACATGGTCGCCGGGCACCTGCTCCTCGTCCTCTGCTTCGCCGCGACGCACTACCTCTTCCTCGAGGCTGCCGGCGCGATCAAGGCGGTCGGCGCGGTCACCCTCGCCGCAGGGCTCGCCTTCACGGGCTTCGAGCTCTTCATCGCAGCGCTGCAGGCGTACATCTTCACGCTGCTCACGGCGGTCTACATCAATCTGTCCGAGGAAGCCCACTGACGGGTCCCTCGTTCCGACGGGTCGCGGACCGGCTCGTCGTCAACACCATGGGTGGGGGATCCCCCACCCACGATGGAAGGAAGCAATTCGGTGGAAATCTCGAACCTCGCTGAGATCACGGGCAACATCGCGACCGTCGGCTACGGCCTCGCGGCGCTCGGCCCGGGCATCGGCCTCGGCATCATGGTCGCCAAGACGCAGGAGGCCACGGCTCGCCAGCCTGAGGTCGCCGGCGCGCTGCGCACCAACATGTTCATCGGTCTGGCCACGATCGAGGCCCTCGGCCTCATCGGCTTCGCCGCTGGCTTCGTCTTCTGATCGTGCTCACCGCAACGATCCTGGCAGCCGAGGGCTCGGAGCAGTCGATCCTGCGCCCTGCCACGTACGACATCGTCTGGTCGGCCGTCTGCTTCGTCATCATCGCCTTCGTCCTCGGCAAGCTCGTCCTCCCGGTCTTCAACCGGATCCTCGACGAGCGCACCGAGAAGATCGAGGCCGGTCTCGCCTTCGCCGACACGGCGAAGGAGCAGGCGGAAGCTTCGGCCGCCGAGCAGGAGCGTCTGCTCCTCGAGGCGCGCACCGAGGCTGCTCGGGTGCGTGACGACGCCCGCAGCGAGGCGAACCAGATCGTCGTCGAGGCTCGTGAGAAGGCCTCGCAGGAGGCCGCGCGCCTCCTCGAGACCGCGAAGCGCCAGATCGAGGCCGAGCGTCAGGCGGCTGCCGTCTCGCTCCGCGCCGACGTCGGTGCGCTCGCGACCGAGCTCGCCTCGAAGATCGTCGGCGAGTCGCTCGACGACGTGGCGCGCCAGTCGCGTGTCGTCGACCGCTTCCTCGACGAGCTCGAGTCGTCTGCTCTGTCCGGAACCGTCAAGGAGAAGTGATGCGGGGTACCAGCCAGCGATCGCTGTCGACCGTGTGGTCGGGCTTCGAGCCCGTCCTCACCGCGGCCGGCGACGATGCGAGCGTGATCGGGGAGCAGCTGTTCGCCGTCCTCGACGCGCTCGACTCCTCGAAGGCGCTCGTCCGCGCCCTCGCTGACCCGGCACGTCCGGGGGACAGCAAGGTCGCGCTCGTCCGCCAGGTCCTCGGCAACGGCTTCGACCAGCGTGTGGTCGACGCCGTCGCGGGCCTCGTCGTGGAGCGCTGGACGGCCGACGACGACCTCGTGGAAGCCGTCGAGCACCTCGCCGTCGCCTCGCTGCTGGTCTCGGCCCGTACCCGCGGGCAGCTCCAGGTGGTCGAGGACGAGCTGTTCACGATCATGCGGTCGCTGCTCGGCTCGCGTGAGGCACGCTCGGCGCTCAGCGCGCCGGGAGTCACGACCGAGGACCGCGTGCGGCTCCTCGACTCGGTCCTCGCGGGCCGCGGTGACGAGGTGACGCAGCGGCTCGCACGCCGAGCCACGAGCCACCCCCGTGGTCGCCGCTTCGTCGCGACGCTCACGTGGTACTCGAGCATCGCCGCGGAGCTCCGCGACCGCCTGGTCGCCGTCGTGACCGCGAGCCAGCCCTTCTCGGAGGCGCAGCTCGACCGGCTCGGCCGCATCCTCGCGCAGGCGTACGGCAAGGAGGTGCAGCTCAACTTCACGGTGGACCCCGCCGTGATCGGCGGCCTGCACATCCAGGTCGGCGACGACGTCGTGGACGCGACCGTCCTGAGCAGGATGACCGACGCGCGACGCCGGATGGCGAGCTAGTCAAGGCGCCCCCGGCGCACCGATCGCACCTGCGGCCCTCACGGGTCGCGCACAGATGAACGTGAGACCGCACGGCGGTCATGACAGGAGACAAGCAATGGCTGAGCTGACGATCCGGCCCGAGGAGATCCGGGCTGCGCTGGACAGCTTCGTGAAGTCCTACGAGCCCCAGAAGACCGTGACCGAAGAGGTCGGTCGCGTCACCCTTGCGGCTGACGGCATCGCCCAGGTCGAGGGCCTGCCCGGCGTCATGGCGAACGAGCTCGTGCGGTTCGAGGACGGCACCCTGGGTCTCGCCCTCAACCTCGACGTCCGCGAGATCGGCGTCGTGATCCTCGGCGAGTTCACGGGCATCGAGGAGGGTCAGACGGTCCACCGCACGGGCGAGGTCCTCTCGGTCCCCGTCGGCGAGGGCTACCTGGGCCGCGTCGTCGACCCGCTCGGTCAGCCGATCGACGGCCTCGGCGAGATCGCGACCGAGGGCCGCCGCGCCCTCGAGCTCCAGGCGCCGGGCGTCATGGCCCGCAAGTCGGTCCACGAACCGCTGCAGACCGGCCTCAAGGCGATCGACGCGATGATCCCGATCGGTCGCGGCCAGCGTCAGCTCATCATCGGTGACCGCCAGACCGGCAAGACGGCGATCGCGATCGACACGATCATCAACCAGAAGGCCAACTGGGACTCGGGCGACCCCGACAAGCAGGTCCGCTGCATCTACGTCGCGATCGGCCAGAAGGGCTCGACGATCGCGTCGGTCCGCGGTGCGCTCGAGGACGCCGGTGCGCTCGAGTACACGACGATCGTCGCCGCCCCCGCCTCTGACCCGGCTGGCTTCAAGTACCTCGCGCCGTACACGGGCTCGGCCATCGGCCAGCACTGGATGTACCAGGGCAAGCACGTCCTCATCGTCTTCGACGACCTGTCCAAGCAGGCTGAGGCCTACCGTGCGGTGTCGCTGCTCCTGCGGCGTCCGCCGGGCCGCGAGGCCTACCCGGGTGACGTCTTCTACCTGCACTCCCGCCTGCTCGAGCGTTGCGCGAAGCTCTCGGACGAGCTCGGCGCGGGCTCGATGACCGGCCTGCCCGTCATCGAGACGAAGGCGAACGACGTCTCGGCGTACATCCCGACGAACGTCATCTCGATCACCGACGGCCAGATCTTCCTCCAGTCCGACCTCTTCAACGCTGACCAGCGTCCTGCGGTCGACGTCGGTATCTCGGTCTCGCGAGTCGGTGGCTCGGCGCAGATCAAGGCCATGAAGAAGGTCTCCGGCACGCTCAAGCTCGACCTCGCGCAGTACCGCTCGCTCGAGGCCTTCGCGATGTTCGCGTCCGACCTCGACTCGGCCTCCAAGGCGCAGCTCACTCGTGGTGCCCGCCTCATGGAGCTGCTCAAGCAGGGCCAGTACTCGCCGTACCCGGTCGAGGACCAGGTCGCGTCGATCTGGGCCGGTACCAAGGGCAAGCTGGACGACGTCCCGATCGAGGACGTCCGCCGGTTCGAGTCGGAGCTGCTCGACCACCTGCGCCGCAACACCGACGTCCTGACGACCATCGCGACCACGGGCAAGCTCGAGGGGGACACCGAGGAGGCGCTCGCCGCCGCCGTCGACACGTTCCGCTCCGGCTTCCTCAAGGCCGACGGCACCCCGCTCATCGGCCAGGCCGACGACGAGGACGAGGCGGCGCCGGTCGAGCAGGAGCAGATCGTCCGCCAGAAGAAGGCCTGAGCCGATGGCGGGTCAGCAGCGCGTCTACCGGCAGCGGATCCGGTCGACCCAGTCGCTGAAGAAGATCTTCCGCGCGATGGAGCTCATCGCAGCCTCGCGCATCGGCAAGGCACGGAACCGCGTCGCAGCAGCGACCCCGTACTCGGAGGCGCTCACGCGTGCGCTGTCCGCTGCGGCGTCGCACGCTCACGTCGACCACCCGCTCCTGACGGAGCGGACCGACACGAATCGCGTCGCCGTGCTCCTCGTCACCTCCGACCGCGGCATGGCGGGCGCCTACTCGGCGAGCGTCATCCGCGAGGCGGAGCGGCTGATCGAGCGCCTGAAGTCCGAGGGCAAGGAGGTCGACCTCTACGTCGCCGGACGCCGCGGTCTCCAGTACTTCTCGTTCCGCGGGCACGAGCTCGCGGGCGAGTGGTCCGGCGACTCCGACGCTCCGACCGTCGAGGTCGCCAACGAGATCGCCGACCGGCTCCTGGCGGCGTTCCGCGCTCCGGCCGAGGAGGGCGGCGTCGGCGAGCTGCACGTCGTGTACACGCAGTTCGTCAACATGGTCACGCAGCGTCCCCGCGTCATCCGTCTCCTGCCGCTCGAGGTCGTCGAGGGCGTCGAGGAGCCCGGCGAGCACGACGCGCTCCCGCTCTACGAGTTCGAGCCGTCCGCCGACGCGGTGCTCGACGCTCTGCTCCCGCGGTACGTGCGGCGCCGCATCTTCGCCGCGCTGCTCCAGGCGGCTGCGTCCGAGCTGGCTGCCCGCCAGCGCGCGATGCACACCGCGACCGACAACGCCGAGGACCTGATCCGGACCTACACGCGCCTCGCCAACTCGGCGCGTCAGGCCGAGATCACGCAGGAGATCTCCGAGATCGTCTCCGGCGCAGACGCACTGGCGGCCTCATGATGGCGCCGCTCACCCCCGTAGCAAGCAACGTCCCCGCCGGAGCGACCTCCGGCCTTGTGAAGCGAGGCAAGAAGTCATGACTGCCACCACTGTTGAGAACGGTGCCGCAGGCGCCAAGACGCCCGGAGTCGGTCGCGTCGCCCGTGTCATCGGCGCGGTCGTGGACATCGAGTTCCCCGCGGACCAGCTCCCGGAGATGTACAACGCGCTCCAGGTCGACATCGACCTGTCCGCGCAGGGTGAGGGCGAGAAGACCTTCACGCTGAACCTCGAGGTGGCCCAGCACCTGGGTGACTCGATGGTCCGCGCGATCGCGCTCAAGCCGACGGACGGCCTCGTCCGCGGCGCGCAGGTCCGTGACACCGGCGCCCCGATCTCCGTCCCCGTCGGCGACGTCACCAAGGGCCACGTCTTCGACGTGACCGGCGAGGTGCTCAACGCCAAGCCGGGCGAGGTCATCGAGGTCACCGAGCGCTGGCCCATCCACCGCACCGCCCCGAAGTTCGACCAGCTCGAGTCGAAGACGCAGATGTTCGAGACGGGCATCAAGTCGATCGACCTTCTCACCCCGTACGTGCAGGGTGGAAAGATCGGCCTCTTCGGTGGTGCTGGCGTCGGCAAGACGGTCCTGATCCAGGAGATGATCTACCGCGTCGCGAACAACCACAACGGTGTCTCCGTGTTCGCCGGTGTCGGCGAGCGCACGCGTGAGGGCAACGACCTCATCGACGAGATGACCGAGTCGGGCGTCATCAACCAGACCGCGCTCGTCTTCGGCCAGATGGACGAGCCGCCGGGCACGCGTCTGCGCGTCGCCCTCTCGGCCCTGACGATGGCCGAGTACTTCCGTGACGTGCAGAAGCAGGACGTGCTCCTGTTCATCGACAACATCTTCCGCTTCACGCAGGCGGGCTCCGAGGTCTCGACCCTCCTGGGTCGCATGCCCTCGGCGGTCGGCTACCAGCCGAACCTCGCCGACGAGATGGGTCAGCTCCAGGAGCGCATCACGTCGACCCGCGGCCACTCGATCACGTCGCTGCAGGCCATCTACGTGCCCGCTGACGACTACACCGACCCGGCCCCGGCCACCACGTTCGCGCACCTCGACGCGACGACCGAGCTCAGCCGTGAGATCGCCTCGCGCGGTCTCTACCCGGCCATCGACCCGCTCGCCTCGACGTCCCGCATCCTCGACCCGCGCTACGTGGGCCAGGAGCACTACGACGTCGCGACCCGCGTGAAGTCGATCCTGCAGCGCAACAAGGAGCTCCAGGACATCATCGCGATCCTCGGTGTCGACGAACTCTCGGAAGAGGACAAGACCGTCGTCGGTCGCGCCCGCCGCATCCAGCAGTTCCTCTCGCAGAACACCTACATGGCCGAGCAGTTCACGAACGTGCCCGGCTCGACCGTCCCGCTGTCGGAGACGATCGAGGCGTTCAAGAAGATCGCTGACGGCGAGTTCGACCACATGTCCGAGCAGGCGTTCTTCAACATCGGTGGCCTCGAGGACCTCGAGCGCAACTGGGCCCGGATCCAGAAGGAGTACGGCGTCTGACGCCGTACGCTGACCAGGCCGAGAGATCAGAGTAGGAGTCCCAGTGGCAGAGCTCACCGTCGACATCGTCGCGGCTGACCGGCACGTGTGGTCGGGCGAGGCGCGAAGCGTCGTCGCCCCCGCGCACGACGGCGAGGTCGGCATCCTCGCCGGGCACACGCCGCTCCTCGCGCTGCTCAAGGACGGCACCGTCCGCGTGACGCCCGCGAACGGCGCTACGGTCTCCATCGCGGTGGCCGGCGGCTTCGTCTCGGTCGACTCCGACCGGGTGACCGTCGTCGCGGACTCCGCCGAGCAGCCGGTCGCCGGCTGACGACCTGAGGCGACCACCAGGATGACGTACGTGGGTTGGATCTTCGCGATCCTTGCCGCGCTCGTCCTGGTGGTCGCCTTCTTCGTCGGGTCCCGCCAGAGGTCCCTCGGGCACCGGGTCGGGTCGTTCGAGTGCTCGGTCGTCCCCGTGGGGCCGAGCCATCCCGCGCCCGTCAAGGGGATCGCGCACTACGGCGTCGGTCGTCTCGACTGGTGGCGACGCTGGTCGCTCAGCCCGAGGCCAGCCGAGTCGTGGTCCCGCGGAGCGCTCGAGGTCGTCTCGCGTGACCTTGTCGAGGGCGACGACGAGCAGTACGTCGTCCGCTGCAGCTATCAGGGCGACGAGCTCGTCCTCATCATGTCCGTCCAGGCCTACGCAGGCCTCACGTCGTGGCTCGAGTCGGCGCCGCCGAGCTCCCACGGCGCCGTCGCCTAGCGCGGCACCAACCCTCCAGGTAGGCAGCTCTCGTGAGACTGGTGATCGCCGAGTGCTCGGCTCACTACACGGGCCGGCTCTCGGCTCACCTCCCGCTCGCCCGACGGCTCATCGTCGTCAAGGCTGACGGGAGCGTCCTGCTCCACTCGGACGGTGGCTCGTACAAGCCCTTGAACTGGATGAGCCCGCCCTGCGCGATGGCCGTCCGCCCGGCCGACGAGGCCGAGGCCGAGTCCGGGGTCACCGAGATCTGGACGGTCCAGCACGCGAAGAGCGACGACCGTCTCGAGATCGAGCTCCACGAGGTCTTCCACGACAGCGAGCACGTGCTCGGCATCGACCCCGGCCTCATCAAGGACGGCGTCGAGGCTCACCTCCAGGCGATGCTCGCCGAGCAGATCGAGATCCTCGGCGCGGGGCACACGCTCGTGCGCCGCGAGTACATGACGGCGATCGGGCCGGTCGACATCCTCGCCCGCGACCCGCAGGGCGCTGCTGTCGCGGTAGAGATCAAGCGCCGCGCGGAGATCGACGGGGTCGAGCAGCTCACGCGCTACCTCGACCTGCTCAACCGCGACCCGCTCCTGGCTCCCGTGCAGGGCGTCCTCGCCGCCCAGGAGATCAAGCCGCAGGCCCGCGTCCTCGCGGAGGACCGGGGCATCCGATGCGTCGTTCTCGACTACGACGCGATGCGCGGCGTGGACGACGTGGACTCGCGCCTCTTCTGAGCCGCGCTGCGCTCGGGGGCCGCGGCCGCCGTCGCGCGCGGTCGTGACCACATCTTGACCTTCTTAGGTTGACTTACCCGCCGCCGGGCCTTGATACTCACTATCGAAGCGCTTCACGGAAGCGCTTCGATAGCGCAGGCCGTCAGCTCCGACGGCGGCGGGCGACGGAGCCTGAGGAGACCGACATGGTGACGACGACGGACGCAGCGATGCTTGCGTACGCGTCCCTCCGCGCCGCCTCCGGCGAGCTGCGCGCGGCCCGCACGGGCCCCCCCGCCGCATGTACCACGACCCGCGTCGCGCACCCGGCCCTCGCGATCGTGACCACGAGCGCGACCCCGTCGGTCGCCGCGGTGCCTGCACGCACCTGGTGCGACGGGTCCCACGAGCGCCGTGCTGCCGCCAGCAGCGCGCCGTCAGCGCGGGGACGCTGAAGCCGAGCGGCGCGCGCCCGCGGCGCCGCACAAGGATGTCCATCCATCTCGAAGAGGAGAGAACGATGAAGAAGCTCAACCGACGCGCAGGGCTGGTCGCAGCCCTCGTCGCGGTGCCCCTGGCGCTGACCGCCTGCTCGGGCGGCGGCTCCGACGAGGCCGCGAGCGGTGACGGCTCGCTGACGATCTGGCACTACGAGTCCGACGCCTCCGCGATGGGGCAGGCGTGGGCGAAGGCGATCGAGATCTTCAAGGCCGAGCACCCCGGCGTGGAGGTCAAGGTCGAGAACCAGACGTTCGAGGCCATCCAGAAGAACGCCAAGATCGTGCTCACCGGCAACGACGTCCCCGACGTCATGGAGTACAACAAGGGCAACGCGACCGCCGGGCAGCTCGCCTCGCAGGGCCTGCTCACGTCGCTCACCGAGGACGCCGAGGAGCTCGGCTGGGGCGACAAGCTCGCCTCGTCGCTGCAGACCACCGCCCGGTACGACGAGCGCGGCCTCATGGGCGGCGGCGAGTGGTACGGCGTGCCGAACTACGGTGAGTACGTGTCGGTCTTCTACAACAAGGACATGTTCGCCGAGCACGGCCTCGAGGTCCCGACGACGCTCGCCGAGCTCGAGTCGGTCATGGACACGTTCGTCGAGGCGGGCATCACGCCGCTCGCGGAGGCCGGGGCCGAGTACCCGCTCGGACAGCTCTGGTACAACCTCGTGCTCGCGAACGCCGACCGCCAGTTCGTCAACGACTACCAGCTCTTCCAGAACGACGTCGACTTCCACGGCCCCGCCATGCAGGCCGGGACGGAGAAGCTCGACGCGTGGATCAAGGCGGGCTACGTGGCCGATGACGTCGCGGGCCTGACCGCCGAGGACATGGGCACCGCCTTCATCTCCGGCAAGTACCCGATGATGGTCTCCGGCTCGTGGTGGTTCGGCCGCCTCGTCGAGGAGATCCAGTACGACTGGGGCCAGTTCCTCTTCCCGGGCAACTCCCTGCACACCGGGTCGTCCGGCAACCTCTGGGTCGTCCCGGAGAACGCGAAGAACAAGGACCTCGCGGTCGACTTCATCGACATCACGCTGCGCCCCGAGGTGCAGAACATTCTCGGTGAGAAGGGCGGCCTCCCGGTCGCTGGCGACCCGGCGGCGATCAGCGACCCGAAGACGCAGGAGTTCACGAAGGCCTTCGCGGACATCAACGCCACCGACGGCCTCGCGTTCTACCCCGACTGGCCCGTCGCCGGCTACTACGACCAGATCGTCAGCGCGCTCCAGTCGCTCGCGAACCAGTCCAAGTCCCCGACCGAGGTCCTCGACCAGCTCAGGGCCCCGTACGTCGAGGGCAAGGCAGACCTGCTCGAGGGCTGAGGCCCCGAGCGTCACACTCCGTCGGTCGCCTGCCCATCCCCCTGCGGGCAGGCGGCCGACGGGCCGAACGGCCACCGAGAGAAGAGAACGATGCCAGCTCCTACTTCCGCCGCGGGCACGCGCGAGGCTCAGCAGGACGTCCCCGTCCGGCGGCCGCGCCGCTCCTGGCGGCCGTCGCCGTACTGGTGGTACCTGCTGCCGGGCGGCATCGGCTTCGCCGCGATCATCGGCGTGCCGTTCGTGCTGAACATCTGGTACTCCCTGCACCGCTGGAAGGGTGGCAACGCCCCCAAGCGGTTCGTCGGGCTCGAGAACTACCAGAACCTCATGCAGGACGAGCAGTTCTGGCTCTCCTTCCAGAACTCCGTGTCGATGATCGTCGCGATGGTGATCGTCCCGACCCTCATCGGCCTCGTGCTCGCCGCGGTGCTGTTCGACTATGTCGGCAAGCACTTCGGCTCGCGCACGGCGTCATTCCTCCGCGCGACCTACTACCTGCCGCAGATCCTCCCGGTGTCCGTCGCGGGCATCTTGTGGAACTGGGTGCTCAACTCCCAGACGGGCGCGGTCAACGAGATCCTCCGGGGTCTCGGCGTGGACAGCCCGCCGAACTGGCTGGGCGACCCGGGCACGGCCATGCCGTCCGTGATGCTCGTCCTGATCTGGATGCAGATCGGCTACCCGACGGTCATCTTCATGTCGGCGCTGCAGCGCGTCGACCCTGAGCTGTACGAAGCGGCGGAGCTCGACGGCGCGGGCTGGTGGCGCCGGTTCCGCGCGATCACGCTCCCGCAGATCAAGCCTGAGACGTTCGTCGTCTCGCTCACGTGCACGATCGCGGCGCTCAAGGTGTTCGCGCCGATCTACGTCCTGACGCGTGGCGGGCCCGAGGCCTCGACGCTCGTGCCGTCGTATTACTCGTTCCTCAACTTCTTCGACAAGTCGAAGGTGGGCTACGGCTCGGCGATCGCGACGGTCCTCACGGTGGTCATCATCGTCGTCGCCCTCGTCATCCAGCTCTTCCAGAACCTGAGCGCCAAGCGTGAAGAGGAGGGCCGCTGACATGGCCACCGTGACCACCGCGCCGAGGACGGCGACCCCCACCGCGAGCCCGGGACGGACCAAGCGCCGCACCCGGACGGTCGGGCAGTGGGTCGTCCTCGCCGTGACCGTGATCGTCGGCGTGCTGATGCTCGCGCCGTTCGTCATCATGCTGCTCAACGCCTTCAAGTCGCCGGCGGACTACTCCGCGAACGGCCCGCTGACGCTGCCCGAGTCGTTGTACTTCGACGGTCTCGGCACGTTCTGGGAGCGTGTGGGCTTCGAGACGAAGCTCTGGAACTCCGTGTGGACGTCGGCGCTCGTCGCGCTGTTCGCCGTCGTCGTCTCGCTCCTCAACGCGTACGCCCTCGGCGTGGGGCGGGTGCGCGGCCGGCTGTGGATCGTCGCGCTCTTCCTGCTGGCGAACATGCTGCCGCAGGAGATGCTCGTCTACCCGCTGTTCACGATGATGCAGAGCATCGGGCTGAACAACTCGCCGTGGTCCATCGTGCTGATCTTCACGGTCATCCAGGCGGCGTTCGGGACCTACCTGCTCGCGTCCGTGCTCGGTTCGTTCCCGCCGGCGCTGCTCGAGGCGGCCGCGCTCGACGGCGCGGGCCGCTGGCGGATGCTGTGGAGCATCGTCTACCCGGTCGTGCGTCCGACGATGAGCGTCCTGCTGATCTTCTTCTTCATCTGGACGTGGAACGAGTTCTTCATCCCGCTCGTCATGCTCACGACGAACGACACGCAGACAGTGCCGATCGCCCTCGCGTCGCTCCAGGGCGATCGCATGCTCGACGTGCCGACGCTCAACGCGGGCACGCTCGTCTCGCTCGTCCCGACCCTGGTGTTCTTCCTCCTGTTCCAGCGCACGCTGACGCGGGGGGTCACCGCGGGCGCGGTCAAGTAACCGCCCCCCCACGGCGTCGCTCCCTTCCCCCGTGGGGCGATGCCGTGTCCCGCCAGGTCGCGGGCGTGTCTCGGTGGGTCCTACGGGACCTGGCCCGCGGACGCGAGACGATAGGCGCATGGCCGAGAACGAGCTCAGCGGGTGGGCGTCGCGTGGACGCGTGGTGATGGACGAGGGCGTCCTGGAGGACGCCGTCGTCGTGGTCGAGGGCGACACGATCGCTCTCGTCGCGCCGTGCGAGGAGGCACGCGCCTCGGCGTGGTCGACGCTCGTCGTGGACCTTGCGCCGACGGACGACGTGCTCGTCCCTGGGTTGATCGACCTGCACTGCCACGGTGGCGGGGGCTCGAGCTTCCCGGACTCGCCCGACGTCGCGACGGCCGCCGTCGCGGCGCGCGAGCACCTGCGCGCGGGGACGACGTCGCTCGTCGCGTCCCTCGTGACGGCGTCGCGCGAGACGCTCCTCGAGCGCACCGCCGTGCTCGCGGACCTCGCGGACGCGGGGGAGATCGCGGGCATCCACCTCGAGGGGCCGTTCCTGTCGGCCGACCGGTGCGGTGCGCAGGACCCGACGCTCATGCAGGTGCCCGACCCTGACCTCGTGCGCGAGGTCGCGCGCGTCGCGCGCGGCCACCTCGTGACGATGACGGTCGCGCCCGAGGTGCCCGGCGTGGCAGGTCCTGCCGGTGTCGCGGACGCCCTTGCCGAGGTGGGCGCGCTGCCGTCCTTCGGTCACACGGACGCGGCGGCGGGGGAGATGCGGGCGGCCCTCGAGGAGTCGTTCGTCCGCCTCGGGGCTGACGGCGTGCGCTCGCGCCGCCCGACGGTCACGCACCTGTTCAACGGCATGCGCCCGCTCGCGCACCGGGAGGCCGGGCCGGTCCCGGACTGCCTCGCGGCGGCCGCGCGCGGCCGCGCGGTCGTCGAGCTCGTCGCCGACGGTACGCACGTGCACCCGGCGCTCGTGCGGGACGTCTTCGACATGGTGGGTGCGGGCAACGTCGCGCTCGTGACGGACGCGATGGCGGCCGCAGGCATGCCCGACGGCGCGTACCGGCTCGGCTCGCAGGACGTGACGGTCGTGGACGGGGTGGCCCGCCTGACGCACGGCGGGTCGATCGCGGGCGGCACCGCGCACCTGGCCGAGGTGCTACGGGTGACGGTCGAGGGCGGCGTGCCGCTCGTGGACGCCGTCCGCGCGGTGACGTCGACGCCTGCTGCGGTGCTGGGGCGCTCCGACCTGGGCCGGCTCGCGGCGGGGGCGCGTGCGGACGTCCTGGTGCTGGGTCCGGACCTCTCGGTGCGTCGGGTGGCGCGCGCGGGGGCGTGGGTGGCCTAGGGCCAGGCGCCTGGTCGTCGGGCCCGGTGGTCGGGGCTGGTCGTCGCCGTCCGGTGGGCTGCGCGACGGCGCTCGTCGGTCGCGCTTGACGGCGCGCCGGTCGTGTGTGCGATAGTTGGTCATCGAAGCGCTTCACCAAGCGTTCACCCAGTCCAGCGCCACCCGGCGCGCCCCGCGCACACCGCGCACGACGACGAGGTCAGGGATCCATGGCGACGATGCAGGACGTAGCCCGGCACGCAGGCGTGTCGCTGAGCACGGTCTCCTACGTGATCAACAAGACGCGACCCATCTCGGACGCGACGCGCGCCCGCGTCGAGGCCGCGATGATCGAGCTCGGCTACCGCCGCAACGCCGCCGCACGCTCGCTCGCGAGCAAGCGCAGCCGCACGATCGCCCTCGTCCTCCCGTCGACCGAGAACGCGCTCGGCGGCACCCTCTCCGAGATCGTCACGCAGGCCGCCCGCGCGGCCCGCGCCCGCGACAACCACGTCGCCGTCTGGCCCGGCCTCGGCACCGAGGAGCAGGACGCCGCCGAGATCCAGGACCTCGTGCTCGGCGGCGCCGTCGACGGCGTGGTGTTCCTCGAGGTTTCGCTCGACGACGCGCGCGTCGCGACGCTCGAGAAGGTCGACGTGCCGTTCGTGACGCTCGGCCGCCCCGCCCGCACCGAAGGCCGCGCGTGCGTCGACATCGACTTCGACGCGGCGGTCGACGAGGCCGTCGCGCTCCTCGCCGCTGAGGGGCACCGACAGATCGGGTTCGTCAACCATTCCGAGGCGAGCCAGCGGCGGGGGTATGGGCCGAGCGTCCGCGCCGAGGCTGCGTTCGCCACCGCGACCCGCGCGCACGGCGTCGTCGGCACGCACGTGTGGGCCGACGAGGACGCCGCGGGCGGGCGCGGTGCGCTCGACGCGCTGCTCGGTGCGGCACCCGCACCGACCGCCGTCGTCCTCATGAACGAGACCGCCGGCTTCGGTCTGCTCGCGCAGGCACGTCGCCGCGGGGTCGACGTCCCCGGAGACCTGTCCGTCCTCGCGATCGCGACCTCCCGCGGCGTCGGCGCTCTCGCCGAGCCCCAGCTCACCTCCCTCGAGGTCCCCGCCGAGCGCCTCGCGCGGCACGCCGTCGAGACGCTGCTGGACCTCGTCGAGGGCGGCGAGGCCCCGACCGAGCCCATCCTCGTGCCGTGCGCGCTCGCGCCCGGCGACTCCGTCGCGCCTCCGCGCGACCGCTGAACCACGGGCCCTGAGCCCGCCACGAGACACCCGGCAAGGAGTGCCATGAAGTTCACCGACGGCTACTGGTGCGTCCGCGAGGGCATGCACCCGCAGTTCGCAGCCCAGGCCTACGACGTCTGGCCCGGCGAGCGGAGCCTCACGGTCTACGCACCGACCAAGCGGATCGAGGGGCGTGGCGACGCGCTCAACCGCACCCTCCTCACGCTCGAGTACTCGGCGCCTATCGAGGACGTCGTGCGGGTGCGCATCACGCACCACGCGGGCGCGCGCGACGATGGCCCGCACTTCCAGGTCGCCGAGGACGAGGACTTCGCCCCGACGGTCGAGGTCACCGACGAGGCCGGGGTGCTGACCTCGGGCGCGCTGAGCGTCCGCGTCCACCGCGGCGACACGTGGCGCGTCGACTTCGAGGCGGACGGCCGCGTCCTGACGAGCTCGCTGCCGAAGTCCGTCGGCGTCGTGACCGACGACGAGGGGCGCACGTACACGCACGAGCAGCTCTCGCTGTCCGTCGGCGAGCACGTCTACGGCCTGGGCGAGCGCTTCGGGCCGGTCGTCAAGAACGGCCAGACGGTCGACGTCTGGCAGGCCGACGGCGGCACGTCGTCCGAGCAGGCCTACAAGAACGTGCCGTTCTACCTCACGGACCGCGGCTACGGCGTCTTCGTCAACCAGCCCGAGCTCGTGTCGTTCGAGGTCGGCTCCGAGGTCGTCTCGCGGACGCAGTTCAGCGTCGAGTCGCAGTCCCTCGAGTACTTCGTGATCTACGGCGCGACGCCCAAGGCGATCCTCGAGCGCTACACCGCGCTCACGGGGCGCCCGGCGCGCGTGCCCGACTGGTCGTACGGCCTGTGGCTGTCGACGTCGTTCACGACCGACTACGACGAGGCCACGGTCACGAGCTTCATCGACGGGATGGCCGAGCGCGACCTGCCGCTGAGCGTCTTCCACTTCGACTGCCACTGGATGCGCGAGTTCAACTGGTGCGACTTCGAGTGGGACCCGCGCACCTTCCCGGAGCCTGAGGCGATGCTCGAGCGACTCAAGGCGAAGGGCCTGCGCATCTGCGCCTGGATCAACCCGTACATCGCGCAGCGGTCGCCGCTGTTCGCCGAGGGGGCCGAGAAGGGCTACCTCGTCAAGCGCCCGGACGGCTCGGTGTGGCAGTGGGACCTGTGGCAGGCCGGCATGGGCCTCGTCGACTTCACCAACCCGGACGCGACCGAGTGGTACACGAGCAAGCTCTCCCGGCTTCTCGACCAGGGTGTCGACGCGTTCAAGACGGACTTCGGCGAGCGCATCCCGACGGACGTCGTCTGGCACGACGGTTCCGACCCGGCGCGCATGCACAACTACTACACGCAGGCCTACAACAAGGCGGTCTTCGACCTTCTCGAGGAGCGCCGCGGTGAGGGCGAGGCGGTGCTGTTCGCCCGGTCCGCGACGGCGGGCGGTCAGCAGTTCCCGGTGCACTGGGGCGGTGACTGCTTCTCGACCTTCGAGGCGATGGGGGAGTCGCTGCGCGGTGGTCTGTCGCTCGCGTTCTCGGGCTTCGGCTACTGGAGCCACGACATCGGAGGCTTCGAGGGCACGCCTGACCCGGCGGTGTTCAAGCGGTGGCTCGCGTTCGGGCTGCTGTCGTCGCACTCGCGGCTGCACGGCTCGTCGTCGTACCGCGTGCCGTGGGCTTTCGACGACGAGGCTGTCGACGTCACGCGCCTGTTCACGCGGCTCAAGCTCTCGCTCATGCCGTACCTCGCGGGCGCGGCCCGCGACGCGTACGGGGCCGGCACGCCGATGGCGCGCCCGATGCTGCTCGAGTTCCCCGAGGACCCGAGCGTCGCGACGATCGAGACGCAGTACATGCTGGGCGAGTCGCTGCTCGTGGCGCCGGTGTTCACGGCGGACGGCACGGTGACGTACTACGTGCCGGAGGGCACGTGGACGCACCTGCTCGACGGCCACCAGCTGACGGGGCCGCGGTGGGTCACGGAGCAGTACGGCTTCGACTCGCTGCCCCTGCTCGTGCGCCCGGGCACGGTGCTGCCGGTCGGCGCCGGGACGCATTCCCCCGAGTACGACTGGGCGGACGGCGTCACGCTGCGCCTGTTCGAGCTGCCTGACGGCTACGCGGGCACGACGGCGGTGCCCGCGGCCCAGGCGGTCGGCGGCCCGGACACGCTGTTCGACGTCGTGCGCGAGGGCGCGCAGGTGCGCGTCACGTCCGCGTCGACGAAGCCGTGGCGCGTGCAGGTGGGCGACCGCGTGGTCGAGGGTGGCCCGTCGGGCGCCGTGATCGACCTGTAGGACGCCGGGGCCTGGCTCCCTCGTCCCTCACCGTCGTCGCGGCCCCTGCGGGGGGCCGCGACGACGGTCGGCTCGACTGCACCACCGTCCACCCATCTCGAATCGTTTCGAGATGATCCCTTGAAAGGTCTCGTGGGGTGTGAGAGCGTTCCCACGGACATATTTCCGACACCCGTCCCAGAAAGCAGAGACGATGGCCGACACCACCGCCCGCACGTTCCCCGAGGACTTCGTCTGGGGCGCCGCGACCGCCTCCTACCAGATCGAGGGAGCCGCCGACGAGGGCGGCCGCACCCCGTCGATCTGGGACACGTTCTCCCGCACCCCCGGCAAGGTCCTCAACGGCGAGACCGGCGACGTCGCCGACGACCACTACCACCGCTGGGCCGAAGACCTCGAGCACATCAAGAACCTCGGCCTCGACGCCTACCGCTTCTCGATCTCCTGGTCGCGCGTCCAGCCGCACGGCTCCGGCCCGCTCAACCCCGAGGGCGTCGCGTTCTACTCGAACCTCGTCGACGCGCTCCTCGAGGCGGGCATCAAGCCCGTCGCGACGCTCTACCACTGGGACCTCCCGCAGGAGCTCGAGGACGCCGGCGGCTGGCCCGCGCGCGAGACCGCCGAGCGGTTCGGCGAGTACGCACGCCTCATGGCCGAGACGCTCGGTGACCGCGTCCACACGTGGACGACCCTCAACGAGCCGTGGTGCTCCGCCTTCCTCGGCTACGGCTCGGGCGCCCACGCCCCGGGTCGCAAGGAGGGCCCGGCCGCGCTCGCCGCCGCGCACCACCTCAACCTCGGTCACGGCCTCGCCGCCCGCGCGATCCGCTCGGTCCTCGGCGACGACGCGCGCGTCTCGATCACGCTCAACATCCACGTCGTGCGCCCGCACGACACACAGTCGGCTGCCGACCGCGAGGCCGCGCGCCGCATCGACGCCGTCGGCAACGGCGTCTTCCTCGGGCCGCTCCTCGAGGGCGCGTACCCGGAGAACCTGCTCGCCGACACCGCGAGCCTCACCGACTGGTCCTTCGTCCAGGACGGCGACCTCGAGACCATCCACGTCCCGCTGACCAACCTCGGCGTGAACTACTACGACACCAACATCGTCAAGGCGTTCGACGGCGAGGGCACGCCCGAGATGGCCGACGGCCACAAGGTCACCGACGCGACGCCGTGGACCGGCTGCGAGGACGTCGAGTTCCCGGCGAAGCCCGGCCCGCACACCGCCATGGGCTGGGGCATCGACCCGACCGGCATGACCGAGCTCCTGGCGCGGCTCACGGACCGGTACCCGGGCCTGCCGCTCGTCATCACCGAGAACGGCGCGGCCTTCGCCGACACGGTCTCCGAGGACGGCCGGGTGCACGACGACATGCGCGTCGCGTACCTCCACGACCACATCGACGCCGTCGGACAGGCGATGGACGCGGGTGCCGACGTGCGCGGCTACTTCGCGTGGTCGCTCCTCGACAACTTCGAGTGGGCCTGGGGCTACGACCGTCGCTTCGGCATCATCCGGGTCGACTACGACACGCTCGAGCGCACCTGGAAGGACTCGGCCTTCTGGTACCGCACGCTCGTGACGACGAAGCAGCTCCCGCCCGTCGCGCCGATCGACTACGCCGGCCGCTGAGCCCGACGCGAGAGGGCCGCACCCCGGACGGGGGTACGGCCCTCTCGCGCGTCGTGGTGCGCCCACGGCCGTCAGCCGGCCGTCACTCCCGCGCTGCGAGCCCGGCGAGCCACTCGAGCTGACGGGCCTCCTGGAAGCCGCCGCCACCCTCGTGCTCGTTGTGCGGGTACACCTCCATCGTGCGGTCGCTCGCGCCCAGCGAGCCGGGCCGCCCGTAGTGGTTGTACGCCGCGTACACGGTCGATGGCGGGCAGATCGGGTCCCGCAGCGCGACCGACGCGAGGAGCGGGGCGGCCGCGCGGCGAGCGTGGTTGACGGCGTCGATGTAGGAGAGCGTCCGGAAGGCGGTCTCCTCGAGGTGGCGGTTGACCGACAGGAACTTCGTGATCTCGTGGTAGGGGCTCGAGTCGACGAGCCCGACGGCGCGCCTGATGTGGCACAGGAACGGCACGTCGGCCATGACCGCCCACAGGTCGGGCACGAGGCCTGCGACGGCGAGGGCCGTGCCCCCGCCCTGGCTGCCGCCGGTCACGGCGACGCGCGCGGCGTCGACCTCGGGGAAGGTGCGGACGGCGTCGACCGCGCGCACGGCGTCCGTGAACATGCGCCGGTAGTAGTGGTCGTGCGGGTCCGTGATGCCCTGCGTCATGACGCCAGGGTGGGACGGCCCGGTGCCGACCGGGTCGGGTGTCTGCCCGCCGTCGCCCCACGTGCCGCCCTGGCCGCGCGTGTCCATGAACAGGTACGCGTAGCCGGCTGCCGCCCACAGGAGACGCTGGTGCGGCAGGCCGCGGCCGCCGCCGTAGCCGTTGTAGTGGACGACGGCGGGCAGCGGGCCGCTGCGCCCGCGGGGTACTGTGAGCCACGCCTTGACGGGGTGACCGTCGAAACCCGGGAACGTCACGTCGAAGACGTCGACGAGCGCGAGCGGGGTGTCGACCGGTGTGCGGTGGACGGGGGTGTCGTGGGCGCGGGCGGACTCGATCGTCTCGCGCCAGAACGCGTCGAAGTCGTCGGGCTCGGCCACGTCGGGCCGGTACGAGACGAGCTCGTCGAGGGGCAGGTCGTAGAGCGGCATCGCTCTCCTCGTTCGTCGTGCGGGTGGGTGGCGGTCAGGGCCGGGCGTCGTCGCTCGACACCACCGCGGTCCACGATATGACCCTCGTGCGCGCCGACGGCGACGACGCGACGGCAGCTCGTCCACCGGTTGTGGACGACCGTCGTCCACGGGTGTCAGAGGGTCCGGGGAGACTGGGGGAGACGGTTCGGGGACGGCGCGCGTGGCCTGTGACCGCAGTTCCAGGCGCGCGCGGCGGTGTCGCTGTCGGAGCCGTCCGGGACGCCCTCGCGGGTGTCCTGGACGGCGGTCCACAGGGTTTGCACACGGTTGTCCACGGGCCCCGAGTGATGGGATGACATCCGTGTCATTCACAACACCTAGGGGTGGTGGCTTTGCTCGACCCCTAGGTGTAGTGTTGATGCAGTCAGGTCGACGCGAGGACCACAAGCCCGCCGCAGCACGACCGGCCTGAACCACACGAACGTAATAACACCGCTGGTATGCGGGCCAATCCGACCCGAGGGGACACGTGACATGAGCATCACCGTCTACAGCAAGCCGGCCTGCGTGCAGTGCGACGCCACCTACCGCGCGCTCGACAAGCGCGGCTTGGAGTACACGGTCGTCGACATCAGCCAGGACGCCGAGGCGCTCGACATGGTCCGCTCGCTCGGCTACATGCAGGCCCCCGTCGTCGTCGCCGGCGACACCCACTGGTCGGGCTTCCGCCCCGACCAGATCGCGGCGCTCGCCGCTGAGAAGGCCACTGCCGTCGCCTGACCCTGTCGACGTGCCCGGCCCCCGGCCGGGCACGGCGTCGCGGACGCCACCCGACCGTCAGGCGCCACAACGCCGTCGAGCCAGTCGGTCGGGACGCTCGCTCGTCCCGACGCACAGGAGGGGAGCAGCGTGTCCTCGCTCGTGTACTTCTCCAGCGCGTCGGAGAACACCCACCGGTTCGTCGAGAAGCTCGGCCTCCCGGCGCAGCGCATCCCGCTGTTCCCCCGGGAGGAGCCGCTCCAGGTCGACGAGCCGTACGTCCTGATGGTCCCGACGTACGGCGGCGGGAAGGACTCCGGCGCCGTACCCAAGCAGGTCGTGAGGTTCCTCAACGACCCGCACAACAGGAAGCTCCTGCGCGGCGTGATCGCCGCAGGGAACACCAACTTCGGCGACGCGTACTGCATCGCCGGTCCGATCATCTCCGCCAAGTGCGACGTCCCGTACCTGTACGGGTTCGAGCTCTTGGGCACCACTGAGGACGTCACGCGCGTCCGCGAAGGATTGAGGCAGTTTTGGCTACGACAGTCACGGATCTCGGCATGACCGTCCCGGCGGCCCACGACGACGAGCTCGACTACCACGCGCTCAATGCGATGCTGAACCTGTACGGCCCGAACGGAGAGATCCAGTTCGACAAGGACCGTGAGGCGGCGCGCGCGTACTTCCTGCAGCACGTCAACCAGAACACCGTCTTCTTCCACAACCTGCGCGAGCGTCTCGACTACCTGGTCGAGCACGAGTACTACGAGAAGGCCGTCCTCGACCAGTACTCGTTCGAGTTCGTCTCCGCGCTCAACGACCGTGCGTACGCCAAGAAGTTCCGCTTCGAGACGTTCCTCGGCGCGTTCAAGTACTACACGTCGTACACGCTCAAGACGTTCGACGGGAAGCGCTACCTCGAGCGCTTCGAGGACCGCGTCGTCATGACCGCGCTCATGCTGGCCCAGGGCGACGAGGCCCTCGCCGAGAGCCTCGTCGACGAGATCCTCGCGGGCCGCTTCCAGCCGGCCACGCCGACCTTCCTCAACGCCGGCAAGGCGCAGCGCGGCGAGCTCGTCAGCTGCTTCCTGCTGCGCATCGAGGACAACATGGAGTCGATCGCCCGCGCGATCAACTCCTCGCTGCAGCTCTCGAAGCGCGGCGGCGGTGTCGCGCTCCTTCTCTCGAACATCCGCGAGGCCGGCGCGCCGATCAAGCAGATCCAGAACCAGTCCTCGGGCATCATCCCCGTGATGAAGCTCCTCGAGGACTCCTTCTCCTATGCGAACCAGCTCGGTGCGCGCCAGGGTGCGGGAGCGGTGTACCTCTCGGCGCACCACCCGGACATCATGAAGTTCCTCGACACCAAGCGCGAGAACGCCGACGAGAAGATCCGCATCAAGACGCTGTCCCTCGGCGTCGTCATCCCCGACATCACGTTCGAGCTCGCCCGCAAGAACGAGTCGATGTACCTGTTCTCGCCGTACGACGTCGAGCGCGTGTACGGCGTGCCGTTCGCGGACATCTCGATCACCGAGAAGTACCACGAGATGGTCGAGGACTCGCGGATCCGCAAGACGAAGCTCAACGCGCGCGAGTTCTTCCAGACGATCGCCGAGATCCAGTTCGAGTCGGGCTACCCGTACATCGTGTTCGAGGACACCGTGAACCGGGCCAACCCGATCAAGGGCCGGATCAACATGTCGAACCTGTGCTCGGAGATCCTCCAGGTCAACACCCCGACCACGTACAACGAGGACCTGTCCTACGACGTCATCGGCAAGGACATCTCCTGCAACCTCGGCTCGCTCAACATCGCCAAGGTCATGGACTCCCCGGACTTCGGACGCACGATCGAGACGGCGATCCGCGGCCTGACGTCGGTCTCCGACCAGAGCCACATCAGCTCGGTCCGTTCCGTCGAGGACGGCAACGACAAGTCGCACGCGATCGGCCTCGGCCAGATGAACCTCCACGGGTACCTCGCCCGTGAGCGGGTCTTCTACGGCTCCGAGGAAGGCATCGACTTCACCAACATCTACTTCATGACGGTGCTGTTCCACGCGCTGCGCGCCTCGAACAAGATCGCGATCGAGCGTGGCACGACGTTCGAGGGCTTCGCGGACTCGAAGTACGCGAGCGGCGAGTTCTTCGACAAGTACACCGAGCAGGAGTGGGTGCCGGTCACCGAGCGCGGCCGCGAGCTGTTCGAGAAGGCCGGCGTCGCGATCCCGACGCAGGACGACTGGCGCGCGCTCAAGGCTTCCGTCATGGAGCACGGCATCTACAACCAGAACCTGCAGGCTGTGCCGCCGACCGGTTCGATCTCCTACATCAACAACGCGACGTCCTCGATCCACCCGATCGCGTCGAAGATCGAGATCCGCAAGGAGGGCAAGATCGGGCGCGTCTACTACCCGGCTCCCTACATGACGAACGACAACCTGGAGTACTACCAGGACTCGTACGAGATCGGCTACGAGAAGATCATCGACACGTACGCCGCGGCGACGCAGCACGTGGACCAGGGCCTGTCCCTGACGCTCTTCTTCAAGGACACCGCCACGACGCGCGACATCAACAAGGCGCAGATCTACGCGTGGCGCAAGGGGATCAAGACCATCTACTACATCCGGCTGCGCCAGCTGGCGCTCGAGGGGACCGAGGTCGAGGGCTGCGTCTCCTGCATGCTCTGACCTGAGAACGCCAGCCCCGCACACACTGCCCGAACGAACGAGGAACGCATGTCACCCAGCCCGAAGATCAAGCTGATCGACCGTGTCACGGCGATCAACTGGAACCGCATCGAGGACGAGAAGGATCTCGAGGTCTGGGACCGGCTCGTCGGCAACTTCTGGCTGCCGGAGAAGGTCCCGCTGTCCAACGACATCCAGTCGTGGGCGACGCTCACCGACGCTGAGAAGACCCTGACGACGCGCGTGTTCACGGGGCTCACGCTCCTCGACACGATCCAGGGCACGGTCGGCGCGGTGAGCCTGATCCCGGACGCGCTGACCCCGCACGAGGAGGCCGTCTACACGAACATCGCGTTCATGGAGTCGGTCCACGCGAAGAGCTACTCCTCGATCTTCTCGACGCTCATCTCGAGCCAGGAGATCGACGAGGCGTTCCGATGGTCCGAGGAGAACCCGAACCTCCAGCGCAAGGCCGAGATCGTCCTCGAGTACTACCGCGGCGACTCTCCGCTCAAGCGCAAGGTCGCCTCGACGATGCTCGAGTCGTTCCTGTTCTACTCGGGCTTCTACCTCCCGATGTACTGGTCGAGCCGCGCCAAGCTCACCAACACGGCAGACCTGATCCGCCTGATCATCCGTGACGAGGCGGTGCACGGCTACTACATCGGCTACAAGTTCCAGAAGGGTCTCGAGCAGCTCACGCAGGCCGAGCGCGACGAGATGAAGGCCTACACGTTCGAGCTGCTCTTCGAGCTCTACGAGAACGAGGTGCAGTACACGCAGGACCTGTACGACGGCGTCGGCCTGACCGAGGACGTCAAGAAGTTCCTGCGCTACAACGCCAACAAGGCCCTCATGAACCTCGGCTACGAGGGGCTGTTCCCCAAGGACGAGACGAACGTCAACCCGGCGATCCTCTCGGCCCTGTCGCCCAACGCCGACGAGAACCACGACTTCTTCAGCGGGTCCGGCTCGTCGTACGTGATCGGCAAGGCCGTCAACACGGAGGACGAGGACTGGGACTTCTGATCCCGGCCGCCTGACGAACGCGAGAGCGCCGCACCCCTCGGGTGCGGCGCTCTCGTCGTCCTTGCCAGATCGTCCTGGGCTGGGGGGCGGAGACCGACGCCTCAGTCGCCCGGGCGGTCTGAACCGATCGCGGGGCGGTCGGACCACGGGAAGGTGATCCACTTGTCCGTGTCCATCCACGAGTAGTCGGGACGGATGATCGAGCGCGGCTTCGAGTACAGCACCGCCGAGCGCGCCTCGGCGCCCTGCTTCGCGAGCATCTCCATCACGAGCTTGAGCGTGCGGCCCGAGTCCGCGACGTCGTCGACCACGAGGACGCGGTGGCCTGGCAGCTCGGACGTGTCCATGAGCGGCGGCAGGACGCGCGGGTCGGTGAGGGTCTGGCCGATGTCCGTGTAGAACTCGATGTTGAGCGTCCCGACGCCCTTCGTGCCGAGCGCGTAGGCCACCGCGCCGCCAGGCAGCAGGCCGCCGCGGGCGACAGCGACCACGACCTCGGGCTCGAAGCCCGAGTCGACGACCATCTGCGCCAGCTCGCGCGCGGCGACGCCGAACCTCTCCCAGGTCAGCACCTCCCGCTCGGGCTCGCTCGCGGGGACGAGGCTGTCGGCAGGAAGCTCAGTCGTCATTCGTCCACGATAGGTCCCGCGCACGGGCGGTCGGTGCGGCCAAAGGCCTGGTGCGACGACCCTCACACGTGGTGAGCGCGACCCGGACACGCCGGAGGCCCGACCCCACGAGGGGACCGGGCCTCCGGAGAGACGTCATGACAAGCGTCAGCTGGCCTCGAGGATGTCGACGACGAAGACGAGCGTCTCCTTCTCGAGCTCGTGGCCGGCAGAGCCGCCGTAACCGAGAGCCGGCGGGATGACGAGGAGCACCTGGCTGCCGACCGTCTGGCCGGCGAGGCCCTTCGTCCAGCCCTCGATGACACCCGTCAGCGGGAAGGTCGCGGGCGCGCCGCGCTCCCACGAGGAGTCGAACGTCGAGCCGTCGAGCTTCACACCTGCGTACTGGACGGTGAGCGTCTGCTCCGCCGTCACCTCCGGGCCCGACCCCTTGATGAGCGTCTGGACGACGAGGTCGCTCGGCGCCTCGTAGCCCTCGGGGATCGTGATCGTCGGCGCGCCGTCGTCGGCGAGCTTGACGGTCGGCAGACCGGCAGCGGGCTCGACGGTCTCGCCCGACGCACGCGTCGGGACGTCGCGGGCACCCGTGATCTCGAAGCCCAGGACCGCCGGCGGCTCGCCCTCGGTCGTGGAGGGCTCGGCCCACAGCAGGCGCGTGCCGATCGTCGCGTCGACGAGAGCCTCGTGCATCTTCTCGCCGAAGAAGTCGACGGTCAGCGCGCCAGACTCGTCCTCGGTGCTCTGGTACTTCTGCTCGCCGTCGCTGCCCATGACGACGGTGTAGCGGTAGGAGAGCGTCTGCCCGTCCTTGACCTGCGCGCCGTCACCGACGCAGACGAGCTTGACCGCCGCCTCGGTGATCTCCACGGCCTTCTCGACCTTGAGGGTCGGGGCCGTGCCGAGGTCGCCCGAGACGACGACGCCGTCGAGCGGCGAGGCCTCCTGCGACTCGACGGGCTTGCACTCGGTCGCGGTCGTCGACGGGGCCGCGCCGGCCTGCGTCGAGGGGCTCGCCGCGGGCTCGGAGTCGTCGCTGCAGCCGGTCAGCAGGAGGACTGCGCCCGCGCTGAGCACGGCCACGCGTCGGAGGGTGGAGTTCTTCACCAGGAGAGGTCCTTCGCCTTGTCTAGGTGCGCTGAGCGCGCTGGTCCACCCCAGAGCCTACGGGGTAGCCCTGTGAGGACCCTGGAAGCAGCGCCCCCGCCGCCGCGTGGCACGATGGAGGCATGCCCTCTGCGCGTCCGTCCCGTCGTCGTCCCTGGGGCGAGCCGCACCGCGAGCTCGACCTCGAGCGAGCGACCGGCGGCCGGTCCTCCGTGACCCGCCGCGGCGAGACCTGGACGGTGCAGAAGGTGCGCGGCAACGACAAGACGTACCGGTGCCCCGGCTGCCAGCAGGAGATCACCGCGGGCGTGCCGCACGTCGTCGCGTGGGCGGACGACTCGCTCTTCGGGGCCGAGGCAGCGCTCGCCGCCCGCAGGCACTGGCACACGGCCTGCTGGGACCGCGGCTAGACGAGACCGCGCCCAGGCCGGGCCGCGGCTAGGCTCGTGGGCGATGAACGAGCCGACCCACACCCAGATCCGCTCCACGACCGTCCTGCCGGCGCGCCGCGAGGACATCGAGCTCCACACCGCCGACGGCCTCACGCTCGTCGGTGAGCTCGCGCTCCCCGCCGACCGCGACCCGGTCGCGACGCTCGTGACCCTCCACCCGCTGCCGACGCACGGCGGCTACATGGACTCGCACGTGCTGCGCAAGGCGTCCTGGCGCCTCCCCGCGCTCGCCGACCTCGCCGTCCTGCGCTTCAACACCCGCGGCACGTCGTCGCCCCGCGGCACGAGCGAGGGCGCGTTCGACGGCGGGAACGCCGAGCGTTTCGACGTCGCCGCCGCGATCGAGCTCGCGGAGTTCCGCGAGCTGCCGCGCCCGTGGCTCGTCGGATGGTCGTTCGGCACCGAGCTGGCCCTCATGCACGGCGCCGACCCCGCGATCGAGGGAGCGATCTTGCTCTCGCCGCCGCTGCACCGCGCTGGCGACGCGGACCTCGCGCGGTGGGCGGACTTCGGCCGCCCGCTCGTCGCCCTCGTCCCCGAGCACGACGACTACCTGCGCCCTGCCGAGGCGCGCGAGCGCTTCTCGGTCGTGCCGCAGGCCGAGGTCATCGGCGTCGACGGTGCCAAGCACCTGTGGGTGGGGGAGTCCTCCGTCCGTCGGGTCCTCGACGAGATCGTCTCGCACGTCCTGCCGGGCCACTCGCCGCTGCCGACCGTGTGGGACGGCAGCGCGGTCGAGTCCGCCGACCTGGACCAGCCCGAGGAGCGCTGAGCGGAGCGGTCCTCTGGCGCCCGGGCTGCCTGGCGAGCATCATCGGAGGCAGGCACCTACCTGGGAGGACACCTGATGATCACCGGTGACGGACTTCTCGCGCACCACCGTCTGCGCCGCGGCACCGGGGTGCCGCTCGTGCTGCTCCACGGCTTCCCGCTCGACTCGCGGATGTGGCTCGACGTCGTCGACCTGCTTCCGGGCGAGCCCGACGTGATCGCGCTCGACCTGCCGGGCATGGGGGAGTCGCCGACCGGTCCGGACGTCGCGGCGACGCTCGGGGCGCCGGACGAGCCGTCGATCGACCTGTCCGGTGACGCCGTCGCCGCGACCCTGCGTGCGCTCGGCATCGACCGTGCGGTCGTCGCGGGCCTGTCGATGGGCGGGTACGTCGTCATGAGCCTGCTCGCGCGGCACCCGGAGCTCGTCGCGGGCGCGGCGCTGCTCGACACGAAGGCGGGCGCGGACCCGCAGGCTGTTCGCGACAACCGCCTGCGGATCGCCGACGAGGTCGAGAAGAACCACAACGTCGAGCCCGTGCTGTCGATGCGGCGCTCGCTGCTCGGCGAGACGAGCCGCGCGAACCGCGAGGACCTCGTCGAGCGGCTCGACACGTGGATCCGTGACCAGGGACCCGCGGGTGTCGCGTGGTGCCAGCGGGCGATGGCGCCCCGGCCCGACCGCCTCGACGCGATCGCGGGGTTCGAGGGGCCGATGGTCGTCGTCGTCGGCGACGAGGACGAGCTGTCGCCCGTCGCAGAGGCGCAGAAGATGGTCGACGCCGCGAAGGACGCTGAGCTCGTCGTCGTCCCGCGTGCGGGGCACATGACGACGAACGAGGCGCCCGAGCCGGTCGCTGCGGCGCTCGCGGCGCTGCTGCGCCGCGTCTGACCCGTCGTCGACGCGAACGAGCCCGAGCCCACCGGGGCTCGGGCTCGCTCGCGTGGACGGGGAGCGCGTCCGTGCGCTGCGCGGCTTCCCGCGCTTACTCGGGTGCGACCCGGGCGAGGGCGTCGCGCAGCGCGATGGACTCCCCGTCGCGCCCGCCCGCGCCCAGGACGAGGGGTGGGTCGCTCGGGGTGAGCGTCGCGCCGCGCAGCCTCGCCAGGAGGCCGCCTTCGACGACGAGCACGTAGAACTCGCCGTCGTCGCCGACGGCGGCCGTCCGGTTGGCGCGTACGTACCAGCCGTGCTTGCCCGTCCGGAAGGGACCTCGCCCGCTGTAGTCGCGGGCGAGGAGCGGCTCGGCGGGGACGCCGGCCGCCCGCGCGCGCTCGATGAACTCTGCGACGAGCGCGCGGGCGCGCACGGTCTCCTGAGCCTTCGCCGCGGCGAGGCGCTCACCGTGGGCGAGCGCCTGCTCGCGCCGCTGCTCGGCCCACGTCCTGGAGTCGTCGGTCACTTGGACCCCGAGCTCTCCTCGGCGGCCTCCTCCTCGGCGGGCTCGGTGGCCTCGTCGTCAGCCGCGGCGGAGCCGGCAGGCTCGGCGGGGGACTGCGCCGACGGCGCAGAGCCCGCGGAGGGGGTGGACCCGGCCGAGCCCGCCGATGACGCCGAGCTGGCGGAGGGCGCGGAGTCGGGTGACGGCGCCGAGTCGGTTGAGGGCGCGGAGTCGGCAGACTCGACCGACCCGGCCGAGGCGACGGGAGCCTCGGCGTCGACGGCCTCCGCGGCGGAACCGGTCACGGTCGCCTCGATCTCGTCGAGGTCGACAGCCTGCTGCTGAGCCCGGAACGACTCTTCCGCGGCCGACGCCTTCTCGAGCGTGCGACGCGACGGGATCGGGTCGCCACCGAGCAGAGAGCGGAGCTCGTCCAGGTAGGTCGTGATGGCCTCGCGCTGACGGTTGAGGTCGTCGACCTGGCGCTGGGCGGCGCTGCGCTCGCGGTCCGCCTCGAGGACGGCGTCGGACAGGGTCTTCTCGGCGTGCTCGCGTGCCTGCGACACGACCGCGTCGGCGTTCTTGCGGGCGTTCGACAGGAGCTGCTTGGCGTGCTCGTCCGTCTCGCGGCGCACCTTCTCCGCCTGCTCGACGGCGCGCACGACGCGCTGCTCGGCGTCGGCGGCGTGCGCCTCGGCCTCGTTCACCATGCGCTCCGTCTCCGCACGGGCCGCGGCCTGGCGCTCGGCCTCCTCGCGCTCGGCGGTCTCGCGACGCTGAGCGATCTCGATCTCGGTGTCCGCGAGGGCCGTGCGCGCCCGCTCGAGCTGGCTGGCCGCCTCGGTACGCGCCTTGGCGACGATGTCGGCTGCCTCGCGCGTCGCGTCGGTGCGGATCCGCTCGACCTCGATCTCGGTCGCGGAGCGCAGCTCGTCGGTCTCGCGCTGGGTCTGCTCGCGCAGTGCGGCCGCAGCCGCCTCCGTGCTCTCGCGCAGCTCGGTCATCTCGCGGGTCGTGCTCTCTCGCAGCGCGGTGCTCTCGAGGCGTGCGCTCTCGCGCAGCTCGGTCGCGTCGCGGTCGGCGGCAGCGCGCACGGACGCCGCGTACTGCTCGGCCTCGGTGCGCAGGGCGGCCGTCTCGGTCGCGGCGGTCGAACGCAGCTCGTCGACCTCGGCCTGCGCCGTCGTGCGCAGCTCGTCGACCTCGCGCTCGGCCGTCGTGCGGGTGAGGGCCGCGTACTGGTCGGCCTCCTTGCGCAGCGCGGCCGTCTCCTTCTCGACGCGCTGGCGCAGCTCGGTCGTCTCGCGGTCCGCCGCCTCGCGGAGCGAGTCGGAGTACTCCTTCGCGCGGGCACGGAGCTCGGTGACCTCGGCGTCCGTCGTCGCGCGCAGCTCGGCGGTCTCCTTGGCCGTGCGCTGACGCAGCTCCGTGGTCTCCGCCTCGGCCGCGGCACGCATCTCCGCGACCTCCTTCTCGGTGCGCTGACGCAGCGTCGTCGTCTCGAGGTGCGCCGTCTGGCGGACGTCCTCGACGTACCGGTCGGTCTGCTCGCGCAGCTCGGTCGTCTCGGCCTCGGTCTTCGCGCGCAGCTCGGCAGCCTCGCGCTCGGTCGTGATGCGCAGCTCGGTCGTCTCGCGCTCCGTCGTCGCGCGCAGCGTCGCGAGCTCGCGCTCGGTCGTCGCACGGCGCTCGGCGACCTCGGTCTGGGAGACGCCCTGGATGCGAGCGGCCTCGCGCTCGGCGGAGCCGACCATCTCCTCAGCACGGCGCTGGGCGCTCGTGATCGTGCTCTCGGCCTCGGTGTGGGCGGCCGCGCGCATCTCGTCCGCCTCGCGGCGGGCGGTCGCGAGCAGCTCGGCGACCTCGTTCTCGGCGCGGCCGCGGATCTGGCCGGCGGCGAGCTTGGCGCGGGCGAGCGCGTCCGCCGCCTGGGCGTTGGCCTGCGCGACGACGTCCGACGACTGCTCCTCCGCGGAGCGCATGAGCTGCTCGATGCGGGTGCCGAGACCCGAGTACGTGGGGCGCTCGGCCTCGCGCAGCTGGCGCTGCGCCTCGGAGAGCTCGCCGCTGATCTGCAGCGTGCGCTCGTCGAGCTGGGCGACCTGGGCGCGCGCGCTCTCGAGCTGCTTCTGGAGACGCGCAACCTCGCCGTCGACCTGGGAACGGTCGTAGCCACGCATGACGACGGGGAACAGGGGACGATCTTCGGTCACGAGAGAACCTCGGCGGTCGTGGGGACGGCGGGCACCGTTCCCGTGAGTGACGCACCACGTCAGCGGTGGGCGCACGCGCGGGCGTGCACCCCGCCAGCCTATCGGGTGAGGGCGCGGCTGGTCTTGTGGGTCCGGGGCCGCGGTCGGGCCCGGCCCGTGCCCGACTCGTGCAGATTCGGTGCGCGCCGGACCTGGGGACGTCAGACTTTCGCCGGGCGAGGACCGGCCGCCGTAGGGTAGAACGTCCGACGTGAAGGGAATGACGGTGCTGCAACGCGTGATGGCCGTGGTGCTCGCGGTCCTGGGAGCTGCCTCCCTCGGCCTGGCGATCGCCTCGGCGACCCTCTGGCGGCCCGACGACGTCGTCACGGCCTCCGTCGCTCCGTCGGGTGAGGTGACGATGCTCGTGGCCGAGCCGGGCGTGCTCGGGCTCGTGGGCGACGAGGTGACCGTGACGGCCGCGCGCGCCGACGGCGGCCCCGTCGCGATCGTCGTCGGCCGGGAGGCTGACGTGCGCGGGTGGGTCGGCGACGACGCCCACGTGCAGGTCAGCGGTCTCGCGTCCTGGACAGACCTCTCCTCGACCCCGGTCGCGGGGGAGACGACGCCGGTCCCCGAGCCGAGCGCCGACGCGAAGGACGCCGACGGCAAGGACGGCGACGCGAAGGACGAGGCCGGGGGCGACGAGGACGCGCCGTCCGTCGGGGCCTCGGGCATCGTCGGGCCCGACCCGCTCGGCTCGGACATGTGGCTCGCGGAGGCGCGCGGCGACGGGACGGCGACGCTGACCCTCGACCAGAAGCTCGACCGCGAGATGCTGCTCGTGGCCGGGACCGGCGACGGCGCCGTCGCCCCGACGGTCACGATGAGCTGGCCTCGCGTCGTCTCGACGCCCGCGCTCGTGCCGGGGGTCGTGCTCGGCGTCGTCCTCCTGCTCGCGGCCGCTGCGCTGATCCTCGTGCCGCGCCTGCCCGCGATCGCGCTGCGGATCGTCGAGGCGCGCAACGCGCGCCGCGGCGTGCCCGCCCCCGTGCGGGTCGCACCCGACGCGCCGCACGGCGGCCCGATCGTCGCCCCCACGTCACGGTTCGCCGCGTCGGTCGGCAGCGACGAGAACGCGCCGGCAGCGGCGCCCGCCGCTGCGCAGACGCAGCAGCCGGCTCCGGTAGCCGCGGCCGTGACGGCGCCTGCCGCCCAGGCAGGTGCACCCGCCCCCGGAGAGCTCGGCGGTCGCCCCCTGACCCGTCGCGAGCTGCGTGAGCGCGCCGAGCGCGAGGCCGCGGAGGCGGCCCGCGACCGCGGGCGCAAGCGTCCTCGCACCGGCATGCTCCCGCAGGTCCGCTCCCGTGCAGAGTCCGCGACGGAGACTGCCGAGCAGAACCTGGCAGCCCCGGGTTCCGCGGGACGCCCCGCCACGACCCAGGGCCCTGCTGCTCCCGGCCAGGCGGCACCCGCCGCAGCGGTCGCCGGCGCGACGCCCGGGCAGCGTCCGGCCGACGAGAACCCGAGCGCACGCGCCGACGCGTGGCGCGCGGCCTGGGGCTTCCAGGCCGGCGGCACAGCCGCGCCTGCGCCGTCCGCCACGCAGCCGCCGTCGGCCACGCAGCCGCCCGCGGCAGGCGCTTCCCCGTACGCGGCCCCTGCGCCGTCTGGCCCTGCGCCGTCTGGCTCTGCGCCGTCCGGCTCTGCGACGCCGTCGGCCTACCGCTCGCCGTACGGCAGCCCGGCACAGGCCGGAAGCCCGACGCCGTCCGGAACTCCGACGCCGTCCGGCACCGCGTCGCCGTACGGCACCCCCGCGACGCCCGCAGCCCGGCCTGCGCCCGCTTCCCGGCCCGGTGGGGCGCAGCCTGGCGCGGCATGGACCCCCGTCGGTCCGGCCGCCCCGAGCCCCACGGCAGGGCCCCCGATCCCGCAGCCGCACCACCAGCTGCGCCAAGGTGCGCCGTCGTCCCCCTACGCGGCAGGAGCGGGGGCGAACCCGTACCTGAACACGCCCGCCGCGACGACGCCGCCCACGACCGACAGGCCGACGAACCCGCCCACGTGGACGCCCGAGAAGCAGACCCCCGACCGCCCCGAGGAGGACGCATGACCCGCCGCACCGGCCGCACCGCCGCAGCGCTCGGCGTCGCCGTCGTGCTCACCGCGCTCGGCGCGTGCGCGCCCGAGATCCCGACGCCCGAGCCGCCCGCAGCCCCGGCAGCTCCCGGCCCCGTCCTCGACGAGGAGCAGGAGGCGAAGATCCTCGACGCGATCGGGACGACGCTCGCCAAGACCCAGGAGGCGCGCTCCGCGAAGGGGCTCGGAGAACGACTGACCGGCCCTGCCCGCGCGATCCGCGAGAGCGAGCTCAAGGTCGCCGACCGCATCGACTCCGACGAGTACCTGACCGCGCTCCCCACCGAGGTCGTCTCGACGACCTCGCCCGTCGAGTCGCAGTGGCCGCGCACCGTCGTCGCGATCTCCGAGCAGCCCGAGCTGCAGACCGAGCGACTGCTCGTCCTCGAGCAGGCGGACGCCCGCTCGAACTACCAGCTGTGGGGCTGGGTCCGTCTCTTCCCCAAGGTCGTCCTGCCGGCGTTCGCCTCGCTCGAGGTCGGCTCGCAGGCCGTCGCCCCCGACGCCGAGGGCCTCCTCGTGACGCCGCAGACCGCGGTCGACCAGTACGCCGACGTCCTCACGAAGAAGGCGAAGTCCAAGCACGCCGACGCCTTCGCCGACGACCCGTTCCGCGAGCAGATCGCCGAGATCTCCAAGCTGCAGAACAAGGCGCTCAAGGCCGCCGACGGCAAGCAGACCATGACCTTCACGCCCGTCCCCGGCGCGATCGAGGCGGTCGGCACGGCCGACGGCGGCGCCGTCGTCGTCGGCGAGCTCAAGGTCCTCGAGCTCCGCACCGCCGAGAAGGGCGCCGTGCTCTCGCCCGGCACGGCGATCGAGAAGGCGCTGCTGCCGAAGAAGACCAAGGTGAAGAACGAGATGACCATCAGCTACACGACGGTCGTCGCCCTCTACGTCCCGCCCGCCGCCGGCGGCGGACAGGTCTCGGTCCTCGGTGTCGAGCACGTCGCGACCGCGGCAGGCATCCCCGACTGACCCCGTCCGGCCCGCGCGCGGGCCCGACACACGCGAACAGGAAGGTCTCATGAGTCAGCAAGCGCCAGACCCTCGGCTCGACGTCCGCGGAGCGGTCGACCTCTCGTCCCTCGGCCGCCCGGTCGCGCCGCCCCCGGGCGAGCCCGGCGGGGCCCCGGCAGCGGGCGGCTTCGTCGTCGACACGACCGAGGCGACGTTCCAGCAGATCATCGAGCAGTCGATGCAGGTCCCCGTCGTCGTCCTCCTGTGGGTCGCGACCGACGAGGCCAACGCGCGGCTCGCGACGACCCTCGGACGGCTCGTCGACGGCTACGAGGGCGCCATGCTCCTCGCGCGCGTCGACGTCCAGGCGTACCCGCAGATCGCGCAGGCGTTCCAGGTCCAGGGCGTGCCGACTGCCGTCGCGGTCCTCGCCGGCCAGCCCGTGCCGCTGTTCCAGGGCGCCGCCGACGAGAACCAGGTCCGCGACGTGCTCGACCAGGTGCTCGCGGCCGCCGAGGCCAACGGCATCACGGGTCGCCTCACCGCAGCGCCCGGCGTCACCGCCGAGCAGGCCGCTGCCCAGCCGGCGCCTGAGCCGGAGCTCCCGCCGCTGCACCAGAAGGCGTACGACGCGATCGCGGAGAACGACCTCGAGACCGCGATCGCGGCCTACAAGCAGGCGCTCAAGGAGAACCCGAAGGACACCGACGCCGCGGCCGGCCTCGCGAACGTCGAGCTGCTCGAGCGGACGTCGCACATGACGCTCGCGGACGTCCGCCGCGCCGCCGCCGACGCGCCCGACGACGTGCAGGCCCAGCTCGACGTCGCAGACCTCGACCTCGCCGGCGGCAAGGTCGAAGACGCTCTCGGGCGTCTCATCGAGCTCGTCGCCCGCACGGCGGGTGACGACCGCGAGCGGGTGCGCGTCCGGCTCGTCGACTACTTCACGATCCTCGGCAACGCGGACCCGCGCGTCGGCCCCGCCCGCCGCGCGCTCGCGAACGCGCTCTACTGAGCCCTCGGCTCGGAGCGAGACGCACCGCCGCGACGACCTACCGACGACGAAGGCCGAGCCCCCGCAGGGGCCCGGCCTTCGTCGTGCGCGGCGGGATCAGCCCTCGTGCACGAAGAAGAGCGCCGCGAGCGGCGGCACGCGCAGCGTCGCCGAGAACGGACGACCGTGGTGGCCGACCGGCTCCGCGTGGACCGCGCCGAGGTTGCCGACGCCGGAGCCGCCGTACACCTCGGCATCCGTGTTGAGCGCCTCGCGCCATACGCCGCCCTCGGGGAGCGGCAGGCGCCAGCTCTCGTGGGTCGCGTCGGCGAAGTTGACGACGATCGCGACCGTCGACCCGTCCGTGCCGCGGCGCAGGTACGCGATGACGTTGTGGTCGGCGTCGTCCGAGTCGAGCCACTCGAAGCCGGCAGGCGTGTGATCCTGGGACCACAGCGCGGGCTGCGAGCGGTACAGCGCGTTGAGGTCCTTCACGAGCCGGTGCACGCCCTGGTGCGGGGCGTGGTCGAGCAGGTACCAGTCGAGGCTGCGGCTCTCGCTCCACTCGGTGCCCTGGCCGATCTCCCCGCCCATGAACAGCAGCTGCTTGCCGGGGTGGGACCACTGGTACGCCAGGAGCGAGCGCAGGCCCGCGAGCTGCTGCCAGTCGCCGCCGGGCATCTTGCGCAGGAGCGAGCCCTTGCCGTGCACGACCTCGTCGTGGCTCAGCGGCAGCGTGAACTGCTCGGAGAACGCGTACACGAGCGAGAACGTGATCTCGGAGTGGTGGTAGCGGCGGTTGATCGGGTCCTGCGCGAGGTAGCGCAGGGTGTCGTTCATCCAGCCCATGTTCCACTTGAGGCCGAAGCCCAGGCCGCCCGCGTCGGTCGGCGTCGTGACGCCGGGCCACGCGGTGGACTCCTCGGCGATCATGACGACGCCGGGGCTGCGGCGGTACGCGGTCGCGTTGGCCTCCTGGAGGAACGCGATCGCCTCGAGGTTCTCGCGGCCGCCGTTCTTGTTCGGCCGCCACTGTCCCGCCTCGCGGGAGTAGTCGAGGTACAGCATCGACGCGACGGCGTCGACGCGCAGCCCGTCGACGTGGAACTCCTCGAGCCAGTACGTCGCGTTCGCGACGAGGAAGTTGCGGACCTCGGGACGGCCGAAGTTGAAGACGTAGGTGCCCCAGTCGGGCTGCTCCCCGCGCAGCGGGTCCGGGTCCTCGTAGAGGGCGGTGCCGTCGAAGCGGCCGAGCGCCCACTCGTCCTTGGGGAAGTGCGCGGGCACCCAGTCGAGGATGACCCCGACGCCCGCCGCGTGGAGAGTGTCGATGAGGTGACGCAGGTCGTCCGGGCTGCCGAAGCGGGACGTCGGGGCGTAGTACGACGTGACCTGGTAGCCCCAGGACGGCCCGTACGGGTGCTCGGCGACGGGCATGAGCTCGACGTGCGTGAAGCCGAGGTCGACGACGTACTGCGTGAGCTGGTCCGCGAGCTCGCGGTAGCTCAGGCCCTGGCGCCACGAGCCGAGGTGGACCTCGTAGACGCTCATCGGGGCGTTGTGCACGTCGGTCCGGGCGCGCTGGTCCATCCAGGCGTCGTCCTGCCAGCGGTACCCGCTCTCGACGACGACCGACGCGGTCGCGGGCGGGACCTCGGTGCCCTTCGCCATGGGGTCGGCCTTCTGCCGCCACGAGCCGTCCTGCGTGAGGATCTCGTACTTGTAGCGGGTGCCGCCGCGCACGCCGGGGACGAACAGCTCCCAGACGCCGGACTCGCCGAGCGAACGCATCGAGTGCGACGAGCCCTGCCAGTGGTTCATGTCGCCGACGAGCCGGACGGCGCGGGCGTTGGGCGCCCACACGGCGAAGGCTGTGCCGGTGACCTCGCCGAGCTGGCCGGGGTACGTGTGGACGTTCGCGCCGAGGACGCGCCACAGCTCCTCGTGGCGGCCCTCGCGGATGAGGTGGCGGTCCATCTCGCCGAGCGTCGGCCAGAACCGGTACGGGTCGTCGGTGTCGGTCGTCTCGGTGCCGTACCGCACGCGCAGGCGGTACTCGGGGACGGTCTCGCCGGGGAGCACGACGACCCAGACGCCGTCCTGCTCGTGCTCGGCGCGGTGCTCGCCGTCGGCCGTGACGACGACGACCTCGTCGGCGAGGGGGCGAAGCACGCGGATCGTGACGCCGCCGTCGTGCGGGTGCGGGCCCAGGATGCCGTGCGGGTCGTGGTGACGCCCGCCGGCGACGGCAGCGAGCAGGCTCGGGTCGACAGGGATCGGGAGAGGCGCGGCTGTCATCTTCCTACCATTCCACGACTCAGCCGCTCTCGCTGGGCACGAAGGCCCGGCGCGCCGGGCGTCGCCGCTGCTCAACGGTCCGCACGCCGGTCCCGGCGCGCGTCGGCACGGCCCGGACGGGGCTGCGCCACGTCAGACGACGTCGTCGCCGGGGTCCGGGGCAGCCGCCGCAGCGAGCAGACGGTCGACCCCCGCGATCGGGATCGCGACCCAGTCGGGGCGGTTGTTCGCCTCGTACACGACCTCGTAGAGCGCCTTGTCAAGCTCGAGGGCGTCCCGCAGGGCCGCCTCGAGGCCCGGCACGGTCGGCGCGAGCGCCGCGCCCTCGGCCTGACCGGCCGCGTAGCCGTCGAGGAACGCTGCACGGCACGCGACGACCCAGGTCGGGTCCGGGCACTCGCCGACCGCGGCCGCGTAGTCGAAGGACCGCAGCATGCCGGCGACGTCCCGCACGGGCAGGTCAGGCCGACGCCGCTCCTCGAGCGGGCGCATCGGCTCGCCCTCGAAATCGATGACGCGCCAGCCGGTGGGGGAGTAGAGCACCTGGCCGAGGTGCAGGTCGCCGTGGATCTGCTGGAGGCTCAGCAGCAGGTCGGCGGGCACGTCCGTCCCGAGCCTGCTCAGGAGCGCCTCGATCGCGGGCAGGCGCGTCGAGAGGACAGGAGCCTGCGCGGCCGAGCCGCGCGCCCGGTGGCGCAGCTCGGAGCGGAGCCACTCGATGCCGACCGTCTGGCCCGACGTCGGGATCGCCCGGGCGAGGGCGTCGTGCATCTCGGCGATCGTGCGGCCCAGCTCGAACGCCTCGGTCTCGAAGCTGCGGGCCTCCGCCGCGTACGCGCACGCGAGCTCGAAGCCGTCTGCGGCGTCCGCCACGAGCTCGGAGAGCACGCCGAGGTCGAGCAGGCCCGTGCGCTCCTCGGGCCACGAGAGCTCGAGCCACGCGAGCGGGGCGGGCACACCCGTCCAGCCGGCCTGGACGAGCGCTCGCGGCACGTCGACGTCCGGGTTCGCGCCGCGCACGACGGCGCGGAACACCTTGAGGATCGCCCCGCCGCCCGCGCGCGGGAACAGGATCGACGTGTTCGACTGCTCGCCTGTGACCAGGCGTGCGTTGCCGAGGTCCACGTCCGCAGGACCCGCGTCCTGCTCGCCCCACTGCGCGAGCGCGAGCCAGGACCGCCAGAGCTCTTCCTCGCCGACGGCGTCGACGAGCCACTCGCCGTCGACCTCCCCGATGACACCGGGCGGCAGCGGTGCGCCGACCTCGACGGGCGGGAGGAGCGCCGGACGGCGCACGACCGGCACCTGGACGATCGTGCGCGTGTCCGGCTCGCCGTCGCCCACGAGGAACAGGTGGATCACCGGAGCGGAGCCGTCGGTGAAGCGCACGCTGATCCACGGGTCGATCGCCGGCGACCCGCTCTTCACGGGGAACCACCGGCGGGTCGGCATCCAGGCGCGCAGGGCCGCGAGCTCCGCCTCCGTCGGGACGGGGGCGGGCTCGAACGGACCGAGCTGCTCGGTCAGGTCCGCTGCGGGTCGGGACATCGGCGTCACTCCTGGGCTGGTGGCGGGCGGGCGCTTGCGGGTTACGCGGGCTGCGCGTCGGCTGCGGCCGGGGAGTGCTCGGCTGCGAGTTCCGCCGCCGGGGTGAGCACCGACCAGAAGAAGTCGCGCGAGCCGAGCGTGAACGTGACCTCGCCGTCCGCGTCGACCTCGCCGAGCACAGCGCCGCCGAACACGTCGACCGCCTGCGCACCTTCCCAGCCGGGGATCGTCAGCTGCGCGCGCCGCGCGGTCGCGGCGAGGTTGGCGACGCACAGGAGCGTCTCCTCATTCGTCACGCGCAGGAACGCGAGGACGGCGTCGTTGTCGCACTGCACGGGCACGAAGTCACCTGTGCCGAACGCCCGGTGGCGACGGCGCACCGAGAGCATGCCGTGCACCCAGTGCAGGAGCGAGGACGGCTGCGCGAGCTGCGATTCGACGTTCGTGCCCTCGTACGAGTGCACGAGCGACTGGACGACCGGCAGGTAGAGCTTGCCAGGGTCGGCCGTCGAGAAGCCCGCGTTGCGGTCCGGGGTCCACTGCATCGGCGTGCGGACCGCGTCGCGGTCCGGGAGCCAGATGTTGTCGCCCATGCCGATCTCGTCGCCGTAGTAGAGGCACGGGCTTCCGGGGAGCGACAGCAGCAGGGCGTGCGCGAGCTCGATCTCCTTGCGGGAGTTGTCGAGCAGCGGAGCGAGACGGCGGCGGATGCCGACGTTCGCGCGCATGCGCGGGTCGGACGCGTACCAGCCGTACATGCTCGCGCGCTCCTCCGTGGAGACCATCTCGAGCGTGAGCTCGTCGTGGTTCCGCAGGAACGTCGACCACTGGGCGCCGCGAGGGATCTGCGGGGTGTCGGCGAGGATGTCGAGGATCGACGTCGAGCGCTGGTCACGCAGCGCGTAGTAGATGCGGGGCATCACGGGGAAGTGGAAGCACATGTGGCACTCGGGCTTCTCCTCCGTCCCGAAGTAGTCCACGACGTCGTTGGGCCACTGGTTCGCCTCGGCGAGCAGGATGCGGCCCGGGAACTCGCGGTCGACCATCGCGCGCACCTTCTGCAGGAACTCGTGCGTGCGCGGCAGGTTCTCGCAGTTGGTGCCCTCTTCCTCGAAGAGGTAGGGGACGGCGTCGAGGCGGAAGCCGTCGATGCCGACGCGGCACCAGAACCGCGTGACGTCGAGCATCGCCTCGACGACGTGCGGGTTCTCGAAGTTGAGGTCGGGCTGGTGCGAGAAGAACCGGTGCCAGTAGAACTGCCGGCGGACCGGGTCGAACGTCCAGTTCGACGTCTCCGTGTCGACGAAGATGATGCGCGCGTCCTCGTACTTCGAGTCGTCGTCGCTCCACACGTAGAAGTCGCCGTACGGGCCGTCGGGGTCCGAGCGCGACGCCTGGAACCACGGGTGCTGGTCGCTCGTGTGGTTCATGACGAGGTCGATGATCACGCGGATGCCGCGCGCGTGGGCCGCCTCGATGAGCTCCGCGAAGTCCTCCATCGTGCCGTACTGCCCCGCGATCGCGGTGTAGTCGGAGATGTCGTAGCCGCCGTCGCGCAGGGGCGACGGGTAGAACGGCGGCAACCAGAGGCAGTCGATGCCGAGCCACTGGATGTAGTCGAGCCGGTCGATCAGGCCGCGGATGTCACCCGTGCCAGCGCCGGTCGAGTCGGAGAACGCGCGCACGATGACCTCGTAGAACACCGCGGTGCGGTACCACTCCGGGTCGTCCGACAGCGCCTTCGGGAAGGCGGGCACCTGCGGCTGACGCTGTCGCGGGAGCGACGCGAGCGGGACCGGCGCGGTCACCGGTGCGGGCTCGTGCTGGGTCCGGCCGCCGGGCGCGGGCGCAGCCGCCGGACCGGCGGGCACGGGCGCGGGGCGGGGGGAGCCGGACGACGGGGGAACGGTCATGGGTGTCCTACCTGGATGATGTGAGCGACGTTCTCGAACGGGTTGAGGCGCACGTACGCCTCGCTGCCCCACGCGTAGGTCGCGCCGGTCAGCAGGTCGTGGGCGTTGAAGGCGGGGGCGTCGCCGGCGGAGGCCGGCAGGCCGAGGGCGGCGAGGTCGAGGTGGACCGTCGCCTCCTGGGTGTTCCACGGGTCGAGGTTGAGCACGGTGATGACCGTGTCGGGCTGCCCGTCGGGCGTGAAACGCCCGTCGAGGTGCGAGGAGAAGACGACGACCTGGTCGTTGGTCGAGGAGTGCACCGTGAGGTTGCGCAGCTGGCGCAGCGCAGGGTGGTCGGCGCGGATCCGGTTGAGCTGCGTGAGCAGGCGCGTGAGGCCCTGGGCCTCGGGCGCGGACCAGTCGCGCGGCTTGTACTCGTACTTCTCGTTGTCGATCTGCTCCTCGACGCCCGGGCGGGGGACGCGCTCGGCGTGCTCGTAGCCCGAGTAGATGCCCCACGTGGGGCACGACGTCGCGGCGAGCACCGCGCGCACGGCGAATCCTGCGACGCCGCCGTGCTGGAGGTACGGCGGCAGGATGTCGTGCGTCGTCGGCCAGAAGGAGGGGCGCATCCACGAGCCCTGCTCGTCGGACACCTCGCGCAGGTACTCCTCGATCTCGGTGCGCGTGTTGCGCCACGTGAAGTACGAGTACGACTGGTGGAAGCCGATCCGCGCGAGAGCGTCCATCATCGCGGGGCGCGTGAACGCCTCGGAGAGGAAGATGACGTGCGGGTGCGTCGCCCGGACGGACGCGAGGAGCCGCTCCCAGAAGTCGAGGGGCTTGGTGTGCGGGTTGTCGACGCGGAACGCGGTGACCCCGTGGTCGATCCACAGGCGCACGACGCGCTCGATCTCGGCGTAGATCCCCTCGGGGTCGTTGTCGAAGTTGAGCGGGTAGATGTCCTGGTACTTCTTCGGCGGGTTCTCGGCGTAGGCGATCGAGCCGTCGGCGCGCGTCGTGAACCACTCGGGGTGCTCGGTGACCCACGGGTGGTCGGGCGAGCACTGCAGCGCGAGGTCGAGAGCGACCTCGAGGCCGACCTCGCGCGCGGACGCGACGAACGCGTCGAAGTCCTCGAACGTGCCGAGGTCGGGGTGGATCGCGTCGTGGCCGCCGTCCGCTGAGCCGATCGCGTACGGCGAGCCCGGGTCGCCGGGCAGCGCCTCGAGGGAGTTGTTGCGGCCTTTGCGGAACGTCGTGCCGATCGGGTGGATCGGCGTCAGGTAGACGACGTCGAAGCCCATCGCGGCGATCGCGGGCAGGCGGCGCGCGGCGGTCTGGAAGGTGCCGGACTGCCACGACTGCGTCGCGGCGTCGTACCGGGCGCCCTCGGAGCGCGGGAACATCTCGTACCAGGAGCTCGCGAGCGTGAGCTCGCGGCCCACCCATAGCGGGTAGGTGGCCGACGGGGTCACGAGGTCGCGCAGCGGGTGCTCGTCGACGACGACGCGGCGCACCTCGGGCGACAGCGCGGCGGCGAGCCGCTGCGGCGGTGCGAGGCGCGGGTCCTGCAGCGTGGCGAGGAGGCGCTCGAGCACGCCCGCGGCGGAGCGGGTGAGGCCGTCCTGCGCGGCGATGCGGCGGAACAGGCGCACGCCCTCCTCGAACATGAGGTCGACGTCGATGCCGGCGTTGATCTTGACCTCGGCGTCGTGCGCCCACGTGCCGTACGGGTCGGACCAGCCCTCGACGCGGAAGCTCCACTCGCCCTCGGCGTCGGGCGCGACGCGCCCCTCGAAGCGGTCGAGTCCGGGGGCGATGTCGACCATGCGCGCGGTCGAGTGCACGCTGCCGTCCGGGCGCAGCAGCACCGCCGTCGCAGCGACGGCGTCGTGCCCCTCACGGAACACGGTCGCGCGGATGGGGACGGCCTCGCCGACGGCGGCCTTCGCGGGCCATCGGCCCTGCTCGAGCGTCGGGCTGACGTCGAGCACGGGGATGCGGCCGATCGGTGTCGGCAGGATCGGCACGGGGACGTCCTGGGGGACGGGGGGCACGACGGCGGAGACCGCACCGTTCGCGCTGCCGACCTCGGCCGGGACGGTCACGGACGTGGCCGGCGTGACCTCCTGGCGGGCGGAGGTGGCGCGGGCCGGGGCAGTGGGGCGACGTTTCTTGCTCACTGGACGAACCTATCGAGTACCCGTGCCGAACCGCACCAGCACGCGCGGGCCGCGAGGGCCGGAACGGGCGCGTCTGCCCCGGTCATGGGGCCTTCGACACATACATCCGGATGCTCAGCGGCTCGAGCTCCGGGTCGTCCTCGTCGTCCGGGCTCAGCCGCTCGACGGGGTTCTCCCACGTGCTGTCCCAGACGAGCTCCCACGTCTCGTCGGCCGGCAGGGTGAGGGGCACGGGGTCGAGCGAGCCGTTGAGCGCCACCAGGACGGCCGGGTCGGCGGCGTCGGCGGTGCGTCGGATCATCTGCAGCGACCGCGTACAGGTGTCGTTCCAGCGGTCCGCGGTGAGCGGCGCGCCGTCGGTCCCGAGCCACGCGAGGTCGAGCTTGTCGTCGCCGCGCCGGGACAGCGGGCGGCCGAGGAAGAAGTGCTCGGCCTGGAGCGCGCGCAGCGATCGGCGCAGCGCCAGGAGGTAGCGCGTCGTCTCGAGCAGGTCTCGGGCGGGCGCGTCGAGGTCCCACGACACGTGCGCGATGTCGGTGTCCTGGCAGTACGCGTTGTTGTTGCCGTGCTGCGTGCGGCCCATCTCGTCACCCGCGGTGATCATGGGCGTGCCAGCGCTCAGCAGGAGCGTCGCCATGAGGTTGCGGTGCGAGCGACGGCGCAGGGCTGCGATCTCGGAGCCGACGTGGTCCAGGCGGCCCTCGATGCCGTGGTTCCAGGACCGGTTGTCGTCGGTGCCGTCCCGGTTGTCCTCGCCGTTGGCCTCGTTGTGCTTGTGGTCGTACGCGGTGAGGTCGGCCATCGTGAAGCCGTCGTGGGCCGTGACGAAGTTGATCGATGCGCCGGGGCCACGCACGAGCGGCGGGTCGCTGTGACCGAAGATGTCGGCGGACCCGGACAGTCGCGTCGCGAGCTCGCGGACGCCGTGCGTCGGGTGCCCGTGCGAGGCGGCGCGCGCGTCGGACAGCCAGAACGAGCGCACCGCGTTGCGGAACCGGTCGTTCCACTCGGCGAAGGGCGCCTTGAAGCTGCCGGTCTGCCAGCCGCCGGGGCCGACGTCCCACGGCTCCGCGATGAGCTTGAGCCCGCCGAGGACGGGGTCGGTCTGGACGGCGACGAGGAACGGGTGGAAGTTCGTGAAGCCGTCGTGCCCGCGACCGAGCGTCACGGCGAGGTCGAAGCGGAAGCCGTCGACGCCGACCTCGTCCGCCCAGTAGCGCAGCGAGTCGAGAGCCATCTGGACGACGCGCGTGCGCCGGAAGTCGAGCGTGTTGCCGCACCCGGTGACATCGGCGAAGCGGGCGGGGTGGCCGCCGTCGTGCAGGTAGTAGACGGTGGGGTCGAGCCCGCGCCACGACAGCTGCTGCCCGTCGGTGCCGCCTTCGCACGTGTGGTTGAGGACGACGTCGAGCACGACCTCGATGCCTGCTTCGTGGAGGAGGGCGACCATGCCCTTGACCTCGTCGAGGACAGCACCGGGGCCGGCCTCGCGGGAGGACGCCATCGCGTAGCGGGGCTCGGGCGCGAAGAAGCTGAGCGTGTTGTAGCCCCAGTAGTTCGTCAGGCCGCTGCGCACGAGGTGCGGCTCGGACGCCGACGCGTGGACCGGCAGGAGCTCGAGCGTCGTCACGCCGAGGCTCTTGAGGTGCTCGATCGTCACGGGGTGCGCGAGGCCCGCGTAGGTGCCGCGCAGCTCGTCGGGTAGGCCGGGCAGCTTGAGGGTCAGCCCGCGCACGTGCGCCTCGTAGACGACGGTCTGGCTCCACGGGACGTGCGGCCGGCCGGAGGCCGGGGGAGTGAACCAGGAGTCGACGACGACGCTGTGCGGCACGTGCCCGAGCGAGTCGAGCTCGCTCATCGCGGGCAGGCCGTCCTCGCACCGCGCTTCCCACGAGTGCCCGTACGTCTCGGGGCCGTACCCGAGCTCACCCTCGACGCCGCGCGCGTACGGGTCGAGCAGCAGCTTGTTCGGGTTGTAGCGCAGGCCGACGGCGGGGTCCCACGCGCCGTGCGCGCGGAAGCCGTAGTGCTGGCCGGCGCGGACGCCGGGCACGAACGCGGACCACACGCCCAGGCGCGGGCCGAACAGCGGGACGCGCCGCTCGCTCCAGCCGCTCGGCGCGGCGTCGTCGCGGTCGAGGAGGCACAGCTCGACGCGCGTCGCGTGCGCCGCAGCGACCGCGACGGTCACGCCTCCGTCCACGACGCGGACACCCAGGGGTGCGCGGGTCGTGTCGATGGCGGTGGCGTCGAGCAGGCAGGTCATGGTTCTCATCCATTCGTCCGACCGGGCCCGATGTTGAGCGGGCCGCGGGCGAGGCGGTGCATCGTCCCATTGTGAGGCAGCGGCGCCCGCGTGCGGGAATCCGTCACCCGGGATGACCCGACGGCGCGGCGGGGCGCGCGGTAGCCTGCTCTCGTCGTGGGCCGGACCGGCCGGGCAGAGCCTGAGATCAGCCGAGGAGCACCGTGGGTCTGAGAATCGTCGTGCTGACCAAGCACGTGCCCAACATCCACTCGAACCGGACGTTCGTCGACGGGCGGGTCGCGCGCGGCGCGGCCGACGGCTCGCTCAACGAGCTCGACGAGCACCCCCTCGAGGAGGCGGTGCGCCTGCTCGAGCGCATGTCCGACGAGGAGCGCGCAGGCAGCGAGATCGTCGCGCTGACGATGGGCCCGGCAGAGGCGTCGGACGCCCTGCGCCGCGCCTACCAGCTGGGTGCGGACGTCGGGGTGCACGTGCTCGACGACGCGCTCGCGGGCTCCGACTACCTCGGCACGGCCGCGGTGCTCGCCGCCGCGGTGCGCCGTGTCGCGCAGGACGGTCCGGTCGACCTCGTCCTCGCAGGCATGGCGGCCCTCGACGGTCTCGGCTCGGTGGTCCCGGCGCTCGTGGCCGCGGAGCTCGGCTGGCCCCAGCTGACGAACGCGGGCGCGCTCGCGGTCGCGGACGGCGCGGCCCGGGTGGAGCGTGACGTCGATGGGGTCACGGAGGTGCTCGAGGCGGACCTGCCGGTCGTCGTGAGCGTCAACGACCACATCAACCGCCCGCGCTTCCCGAACTTCAAGCTCATCATGGCGGCCCGCACGAAGGAGATCACGACCTGGTCCCTCGCGGAGCTCGACGTCGACACGTCGAAGGTCGGGGCTGCAGGTGCGCGTACACAGGTGCTGTCCGCCGAACCGCGCCCCGAGCGCCCGCCGGTCGAGCTGCACGTCGACAACGGGGAGGGCGGCGTCGCGCTCGCCGACTTCCTCGCCAGCCGCGGTCTCGTCTGAGAGGGATGCCCGACATGACCAGCACCTCGACCGCTCTCGTCCTCGTCGACTCGCTCGCGGAGCCGCTGCGCGACGCCGACCTCGAGCTCGTGACGATCGCCCGCGATCTGGGCGTCGTCGCCGTCGTCTCGTTCGACGCGCCCGCGCCCGCGACCCTCGACCAGCTCGGCGCGTACGGCGTCGCTCGCGTCGTCGAGCTCGCCGTCGACGGCGAGCCGCACCTCACCGGCGTCGCCGCGCAGGCGCTCACGCACGTGACCGACGGCGCACGCGTCCTCCTCGCGCGGGCGACGTTCGCGCACAAGGAGGTGCTCGCGCGCCTCGCCCTGCTGTCCGGCGCCGGGCTCGTCATCGACGCGGCGCAGGTCCGCGAAGGTGACGGGGGGAGCGTCGTCGGCGCCAAGCGGGTGTTCGCCGGGACGTGGGACCTCGTGTGCGAGGTCCGCACGCCGCTCGCGCTGCTCACGGTGCGCCCGAACTCGGTGCGCCCGTCCGAGGCGTCCGACCCGACCACGCCGTCCGTCGAGAAGGTCGACGTCCCCGCCGAGGAGGCGTCGGCCGCTGCCGGGGGAGTGCGCCTCGTCTCGCGCACGGTCCACGAGATCGACGCCGAGGCGGGCCCCGCGCTCGCGGAGGCGGCGTACGTCGTCGCGGGCGGTCGCGGCACGGGCGGCGACTTCGCGCCCGTCCGTGAGCTCGCGGACGCGCTCGGTGCTGCGGTCGGCTCGACACGTGACTGCGTCGACGAGGGCTGGATCGAGCACGACACCCAGATCGGCCAGACGGGCGTGACGATCTCCCCGCGTCTGTACATCGGCGCCGGCATCTCGGGCGCGCCGCACCACCGTGGCGGCATGCAGGCCTCCGAGGTCATCGTCGCGGTGAACTCGGACCCGGAGTGCCCGATCTTCGAGATCTGCGACTTCGCCGTGGTCGGTGACCTCGCGACCGTCCTGCCGCAGGCCGCGGCGGCGATCCGCGAGCGTCGCGGCTGACCGGGTTCTCCTCGGCGCGGGCACTGCCCGAGCCGTTCGTAGACTGGACGTCGTGACCACCCCACCCCGCGTCTATCTCGACCACGCCGCCACGACCCCGATGTCGCGGGCGGCGATCGAGGCGTACGCCGAGCAGATGGCGGTCGTGGGCAACCCCTCGTCCCTGCACGCCGCGGGCCGCGCGGCTCGCCGCGTCGTCGAGGAGGCGCGCGAGTCCGTCGCCGCAGCGATCGGTGCCCGCCCTTCCGAGGTGATCTTCACCGCGGGGGGCACGGAGGCCGACAACCTCGCGATCAAGGGGCTGTTCTGGGCTCGGCGCACGGGCCACCCGGAGCGTCGTCGCGTCGTCGTCTCCGGCGTCGAGCACCACGCCGTGCTCGACCCGGCGTTCTGGCTCGCCGAGCACGCGGGCGCGGAGATCGTTCTCCTTCCGGTCGACCGCGACGGTCTCGTCGACGTCGACGCCCTGCGCGCGGAGCTCGACGAGAACGGCGACCAGGTCGCCCTCGTGTCGGTCATGTGGGCGAACAACGAGGTCGGGACGGTCCAGCCGCTGCGGCGCATCGTGCAGGTCGCGCACGCCGTGGGCGTGCCGGTGCACGCGGACGCCGTGCAGGCGGTCGGACACCTGCCGGTCGACTTCGCGGCGTCGGGCCTCGACGCGATGACGGTCTCGGCGCACAAGCTCGGCGGGCCGGTCTCCGTCGGCGCGCTCGTCGCGGGTCGCGGTCTCGCGATCACCCCCGTCCTGCACGGCGGCGGGCAGGAGCGCAGCGTGCGCTCGGGCACGCTCGACGCCCCCGGCGTGCGTGCGTTCGCCGTCGCGCTCGACGAGGCGGTCGCGGCGCGCGAGGCGGAGAGTGCGCGGGTCGCGGCGCTGCGCGACGCCCTCGTCGCGGGCGTGCGCGAGCGGGTGCCGTCGGCGGTCCTGCGCGGCCCTGAGGTGGACGCGATGCTCGACGACGGGCCAGCACGCCTGCCCGCGAACGCCCACTTCACCTTCCCTGGCTGCGAGGGCGACTCGCTGCTCTACCTGCTCGACTCGGCGGGCGTGCAGTGCTCGACCGGCTCGGCCTGCCAGGCGGGCGTCCCGCAGCCGTCGCACGTGCTCGTCGCGATGGGCGTCGACGAGGTCGACGCGCGCGGCGCGCTGCGCTTCTCGCTCGGACGCACGACGACCGAGGCCGACGTCGACCGGCTGCTCGAGGTGCTCCCGCAGATCGTCGCGCGCGCCTCGCGCGCGGGCCTCGCGTCCGCGCGCCCCGACGCGACGAGGGCGGTGGCAGGCTGATGCGCGTCCTCGCAGCGATGTCCGGCGGCGTCGACTCGGCAGTGGCCGCGGCGCTTGCGGTCGAGTCGGGTCACGAGGTGGTCGGCGTGCACATGGCGCTCTCGCGCGACCGGGCGCAGTTCCGCACGGGCTCGCGCGGCTGCTGCTCGATCGAGGACGCGGGTGACGCGCGGCGCGCCGCCGACGTGCTCGGCATCCCGTACTACGTGTGGGACCTCTCGGAGACGTTCGAGGAGACGGTCGTCGCCGACTTCCTCTCGGAGTACGAGGCCGGCCGCACACCCAACCCGTGCGTGCGCTGCAACGAGCACATCAAGTTCGAGGCGCTCCTCGACAAGGCGACCGCGCTCGGCTTCGACGCGGTCGCGACGGGCCACTACGCGCGCGTCGTCGAGCGCACGGGAGCCGGCGGCGAGGTCGTGCGCGAGCTGCACCGCTCGCCGAACGTCGACAAGGACCAGAGCTACGTCCTCGCGGTCATGGGGCCGGAGCGGCTCGCGCGGTCGATCTTCCCGCTCGGCGACTTCGCGTCGAAGGCGGAGGTGCGCGCCGAGGCGGCGCGCCGCGGTCTGAGCGTGTCCGCCAAGCCGGACTCGTACGACATCTGCTTCGTGGCCGACGGCGACACGCAGGGCTTCTTGCGGGAGAGGCTCGGGTCCCGCCCGGGCGACGTCGTCGACACCGAGGGCAACGTCGTCGGGCAGCACGACGGCTCGTACGCGTACACGGTCGGGCAGCGCCGCGGGCTCGCGCTCGGCCGCCCGGCCCCGGACGGCAAGCCGCGCTACGTGCTCGAGGTGCAGCCCGTGACGAACACGGTGGTCGTCGGCGCGGCCGAGCTGCTGACGGTCGACCGCCTCGCGGGCGAGCGCGTCGTCTGGCTCGCCGAGGACGTGCGGGGCGAGGGACCGGGCGGCTGGGTCGACGGCGAGGTGCAGGTGCGCGCCCACGGTGCGCCCGTGCCGGCGCGCGTGCGCACGGGTGCCGACGGCGCCCTCGAGGTCGAGCTGACGGGCGACCGGCTGCGCGGCGTCGCGGCCGGGCAGTCGCTCGTGGTCTACCGCGGCACCCGCGTGCTGGGCCAGGCGACGGTGTCGCGTGCGTGGCGTGCGGGCGCCGTCGCGGCGGCGTCGTGACGGCGGAGCTGACGCCCGACGGGGCAGGCGGCGACGCTGACGCGCTGCCGCGGCGGGCACCTGGCCCTGGCGTCTCAGGTCCGGGCCGGTGGCCCGGCAGCGACCCGCTCGAGTCGCAGCTGACCGTCCTCGGCGACCTGAGCGACGTGCCGGACGGTGTGCGCGGCGTGCCGTTCCTGCCCGAGCTCGCCTCGCGTGGCCCTGGGGCCGACCCGGTCGGCCGCACGGCCGCGCTGCTCGACCAGCTCCCGGTCGAGCTGGGGCCGCACGGATGGCGGCTCGCCGACCACGGTGGGGTCGACCTCGAGCGTGCGCAGGCCTTCTGGCGCGAGGACCTCGACGCGCTCGCGATCTCGGCTGCGTCGTTCGACGGAGAGCTGAGCGTGCAGGTCGTCGGCCCGTGGACGCTCGCGGCAGCGCTCTACCTGGCGCGCGGGGACCGTGTGCTCACGGACGCGGGCGCGGTGCGCGAGCTGGGGGAGTCGTTGGCCGCAGGCGTGACCGCGCACCTGGCGGACGTGCGGCGTCACGCCCCGCGGGCCCGGCTGACGGTGCAGCTCGACGAGTCGCTCCTGGGCCAGGTCACCGCGGGGGTGCTTCCGACCTTCTCCGGATACTCGCGGATCCCGGCGGTCGAGCGGACGACGCTGCTCGAGGGACTGCGTCCGGTCGTGAGCGCGGTGCGCTCGGCGGGCGCGCGCTCGGTCGTCCACGTGGGCAGCGCGTGGGTCGGTGTCGCGCCAGCCGTGCTCGCGGGGGCGGATGCGGTCGGTCTGGACGTGGGCCCGTGGGACGAGCGGACGTGGGACCAGGTCGCGCGTGCGGTCGAGCGCGGGGTCGACCTGTGGGCGGGCCTTCCGCCCGCACCCGTCTCGCAGTGCGCGGGCGCCGACGTCGGTGCGGTCGCACGGCTCGTGAGCGAGCCGTGGCGGCGCATCGGTCTGCCGGACCGGTCGCTCGAGCAGGTCGTCGTGACGGCGGCGCGCGGTGCGCTGCCGCTCGTGCCGGGGCCCGTCGGGACCGGTGGCGACGTCCAGGCCGAGCGGGGCGCGCTGCGCACGCTCGCGCGCGCGGCGCTCGTCCTCGCGGAGCGTGCCGCGGGCTGAGCCGCGACGACCGGCCCGGTGGCGCGCCGCGTGGCACCGCACCGCTCGTCGGGAGGGTGCCGCCGCTGCGTCTCTGCGGCGGCCCCGTGCTGCGGCAGCAACCCCCGTGCCGTCGTCAGCCGAGCTGCTGCCAGAGGAACTCGTAGGCGAGCGCCGACATGTGGGCGGCCTGGGCGTTGTCAGCCGCTCCGCCGTGCCCGCCCTCGATGTTCTCGACGTACGTGACGTCCGCCCCGACCTGCTCGAGGAGAGCGGTCATCTTCCGTGCGTGGCCCGGGTGCACGCGGTCGTCGCGCGTCGAGGTGGTCAGCAGCACGGGCGGGTACGTCGCGCCGTGCCGGACCAGGTGGTACGGCGAGAACGTGCGCAGATAGTCCCACTGCTCGGGGTTGTCGGGGTCGCCGTACTCGGCCGCCCACGACGCCCCGGCGAGGAGCTTCGTGTAGCGGCGCATGTCGAGCAGGGGCACCTGGATGACGATCGCACCGAACAGCTCCGGGTACATCGTGAGCATCGCGCCCGTGAGCAGGCCGCCGTTCGAGCCGCCCTTGCAGCCGAGCCGCTCGGGCGTCGTCACGCCCGTCGTGACGAGGTCGCGGGCGACCGCGGCGAAGTCCTCGAACGCGCGGTGCCGGTTCTCACGGAGAGCGGCCTGGTGCCAGGCGGGGCCGTACTCGCCGCCGCCACGGATGTTGGCGAGGACGTAGGTGCCGCCCCGTTCGAGCCACGACCTTCCGAGGACGCCCGAGTAGTCCGCGGTGAGCGACACCTCGAAGCCGCCGTACCCGTACAGGAGCGTCGGGGCGGGCTCGCCTGCAGCCGCGTCCTTGCTGCGCACGACGAAGTACGGGACGCGGGTCCCGTCGTCGGACGTCGCGAAGCGCTGCTCGAACGCGAGACCGCTCGCGTCGAACGCGCTGGGCGCGGACCTGAGCACCTCGGGCGCCGTGCGCCCGGCGGCGTCGACGACGTGCAGCGTCGCGGGCGTGAGGAAGTCGGTGCCGACGACCCACAGGTCGTCCGACTCGTCGCGGTCGACCGCCCCGACGGAGAGCGTCGCCGTCGTGGGCGCCCCGGGGAGCGGCCCGCGCTCCCACCCCGTCGCCCCGTCGGCGGGCGGCACGAGGACCTCGACCCGGTTGCGGACGTCCTCGAGGATCGTCAGGACGAGGCACTCGCGGGTCCACGTGGCGGAGTCGAGGCTCGCGCGCTCGGTGGGCTCGAACAGCACAGTCGGCGTGGCGTCGCCAGCCAGCAGGTCGTCGAGGCGGACGGCCACGAGAGCGCCCGCTGGGTAGGTCGCGCCCGCGGTCTCCCAGGCGTCGCGCAACCGCACGACCACCCACTCGCGGTGCACGTCGACGTCGGCCGAGCGCGGCACCGGGACGAGGGTCGTCGTGCCGTCCTCCTCGAGCACGTACGTCTCGGACTCGTAGAAGGTCACGGCGCGGCTGACGAGGTCGCGCTCGAACCCCGGCGTCCGGTCGTGGTACGCGCTGATGTACAGGTCGTCGGCGGCGCCCTCGTAGACGAGCTCGGCCTCGGCGAGCGGGGTGCCGCGTCGCCAGCGCCGCACGGTGCGCGGGTAGCCCGACGGCGTCGTCGTGCCCGGGCCGAGGTCCGTGTAGACGAAGGTTGTGTCCCGGTCGATCCAGCCGACCCCGCCCTTCGCCTCGGGACGCACGAAGCCGCCGTCGGTCTCGGGGACGAACGCGAGCGTCGTGAGGTCGAGCTCGCGCGTGACGTCGGCGTCCGAGCCGCCGTGCGAGAGCGTGACGAGAGCGCGGTCGCACGTCGGGCGCAGCACGCTCGCGCCGTGCCACACCCAGTCCTCGCCCTCGGTCTCGTTGAGCGCGTCGAGGTCGAGCAGCACCTCCCACCCGGGCGACGCCGTGCGGTAGGACTCCGGCGTCGTCCGTCGCCAGATCCCGCGCGGGTGCGCGGCGTCGCGCCAGAAGTTGTAGAGCAACCCGCCAGCGAGGGAGACGTAAGGGATCTTCGCGTCGTCGTCGAGCACCTCGAGCGCGGCGCGCTCGATCTCCCGCTCGCGTGGCGTCGCGAGCCGCTCGAGCGCCTTGCTGTTGCGCTCGCGGACCCAGTCGAGAGCGCGCTCGCCCTCGACGTCCTCGAGCCAGAGGAACGGGTCGTCGCTCGTCGGGTCGACGACGGTGCCCGTCGCGGCGGCAGGGTGCGGCTGGGTGCTCGACATGGCCCTCACCCTAGGTGGAACCTCCGACGTGTGGCTGCCTCGCGAGCGTCGGTGAGCCGGTGTCGGAGGCGCTTGGCATGATGGGGCGGTGAGCGAGACGAAGCGTGACGACCTGCAGGGACAGGCGACGGCGGGCGACGTGCCGGTGGCCGACGACGAGGCGCGTCAGGCGTGGGCCGAGCTCGCCGAGCAGATCGAGGAGCACCAGGTGGCCTACTACCTGCGCAGCGCCCCGACGATCTCCGACGGCGAGTACGACGAGCTCTTGCGCACCCTGTCGGACCTCGAGGAGAGGTACCCCGAGCTGCGCACGCCCGAGTCCCCGACGCAGCGGGTCGGCGGGACGTTCTCGACGGACTTCGCGTCCGTCGATCACATCGAGCGCATGCTCTCGCTCGACAACGCGTTCTCGCTCGAGGACCTCGGTGCGTGGGCCGACCGCGTCCGCAAGGACGTGGGCGACGCCCCGTTGCACTACCTGACCGAGGTGAAGATCGACGGGCTCGCGGTCGCGCTCGTGTACGAGCGTGGCCGCCTCGTGCGCGGCGTCACTCGTGGTGACGGCCGCACGGGGGAGGACGTCACGCTCAACGTCCGGACGATCGCGAGCATCCCGGCGACGCTGGGCGGGGACCCGGCGACGCATCCCGAGCTGATCGAGGTGCGCGGCGAGGTCTTCATGCTCGTCGACCAGTTCGCGGCGCTCAACGAGGTGCAGGTCGCTGCGGGCAAGCCGCCCTTCGCGAACCCGCGCAACGCCGCGGCCGGCTCGCTGCGCCAGAAGGACCCGCGGATCACGGCGTCGCGCCCGCTGGCGATGTACGCGCACGGCATCGGCGCGCTCGAGTGGGGTGGCGCGACGCCGCCCGTGCCGGGGCTCGAGCCGGGCGCGGAGGGCTCGGACGCCGGGATCGTGCGCCAGTCCCAGGTCTACGAGCTGCTGCGCAGCTGGGGCGTGCCGGTCTCCCCGCACAACCGCATCGTCGACGACCTGGACGGCGTGCGCGAGATGATCGACCACTTCGCCGAGCACCGTCACGAGATCGAGCACGAGCTGGACGGCATCGTCGTCAAGGTCGACGAGGTCGAGCTGCAGCAGCGACTCGGCGCGACGAGCCGTGCTCCGCGCTGGGCGATCGCGTACAAGTACCCGCCCGAGGAGGTCAACACTCGCCTCCTCGACATCGTCGTCGGCGTCGGCCGCACGGGCCGCGCGACGCCGTACGCGGTCATGGAGCCCGTGCGGGTCGCGGGCTCTGTCGTGCGCCAGGCGACGCTGCACAACCAGGACGTCGTCAAGGTCAAGGGCGTGCGCATCGGCGACATGGTCGTGCTCCGCAAGGCAGGTGACGTCATCCCGGAGATCGTTGGGCCGGTGACGGCTGCCGAGGGCGACGGCTACCCGCGCCGGGACTTCGTCATGCCGGCAGAGTGCCCGGAGTGCGGCACGCCGCTACGCCCGATGAAGGAGGGCGACGTCGACCTGCGCTGCCCGAACGCCGAGTCCTGCCCTGCGCAGGTGCGCGGTCGCGTCGAGCACATCGGCTCGCGCTCGGGGCTCGACATCGAGGTGCTCGGCGAGGTGACCGCCGCGGCGCTCACGCAGCCGCTCGTCCCCGAGGTGCCGCCGCTGCGCACCGAGGCCGGGCTGTTCGACCTCCAGGTCGAGGATCTCGTGCCGATCCGCGTCGTGGTCAAGGACTCCGAGACCGGACTGCCGAAGCTCGACGACGACGGCCGTGCGAAGGAGCGCACGCCGTTCGCGCGGCGCGCGACCCGCAAGGACCAGGAGGCGTGGGCCGAGGCTCAGGGCACGACGCTCGCCGCGGCCCAGGAGGCAGGCCTCGAGCCGCCGACGCTCGTCCCCGGCAAGGCTGCGGAAAAGCTCGTCGAAGAGCTCGTCAGGGCTCGGACGAAGGACCTGTGGCGCATCCTCGTCTCGCTCAACATCCGGCACGTGGGCCCGGTCGCTGCGCGTGCGCTCGCGGACCACTTCGGCTCGCTCGACGCGATCCGCTCGGCCTCCCAGGAGGACCTGAGCGCGGTCGAGGGGGTCGGGCCGGTCATCGCCGCGGAGCTGGTCGAGTGGTTCACGGTCGACTGGCACGTCGAGATCGTCGACCGCTGGCGCAAGGCCGGCGTCGTGATGGAGACGCCGGGCCACCCGGGCCCGGGGGCCGTCCGCGAGACTCCGACGGGCGTCCTCGACGGACTGACGGTCGTCGTGACCGGCGGCCTCGAGGGCTTCACGCGCGACGGCGCGAAGGAGGCGATCATCGCCGCCGGGGGCAAGTCGGCCGGGTCGGTCTCGAAGAAGACGGACTACGTGGTCGTCGGGGAGAACGCAGGCTCGAAGGAGACGAAGGCGCGCGAGCTCGGCCTGACGATCCTCGACGAGGACCAGTTCGTCCGGCTCCTCGAGGGCGGTCCGGCGGCTCTCGAGGGCTGACGGCCCGCGACGCCGGGCGCTACAGGAGAAGCGCCTCGACCGCGGGCGCGGACAGCACGTGCTCGGCAGCCATGACGCTCGCGCCGAGCACGCCCGCGCGCTGCTGCGAGCGTGACGCGACGATCCGGAGGTGCTGGGTCGCGAGGGGGAGCGAGCGCCGGTAGACGACCTCGCGGATGCCGGCGATGAGCTGCTCCGCGGCGATGCCGACGACCCCGCCGATCACGACCATCGACGGGTTGAGCATGTTCACGCACGTCGCGAGGACCGCGCCGACGTCGCGCCCTGCTTGGCGCACCGCCTGGACGGCCTCGGTGTCGCCAGCCCGGAGCAGCGCGACGAGGTCGGCGGTGGACGTGACGACCCGACCTGACGTGCGCAGCCGCTCGACGAGCGCGGCGCCACCGGCGACCGCCTCGAGACAGCCCGTGTTGCCGCAGCGGCACACGACGTCTGTGCGGTCGGGTACGGCGACGTGCCCGAGGTCGCCCGCGGCGCCCTGGGCGCCGCGGCGGATCTCGCCGTCGGAGATGATCCCCGCGCCGATGCCGGTCGCGATCTTGACGAAGAGCAGGTGGTCGACGTCGGGCCAGCTCGTCGCGTGCTCGCCGAGCGCCATGATGTTGACGTCGTTGTCGACCAGGACGGGGGCGCCGAGCGCCTCGTGCAGGATCGCCGGGACGTCGGCGTCGTCCCAGCCGGGCATGATCGGCGGGCTCTTCGGCCGGCCCGTCTCGTGGTCGACCGGTCCGGGGACCCCGACGCCGACGCTCGCGATCTCGTGACGAGCTCGCCCGGCAGCGGCAAGGAGCTCGTGCGCGATGGCGACGACGCGCTCGAGCACCGGGCCGGGCCCGAGGGCGATGTCGAGGGGCTCGGAGTGCTCGGCGAGCACGTCAGACGCGAGGTCGGTGAGCGCGAGAGTCGCGTGGGTCGCGCCGAGGTCGACGCCGAGCACGATGCGCGCAGCGGGATTGAAGGCGAAGGTCGCGGGCGGTCGGCCGCCGGTGGACGCGGCCTCGCCGGTGGGGGCCACGAGCCCTGAGGCGAGCAGCTGCTCGACGCGAGCAGCGATCGTCGACCTGGCCTGGCCGGTGATCTGGGCGAGCTCGGCACGCGTGCGCGGCGCACCGTCCCGGAGCAGCTGGAACATCTCACCCGCACCGGAGGGGCGGGACGGTGCTTTGACGATGTCAGCGGCCATGCGCACAGTGAACCACCCTCGCTTCCGTCGGTCACGTTGGCGTAACACTGTCACACATCCGACAACTTTTGATTGACCGTCGACATAAGTGTGCGTAGTGTCGGCCGCATGGTCAACGCAGACCCTGACAAGCCGGGCGAACCGCCCGCGTTCCTCTCGATGCGCGGCATCGTCAAGACCTTCCCAGGCGCCCGAGCGCTCGACGGCGTCGACCTCGACGTCCGGGCAGGCGAGGTGCACTGCCTGCTCGGCCAGAACGGTGCGGGCAAGTCCACCCTCATCAAGGTCCTCGCGGGGGTCCACCAGCCCGACGCGGGCGAGATCACGATGGACGGCGAGCCGGTCGCGCTGCCCACCCCGGTGTCGGCGCTGCGGGCCGGCATCGCGACGATGTACCAGGAGCTCGACGTGGTCGACGGCCTGACCGTCGCCGAGAACGTGTTCCTCGGTCACGAGCTCGCGAGCGCGGGCCTCACGCGACGCGGGGAGCTGCACCGCCGCACGCGCGAGACCCTCACCCGACTCGGCCACGCGGAGATCCCCCCGGGCCGCGAGGTCGGGCGGCTCTCCGCAGCAGGCAAGCAGATCGTCTCGATGGCGAGGGCCCTCTCGCGCGGCGCGCGCGTCATCGTGATGGACGAGCCGTCGGCCGTCCTCGACTCCGAAGAGGTCGACAACCTCTTCCGCGTGGTCCACGAGCTCACGGCCTCCGGCGTCGCCGTGATCTACATCTCCCACCGCCTCGAGGAGATCCGGCGGATCGGCGACCGCATCACCGTCCTCAAGGACGGCCGCACGGTCGCGACCGCCCTCCCGGCCGCGCAGACGCCGACCGCCGAGCTCATCCGCCTCATGACAGGGCGGTCCGTCGAGAACGTGTTCCCCGACCGGTCCGACGTCGCGCCCGACGCGGCACCGGTCCTCGAGGTCGACTCCCTCAGCCTCGCGGGCGTCTTCGACTCGGTCACCCTCGCGGTGCGGCCCGGCGAGGTCGTCGGCATCGCCGGGCTGGTCGGCTCGGGCCGCTCGGAGATCCTCGAGACGATCTTCGGCGCCAGGCGCGCGACGTCAGGGACGGTCAGGGTCGACGGCCGGGCGCTGCGGGCCGGCTCGGTCGGCGCCGCGGTCGCCGCAGGCGTCGGGCTGTGCCCCGAGGAGCGCAAGTCCCAGGGTCTCCTCCTCGAGGAACCGGTCTACCGCAACATCACGCTCTCGACGTTCGCGCGGACCGCACGCGCCGGGCTGCTCGACGAGCAGGCCGAGCGTGCAGAGGCACGTGCGCAGATCGACGGCCTCGGCGTCCGACCGGCAGACCCGGACCGGGTGACCAGGACGCTCTCGGGCGGCAACCAGCAGAAGATCCTGCTCGGGCGGTGGCTCGTCCACGGCTGCAAGGTCCTCCTGCTCGACGAGCCCACGCGCGGGGTCGACGTCGGCGCACGCGCCGAGATCTACGCGCTCGTGAGGCGCCTCACGGCGCAAGGAGCCGCCGTCCTCGTGGTCTCGAGCGAGATCGACGAGGTCCTCGGGCTCGCGGACCGCGTCGTCGTCGTCGCCGACGGCCGCGTCGTCCACACCGGCCCTGCCGCAGACATCGACGAGCACCGGGTGCTCGACCTCGTCATGGAAGGAAGTGCAGCGTGAGCTCTCGCACCGCGACGCCCGATACCGAGGCGAAGGCACCCGCCCGGCGCAGCCGCGTCCTCGGGACGGCCGGGCGCAACACCGGTCTCGTGCTGGCCCTCGTGCTCCTGTGCGTCGTCGGCGTGGTGACGGCCGGGGATCGCTTCGCGAACGTCGACAACGTCATGACGATCCTGCGCCTCGCGTCCGTCATCGGGGTCCTCTCGATCGGCATGACGTTCGTCATCACGGCAGGGGGGATCGACCTGTCGATCGGCGCTGTCATGGGCCTCGCGTCGGTCTGGGCGACGACGATCGCGACCCAGACCATGGCGACGGACACGCACTGGTCGCTCATGGTGTTCGTCGCGCTCGCGGTCGGCCTCGTCGCGGGCCTCGTCAACGGCGTGCTCGTCGCGTACGGCAAGGTCGTCGCGTTCATCGCGACGCTCGCCATGATGGCCGCCGCCCGCGGCCTCGCCGAGATGATCTCCAACCGCCAGACGCAACGCGTGCGCGTCAACGAGTTCCTCGACGCGTTCCGCGGCGACCTGCTCGGCGTACCCGTGCTCGTCTGGGTGTTCCTCGTCGTCGCGGCTGCCGGATGGGTGCTGCTCAACCGCACCACCTTCGGGCGGCGCACCGTCGCCGTCGGCGGCAACCCCGAGGCGTCACGCCTCGCCGGCATCAACATCCGACGGCACACGGTGCTCGTCTACGGTCTCGCCGGCCTCACCGCCGGTATCGGGGCCGTCATGATGCTCGTCCGTACGACCGCGGGTACCTCGACGCACGGCCAGCTCTACGAGCTCGACGCGATCGCGGCCGTCGTCGTCGGCGGGACCCTGCTCGCGGGCGGGCGCGGCACGATCGTCGGCACGGTCCTCGGCGTCCTCATCTTCACGACGCTCACGAACGTCTTCACCCAGAACAACCTCTCGACGTCGGCCCAGGCCGTCGCCAAGGGCGTCATCATCGTCGTCGCCGTGCTGCTCCAGCAGCGTCTCGCGGCGCGCTCCAGGTCCTCGACCTGACCGTCCGCGCCGGGGTGCCCTCGGGGCGCGCGTCCCGGCGACCCTCCGTCGCACCGCTCACCGCACCGTCCATCGCAGACCCGGGTCGCCGGGTGCACACACGAGGAGAACGTCATGCACGCATCACTGTCGCTGCGCCGCCGACTGGCCGTGGGCCTGGGCGCGACTGCGGCTCTCACGCTCGGGCTGACTGCCTGCACGTCCAACGAGGAACCACCGGCGACGACGGCTCCCGCCGCGTCGGCACCCGCCCCTGCCGCGGGTGGCAACGACGAGCCCGGCGACAAGATCGTCATCGGGTTCTCGGGCCCGGCTGCCGACCACGGCTGGCTCGGCGCGATCAACAAGGCGGCGATCGCCGAGGCGGAGAAGTACAGCGACGTCGAGCTCAAGGTCTCGGAGGGCACGAACGACGCCAACCTCCAGATCAGCCACGTCGAGACCTTCATCAACGACAAGGTCGACGCGATCGTGCTGCTCCCGACGGACGGCGCCGCGCTGACCGATGTCGCGATCAAGGCGATGGAGGCGGGGATCCCGGTCGTCAACGTCGACCGCGAGTTCTCCTCGACGTTCGCGGCCCGCGTGACCGTGCTCGGTGACAACTACGGCATGGGCGTCTCGGCGGGCACGTACATCTGCGAGCGTCTCGGCGGGCAGTCCGACGCCGTCGTCGCGGAGATCGCGGGCATCGACTCGCTCCCGCTGACGCAGGACCGCTCGCGCGGGTTCGAGGATGCGCTCAAGGGCTGCGGCCTGTCGGTCTCCAACCGGGTCGCGGCCGACTTCACGATCCAGGGCGGCGAGTCTGCGACGGCGCAGCTCCTCTCGGCTGCGCCGAAGATCGACGCGATCTGGAACCACGACGACGACCAGGGCGTCGGTGTCCTCGCTGCGATCGAGACGGCGGGGCGCGACGAGTTCTTCATGGTCGGCGGGGCGGGCTCCAAGAACGTCATGGACCTCATCAAGAGCGGTGACTCGGTCGTCGAGGCGACCGTCATCTACCCGTCGACGCAGGCTGCCGACGGCATCAAGCTGGCGCGGCTCGTCGCCCAGGGCCGCTCGATGGGCGACCTTGTCGAGACGTCGGTGCCGCGCAAGATCCAGCTGTACGCGCCGGTCGTGACGAAGGACAACGTCGACGAGTTCATCGGCTCGGCCTTCGAGTCCTGACCGTGCCAGGCCGGGTGAGGCCGTCAGGGACGCCCTCACCCGGCCGCACCCACACCGAGGAGGTGACCGAATGAGCAGCTCGAGCTTGCCGCGCCTGGGCGTGGGCATGATCGGCTACGCGTTCATGGGAGCTGCGCACTCCCAGGCGTGGCGCACGGCGCCACGCTTCTTCCCGCTCCCGTTCGACGTGGACATGGCGGTGCTGTGCGGACGCGACGAGGGCCGTGTCCGCGACGCCGCGGCGAGGCTGGCGTGGCACGACGTCGAGACGGACTGGCGTGCGCTCGTCGCCCGGGACGACGTCGACCTCGTCGACGTCTGCACGCCGGGCGACACGCACGCTGAGATCGCCGTCGCGGCGCTCGAGGCGGGCAAGCACGTGCTGTGCGAGAAGCCGCTCGCGAACTCGGTGGCAGAAGCCGAGCGGATGGTCGCCGCGGCCGAGGCGGCGGCCGCCGCGCACGGCGTCGTCGCGATGGTGGGCTTCACCTACCGGCGCGTCCCGGCGATCCAGCTCGCACGGCAGCTCGTGGCCGAGGGGCGGCTCGGGCAGGTGCGCCACGTGCGCGCGCAGTACCTGCAGGACTGGATCGCGGACCCGGCGGCTCCGATGTCGTGGCGTCTCGACCGGTCGCGCGCGGGCTCGGGCGCCCTCGGTGACATCGGGGCGCACGTCGTCGACCTGGCGCAGTTCATCACGGGGGAGAACCTCACCGGGGTCTCCGGGATGCTCGAGACGTTCGTCCACGAGCGTCCCGTGGCTGCGGAGCACTCGGGGCTCCACGGCACGGCGGGGCAGGGGACGGCGCAGGTGACGGTCGACGACGCCGCGATCTTCTACGGGCGGCTGTCCGGCGGCGGGCTCGCGACGTTCGAGGCGACGCGTTTCGCGTGGGGCCGCAAGAACGCGATCCGGGTGGAGGTCAACGGCTCCGCCGGCTCGCTCGCGTTCGATTTCGAGGACATGAACGTCCTGCACCTGTTCGACGCGACCGAGGACACCCGGACGGCCGGGTTCAGGCGAATCGTCGTGACCGAGCCCGAGCACCCGTTCGTGGCCGCGTGGTGGCCCGCGGGTCACGGGCTCGGGTACGAGCACGGGTTCACGCACCAGGTGGTCGACCTGCTCGGGGGCATCGCCTCGGGCGAGGCGCCCCGTCCGACGTTCGCCGACGGCCTGCAGGTCCAGCGCGTGCTGGCGGCCGTCGAGGAGTCGAGCACCTCCGGGAACCGCTGGGTCCCGATCCAGGAGACGCCGGCGGCGACCGTCGGCGCGCACGAGTGAGGAGAAGCACCGTGGCACGACCGATCACGTTGTTCACCGGGCAGTGGGCCGACCTCCCGTTCGAGGAGGTAGCGAGGCTCGCGGCCGGATGGGGCTACGACGGCCTGGAGATCGCCTGCTGGGGCGACCATCTCGACCCGTGGCGCGTCGACGAGCCCGGGTACGTCGACGGGCGCCTCGAGATCCTCGAGCGGCACGGGCTCAAGGTGTGGGCCATCTCGAACCACCTCAAGGGGCAGGCGGTGTGCGACGACCCGATCGACGAGCGCCACCGCGCGATGCTCCCTGACGTCGTGTGGGGCGACGGTGACCCGGAAGGGGTCCGGAGCCGTGCCGCCGAGGAGATGAAGCTGACGGCGCGCCTCGCCGCGCGGCTGGGGGTCGACACGGTCGTCGGCTTCACGGGCTCGTCCATCTGGAAGTACGTCGCGATGTTCCCGCCCGTCCCGGACGGGCTCGTGGAGGCTGGCTACCGCGACTTCGCCGATCGGTGGAACCCGATCCTCGACGTGTTCGACGCCGAGGGTGTGCGCTTCGCGCACGAGGTGCACCCGAGCGAGATCGCGTACGACTACTGGACGACGCACGCGGCGCTGGAGGCGGTCGAGCATCGCGAGGCCTTCGGGTTGAACTGGGACCCGAGCCACATGGTGTGGCAGGACATCGACCCCGTGAGCTTCCTCTGGGACTTCCGCGACCGGATCTACCACGTCGACTGCAAGGACACGAAGAAGAGGATGGGGAACGGCCGCAACGGTCGGCTCTCGTCGCACCTCCCGTGGGCTGACATGCGGCGGGGGTGGGACTTCGTGTCGACCGGGCACGGAGACGTGCCGTGGGAGGACGCGTTCCGGATGCTCAACACGATCGGGTACAGCGGCCCGATCTCGGTCGAGTGGGAGGACGCCGGGATGGACCGGCTCGTGGGGGCGCCCGAGGCGCTCGAGCTCGTCCGGCGGCTCGCGTTCGAGGCGCCGGAGGCGTCGTTCGACTCGGCGTTCAGCGTCCGGGAATGAGGCCGGGCCGTCGCGAGGTGGGGGACATGTGCTCCCCGGCCGGGGATCCCGCGGCCACCGGAGCCGCGGGATCCTGCCGATTTGGTGTTGCGCGCCGAGGGTGTGTAATGTTCTTCGAGCCAGCCTGGCAGGGCGACGGACTCGCAAGAGGGCGTCCCGCCAGGAAGGCCACCCACTCCGAAGACCTGAGAGATCAGGTTGCTGGGGTGCGCCCCAGGGGCAGCAGCCACTCACCGGAAGGCGAGTTGAACTGCGGAGCTTCCTGAGGTAAGTTTGAACGGTTGCCTCCGAGCCGCCCGGAAGGGTTGGTGGGGATGCGCGTCTGTTCCTTGAGAACTCAACAGTGTGCTTGATAGTCAATGCCAAATATCCCTGTCGGGTGGCTTGGTCTGGTCCTTCCTGGCTGGGTCGGGTTGCTCGTAGAGGATTCCTTTGGATAATGGATTGAAAACGCAAGTTTTCGATCTTGATGCCAGTTTTATTCAGGCTGTCCTTCGGGGTGGTCTGCTTCGTATGGTTGTTAACCAGGTTCGCCTGGTTGGCGTCAAACATTTACGGAGAGTTTGATCCTGGCTCAGGACGAACGCTGGCGGCGTGCTTAACACATGCAAGTCGAACGGTGAAGGTGGAGCTTGCTCTGCTGGATCAGTGGCGAACGGGTGAGTAACACGTGAGTAACCTGCCCCTCACTTCGGGATAACCTCGGGAAATCGTGGCTAATACCGGATACGAGGCACCTTCGCATGGGGTGTGCCTGGAAAGATTTATCGGTGGGGGATGGACTCGCGGCCTATCAGCTTGTTGGTGGGGTAATGGCCTACCAAGGCGACGACGGGTAGCCGGCCTGAGAGGGCGACCGGCCACACTGGGACTGAGATACGGCCCAGACTCCTACGGGAGGCAGCAGTGGGGAATATTGCACAATGGGCGCAAGCCTGATGCAGCGACGCCGCGTGGGGGATGAAGGCCTTCGGGTTGTAAACCCCTTTCAGCAGGGAAGAAGCGAAAGTGACGGTACCTGCAGAAGAAGCGCCGGCTAACTACGTGCCAGCAGCCGCGGTAATACGTAGGGCGCAAGCGTTGTCCGGAATTATTGGGCGTAAAGAGCTCGTAGGCGGTTTGTCGCGTCTGGTGTGAAAACTCAAGGCTCAACCTTGAGCTTGCACCGGGTACGGGCAGACTAGAGTGCGGTAGGGGTGACTGGAATTCCTGGTGTAGCGGTGGAATGCGCAGATATCAGGAGGAACACCGATGGCGAAGGCAGGTCACTGGGCCGCAACTGACGCTGAGGAGCGAAAGCATGGGGAGCGAACAGGATTAGATACCCTGGTAGTCCATGCCGTAAACGTTGGGCACTAGGTGTGGGGCTCATTCCACGAGTTCCGTGCCGCAGCAAACGCATTAAGTGCCCCGCCTGGGGAGTACGGCCGCAAGGCTAAAACTCAAAGGAATTGACGGGGGCCCGCACAAGCGGCGGAGCATGCGGATTAATTCGATGCAACGCGAAGAACCTTACCAAGGCTTGACATACACCGGAATCATGCAGAGATGTGTGCGTCTTCGGACTGGTGTACAGGTGGTGCATGGTTGTCGTCAGCTCGTGTCGTGAGATGTTGGGTTAAGTCCCGCAACGAGCGCAACCCTCGTCCTATGTTGCCAGCACTTCGGGTGGGGACTCATAGGATACTGCCGGGGTCAACTCGGAGGAAGGTGGGGATGACGTCAAATCATCATGCCCCTTATGTCTTGGGCTTCACGCATGCTACAATGGCCGGTACAAAGGGCTGCGATACCGCGAGGTGGAGCGAATCCCAAAAAGCCGGTCTCAGTTCGGATTGGGGTCTGCAACTCGACCCCATGAAGTCGGAGTCGCTAGTAATCGCAGATCAGCAACGCTGCGGTGAATACGTTCCCGGGCCTTGTACACACCGCCCGTCAAGTCACGAAAGTCGGTAACACCCGAAGCCGGTGGCCCAACCCTTGTGGAGGGAGCCGTCGAAGGTGGGATTGGCGATTGGGACTAAGTCGTAACAAGGTAGCCGTACCGGAAGGTGCGGCTGGATCACCTCCTTTCTAAGGAGCCACAACCGATCGGATCTACCACTGGTTCACCTGCCTTGCGGGTGGCGGTGCCGGTCGGTCAAGTGCCACGCTCGGGCCGAACGCGCCTGGGGTGGGACGCTCATGGGTGGAACATTGACTTCTTGCGAGCTCGGGTGCTGGTGCACCGGTCAGTACGCCTCCTTGTGGGGTGGGAACGCCACGTGCCGGCGGCCTGGGGGAGTTCAAGCACACTGTTGGGTCCTGAGGGAACAGGCCTCTCGGTGCCGGTGACGGCGTCGGGTGGACTGGTTTCCTTCACGGACTGCCCCTGGCGGGTGAACCGCTGGTGATCTTCGGGTCGCCGGTAGGCGCGGCGCTGGTAGGGGGTGGGGTCGTTGGTAGCTTGAGAACTGCACAGTGGACGCGAGCATCTTTGTAACATCAAAGATTTATCTTTGGTATCTGCAATTTAGCTGTTGTCAAGTTTTTAAGGGCACAGGGTGGATGCCTTGGCACTAGGAGCCGAAGAAGGACGTTGTAGCCTGCGATAAGCCTCGGGGAGTTGGCAAACGAACCGTGATCCGAGGATGTCCGAATGGGGAAACCCACCTGGAGTCATGTCCAGGTACCCGCACCTGAATATATAGGGTGTGTGGAGGGAACGTCGGGAAGTGAAACATCTCAGTACCGACAGGAAGAGATATTCCGTGAGTAGTGGCGAGCGAAAGCGGATCAGGCCAAACCGATGGCGTGTGATACCCGGCAGGGGTTGCGTCATCGGGGTTGTGGGACCTCTTGGATCATTCTGCCGGATGGTCAGGGAGTCAGAAAGCTTCGTCATAGTCGAAGGCCTTGGGAAGGGCCGGCACAGAGGGTGACACCCCCGTAGACGAAATGGCGTAGCCTCCCGAGAGTGTTCCCAAGTAGCACGGGGCCCGAGAAATCCCGTGTGAATCTGTCGAGACCACTCGATAAGCCTAAATACTACCTAGTGACCGATAGCGGACAAGTACCGTGAGGGAAAGGTGAAAAGTACCCCGGGAGGGGAGTGAAATAGTACCTGAAACCGTGTGCCTACAATCCGTTGGAGCCTCCTTAGCAGGGGTGACAGCGTGCCTTTTGAAGAATGAGCCTGCGAGTTAGTGCTCAGTGGCGAGGTTAACCCGTGTGGGGAAGCCGTAGCGAAAGCGAGTCCGAACAGGGCGATCATAGTCGCTGGGTCTAGACCCGAAGCGGAGTGATCTACCCATGGCCAGGTTGAAGCGCGGGTAAGACCGCGTGGAGGACCGAACCCACCTAGGTTGAAAACTGGGGGGATGAGCTGTGGGTAGGGGTGAAAGGCCAATCAAACTCCGTGATAGCTGGTTCTCCCCGAAATGCATTTAGGTGCAGCGTCACGTGTTTCTTGCCGGAGGTAGAGCTACTGGATGGCCGATGGGCCCTACAAGGTTACTGACGTCAGCCAAACTCCGAATGCCGGTAAGACAGAGCGTGGCAGTGAGACTGCGGGGGATAAGCTCCGTAGTCGAGAGGGAAACAGCCCAGACCACCAGCTAAGGCCCCTAAGCGTGTGCTAAGTGGGAAAGGATGTGGAGTTGCACAGACAACCAGGAGGTTGGCTTAGAAGCAGCCACCCTTGAAAGAGTGCGTAATAGCTCACTGGTCAAGTGATTCCGCGCCGACAATGTAGCGGGGCTCAAGTACACCGCCGAAGCTGTGGCATTCACATTTTCGCTAGGCCTTCGTGGTCCAGGCATGTGGATGGGTAGGGGAGCGTCGTGTGGGCAGTGAAGCTGCGGGGTAACCCAGTGGTGGAGCCTACACGAGTGAGAATGCAGGCATGAGTAGCGAATGACGGGTGAGAAACCCGTCCGCCGAATGACCAAGGGTTCCAGGGCCAGGCTAATCCGCCCTGGGTAAGTCGGGACCTAAGGCGAGGCCGACAGGCGTAGTCGATGGACAACGGGTTGATATTCCCGTACCGGCGAAGAACCGCCCAGACCGAACCCGGTGATGCTAAGCGCCCGGACCGTCACCTGTTGACCCTTCGGGGTCTTGGTGTGCGGCGAGGCCGCGACCCGAGCTGGTAGTAGGTGAGCGTATTAACAGGGGTGACGCAGGAAGGTAGCCGAGCGTGGCGATGGTTGACCACGTCCAAGGTTGTAGGGCGAGCAGTAGGCAAATCCGCTGCTCACATAGCCTGAGAACTGACGGTGACCCCGTATGGGGGATGATTCGGTGATCCTATGCTGCCTAGAAAAACCTCGACGCGATGGTTCTAGCCGCCCGTACCCTAAACCGACTCAGGTGGTCAGGTAGAGAATACTAAGGCGACGAGATAATCATGGTTAAGGAACTCGGCAAAATGCCCCCGTAACTTCGGGAGAAGGGGGGCCTGAGGCGTGTACCGGCTTGCCCGGGAAGCGTTTGAAGGCCGCAGAGACCAGGGGGAAGCGACTGTTTACTAAAAACACAGGTCCGTGCGAAGTCGCAAGACGATGTATACGGACTGACGCCTGCCCGGTGCTGGAAGGTTAAGAGGACTGGTCAGCTCTTCGGAGCGAAGCTGAGAATTTAAGCCCCAGTAAACGGCGGTGGTAACTATAACCATCCTAAGGTAGCGAAATTCCTTGTCGGGTAAGTTCCGACCTGCACGAATGGCGTAACGACTTCCCCGCTGTCTCAACCGTGAACTCGGCGAAATTGCACTACGAGTAAAGATGCTCGTTACGCGCAGCAGGACGGAAAGACCCCGGGACCTTTACTATAGCTTGGTATTGGTGTTCGGTGCGGCTTGTGTAGGATAGGTGGGAGACTGTGAAGCCGGCACGCCAGTGTCGGTGGAGTCATCGTTGAAATACCACTCTGGTCGCTCTGGATACCTAACTTCGGTCCGTGATCCGGACCAGGGACAGTGCCTGGTGGGTAGTTTAACTGGGGCGGTTGCCTCCTAAAATGTAACGGAGGCGCTCAAAGGTTCCCTCAGCCTGGTTGGCAATCAGGTGTCGAGTGCAAGTGCACAAGGGAGCTTGACTGTGAGACTGACAGGTCGAGCAGGGACGAAAGTCGGAACTAGTGATCCGGCGGTGGCTTGTGGAAGCGCCGTCGCTCAACGGATAAAAGGTACCCCGGGGATAACAGGCTGATCTTGCCCAAGAGTCCATATCGACGGCATGGTTTGGCACCTCGATGTCGGCTCGTCGCATCCTGGGGCTGGAGTAGGTCCCAAGGGTTGGGCTGTTCGCCCATTAAAGCGGTACGCGAGCTGGGTTTAGAACGTCGTGAGACAGTTCGGTCCCTATCCGCTGCGCGCGCAGGAAACTTGAGAAGACCTGTCCCTAGTACGAGAGGACCGGGACGGACTAACCTCTGGTGTGCCAGTTGTTCCGCCAGGAGCATGGCTGGTTGGCTACGTTGGGAAGAGATAACCGCTGAAAGCATCTAAGCGGGAAGCTCGCTTCAAGATGAGGTTTCCACGCCCCTTGCGGGTGAGAGGCTCCCAGTAGACCACTGGGTTGATAGGCCGGATGTGGAAGTGAGGACCAAAGACTCATGGAGCTGACCGGTACTAATGAGCCGACAACTTGATAACAACAAATTTGTGCTACGCGTCCACTGTGCGGTTCCCGAGATACCAGCGACGGATATCTCCATAGAGTTACGGCGGTCATAGCGAGAGGGAAACGCCCGGTCCCATTCCGAACCCGGAAGCTAAGCCTCTCAGCGCCGATGGTACTGCCCTGGAGACGGGGTGGGAGAGTAGGACGCCGCCGGACAACCATTCACCAAAGGCCCACCCCGCACGGGGTGGGCCTTTGGCGTACCCGGAAGTCGCTCCCACAGATGGCTCGGATCACACGCGTTCCCACAGACCGCCCGGATCTCGCACACCACCGTGGCAGCGTGCCGGGCGGCGCCGCGCCACCAACTAGACTGGTCGCATGTCCTCACTCTCCCGTGACGAGGTGGCGCGCGTCGCCGAGCTGGCGCGCATCGACCTCAGCCCAGAACACGTCGACAAGCTGGCCGGTGAGCTCGCCGTCATCGTGACCGCGATCGAGAAGGTCAGCACGGTCGCGACGGCCGACGTGCCCGCGACCAGCCACCCGCTGCCGCTGACGAACGTCTTCCGCGAAGACGTGCCCGTCGCGCCGCTGACCCAGGAAGCCGCGCTCTCCGGAGCGCCCGCCCAGGAGGACGGCCGCTTCCTCGTCCCCCAGATCCTCGGAGAAGAGTGACCATGGACCTCACCAGACTCTCGGCAGCCAAGCTGGCCGAGCTCCTCGCCGCGGGCACGGTGACCTCCGTCGAGGTCACGCAGGCTCACCTCGACCGGATCGACGCCGTCGACGACAAGGTGCACGCCTTCCTGCACATCTCCGACGCCGAGGCGCTCAAGACCGCCGCCGACGTCGACGCACGCCGCGCCGCGGGCGAGAAGCTCCACCCCCTCGCGGGCGTCCCCATCGCCATCAAGGACGTCGTCGTCACCGAGGGCCTTCCCACCACGGCGGGGTCGAAGATCCTCGAAGGCTGGATCCCGCCGTACGACGCGACGCTCATCGAGCGCATCAAGGAGGCCGGCCTCCCGATCCTCGGCAAGACCAACATGGACGAGTTCGCCATGGGGTCCTCCACCGAGCACTCCGCCTACGGCAACACGCACAACCCGTGGGACCTCGAGCGGATCCCCGGCGGCTCAGGCGGTGGCTCCGCAGCCGCGGTCGCCGCCTTCGAGGCGCCCCTCGCGATCGGCACGGACACCGGCGGCTCGATCCGTCAGCCCGGCGCCGTCACCGGCACGGTCGGTGTCAAGCCGACATACGGCTCCGTCTCCCGCTACGGCCTCATCGCCATGGCGTCGTCCCTCGACCAGGCTGGCCCCGTCACACGGACCGTCCTCGACTCCGCCCTGCTCCACGAGCTCATCGGTGGTCACGACCCGCGCGACTCGACCTCGATCGACGAGCCGCTCCCCGGGCTCGTCGAGGCCGCCCGCGAGGGCGCGCTCGGCGACCTGACCGGGCTGCGCATCGGCATCGTCAAGGAGCTCTCGGGCGAGGGCTACCAGGAGGGCGTGAGCGCCCGGTTCAACGAGTCGGTCGCTCTTCTCGAGAAGGCCGGCGCGACCGTCGTCGAGGTCTCCTGCCCGCACTTCGAGTACGCGCTCGCCGCGTACTACCTGATCATGCCGTCCGAGGCATCGAGCAACCTCGCCAAGTTCGACGGCATGCGCTTCGGCCTGCGCGTCGAGCCCACCGAGGGCCCCGTCACCGCTGAGCGCGTCATGTCCGCCACCCGCGGCGCCGGCTTCGGCGACGAGGTCAAGCGCCGCGTCATCCTCGGCACGTACGCACTGTCCGCCGGCTACTACGACGCGTACTACGGCAGCGCGCAGAAGGTCCGCACCCTCATCCAGCGCGACTTCGACGCCGCGTTCGAGGCCGCCGACGTGCTCGTCTCGCCGACCGCCCCCACCACGGCCTTCAAGCTGGGGGAGAAGCTCGACGACCCGCTCGCGATGTACCTCAACGACGTCGCGACGATCCCCGCGAACCTCGCGGGCATCCCCGGGATCTCCGTCCCCAACGGCCTGTCCGACGACGGCCTGCCGGTCGGCTTCCAGATCCTCGCCCCGGCGAAGGCCGACGACCGTCTGTACCGCGTCGGCGCGGCCCTCGAGGCCGCACTCGAGAACACGTGGGGTGCGCCGCTGCTCGCGCAGGCCCCGGAACTGGAGACCGCACGATGAGCGCCACCACCGTCGACCTCGTCGCCTACGACGACGCGGTCCGCCGCTACGACCCCGTCATCGGCATCGAGGTGCACGTCGAGCTCGGCACCCGCACCAAGATGTTCTGCCCCGCAGAGGTCGAGTTCGGCGGCGAGCCGAACAGCCAGACCACGCCGGTCTCGCTCGGCCTCCCGGGCGCGCTGCCGGTCGTCAACCGCACGGCGGTCGAGTACGCGATCCGCATCGGCCTCGCGCTCAACTGCGAGATCGCGGAGTCCTGCCGCTTCGCGCGGAAGAACTACTTCTACCCGGACGTGCCGAAGAACTTCCAGACGTCCCAGTACGACGAGCCCATCGCGTACGACGGCTACCTCGACGTCGAGCTCGACGACGGCTCCGTGTTCCGCGTCGAGATCGAGCGCGCGCACATGGAGGAGGACGCCGGCAAGAACACGCACGTCGGAGGCTCCACCGGACGCATCCACGGCGCCGAGTACTCGCTCGTCGACTACAACCGCGCAGGCATCCCGCTCGTCGAGATCGTGACGCGCCCGATCGTCGGCGCCGGCGAGCGTGCCCCCGAGGTCGCGCGCGCCTACGTCCAGACGCTGCGCGACATCTTCCGTGCTCTCGACGTCTCCGAGGCGCGCATGGAGCGCGGCAACGTCCGCGCCGATGTCAACCTCTCGCTCCGAGCGACGCCCCAGTCGCCGCTCGGGACGCGAACCGAGACCAAGAACGTCAACTCGTTCCGCTCGATCGAGCGCGCCGTGCGCTACGAGGTCTCGCGTCAGGCCGCGGTCCTCGACGCGGGGGAGACGGTCATCCAGGAGACCCGGCACTGGCACGAGGACACCGGCATCACGACGTCGGGCCGCGTGAAGTCCGACGCCGAGGACTACCGGTACTTCCCGGAGCCTGACCTGGTGCCCGTCGCGCCCAGCCGCGAGTGGGTCGAGGAGATCCGCGCGAGCCTCCCCGAGATGCCCGTCGCGCGCCGCAACCGGCTCCAGGCCGAGTGGGGCTACTCCGACCCCGAGATGCGAGACGTCGTCAACGCCGGAGCCCTCGACCTCATCGAGGCCACCGTCGCCGCCGGCACGAGCGCCGCAGCCGCCCGCAAGTGGTGGATGGGCGAGCTCGCCCGACGCGCCAAGACCGACGAGGTCGAGCTCGAGCAGCTGCCCGTCACCCCGCAGCAGATCGTCGAGCTCCAGCAGCTCGTCGACGAGGGCAAGATCAACGACAAGATCGCGCGCCAGGTGCTCGAGGGCATCCTCGCGGGCGAGGGCAGCGCCGCGCAGATCGTCGCGGACCGCGGCCTCGAGGTCGTGTCCGACGACGGCCCGCTCCTCGCGGTCATCGACGAGGTCCTCGCTGCTCAGCCCGACATCGTCGAGAAGATCAAGAGCGGAAACCTCGGCCCGGTCGGCGCCGTCATCGGTGCGGTCATGAAGGCGACCCGCGGGCAGGCCGACGCCGGCCGCGTCCGCGAGCTTGTGCTCGAGAGGATCGGCTGAGCCATGGCCGCGGGACCCGAGCGTCTCGGCGAGATGGTGCGTCTGCGGCCGATGCGGCCCACAGACGCCCAACGCCTGGGTGAGCTGCTCCAGGACCCCGAGGCCATGCGGCTCACCGGGTCCACCCGGACGTACACGCCCGAGGAGATCGAGCAGTGGCTCGCCACCGCGCCGACCCTCGAGGGCCGCTACGACTGGGCGATCACCTCGGCGGTGCAGCGCGACGGCACGTTCGTCGCCGACGAGATGTTCGGCGAGATCGTCCTCGACGAGATCGACACCGAGAACGCGTCCGCCAACCTGCGTCTCAACCTCCTGCCCAACTACCGGGGGCGGGGCTACGGGCGCGAGGCGATCGCGCACGTCCTGACGTACGCGTTCGCCCCGGACGGTCTCGGGCTGCACCGGGTCTCGTTGCGCGTGCTGAGCATCAACCCGCGGGCGCGCATGCTCTACGAGTCGCTCGGCTTCACCGTCGAGGGCACGCTCCGCGAGGCGGTGCGCGACGGCGACGGGTGGGCCGACCTCGTGGTCATGGGCATCCTCGCTGACGAGCACGAGCCTCCCGCCCCGCAGGACGACGTCGCGATCTGACGTCGGCCCCGCACCGCGAAGGACGCCGCGACCCACCGGGTCGCGGCGTCCTTCGGGTCGTATGGCCTGCCCGGGTGTCGGGACCGCACGTGCGGTGCGACGCTGGGGAGATGGAACCTCTCGACAACGCCCATGCCCAGGAAGCCGTCTACGACGCCGGCTGGCGCGTCGTCGCGGGAGCGATCCGCGCCCGGTTCACGACCGGCACGTTCGTCCGCGGCGTCGAGCTCGTCGAACGCCTCACCTCCGTCGCGGAGGCGCAGCAGCACCATCCCGACGTCGCGCTGCGCTACACCCACGTCGACGTCGCCCTGACGACGCACGACGTCGGGGCGATCACGTCCGCCGACGTCGACCTCGCGCTCGAGATCTCCCAGGTCGCTCAGCAGCTCGGCATCGGGACGGCCGAGGTTCCGAGCGTCGTCGAGATCGGCATCGACGCCATGGTCAGCAGCGACCTCGCGCCGTTCTGGCGCGCCGTCCTCGGGTACGAGGGCGACGACGAGGACCTCGCCGACCCGCACGGTGCGATGCCGGGCGTGTGGTTCCAGCAGATGGATGAGCCACGGCCGCAGCGCAACCGGCTCCACCTCGACGTCTACGTTCCCCACGACGTCGTGCAGGCGCGGCTCGAGGCCGCGCTCGCTGCGGGCGGAACTCTCGTGACCGACCGCTTCGCGCCGTCGTGGTGGGTCGTCGCCGACACCGAGGGGAACGAGGCGTGCCTCTGCACGTGGCAGCCGAAGCCTGATGCGGGCGAGGCGGCTGACCAGGGGTAGGACAGCGACGCAGGGCAGGGCCCGGAGGACCACGCTCCGGACGCCGACCTCACGTGGGCCACGGCCGCCGTAGGCTTGGCCCGATCGGCATGTCGACGTGAGTGCCGAGCAACACGAGGAGCTGACCTGCATGAGCCGTCCGCTGCGTTCCCGGACCTCTACCCACGGCCGCAACATGTCCGGCGCCCGCGCGCTCTGGCGCGCGACCGGCATGGGCTCGGAGGACTTCGGCAAGCCGATCATCGCGATCGCGAACTCCTACACGCAGTTCGTACCCGGTCACGTCCACCTCAAGGACATGGGTGACCTCGTCGCGAGCGCGATCGTGGAGGCCGGCGGCGTCGCCAAGGAGTTCAACACGATCGCCGTCGACGACGGCATCGCGATGGGCCACGGCGGCATGCTCTACTCCCTGCCGAGCCGCGACCTGATCGCCGACTCGGTCGAGTACATGGTCAACGCGCACTGCGCCGACGCGCTCGTCTGCATCTCCAACTGCGACAAGATCACGCCCGGCATGCTCAACGCCGCGCTGCGCCTCAACATCCCCGTCATCTTCGTGTCCGGCGGACCGATGGAGGCCGGCAAGGCGATCGTGGCCGACGGCGTCGCGAAGACCCCGCTCAACCTCATCAACGCGATCAACTACTCGGCCGACGACGACGTCTCCGACGAGGCGCTCGCCAAGGTCGAGGAGAACGCGTGCCCCACGTGCGGCTCGTGCTCCGGCATGTTCACCGCCAACTCGATGAACTGCCTGACCGAGGCCCTCGGCCTCTCGCTGCCGGGCAACGGCTCGACGCTCGCGACGCACGCCGCCCGCAAGGAGCTGTTCCTCGAGGCCGGCCGCACGATCGTCGACCTCGCCAAGCGGTACTACGACGACGAGGACGACTCGGCCGCTCCGCGCTCGATCGCGACCAAGGCGGCGTTCTCGAACGCGATGGCGCTCGACGTCGCGATGGGCGGCTCGACCAACACGGTCCTGCACATCCTCGCGGCCGCCCAGGAGGCGGAGGTCGACTTCACGCTCGCCGACATCGAGGACATCTCGCGCCGCGTGCCGTGCCTGTCCAAGGTCGCGCCGAACCACCCGGCGTACCACATGGAGGACGTGCACCGCGCCGGTGGCATCCCCGCGCTCCTCGGCGAGCTCGACCGCGCCGGCCTGCTCGACCACGACGTCACGTCCGTGCACACGCCGACGCTGCGCGAGTGGCTCGACGACTGGGACGTCCGCGGCGGCAAGGCCACCGAGCGCGCCGTCGAGCTGTTCCACGCCGCCCCCGGCGGCGTCCGCACGACGCAGGCGTTCTCGACGTCGAACCGCTGGGAGTCCCTCGACACCGACGCCGCGAACGGCTGCATCCGCGACATCGAGCACGCCTACACGGTCGAGGGCGGGCTCGCGGTCCTGCGCGGCAACCTCGCCGAGGACGGCGCCGTCTTCAAGACGGCGGGCGTCGACCCGGACGTGTTCCACTTCGTCGGGCGTGCGCTCGTCTGCGAGTCGCAGGACGAGGCCGTCGAGAAGATCCTCACCAAGCAGGTCGAGCCGGGCCACGTCGTCGTCGTGCGCTACGAGGGCCCTGCAGGCGGCCCCGGCATGCAGGAGATGCTCTACCCGACGTCGTTCATCAAGGGTCGCGGCCTGGGCAAGGTGTGCGCCCTGATCACCGACGGCCGCTTCTCCGGTGGCTCGTCGGGCATCTCGATCGGGCACGTCTCGCCCGAGGCTGCCGCGGGCGGCACGATCGGCCTCGTCGAGGACGGCGACGAGATCGAGATCGACGTGAACACGCGCCTCATCCGTCTCAACGTCCCCGACCAGGTGCTCGCCGAGCGCCGCGCCAAGATGGAGGCGTCCGAGAACCCGTGGCAGCCGAAGGACCGCGACCGCTACGTGTCGCCGGCCCTCCAGGCGTACGCCGCGATGGCGACCTCCGCCGACCGTGGCGCCGTGCGCGACGTGTCGCTGCTGCGCCGCCGCTGACGCTCTCCTCGACGGGCCCGGTCCGCTTCGGCGGTCCGGGCCCGTCGGCGTTCCCGGGCTGGCCGCGGCTCTCCCGTCGGCTGACGTGAGGAGCCGGTGGCGTGCGAGCGTCCCGGGCGGTGCGGGCAGGGATCGCGGCGCCGCCCCTGTGGCCCCCGTCGCAGCCCGGGGTGATACTCGCGGTATGGCGAGCGACGACGCGATCGACATCAAGCCCAGGTCCCGGCAGGTCACCGACGGCATCGAGGCGACGGCCTCGCGCGGCATGCTCCGCGCCGTCGGCATGGGCGACGACGACTGGGACAAGCCCCAGATCGGCGTCGCGAGCTCGTGGAACGAGATCACGCCGTGCAACCTGTCGCTCGACCGCCTCGCGAAGGCCGTGAAGAACGGCGTCCACGCGGGCGGTGGCTATCCGCTGGAGTTCGGGACGATCTCCGTCTCCGACGGCATCTCGATGGGCCACGAGGGCATGCACTTCTCACTGGTCTCGCGCGACGTCATCGCCGACTCCGTCGAGACCGTGATGATGGCCGAGCGTCTCGACGGTTCCGTCCTCCTCGCAGGCTGTGACAAGTCGCTGCCCGGCATGCTCATGGCCGCAGCGCGCCTCGACCTCGCATCCGTGTTCCTCTACGCCGGCACGATCGCACCCGGCTGGGTCAAGCTCGAGGACGGCACCGAGAAGGACGTGACCCTCATCGACGCGTTCGAGGCGGTCGGCGCGTGTGCCCGCGGCCTCATGAGCACCGAGGACCTCGGCCGCATCGAGCGGGCGATCTGCCCGGGTGAGGGAGCGTGCGGCGGCATGTACACCGCCAACACGATGGCATCCGTCGCCGAGGCGATGGGCATGTCCCTGCCCGGCTCCGCTGCGCCGCCGTCCGCGGACCGACGCCGCGACTCGTTCGCGCAGCGCTCCGGCGAGGCCGTCGTCGAGCTGCTGCGGCGCGGCATCACCGCGCGGCAGATCATGACGAAGGAAGCGTTCGAGAACGCGATCGCCGTCGTCATGGCGTTCGGCGGATCGACGAACGCCGTGCTGCACCTGCTTGCGATCGCGCACGAGGCCGAGGTCGACCTGACCCTGGACGACTTCCGCCGCGTCGCCGCGAAGGTTCCGCACCTCGGCGACCTCAAGCCGTTCGGCCGCTACGTCATGGCGGACGTCGACCGCATCGGGGGAGTGCCGGTCGTCATGAAGGCGCTGCTCGACGCCGGGCTCGTCCACGGCGACTGCCTCACCGTCACGGGCCGCACCGTCGCGGAGAACCTCGCCGACGTCGCGCCACCCGACCCGGACGGCAAGATCCTGCGCGCGCTCGACAACCCGATCCACCGCACGGGTGGCATCACGATCCTCGAGGGCTCGCTCGCCCCGGAGGGGGCCGTCGTGAAGTCCGCGGGCTTCGACACGGACGTGTTCGAGGGCACGGCCCGTGTCTTCGAGCGGGAGCGCGCTGCGCTCGACGCCCTCGAGGACGGCACGATCCAGGCGGGCGACGTCGTCGTCATCCGCTACGAGGGCCCGAAGGGCGGGCCCGGCATGCGCGAGATGCTCGCGATCACCGGGGCGATCAAGGGGGCGGGCCTCGGCAAGGACGTCCTGCTGCTCACCGACGGCAGGTTCTCCGGCGGCACGACCGGTCTGTGCGTCGGGCACGTCGCGCCCGAGGCCGTCGACGCGGGCCCGATCGCGTTCGTCCGCGACGGCGACCGGATCCGTCTCGACGTCGAGAACGCGCGGCTCGACCTGCTCGTGGACGACGCCGAGCTCGCCGCACGCAAGGAAGGCTGGGCACCGTTGCCCCCGCGCTTCACGCGCGGTGTACTCGCGCGCTACGCGAAGCTCGTGCAGTCGGCGTCCGCAGGGGCCGTTCTCGCCTGACGTCAGCCGACGGTGACGACGCCCGGCTCGTAGCCGGCGATGACGCGGCGGCTGTCGTCGTCATGATCCGATCCTCCCCGTGCCGCGCCCGAGGCGGACGGACCAGCACGTCTTAGGGCGTGAGACCTGCCCGCCTGATGTGTGACATCGGCGAGGGGGAGGCGTAGTGTGTCGACCGTGCAGACGATCCTCGTAGTACTTCCCGGGCGCGCAGCCTGACACCGGACACCACCGGTCGCAGCCGCGCGCTCACCCCTCGATCGGCCCCACACGGGCACGAGGGGCTTTTTTATGCCTCGGACGACCTGCCCCACCAGGCAGGGCCCCGGGGTGTCCTCGAAAGTCACAGCACCACAGCCAGGGAGTAACCGATGGTCCAGGGTTCCCACCCGACGTCGCCGACGCCGGGAGCAGTCCCGAAGCCCGCGCCCTCACCGACGCAGGCCGCCCGCGCGCACGAACGCTCGAGGACGAGCGTCCCCGCGCGCGAGGAGATGACCGGTGCCGAGGCGATCGTCCGGTCGCTCGAGGCCGCCGGCGCGGACACCGTGTTCGGGATCCCGGGCGGCGCCATCCTCCCGACGTACGACCCGCTCATGGACTCCACCAAGCTGCGCCACATCCTCGTGCGGCACGAGCAGGGCGGCGGCCACGCGGCGCAGGGCTACGCGTACACCTCGGGCAAGGTCGGCGTCTGCATGGCGACCTCGGGCCCCGGCGCGACCAACCTCGTCACCCCGATCGCCGACGCCAACATGGACTCCGTGCCGCTCGTCGCGATCACGGGGCAGGTCGGCGCGAGCTTCATCGGGACGGACGCGTTCCAGGAGGCCGACATCGTCGGCATCACGATGCCCGTCTCGAAGCACAACTTCCTCGTGACCAACCCCGACGACATCCCGCGCACGATCGCCGAGGCGTTCCACATCGCGCGCACCGGCCGTCCGGGGCCCGTCCTCGTCGACATCGCCAAGTCCGCGATGCAGTCCCGGACCGTCTTCGAGTGGCCGACCGAGCTCTCCCTTCCCGGCTACCACCCGGTGACGAAGCCCCACACGAAGCAGATCCGCGAGGCCGCGAAGCTGATCGCGTCCGCGCGTCGCCCCGTCCTGTACGTCGGCGGTGGCGCGATCCGCTCGGGTGCGTCCGCCGAGCTGCGCAAGCTCGTCGACCTGTCCGGCGCGGCCGTCGTCACGACCCTCATGGCGCGCGGGGCCGTCCCCGACTCGCACCCGCAGCACCTCGGCATGCCCGGCATGCACGGCACCGTGCCCGCCGTCGCCGCGCTCCAGCGCGCCGACCTGATCGTCGCGCTCGGCGCCCGCTTCGACGACCGCGTGACGGGCAAGCTCTCGTCCTTCGCGCCGAACGCCCAGATCATCCACGCGGACATCGACCCCGCCGAGATCGGCAAGAACCGCGCCGTCGACGTCCCGATCGTCGGTGACCTCAAGGAGATCATCGCGGACCTCGTCCCCGAGCTGGCCGCCGAGCACGAGAAGCACGGCAAGCCCGACCTCGAGGCGTGGTGGCGCCAGCTCGACGACTGGCGCGAGACGTACCCCCTCGGCTACACGCCGACCGACGACGGCGCCCTCGCCCCGCAGTCCGTCATCACGAAGCTCGGCGAGATGGCCGGACCCGAGGCCGTCTACGTCGCGGGCGTCGGTCAGCACCAGATGTGGGCCGCGCAGTTCATCCGCTACGAGCGCCCCAACGCGTGGCTCAACTCGGGCGGCCTCGGCACCATGGGTTTCTCCATCCCTGCGGCGATGGGCGCCAAGGTCGGCGACCCCGACCGCGAGGTGTGGGCCATCGACGGCGACGGCTGCTTCCAGATGACCAACCAGGAGCTGGCCACCTGCACGATCAACGAGATCCCGATCAAGGTGGCGCTGATCAACAACTCGTCGCTCGGCATGGTCCGCCAGTGGCAGACGCTCTTCTACGAGAAGCGCTACTCGAACACCGACCTGCACACCGGGTCGGGGACCGCGCGCGTGCCCGACTTCGTCAAGCTCGCCGACGCCTACGGCTGCGTCGGCATCCGTGTCGAGCACGCCTCCGAGGTCGAGGCCGCGATCAAGCGCGCCCGGGAGATCGACGACCAGCCGGTGCTCATCGACTTCAACGTCTCGCGCGACGCGATGGTGTGGCCGATGGTCGCCGCGGGCGTGAGCAACGACGACATCCAGTACGCACGCGGCATCTCGCCCGCGTGGGACCGTGAAGACTGAGAAGGGAACCCCACGATGACCCGGCACACCCTCTCCGTCCTCGTCGAGAACAAGCCCGGCGTGCTCACGCGCGTCGCAGCCCTGTTCGCGCGACGCTCGTTCAACATCCACTCCCTCGCCGTCGGCCCGACCGAGCACGAGGAGATCTCGCGCATCACGGTCGTCGTCGACGTCGACGAGCTCCCGCTCGAGCAGGTGACGAAGCAGCTCAACAAGCTCATCAACGTCATCAAGATCGTCGAGCTCGACCCCGGCGCCTCCGTCCAGCGCGAGCTGCTGCTCGTCAAGGTCAAGGCCGACGCCGCGACCCGCGGCCAGGTGCTCCAGGTCGTCGAGCTGTTCCGCGCGCACGTCGTCGACGTCGTCACGGACGCCGTGACGATCGAGGCGACCGGCAACCCCGACAAGCTGCGGGCGCTCCTCGCGGCGCTCGAGCCGTTCGGCGTCCGCGAGATCGTCAAGTCCGGCACCGTCGGCATCGGCCGCGGCTCCCGCTCGATCACCGACCGGGCCCTCGAGCGCGTCTCACGCCTCGCATGATCACCCCGCCGTCGGTCACGGTCCGGTAAGACTGGTACCGACGGTGACGCACGAACTTCCCGTACAACGAGTCACGACAACAAGGAGAACTACGGTGGCTGAGCTTTTCTACGACGACGACGCCGACCTGTCCATCATCCAGGGCAAGAAGGTCGCGATCGTCGGCTACGGCTCGCAGGGTCACGCCCACGCGCAGAACCTGCGTGACTCGGGCGTCGAGGTCGTCATCGCGCTCAAGGAGGGGTCGAAGTCGATCGCCAAGGCGACCGACGAGGGCTTCGAGGTCAAGACGGTGTCCGACGCCGCCGCGTGGGCCGACCTCATCATGATCCTGGCTCCGGACCAGCACCAGCGCTCGATCTACGCGAACGAGATCCAGCAGCACCTCACCGAGGGCAAGACGCTGGCCTTCGCGCACGGCTTCAACATCCGCTTCGGCTACATCGACGCTCCCGAGGGCGTCGACGTCATCCTCGTCGCGCCGAAGGCCCCGGGTCACACCGTGCGCCGCGAGTACGTCGCGGGCCGCGGCATCCCCGACATCATCGCGGTCGAGAAGGACGCCTCGGGCAACGCCTGGGCGACGGCCCTCTCCTATGCGAAGGCGATCGGTGGCACGCGCGCCGGCGTCATCAAGACGACCTTCACCGAGGAGACGGAGACCGACCTGTTCGGCGAGCAGGCCGTCCTGTGCGGTGGCACGTCGCAGCTCGTCCAGTACGGCTTCGAGGTTCTCACCGAGGCCGGCTACCAGCCGCAGATCGCCTACTTCGAGGTGCTGCACGAGCTCAAGCTCATCGTCGACCTCATGTGGGAGGGCGGCATCGCCAAGCAGCGCTGGTCCGTCTCCGACACCGCTGAGTACGGCGACTACGTCTCCGGCCCGCGCGTCATCACCCCCGAGGTGAAGGAGAACATGAAGGCCGTCCTCGCGGACATCCAGTCGGGTGCCTTCGCGGAGCGCTTCATCAACGACCAGGACGCGGGTGCTCCCGAGTTCAAGCAGCTGCGCGAGAAGGCGGCCCAGCACCCGATCGAGACCGTCGGTCGTGAGCTTCGCTCGCTCTTCGCGTGGAAGCAGCAGGACGCCGACTACGTCGAGGGCTCGGCCGCGCGCTGATCCTCTGCACGGCCGACGGCCCGTCCGCACCTCGGTGCGGACGGGCCGTCGTCGTTCCCGGAGCGGGCAGCCCGGGCGGCTAGAGCTCGAGCGTCGCGTCGGGCACCGAGTCCGCGAGGTCGCGGACGAAGCGTGCGGCGGGGGTACCCGTCTCGTCGAGCGCGACGAGCGCGCCCTCCTCGTCGACGGCGAGCGCGACCCCCTCGGACAGCGCGCCCCCGACGTCGACGCCGGAGCAGCCGATCGCCGTCTGCGCCCACGAGCCGGTGCGGAACCAACCGCTCGCCTCGAGCAGCCACACGCTGCCCTGGCCGTTGCAGCCGTCGCTGCCGGACCAGGTGCCGTCCGCGTCGAGCTCGAGCCACGAGCCTTCCGGAGCCGAGGGTGCGTGCCGGTCCGGGTACCAGCGTCCCGCGGTCACCTGCGAGATGGTCGCGGGGCGGAGACCGTCGGGCAGGTCCATGACACGGGCCGAGAGCATCGCCTCGAGCTCGTCGGTGAGCTCGGGGTCTGCGGCGAGCGACGGGTCGATGTCGTCGTGCTTCATAGGCTCCCCACCCGGGCGGAGGGTGGCGAGGCGTGTGCCTGCGGCGTCCTCGACGAGCATCGAGTCCGCCTCGGGGACGACGCGCGCCGCCGCCGCGAGCCAAGGCACCCCCTCGTCGAGGTCGCACTCGCCAGCGCCGCCCTGCAGGTGGGCGCGGACGGAGCCGCTCGGGCCGACGATGACCGCGTAGTCGGCGGTGCCGCACTCACGCCAGACAGTCCCGTACGTCCCGTTGAACTGGAGGACGGCGCCGTCGTGCGACGACGTCGAGTCCTGCACGGTCCACGAGCCGACGAGCCGGGCCGCGACGGAGAGGTCCGAGCCGGACGGTGCGGGCGAGCTCGAGCCCGGCCCCGAGCCGGGGAGCGTCGACGGGTCCGCGCAGGCGCCGAGGAGCACGAGCAGGGAGACCGCCGGCACGAGGCGTGGCGTGCGGCGGGCCGGGCGAGGAGCATAGCGGGGCATGTCTCTTCTCTGTCTCGAGAGGTGGCGTTCTTGCGCGGACAGGTGCGCGCTGCGAAAGATCCCGCTCATGCGGGTCGAGCACGACGGCGCGTACGCCGTCGTGGCGTCCGACGGCGGCGCTCCCAAGCACCCGGTCTGGTACCACAACGTCGTTGCGCACCCCTTGGTGGAGCTGCGGGACGGACCGGTCCGCCAGGACATGGTCGCGCGCGCGGTCGAGGGGGAGGAGCGCGAGCTGTGGTGGCAGCGCGCGGTCGAGGCGTTCCCGCCCTACGCCGACTACGCGACGCGCACGGAGCGGCTGATCCCTGTGTTCGTGCTCGAGCCCGTCAGCGTCTGACCATCCGGACCTCAGGACGATCCGTCTCATATTTTGGTGAGACGGCCGTCCGTCGTTGCACTCCGGCGGCGTAGCATGCGTGCATGACGCGCAACATCAATCTCGCAGTCGTCGCTGGGGACGGCATCGGTATCGAGGTCGTCGAGCAGGGCCTCAAGGTCCTCGAGGCGGCCCTCGCCTCCTCCGACGTGAAGGTCGACCAGACCGCCTTCAACCTTGGTGCCAAGCGCTGGCACGCGACCGGGGAGACCCTCACCGACGAGGACCTCGCCGCGATCCGCACGCACGACGCGATCCTGCTCGGGGCCATCGGCGACCCGACCGTCCCGTCGGGCGTGCTCGAGCGCGGGCTCCTGCTCAAGCTGCGCTTCAGCCTGGACCACTACGTCAACCTCCGCCCCGGCAAGCTCTACCCGGGCGTGCAGTCCCCGCTCGCCAACCCGGGCGAGATCGACTTCGTCGTCGTCCGCGAGGGCACCGAGGGTCCGTACGTCGGCAACGGCGGCTCGATCCGCACCGGTACGCCGCACGAGGTCGCGAACGAGGTCTCCGTGAACACCGCGTTCGGCGTCGAGCGCGTCGTCCGCGACGCCTTCGCCCGGGCGCAGGCGCGTCCCCGCAAGCACCTCACGCTCGTGCACAAGCACAACGTCCTCGTGCACGCGGGCCACCTGTGGCGCCGCACGGTCGAGGCCGTCAACGCCGAGTTCCCCGAGGTCACGACGGACTACCTCCACGTCGACGCCGCCACCATCTTCCTGACGACCAACCCGTCGCGCTTCGACGTGATCGTCACGGACAACCTCTTCGGCGACATCCTCACCGACCAGGCCGCGGCCATTACCGGCGGCATCGGGCTCGCAGCGTCCGCGAACATCAACCCGGACCGCACCGCCCCCTCCATGTTCGAGCCGGTCCACGGCTCGGCGCCCGACATCGCAGGGCAGGGCAAGGCGGACCCGACCGCCACGGTCCTCTCGGTCGCGATGCTGCTCGCCCACCTGGGCTACGACGCCGAGTCGGCGAAGGTCGAGGCGGCCGTCGCGGCCGACCTGGCCGAGCGGGCCGGACGAGTACGGTCGACGGCCGAGATCGGCACCGACCTCGCGCAGCGCGTGGCCGACTGACCCTTCGGGCAGTGCCCTCGGCCGTCTTCACCAGGTAACGTCCGTTGTGGCGGGCTGCGCGCCGTGCGTGCCCGCCGGGTGAAAGGCCATAACGATGAGCAACACCAGCACCACCACCACCGCACCGCTCTCCGACGCCGCGGCGGCATTCGACGTCCGTCCCACCGACGCGCCGACGCCCGTCGAGCAGCGCGAGGCGCTCCTCGCCGCGCCGAAGTTCGGCACGGTCTTCACGGACCACATGGCCCGCATCTCGTGGACCGCCGAGGGTGGGTGGAGCGACCGGCGCGTCGAGAAGTACGGCCCGCTGCAGCTCGACCCCGCGGCCGCCGTCCTGCACTACGGCCAGGAGGTCTTCGAGGGCCTCAAGGCGTACCGTCACGCAGACGGTTCGGTCTGGACGTTCCGACCGGAGAAGAACGCTGCACGCTTCGCCGCGTCGGCTCACCGGCTCGCTCTTCCGCAGCTCTCGACCGAGGACTTCCTCGGGTCGCTCGAGGCGCTCGTCCGCACGGACCTCGACTGGGTGCCGTCGGGTGAGGAGATGAGCCTGTACCTGCGCCCGTTCATGTACGCCTCGGAGGTCTTCCTCGGGGTGCGCGCCTCGCAGGCGGTCGAGTACCTCGTGATCGCGTCGCCGACGGGCCCGTACTTCTCGAAGGGCGTCAACCCGGTCTCGATCTGGGTCGCCCAGGACTTCCACCGCGCCGGTGCCGGCGGCACGGGCGCCGCGAAGTGCGGCGGCAACTACGCCGCGAGCCTCCTGCCGCAGCAGGAGGCGGCGGACAAGGGCTGCGACCAGGTCGCCTTCCTCGACGCGTCAACCAACACCGCGTTCGAGGAGCTCGGTGGCATGAACCTCTTCGTCGTGGGTGCAGACCGCACGGTGTCGACGCCCGCGCTGACGGGGTCGATCCTCGAAGGGGTGACGCGCGGCTCGATCCTCGAGCTCGTGACCGCTCGCGGCTACGACGTCCAGGAGCGCACGATCACGCTCGCTGAGGTCCGTCAGGGCCTCGAGGACGGCTCGATCGTCGAGCTGTTCGCGTGCGGCACCGCGGCAGTCCTGACCCCGATCGGCCGCCTCGCGGGCGAGGGCTTCGACCTCACGGTCGGTGACGGCGCCTCGGGCGAGCTGACGATGTCGGTGCGCGGGGAGCTGACCGACATCCAGAACGGCAAGCGTCCCGACACGCACGGCTGGATGTACCGCCTCGCCTGACCGGCGAGCAGAGCACAGACGAAGCGCCCGGGCCCGTCCTCACGGACGGACCCGGGCGCTCTGTCGTCAGCGGCGGAGAGCCGTGGCTACTTCTTGGTCACGCTGATGCTGCGGGCCTTGGTGGTCGCCGCCTGGCTCGTCTTCGTCTGGCTGACGACGGCGCGGATCTTGCCCTTCGCGGGGAGCTTCACCTTCGCCTTCCACACGCCCTTGCTGCCGACCTTCGTGGTCTTGATCGTCTTCCAGGGACCCTTGCCGTTCTTGCGGAACTGGACCTGGACCCTGGCGCCCTTCTTCACGGAGACGGCCTTGAAGCGGTCCTTCGGGTTCTGGAAGGTTGCCTTGCCGGAGACGGTGAACGACTTGTTCTTCTTGACCTTCGTGGGCGACGAGATCGTCGACTTCGACGGGGCGACGTTGTCGACGGTCACGCCGCTGACCTTGACCGTGTCGTAGTACGCGGGGATGCCCTGCGTGTAGTCGCCGTCCCTGGTCACGTAGACGGTGATGTCGAAGGTGCACCGGCCGGCGCCGTGGTACAGGTACATGAGCGAGGACTTCTTCTCGAGGCCGCGGCTCTTGAGCGCGGGCAACGTGAGCTTCAGGTCCCCGGAGATACGCTCCAGGCCGCCGGGCAGGGTGCCGCCCTTCGCGCACGTCGACGTGGCCGTGTAGCGCGGCGTGATGGTCACGGTCCACTCCGACGCCACGACGCTGCCGTCGGAGTGGCGGTACGGCTCCGGGACGTCCACCGCGATGACCATCCAGTCCTTGGTCGTGAACTTACCCTTCTTGATCTTGACGTCCTTCGTCGTGACGCGGACCTTCGTGCGCAGGCCCTCGGCGGACGTCTCGGTCCCGGTGGCGCTCTTGTCGCTCGCGGCCGACGCGGGGGCGGCGGTGGCGAGGCCGAGCGCGACGCAGGCCGACAGCACGGCGGCGGCGCTCTTCGTGCGGAGGTTCATGGTGTTCTTGTTCCCCTGGTTCGTGCGGATCGCACGGGTCTGGTGGGCCCGCGCGCGGACGCGCCCGGGCCCGTCCGCGCGGACGGACCCGGGCGCTCGGTCATCTCGTGGTGAAGATCGTCATCTGACCTTCGCGACCTTGGACTTGTACGCCGGGGCGTACTTCGCCTTCGCGATCTTGAAGTAGAGCTTGTCGCCCTTGCGCAGGTTCTTGACCTTGAACTTCGCGGACGAGCGGTAGCCGTCCTCGCGGAGCTTCTTGGTCGAGTGCTTGACGTACTTCTTCTTGCCCTTCTTCTTCACGTAGAGGGTCGCCTTCGCGCCCTGCTGGTACTCGGGAGCGCGGAGCGTGAGCTTCGCCGTCGCGCCCGCGCGCCAGGAGGACGACGCGAGACCGGTCTCGGAGAGGGAGACCTTCTTGTTCGCGGTGACGGTGAACTTCGCGGTGGCGGTCTTGACGGACTCCACGTACTCGGTGCCGACCTTGGCGAACTGCTTGACCGGGAACGTGATCTTGTAGACGCCGGGGGACGTCGCCGCCGTGACCCGGATCGTCGCGGTCAGCTTCGAACCAGGGACGGGGCTCGAGGGCCGGTCCCAGTTGGCGATGTAGGGCTTGGAGGGCGAGGCCTCGCGCGAGTGCACGAGCTGCACGTCCGGGTACTGCGTGGAGTACCACAGGCCGATGCCGTCGCCGGTCTTGTCGGTGTAACCGCCGTCGCTCGCCGGGCCCGACAGCGTCGCGATGATCTTGAACGTCTTGCCGCCGTATGTCGAGGAGGTCGTGACCTTGCCCGGGTTGCTCGCGATCCTCACCGCGTGCGTGCCGGTGGAGGCTGCCTGCGCGGGTGCGGTGGTCACGAGGGTGGTGCCTGCGGCGAGCGCGAGCGTGGTCCCGAGCGCAAGGGCGCGTCTAGTGAGTGTCTTCATCCTGTCCCTGTCGTTCAGCGGAGCCCCTGGCTCCGCGGCGTTGTCGTGCGTGGCAGGAGCAGCCCCTGCCCCAGGGTGAAGATAGTGACCTGGGGCACGATGCGCGCGTCGAGAACCGGCAAAACGGGCAGCGGGTTCCGAACTCGTGCTCAGGTCTCAGGATTCAAGACCTGCGCGGCCGCCCGGCGCGCGTCCGTGATGCGGCCGGGGTGTGGAACGCGCCCCTGCGTGTGGCATCATGGCCGTGTGATCGACCTCACCGTGATTATCGACTAGTGCGTCCGGCACCACCTCTGCCGAACGCGCTGACCCTCCGTCCCCGGGGGGTTTTTTTGTTGAACCGCGGTCGGTGCCTCGCGCGGCACCGGTCTCGATGTGAAGAGAGCGACCGATGAGCTTCCACGTGTACGACACCACCCTGCGCGACGGCGCGCAGCAGGAAGGCATGAACCTGTCCGTCACGGACAAGCTCGCGATCGCGCCCCTGCTCGACGAGCTGGGCGTCGGCTTCATCGAGGGCGGCTGGCCCGGCGCCGTCCCGAAGGACACGGAGTTCTTCGCGCGCGCGCGCTCGGAGCTCACGCTCAAGAACGCCGTCCTCGCCGCCTTCGGCGCGACGCGCAAGGTCGGCGTCAAGGTCGAGGAGGATCCGCAGGTCCGCGCGCTGCTCGACTCGCAGGCCCCGGTCGTCACCCTCGTCGCCAAGTCCGACGTCCGGCACGTGGAGCGCGCCCTGCGCACCACCGCCGAGGAGAACCTCGCGATGATCGCGGACACGGTCCGCTTCCTCGCGGGCGAGGGACGCCGCGTCTTCGTCGACGCCGAGCACTTCTTCGACGGCTACCGCTTCGATCGAGCAGCGTCGCTCGCAGCCGTCGAGGCCGCCTTCGACGCGGGCGCCGAGGTCGTCGCGCTGTGCGACACGAACGGCGGGATGCTCCCCGGCTGGGTCGGCGACATCGTCGCGGAGGTGCGAGACGCCGTCGGGCCGGACCGGCTGCTCGGCGTGCACGCCCACAACGACACGGGCTGCGCCGTCGCGAACTCCCTCGCGGCCGTCGAGGCGGGCGCGAGCCACGTCCAGGGCACGGTCAACGGCTACGGCGAGCGCACGGGCAACGCCGATCTCATCACGGTCGTCGCGAACCTCGAGCTCAAGCACGGGCGGGCCCTGCTCGCCGGGCGCGGCCTCGCCGAGGCGAGCCGCATCGCGCACGCGATCTCCGAGCTCACGAACATCTCCCCGTACGCGCGCCAGCCGTACGTCGGGGCGAGCGCCTTCGCCCACAAGGCGGGCCTGCATGCGAGCGCGATCAAGGTCGACCCGGACCTCTACCAGCACATCGACCCGCGAGCCGTCGGCAACGACATGCGCATGCTCATCTCCGACATGGCCGGGCGCGCGTCGATCGAGCTCAAGGGGCGTGAGCTCGGCTTCGACCTCGCGGGCCAGGGCGACGTGCTGTCCCGCGTGACCAACCGCATCAAGGACGCCGAGGCGAACGGCTACACGTACGACGCGGCGGACGCGTCGTTCGAGCTCATCCTCCGCGAGGAGGTCACCGGCGAGCGTCCCGCGTACTTCACGGTCGAGTCGTGGCGCTCGATCGTCGAGCGCACCGGCAGCCGCGGCTCCGAGACCGCGTCCGAGGCGACCGTCAAGCTCCGTGCCGGAGGGGAGCGCATCGTCTCGACGGGCGAAGGAAACGGTCCGGTGAACGCGCTCGACCAGGCGCTGCGTCAGGCGCTCGGTCGTGTCTACCCCGAGATCGAGAAGTTCGAGCTGATCGACTTCAAGGTGCGCATCCTGGACCAGACGCACGGCACCGACGCCATCACGCGCGTCCTCATCGAGACGACCGACGGGGAGCAGTCCTGGTCGACCGTCGGCGTCGGCCCGAACCTGCTCGAGGCGTCGTGGGAGGCCCTCACGGACTCGGCGATCTTCGGCCTGCTCAAGGCTGGCGTCAGCCCGCGCTGAGGGGCTTGTGCCCGTGACCGACGACACGGTGGCCGTCCGCCTGGGCGGGCATAGGCTTGGTGACCGTGAGAGGCGAATACAAGGTCCCAGGTGGCAAGCTCGTCGCGGTCGACGTCGAGACGACCGGCGAAGGTGAGGCAGGTCCCGCGCGGCTGACGCACGTCGCGATCTCGGGCGATTTCTTCCTCGAGCCCGACACGGCGCTCGAAGACATCGACGCCGCGCTGCTCGGGATGCCGGTCACCGCCGGCGTGACGCAGCTCGCGAGCGCGATCGAGGGCGCTCTCGGTGACGACGTGACGATGATCGGCTTCACCGCCGAGGCTGTCGCGATCGCCGTGCGTCGCGCGCTGGGCCACGCGACCGGGTGGCACGACCACACGTTCGAGATCGTGCACGAGCCCGCGCAGTCGCCCGCGATGCACATGGCGCTCGACCAGGCTCTCGCGGAGGCGGTCGACGCCGGCGAGCGTCGGCCCACGCTGCGCATCTGGGAGTGGGGCGCCCCGGCCGTCGTGATCGGCTCGTTCCAGTCCCTCAAGAACGAGGTCGACCCGGAGGGCGCGGAGAAGCACGGCATCACGGTCGTCCGCCGGATCTCGGGCGGTGGCGCGATGTTCATCGAGCCCGGCAACACGATCACGTACTCGCTCACCGTCCCGGGCTCTCTCGTCGAGGGCCTGAGCTTCGAGCAGTCGTACGCGTTCCTGGACGACTGGGTGCTCGGAGCGCTCGGCGAGCTCGGTATCAAGGCGACGTACCAGCCGCTCAACGACATCGCGTCGCCCGCAGGCAAGATCGCGGGCGCGGCGCAGAAGCGCCTCGTCGGCGGTGCCGTGCTGCACCACGTGACGATGGCCTATGACATCGACGCGGACAAGATGCTCGAGGTGCTGCGCATCGGCCGCGAGAAGATGAGCGACAAGGGCACGAAGAGCGCGAACAAGCGGGTCGACCCGCTGCGCTCGCAGTCAGGTATGTCGCGCGCCGACGTGATCGAGGCGTTCAAGGCGCACTTCCGGTCGCGCTACGACGCGGTCGACGGAACGGTGACGGACGCTGAGCGCGCCCGCGCCGAGGAGCTCGTCGAGACGAAGTTCGCGACCCAGGAGTGGACCGCGCGCGTTCCGTGACGCGCTCTCGCGGCGACTGACGAAGCGGCGGGCGTGCGCGGTGCGCGCGACCGCCGCTTCGTCGTCTGATCGACGGAGTCAGTGTCGTCGGGACTGGACGACGTACGAGACGATCGCGACGGCGAGGAGCGCGTAGAGCAGGATCACGAGCGTCGGGAGCGCGGGGGCGCCGACGGCGACGGTGGCCGTCGCGATGGCGGCAGCGGGCAGCGACACCATGCCGACGACGGCGAGCGCAGCCGTGAGGACGGCGTCGTCACGCTCGTCGCCCGTGCGGGTGAAGGCGCGGTCGAGCGACGTCGTCGACCCGGGGCGGCGCATGGCGCGCCACGCCGCGACGGCGAAGCCGGCGAGCGCGAGGCCGCCACCGACGGCGGCACCGCGGCCCATGTCGCCGGGGCCGTACCGGTTCAGGACGATCACGAGCGGGACGAGGACGGCGGCGCCCGAGATCAGGCCGGCGCTCGCCTTCAGGACGAGGTTGCGCTTGTCAGTCGACATGGAAGATCTCCTCGATGGTGGTGCCGAAGCGACGGGCGATGGCGAAGGCGAGGGGGAGTGAGGGGTCGTACTTCCCGGTCTCGATCGAGTTGACGGTCTGCCGGGAGACGCCGAGCTCGGCGCCGAGGGCTGCTTGGGAGAGCCCTTCTGCCTCGCGGAGCGCGCGGACGTCGTTGCGCATCAGGCGCCCTCGGTAGCCCTTGCCACGGGCTGGGTGCGCGCCTCGCGGCGACGGCCCAGGAGGAGGGCGACGATGCCGGCCGTGACGCCCGTGACGATGCCCGCGATGGTGGGGGCGGTCAGCAGGGTGCCGGCCTCGATCTGGCGGACGAGGCACAGCGCCCCGAAGAGCAGGGGCGCAGCGAGGGCGAGGTGCTTGCGGTTCATCGGGGACCTCCGGTGTCAAGGACGCTTGATGTGTCAAGGATGCTTGACGTTGCGGGGCTTGTCAAGCATCCTTGACACGATGTGCTGCACGGACCCAGGCAGGAGGGGGTCGGCTGCGCTGGCCTCGCGGGCCGAGGTGTCAGCCCCCAGCCGGCCGAGCCCCGAGGATCGCCGTCCCGACGCGCACGATCGTCGCGCCCTCGGCGATCGCGAGCTCGAGGTCGCCGCTCATGCCCATGCTCAGCTCCGTCGCCTGCGAGGTGCCGGGGGCGCGGGACGCGAGCAGGGCGTCGCGCAGCTCGCGCAGCAGCGCGTAGCCCGCGCGGACACGGTCTGCGTCGGGGGAGTTGAGGCCGATCGTCATGAGGCCGCGCAGGCGTAGCCCCGGCACGACGGCGACGGCCGTCGCGAGCGCGACCGCGTCGTCGGGTGCCGCGCCGGCCTTGGTCTCCTCGCCGGAGACGTTGACCTGCACGAGGACGTCGATCGTGCGCCCTGCCGCCGCGGCGCGGGACCCGAGCGCCTCCGCGAGCGCGTGGGAGTCGACGGTCTCGACGCACGTGACGACGTCGCCCGCGCGCAGCAGGGCGTTGATCTTGTTGGACTGCAGCCGACCGATCATGTGCACGCGCGGCCGCTCGGGAAGGGCAGTGAGCGTCCCGGCCTTGGCGGCGATGTCCTGGACCCGGCTCTCGCCCAGGAGCACGGCGCCGGCGCGGACCGCGTCGATCGTCCGGTCGAGCGGCACCGTCTTCGTCGCGACGACGAGGGTGACCTCCTGCGGGTCGCGCCCAGCGGCCGTGCACGCTGCCTCGATGCGGGCCGTGACCTGCGCGATCGCGGCGGAGATCGCTTCGGTGCTCATGATGCTCCATGATAGTCGCGCGGGCGCATGCGCCATGATGGGGCCCATGACACAGACGGCAGCGCGCGCCCAGGGCACCGAGGGCGTCGATGAACCGTCCGCGCGCCCCGCCGCGTGGCCAGCGGTCGCGCTCGCGGTCGTCGCGCTCGGCGCCTACCTGACGCTCAGCCTCGCGCGGTGGTTCCGCTGGGACACCCCGAGCTGGGACAACGCGATCTTCGAGCAGGGCATCCGCGGGTGGTCCCGTCCGGGTTGGCCGATCGTCGACATCAAGGGCCACGAGTTCAACCAGCTCGGCGACCACTTCTCGCCGATCATCGCGCTCGTCGCGCCGTTCTACCGGGTGTTCCCGTCGCCTGTGACGCTGCTCGTCGCCCAGTGCGTGCTCGTCGCGATCTCGGTCGTGCCGGTGACGGTGCTCGCGCGCCGTCGGCTCGGGGCCGTGCCCGGGCTGGCCCTCGGTGCCGCCTACGCGTCCTCGTGGGGCGTGCAGTCCGCGATCGACGTGCAGTTCCACGAGTACGCGTTCGCCGCGCCGATCCTCGCGTTCGGCCTCAAGGCCGCGCTCGAGAAGCGGTGGACGCCCGCGTGCGTCTGGATCGGCCTGCTGCTGCTCGTCAAGGAGGACATGGGCCTGACGGTCGCCGGCTTCGGGGCGGTGCTGTGGCTCTGGGGCGAGCGGCGGCGCGCGTGGCAGATGGTCGCGATCGGGCTCGGCGGCATGGCGCTCGTCCTCGGCGTGGTCATCCCGCTGTTCAACCCCCACCACCGCTACGACTACTGGGGCAAGCTCGGCGAGGACGGCGGCGAGACGGCCGCGACGGCGGGCTCGCTCCTCGCGGGCATGTGGCGGATCGCCACGCACTTCTTCGTGCCGGGGCAGAAGATCACGACGCTCCTGCTGATCGTCGCGATCTCGGGACTCGTCGCGCTGCGCTCGCCGCTCCTGCTGATGATCGTGCCCACGATGGTGTGGCGGTACGCCGGCTCGACCGAGTTCTACTGGGGCCCGACCTGGCACTACTCGCTCATCCTCATGCCGATCGTGTTCGTCGCGGCGATCGACGGCTGCGAGCGGTTGCGCGCGTCGCGGTCCCGCGCCCTGCGCGGGTACGGCCGCGCCGCGCCGGCGGTCATGGTGCTCGTGAGCGCCGCGCTCGTGCCCTCCTTCCCGTTCGGCGACCTCGCGGACCCGAAGACCTACGAGGTGCCGGAGCACGCGGCCGCCGGCCAGGCAGCCCTCGACTCGATCCCGGCGGGCGCGTCCGTGACGACGGACCTCGGCCTGATCGTGCGGCTCGCGACCGAGCACCGGGCGTACTGGGTGGGCACGGAGGGCAACCCCGCGACCGACTACGTCGCGATCCGCACCGACTACGGTTGGGGCGCGGACGCGCCGACCGACGCGGCCGCGTACGCCGAGCTGCTGTATCCGGGCCACACGTACGAGACGGTGTTCGACGACGGTGGCTACCTCGTCGCCCGCCGCACCTCCTAGCTCCCGTTCCCATCGAGAGGACACTCGTGCGCACGATCCTCAATGTCGTCTGGCTCGTCTTCGCGGGCTTCTGGCTCGCGGTCGGCTACCTCGTCGCCGGGGTGATCTGCTGCCTGCTGATCGTCACGATCCCGTTCGGCATCGCCTCGTTCCGTATCGCCACCTATGTCCTGTGGCCGTTCGGCCGGACGGTCGTGCCCAAGCCGGGCGTACGTGTGGGCGCGACGATCGGGAACGTGATCTGGTTCGTCGTCGCCGGGTGGTGGCTCGCGCTCGAGCATCTCGTCACCGGCATCACGCTGTGCCTGACGATCATCGGCATCCCGATGGGCATCGCCTGCTTCAAGCTGATCCCCGTGTCGCTCGTCCCGCTCGGCAAGGACATCGTGCCGACGGGCCGCGCCGGGTTCTGAGCTGGCGCGGCAGGCCTAACGGCGCGCCTCCTGGCCTATCGGCGCCACGGCGGCGCCCGTCAGCGTGACGAGGTCGCCGGGCGCGAGGCTGAGGTCGAGCCCGCGTCGGCCGCCCGAGACGAGCACCGTCTCGTGCTCCAGCGCGCTCTCGTCGACGACCGTGCGCAGCTTCTGCCGCTGCCCGAGCGGGGAGATCCCGCCGACGACGTAGCCCGTCGCGCGCTCTGCCGCAGCGGGTTCAGCCATGACGGCCTTCTTCGCGCCGACCGCGTGCGCGAGCGCCTTGAGGTTGAGCTGCCCCGAGACGGGGACGACGCCGACGACGAGCGCGCCGTCGGCCACCGCGAGGAGCGTCTTGAAGACCCGCGCAGGGTCGACGCCGATCGCGTTCGCCGCCTCGAGCCCGTAGCCGAGGTCGCTGCGCGGGTCGTGCTCGTAGACGTGCACCGTGTGCGCGATCCCCGCCGCCTCGAGGGCCGCGATCGCCGGGGTCCCGCCGCGCGCCGCGGCCGACTTCTTCGCCATGCGGCCGACGATAACCGTTCGAGGCTCCGGTGCCGGACGTGGTTTCATGGCGAGATGCCGCTGCCTGGAACCCCCCGATTCCCCGACGACGTCCCGACCCTCACCGCCGGGGACGTGACGCTCCGCGTGCACCGCGCGGAGGACGCACCGGACGCCGTCGTGCAGTGCACGGACCCCGTCTCGGTCCGGTGGACCACCGTGCCGCACCCGTACGACCTCGAGATGGCGAAGGGCTGGCTCGGGCAGGTCGTCCCGGGCGGTTGGGAGTCGGGGAGCGAGCACGCGTTCGCGATCGAGACGACGCACCCCGACGGCGTGCGCCGCTTCTCCGGCACGGTCTCGCTGCGCGACGCCGGCCCGGGGCGCGGCGAGATCGCGTTCGGCGCGCACCCCGACGTCCGCGGGCGCGGTGTCATGACGACCGCCGTCGACCTGCTGATGCGCTACGCGTTCGACACGCTCGGCCTGCGTGTCCTCGTCTGGTACGCGAACGTCGGCAACGTCGGCTCGCGCCGTGTCGCCTGGAAGAGCGGCTTCACGTTCGGCGGCACGATGCACGCATGGCTCGACCACCGCGGCGAGACGACCGACGCGTGGGTCGCGACGCGGCACCGCGACGACCCGGCCGGGCCACGAGGCCCGTGGGACGACGGCTCGGGCCAGTCGGCCTGATCCCAGCGACGCATGCGCGGGCGTGCACCGTCAGAGCGTGCCCACCTCGGTCACCTGGAGCACGACCTCACCGGCTTCGTCCGACGCGTCGAGGTCGACGACGGCGCGGATGTGCCACGCCCGGTCGCCGTCCGGGTCGTCGAGGACCTGCCGGACAGCCCAGCGGCGCGGGTCTCCGTCGACCTGCTCGGTGATCTCCACGAGCTTCGGCGACCGTGCCGCGCCGGTGATGCCGATCGCGTCGTCGCCGTACTCCTCGAACATCGGGTCGAGCGCGTCCGCCCACGCGTCGGCGTCCCAGCCGGCTGCGGCGTCGAGCGCGCCGAGCGTCGAGTACGCCTCGCGCGACGCCAGCTCGACGCGGCGGAACATGGCGTTGCGGACGAGCACGCGGAACGAGCGGACGTTGCCCGTGACGGGACGCGCGGGCGCCTCCGCGCCGGTGCCCGAGAGGGGGCCATCGCCGGTGAGCGTGTCCGCGTCGTCGTCGACCGGGTTGGCGAGCCGCTCCCACTCGTCGAGCAGGCTCGAGTCCGTGCCGTGCACGACCTCGCCGAGCCACTCGACGAGCTCCTCGACCTCCTCGGTGCGGTGCTCGGCGGCGACCGTCTGCCGCAGCGTGCGGTACGCGTCAGCGAGGTAGCGCAGGAGCACGCCCTCGGTGCGGTCCAGCTGGTAGCGCGACACGAACTCCGAGAACGTCTGCGCCCGCTCGATCATGTCCCGCACGACCGACTTCGGGCTCAGCTCCTGGTCCGCGACCCACGGGTTGCCCTTCTTGTACGCCGCGAACGCGGGCACGAGCAGGTCCTCGAGCGGCTTGGGCCACGAGACCTCCTCGAGCATCGCCATCCGCTCCTCGTACTCGTAGCCCTCTGCCTTGAGCGCGCCGATCGCCTCGCCCCGGGCCGCCCGCTCCTGCGCGTACAGTACCTGCCGCGGGTCCGAGAGCGTCGCCTCGACGATCGAGACGACGTCGAGCGCGTGAGTCGGGGAGTCGACGTCGAGCAGCTCCTGAGCGGCGAGCGCGAACGGAGACAGCGGCTGGTTGAGCGCAAAGTCCCGCGGCAGGTCGACCGTGAGGCGCACCGTCGGGCGCGTGACGCCATCGGGCCCCGTCACGCGGGACTTCTCGACGATGCCCGCCTGCCGCAGGGAACGGTAGATGCGGAACACCTGGCGCACGTGCCGCGCCTTCGCTGCCTCCGCGTCGTGGTTGGCGGTGAGCAGGTGGCGCATCGCCGTGATCGCGGCGGTCCCGTCGTCGTCCCGCTCGGCGCGGGCCAGCACGTTGAGGACCATCGCGTGGTTGACCGTGAAGTGGCTCGTGAGCGGCTCCGGATCGGCGTCGCGCAAGCGCTCGAACGTCTTGTCGGTCCAGTTGACCGACCCTTCCGGGGCCTTCTTGCGGACGATCTTCTTGAGCTTCTTCGGGTCGTCGCCCGCCTTGGCGAGCAGCTTGCGGTTCTCGATGACGTGCTCGGGCGCCATGACCAGCACGTCGCCGACGGTGTCGAAGCCGGCACGCCCGGCACGCCCGGCGATCTGGTGGAACTCGCGCGCCGTGAGGTGGCGCATGCGCTCGCCGTCGTACTTCACGAGGGAGGTGAAAAGCACGGTGCGGATCGGCACGTTGATGCCGACGCCGAGCGTGTCCGTCCCGCACACGACCTTGAGCAGGCCCTGCTGCGTGAGGCGCTCGACGACGCGGCGGTACTTCGGCAGCATTCCCGCGTGGTGCACGCCGATGCCGGCACGCAAGAACTTGCTGAGCACCCGGCCGAAGCCGGACGAGAACCGGAAGTCTCCGAGCTCCGTGGCGATCGCGTCGCGCTCCGCGCGCGTCGCGACATTCATGGAGAGCAGGGCCTGCGCTCGGTCGACGGCGTCCTTCTGCGTGAAGTGCACGATGTAGACGGGCGCGCGGTGGGTCTGCACGAGCTCCTCGATGACGTCGCCGAGCGGCTCGACGACGTACTCGAAGCTGAGCGGCACGGGACGCTCGGCACCCGTGACGAGCGCGACCGGACGACGCGTGCGCTTCTCGATGTCCTCGACGAAGAACGACGTGTCACCGAGCGTCGCGCTCATCAGCAGGAACTGGGTGTCGGGCAGCTCGAGGAGCGGCACCTGCCACGCCCAGCCGCGCTGCGGGTCGGCGTAGAAGTGGAACTCGTCCATGACGACCTGGGAGATCGCGTCCTGGCCGGAGCGCGTGCCGCCGTCGCGCAGCGCGATGTTCGCGAGGATCTCCGCCGTGCAGCAGATGATCGGCGCCTCCGGGTTCACCGCAGAGTCGCCCGTCATCATGCCGACGTTCTCGGAGCCGAACACGTCGACGAGCGCGAAGAACTTCTCGCTCACGAGCGCCTTGAGCGGCGCCGTGTAGTAGGTCCGCCCGCCCGTGCCCGCGCGGAACGCGGCGAGGGCCGCGAAGTGCGCGCCCATCGCGACGAGCGACTTGCCCGACCCGGTCGGCGTCGACAGGATCACGTGCGATCCCGAGACAAGCTCCATGAGCGCCTCGGACTGCGCCGGGTACAGCGCGAGCCCTCGTCCGGCCGTCCACTCCTCGAACGCCTCGAACAGGTCGTCAGCGTCGGTCGAGTCGGGGAGGGCAGCGGTCAGGCTCGCGGTGTGGATGCTCATCGTGGCTCCATCGTCTCAGGCATGAGCACCCTCGCGCTCACGGGTCCCCGGTCAGGCCGCCGGGCGCGGACGCGCCTTCGCCCGCAGACGCAGCAGGAGGACGCCGTTGGCGAGGTCGGGGACGGCGTCGAGCAGCACGAGCGCGCCGGCCGCCCACAGCGGCCACACGACGCCGCCGATCGAGACGCCGGACGCTGCCGCGACGCACAGCGCGGCGCCGACCGCAGCCTCCGCCGCGGAAACGGCGACGAGCACACCCGGACGGTGCCACAGCCACCTGCGGTAGCGCGCGTACCTGCCGTCGCCCTGCGGTTCCTCGGTCAGGATCGCGTAGATGCCGCGCGAGATCGCACCGCCCGCGCTGCTCTCGGGCTCGACCTGCTCCGCACCCGGCGCGGTGAGCCAGCGGCCCGGCGCCGCAGACGGCTCCTGGTCCACGTCCTCGACCAGCTCGGCGAGCCCCGCCGGAATACCGAGGGCGGCAGCGGCGTCGGCGAGGAGAGTCTCGGGGACGAGCGGCAGGCTCTCGAGCGCCGCGCGGCTGGCAGCATCGACGCGTCCCGTCTCGGGGACGTCCCGGTACCCGGTGCTGCCCAGCTCGGCGGCGAGACGTGACGCGGGCGTGCCCGCGGGATCGTCGAGGACCGACGTCGTGCGCGGGCCCACGCCCACCTGGCCAGTGACCGGGGCGAGGCGCCGACGGTCATACCACCGGACCTGGCGCGCGACGTCCTCGAACGCCGGGCCCGGCTGCAGGTCCCCAGCCGAGCTGATCAGGACTCGCTCGTCCTCCCCGGCGGCGAGCACCGCGACCACGCAGCCGTCCCCGCTGGCGGAGCCGTCGACGACGGCCGCGACGACACGTCCCCCGCGCAGGACGTCGACGACCTCGTCGATGCGCACCGGGCCGTCAGGACGTGGCCGCACGCGCAGCTCGATCGTCGAGTGATCAGGGATCCGGGCGTCGTCGTCGGACGGGGAACGGGTGGTGGCGTGAGTGCTCATCTGTCCTCCGGGGTCGGGACGAAGGCACCATCATGCCTGAGCAGACCACCAGGTCGCGGGGCCTGCCGGACGGTGCTAGCAAGGACGCATGGTGCAGCTCTTGACGGTCGGCCACGGCACGCTCGACCGGGCGGGGCTCGGCGAGCTGCTTCGTGCGGCCGGTGTGGCCGGGCTCGTCGACGTCCGGCGCTTCCCGGGTTCGCGACGCAGCCTCGACGTGGCGCGGGACGTGCTGCCGGCGTGGCTTCCCGACGAAGGGGTGTCGTATCGGTGGGACGAGCGCCTCGGCGGTCGCCGCCGCATCCCGCCGGGGGAGGAGCGGCGCGACACGTGGTGGCGTGTCGAGGCGTTCCGCGCCTACTCCGCCTGGACGCGCACTCCCGAGTTCGGCGAGGCGCTCACCGAGCTGCTTGACGACGCGGCCGCGCGCACGGTCGTGATCATGTGCAGCGAGTCGGTCTGGTGGCGCTGCCACCGGCGCGTCATCTCGGACGTCGCCGTGCTCGCCCGCGGGGTGGAGGTGCGCCACCTGATGCACGACGGCCGCCTCGTCGACCACGTCCCTGCGGAAGGCGCACGGCTCGACCGCGGCGGGGTCGTCTGGGACGGGCCTGCCTGAGCGGAGCCAGGATGTCCCGACCGGTTCATCCGGGGGACGCCCCGCAGACGATCTGCAGACATCTGCCCAGGTCAAGGTCTCGGTGACGGTCCGGACGGACCCCTCCCGAGCCTTGAAGGACGACGATCCCATGTCAGTGCACAGCCGCTGGACGGCCACCGCTCTCGCCGCCACGATGACTCTCGCCCTCGCCGCGTGCGGCACCGGCGCCGCTGCAGACAGCCCTGCCACGTCCGCGTCAGGTGGCGCGTCGAAGGCCGCGACCGCCCAGACCGCCGCCGACCTCGGCGGCCTCGACGCACTCGTCGCGGCAGCGAAGGCCGAGGGGCAGATCAACGTGATCGCGCTCCCGGACGACTGGGCCAACTACGGCGCCGTCAAGGCCGGCTTCCAGAAGAAGTACGGGATCACGGTCAACTCGATCCTCCCGGACGCCTCCTCAAAGGAGGAGATCGCGGCTGCCGAGGCGAACAAGGGCACCGACCAGGCGCCTGACGTCTTCGACTTGGGTACGAACGTCGCACTCGAGTCGACCGCCTACTTCGCGCCCTACAAGGTCGAGGCGTGGGAGAAGATCCCCGCCGAGAACAAGGACGCCTCGGGCCTGTGGGTCAACGACTACACCGGCATCATGAGCGTCGGCTACAACGCGACGAAGTACGGCGAGATCACCTCGCTCGACCAGCTGACCGACGAGAAGTTCCGCGGAGCGGTCGCGCTCAACGGCAAGCCTGCAGAGGCGGGGGCCGCGTTCAACGGCTTCCTCATGGCCAATGCTGCGAAGGGCGGCACGTTCGACGACCTGCAGCCGGGGCTCGACTTCTTCGCGAGCCTCGCCGAGGCGGGCACGCTCAACGTCAAGGACGTGACGGCCGGCACCGTCGACGCAGGCGAGCACGGCGTCGTCATGGATTGGTCCTACAACCAGCTCTCGACGCAGGCGCGCCTCGCCGAGAAGGGCGTCGAGTGGAAGGTGTTCGTCCCCGAGGGCGGCGAGATCGCATCGTTCTACAACCAGGCCATCAACAAGGACGCGCCGCACCCGGCGGCCGCACGCCTGTGGCAGGAGTACCTGTTCTCGCCTGAGGCCCAGAACCTGTGGCTCGCCGGGGGCGCCCGCCCCGTGCTGTTCGACGCGCTCGAGGCTGACGGAACTCTCGACGCGGCCGCGGCCGGCTCGCTCCCCGAGGTGTCCGGTACTCCGCAGACGCCGACGATCGAGCAGGCCGAGAAGGCCAACGCCGTCCTCGCGCAGAGCTGGGAATCCACGGTCTCCTGATGGTGACTGCCACCGTGCCCGTCGGGCGCGCGCACACCGCGCGCCCCGCAGCTCCCGCTCGCGGCCGGGCCGTCGCCCGGCTGCGAGCGGGAGCGGGCCTCGCCCCCTTCTTCGGGTACACGGCCGTGTTCCTGCTGCTGCCGACGCTCATCGTGGTCGACGGCGCCTTCCGAGGAGCCGACGGCGCGCTCACGCTCGACGGGCTGCGGGACGCTGCGACGGCCCGCACCGCGCAGGTGTTCTGGACCTCCACGTGGCTGTCCGCCGTCACGGCGGCGATCGGTACCGTCGTCGGCGGGGTGCTCGCCTACGCGCTGTCCACGGCGCCGGTCACGAGCGTCCCGCGGAAGGTGCTCACGGGCTTCTCCTCGGTCCTCGCGCAGTTCGGCGGGGTGATGCTCGCGTTCGCGTTCATCGCGACGCTCGGCACCAACGGCATGGTGACGCGGCTCGTGTACGAGCAGCTCGGACTACAGGTCCCGCCCGACCTGCTGTCGAGCATGACAGGCCTCGTCGTCGTGTACGCCTACTTCCAGGTGCCGCTCATGATCATCGTCTTCCTGCCGGCGCTCGACCGGCTGCGCCCGCAGTGGCGCGAGGCGACCGCCGTCATGGGCGGGACCACCGCGCAGTTCTGGCGCCGCGTCGCCGGGCCGATCCTCCTGCCCCAGGTCCTCGGGGCGTTCCTGCTGCTGTTCGCTAACGCGTTCTCGGCGTTCGCGACCGCGGCTGCCCTGATCTCGCAGCAGACGGTCCTCGTGCCGATGGCGATCGAGTCGGCGATCCGCAACGAGAACAACACGGGCATGGACTCGTACGCCCAGGTGCTCGCGCTCGGCATGGTCGTGGTCGTCGCCCTGGTCATGGGCGCGCACGCCCTCCTGCTGCGCCGAGCCGCCCGCTGGACGAAAGACGCACGATGACCGCCCCCACGCTCACAGGTGGCACCTCGCACGCTGGCCGTGCCAGGCGACGTCAGGCCGTGCTGCGCCGCACCGTCCTCAGCGTCGGGACGGTCGCGATGCTCGTCCCGGTCGTCGCGCTGCTCGAGTACTCCGTGCGGTTCCCGCTCACAGGAGCCGTCGACCTCTCGGCATGGCGGAAGATCGTCGCGGGCCGCACGACCGAGTACCAGTCGCTTGCGCCGCTGTGGTCCGGCCTGACGAGCTCGCTGGTCATGTGCGCGCTGACGGTCGCGATCATGCTCGGCCTACTGCTGCCGACCATGGTGTGGGTGCGGCTGCGTGCGCCCCGGGCGGCTCGCACGCTCGAGCTCGTGTGCCTGCTGCCGCTGTCCATCCCCGCCGTCGTGCTCGTCGTCGGCCTCGCGCCCGTGTACCGCTTCATCGCAGGGACGCCGCTCGGCTCGTCTACCGTCTGGCTGTCGTTCGCCTACGTGATCCTCGTCCTGCCGTTCGCATTCCGGGCGCTCGACGCGGGCCTGCGGGCGATCGACCTCGTCACGCTCGCGGAGGCCGCCCGCACGCTCGGCGGCGGCTGGTCCCGGATCCTGCTGCGGGTCGTCGTGCCGAACCTCCGCCCGGCGATCGTGTCCTCGTCGTTCGTGACGGTCGCCGTCGTGCTCGGGGAGTTCACGGTCGCTCGGCTGCTCGCGCGCGAGAACCTCCAGACCGCCCTGTTCCAGGTGAACCTGTCCGACAGCCAGGTCGCCGCCGCGATGGCGTTCGTGCTCCTGACCGGCACGACGGCGCTGCTCGTCACGCTCGAGCTGCTCGCCACACGCACCGCCCGCACCGCCCGTCCGCGCAGCGCCGAGCCGTCTCGGCCCGGCGTCGGGCGCGAACCTCGAGGAGCCCGTCGATGATCACCCAGCCCGCCCCGACCATGCGCACCTCCGCCGACGCCGATCCTCGGCCCGAGGCGCTGGACGCAGCTACCGCTCGGCGTCGTGCAGGTGACGGCGACGCGTCCGACGTCGTGCTCGACGGCCTGTGGCGTCGTCTCGGCGACGTCCAGGCTCTCGCCGGCATGAGCCTGACGGTCCCGGCCGGGACGCTCGTCGCGCTGCTCGGCCCGAGCGGCTGCGGCAAGACGACGGCCCTGCGCGTGCTCGCCGGGCTCGAGGACCTCGACGCCGGCGCGGTCCGGGTCGCGGGCAGGGACGTCTCCCACGTCCCGGCGCACCGTCGTGACAACGCGATGGTCTTCCAGGCGTTCTCCCTCATGCCGCACATGACGGCAGGCGAGAACGTCGCCTTCGCGCTCGAGCTGCGCGGCGTCCCGCGCCGGGCGCGGGCCGCGATCGTCGACGAGCACCTCGAGCTCGTCGGGCTGGGCTCGCACCGCGACCGGTACGCCCACCAGCTCTCGGGAGGGCAGCAGCAGCGCGTCGCCCTGGCACGCGCGCTCGCGGTGCGGCCTTCTGTGCTCCTGCTCGACGAGCCGTTGTCCGCTCTCGACGCCAAGGTGCGTGTGTCGCTGCGTGACGAGATCCGGCGCATCCAGTCGCAGACCGGCATCACGACGCTGTTCGTGACGCACGACCAGGAGGAGGCTCTCGTCGTCGCCGACCAGGTCGCGGTGATGCGCGCAGGCGCGGTCGTGCAGGTCGACACGCCGCGAGGGCTCTACCAGCGGCCGCGCGACGAGTTCGTCGCGACGTTCATCGGCGCGACGAACCGCGTGCGTGCCCTCGCGTCGGACGGGATCGCGCTCGTCGAAGGGTGGGGGCCCGTGCCGCTCCTGCCTGGCTCGGCACAGGGCGAGGTGACGCTCCTCGTGCGCCCTGAGCACGTGCGTGTCGGTGCCGCGGACTCCCGAGATGCGCGCGTCGCGGACGTGACCTTCCTGGGCACGCACGCCCAGGTGCGGGTCGCGCTCCCAGGGCGGCTCGACGTCGTCGCGCAGCTCCGGGTCGACGACGCCGCCTCGCTGCGCCCTGGCGACGCGGTCGGTCTGACGTTCGACACGGTGCCTGCGCTCGCCGTCGAGCGCTCGGCAGCCGACGGCGTGGACGTGCGCTGACCTGGTGGGCGCGGCGGCCTACCGGATGGTGCTGAGCACGTCGTTGCACACTGCGACGAGACGTTCGCGCAGCGCGCTCGCGCGGTCCGCGAAGCCGCGCTGGCGGTCGGAGTACTCGGCCTTGCCCTCGGGCGTCTCGATGGCGACGGCAGGCAGGCCGTACGACGAGACGTCGTACGGGGAGGCCTGCATGTCGAGGTAGCGCACGTCCCGTGCCAGCTCGAAGCAGTCGAGCAGGAGCGTGCCCGGTACGGCGGGGCCGAGCTTCTCGGCCCACTTGAACAGGTCCATGTTGGCGTGCAGGCAGCCGGGCTGCTCGAGCTCGGGCTGGTTCTCACGCGTCGGCTGCAGCCGGTTGAGCGGCGCTGCCTCGGGCGTGAAGAAGCGGAACGCGTCGAAGTGCGAGCACCGCACGGGGTGGGTCTCGACGACCTCGTCGGTGCCGCGGGCGCCGAGGCGCAGGGGGAGGGGGTGCCGGGTCGCGTCACCCTGGCGGTAGACCATCGCCCACTCGTGCAGGCCGAAGCAGCCGACGTTCGCGGGGCGGCTCGAGGTGCGGGCGAGCAGGTTGCGCACGTAGCGCACCGTGTCGCCGCGATCGGCGAGGAACGCCGCGACGTCGAGCGTCACGCCGTCGCCGTCGGGCGCGTGCCAGCGCCAGGTGAGGCGCTCGCGGACCTCTGTGACGTCGTCGGCTGCCGAGCCCGGCAGTAGCGTCTCGCCGACGCCTGGGTGCCAGCGGCGAAGGCGCGCCGGTCGTGCTGCGTAGTACGTGAACAGGAAGTCCTCGACCGCGTGCTTCTCGCCGTGCTCGCGGCGCTCCCGGAAGACGGCGGTGAGCTGGTCGGCGCGTCCGGCGTGCGTCGCCAGGGCCTCGCGCCACTGCGCGGCCTCGAGGGGGCGGCGGCGCGCGGTGGTGCGGTCCGGGGCGGTCATGCTCATCCGTCCAGGCTAGGGCACAGCGCCGCAAGACGGCCGTGCCTCTGGCCGTTGGCGCGGGCAGTTCCGGGCGCCGAGCCCTCCCCGTGGGACCGTCCGCCGGGTCGACGGCGCGGGGCTAGAAGAGCGCCACCTTCGGCGCCGGGGGGAAGATCTCGTCGAGCGCCGCGAGATCCTCGGAGGAGAGACGGCGCACGGCACGCGCGTTCTGCGCGACCTGCTCCGGGCGCGTCGCCCCAGCGATGACCGACGACACCTGAGGGTGCGACGCGAGCCACGAGAACGCCACCTCGATCTCGGTCATCCCGCGCTCCGACGCGAACGCGGCGAACCTCTCGAGCTGGTCCCAGTCGGCCGTCTCGAGCAGGTAGCGCCGCGAGTGGGTCAGGCGCGAGCCCGCAGGGGCCTCGCCCCTGCGGTACTTGCCGCTGAGCAGGCCGTTCGCGAGCGGGAAGTACGGGAGGACCCCGAGGCCGTACTCCTCGGCGGCCGGAAGGACCTCGAGCTCGGCACGTCGGTCGAGCAGGTTCAGGTGGTTCTGCGCCGACACGAACCGCTCGGTGCCGATCGCCCGAGCCACGTGCTCGGCGTCGGCGATCTGCCAGCCCGCGCGGTTCGAGTGCCCGATGTAGAGGACCTTGCCCGCGTGCACGAGGTCGTCGAGCGCCCGCAGCGTCTCCTCGATCGGCGTGCCCAGGTCGGGAGTGTGCAGCTGCAGCAGGTCGATCCGGTCGGTCCCGAGCCGACGCAGGGACCCCTCGACCGCGCGCACGATGTAACGACGCGACCCGCGGGCACCCCTGTCCGGCCCGTTGAGGCCGCCGACGTCCATGCCGAACTTCGTCGCGACGACGACGTCGTCACGCTCGCGGCCGAGCGCCGCGCCCAGCAGCGTCTCGCTCAGGCCCGGCTCGGCGCCGTAGCAGTCCGCGGTGTCGAAGAACGTGATCCCCGCGTCGAGCGCCGCGCGCACGACGGCGTTCGCGCCGTCGGCGTCGCGCGTCACCGTGCCCGCACGCCCCAGGTTGTTGCAGCCCAGTCCGACGACGGACACGACGAGACCCGAGCGGCCCAGACGCCGCAGCCCCGGCCTCACCTCGGGCGAGGACTCGGTGGCGGGCGTGGTCGCGGAGGCGGTCTGCGGCGTCGTCATGGGGCCAAGGTAACCGCGCCGGGCTCAGGCGAGCGAGCGCACCACCCGCGCGGGGTTGCCCACGACGACGACGTCGCTCGGGACGTCGCGCACGACGACCGACCCGGCACCGACGACGCTCCGCGCGCCGATCGTCACGCCCGGAAGCACGACGACGTTCCCGCCGAGCCACACGTCGTCCTCGATCGTCACGGGCTCGACGCGCTCCCACCCGGCGCGCCGCGCCTCGACGTCCATCGCGTGCTGGGGCGTGTAGATGCGCGCGGACGGACCGATCAGCACGTTGCGGCCGATCGTCACGCGGCCGCCGCCGAGCGCCAGGAAGTCCGCGTTGATGAAGGTACCGTCGCCGACGTGCAGGCGCGTGCCGTAGTCGAGGTACAGCGGGGGGCGGAAGTCGACACCCTCGCCGACCGAGCCGAGCATGTCGCGGAACATCTGCTCGGCGGCAGGGCGGTCCGTGTCGTACAGCTCGGTGATGCTGCGGCACGTGCGCTGGGTCGATGTCGTCATCTCCGCGAGCGCCGGGTCGAGGCGGTAGCGGTACCAGTCGCCCGCGACCATCTTGTCGTGCTCGCTGCGGGGATCGTCGGCGGCGTCGGCCGGGGGAGCGCTGAGAGTCATGGCTCGAGGGTACGGCCGTGCGGGCCCACCATGTGGTCGACAAGGGTGCGCGGGGCGCGCCGCGGCTAGCATCCTGGCCCATGACCTCGAGCACCGACGACGTCGCAGAGGCGACGACGCACCCGCGTGACGCCTACACCCACGGGCACCACGACTCGGTCCTGCGCTCGCACCGCTGGCGCACCGCCGAGAACTCCGCCGCCTACCTCCTGCCGCACCTCGCGAGCGGCCTGAGCGTCCTCGACGTGGGTTGCGGCCCCGGCACGATCACGGTCGACCTCGCTCGGACCGTCGCGCCGGGCGTGGTGACGGGGATCGACACCTCTGCCAAGGTGCTCGAGCAGGCGACGCAGTTCGCCGCCGACCAGGGCGTGCGCAACGTGACGTTCGTCGAGGCCGACGTCTACGAGCTCCCCTTCGAGGACGACGCGTTCGACATCGTGCACGCGCACCAGGTGCTCCAGCACCTCAGCGACCCGGTCTCGGCGCTGCGCGAGATCAAGCGCGTGACGAAGCCCGGCGGCATCGTCGCCGTCCGCGACGCCGACTACGCGGCGATGGCGTGGTACCCGGAAAACGAAGCGCTCACCGAGTGGAACGCGCTCTACCACGAGGTCACGACCGCGAACGGGGCGCAGGCGGACGCCGGGCGTCGCCTGCTCTCGTGGGTCCGCGAGGCGGGCTTCCCGGCCGAGGGCATCACGCCGTCCGCCGGCGTGTGGTGCTACGCGACCGAGGCCGACCGCACCTGGTGGGGCAACCTCTGGGCAGACCGCTGCCTCTCCTCGCAGTTCGGCATCCAGGCCCGCTCGACGGGTCTCGCCGACGACGTCGCGCTCGAGGAGATCGCCGCCGGCTGGCGCGACTGGGCCCGTGAGCCCGACGGCTGGTTCGCCATCACGCACGGCGAGGTCCTCGCGCGGAAGTAGGCTGGGACTCGTGCGTATCGCGAGATTCTCCCAGGGCAACGATCCTCGCTATGCCGTCGTCGACGGCGAGCCGGGCCACGAGGTGCTCCGTGTCATCACGGGCGACCCGATCTACATGCCGGTCCAGGAGACCGGCGAGGTCGTCCCGATCACGGACGATGTCCGGCTGCTCGCGCCGGTGATCCCGCGCTCGAAGATCGTGGCGGTCGGCCGCAACTACGCGGACCACGTCAAGGAGATGGGCAACGACCTGCCCACGACCCCGCTGCTCTTCTTCAAGCCGAACACGGCCGTCATCGGCCCGGACGACCCGATCGTCCTGCCGTCGTTCTCGAACGAGGTGTCCTACGAGGCCGAGCTCGCCGTCGTCATCGGCAAGGTGACGCGCAACGTCAGCCCCGAGCAGGCGCTCGGCAAGGTCTTCGGCTACACGGTCGCCAACGATGTCACCGCGCGCGACGTGCAGCGGGCCGAGGACCAGTGGGCACGTGCCAAGGGCTTCGACTCCTCGTGCCCGATCGGCCCGTGGATCACGACCGGGCTCGACCCCGAGGACCTCGCCGTCTCCTCGCGCGTCAACGGCGAGACCCGCCAGGACGGCCGGACGTCGCAGATGATCTTCGACACCGCCTACCTGATCTCCTACATCTCGGAGGCGTTCACCCTCCTGCCGGGCGACGTGATCCTCACCGGCACGCCTGCCGGCGTCGGCGAGATCGTCCACGCGGACATCGTCGAGTGCGAGGTCGAAGGGGTCGGCGTCCTGCGCAACCCCGTCATCCGCCGCGACTGAGCCGGCCCCACCAGCCGAACCCCACCCGAACGACCCGAAACCCAGGTGCGTCTTGACCACTGACACCGTCTCGCCGATCCCGTCCGGCTCGGACATCCGCGTCCGCTTCTGCCCGTCCCCGACCGGGACGCCGCACGTGGGCCTGATCCGTACCGCGCTGTTCAACTGGGCGTACGCCCGACACGTCGGCGGCACGTTCGTGTTCCGCATCGAGGACACCGACGCTGCGCGCGACTCCGAGGAGAGCTACCAGCAGGTCCTCGAGGCCCTGCGCTGGCTCGGCCTCGACTGGGACGAAGGTGTCGAGGTGGGCGGGCCGCACGAGCCGTACCGCCAGTCGCAGCGTGGCGACCTGTACCGCGACGTCGCGCAGAAGCTGCTCGAGGGTGGCTACGCGTACGAGTCGTTCTCGACTCCCGAGGAGATCAAGGAGCGCAACCTCGCGGCCGGGCGCCCCGAGGCGATGGGCTACGACGGCTTCGACCGCGACCTGACGGAGGAGCAGAAGGCCGCGTACCGCGCGGAGGGTCGCGAGCCTGTGCTGCGCCTGCGCATGCCCGACGAGGACGTGTCGTTCACGGACCTCGTCCGCGGCGAGGTCACGTTCAAGGCGGGCTCGGTCCCGGACTACGTGATCGTGCGGGCCAACGGCCAGCCGCTCTACACGCTCGTCAACCCGGTCGACGACGCGCTCATGGACATCACGCACGTGCTGCGCGGCGAGGACCTGCTCTCGTCGACGCCGCGCCAGGCGGTCCTGTACCGCGCGCTGCTCGAGCTCGGCGTCGCGAAGGTCATGCCGCAGTTCGGCCACCTGCCGTACGTCATGGGCGAGGGCAACAAGAAGCTCTCGAAGCGCGACCCGGAGTCCAACCTCTTCCTGCACCGCGAGCGCGGCTTCACGCCCGAGGGCCTGCTCAACTACCTGGCGCTGCTCGGCTGGTCGATCGCCGCCGACCGCGACATCTTCTCGGTCGACGAGCTCGTCGCGGCGTTCGACATCGCCGACGTGAACCCGAACCCGGCGCGCTTCGACCTCAAGAAGGCCGAGGCGATCAACGCGACGCACCTGCGCATGCTTGCGCCCGACGACTTCCGTGCCCGCCTCGTGCCGTACCTGCACGCGGCCGGTCTCGTCGCGGCTGACTCGTACGACGCGCTCCCTGGTGACCAGGCCCGGCTGCTCGACGCGGGTGCGCCGCTCGTGCAGGAGCGCATGACGCTGCTGGGCGAGGTCGTCGGGATGCTCGGCTTCCTCTTCGTGGCCGACGACGCGGTCGCGCTCGACCCCGAGTCGCTCGCCGCGCTCGTCGACAAGAACACGTTCAAGGGCGTCCTCCCGGGCGTCGAGGCCGTGTTCGACGAGCTGCCCGCGGACGCCCCGAAGGGCACGCCGCTGTCGCTGTCCGAGGCGTCGAAGGAGCAGGTGCGTGAGCGTCTGCGCGCGATGCTCGACGTGGCGGTCTCGACGATCGAGGGCCTCACGTCCTTCGACCCGGAGACGACGCAGGACGCGCTGAAGGCTGCCCTCATCGAAGGCATGGGGGTCAAGCCGAAGTTCGCGTTCGCGCCGCTGCGCGTCGCGATCACGGGTCGCCGCGTCTCGCCGCCGCTGTTCGAGTCGATGGAGATCCTCGGCAAGGAGTCGTCGCTCGCTCGCCTGCGCGCGCTGCGTGCCGCGCTGTGACGGCGAACCGCATCGAGGGCGTCCTTTTCGACGTCGACGACACGCTCGTCGACACGCGGGGAGCCTTCGCGTCCGCGATGTCGGTGCTGGCCGACGTCTACCTGCCGCACCTGCCGCGTGAGCAGCACGCCAACGTCCTCGCCACGTGGCGGCGCGACGTCGGCGGGCACTACCGCGCGTACACGCGCGGTGAGGTGGACTTCCGCACGCAGCGCATGACGCGTGCGAACGAGCTCCACGCCGCGTTCGGCGGTCCGGTTCTCGACGACGCCGGCTTCGACGTCTGGGACGAGGTCTTCGAGACGGCGTTCGCCGCCGCGTGGCACGCGTTCGACGACGCGCCGCGCGCGGTCGACGCGCTCCTGGCTGACGGCGTCCGCGTGGGCGCGCTGTCCAACGCCGCGGTCGAGTACCAGGTGCGCAAGCTCGCGACGGTCGGGCTGGGGGACAGGGTGCCGATGCTCGTCGGCGTCGACACCCTCGGCGTGGGGAAGCCTGCGCCCGAGGTGTTCCTCGAGTCGTGCCGCCGCCTCGGTACCGACCCGGCGCACACGCTCTACGTGGGCGACGAGCTCGACATCGACGCGACCGCGGCCCGCCGTGCGGGTCTGCGCGGGGTGTGGCTCGACCGTCCGGGGACGCGCCGTGGCGGCGTGCACCTCGAGGACCCTGCGGCCGCCGCCGAGGCGGGGGTGGACGTGATCGCGACGCTCGACGCGCTCCCGGGCATCGTCGCGGAGACCCGGGACGGCGTCCCGACGCTCTGACGTCCGGGTTCTCGAGAGCCGAGGACGTTGCGGCGTCCCGAGCACCTGCCGCTGGGACGGGCCGGGGAGCGGGCGTGCCGGGGGACGCTCGGGACAGGCTGCCCGTGACCATGGTTCCCGGCGTGAGGTCCAGGACCCGGCGCTAGCTGAAGGATCCGGGGGGTCCGCGTCAGCGGACGGACGAGTCCCAGCGCCACCGGGTGCGCCGAGGCCGGTCACCGAGCGGGATGCGTCCCGTGCACCACAGGAGGCGCTGCCCGGCAGGCTCGCAGGCGAGCGAGTCGGGCACGTCCGGGAAGAGGCGGGCGAGGACCGCCGCCGACATCTCCTCGGGCAGGTCTGTGCTCTCGCCAGTGAGCCCGATGTGCACGTCGTGCGCGTGCACGAGGATCTCGAGCACGCCCATCGCGGCGAAACCCTCGGAGTCGGACAGGCCGAACGGGTGGAACGCCCGCACCTGCGGGCCCGACGCGGTCACCTGCGTCGCGAGGAGCGCGGCTGCGGCGCGCAGCGCCTCGGACAGGCCGAGCGGCCCGCTCTGGGGGTCGACGTGCGCGATCTCCTCCTCGCCGCGCGGCCCGACGAGCGGGACGTAGGCGAGCGGAGCCTGTGCGGCGAGCTGGAGCGCGTAGGCGATGAGATCGTCGATCACGTGCTCGACCGTGCGCCAGCACGACCAGGCGAGGGTGCCTGCGTAGCGCGAGAGGTCCGTCGCGGACGCGTTCTCGAGCAGGGAACCGAGCCAGCCAGCAGCAGCGACGACGTCCTGCCCGGAGACGCGGTCGGCAAGGGCTGCGCCGGGCGCACGGGAGCTGGGAGGCGTGATCACGTCTCGACAGTAGGTCAAAGTGATGGGATGACCCGGGTCGAGACGGCTGGTCACGCCGAGGTGTTATCAGGCCGAGACCGTTCCGAGACGTTTGGGCGAAGAGCGTCGCCGGCTTCAGCGGCGTCTCGCGCGCCAGCAGCGCGTGACGTAGGGCAGCGCGACCTCGTCGCGGCGGGCCAGGTCGGGGTGGGTGCGCGCGAGCGCGTCGACGTCGTCGAGCAGGGCCTCGCGTTCGTCCTCGGGGAGCGTGAGCACGTGGCTGCGCGACGCCGCGAGGTCGCGCAAGGCGGTGGTGCGGATGCGGTCCGCCCAGGGGAAGTCGGCGTGCTCGACGTCGGTGAAGTCCTCGGACAGCAGGGGCGGCCCGTGCGAGGACCCGAGGTCGTCGCCCCGGTGGATGATCTCGGTGAAGCGGGCGACCCAGTCGACCGTGTGGTCGCGGACGTTCCACAGGACGCCGAGCCGACCGCCCGGGCGCAGGACGCGAGCGATCTCGCGGCAGGCCGCCTCGGCGTCGAACCAGTGCCACGCCTGGGCGACGACAACACCGTCGACGACGCCGTCGTCGACGGGGATCTGCTCGGCAGTCCCGCTGACGGCAGGGACCTGGGGAAGGGTCGCCGAGAGCTCCGCGCGCATCGCGTCGGAGGGTTCGACAGCGAGGACGTCGCCGCCTGCCTCGACGAGCCGCGCGGTGAGCTTGCCGGTGCCTGCGGCGAGGTCGATGACGCGCGGCGCCCGTCCGGGCTCCGCGGGGTCAGCGGTGATCCACGCCACGGCCTCGCGCGGGTAGGTGGGGCGGACGCGGCTGTAGACGGCCGCACCGCTGTCGAACGACGCGGCGCGGACGCGGCGCAGATCTTCGCCTGCCGGGACCGGGTTCGTGCTGGTCATGGCTCTACGCTCGCACGCGCTGGGGCGCCAGGCCAGGGGGATCTGGCCCGGTGCCCGGGCTCTCGGGGCGTGTCCCCGAGCGGTCGTGCGGCCGTCTTCCCGCACGCGCGGCGCTGGTTTTGACCCTCGGCGATCCTCAGGTAATGTTCTTCCTCGGGACAACCCCTGGAAAACGGGTCGGCCACGTGGAGCGCGAGCTTGGCGCGGTGCGGCGACGGACTGGCGGGTTACCCCCTTGGGGTATGGTGTAATTGGCAACACAACGGTTTCTGGTACCGTCATTCTAGGTTCGAGTCCTGGTACCCCAGCTGCGAGAGCGGCACGATCCTGCGGATCGTGAGCGTTGTCGTGAGCGTGAGAACCTCGGTTCGATCGCAGTTCTAGCCCCCGTCGTCTAGCGGCCTAGGACGCCGCCCTCTCACGGCGGTAACACGGGTTCAAATCCCGTCGGGGGTACGTCGAAGCCCGACCGCCATTGGCGGTCGGGCTTTTTCGTGCGTTCTCGCAGGTGCCGTCGGTGACCCGAGAGACGCTCGCTCGGGGGGGGGGGGGGGGCGAGGGTGCCCGAACGGGGCACCGGGAGCACTGCACGCCCGGGATCCTGCGCGCGTCGAAGTCCGTGGCGCGCGTCACACCGCGGCGATTGGCGTTCCGCCCCGACGTCTGTGTAATGTTCCTACCCGGCGCACAGCGCAGGCCATCTGGCCAGCGTGAACGTCAGTCCGGCCCCCGTCGTCTAGCGGCCTAGGACGCCGCCCTCTCACGGCGGTAACACGGGTTCAAATCCCGTCGGGGGTACGAGCAAGAGGCCCGGTCATCGTCACGATGACCGGGCCCCTTCTGCGTTCGGGGATGGACGGAGCTCAGCTCGCCGCGCGGCGCAGGACCTCGGTGAGGCGGTTGGCGGCAGCGACGACCGAGCCGGCGTGCAGACGGCCGGGCTGGCGGCTCAGGCGCTCGACAGGACCGGAGATCGACACGGCGGCGACGATGCGCCCCGAAGGGCCGCGCACGGGCGCCGACACGGACGCGACGCCGGGCTCGCGCTCGCCGACGGACTGGGCCCACCCGCGGCGACGGACGCCCGAGAGGATCGTCGCCGTGAACTTCGCGCCCTGCAGGCCGCGGTGCAGACGGTCCGGCTCCTCCCATGCGAGGAGGATCTGGGCCGCAGAGCCGGCCTGCATCGTCAGGGTCGCGCCGACGGGGATCGAGTCGCGCAGGCCGATCGGTCGCTCGGCGGCCGCGACACAGATGCGCTGGTCGCCCTGGCGGCGGTACAGCTGCGCGCTTTCCCCGGTATGATCGCGCAAGGCCGTCAGGACAGGGTTGGCTGCAGCAAGCAGCCGGTCCTCACCTGCGGCGGTCGCGAGCTCGTTGAGACGCGGTCCCAGGACGAACCGTCCCTGCATGTCGCGCGCCACGAGGCGGTGGTGCTCGAGGGCGACGGCGAGCCTGTGGGCCGTCGGCCTGGCCAGATGAGTCGCTGCCACGAGCTGTGCGAGCGTCGCCGGTCCGGCCTCGAGGGCGCCGAGCACCGAGGCGGCCTTGTCCAGCACGCCAACTCCGCTAGAATTGTCCATAGGACGATATTGCAGTCTCGCAGGCTGAGACGCAAGTGCAGAGCACGGCGAGTCGTCGCAATTCTTGAGCCGCTCCTCGCGCGAGGAGCGCTGCAGTGATCGAGAGGACGCACCATGGCGGGCACGCTGGCAGAGAAGGTTTGGGACGCACACCTCGTGCGTCGGGGGAGCGACGGCGCGCCGGACCTCCTCTACATCGACCTCCACCTCCTGCACGAGGTGACGAGCCCGCAGGCGTTCGAGGGCCTTCGCCTCGCCGGTCGCAAGGTCCGCCGCACAGACCTGACGATCGCGACGGAGGACCACAACACCCCGACGCTCGACATCGACCTGCCGATCGCCGACCTCACGAGCCGCACGCAGATCCAGACGCTGCGCAACAACGCCCAGGAGTTCGGCGTCCGCATCCACTCGCTCGGCGACGCGGACCAGGGGATCGTCCACCAGGTCGGCCCGCAGCTCGGCCTGACGATGCCGGGCCTGACTGTCGTCTGCGGCGACTCGCACACCTCGACGCACGGCGCTTTCGGCGCCCTCGCGTTCGGTATCGGCACGAGCGAGGTCGAGCACGTCCTCGCGACCCAGACGCTCCCGCTCGCCCCGTTCAAGACGATGGCGATCACCGTCGACGGCGAGCTGCCGCCCGGCGCCACGTCGAAGGACATCATCCTCGCGATCATCGCGAAGATCGGTACCGGTGGCGGGCAGGGCTACGTGCTGGAGTACCGCGGCGAGGCCATCCGCAAGCTCTCGATGGAAGCGCGGATGACCATCTGCAACATGTCGATCGAGGCCGGCGCCCGCGCCGGCATGATCGCCCCCGACGAGACCACGTTCGAGTACCTCAAGGGCCGTCCCCACGCTCCCGAGGGCGCCGACTGGGACGCTGCCGTCGAGTACTGGAAGACGCTCCGCACGGACGACGACGCGACGTTCGACGCCGAGGTCGTGCTGCACGCCTCCGACCTCGAGCCGTTCATCACGTGGGGCACCAACCCCGGCCAGGGCCTCCCGCTCTCGGCGAACGTGCCCGTCCCCGAGCTCATCGCCGACGAGAACGACCGCGTCGCCGCCGAGCGCGCGATCGAGTACATGGGCCTCGTGCCCGGCACGCCGCTGCGCGACATCAAGGTCGACACGGTCTTCATCGGCTCCTGCACCAACGGCCGCATCGAGGACCTCCGCTCCGTCGCGAAGGTCCTGCGCGGCCGCAAGAAGGCCGACGACGTCCGCGTCCTCGTGGTCCCGGCGTCGGCTCGTGTGCGTCTCCAGGCCGAGGCCGAGGGCCTCGACAAGATCTTCCTCGACTTCGGTGCGGAGTGGCGCAACGCCGGCTGCTCGATGTGCCTCGGCATGAACCCCGACCAGCTCAAGCCGGGCGAGCGCGCGGCCTCGACCTCGAACCGCAACTTCGAGGGTCGCCAGGGCAAGGGCGGGCGCACGCACCTCGTGTCGCCGCTCGTCGCCGCCGCGACCGCGATCCGCGGCACGCTCTCCTCGCTCTCCGACCTCGACCTGCCGGCCGACGTCGACCTGACGTCCTTCGACGGGACGCCGCTGGCGCCGCTCGACCCGAACGTCCTCGTTCAGGTCTGACCGCCGCACCCCGAGACCCCGAAGGGACCAGTTCCATGGAGAAGTTCACCACCCACACCGGTGTCGGAGTGCCGCTGCGCCGCAGCAACGTCGACACGGACCAGATCATCCCCGCCGTCTACCTCAAGCGGGTCACGCGCACGGGCTTCGAGGACGCGCTGTTCGCCGCCTGGCGCGGCGACGAGTCGTTCGTCCTCAACCAGCCCGCGTACAAGAACGGCAGCGTCCTCGTCGCCGGCCCCGACTTCGGCACCGGCTCGTCGCGCGAGCACGCCGTGTGGGCGCTCAAGGACTACGGCTTCAAGGCCGTCCTGTCCTCGCGCTTCGCGGACATCTTCCGCGGCAACTCGGGCAAGCAGGGCCTCGTCGCGGCGATCGCCGCCCAGGAGGACATCGAGCTGCTGTGGAAGGTTCTCGAGAACCAGCCCGGCACCGAGGTCACCGTCGACATCGTCGAGCGCACCGCGTCCGCCGGTGACGTGACCGTCCAGATCCACCTGGACGACTACACGCGCTGGCGGCTCATGGAGGGTCTCGACGACATCGGTCTCACGCTCCAGCACGAGGACGAGATCGCGGCGTTCGAGGCGAAGCGCGAGCCGTGGCGCCCGAAGACCCTGCCGGCGAAGCACCTGCCGAAGGTCGACATCGAGGCTGCGCGTCCCGTCGACGCCTGACATGATTCACGACGCCGGGTGCGTCCTCCAGGAACATCGGAGGCCGTGCCCGGCGTTCGTCATGTCAGCGCGCGTCCCGCTCCCGAGCGGCGCGAGGTGCCGTGCACGAACTCCACACGACTCGTTCCCACGAACAGGCGAACGCGACCCGAGCGATAGGCGACGATAGGACAATGAACGATCTCCTCACGGTCAACGGCGGCACGCCGCTCAACGGCACCATCACCGTCCGCGGCGCCAAGAACTTCGTCTCCAAGGCGATGGTCGCCTCGCTCCTGGGAGAAGGACCGAGCGAGCTGCGCAACGTGCCGCTCATCCGTGACGTCGAGATCGTCTCCGGCCTGCTCGAGCTGCACGGCGTGCACGTCGACTACGACGCGGCCGCCGGCATCCTGAGGCTCGACCCGTCGAACGTCGAGTCCGCACACGTCGCCGACATCGACGCTCATGCCGGTTCGAGCCGCATCCCGATCCTGTTCTGCGGGCCGCTCCTGCACCGCCTGGGCGAGGCGTTCATCCCTGACCTCGGTGGCTGCCGCATCGGCGACCGGCCGATCAACTACCACCTCGACATCCTGCGCCAGTTCGGCGCCGTCGTGGACAAGCGCGCCCAGGGCATCCACCTGACCGCGCCCCACGGCTTGCGCGGTACCAAGATCTCGCTGCCCTACCCGAGCGTCGGCGCGACCGAGCAGCTCCTCCTCACCGCCGTGCGCGCCGAGGGCATCACGGAGCTCTCGAACGCGGCGATCGAGCCCGAGATCATGGACCTGATCAACGTCCTGCAGAAGATGGGCGCGATCATCTCGGTCGACACCGACCGCGTCATCCGCATCGAGGGCGTCGAGCGTCTGCGCGGCTTCCGCCACACCGCCCTCGGCGACCGCATCGAGGCGGCCTCCTGGGCGTCCGCCGCGCTCGCGACCGGGGGCGACATCACGGTCAAGGGCGCGACCCAGCCGGAGATGATCGCGTTCCTCAACACCTTCCGGAAGGTCGGTGGGGAGTTCGAGGTCGAGGACGACGGCATCCGCTTCTTCCACCCGGGCGGCGAGCTGCGCTCGATCGTCCTCGAGACCGACGTGCACCCCGGCTTCATGACCGACTGGCAGCAGCCGCTCGTCGTCGCGCTGACGCAGGCCTCGGGCCTGTCGATCGTCCACGAGACGGTCTACGAGAACCGCTTCGGCTTCACCGACGCGCTGCGCGGCATGGGTGCGAACATCCAGGTCTACAAGGAGTGCCTCGGCGGGCGTCCCTGCCGCTTCGGGCAGCGGAACTTCTACCACTCCGCGGTCATCTCGGGCGCGACGCCGCTCGAGGCTGCCGAGATCGAGGTCCCGGACCTGCGCGGCGGCTTCTCGCACCTCATCGCGGCGCTGGCCGCGAAGGGCACGTCGAAGGTGCGCGGCATCGGCCTCATCGACCGCGGCTACGAGGCGTTCACGGACAAGCTCGCGGCGCTCGGCGCGGACTTCAGCCGCGACTGATCAGCCGTCCTGACGGCGCCCGCGACGGTAGGATCGCTGCTCGTGACGATCGCTCATCCCGCTAGCCGGACGTACCGCATCATCGCGGGGATCCTCCGGCCGTTCCTGTTCTCGATCACCAAGCGTGACTGGCGAGGCGCGGAGCACCTGCCGTCGTCCGGCGGGTTCATCGCGGCGGGCAACCACATGACGAACATCGACCCGTTGACGTTCGCGCACTTCCTGTACGACCACGGTCATGCGCCGCGCGTCCTCGCGAAGGCGTCGCTGTTCAAGATCCCTGTCGTCGGCAAGCTGCTCCTTCGTACGGGTCAGATCCCCGTGCTGCGGAACTCCAGCTCGGCGGCCCACTCGCTGAGCACGGGTGTGGAGGCGCTGCGCGAGGGTTCGTGCGTCGCCGTCTTCCCGGAGGGGACGCTCACGCGTGACCCGGACCTGTGGCCGATGGTCGCGAAGACCGGTGTCGCCCGCCTCGCCCTCGAGGCCCGCGTGCCGGTGATCCCGATCGCGCAGTGGGGCATGCAGGAGATCCTCCCGCAGTACTCGAAGAAGTTCCGGCCGTTCCCGCGCAAGCTCGTGAGCGTGTGGGCAGGCGCGCCCGTCGACCTCGCGGACCTCTACGACCGCCCTCGCGACGCCGCGACCCTCCACGAGGCGACCAACCGCGTCATGGACGCGATCACGCGCCTCCTCGAGGAGATCCGCCAGGAGAAGGCGCCCGCGGGGCGGGTCGACCCTCGCACGGGCGAGCGCGTCCTCGACGAGAAGCCGACCGACGAGCCGGGCGAGCCCCGTGCCTGACGCGACGAACGCGACGGCCGGGCAGCCGGACGCGCCGGTGCGCGCCGTCGTGCTCGGGTCCGGTGCCTGGGGCACGACCTTCGCGATGGTCCTCGCGGACGCCGGTTGCGACGTCACGATCTGGGGCCGCAGCCAGCAGGTCTGCGACCAGATCGAGCGCGAGCACCGCAACTCCCGCAACCTCCCGGGCATCCGCCTCCCCGAGGCGATCCGCGCGACGACCGACGCAGCGGAGGCCCTCGCGGGCGCCGACCTCGTCGTCGTCGCGATCCCGTCGCAGAGCGCGCGGGAGACCCTCACCGCCCTGCGCGACGACGTGCCCGACGGCGCCGTCGTCGTGTCGCTCATGAAGGGTGTCGAGCTCGACACGGACCGCCGCATGAGCGAGGTCGTGTCCGAGGCGCTCGGCATCGACGAGTCCCGCGTGGTCGTGGTCTCCGGCCCCAACCTCGCGCGCGAGATCGCCGAGCGTCAGCCGACCGCGACGGTCGTCGCAGGCACGGACCCGGGCGCGACAGCGCTCGTCGCCCGCGCGTGCTCGACGCCGTACTTCCGCCCGTACACGAACGCCGACGTCGTCGGCGTCGAGCTGTGCGGAGCGGTCAAGAACGTCATCGCGGTGGCCGTCGGCATCGCGCAGGGCTGCGGCTACGGTCTCAACACGACCGCGACGGTCATCACACGCGGGCTCGTCGAGATCACCCGGCTCGGGCTCGCGCTCGGCGCGAACGTCGAGACGTTCCCCGGCCTCGCCGGCATGGGCGACCTCATGGCGACGTGCGCGTCGCCCCTGTCGCGCAACCACACGCTCGGCAAGCACATCGGCGCGGGGCTCACGCTCGACGAGGCGATCGCCGCGACCGGCGGCACGGCCGAGGGCGTGAAGTCCTCGCGGTCCGTGCTCGAGCTCGCGCACGCTCACGGCGTCGAGATGCCGATCACCGCGGCGGTCGCCGCCGTCCTGCACGAGGGCATGCCCGTCGAGGAGATGGCGATGTCGCTGCTCGCGCGACCGAAGCGCGCGGAAGGCCTCTGAGCCGCGGCTCTGCACCTCGGCGCACCGGGACGGGCTGCCCCAGCCGGCGCACGCGACTCAGCGGGCGCGGGCTGCTGTCACAGGAGCGTGCGCAGCGCGGCGTCCAGGTCTGCCCACAGGTCCTCGACGTCCTCGACACCGACGCTCATCCGCAGCAGGTCCTCGGGGACCGTCAGCGACTCGGTAGCGAAGCGCCGGCGCCGCTCGAGGCTCGACTCGACGCCGCCGAGGCTCGTCGCGGGGACCCACAGCCGCAGCGCGTCGACGACCTTGTCCGCGCCGTCGGCCCCGCCGAGCGGCCGCAGGCCGATGATCGACCCGTAGCCCTCCATGAGGCTGGTGGCGCGCTCGTGCCCGGGGTCACCGGGCAGGCTCGGGTGCCGCACGTCGACGACGGCGGGGTGACCGTGGAGACGCGCTGCGATCTCGGCGGCGTTGGCCTGAGAGCGCTCGACGCGCAGCGCGAGCGTACGCAGCCCGCGCAGCGCGAGCCACACCTCGAACGGCCCGGCGATCGCGCCGTGGAGCGTGCGGTAGGCGCGCACGGCGTCGACGATCCTGGCGTCGCGCGACACGACGACGCCGAGGACGACGTCCGAGTGGCCGGCGAGGTACTTCGTCGCGGAGTGCACGACGACGTCGGCGCCCATCTCGAGCGGGCGCTGGACGAGCGGTGTGGCGAACGTGCTGTCGACCGCCACGAGAGCTCCGGCCTCGTGGCCGGCGGCGACGAGCGCGGGGATGTCCGCGACCTCGAGCATCGGGTTCGTGGGCGACTCGACCCACAGCAGGTCCGCGCCCCCGAGCTCGGCGACGACCGCATCGGTGTCGTCGATGTCGACGCGCACGACCGTCGTGCCGTAGCGCTCCGCGAGGTCGTCGAACAGGCCGAGCGTCACCTGGTAGGCGTGGCGCGCGACGACGATGCGCCCGCCCGCCGGCACGAGGGATACGACCGCCGCGATCGCTGCCATGCCCGACGACAGCACGACGCCCGGCAGCTCCGTCGACTCGAGCGACGCGACGGCCTCCTCGAACGGCTCCCACGTCTCGGTGCCGATGCGGGCGTAGAGCTTCTCGCCCGGGCCCTGGATTCCTGCGGACACGTACGTCGAGGACAGGACGACCGGCGGGTTGACCGGCGCTCCTTGCTCACGGCCGGGGCGTCCGACGACGACGGCGCGCGTCGACGCGGCGAGCGAGTCCTGCGGGTGGGCGGCTGCGTGCTGCTCGGTCATGGCGCGAGCGTACGCCGCGGCAGCCGCGCCCGTCGTCCGCGTCCGAGCCCTGTCCGACGGGTAGGCTCGGAGGTGATGGACACGAACGCACCGGCGCCCGGCGCCGCCCCGACCACTGCCGTCTCGCCCGTCCCCACCCCGCAGGAAGCGCGTCGTCGCGTCATGGTCCTGTTCGGCGGGCGCTCGGGGGAGCATGCGATCTCTTGCGCGACGGCGGGAGCCGTCCTGCGTGCGATCGACCGTGAGCGCTGGGACGTCGTCCCGGTCGGCATCACCACGCAGGGCCAGTGGGTGCTCGCGGTCGACGACCCTGACCGCTGGGCCATCACGGACGGGACGCTGCCGTTCGTGCCGGGCTCCGACGGCGACGTCGTCCTGCCGATGGCGTCGGGGGAGCGCACGCTCCAGGTGATCGAGCCCGGCCAGGTGCCGTCGGCGATCGGAGACGTCGACGTCGTCCTGCCGCTGCTGCACGGCCCGTTCGGCGAGGACGGCACGCTCCAGGGCCTCCTCGAGATGTCCGACGTGCGTTACGTCGGCGCGGGCGTGCTCGCGTCGGCGGTCGGCATGGACAAGGACTTCATGAAGATCGTCCTCGCGGGACGTGGCCTGCCGGTCGCGCCGTGGACGGTCATCCTCCCGGGCCGGTGGGAGCGCGACGAGGCGGGCTGCCGTGCCGAGATCGAGAAGCTCGGCCTGCCCGTTTTCGTCAAGCCCGCGCGTGCGGGCTCGAGCCTCGGCATCACGCGTGTCGCGGACCTCGCGGACCTGCCCGCGGCGATCGAGGAGGCCCGCCGGCACGACCCGAAGGTCATCGTCGAGCAGGGCGTCGTCGGCCGCGAGATCGAGTGCGCGGTCCTCGGTGGGCGCGCCGGTGAGCGGGCTCGCGCCTCGCTCCCGGGCGAGATCGTCGTGCACGGCGACAAGCACGCCTTCTACGACTTCGAGGCGAAGTACCTCGACGAGTCGTCGGTCGAGCTCACGTGCCCTGCGGACCTGTCGCCCGAGCTCGTCGAGCGCGTCCGCGAGCTCGCGGTGCGCACGTTCGAGGCGGTCGGCTGCGAGGGCCTCGCCCGCGTCGACGTGTTCGTGACGGCCGACGGCGACGTGATCGTCAACGAGATCAACACGATGCCCGGCTTCACGCCGTTCTCGATGTACCCGCGGATGTGGGAGCGCACGGGCCTGCCGTACGCCGACCTGATCGACGAGCTCATCGAGCTCGCGCTCGAGCGCCCGACCGGCCTGCGCTGACCGGAGCACGCCGTACGAGGGCAGCGTCCCGCGGGCTCGCCGGTCGGTCGGCTGGCTCGCTCAGCGGCCACTGCGGCCTCCGCGCCGGGACGCGAACGCCTCGCGCCGCTCAGTAGCAGTGCCGCGACTGCGGGGCGAGGCTCACCGAGCGGTTGAGGTCGACGACGGGTGCCGTCGCGACGCCGTCGGGCACCGTGACCTCGACCGCCGGGACACGACCGTACGTGGTGAAGGTCCACGAGCCCTCGTCCTCGTCCTCGACGACGAGCCAGTCGACGCTCGTGCCCGACGCGTCCTCGATCGCCTGGCAGGCCTCGGTCGTCGGCCCGGGCGGCTCGACCCCGCAGCGCAGGGTGATCGCGCTGCTCTGCACGCCCCAGGCCGCGGTTGCCTGGCTCGTCGTTCGCAGGCGCTCGGCGCCGCCGAGCTTCTCGGGGAGGGCGAGCACGATCGACGCGCACAGCGGGTCGGTCGCGTCCGGGGCGACCTCGACCGTGATCGTCGGCGTGCACGCGCCGAGGGCGACGAGGCCGACGGCGGCGAGGGCGCCCGTCCAGCGGCGAGGGCGCGAGGACCTGGCGGGGGAGCGGGGGGCGAGCGACGGCACGTCACCACGGTACCGGCCCCGGCTGCGCTAGCGTGACCAGGTGCATCCGAACCCGCCCGACCTGACCGGGGCGACCGTCGCTGAGCTGTCCGAGACCGAGCTCCTGGCGCGCGTGTTCCCGCTGCTCGCCGACGCCCGCGCGACGCTCGTCGGGCCTGGCGACGACGCCGCGGTCGTCGCCGCGCCCGACGGTCGCACCGTCGTGTCGACGGACGTGCTCGTCGAGGACCGGCACTTCCGACGCGAGTGGTCCTCTGGCTATGACGTCGGGTGGCGTGCCGCGATGCAGAACCTGGCGGACGTCGCGGCGATGGGCGCGGTGCCGACGGCGCTCGTCGTCGCGCTCACCCTCCCGGGTGACGTCGAGGTGCGCTGGGTCGAGGATCTTGCGCGCGGGTTGTCCGACGCGGCCGCACCGTGGGGCGCGGGCGTCGTGGGCGGCGACCTGAGCGGCGGTCCAGCAGCGGTCGTCGCGGTCACGGTGCACGGGTCGCTCGAAGGACGCGACCCTGTGCTTCGGTCGGGCGCCCGGGCCGGGGACCTCGTCGTGCACGCCGGGGTTCGGGGGCGCTCTGCGGCCGGGCTCGCGGCGCTCTCGGCGGCGCTCCCTGCTGATGAGGCGACCGAGGCGGCGCGCGCGGGATACCTCCGGCCGGTCGCGGCCGTCGATGCCGGGGTCGCGGCGGCCCGCGCCGGTGCGCGCGCGATGATCGACGTGTCGGACGGGCTCGTGCGAGACGCCCGCCGGATCGCGGCAGCGTCGGGCGTGACGCTCGCGCTCGACGAGCCGCTCGAGGCCTTCGCGGACGAGGCGGAGCTGCTCGCGCCGGTCGCCGCGGCGCTCGGGGACCCGGGGCTCGGCGACCCGGGGCTCGTGCGCGCGTGGATCCTCACGGGCGGGGAGGACCACGGGATGCTCGCGACCGTGCCGCGTGAGGTCGGACCGCCCGAGGGCTTCCGCGTCGTCGGCGAGGTCGTCGAGCGCTCCGAGCACGAGGTGCTCGTCGCTGGCGAGGCCGCGGCGCGAGGCGGGGGTTGGGACCACTTCGGAGGAACCGCGCGGGTCTGAGCCCGCACGCGCGCGCTGTCTGCCCCCCGTGGCGCGTCCTTTCGGGCCGGCACGTCCAGCACCGCCGCTCGACGACGACGGCCGCGCCTGGAGCGACCTCCGGACGGGGCCGCGTCTGCGGTGCTGCGTCAGCTCGTGGGGCGGACGTACCTGACCTCGGTCAGAGCGACGTCGCCGAACATCTCGCGGCGCTCGACGCCGTCGGGCACGAGGCCGTTGCGGCGGTAGAAGTGCCTGGCGCGCGCGTTGTCCTCGAGGACCCAGAGGGAGAAGCGCACGTCTTCGGGCGCTGCTGCGAGGGCTGTGCGCAGGAGCGCGCGGGCGATGCCCTGGCCCCACGCGTCGGGGTCCAGGTAGATGGAGTAGAGCTCGATGTCGCCGCGCTCGGCGTCCTCGTCGCGTGCGGGTCCGATCATCGCGAAGCCGAGGACGTCGGTGCCGTCGCTCGTCGCGATCCACGTCCTGATGCTCGGGTCGCTCAAGAGGGCGGCGGACCGCTCGTAGCGGTCCGCGGGGTCGAGAGAGGCGAGGTACTCGGCCGGGACGATGCCCGTGTAGGCCTCGCGCCACGACGCGACGTTGACCTGGGCGATCTGCCGCGCGTCGTCGAGGGTCGCCGGTCTGATGATGAGGTCGTCGCTGTCCGTCATGCGTTCAGCCTGCCATCGATTCGGTCATGCGCCAACCGGTCGATGGCAAAGCGCAGGGAAAGGCAGGTCGCGGGCCTGTGCGTACCGGCGCGCAAAAGCGCGAGAGCCCGCGAACCGTGCGGTTCGCGGGCTCTCGACGAAGCTGTGCGGCTCAGGCGGGGCGCTGGACCTTGCCGGCCTTGAGGCACGAGGTGCACACGTTGAGGCGCTTGGGGGCGCCGTTCACGATCGCGCGCACACGCTGGATGTTCGGGTTCCAGCGGCGCTTGGTGCGCACGTGCGAGTGCGAGATGGAGTGCCCGAAGCTCGGGCCCTTGGCGCAGACGTCGCAGTTGGCGGCCACTGTCTCTCCTGAAAGTCGTGCAACGCCGCGTTCGCGGCGAAAACCTGGTCGGTGGGTGGCGCGGCCCTGGCTGGCCAGAGGCCGTCCGGAGCGCGCGCAAGTGCCGAGTTCAACCCGGGCAACCTGGATAGAGTACCTGAAGACGTGCCGGGACCTCAAACTTCGGCGGTCCTGACGTCGGCGCGTCACGTGTCACGCTCGTCACACGGCGGTGCCAGCGCGTTGCCGTCGGTGGTTCGTGGCATCGTGGTCGAGGTTCGCACGCAGCAGGCGGACCAGGCCAGCGGGAGGAGAGCGGTGACGCAGGACAGGGCGTTCGACGCCGGGGCCGTGCGCGCGTGGGGCACGCTCGCCTCCGAGGCGCTCGCCGGCGCGCGGGACCGCATCGACGCGGCCAACGTGTTCCCGGTCGCGGACTCCGACACCGGGACGAACCTCTGGCTGACCATCAGCGCCGGAGCGGCAGCGATCGACCCCGCCGAGCAGGACGCCGCCGGTGCCCTCGAGGACTTCGCGCAGGGCGCGCTCCTCGCGGCCCGCGGCAACTCCGGGATCATCGCGAGCGAGCTGCTGCGCGGCATGTCCGTCTCGCTTCTCTCCGGACCCGCGCGCACCCCGGCGGGGGTCCTGCTCGCCGACGCCCTGCGCGCAGGCGCCGACGCCGCGATGGCGGCTGTCGCACGCCCCGCCCCCGGCACGATGCTCACCGCAGCGGCAGGGGCCGCGGCTGCCGCCGCGCAGGCGGCGGACGAGACGGCGCACGACGTCGTCCGTGTCGCCGAGGCCGCTCTCGCCGGCGCGCGCGAGGCTGTGCTGGGCTCGCCCGGGCAGCTCGACGTTCTCGCGCGGCACGGTGTCCTCGACGCTGGCGCGTACGGCCTCACGCTCGTGCTCGGCGCCCTGCACGCGGCAGTCGCGCCGTCGTCGGCGGGGGAGGCCCACGCTGCCGGGCTGCCGACCGCGCTCGTCGTCGCAGGCGGACGCGTGCCCGTGCCTGCGCAAGCCTCCGCGCACGCGCACGGCGCGAGCGACGACCCCGACGGCGAGTTCGAGGTCATGTACGTCGTCGAGGCGGCTCCCGACAGCAGCACCGACGTCGCGCGCGGCCTACGGGCCGGCCTCGAGCGGATCGGTGAGTCGGTCGTCGTCGTGGGCGGCAACGGGTTGTGGCAGGCGCACGTCCACACGGACGACCCGGCCGCGGCCCTCGCCGCCGCGGGCGGCGCCACGTTGCGGCAGGTCCGCGTGCGGCACCTCGTCGCCCGCCCCGTCGATACGGGCGGCAGCTCCCGGGTCGGCATCGTCGCGGGCGTCCGCAGCCCGGCGCTCCTCGCCGAGACCGCGCGCAGCGGCGCGGTCGTCCTCGCACGCACGGACCGGTCGTGGGCACCCGACGAGCTCCGTCGCGTCCTCGAGGACGCCGCGAGCGAGCGGGTCGTCGCGATCCTGCGCCAGGACTCGACCGCGACCCTGCGCCGCACGCTGCACCGCCTGCCCGGGCTCACGGTCGACACGATCGTCGTGCCCGACGACCTCCATGTCGTCGCGGCGCTCGCTGCGCGCGAGGAGGCGCTCGGGGAGGGGGTGGACGACGACGCGGCGCTCGCGGCGATGCGCGGCGCCGTCGAGGCGCTCACGTGGGGGCAGGCCGACGCCGACGCCGCCGCCGCCCTCGTCGCCGACCTCGTCGCCCGCGCGCCCGAGCGGGAGGTCGGCCTCGCGATGCTCCTCGTCGGCGCGCACGTACCCCCGGCCACCGTCGACGCCACGAGCGACCGCCTCGCGAGCGGGCTCGGTGTCGAGGTCGTCACGCTCGCCTCCGGCCACGCCGACTCCCTCGTCCGGGCGGGCGCGCTGTGACCTTCGATCCCGAGGCCCCGCTCGAGCGCCTCGTCGGGAAACGCACCGCCGACGGCCTCAAGACCCTCGGCCTGACGACGGCAGCCAGCCTGCTGCGCCACTACCCGCGGCGCTACGCGGAGCCTGGCGAGCTCACGGACCTCGGCTCGCTCGAGAACGGCGCGCACGTGACCGTCATGGCGCGGATCGTCTCGACGACCGTCCGGCAGATGCGGGCGCGACACGGCGCGCTCCTCGAGACGCGCGTGACCGACGGGACCCGCGAGCTGAGCCTCACGTTCTTCGGCAAGTCCTCGGGCTTCCTGCGGAGCCACGAGAGCCGGCTCGTCCCGGGCCGCACCGGGCTGTTCTCGGGGACCGTCCAGCTCTACCGCGGCGCGCCGCAGCTCACGCACCCCGACTACTGGTTCCTCGACGAGGACGAGGAGTCGGCGGAGGAGGCGTACGAGCGCACCGCGCGACCGAGCCCCATCTACCCGGCCTCGACGCGCATCGCGTCGTGGAAGGTCGCGAACGCCGTCGGCGTCGTGCTCGGGCCGCTGACCGCCGAGGACCTTCCCGACCCCGTGCCTGCCGAGCTCCTGGCGAAGCACGGCTACCCGTCGCTCTTCGAGTCCCTGAAGAGCATCCACACGCCCGCCACGGTCGCGGACGCCCACAAGGCGCGCGCACGGCTGCGTTACGAGGAGGCCCTCGTCCTGCAGGCGGAGCTCGTGCGACGCCGCGCGCTCACCGTCGACCTGCCCGCCCGGGCCCGCCCGCGCACGGGCGGCGGCACGCTGCTCGCCGAGTTCGACGCCGCGCTGCCGTTCGCGCTGACCGACGGCCAGCGTGCCGTCGGCGGGGAGATCGCCGCCGACCTCGAGCGGCCGCACCCGATGCAGCGGCTGCTGCAGGGCGACGTCGGCTCGGGCAAGACGATCGTCGCGCTGCGCGCGATGCTCCAGGTGGTCGACGCCGGCGGCCAGGCTGCGCTGCTCGCACCGACCGAGGTGCTCGCGGCACAGCACGCCCGGACGATCACCACGATGCTCGGCCCGCTCGCGCAGGAGGGCATGCTCGGCGGCGCCGACAACGCCACGCGCGTCACGCTGCTCACGGGCTCGCTCGGCGCGGCCGCGCGCAAGGAGGCGCTGCTGGACGCCGCGTCCGGCCGCGCGGGGATCGTCGTCGGCACGCACGCCCTCCTCGGCGAGAAGGTGCAGTTCGCCGACCTGGGCCTCGTCGTCGTCGACGAGCAGCACCGCTTCGGCGTCGAGCAGCGCGACGCGCTGCGCAACCGCGCCGAGGTTGCGCCCCACATGCTCGTCATGACTGCGACGCCGATCCCGCGCACGGTCGCGATGACCGTGTTCGGCGACCTCGAGGTCTCGACGCTGACCGAGGTCCCTGCGGGGCGAACGCCCGTGACGACGCACGTCGCGCTCGCGGACCGACCGCGCTGGATGGCGCGCGTGTGGCAGATCGTCCGTGAGCACCTCGACGCGGGCGAGCTTGCCTACGTCGTCTGCCCACGCATCGACCCCGACGACGCGGGGGCCGCGGACGACGACGGTGGCGAACCTGTCGACGTGGACGAGAGCGCGGGGCCCCGGCCGCCGCTGCGGGCGGTGCTCGAGGTCGCGGAGCAGCTCGCCGCCGAGCCCGCCCTGGGCGGCGCCGGCATCGGCGTCATGCACGGTCGGCTCGCGCCTGCGGACAAGGACCGCGTGATGACGGACTTCACGCACGGGCGTTCCCCCGTGCTCGTGTCGACCACGGTGATCGAGGTCGGCGTCGACGTCCCCGCCGCGACCGTCATGGTGATCTTCGACGCCGACCGCTTCGGCATCTCCCAGCTCCACCAGCTCCGCGGCCGGGTCGGCCGCGGCGACCGCCCCGGCACGTGCTTCCTCGTGACGTCCGCGGAGGAGGGCACACCCTCGTTCGAGCGTCTGACGCGCCTCGCCGCGACGACCGATGGCTTCGAGCTCGCGCAGCTCGACCTCGAGACGCGCAGCGAGGGTGACGTGCTCGGCGCCTCGCAGTCGGGCCGCGGCACGTCGCTGCGCCTCTTGCGCGTCGTGCGTGACGCGGACGTCATCGCCCGTGCGCGGGCCGACGCCGAGGGGCTCGTCGGGCAGGACCCGACCCTCGAGACGTGGCCCGGCCTCGCGGCCGCCGTGCGCGCCCGCCTCGCCGAGGTCGACCCGGAGTTCCTCGAACGTGCCTGACGTCGGGGGCGCGTATCCCTCCGCGGCCTCGCGTGCCTCTACGCTGGGATCGTGACGAGAATCGTGGCCGGCGCCGCCGGAGGACGCAGCCTGCGGGTGCCGCCGAAGGGCACGAGACCCACGAGCGAGAAGGTGCGCGAGGCGCTGTTCTCCCGGCTCGAGCACCTCGACGTCGTCGACGAGGCGCGCGTCCTCGACCTGTACGCCGGCTCGGGCGCGCTCGGCCTCGAGGCCGCGAGCCGCGGCGCCGCGCACGTCACGCTCGTCGACTCGTCGCGTCAGGCGATCGAGGTGTGTCGCCGCAACGTCCGGGAGCTCGGGCTCACGTCCGTCACGGTCGTCCTCGACCGCGCTGAGCGCTTCGTCCTGGGCCAGCCTCCGGCGCCGTGGGACCTCGTCCTGCTCGACCCGCCGTACGACGTCCCGGAAGACGTCGTGGACTCGGTCCTCGAAGCGCTCGCGAGCCCGGGGATGCTCACCCCGGGCGCGATCGTCGTCGTCGAGCGGTCCAAGCGGTCGGCGCCGCCGACCTGGCCTGCGGGCTGGGAGGCGCTCGCCCACAAGGACTACGGCGAGACGAGCGTCTGGCTCGCGGGCCCTGCCGAGGACGACGCCCCGGCCTGAGGTCCGCGGCGCCCCGTGACGTCGCACGACGCCGCCCGCCCGCACCCCGTGCGGTCGCAGGTTCCTGTACTACCGTGACAACGTGACTGTCGCCGTCTGCCCCGGGTCGTTCGACCCCTTCACGCTCGGCCACCTCGACGTGGTCCGCCGCGCCTCGTCTCTCTTCGACGAGGTCGTCGTGGGCGTCGCCCGCAACTCCGCCAAGAACGCGCTCCTCGACCCCGAGACGCGTGTCCGGCTCGCGAGCGACGCCGTCGCGGACCTGCCCAACGTGCGCGTCGACGTCGTGCCCGGGCTCCTCGTCGACTTCTGCCGCGAGGTCGGCGCGCGAGCGATCGTCAAGGGCCTGCGCGGCGGCGCCGACCTCGACGCCGAGTCGCCCATGGCTCTGATGAACCGCCACCTCACCGGTGTCGAGACCGTCTTCGTCGTCGGCGACCAGGCGCTCGCGCACGTCGCGTCCTCGATGGTCAAGGACGTCGCCCGCTACGGCGGACCGATCGACGACCTCGTGCCGCCCGGCGTCGCGGACGCCGTCCGCGCCGCCCTCGCCGCCCTCGCCGCTCGAACCCAGGAGGCAGGCCGATGACCGACGACATGCGGCACCAGGACCCGATCGCGCTGCTCGACGCGCTCACCGACGTCGTGCACGCCGCCCGCGCCATGCCCATGTCGGCGTCAGTCCTCGTCAACCGCGCCGAGGTCCTGGACCTCGTCGAGCAGATCCGTGCGTCGCTGCCGGAACAGCTCTCGCGCGCCGACGAGGTGCTCTCCGAGGCGGACGGCCGGCTCGCCGACGCCGAGGAGCAGGCCGAGCGCATCATCGCGGCCGCCCGGGCGCGCGCCGCACAGCTCGTCACGCAGGAGCAGGTCGCCGTCCAGGCGCAGGCTCACGCCCACGAGATCGTCGAGCGGGCCCAGGAGGAGAGCGCACGGCTGCGCCACGAGGCGGACGACTACTGCGACCGCAGGCTCGCCGAGTTCGAGATCGACCTCGGCAAGGTCCTCACGCAGGTCCAGGCCGGCCGGGCGCGCCTGGCCGAGCGCCTCGACGACGCGGCTGATTCCGAGCAGGAGCGCTAGACCTCACACGCGGCCCACCAGGTGCGACGGCGTCAGGCCACTAAGATGGGGTGTTCTCCGGTCCCGCCGGAGGGCGAGGCAACCGAGCAGGAGTGAGAACCGTGGACACCAGAACGCCTGACCGCCGATCCCCCTGGGTGATCGACGTTCACGACCTGTCGCACCGTCCCGGGTCGATGCGCACCCTCGAGCGGACCGCCCCCGCGCCCGCCGACCTCGGCACGGCCGTCATCGGTGTCCCCGAGGGAACCGACATCGAGCTCGACCTCCGCCTCGAGTCCGTCATGGAAGGAATCCTCGTGACGGGCACCGTCGGCGGCGAGGCCGTCGGCGAGTGCGTGCGCTGCCTCGAGGAGGTCCGCGAGGACCTCGACACCCAGCTCACCGAGCTGTTCGTCTACCCGGAGCGCGCGGCCGCAGCCGTCGCGGAGGGAGACGACGAGGAGGCTGACGAGGTCTTCGAGGTCGTCGACGAGCTGCTCGACCTCGAGCCCGTCGTGCGCGACGCCGTCGTCATGAACCTGCCGTTCCGCCCGCTGTGCCAGCCCGACTGCCGCGGCCTGTGCTCCGAGTGCGGCGTCCGCCTGAGCGACCCGGGCAACGAGGACCACCACCACGAGTCGATCGACCCCCGCTGGAAGGCCCTCCAGGGCCTCGGCGAGCTGAGCCAGGACGGCGAGGGGAGCGGCGGCGAGGGCGAGGAGACGGACCGGTGAGCGTCACCGCCCGCCCCACGCCCGCGCAGCTCGCCGAGGCCCTCGGGGTCGAGCTCGACCCGGACATCCTGGTCCTCGCCCTGACGCACCGCAGCTTCGCGCACGAAGCGGGCGGCATTCCGACGAACGAGCGTCTCGAGTTCCTCGGTGACTCGGTCCTCGGGCTCGTCGCGACCGAGGCGCTCTACCGCCGCTTCCCGGACCTGCCCGAGGGCGAGCTCGCGAAGATGCGCTCCGCGGTCGTGTCGCAGCGTGCGCTCGCCGAGGTCGCGCGCACGCTCGACCTCGGCTCGTACATCCTCCTGGGCAAGGGGGAGACCCGGACCGGCGGTGCCGACAAGGACTCGATCCTCTCCGACACGGTCGAGGCGATCATCGGCGCGGTGTACCTGAGCCACGGTCTCGAGGTCGCGCGGACGTTCGTGCACTCGCTCGTCGACCCGCTGCTGAAGACGGCCGCGGGCCTCGGCGCCGGCCTCGACTGGAAGACGAGCCTGCAGGAGGCCGCCGCGGAGCGGTCGCTCGGCGTCCCGCAGTACGAGTCGTCGGCCGAGGGCCCCGACCACGCGCGCGTGTTCACGTCGCGCGTCCGCCTGAGCGGTGAGGTGCGTGGCACCGGCACGGGCACGGCGAAGAAGCACGCCGAGCAGCAGGCGGCCGAGGAGGCCTACCGCTGGATCAACCGACAGGATGCCTGAGCTTCCCGAGGTCGAGACCGTCCGTGACGGGGTCGCGCGGCACGTCGTCGGCGGCCGTGTCACCGACGTCCAGGTCTTCCGGGACTACTCGGTGCGCCGCCACGTCGGCGGTCCGGTCGACCTCGCGGCGCGGCTCGACGGCGCGCGTCTCGACGCCGCGGTGCGCCGCGGCAAGTACCTCTGGGTCCCGCTCTCCACGGGGACGGCGCCGACGGGGGAGGCGCTGCTCGTACACCTCGGCATGAGCGGCCAGCTGCTCGTCTCCCACGCGGACGACGACGCCCCTGCGCACCGGCACCTGCGCGTCCGGATGCGCGTCGAGATGCCCGACGGCGCCGCGCGTCACCTCGACTTCGTCGACCAGCGCACGTTCGGCCATCTCGCGGTCGAGGAGCTCGTCCCCACGCCCGACGGGCGTCCCGGCGGGCTCGGGACGGACGTCGCGGCGCTCCCGCGCTCGGTCGCGCACGTCGGGCGCGACCTGCTCGACCTGAGCCTCGACGACCGCGACCTCGCCGCGCTCGTGGCGCAGGTCCGGCGTCGGGCGAGCGGCATCAAGCGGATCCTGCTCGACCAGACCCTCACGTCCGGCGTCGGCAACATCTACGCGGACGAGGCGCTGTGGCGCGCCCGCGTGCACCCCGAGCGCCGCGGTGACGCGCTGCGACCCGTCCAGGTCCGCTCCGTGCTCGACTCCGCGCGCGCCGTCATGACGGCCGCGCTGCGGGCCGGCGGGACGAGCTTCGACTCCCTGTATGTCAACGTCAACGGAGAGTCCGGCTACTTCTCGCGCAGCCTCGAGGCGTACGGCCGCGCGGGCCAGCCGTGCTCGCGCTGCGGCACCCCGATCGAGCGCATGAGCTTCATGAACCGCTCCTCGCACGTGTGCCCGCGCTGCCAGCCACGACCACGCGGCGTGAGACCGTCCTGATTCGCCCGGTACATGCCGTGCGCCGCTGCGTGAGCCGCGCGGATCGGTCGGTACCATGGTCCTATGCGAGCGACCAACGCCACTGAGCCGAGCGCCGGACCGATCACCGTCATGATCGTCGACGACCACGAGGTCGTGCGACGCGGCATCGCCGAGGTCGTCGACCGGTCCGAAGGGCTCAGCGTCGTCGCTGAGGCCGGCTCGGTCGCCGAGGGCCAGCGCCGCGCGGCGCTCGTCCAGCCCCAGGTGATCCTCGTCGACCTGCAGCTCCCCGACGGCACGGGCATCGACCTGATCCGTCGCCTGGCCGCGGCGGGCTCGACCGCCCGCCCGATCGTGCTCACGTCGTTCGACGACGACCGCGCTCTCGCCGAGGCGCTCGACGCCGGTGCGGCCGCCTACCTCCTCAAGAGCGTGCGCGGCGCGGAGATCTCCGACGTCATCCACGCCGTCGCCGCGGGCCGCGTCCTGCTCGACGAGCGCACCGTCACGCGGCGCCGTGCCGAGCACGAGGACCCGACCGCGGACCTCACGCCGAGCGAGCTGCGCGTCGTCGACCTCATCGGCGAGGGCCTGTCCAACCGCGAGATCGCGGAGCGCCTCTCCGTCGCCGAGAAGACGGTCAAGAACCACATCACGTCGCTCCTCGCGAAGATGGGGCTCCAGCGCCGCACCCAGGTCGCCGCGTGGGCCGCAGGCCGCAAGAACCGCGAGTGGTCGACCGACCCGCACTGACAGACCAGCACCGACCGGTCCGCGCCCGGTCTGCCGGGCGCTGACACGCACCCAGCACGACGAGAGGCACGACCCGTGAGCGACTCCACGCCCGACCAGACCAGCACCACGTCTCAGGGCGGGGACGTCGCACGGCTGCGCACCGCCGTCGAGCGCCACATGCCGCGCGGTCTCGCCGACCTCGCCGAGCTCGTCGCGATCCCGTCGATCGCCGACCCGCAGGTCGTGCCGCCCGAGCGCTGCACCGAGGCCGCGCTGTGGGTGCGTGACGCGCTGCGCGACCTCGGCATCGACTCCGAGCTCGTGCCGACGCCGGACGGCACCGACGCGGTCATCGGCTACCGCGAGGGCCCTGCGGGCTCGCCGACCGTCCTCCTCTACGCGCACTACGACGTCCAGCCACCCCTCGACGAGGCCGCGTGGACCACGCCGCCCTTCGAGCTGACCGAGCGCGGCGGCCGTCTCTACGGGCGCGGTGCGGCGGACTGCAAGGGGAACATCGTCGCCCACCTCACCGCCCTGCGTGCCCTGCGCGACGAGGCCGAGGCAGCCGGCACGGACGGCTACCCGGTCACTTTGCGCGTCGTCGTCGAGGGGTCCGAGGAGCAGGGGACGGGCGGACTCGAGCAGTACCTGCTCGCGCACCCCGACGAGCTCCCGGCCGACGTCGTCCTTGTCGCCGACGCGGGCAACGTCGCCGAGGGCGTCCCGACGCTCACGACGTCGCTGCGGGGCTCCGCCGACATCGACGTCGAGGTCCGCACGCTCGCGGGACCGCTCCACTCAGGTCAGTACGGCGGCGCCGCACCCGACCCGCTCGGCGCCCTCATCGCGATGCTCGCGAGCCTGCGCGACGGCGACGGCGTCGTCACGGTCGACGGCCTCGACGCGAGCGGCACGTGGGACGGCGCGCAGTACGACCCCGAGACGTTCCGCAAGGACGCGAGCATCCTCGACGGTGTCGAGATCACGGGCCGCGGCACCGTGAGCGACACCCTGTGGGCGCGGCCTGCCCTCACCGTCACGGGCATCGACGGCCCGCGCGTCGTCGGCGCGGTCAACGCGGTCCAGGCGAGCGCCCGTGCCCACCTGAACCTCCGCGTCCCGCCGGGCACCGACCCGGCCGAGGCGCAGGACCTCCTCGTCGCGCACCTCGAGCGGCGCGTGCCGTGGGGCGCCCACCTGAAGATCGACCGCGACGCTCCCGGCAAGCCGTTCAGCGCCCGCACCGACGGCCCCGCGTTCGCGGTGCTCGGCCGGGCGCTCGCCGATGCGTTCGGCGTCGACTCGACGGTCACCGCGGGCGAGGGCGGGTCCATCCCGCTGTGCTCGGTGTTCCAGGAGGTCAACCCCGACGCGGAGATCGTGCTCATGGGCTGCGAGGAGCCTGCTGCGCTCATCCACGCGCCCAACGAGAGCGTGTCCCCGCACGAGATCGAGAAGCTGGCCCTCGGCGAGGCGCTCTTCCTCACGCGACTCGGCGCCGCGACCGCCTGAGCCGGGCTGGCCGCGAGGCCTGGAGCCGCGGTGCTGGAGCGCCCACGGGCGCTCCAGCGTGCACCAGGATCAGCCGAGCGGCGCCTGCCAGCGGATGACGGCGCCCTGACCCTCCGGGTTCGGCATGAGCTCGAACGTCCCGCCGTGCTGGCGGGCACGCGCCGCGAGGTTGCCCGTGCCCGAGCGGCGCCCGGACACCGAACCGAGGCCCACGCCGTCGTCGGTGACCGTCACGCACACCTCGCCGGGCAGGATCACGCCCGGCAGGGCGTCAGGGCGCGTGCTCGTGACGTCGATGCTCACCTGGACCGACGACGCGTGCGCGTGCCGGGCGGCGTTCGCGAGGCCCTCGCGCACGACCGCGACGACGTCGTCCGCGAGACCGTCGGCCACGAGGTCGTCGATCACGTCCTCGTCGACCTGCAGCCCCTCGGTGTTCTCCGAGCCGATGACGTGGCCGTCGAGCGTGATGACCATCGAGGGCGCGAAGCTCAGGCCCGTGCGAGCGAGCGACGCCTCGCGTCGCAGACGCTCCACGACGCTCGTCGCTGCGTCCGGGTCGCGCAGCGCGTGCACGATCGCGCGGATCTGGCGCACGGTCGAGTCGACGTTGTCGAGCGCCTCCTCGACGATGCTCACGAGCTCGCTCGGGTCGACGCCGCGCGCGGCGCGTCGGCGCACCGTCTCGAGCTGCATGCCGGTCGCGAAGAGCTGCTGGATCGCGAGGTCGTGCAGGTCGCGTGCGATGCGGTCGCGCTCGCCCGCGAGCTCCGCCTCTGCCTGCGCCTGGCGCGCCGACGCGAGGATCATCGCGATCGCGGCCTGACCCGCGAAGGTCTCGGCGGTCGCCAGGTCGGACTCGTCGAACGGCTCAGCACCCGGCTGGCGGAGCAGCACGAGCACGCCCACAGGGTCCTCGACGGTGCCCATCGGCGCGTAGAGCGCGGGGCCGAAGCGCCGCATGACGGGCACACGGATACCCGGCGCGGTCGACAGGTCGAGCAGCGTGCCCCACCCGGACGCGAGCGCCGTCCCCGCGACGCCGTCGGCCGGCACCTCCGTGCCGATGATGTCCTGCGCCGACCAGCCCTCGGCGAACTCGATGAACAACCGGCCGCGCACGCCCGGGAGGATCAGCGCCGCCGTGTCCGCCCCCGAGATGTACCGCGACGTCGAGACGATCTCCTGGAGGACCTCCTCCTCGTCCTTCTCTCCCGACAGAAGCAGCGTCGTCAGCTCCTGGCCCGCGCGCAGCCAGCGCTCACGGCGCGCCGCGAGGTCGTACAGCTGCGCGTTCTCGACCGCGACGCTCGCCGCGGCGGCGAGCGCCATGACGATCCGCGAGTCCTCCTCTGTGAAGCCGCCGGGCTTCTCCGCGAGGTAGAGGTGCCCATAGACGGAGTCCTGGACGCGGATCGCCGCACCGAGGAACTGGTGCATCGGCGGGTGCCCGGGCGGGAAACCCTTGAACGCCGGGTCCTTCATGAGGTCGAACAGGACGAGCGTGCCGCGCGACGGGATCGTCGCGAGAACGCCGTGGTGGCCAGGCGGGTGCTCGAGCTGCGCCGCGGTGCGCTCGTCGACGCCGACCTGGACGAACGTCGTCGACTTGTCGTTCTTGTCGGTGACGTTGATCGCCGCGTAGGGCGCGCCCGTGAGGCGCGAGCACGTCTCGACGAACGTCTGGAGCACGTCGGGCAGCTCGAGGTTGGCCGCGAGGGCCAGGACCGCGTCGAGCAGCTCCTGCTCGGTGCGGCGCGGGTCGGTGAAGCTCATGCGGTGGGGCTCCCGTGCTCCGGGGCGGGCCGCGCGGCGGCCTGCTCGTGGTCGTAGGCCCCACGGTACGCAGGATCGTGGCTCAGGAGGTATTCGTGCGTGCCGCGTCGGGCGACGTGCGCGACGCCGTCGTCACGCCGCTCGAGGACGAGCACCTCGTCGGCGGCTTCGAGCCCGGAGAGGCGGTGCGTTGCGAGGATGACGCCGCGGCCGTCGGCGACGAGCCGGGGAAGGACCTCGGCGAAAAGGGAGCGTGCCGCGTCGTCGTCCATGTGCTCGGCAGGCTCGTCGACCGCGACGAGCGGTGCCCGGGTGAGCAGGGCGCGGGCGAGGAGCAGACGGCGTCGCTCGCCGCCCGAGACCGTGGCCCCGCCGGGGCCGAGGTCGGTGTCGAGACCGTCGGGCAGGCCGGAGAGCCACGTGTCGAGGCCGACGGCCTCGAGCGCCTCTCGCGCCTCGTCGGGGGTGACGTCGCCGCGGGCGACGCGCAGGTTCTCGAGGAGCGTCGTGCGGAAGACGTGCGCGTCCTCGGGGGTGACGGCGACGTCCGCGCGCCGGGTCGTCAGGTCGCCGGCGTGCGGCGGGAGCAGGCCGGCGAGCGTGAGGAGCGTCGTCGTCTTGCCGGCGCCGCTCGGGCCGACGAGCGCGACGAGGCGGCCGGGGGAGAGGTCGACGTCGAGACCGCCGAGGACCGGGGCGTGCCCCGGCCAGCCGGCGGTGACGCCCTTCGCGCGGATGTGGGCGGGGCCGTCGGCCGGTGCCTCGACGGCCGCGTCGAGCGCGTCCGCCGCGGGGGCGTCGGCTGCGCCGTCGAGCAGCTCGAGGACGCGCGCGGCTGCCTCGCGCGACCGCAGCACCTGCACGGCGGCCGCGGGCAGGACGCTCGTCGCCTCGAACATCGCGAGAGGGGAGAGGACGACGACGGCGAGCTCGACGGGCGCGAGGGTGCCGGCGCCGACGGCGGGAATGCCGAGCAGGATCGCGCCGAGCACCGCGACGCCGACGGCGGCGTTCGCGAGCGCTGCGCTCGTCGCGAGCGGTCGCGCGCCGTGGTCGACGGCGTCCGCGAGGTCGTCCTCCGCGGCCTGCAGCCGCGCGAGCTGTGCGGGGAGCTGGCCCGAGACGCGCAGGGCTGCGGAGTCCTCGAGGACGGTGAGCGCGGCGTCGGACATCTCGGCGCGCGCCGCCGCGGACGCGATCTCGGTCGCGCGCGTCGCGCGGGCCGTGAGCCAGGGCGAGAGCACGCCTGCGACGAGGAGGCACACGAGCAGCACGACGGCGGCCGACGGCAGGAACGCCGCGACGAGCGCGACGGACCCGACGCCGAGGACCGCGGCGACGCCCGCGGGCACGAGTGCTCGCACGACGACGTCGCCGACCGCGTCGACGTCCGCGCCGACGCGCGCGAGCAGGTCGCCGCGGCGCAGCGCCGCGACCGCGTCGAGGCGGCCGGCGGCCAGGCGCTCGTACACGGTCGTGCGGAGGTTGGCCATGCCGCGCAGCGCGACCTCGTGCGACGCGAGCCGCTCGAGGTACCGGAACACGCCGCGCGAGATGCCGAACGCGCGCACGGAGACGGTCGCGACCGACAGCGTCAGGACGGGTGGCATCTGCGACGCGCGCGCGATGAGCCATGCCGAGACGGCGGCGAGGGCGATGGCCGAGCCGAGGGCGAGGCTGCCGAGCAGCACGGCGCTGACGACGCGGCGGCGGTCGACGTCGAGCAGCGCGATCGCGCGGCGCAGCACGTCGTCACGGGCGGGTGCGGGCGTGCTCATCGGGTCACCTCCGCGCCGGTGTCGTCGACCGCGTCCGCTGCGGGGTCGAGCGCTCGGGCGCTGACCTCGACGACGTCGTCGGCGAGCTCGACGAGCGCTGCGCGGTGTGCGACGACGAGCACGGCGCGCCCTGCGGCGCGCATCGTGGCGACGGCGTCGAGCACCTGCTGCTCGGACAGCGCGTCGAGGTGGGCGGTCGGCTCGTCGAGGACGACGAGCGGCTTGGCGGTGACGAGGGCGCGCGTGAGGACGACACGCTGGCGCTGGCCGAGGCTCAGACCCACCCCGCCGGTGCCGACGCGCGTGGCCCAGCCCGCGGGGAGAGACTCGACGACGCGGTCGAGGCCGGTGAGGCGGGCGGCGTCGAGCACCTCGGGGGAGGGCGCGTGCTCCGCGGAGGTGTCCTCGGTTGGACCAGTCGTGCCGCGGACGGCGTCGAGGACGGTCCCGGGCGTGAGGACGGCGCGCTGCGGCACCCAGGCGACCTGGCGGTGCCACGCGGCGAGGTCGAGGTCGTCGAGCGAGGTCTCGGACACCTGGCCGCCCGGGTCGGCCGTGCGGACGGCGATGGTCCCGGCGTCGACGGGCTCGAGGCCGAGGAGCGCGAGGACCGCGGTCGACTTCCCGGCCCCGTTGGGGCCGACGAGCGCGACGACGCGACCGGGCGCGACGTCGAGGTCGAGGCTGTCGGGCGCGACGACGTCGCGCCCCGGCGCCCGCACGCTCACACCGGTGAGACGGACGCCTGCGAACGTGCCGCCGTCGAACGGGTCAGCGGCGCCCGGGTGCTCCGGCCGCGCCTCGGGGGACTCGATGACGGCGAATGCGGCGTCGGCGGCCGCGAGGCCGTCGGTCGACGCGTGGAAGTGCAGGCCCACCTGCCGCAGCGGCAGGAACACCTCGGGTGCGAGCACGATGACGACGAGGCCCGTCTGCAGGTCGAAGCCGCCGGAGACGAGGCGCAGGCCGACCGAGACGGCGACGACCGCGACGCACAGCGTCGTCAGCAGCTCGAGGACCATCCCCGACAGGAACGCGACGCGCAGCGTGCCCATCGTCGCGCGGCGGTGCGCGTCGCCGAGCGCGCGGACGCGGGCGGCCGGGCCCTTCTCGCGGCCGAGCGCGCGCAGCGTCGGCAGGCCCGCGACGAGGTCGAGGACCTGAGAGCCGAGCCGCTGCATCGTTGCGAGGCGCCGGTCGGAGACGCCTTGCGTGAGCTGGCCGACGAGGGTCATGAAGATCGGCACGAGCGGGATCGTCGCGAGGATGATCACGCCCGCCACCCAGTCGTGCCACCAGACGACGGCGAGCGTCGCTGGCGTGAGCGTCGCCGCGAGCAGCAGCTGGGGGAGGTAGCGCACGAAGTACGGCTCGAGGTCCTCGAGCCCGCGCGTCGCGAGCGTGACGGTCGCGGGACCTTCGCCGCCCGCGAGCCAGCGCGGCCCGCGCGCGACGGCGGCGGTGACGACCTGGCGGCGCAGGTCGATGATCGTGCGCGTCGCGGCGCGGTGCGCGAACCGCTCCTGCAGGTGCACGACGCCGGCGCGCACCGTGACGACCGCGGCGAGCCACGCGACGAGGTGCCACGCGTCCGCGAGCGGACGCGCGTCCGACACGGCAGGCGCGAGGATCGCGGCGACCAGGATCGCCTGGGCGACGACGAGCCCCGTCGTGGCGACGCCCGTCGCCGCCGTCAGCAGTACGTAGCGTCGGGCGGGACGGGCGTGCCGGAGGAGTCGAGGGTCGAGGGGCTTCACAAGGTCGATCGAATCACGCGGACGTGAGGTCGTCCGTCTTCTTGAGCGACAGACCGATCGGCTCGGGGATGTGGGCGACCGTGATGCGCTTCTTGAACACCCAGTACGTCCAGCTCTGGTAGAGCAGGACGACCGGCACGAGCGCGACGGCGACCCAGGTCATCACGGTGAGCGTGTAGTCCGTCGAGCTCGCGTTGCGGATGTTGAGCGAGTTCGCCGGGTCGATCGCGGGCATGACGTCGGGGTACATCGAGCCGAAGATCAGCACGACGGCCGCGACGATGCCGAGCGCCGAGAAGATGAACGCCCAGCCCTCGCGGTCCTTGGCGACCATGACGACGACGAGCACGAGGCTCACGGCAGCGACGAGGACGGCGGCCCAGGTCCACGCGACCGAGTAGGCGAGCTGCGCCCAGACCGCCCACAGGCCGGCGGCGACGGTCGTGCCGGTCGAGAGCTTCAGGCCGAGGGCGCGAGCGCGGGTGCGGATGTCACCGTCGGTCTTGAGCGCGAGGAACACTGCGCCGTGCGTGAGGAACAGGCCGAGCGTCACGGCACCGCCGAGGAGGGCGAACGGGCTCAGCAGCGAGAAGAACCCGCCGGTGAACGTGTGCGACGCGTCGAGCTCGACGCCGCGGACCAGGTTGGCGAACGCGACGCCCCACAGGATCGCGGGCAGCCACGAGCCCACGATGATGCCGCGGTCGCACCAGGCTGCCCAGCGCGGGTCGGAGATCTTGCCGCGGTACTCGAAGGAGACGCCGCGGACGATGAGCGCGAGCAGGATCAGCAGCAGCGGCAGGTAGAACCCGGAGAAGAGGGTCGCGTACCACTCGGGGAACGCGGCGAACGTCGCGCCGCCTGCCGTGAGCAGCCACACCTCGTTGCCGTCCCAGACGGGCCCGATGGTGTTGATGATCGCGCGGCGGTCCTTGTCCTTGCGGCCGAGGACGGGCAGGAGCATGCCCACGCCAAAGTCGAATCCCTCGAGGACGAGGTAGCCGGCCCACAGGACGGCGATGAGGATGAACCAGAGGACGGGGAGGTCCATGATCGCTTCTTCTCTCGTTTCTCGGTCGGCTCAGTAGGCGAAGGACAGCGGGGCGTCCTCGTCCTTGTCGGGGTTCGCCTCGGGCGACTCGTCGTGGACCTCGGTCGGGACGCCCTCGATCGCGTAGCGGTGCATGAGCTTGCCCCAGACGACGGCGAGGGCGCCGTAGACGAGGGTGAAGGCCACGAGCGAGGTGATGACCGAGCCGGAGCCGACGGCGGTCGAGACGCCGCGCCACGTCATCATCCAGACGCCGTCGACGCCGCTCGGGTTCGGGTTGGGGTACACGACCCAGGGCTGGCGGCCCATCTCGGTGAAGATCCAGCCGAACGCGGAGGCGAGGAACGGCGCCGGGATGGCGACGAGAGCGATGCGCTTGATCCACCTCGAGTCGCTGACGCCGCCCTTGCGGGTGACCCAGAGGCCGCCGAGCGCGAGAGCTGCGGAGAAGATGCCGAAGCCGATCATCAGGCGGAAGGACCAGTAGGTGACCGCGAGGTTCGGGATGTAGCTGAGCTCCTGGTCGGCGGTGCCGTCCGTGGGGGCGTCGACGCCGACGATCTCGGAGTGCTCGCCGCGGGTCGCGCCGAACTTCTGGGTCATCTCGTCCTGGATCTGGATCGTGCCCTTGATCTCGGCGTCGAACGTGTTCGTCGCGAGGAACGAGGTGAGGTTGGGCAGCGCGATGAGGTGGCGGACGCTCTCGCAGTCGCCGTTGAGGTTGCCGATCGTCAGGATCGAGAAGTCGGCGCCCTGCTCCGTGTGGCACAGGCCCTCGGCCGCGGCCATCTTGGCGGGCTGCTGCTCGAACATGAGCTGCGCCTGCCAGTGGCCGGTGAAGGCGACGCCCACACCGGCGACGAGCATGACCCACATGCCCAGGCGCAGGCCCGAGCGGTAGACCGTCTTGGCGAGGGTGACGTTCTCGGCCTTCTTGGAGCGGACGAGGCGGACCATCCACCAGGCGCTGATCGCAGCGACGAACGTGCCGGCCGTGACGAACGCGGCGGTGATCGTGTGCGGGAACGCGGCGAGCACCGTGTTGTTGGTGAGCACGGCCCAGATGTCGACGAGCTCGGCGCGGCCGGTCTCCTCGTTGAAGATCGCACCGACGGGGTGCTGCATCCACGAGTTGGCCGCGAGGATGAAGTACGCGGAGAGGTTGGTCGCGAGGGCGACGGCCCAGATGCACGCGAGGTGGATCTTCTTGGGCAGGCGACCCCACCCGAAGATCCACAGACCGAGGAACGTCGACTCGATGAAGAAGGCGGCGAGCGCCTCCATCGCGAGCGGCGCGCCGAAGACGTCACCGACGAAGCGCGAGTACTCGCTCCAGTTCATGCCGAACTGGAACTCCTGGACGATGCCCGTCACGACACCGATCGCGAAGTTGATGAGCAGCAGCTTGCCGAAGAACTTCGTGAGCTTGAGCCACTTCTCGTCCCCGGTCCTGACCCACGCGGTCTGGAGGCCGGCCACGAGCGGCGACAGGCCGATCGTGAGCGGGACGAAGATGAAGTGGTAGACGGTCGTGATGCCGAACTGCCATCTGCCGAGGTCGAGTACGTCCACTGGTCTTCCTTGGTCCGGTTCCGGTTGCGCAGGCAGCCATGAGGTGACGCGCTGTCGTGTCATGTCGAACCTAGGACCTCGGTACTAGGAGGCCCGGGACCAAGGTCCCGAAATCGTCGGGCTGTGAGCCGCGTCGCTTCCCGGGCGCGACAGGGGTGCTGTGAGATACTTGGCCGAGCGGGGGCCCGTCACACCACGGACCTTCGCGACGAGCTCGCAGCAGGCACCGGTCCACCCGATCGGTTCGCGGGGCGCGGGATCGGCGTGAGTCGCCGTCCTCGACGCCCGTGGACCCGTCGTCGCGGAACGCAGCCGTCGACATCGACGCGCGACCGCCCCGCGTGCGCTGCCGAGCCGTCTCGACGACTTCCGTCGCCGCCCGCGGGTGAGCGACGACCGAGCTTCTCGGGCCCGCCCGGTGTGTGGCGCAGCCTGGGGCAGGAGTACCCGAGTGAACCTCGACAACAGCACCACGAACGCCGAGGGCTCAGCCGAGCCGGTGAAGAAGACGCGTCGCCGCGTCGTGCGGTCGGCAGGAACGCCGACCCCCGTGCAGAGCGAGGCCGTGGCGCCTGTGAGTGTCCCGGCCTCTGCTGCGTCGGAGCCGACGGACGCGCCGCAGGAGAAGGCCCCGCGCACCCGCAAGGCGCGCCCCAAGACCGAGTCGCCCGCCGTCGAGTCGCCGGCTGCCGAGACCCCCGCGGCCGAGGAGAAGCCCGCGCCGAAGCGCCGCACCCGTGCCACCCGGGCGACCGCTCCAGCCGCGACGGCTGAGGCTGCGCCCGAGGCGGCGACTGTTGCTGCACCCACGCCTGCCGCCGACGCCGAGGCGCCCGCGCCGAAGAAGTCCACGCGCAGCCGCCGCGCCACCAAGCCGGCCGCCGAGCCTGCGGAGACGAAGTCCGAGGCACCCGCAGCCGACGAGACGGTTGCGGACGACAGGGCCGCAGAGGACAAGAGCACGGAGAAGGCGGCCCCGCGTCGCCGCTCTGGCCGTGCCAAGGCTGCACCTGCCGAGGCCCCCGAGGCCCCCGCGGCCGAGACGGCGACGGAGGAGCAGGCGGAGAAGCCGGCGCGCCGCTCGCGCCGCGCGACCAAGCCGAGCGCCGTCGAGGCGCCCACCGAGACCACCGCACCCGTCGAGGCTGTCGAAGCCGCGGCCGAGGAGGGCGAGCAGGCGCCGGTCGTCGAGACCCGCCTGCCGATGACCGCTCTCCTCTTCCAGGCTCCGGACCCGACCAAGGGCCGTGCACGCCGCCGCCGGGTCTCCGCGCCCGCGGGCCCGCCCGAGGCGATCGTCCCCGTCCCCGTGGAGGAGGCCGACGACGAGACCGAGGAGGTCGTCGACGCGGCTGCCGAGGTCGAGGCCCCGGAGGACGTCGAGACGCCCGAGGCGCAGGACGACGCGACGCCGCAGGACGAGACCGAGGACGACGAGCCGAGCGACGAGCAGGAGTCCGGCTCCGCCTCGGGCCAGCGCCGTCGTCGCCGCCGGGGCGGCCGGGGCCGTCGCCGCAGCTCCGCGCAGAACGGCGACCAGGCCGAGGGCGACACGGACGCCGAGGCGTCCGACGAGACCGACGCGACCGAGGTCGAGCAGGACGACGAGGGTGACACGGAGAAGACCTCGGGTCGCTCGCGCAACCGCTCGCGTCGGGGTTCGGGCCGCTCTGCCGAGGCGTCCGACGCCGAGAGCGAGTCGGACGACGAGGCTCAGGACCAGGACGAGGACACCTCTGACGAGGCGGGCGAGGACAGCGAGGGCACCGGTTCCTCGAGCCGCCGCCGTCGTCGCCGCCGCCGCACGGCTGGCAGCCGCGAGGGCGAGCCGGCCAGCACCTCGACCGCGACCCGTGCCCGTCGCGGCACCGGGGCCGACGAGGTCACCGCGCTCAAGGGCTCGACGCGCCTCGAGGCGAAGCGCCAGCGTCGCCGCGAGGGCCGCGACGCGGGCCGCCGTCGCCAGATCATCACCGAGGCCGAGTTCCTCGCCCGCCGCGAGTCTGTCGAGCGGTCGATGGTCGTGCGCGAGCGCGACGGCCGCACGCAGATCGCCGTGCTCGAGGACGGCGTGCTCGTCGAGCACTACGTCTCGCAGCAGGAGCAGGCCTCGATGGCCGGCAACGTCTACCTCGGTCGCGTGCAGAACGTGCTGCCGAGCATGGAGGCCGCGTTCATCGACGTCGGCAAGGGCCGCAACGCCGTGCTCTACGCCGGTGAGGTCAACTGGGACGCTGCGGGCCTCGAGGGCCAGCCGCGCCGCATCGAGCAGGCGCTCAAGTCGGGCGACTCGGTCCTCGTGCAGGTCACGAAGGACCCGATCGGCCACAAGGGCGCTCGCCTCACCTCCCAGATCACGCTCGCGGGCCGCTACCTCGTGTACGTCCCCGGCGGCGGCATGACGGGCATCTCCCGCAAGCTCCCCGACACGGAGCGTGCGCGCCTGAAGAAGATCCTCAAGGAGATCGTCCCCGACCACGCAGGCGTCATCGTCCGCACCGCGGCCGAGGGAGCGAGCGAGGAAGAGCTCCGCGCCGACGTCGCCCGCCTGCAGGACCAGTGGGCGAAGATCGAGAAGAAGTCCAAGACCGCATCGGCGCCCGCGCTGCTGCAGGGCGAGCCGGACCTCGCGATCCGCGTCGTGCGCGACATCTTCAACGACGACTTCTCGTCGCTCGTCGTCCAGGGCGACTCCGCTTGGGACGAGATCTCGAGCTATGTCGGCGAGCTCGCTCCCGACCTCGCCGAGCGCGTCACGCGCTGGACGGGGGAGAAGGACGTCTTCGCGTCGCATCGCATCGACGAGCAGCTCGCCAAGGGCATGGACCGCAAGGTCTGGCTCCCGTCCGGCGGCTCGCTCGTGATCGACCGCACCGAGGCGATGACCGTCGTCGACGTCAACACGGGCAAGTTCACCGGCTCCGGTGGCACGCTCGAGGAGACGGTGACGCGCAACAACCTCGAGGCTGCCGAGGAGATCGTCCGCCAGCTCCGCCTGCGGGACATCGGCGGCATCATCGTCATCGACTTCATCGACATGGTCCTCGAGTCGAACCGTGACCTCGTGCTGCGTCGTCTCGTCGAGTGCCTCGGACGCGACCGGACGAAGCACCAGGTCGCGGAGGTGACGTCGCTCGGCCTCGTCCAGATGACGCGCAAGCGTGTCGGCCAGGGCCTCGTCGAGGCCTTCAGCACGACGTGCGAGCACTGCAACGGCCGTGGCTTCATCGTGCACGCCGAGCCGATCGAGAAGGGCAACGGCGGCCAGAACGGTGGCGGCCAGGACCGTCCCGAGGGCGAGTCGAAGCGGTCGCGCCGCAAGCGTGGCGGCGGTGACAAGGACGAGTCCTCGTCGTCGGCCCCCGCGGTGCCGGTCCTCCCCAAGGAGGAGGCGCGCAAGGCGGTCAAGGAGACGCTCGCGACGATCGCCGCCGCTGCGGCGCACGCGCACGAGCACGAGCACGACCACGCGGTCGAGAAGCCGGCTGCCGAGAAGGTGGCCGTCGAGGCTGCTCCGGCGCTGCAGGCCGACGCTGAGCCCGCGCCTGTCGCGGAGGACGCCGTCGAGCCCGCGGCCGAGCCGGTCGTCGCCGAGCCCGTCGCTGCCGAGCCGAAGCGCCGCCGTCGTGCGGCGACGCGTCCGGCTGCCCCGGCCGTCGAGGTCGAGGCGCCGGCGTCCGAGAGTGCAGAGGCGTCGTCGGAGGCCCCGGTCCTCGACGTCCTCGCGGAGCTCGCTTCCGTCCGTCGGGTCCACGCTCCCGAGGTGCCCGCCGCGCCGAGCAGCGACACGATCACGTCGGTCGACGACATCGCGGTCCCCGCGGGCCCGTCGGAGCCGTCGACGACGGCGCCCAAGCGGCGCCGGGCCTCGTCGCGCGGCCGGTCGACGCGCGCCGCCGGCGCACCGAGCAACAGCCCCGACGAGGGCTGAACGAGACGTCGCACCGGGGTCCCGAGGACCCCGGTGTGACGCCTCACACGGGCGGATCGGCGCGTCGCACCTGGTGCGGGAGCCGATCGTCCGAGATGATGGAGGGGCGAGCGACGCCCAGGGCGTCGTGGGGGACCCGAGCAATTTGACCCCCCGCTCCAAGTTCCGTAACCTTGAACGTCGGCGCGTATTGGTTCGCGCCTGTTCCCGTGTGCTCCCGGCCCCGTCCGGTGATGAGCACGCCGAGAAGACCTAGAGAGATGAGCAGCAACGTGGTGTACGCGATCGTCAAGGCTGGTGGCCGCCAGGAGAAGGTCTCTGTTGGTGACGTCGTCGTCGTCGACCGTCTCTCCGGCAAGTCCGGTGAGTCCGTTCAGTTGCCCGCACTCCTCCTTGTGGACGGTGAGAAGGTGACCTCCGACGCTGCGGCTCTGGCCAAGGTGACGGTGACCGCCGAGATCGTTCGGGACGAGAAGGGCCCGAAGATCGACATCCTCAAGTACAAGAACAAGACCGGCTACCGCAAGCGCATCGGCCACCGCCAGGCCCTCACGCGCCTCAAGGTCACCGGCATCAAGTGATCTTCCTCCGGGCCGCGTCTCAGCGGCTCGGGGCACGTCCTATTCGTTCAGCAAGAAGGTAGGTTGCCGTCATGGCACACAAGAAGGGTGCGAGCTCCTCTCGCAACGGTCGTGACTCCAACGCTCAGCGTCTCGGCGTCAAGCGCTTCGGTGGCCAGGTCGTCAAGGCCGGCGAGATCATCGTCCGCCAGCGCGGCACGCACTTCCACCCCGGCGTCAACGTCGGTCGTGGCAAGGACGACACGCTGTTCGCCCTCGAGGCCGGCGCCGTGAAGTTCGGCACCCGTCGCGGCCGCAAGGTCGTCGACATCGAGGCTGCTGCCTGATCGTCAGATCATCTTCGAGAGGGGCGTACCGTACGGTGCGCCCCTCTTGCCTTTTTCACCGCAAGCATTGAGGAACCCCCATGGCCAGCTTTGTCGACCGCGTCGTCCTTCACGCCTTCGGCGGTGACGGCGGCAACGGCTGTGCGTCGATCCGCCGGGAGAAGTTCAAGCCCCTCGCAGGTCCGGACGGCGCCAACGGCGGCGACGGCGGATCGGTCCGCCTCGTCGTCGACCCCCAGGTGACGACGCTGCTCGAGTACCACCACTCGCCGCACCGTCGTGCCGAGAAGGGTGCGATGGGCATGGGGGACTACCGCCAGGGGGCGCACGGCCAGGACCTCGTGCTGCGCGTCCCTGACGGCACCGTCGTCAAGGACCTCGACGGCAACATCCTCGCCGACCTCGTCGGTGACGGTGCCGAGTACACGGTCGCGGCCGGCGGCCGCGGCGGGCTCGGCAACATGTCGCTCGCCTCGGCCAAGCGCAAGGCGCCCGGCTTCGCGCTCCTCGGCGAGCCCGGTGAGGAGGCGGACGTCGTCCTCGAGCTCAAGACGATCGCCGACGTCGCGCTCGTCGGCTACCCGAGCGCGGGCAAGTCCTCGCTCATCGCAGCGATCTCGGCCGCGCGGCCCAAGATCGCGGACTACCCGTTCACGACGCTCGTGCCGAACCTCGGCGTCGTCCAGGCGGGCGACTCGCGCTACACGGTCGCCGACGTCCCCGGGCTCATCCCTGGCGCGAGCGAGGGCAAGGGCCTCGGGCTCGAGTTCCTCCGCCACGTCGAGCGTTGCGCCGTCCTCGTGCACGTCCTCGACTGCGCGACCCTCGAGCCCGGCCGTGACCCGATCTCGGACCTCGACGTCATCGAGGCGGAGCTCGCCGCCTACTCGGCGGACCTCGACATCGACGGTTCGCGCGTCCCGCTCGCCGAGCGTCCGCGCCTCGTCGTGCTCAACAAGATCGACGTTCCCGAGGCGCGCGAGCTCGCCGACTTCGTGACCGCCGAGCTCGAGGGGCGCGGCCTGCGGGTCTTCGAGATCTCCGCCGTCAGCCACGAGGGCCTCAAGCAGCTCACGTACGCGCTCGCCGAGCTCGTCGAGCAGGCGCGCAAGGACGCTCCGGCTCCCGAACCTGCTCGCATCGTCCTGCGTCCCAAGGCCGTCGACGACTCCGGCTTCACCGTCACGCGCGTCGAGGAGAACGGCCAGGAGTACTTCCGCGTCACGGGTTCCAAGCCTGTGCGCTGGGTGCGCCAGACCGACTTCAACAACGACGAGGCCGTCGGTTACCTCGCGGACCGTCTCGCGCGTCTCGGCGTCGAGGAGGCCCTTCTCAAGGCTGGCGCTCGCGCCGGCGCCGAGGTGCTCATCGGCACGGGTGACAACGCGGTCGTGTTCGACTGGGAGCCCACGCTCATGACGGGTGCCGAGCTGCTCACGGGTCCGCGCGGCACCGACCTGCGTCTCGAGGACCACTCTCGTCCGAGCCGCTCCGAGAAGCGCGAGCGCTACCACGACCGCATGGACGCCAAGGCTGAGGCTCGCAGCGAGCTGTGGACCGAGCGCGAGGCAGGCAAGTGGACGGACGCTGCCGAGGACTGACGATCGCCTGACGACGGCGCCGCTGGGAACAGCGGCGCCGTCGTCGCGTCCGGGCAGGGGCACGGGCGTGGGACGCTCTCCGACCATGAGCACCGGTGGTGGACAATGTGGGCGTGGTGAACGACCAGGTGGAGCACGAGAGCCCCGACGTCCAGGGCGGCGACGCGAACGCGTCGAGCGCTGACCAGCCGAGCGCTGATCAGCCGAGCTCTGATCAGCCGAGCTCTGATCAGCAGACCGCGGTGCAGTCGCGCGCCCAGATCGCCGACGCGCGCCGCGTCGTCGTGAAGATCGGCTCGTCGTCGCTCACGCAGGCGGACGGTCACCTCTCCCTCGACGCGCTCGGCGCGCTCGTGGGCGTGCTCGCCGAACGACGTCGGGCCGGTGTCGAGGTCGTCCTCGTGACGTCGGGTGCCGTCGCTGCGGCGCTCCTGCCGCTGGGCCTGACGTCGCGCCCGCGCGACGTCGCGACCCAGCAGGCGGCTGCGTCCGTCGGGCAGGGCCAGCTCATCGCCCGCTACACCGAGGCGTTCGCGTACCACGGCATCCGCGTCGGGCAGATCCTCCTGACAGCTGAGGACACGATCCGTCGGTCGCGCTACCGCAACGCGCAGCGCGCGCTCGAGCGCCTGCTGGCGCTCGGCGTCGTCCCGATCATCAACGAGAACGACGCCGTGACGACGGACGAGCTGCGCTTCGGCGACAACGACCGCCTCGCCGCGCTCGTGTCGCACCTCGTGCGCGCCGACGCGATGGTCCTGCTGACCGACGTCGACGGTCTGTACGACGCCCCGCCGTCGCGTCCCGGCGCTCGGCGCATCGCCGAGGTGCGCTCCGCCGCGGACCTCGCCGGCATCGAGGTCACGGGCCGTGGTTCGGCGGTCGGCACGGGCGGGATGCTCACGAAGCTCGACTCGGTGCGCATGGCGACGAGCTCCGGCATCCCCGTCGTCCTCACGTCCGCGCCGAACGTGCGTCAGGCCCTCGCCGGCGAGGACACGGGCACGTGGTTCTCGCCGTTCGGCAAGCGCGGCTCGGCCCGCGCGATGTGGCTCGCGCACGCGGCGCGCGCTCACGGCGTGCTCACGCTCGACGACGGCGCGGTGCGCGCGGTCGAGGGCGGCAAGGCTTCGCTCCTCGCCGCGGGCGTGACGGCGGTCGCGGGGGAGTTCGGTGCGGGCGAGGTCGTCGAGCTGCACGACGGCGCCGGGCGTGTGGTCGCGCGCGGCGTCGTGTCGTTCGGGTCGAGCGAGCTGCCCGCCCTCCTCGGCCGGACGACCGCCGAGCTGCGCGAGAAGTTCGGCGAGGGTTACGACCGCACGGTCGTGCACCGTGACGACCTCGTCGTCGTGCGACGTCGCCCGAGCAAGGTCTGACGCGCCGATAGCAGGCCCCACCTGCGGCGACGCGCTTCGGCGCGCGTCCGGGCGGTGGACCGCCCCTGCCCAGATCCGCGACCGCGGACTAGGCTCGCCCGCATGAGCGTCGACTCCACCACCCTGTCCGAGAAGGCCGCGACGTCCGACGACGTCACCGAGCAGGTCTTCGACGTCGCCCGCCGCGCGAAGGTCGCCTCGCGCGCCCTCGCGACCGCGCCGCGCGGCGTCAAGGACGCGGCGCTGCACGCGCTCGCCGACGCGCTCGTCGCACAGGCCGACGTGATCGTCGCGGCCAACGCCGATGACGTCGAGCGGGGCCGGACGAACGGCATGACGGCCGGTCTGCTCGACCGCCTCACCCTGACGCCCGAGCGGGTCGGCGCGATCGCCGACGCGCTGCGCGAGCTCGCGGCCCTGCCCGACCCGGTCGGCGAGGTCGTGCGCGGCTCGACCCTCCCCAACGGCCTGCGTCTGCGTCAGCTGCGCGTGCCCATGGGTGTGGTCGGCATGATCTACGAGGCGCGTCCGAACGTCACGGTGGACGCCGCAGGGCTCGCGCTCAAGAGCGGCAACGCGGTCGTGCTGCGTGGTGGCTCGGCTGCCGCGAGCTCGAACGAGGTGATCGTGCGCGTCCTCGGCGAGGCGCTCGAGGAGCAGGGGCTGCCCGCTGACCTGGTGCAGTCGATCGACCGCTTCGGGCGCCCGGGCGGTGTCGCGCTCATGCGTGCGCGGGGCCTCGTCGACGTGCTCGTGCCCCGTGGCGGCGCGGACCTCATCCAGACGGTCGTGCGCGAGTCGATCGTTCCCGTGATCGAGACGGGCGTCGGCAACTGCCACCTGTTCGTCGACGCGAGCGCGGACCGCGACATGGCGCTGCAGATCCTGCTCAACGCGAAGCTGCAGCGCGTCGGCGTGTGCAACGCCGTCGAGACGCTGCTCGTCCACCGCGAGGCGGCGGACTTCCTGCCGGTCGCGCTCAGCGCGCTCGCGTCCGCCGGCGCCGTCGTGCACGGCGACGAGCAGACCGCGTCGCTCGCGCCCACGGGCGTCGAGGTGATCCCTGCGACCGATGTCGACTGGGAGACCGAGTACCTGGCCGCCGAGATCGCGGTGAAGGTGGTCGACGACCTCGACGCGGCGATCGAGCACATCCGCACGTGGAGCTCCGGTCACACCGAGGCGATCGTCACGAAGGACCTCGCGTCCTCGGAGCGTTTCGTCGCGGAGCTCGACTCGGCCGTGGTCAACGTCAACGCCTCCACCCGCTTCACCGACGGTGGGCAGTTCGGCCTCGGCGCCGAGATCGGTATCTCGACGCAGAAGCTCCACGCGCGCGGCCCGATGGGCCTCGCCGAGCTCACGACGACCAAGTGGATCGTCAACGGCGACGGTCAGGTCCGCTCCTGAACCTGCCGGTCAGCGGTGAGCGTGGCGCGTCTTCGCGTGCCGCACGACCCGTGAGAGACTGGTGACTTGCCCCGCCGCGGGACCTTGCCGCAGCGGTCGAACCCCTGATCTACCTTGGAGGATCCGATGGTCGCGGCCACCCTGCTCGCTTCCGAGAGCGCAGTCGTCACCGAGCTCCCGATCGAGCCGAGCGCCTACGGGGTCATCACGTTCGTGGGGTTGGTCTCGCTGCTCCTCGTCACCTTCGCGTTCCGGAGCGTCGGCAAGCGTCACTGACGTAGCGCGACTGTCCGACCTGGATAACTCAGTGAGCATCTCGGGGGAGAGCGGCACGCCGAGGCGCACCCGTCTCGGGGTGATGGGCGGCACCTTCGACCCGATCCACCACGGGCACCTCGTCGCCGCGAGCGAGGTCGCGGCGCGCTTCGACCTCGACGAGGTCGTCTTCGTGCCGACCGGCCGCCCGTCCTTCAAGCAGGACACGACGGTCACGCCGGCCGAGCACCGCTACCTCATGACGGTCGTCGCGACGGCCTCCAACCCGCGCTTCACGGTCAGCCGCGTGGACATCGACCGTGAAGGTCTGACGTACACGATCGACACGCTGCGGGACCTTCGCCGGGAACGTCCACATTCGGACCTCTTCTTCATCACCGGGGCCGACGCGATCGCGCAGATACTGTCGTGGAAGGATGCTCCGGAGCTCTTCGATCTGGCACACTTCGTCGCGGTGACGCGTCCAGGGCACACGATGTCGTTGGAGGGTCTGAACCCGGAGTCGGTGACGGCTGTCGAGGTCCCGGCTCTCGCGATCTCGTCGACCGAGTGCCGTGAGCGCGCAGCGTCCGGTCAGCCGGTCTGGTACCTCGTCCCGGACGGCGTCGTGCAGTACATCAGCAAGCATCGTCTCTACCGGGAATCGATCGATGGCCAGTTCTGAGAACGACCGCGCAGCGGCGCCCCTGACGCGCCGCCAGCTGCGCGAGCGTGCGATGAGCCAGCAGGCCGCGCAAGCCACGGGACCGACGGGCGCTGCCTCGGCAGTGCCGTCGGACACCGTCTCGTCGCAGGACGCGGCGCCGCTCTCGCGGCGCGCGCTGCGCGAGCACTCCCACGACCACGACCCTCACGAGAGTGGCGCACATCCCGCGCGCCCCACGCAGGCCCAGGCCACGCAGGCGGCCCAGCGTCCCACCGCACCGGCCCCGCAGCGCCCGGCCGACCCCGCAGTTCCCGCGCAGCGTCCCGCTCCGGTGCGTCCGCAGCAGGCGCCGCAGACGGCCCCGGCACGGCCGAACGCTGCGCCCGCCTCGGGTGCAACGCCCGCCCCGGGTGTCGCGCCCGCCCCGGGTGTCGCGCCCGTCCCGGGCGCCGCCGGTGCCGCCGTGCAGCGCCCGGCCGCGGCGGCCGCACCCGCGCCGCAGGGCGTGCGCGCTCCGGCCCAGCCGCAGCAGCGCCCGACGCCGTCGGCGTCGCCGCAGCAGCAGTCCCCTCTTCCGCAGCGCCCGGTCGAACCGCCGTCGCGTACCGCGCAGACGGCAGCGCGCGCGCAGGCTGAGCGCGCCGCAGCGCAGGCACGTCCGCAGCAGGCCCCCGTCGTCGCGCCCCCGGCCGTCACGGGCGCGGTGCGCCGCATCGACGAGACCGGACGGCTGACGCCCGCCGTCGCCGTGAACAGCGACGGCGTCCCTGCGGTCGAGCCGGACCGACGCCCCGCGTCGGGCCAGCCCAACCGTGTCGGGGTGCGCGACGCCGTCGCGAAGGCCCAGCAGGGCTCGGCACCCCGCGTCTACCCCGCGGGCACGACGCCGTACCCGGCCGAACCGAACCAGCCGTCGCGCCTCAGCTCGCAGCCCGCGCGGCCGGTCGCGCCACGCACGCCGGCGCCGCACGTCGCTGCCGCGCCCGCTGTCGCGCAGGCGCCCGTCCAGCAGGCGCCGGTCCAGCAGGTGCCCACGCAGCCTGCCGCGTCCCAGCAGACGCAGGCGTGGGCCCCGCCGGCCCAGCCCGCTCCAGGACGGCCGTTCGAGCCAGCGCAGGCCGCGGCGCAGCCCCTTCCCACCGTCGGCTACCCGTCCGCGACGACGCAGCAGCCGCCTGCCTTCCAGCCCGCGACCCAGCCGCAGGACGAGCCCGACGTGACCGTCCCGAGCTGGGACGCCGTCCTGGGCGGGGGAGCCGAGCAGCCCGCCGCCGAGGCGTCGCCCTTCTCGCCGGTCGCGTCGTCCGAGCCGGTCGCGGAGATCGAGGACGAGGAACCCGCGTCGAGCGACTCGTGGCTCGGCTACACACCGTTCCACTACGTCATCCTCGTCGTCATCGGTCTCGTGCTCGGGTTCGTGTGCTGGCAGCTGCTGTCCGGTACGTCCGACGCCGGCACGCCCGCCGCGCAGGCCGTCGTCGCCGCCGTGCAGGGGCTCGCGCCCGGTCTCGCCTGACGGCTGCCGCCCTGCGGCAGGCATACTTGTGGGTACACACCCACGTATCTGAGGAGAACCGTGCCCGCCACCCAGCGCGCCACCGAGCTTGCCATCGTCGCCGCCCGCGCGGCCAGCGACCTGAAGGCCGAGGAGATCATCGCCCTCGACGTCAGCGAGCAGCTCGTCCTGACCGACGTCTTCCTGATCGCCTCGGCGAGCAACGAGCGTCAGGTCGTCGCGATCGTCGACGCCGTCGAGGAGGCGATGCACAAGGCTGGCGCCAAGGCGCTGCGCCGCGAGGGTAAGTCCGAGGCCCGCTGGGTCCTCATCGACTTCGGCGACGTCGTCGTGCACGTCCAGCATTCCGAGGACCGCGTCTACTACGCGCTCGAGCGCCTCTGGAAGGACTGCCCCGTCGTCGAGCTGCCCGCCGACGTGCACGGCACGACGGCTGACGCCGAGCCGACCGACGGCGAGGCTGGCGGCCAGGAGTGACCGCCGGGACGCTCGTGCTCGTGCGCCACGGGCGCACCGAGTACAACGCGGCGCAGCGCCTGCAGGGGCAGGTCGACATCCCGCTCGACGACGTCGGGCGTTGGCAGGCCGAGGTCGGTGCGCAGGCGTTGCTCGCACGCTTCTCGCCGACGGCGATCGTGTCGTCGGACCTGCAGCGCGCCGCGGCGACCGCGCAGTACCTGGGCGACGCCGTCGGCCTCGAGGTCACGTACGACGTACGGCTGCGCGAGCGCAGCTTCGGCGCGTGGGAGGGGCTGACGGCGGACGAGATGGTCGCCGGCTGGCCCGACGAGTACGCGGGCTGGAAGAGCGGCAGCGAGCCGACGTCGATCGGCGCCGAGCGCCGCGGGGACGTGGGGGAGCGGTTTGCCGCTGCTGTCGCGGAGCACGCCGAGGCCCTCGGGCCGAAGGACGTCCTGGCGGTCGTGTCGCACGGCGCCGCGATCTCGATCGCGATCACCGCGCTGCTCGGTATCGACCCCGACACGTGGAAGGGCATCCAGGGGATGCACAACGCGCACTGGTCCGTCCTGCGAGCGTCCGGCCCTGGAGCGACGCCCGCGTGGCGGCTCACGGCGCACAACGTCGGGCCTGACTACCCGGTCGAGCACTGGGTCGCGGGACCCGATTTCGCGATCGAGCGAGGATCGGTCTAAGATTACGGAGTCCCGCTGAGGCGGGGCCGGAACGGTAGTGATCTTCCCGATCGTTGCTGGTCCCGGGGCTGTGGCGCAGCTGGTAGCGCACCTGCATGGCATGCAGGGGGTCAGGGGTTCGAGTCCCCTCAGCTCCACAATTCGAGGTCCGACCCCAGCGGGGTCGGGCCTCGTTTGTCGTTCACCCGGCGGCGACGCCGCAGGCGGGGGACAGGGACGTCGGGCCCGGGACGTGCCGGCCCCGGCTGGCTAGGGTCGTCCCATGGGAGCAGCGGCACTCGCACCGACAGGCACCAGGGCGGCACGCCTGGTCCGGGTCGCTGCCCTGCGCGCCCTCCTCGCAGCCGCGATCGTCGCCGGGCTGCTGTCGATGCACGGCCCGAGCGCGCTCGCGCCTCCCGCGGCCGCAGCACCAGACGGTTCGGCGGCGACCGCGATCACGCACCACGCCCAGCAGAGCCTCGACGCAGCCGTCAGCAGCGGCGCCATCCCGGGCGACCTCAACGACCTGTGTGGCGGGTGCGGAGCGGCCGGTCACGTGACCGTTGCGACGGCTTGCGCGCTCGGACTGCTGCTCGCGCTCGTCGTTCTCGTCGTCCCTCGCGCTCCGACCAGATGGCTGCCTCAGGCCGCACGTGTCGCCCGGCGCACAGGCCCGACGTCGCACGTGCTGCGGCGACCGCCGTCGCTTCACGTCCTCTGCATCAGCCGGACCTGACGCCGCCAGGGGTGCCCGTGCCTCGCCGCCCGCGTCCTGTGAGCCGCAGGCTCGACGTGCCCCATCTCGCCCCTCGACTCCTCGGCGCTCGGTGCCCAGTCCCGAGTCGCTACACCCTTCACAGCTGGAGCTCACCATGCCTTACCTCGCCATGCCCTACGCCGCCACGCCTCGGCGGCGGATCCTCGCCACTGCTGCACTTCTGGCCTCCGGACTCGCCTTCGCGGGCTGCGCCTCGCCCAACCCTTCGCCAGCGCCGTCGTCCACCTCGTCTCCCGCGACGAGCATCCTGTCCGAGCACGGACTCGACGGGCTCGACGCCCGCGCCGTCGTCGACCGGCTCGACGCCATGGCCGTCGCAGATCGTCCCGCTGACCTCATGGCGTCGGTGCGACCAGACGTCCTGATCCTCACCGACGACCAGGACCGCGAGACTCGCCTGCCGATGCCAGAAGACCAGGTGTACGTCTCGGTCGCGCCGTACCGCGACGAGACCCACGACTGCTACTTCCACAGCCTCACGACGTGCCGCGGCGAGATGGCCAACGAGGACGTGCAGGTCGTGCTGACGAGCGCGGACGGCACCGTGGTCCTCGACGAGACGCGCACCACCTACGACAACGGGTTCATGGGCTTCTGGCTGCCTCGGGACTTCTCGGGCGAGCTCGTCGTGAGCCAGGACGGCGTCAGCGGGTCTGCGAAGATCTCCACGACGAGCGTGGAGGACCCGACCTGCGTCACGACCATGCAGCTCACCTGAGATCTCAGGACGGCCCTGCGCCTGGAGCGCGCCCTGCGGGGACGCGCTCCACGGCGCTGGGCGCGCGCAGCGCCTGGGGGATCTCCGCGACCGCGTCGACCCTGGCGAGCAGGTCGTCGACGGCAGACGCGGGAGCTGGGCTGTCGACGTCGACCGTGTAACGGATCCCTTCCGACCGCCACGTCTCCTCGGAGAGACGGCCGACAGCCCCTGACCTGCACCCCCTCGACGGGGACGTCGAGCGCGGCTGCTTCCCGGTACACGTCGTTGAGGACGCACCCCGCAGGGGCGAGCACCCAGAGATGCCCACCCGTGAACTGAGCCTCGACCGTGACGCCCTCGCTCGTCCAGCGGTGCGGGAAGCGCACGGCCGTCCCGGACGGGCTGCGCAGCGTCCCGGCGCCGACGACCACCTCAAAATCGACCATGGTGACACCGTGCGGCCCGCTGCGCGAGACCGACAGGGTGGTTCAGCGTGCCCACCCCGACGACGGTGGGCAGTGCCGGGCTTCGCTCGGCAGCCCGGTTCGCCCTTCGGCGCGACGGGATCTTCGGCACAATGGCGACGTGACGACCGCGGCTCCGACCCCGACCGACTATCTCCGTGCCAACGCCTGGGTCGAGTCCGACCACCCCGACGTGGTCAGGCTCGGCACCGAGCTGCGCGCCGAGCACCCGGACGACGTCGACTTCGCGCGCGCGTCGTTCGAGTGGGTGCGTGACGAGGTCGCGCACTCGTACGACGTGCAGGACCCGCGGGTGACGCTCTCCGCCACCGCCGTCCTGCGCGAGCGGGTAGGGCTCTGCTACGCGAAGTCGGTCCTGTATGCCGCCGTGCTGCGCAGCCAGGGCGTCCCAGCGGCTCTCGGCTATCAGCGCCTCAGGTCGTCGAGCGCCGGGTTCGTGCTCCACGGGCTCGTGTCGGTGCACCTCGACGGCGCATGGCACCGGCAGGACCCGCGAGGGAACAAGCCGGGCGTCGGCGCGCAGTTCTCGATCGGCACCGAGAGCCTCGTCTACCGCGTCGACGAGAGCCTGGGGGAACGGGACTACCGGACGCTCTACGACGAGCCCGCACCCGAAGTCGTCGCGGCGCTCACCGGCACCTCCGACCTGCTCGTGTGCCAGCTCCCCGCGGAGCTGGCGCAGCCGTAGGGGGCCGCCGCTGCGCCCATGGCCCCGGACCGCCGATATCGTCGGACGCATGGCGAGCCGACGAGCACCCGTCCACTTCGAGCTCTACGCCGAGGGCCCCTACCTCCACAGGACCAGAGCAGACCTCGCCCCCGGCAACCCGACGCGCTCCTACCGCAGCACCGCCCCCGTCCGGGTGATCGGGGAGATCGACGACTGGCAGGGGCACCCGCCCGAGCAGGTTGAGACGATGCTCGCGAACCTTCGACGCCTGCGCGAGGCCGGCGCGGCCCCGATCATCGACTGAGGAGGCGAGCGTGTCCCGCACCGTCGACCTCGCCTACCCGTTCACCGGGCGGTGGCTCGTGCAGAACAGCCCCGCCGATCGCGTGCCCAGCCATGGCACGACGCTCTTCGCGTCGTCGCGGGCGATCGACTTCGTGCCTGTCGGCGCACGTGATCGCACGGCACCGTTCACCCTCCGGTCAGCCGTTTTGCCCGAGCCGCCTGACGCATTCCCCGGGTTCGGACGTGAGGTGCTGGCTCCGCTCGACGGGGAGGTCGTCGCAGCCGAGAACGACGAGCGAGACCACCCCGCCTACCGCGGGCTGCCGTCGATCGGGTATGCCCTGACGCAGCGACGTCGGGTGCGCCGCGGCTGGCGCGCGCTCGCGGGGAACCACGTGCTCGTCGCAGGCGAGGGCGTCGTCGTCGCGCTGTGCCACCTCGCGCACGGCAGCCTGCGCGTGCAGGTGGGGCAGCAGGTGAGGGCAGGCGACGTCCTCGGGAGGTGCGGGAGCACGGGGAACTCCACCGAGCCGCACCTCCACGTGCAGGCCGTCGTCCGGGTCGACGTCGCCCGCGCCTCCGCCGTGCCGGTCACCTTCCGAGGGGTGATTCCCCGCAACGGGGAGATCGTCGACGCAGGCTGACGCTCTGGACTGCGCCCCTGGGACCGTCGGCCCGGACGGTCCCCAGGAACCGCCCTAGCTCCCGAGGATCGGGAAGCAGACGTCCGTGACCCACGCGCTCGGGTCGGGATCCTGCGACGGGCTCACGCGGTAGATGTTGAACATCGGTCCCGTCCGGAGCTGGTGCTCGGCGAGATGCGCACCGATGGCGCCGGTGACCACCGGCATCTGCGAGTAGTCGCCGACGAGCGTGGCCGTGACGATCTCCTGGGCCGGCTGGTGGCGGCAGGAGAGCGGCGCCACGGGTGCGAACGGCGCTGTGACCTGCATCCAGACCTCGACGTCGACGTCCGACTCGCGGTACTCCGGGTCGTGGAACGTGGCGCCTGAGATGCCGTCCGGCGCGAGCTCTGCGTCTGACTGCGTCGCGAGCGGTACGAGGTCCTGCCAGAGCAGGCCCTCGTCGCCGTAGCCGGGCAGCGTCCTGCGGAGGCTGGCGAACGTCATCTCGGGAAGGTGCGCGACGGTCACGTCGATCGTGCTCATGATGGTCTGTCCTCTCAGTGCGGTGCTGACACGATCCAGGGCGGCGAGCTTGCCGCGGAGGTCCTCACGCTGCTGCGAGAGGACAACGCGCTGCGCGCTGAGCGCAGCATCGATCCTGGAAGGATCGGTCGACCCGAGGAGCTGAGCGATCGTCGCGACCGGGAAGCCCGCGTCGCGCAGCTGGGCCGCCAGCTGAGCGGTGGCGAGCTGTTCCGGTCGGTAGAACCGATGACCCGAGAGAGGGTCGACCCAGGCCGGGGCGATCACCCCGTGCTCCTGGTAGTGGCGCAGCATCCGCACGCTGATCCTCGACAACGTCGAGAACGTGCCGATCCGCAGCAACCTGTCGTGATCCATGCCCTCACTGCACACCCTGACACCATGGCAGAAGCAAGCCTGGCGCGGCACCGCGCACGCGCCGCCGCCGCCCGGTGCACCAGACTGGTGCTGGACCGACCACCACCGAGGACGGAGCCCCACCATGAGCACACCGGAGACCGTGGACGACGGCGCGCCGACGGGCGCGCGCGACGTCGTCGTCCTGCAGCGCCTCGAGAACGGCGCGATCGCCGCCATGATCGTCGTCGCGCTCGTCGCGCTCGACCTGCCCGCATGGTGGCTCGCCGCGTCGTTCCTGCTCTTCGATCTCTCGATGGTCGGATACGCGCGCAGCCCGCGCCTCGGCGCGGTCACCTACAACGTCGTGCACAACTACACGGGCCCCGCTGCCGCACTCGCCGGCTACTTCCTCGCCGGGGACGCGCGACCCGACTGGCTCGTCGTTCTCGCCGCCTGCTGGGCGTTCCACGTCTCCGTCGACCGGGCGCTCGGGTTCGGGCTCAAGCTCCACGGGTTCGCGCACACGCACCTCGGCAGCCTCCAGGCTGCAGAGAAGGACGCTGCCTGACGTCATGACGCGCCCCACCCGTGGTCGGCGCTCTCCCCGGATGCCGTCTGCGCAGGTCATGCCTACGTTGGAAAGGAAGCGACCCGACCCGTAGGAGGACGCATGACTGCTCAGGACGTCACGACCGTCGCCCACCTGAACCTCGAGAGGTACCTCGGGCTCTGGTACGAGATCGGGCGGCTCCCGCTCAAGTACGAGGAAGACGGGGCGCGCGACGTCACCGCCGAGTACTCGCTCGACGAGGACGGTTCGATCCGAGTCGACAACAGGTGCATCGGCGAGGACGGCAAGCCCACGCAGGCGCTCGGCCGTGCCAAGCCCGTCGACGACGCCGACCCCACTCGTCTGACCGTCTCCTTCCTGCCGAAGTACCTACGCTGGATCCCCTTCACGGAGGGCGACTACTGGGTCCTCAAGCTGGACGAGGGCTACACGGCGGCGCTCGTCGGCACGCCCGACCGCTCCAACCTCTGGCTGCTCGCCCGGGCCCCGCACATCGACGCGTGCACCGAGCAGGACTACCTCGACGAGGCACGTCGCCAGGGCTTCGACCTGACCGACTGGATCCGCCCGGATCAGTCCGGCAGCCGCGTCACAGACGACATGATCGACGACTGACTCCGCGCGCGGGGCCCCGTCGCTAGGCTGCAGGTCGAGCAGCCACCGAGCGTCGGGAGGACGACATGACTCTGCCCCCGCTCGCGATCACGCGCCGGGAGGCGGCGGGGCGGTGCACGAGCGACGGCGCCACGCTCGTCACTCTCGCGGCCGGGCTCGCGTTCGGGAAGAACCAGCCGATCGTCGCCGAGGGTGCGCTCGACGGCCCGTTCGGCGCGCGTCTTGCCGAGAACGTCGCGGCAGGTCCGTGGTCGGCGCCCCTCTTCGTCGCGCACGGCGACGCCGACACCGTGGTACCTGCGCGGCTGAGCGACGACCTCGCCTCGCGTGCGTGCGCGGCGGGGGAGCAGATCGAACTCTTGCGCATCCCGGACGGCGGCCACCTCGACGTTCTTGCCGACGGTTCCCCGCTCGGCGAACGCCTCGAGAGCTGGACCCTGGAGCGGTTCGCGGGCTCCGCGCCGTCGAGCACGTGCGGTGCGGACGGGGCGTGAGCGTCGGCTGAGCAGGGCCCGGGGGCTAAAACCCCCGCGCCCGCTAGGTGGTGTTTCGCCTAGTCTGTCGGAATTGTGGCATCCGGTCCGGGGGGACGTTGATGGCAACCGACACGACAGCAGGGGCGAGCGCGACGGCGACGGTCGACGCGGCTGAGCAGCGCCCGCCAGCCGCGGGCGCTGAGCGACGGCGCACCGTCCGCAAGGACATCGAGGGCCTCCGCGCGCTCGCCGTCACGCTCGTCGTCGTCTACCACCTGTGGCCCGGCGTCGTCACCGGCGGCTTCATCGGCGTCGACGTCTTCCTCGTCGTGTCGGGCTTCCTCATCACGTCCCACCTGCTGCAGCACCCGCCGCGCACACCGCGTGACCTCGCCGAGTTCTGGGGCCGGCGAATCCGCCGCCTCCTGCCGGCGTCCTTCCTCGTCCTCGCCGTGACGCTCGTGGCGTCGTGGCTCGTCGCGCCCCCGACGCAGTGGGCCGAGACGACGCGCCAGATCATCGCGTCGACCTTCTACCTCGAGAACTGGGCCCTCGCGAAGCGCGCGGTCGACTACCTCGCCGCAGACTCCACGCCGACGCCGGTCCAGCACTTCTGGTCCCTCGGCGTCGAGGAGCAGTTCTACCTCGGCTGGCCCGTGCTCGTCCTGGTCCTCGCCGCCGTCGCACGCGTCGTCGCCCGCCGCAGCGGGCGAGCCGGGCGCATGCGGCTGTGGGTCACGGGAGGTCTCGCTGGCGTCGTCGCCCTGTCCTTCTCGGCGTCCGTCCTCGTAACCGCGAAGGACCCCGCGCAGGCCTACTTTGCGACGCACGTGCGCGTGTGGGAGCTGGGCGCAGGGGCTCTGCTCGCAGGAGCGGCACCCGTCGTCGCGCGGGCGCTCGACCGGAGGCGCGTCGCCCGAGCCGTCCTCGCGTGGGCAGGGCTCGCCGCGATCGTCGCCGCCGCGCTCGTCCTGGACGCATCGGCACCGTTCCCGGGCGCCGTCGCGCTCGCGCCCGTGCTCGGGACCGTCGCCGTGATCGCCGCCCACAGCGAGGGGAGAGGCTCGCCCGAGCCGCTGCTGACGCCCGGGCCGGTCCAGTACGTCGGGTCCGTCTCGTACGCGATCTACCTGTGGCACTGGCCGCTCATCGTGCTCCTCCCGCTCGCGCTCGGGCGCGACCGGACGCTGCTCGACGCCGTCGTCATCGTCGCCCTGACCCTCGCCCTCGCCGCTGCCACGAAGGTGTGCGTCGAGGACCCGCTGCGGGGGCGCCACCCGCTCGGCGTCCCGTTGCGGCGGACCTACGTCTTCATGGCGCTCGGCATGGTCGTGCTCGTGTCGCTCGCGCTGCTCGTGCGGGCGGACCTGCGGCGGGTCGTCGACGCGGGCGAGCAGCGGCTCGCCACCGCCTTCGCACAGCCGGACCCGTGCTTCGGTGCCGCGGCCCTCGTGACGCCGGGGTGTGCCCCGCACGGCGCCGAGCTCGTGCACGAGCCGGTCGTCGCGATGGACGACATGCCCGACCCGTACGAGGACGACTGCTGGGTCCTCGGCCCCCTGACGCGGCAGAAGGTCTGCACGTACGGGTCGACGGCGCCCGACGCGCGGGACATCGCCCTGGTCGGCAACTCGCACGGCGGCCACTGGCTGCCCGCTCTGCAGGAGCTCGCCGAAGAGGAGAACCTGCGGATCCACACGTATCTGGTGTCCCGGTGCTTCACGGTCACCGAGCCGCTCGCGTTCGGTGACGCGCGCACGCAGGCCTGCCAGTCGTGGAACGAGCGGGTCCTGTCGGAAACGTCCGACGGGCGGTACGACCTCGTGGTCGTGTCCAACCTGTTCGGGATGCGCCTCGCAGGGGTGCCCGAGGACGAGCAGGAAGCGGCCGCTCGCGCGGCGTACACGCGCTCGCTCGACCGCTGGGTAGCCGGCGGCGTCCCGACGATCGTCGTGCGCGACACACCGCACTCCGACCTGCCGAGCGTCCCGGACTGCGTGGCCGCGCACCTCGACGACCTCGGGGCGTGCGACGGCGGCCGCGACCGCGAGCAGGTCGACCCGCTCGCCGACGCCGCCGAGGAGCACCCGAGCCCGCTCGTCACGGTCCTCGACCTCACCGACCGCTTCTGCCGGGACGACACGTGCTACTCGACGATCGGCGGTCTCATCGCCTACTTCGACGGTGGGCACATGAGCGCGTCGTTCGCGCGCACGCTCGCGCCCGCGCTCGCTGGGGAGGTGCGAGCTGCGCTCAGCCGCTGAGGGGAAGCGGCCAGCGCGCAGCTCGCAGGAGCGAGGCGGGCGCGGGCGGGTTCGTCAGATCTGCGCGGACGGCGGAGGTGCGGGCGCCTCCGCGGAGTCGCTCTCGTCGTCGTGGTGGCGGAGCGACGAGACCTTCGACTTGAGCGCCTCGCCGGCCTCCGACGCCGTCTCTGCGACCTTGTCCTTCACGGCACCGCCCGCCGCACCAGCGACGTCACCCAGCTTGTCCTTCGCGGTCGCGACAGCGCTCTGGACGCGCTCGTCCTGCATGAAGTGGTCGGCCTTGTTCTTGATCTGCTCGTAGCGGGCACGACCTGCCTTCGTGCCGAGGACGTAGCCCACGCCCGCGCCGAGGAGAAATGCTGCCTTGGAACCCATCGATCGTCCTTCCGTCGGCCTGCTTCGGTCCCTCCATCCTGCGGGCGCACCGGTGGACCTGCACGTCGGGCCGGAGCGGTCGTAGGCGCGTAGGGTGCGGGTCACACCGGCCCGGCTCGCGCGCCGCTCACGACAGGGCGATCATCGTTCCAGACCGCTGACCTGGGAGGACACGCATGACGGAGATCTACGGAACGGTGCGGCTGACCGGGGCCCACGGGGGGGACGTGCTGCGCGACGCCGCACTCTCCCGTCTCGAGGCAGCTCGGTCTGTCGACGACGCGCTCGCGGCCGCACCTGAGCTTCCGCCGGGCCTTCGCCCGGGAGGCGCCGGGACGGTCGCGCTCTGGGAGGTGCTGGCGACCGTCGCGTCGCGCGACCTTGCGCTCGCCCGCGTGATCGAGACGCACCTCGACGCGCTCGCGATCCTCGACCAGGCGGGCGTCGACGGCGACGCGCTGGCCTCCGTCGTCGGCCCCGCGGCGGGGCGCACCTGGGGGGTGTTCGCCGCCGAGGGGCCGGGCGTGCGCGTGGACGCGACCGAGGGCGCCGACGGCACCTACCGCCTCGACGGCACCAAGCCGTGGTGCTCGCTCGCTGGCAACCTCACGTCTGCGCTCGTCACGGCACACCTGCACGACGGCGAGCGAGCGCTCTTCGCGATCGACCTGCGCCACGCGGGCGTGCGGCAGGGCGACGAGGCCTGGGCGGCGCGAGGCCCTACCGAGATCTCCAGCACGTCCATCCACCTCGACGGCGTACCCGCCGTCCCGGTCGGCGGTCCCGGCTGGTACCTGCGCCGTCCCGGCTTCGCGTGGGGCGGAGCGGGCGTCGCGGCCTGCTGGTACGGCGGTGCGGTCGGCCTCGCCCGGACGCTCGCGACGTCGGTCGCGAAGCGTCCCGACGCTGAGCTGCTGCTCATGCACCTGGGCGAGAGGGGCTCGGGATCGGCGACGACACGCAGGTCGTCGTCTACGACAACGTCGGCAACGCGTGGGCGACGCGCGTGTGGTGGCTCCTGCGCTACTTCGGCCACGACAAGGTCTCCGTGCTCGACGGCGGCCTCGGCGCGTGGAAGGCCGCCGGGCTCCCGGTCGTGTCCGGCACGGACGACGCGGAGGCGGTCGCCACGGCACCCGCGGTCACCTTCACCCCGTCGCCCAGGCCGCACCTGCTTGCGACGCGTGACGAGATCGTCGCGACCCTGCCCGGCTCCGGCAACGAGGGGACCGTCGTCGTCAACGCGCTCGACCCCGCCACGTTCGCCGGCACGCCCGAGCTCAACCCGTACCCGCGTCGCGGCCGGATCCCCGGCAGCGTCAACCTGCCGCTGTTCACGCTGCTCGACCCCGCGACCGGGCGCTTCCTCCCCGAGGAGCAGCTCGTCGAGAAGCTCCAGGAGCAGGGCGTGCTCGACGCCGACCGCGCGGTCACGTACTGCGGCGGCGGCATCGCGGCGACACTGCCGGCGTTCGCGGCGTTCCACGCCGCGGGCGTCGAGGTCGCCGTCTACGACGGCTCGCTGACCGAGTGGACGAGCGACCCGTCGCTCCCGGTCGAGGTCGGCTGAGCGCGCACAAGGCGAGACACGAGGCCTGGGGCAGCCGATGCTGCCCGGGCCTCGTGCTAGCGACGAGATGCGACGAGCACGCTGCGTCCGCGGCTGTCAGTTTTCAGTCTGCGCGACAGGCTGGACGGCGACGGTCCCGTCGCGGCGGATGACGATCTCCTCGTCGGGACAGACCGGACCGGGGACCGCTTCTGTGCGCCCCGGCGCCAGCTCGATCGTGACGTCGCCCTTCGAGCAGCCGTACCCGAGGAAAACCACTCCTCCGTTCGGCTCGACGACGGAGTCCTCAAGCCCGCCCCCGACGTGGACCTTCACGGTCGCGTCGCTCCCGTTGCGCACGCTCAGGTCCCCCGCCCCGGAGCAGGCGGTCAGCAGCGCCAGCGCCGCGGCTGCGAGGGCGCCGCCCGCGACCTGGTTCGATCGAGCCGTCATAGTGTTCCCCCTCGTCATCGGCCTGCTCCCCCCTTCGACTGTAGTCCCGGGGAACCGCTCAGGAGCCACGCTCACGAGGCCACCACATGATCGGCACAGCGGGGCCAGGACGAGGGGCGGGTCAGGAACAGGCGCGGTACCCGGCGAGCAGCGCGTCGACCACCTCGGCCGTGCGCAGCGCTGAGCGGCCGGTGCTCGGGCAGGTCCCGCGCCCGGTGAGCTCGTCGACGACCGTCTGGATGAGCGGCTGCTGCACGACGTCGGGGTAGGGCGCCTCGATCCGCCGCTCGGCACCCTCGCTGCGCAGCACGAGCGGGTCCTCCCCGAACATCGAGAACGTTAGCCTGCCCCTCGTCCCGACGAGCTCGACCTGGTCCGTGCGCCCGTCGGCGTCGTAGCCCCACGTGCCCGTCCCGACCGCGCCTCCCGACCAGCGGAACGCCGCGACGACGTGGTCCTCGGCGTCGTACGTCCCTGCGCGATTGACCGCGAGGCCATGCACCTCCTCGACGGGCCCGAGCAGCAGGTCGAGGAAGTCGAGCGCGTGCGACCCGAGGTCCACGAAGAGCCCGCCGCCCGAGATCTCCGGCTGCACGCGCCAGGGGGCGTGCCCCGGCTCCCACATCTGCCCCGGCGAGAGGTTCTGGACGGTGACCGTGCGGACGTCGCCGATCGCGCCGTCGCGCACGAGGCTCACGATCGTCTGGAAGCGCGGCATCGCGCGGCGGTAGTACGCGACGAACAACGGGACCGACGCCACGTCGCACGCCTCGATCATCGAACGCGCCTCGGTCGCGGTCCGCGCCATCGGCTTCTCGACGTAGACAGGCTTCCCGGCTGCGGCGACGCGCCGCGCGTAGTCGGAGTGGGAGTCGGGCGGCGTCGCGACGTACACCGCGTCCACCTCAGGGTCGTGGATGAGGGCGTCTGCGTCGTCGTACGAGCGCGGCACACCGTGCCGACGCGCGAAGTCGGCCGCCTTCGCGCCGTCGCGCCGCATCACCGCGACGAGCGAGGACCGCTCCGCCCTCTGCAGGCCCGGCCCGGACTTGCGCTCCGTGACGTCGCCGACGCCGATGATCCCCCAGCGGACATGGTCGAGGTGTGTCGTCATGTCGACACTCAACCATCTCCTGCGCGCTCAGGTTGCGGGGCGCATCGGCGTGCCTGAGCGTGGAAGCCAGGCCGGTGCGCGCGGAAGCCTGGCCTTCCCCGCACGACGAGGAGGACGCCATGACTGATCACCCGAGCTCGTTCCCGGCCCAGCAGCAGGAGCCCCCCGGCCTCACGGCGCCCATGGAACCGCAGCCCGACCACGGCGAGACGAGCTACGTGGGCCACGGCAGGCTCGACGGCAAGCGCGCCCTCATCACCGGAGGCGACTCCGGCATCGGACGCGCCGTCGCGATCGCCTACGCACGCGAGGGCGCCGACGTCGCGCTCTCGTACCTCGCCGAGGAGCAGGAGGACGCCGAGGAGACCGCACGGTGGGTGCGCGAGGCGGGACGCAACGTGACGCTGCTGCCCGGCGACCTGCGCGACGAGGAGACGGCCCGCAAGGTGGTGCGCGACGCCGTCGAGGCGCTCGGTGGGCTCGACGTCCTCGTCAACAACGCAGGCTTCCAGATGGCCCGCCGCGACTCGATCGCGGACGTCACGACCGACGAGCTGGACCGGGTGTTCAAGACGAACCTGTACTCCCTGTTCTGGGTCACGCAGGAGGCGCTCAAGCACCTGCGCGAGGGGGCGAGCATCATCAACGTGTCGTCGATCCAGGCGTACCAGCCGTCGACGACGCTGTTCGACTACGCGTCGACCAAGGCGGCGATCAACAACTTCACCGTCAACCTCGCCGCTGAGGTGGGGGAGCGCGGCATCCGCGTCAATGCCGTCGCCCCCGGTCCGATCTGGACGCCGCTCCAGCCTGCGACGCAGTCCGAGGAGAAGATCGAGAAGTTCGGCCAGGACACGCCGCTGGGCCGCGCCGGTCAGCCGGCAGAGTGCGCCCCGGCGTTCGTCTTCCTGGCGAACGACGCCGACGCAAGCTTCGTCTCCGCGACCGTCCTCGGCGTCACGGGCGGCAAGCCCGTCTTCTGACGAGGCAGCACGAGAGAGGCCGGTGGGCCGACGCGAGGAGCGTCGGCCCACCGGCCTCGGTCGTGTCCGCCAGGCTCACCCGGCGTCGAAACGCTCGTCCGGCGTCTCGTCGACCTTCTCGTTGTGCAGGTCCGTCTCCGGCGGGCCCGGCGTCGTCTCCGGCGTCGTGGCACCGTCCGTGTCCGGCTGCGGGGTCTCCTTCTCGCCGCTCATGCTTCGCTCCTCCTGGTCGTGGGGGACGTCGTGCCTCCACCCTGCGCCGCGCCGACGCGCCCCGCATCCCGAACGATGCTCGTGCGACGTGCGCCGACGCTTTTCGTGCGCGGCGCGCACGCCGCGTAGAGTGCCGCCATGCACGACAGCAACGAGGCTGGTCAGGCCGCACACGAGCCCACGGACGCCGTCCCCGCACCACGCGCCGCCCCGATGACGCGGCACCTGGACGAGCGGGAGCTCACCGCGCCCGTCTCCCTCACCCGGCCTGACGGCCGCCTGAACCCCGACGCGGTCGGCTGGACCCGCACCCCGCTCCACGACACCGACGGCATCGGTCGCGGCCGCGTGGGCTTCGGGCGCAACAAGCGCTGGGAGTACTGGGCCGTCACGACGCCGTCGCACGTGCTCGCGCTCGTGATCTCCGACGTCGGCTACGCCGCCGTGCCGAGCATGTACCTGCTCGACCGCACGACGGGCGAGGAGATCGACCTCGAGGCCGTGCGGCCCTTCGGCCGTGGCACGTCGCTGCCCGGGACGCTCGGGCACGGCCCGGCGCGCGCCACGACGAAGGCGTTCCGCCTCGCCGTCGACGAGGTCGACGGCGGCACGCGCCTGCGCGGGCAGTCCGCGCGCCTGCGCTTCGACGTCGTCGCGCACCGTCCGGAGGGGCACGAGCACCTCGGGGTGGTCGTGCCGTGGGACGACCGGCGCTTTCAGTACACCGTCAAGGACGTCGCCCGTCCCGCGAGCGGCACGATCTGGGTCGACGGCACGGCGCACGCCCTGCCCGACGGGGACTCGTGGGCGACCCTCGACCACGGCCGCGGTCGCTGGCCCTACGACATCGCCTGGAACTGGGGCGCCGGGTCGGGACACACCGACGGTCACGTCGTCGGCATCCAGGTCGGCGGGCGCTGGACCGACGGGACCGGCGCTGTCGAGAACTCGCTCCTCGTCGACGGTCACCTCACCAAGATCAGCGAAGAGCTCGTCTGGACGTACGACACCGAGGACTGGATGCGCCCCTGGCGCGTCGAGGGGGAGAGTGTCGACCTGACGCTGACGCCGTTCCACGTCAAGTCGTCCGCGATGGACCTGAAGATCGTCTCCGGGACCACGCACCAGTGCTTCGGCACGTGGTCCGGACGCGTGCGCGACGACGCGGGCACCTGGGTGCGCGTCGCCGACGTCGTCGGCTGGGCCGAGGACGTGCATCACCGCTGGTGACGGCGCTCTCGCCGGGTTTCACCCTGCCCGACGGCGCACGAGGCGCGGATTCACCCCGCACCGCGACGCCTCGGCACGCTAGCCTGTGCGCGGGCCCGGAGGCCCGACAGTGCGGCGACAGGGCGAGGAACGTCGTGCTGCAGGAGCGGCGTCGAGGACGTCGACATGCTCGCCGAGGAGCACTACGTGAACCGGACCAGGGGGATCGCAGCCGCGTGCGTCGTCGCACTGGCTGCTGTCGCGCTTCCCGCGACCGCAACGGCAGCAGAGGTCGGCGCGGCCGCGCCGAGCCTCGCGCGCGAGGTGCGCGCGACGATCGAGGGCGAGCTGCTCGTCGCCGTCGCGCACGGGCCGGGCGTCGAGAAGACGGTCGTGTCGGTGCGCACCGACGAGGGCGCGATCGTCCCGATCGACGCGGAGAGCGCCCCCGAGGAGCTTGCGCACGCCACCTCGGGCGCCGAGGTCGCCGTGACCGTCGTCGTCCCCGAGGACGTGCGCGCCGAGCTGCGCGCCGACGGGTTGAGCGACGCCGCGCTCGCGAGCGAGGCAGCGGCTGACGCGGTCGCCGAGGCACTCGACGAGGCGGCGGCCCCGGTCGTCGCGACGAGCGCGACCGTCGTCGGCGAGGACGCGCGCGTCGACCTGCCCGGAGACGTCGCCGTCGGCGGTGCGGTCGCCGCGGCTACCGCTGCGAAGAACCACAGCGCGTACGTCGCGATCATCGACGACACCAAGGCATCGGGCGACTACACCGAGGCGCAGGCCCGCGCGACGATCGCTGCGGGAGCCGCCTACTGGAAGCGCGAGAGCGGGGGCGTCCTCCAGGGCATCTCCGTCAAGCAGGTCGTCAAGCACAAGACCGCAGACGTGTGCACCACGCTGACGCAGGGGGACGGCAGCGGGATCGAGCAGGTGTGGAGCCAGGTCTGGTCCAAGTACTTCCCGAGCCAGGACTTCAACCGCACGAACGCCAACCACCTCGTCGTCTTCGTGCCGCGCGGCTGCTTCGACGGCGGGTACGTCGGCTGGACCGGCATGGCCCGGATCAACGAGGACCTCTCCTCAGGCGGTGAGGTCATGCTCACCATGAGCGACGACCACACGATCGCGCACGAGCTCGGCCACAACTTCGGCCTCGGGCACTCCGACATCCTGCGCGACGGCGTGGAGGAGACGTACTACGGCGTGCACAGCGTCCAGGGCATCGCGATGTTCTACGACGAGTCCTACACGACCACGTACGCGACGCCGTCGCTCGACGTCGCCTACGAGTGGCTCTTCGAGACCGTCCCGACGTCGGCGGTGACGACAGGCACCGCGAACGGCACGACCACGCTGAGCGCCGTCACCGCCTCGTCGGGCACGAAGGGCCTCGCGTTCTTCGACACCAAGAAGCGCATGTACTTCGTCGAGTACCGCGACGGTAGCGGCACCGACGCGAGCACCTTCTACAACCAGTACGGGTATGGCGGTTGGCAGCGCCTCGACTCGAGCCCCGGCATCCGCGTCTACGAGCTCGAGTACAAGTTCGGGTGGCGCGTGCTGACGCTCGGCTCGTGGCGTGGCGACAACTGGCACTCGACCCTCCAGGCAGGTCAGTCGCTCAAGACGCGTGACGGCAAGATGACGATCACCGCGCAGGCGATCAGCGGCGGCACAGCGACCGTCAAGGTCAGCGGCAGCGGCGCCAGCAAGACGTCCGTCTCGACCGCCAAGGCGACCCACGGCAAGAAGACCAAGGTCTCCGTCGCGGTGACCGGTGCCGCGCCCGCGCTCGGCGGCGTCACGCTGTACGACGGCGCGACGAAGATCGGTGCCTCCGCGCTCTCGTCCGAGGGCACGGCGACCTTCTACCTGCCCGCCAAGACGGCGGCAGGCAAGCACACGCTCAAGGCCGTGTACGCAGGCTCGACCGCGCTGGCGGGATCCACGGGCACGCGAACCATCACGGTCGCCAAGGCCAAGGTCAAGGCGAAGATCCTCTCGGCCAAGAACCTCAAGGCCAAGAAGAAGGCGACGCTCAAGATCCGGGTGACCGGCACCTCCTCCACCGCGCCCCAGGGCAAGATCGCGGTCAAGGTGGGCTCGAAGACGGTGTCGAAGGCCGTGAAGCTCAAGAAGTCCAAGGGACGCTGGATCGCCGTCGTCAAGACGAAGAAGCTCCCGAAGGGCAAGGTCAAGGTGGTCTACGCGCCCGCCAAGGCCTCCAAGAAGAACCTGACGAAGACGACGGTCACGACGACCAAGCGGGTCCGGTAAGAACCACCCCGGATCTCATTCGCGGGTCGGATGTCACGTATGGGGCGACACGGATAGCGTCGCCCCATACGGGACGCAGGGGGCGTTCCCCTCACAGGGACAGAGGAACACATGCGCGTGCGCTCATCGCTCGATCCGACCCTTCGCAGCCGGCGGCCAGCCAGGCCGACAGGGAGGCGAGGAGCGCTCGTCGTCGCGATGACGATCGCCCTCGGCACGTCCGGTGGTATCGCCGCCGCGAGCCCTGTGCCGGTTGCCGCACCGCTCGGGCAGAGCGTCGCGCACGACGCCGGCGCGACCACCCACGGTCGCGTCAGGGTGGCTACCGACGAGTACGGCTCGACGATCACCTGGCGTTACGAGGACGACCTCCCGCTCGGGGACGCACGCCCGGAGTTCTTCGCTCACGGTGCCTCGCTCGGCGCTCCGACCAAGGTCGGGTCCGTCATGCGGCTGCGTGTCTCCGGGGTCACCGACCTGCACGCGTCCGACGTCGCGGTCATGGCTTCCGGTCGGCTGCTCGACGGTCCCGCCAGCGCAGGAGCCGCAGGTGCTCGCGCCTCGGTCGGCTCCGTCGCCGCCGGCAGCGCCGGGAGCACCGCGGGTGCCAAGACCGCGACCCCCGCGGTCAAGGCACCCGCCAAGGTCCTCTCGACCGACCCCGGCAAGCCCGGGAAGCTCAAGACGAAGAGCTTCAGCTACAAGCTGCCGAGCGTGAAGGTCCAGGGCTACGGCGCCAAGGTCGAGATGAAGGGCCACGTGGTCATGCCCGTCGGTGCACGCGGCGAGCGCCCCGTCGTCGTGTTCCTCCACGGCCGCCACGCCACGTGCTACGCCAAGGGCGAGGTCACGGGCGACTGGCCGTGCGTCGCCCCGGCCAAGGCCATCCCGAGCCACCTCGGCTACGTCTACGCCCAGAAGCTCCTCGCGAGCCAGGGCTACGTCACCGTGTCGATCTCGGCGAACGGCATCAACGGCCAGGACTGGCAGGACGCTGACGGCGGCGCGAAGGCGCGCGGCGAGCTCGTCCGTCGTCACCTCGACGTCCTCGCCGACTGGCAGGTCGGCAAGGGCAGCGGCCCCGCAGAGCGCAAGAAGCTCAAGGGCGCGATGAACCTGCGCAAGGTCATGACCGTCGGCCACTCCCGCGGTGGCGAGGGCGTCGTCCGCGCCGCCATCAAGGCGAAGGCCGGCGACCGCTTCACGATCAAGGGTCAGGTGCTCGTCGCGCCGACCGACTTCGGCCGCCAGGTCGCGGTCGGCATCCCCACCACCGTCCTCCTGCCGTTCTGCGACGGCGACGTCTCCGACCTTCAGGGCCAGCTGTACGTCGACCAGGGCGCCCACATCGCCGCGGGCGACCGCTCCCAGAAGTCGTCGGTCATGGTCATGGGCGCGAACCACAACTTCTTCAACACCGAGTGGACGCCGGGCGTCGCCAAGGCGCCTGCCGACGACGACGTGTGGGGCGACGACCCGCTCTGCGGGAAGGACGCGAAGACCCGCCTGAGCGGCAAGCAGCAGCGCGCCGTCGGTGCGACCTACATCGCGGCCGCAGCGAAGACCTACCTGACGTCCAACCGCAGCGCCGCACCGCTCCTCGACGGGACCCCCGTCCGAGCGCGCTCCGCGGGAAAGGCAGTCACCCTCGTCCACGCGACCGGCGGGAACCGCCGCTCGATCGTCCGTCCGAAGCCGGGCACGACGGTCAAGGCGACCAAGGGCGCGAAGGCTGTGGTCTGCGAGGGCGGCGGACGCTCGGGTGGTCAGGCGTGCGACAAGACGCAGAGCCTCTCGTCGCCGCACTGGCCGTCTCCCGTCTTCGACACCACGGCAGACCCGGTCCACGGCGTGCTCATCTCCTGGAACAAGGTCGGCGGACGCGTGACGTTCCCCGACGTCCCGAACCTCGCCGGGAAGAAGTACCTCGACCTGCGCCTCGTCGTCATGCCCGGTCGTGGCACACCCGACCTCTCGGTCGTGCTCAAGGACGCCAAGGGCCGAACCGTGACCCTGCGCCCCGAGGCCGACGCCCAGCGCCTGCCCTCGGGCGCGTGGAACCACGCCTGGGCGCAGAACGTCCGCTACCGGCTCCCAGCGTCGTCGAAGATCGACCTCGCGACGGTCGAGAACCTGACGCTCAAGGCGCGCTCTGCCTCAGGCAAGGTCGTCCTGCTCGACGCGACCGGGTGGAAGGCGCGGCCGGCGAGGACGACCGCGAACGTGCGCAACGTCGCGTTCCTCGACGTCCCCGCCTCGACGGTCGTGACCGCGACGGACGACGGCGAGCAGACCGCGAAGGTCCGCATCCCCGTGCGCAACTCGTTCGCCAGCACGGCGAAGGTCTGGATCGACGTGATCGACCAGCAGCGCGGCACGGCGAGCGCCGACTCCGGGCTGCACACGATCCGGCCCGGGCAGAAGTACGTCGACGTCAGCGTCACGTACTTCGGCGACGACGCGTACGTGGACGAGGAGCAGGGCTACCTCTCGGGGTACTCGGTCGTCGCCACCGCGAAGCGCAACGCCGTGGTCGACGGGTACGTCGGGATGCTCAGCACGCGCTCCACCACCCCGCGTCCCACGTTGACCGTCGCCCAGACGGACGCGACCGCGGCGCCCGGAGGCTCGCTCACCTGGAAGGCGCAGCTCTCGGGACCGGTCAGCCAGGAGACGTACGTCGTGGCGCACGCCAAGCCGGTGACCGGCACGCCGATCCGCGTCGGCGACCTCGTCCCGACCTGGGTGATGCCGCGAGTCTGGTTCTACGACGCGAGCGCACCCCTTGCTGACCTGGACGTCTACGTCGAGGCAGTCATCCCCGCAGGCGCGTTGACGACCGTCCTCGAGATCCCGCTGCGCCGGACGGCCAAGAGCGGCGGGACCACGCGCCTCGAGCTGCCTCAAGAGGGCTTCGTCACCGCACCCATCACGCTCACCGGCAAGATCACGGGCTGACGCCTGCAAGAGTCCGCTCATACGAAGGCGGCGCCGACCCGGGAGGGGCGGCGCCGCCGTCGTCGGTGAGAGCGTCGCGTGTCAGGCGTAGTCCTTGAGCCGCTTCTGCAGGTCCTCGCGGACGTCCGAGACCTTCACGCCCATCGACCCGCGGTCGTACAGCATCACCAGGTGCGGGGAACCGCTGATCTGCTGGACCTCGAAGAGCTCGGCGCGACGCGGGTGGCGCCCCACGCCGAGCATCGGCTCGTTCTCCTGGTCGATGTAGATGTACGCACCGCCCGGCGTCACACCCGCGTCCGTGAGGTCCTGCCAGCGCTGCGCGTACTCCTTGGAGTTCGCGTCGCCGAACAGCCTCTGGTGGCGGGGCTTGTCGAGCTTGTGCGTGCGACCGATCGTGTGCGGCACCCAGGTGCCGTCCTCGAGCACGCACAACCGCGGTCCGATCATCCAGCCGCGCAGCTCCGTCGCCCGCCACGAGACGTCGGGGACGCCAGGCTTCGGGTTCGGTACCGGAACCGCGACCAGGATCGGTGCGGGCGCGTGCTTGCTGCGCGCGAGGGCCTTCGCCGTGTGGCGCAGCTCGAGCTCGAACTCGTAGAGAAGATCGGCGCGGATCTGCTCCGGCTGCGTGCCGGAGGGAACGACCGGCTGCGGGCCGGTCGTGGGGCGGGCATACGGCGAGGTCGCCGCGGGTGCTGCATGTCCCGACGTCATGGCCGGGGAGACGTCATCGGCTCTCATGCGCACACCATAGTCCGTGCCCTCAAGATGCGGAAACCCATCCCGTGAGGGAGAATCGCGCGCCGACCGGCGGCAGGCGGCCGACTACGATGGTCGGATGCTCGACGACCCCGCCATGACGCAGTCCACCAGCCCCGCGCCGAGCACCACGGTCGTCGAGATGTGGACCGACGGTGCGTGCAAGGGGAACCCCGGTTCCGGCGGCTGGGGAGCCTGGATGCGGGCCGGCAGCCACGAGCGCGAGCTCTGGGGCGGCGAGGCGCACACGACCAACAACCGCATGGAGCTCATGGCGGTGATCCAGGGTCTGCGAGCGCTCAACCGGCCGTGCCAGGTCACGCTGCACGTCGACTCGTCCTACGTCATGAACGGCATGACGAAGTGGCTCGCGGGCTGGAAGCGCAACGGCTGGCGCACGGGCGACAAGAAGCCGGTGAAGAACAAGGAGCTCTGGCAGGAGCTCGAGGCCGAGGTCGCGCGGCACGACGTCCGATGGATCTGGGTCAAGGGCCACGCCGGTGATCCCGGGAACGAGCGGGCCGACCAGCTCGCGAACCGCGGCGTCGACGAGGTGCGCGGGGCCTGACCGGGCGCCGCCGGGCCCGGTTCCTGACGCCGCGCCCCTGCGCAGGCCCTGAGCGGGCGCGCCGCCGCGGCCCCGGTCCCTGAAGCCGCGCGTCGTGCCGGACCGGCGACGGGACCGTGAGCGAGAACCGGGCCCAAAGTCTCTGTCTTTCCCGGGCGGCCCCGAGACATCGTGGACGTACATCTCGATGGGGAGGCGCGCGATGAGGATCGCTGTAGCGGTGGCGAGCAAGCACGGAGCCACGAAGGAGATCGGCCACGCGGTCGTGGAGCGGCTGCGCGAGCTCGGGCACGACGTGTCCGAGCACGACATGGCCTCGACGAGCGCAGAGGACCTCGACGACGCTCAGGCGCTCGTGCTCGGTGGGGCGGTCTACTTCGGCCGGTGGCCCAACGAGGCGAACGACCTCGTCGACGGCCTGGCAGACCGTGTCGACGGCCGGCCGGTGTGGCTGTTCTCGAGCGGCCCGGTGGCACGTGAGGACGAGCCGCCGAGCGTCGAGGAGCCGACGATCGCGATCGACGGGACGATGCAGGCGCTCGACGCGCGCGAGCACGTCATGTTCGGCGGTCGCCTCGACAAGAACACGCTGTCGTTCGTGGAACGTGCCGTCGCGCGGGCGCTGCGGGCACCCGACGCCGACACGCGCGACTGGACCGTCATCCGCGAGTGGGCGGACAAGATCGACTCGGCCCTCAAGGCCTCGTAGCGGTCAGCCCCGCGTACCGGTCAGGCACGCACCGCGCGAACGGTAGGCCCGCACGCGGGGACGCTCAGGCGCCCGGCTCCGCGGCGACCTCGAACGACTCGAGCGCGTCGCGCTCCTCAGGCGTGTCCCACGAACCGGCGTGGCTCGACGGCGCGATCGCGGCGATGGTCGGCGCCCAGCGCAGGCTGTCCTCGGGGAAGCAGCGCTGGAGCAGGTCGATCATCGCGCTCGTCGCGGTCGACGCGCCCGGCGAGGCACCGAGCAGACCGGCGATCGTGCCGTCGGCCGACGTCACGACGTCGGTGCCGAACTCGAGGCGACCACCCTTGGCCTTGTCGCGCTTCATCACCTGGACGCGCTGGCCCGCGGTGATGAGCTCCCAGTCCTTCGGGTGCGCCGTCGGCATGAAGGAGCGCAGCGTGCGGAACTTCGCCTCGGGGGTCTTCGCGACCTCCTTGACGAGGTACGCCGTGAGGTCGATGTTGTCGAGGCCCGCGCCGACCATCGTGACGATGTTGCCGGGGCGGATCGACGTGAACAGGTCGAGCAGCGAGCCGCGCTTGAGGTACTTGGTCGAGAAGCCGGCGTACGGGCCGAACATGACCGAGGCCTGGCCGTCGACGACGCGCGTGTCGAGGTGCGGGACGGACATCGGGGGAGCGCCGACGTCGGCCTTGCCGTAGACCTTCGCGTGGTGCTTCGCGACGATCTCGGGGTTGGTCGTGCGAAGGAACTGTCCCGAGATCGGGAAGCCGCCGTAGCCGCGGATCTCCTTGATGCCGGACTTCTGCAGGAGCGGCAGCGCGCCGCCGCCCGCGCCGACGAAGACGAAGCGCGCGTTGACCGTGCGACGCGCGGGGGAGGCGTTCCACGAGAGGTCGCGGACCTTGACGTCCCAGCTGCCGTCGCGGCGCTTGCGCAGGTCGCGGACCTCGTGCTGCAGGTTGAGGTGGTGGCCCTGCGAGGTCAGGTGGTCGAAGAGGGAGCGCGTGAGCTTGCCGAAGTCGACGTCGGTGCCCGACGCCGCACGCGTCGCAGCGACGGGCTCGTCGCCGTGGCGGTCCTCCATGAGGAGCGGGGCCCACTGCGCGATGACCTCGGGGTCGTCGGAGAACTCGAGGTCCGAGAAGAGGGGGTGCGCGACGAGGGTCGCGTGGCGGCGGCGGAGGAAGTCGACGTTCTTCTCGCCGCGCACGAACGTCATGTGCGGGGTCGAGGTGAGGAACGTGCTCTGGTCGCCGATCAGGCCGGCGGTCACGAGGTGGTTCCAGAACTCCCGCGAGACCTGGAACTGCTCGTTGATCGTCACAGCCTTGGAGATGTCGATCGAGCCGTCCGGGAGCTCACGCGTGTAGTTGAGCTCGCAGTGGGCGGCGTGACCGGTGCCCGCGTTGTTCCAGGGGTTGGAGCTCTCGAGCGCGACGTCGTCGAGCCGCTCGAAGATCTCGATCTTCCACGTCGGCTCGAGGAGGGAGATCAGGGAGCCCAGCGTGGCGCTCATGATTCCGCCGCCGATGAGGACGACATCCACCGTGTTGTTCGCCTTGGCCATTCTTCGATATTAGGTGGGACGATTGGGACCTTGGGCCTTGATCTCACGACTGCATGCGTGAGAAATCCCACCCTGACCAAGATGTCACAACGGCTTGACCACGGGCCTCGCGCGCTCGTATGAGCCGATCGCGAGCCTAGGCTCGGACCATGAGCACACGCGCGGACGAGCAGCCGGCAGACGCATTCCTGTACCCGGACATCGAGCCCTACGACCAGGGGCGTCTCGACGTCGGTGACGGTCAGCAAGTCTATTACGAGCAGTGCGGCAACCCCGCCGGAAAGCCCGCGGTCTTCCTGCACGGCGGGCCGGGAGGCGGCGCCTCGCCGCGCCACCGGCGCGTCTTCGACCCGGCGCGCTACCGGATCGTCGTCCTCGACCAGCGCGGCTGCGGGCGCAGCCTGCCGCACGCGAGCACGCCCGACGCCGACCTGTCGACGAACACGACGTGGCACCTCGTCGGCGATCTCGAGAAGCTGCGCACCCACCTCGGGATCGATCGCTGGCAGGTGTTCGGCGGCTCGTGGGGCAGCGCGCTCGCCCTCGCGTACGCGCAGACCTACCCCGAGCGCGTGACCGAGCTCGTCCTGCGGGGCATCTTCACGCTGCGTCGCGCCGAGCTCGAGTGGTTCTACCAGCACGGCACCTCGATGATGTTCCCCGAGCTGTGGGAGAAGTACCTCGCGCCCGTCCCCGAGGAGGAGCGCGGAGACCTCATGGCGGCGTACCACCGTCTGCTGAGCGACCCCGACCCTGAGGTGCACGTCCCGGCCGGGGTCGCGTGGACCACGTGGGAGGCGTCGACCGTCCGCCTGGTCCCCGACGCGGAGTCGATCGCGAAGGCCGCCGACCCGAAGCACGCGACGGCGTTCGCCCGCATCGAGAACCACTACTTCGTGCACGGCGGCTGGTTCGAGGAGGGGCAGCTCATCGCCGACGCCCCGACGCTCGCGGGTATCCCGGGCGTGATCGTGCAGGGGCGCTACGACGTCGTCTGCCCCGCAGTCTCGGCATGGGAGCTGCACCAGGCGTGGCCCGGCTCGGAGCTCGTCATGGTGCCGGACGCCGGTCACTCGCTCGAGGAGCCGGGGATCCTCGCGGAGCTCGTCGCCGCGACCGACAGGTTCGCGGACCGCTGAGCACTTCGCGGTGCCGACGGCCCCGCGCACGTCAGGGGGGCGCCGCTCAGCCCGAGCGGCGCCGGGCCTCCTCGACGCTGCGCTTGAGGGCGTCCATGAGGGAGACGACGGTCCCGCCGCCTTCCTCGTCGCCGTCCTCGGTCGCGCCGAACGTCGCCTCGGTGTCGAGCGCCTCGCCCTTCTCGAGCTTCGCGTCGATGAGCTTGCGCAGCTCCGCCTGGTAGTCGTCCGTGTACTGCTCGGGGTGGAAGTCGCCAGCGTAGGACTCCACGAGCGACGCCGACATCTTCAGCTCTTGCGGCGTCACCTTCGCGCCCGAGCCGCCCTCGAGCTCGTCCGGGCTGCGCACCTCGTCCGCCCACAGGAGCGTCTGCAGCGTGAGGATGTCACCGCGCGCCCGCAGCGCCGCGAGCCGGGTCTTCTGCCGCATCGCGAACCGCGTGATCGCCGTGAGCTCGGACTGCTGGAGCGTCTTGAGCAGGAGCGCATACGGCTTGCGCGTCTTCGGGTCGGCCTCAAGGTAGTAGGTCCGGTCGAGCAGGATCGGGTCGATCTGATCCGACGGCACGAACTCGACGACCTCGATCTCGCGGCTGTGCTCGGAGGGGAGCGACGCGAGCTCCTCCTTCGTCACGACGACCGTCTTCTCGCCGTCGTCGTACGCCTTGTCGATGTGCTGGAACTCGACCACCTCGCCGCACACCTCGCAGCGGCGCTGGTAACGGATGCGCCCGCCGTCGGCGTCGTGCACCTGGTGCAGGGGCACGTCGTGCTCCTCGAGCGCGCTGAAGAGCCGGACCGGCACGTTGACCAGCCCGAACGAGATCGCGCCCTTCCACACAGACCGCACGGTCTCAGTGTGCGACGTTTCTGCCGAGGTCGCAGGATGGAGCAATGGCGCGCACCACCACGGTCGAGGTCGACGGGCGGTCCCTGCGTGTCACGAACCTCGACAAGGTCATCTACCCGGTCACGGGCACGACCAAGGGCGAGGTCATCGACTACTACCTGGCGATCGCGCCCGTGATGATCCCGCACGTCGCCGGCCGTCCGGTGACGCGCAAGCGGTGGGTGAACGGCGTCGGCACGGCCGACGAGCCGGGGCAGGTCTTCTTCGAGAAGAACCTCGCCGCGTCAGCGCCACGCTGGGTGCACCGCCACGACCTCGCGCACAGCGACCACACGAACACCTACCCTCTCGTCGAGGAGCAGGACGGCGCCGCGACCCTCGCGTGGTTCGCGCAGCTCGCCGCGCTCGAGGTGCACGTGCCGCAGTGGCGCTTCGCGGACGACACGACGTCGCGCGGCAAGGTCGTGCACCATCCCGACCGGATGGTCCTCGACCTCGACCCTGGCCCGGGCGCGGGACTGCCCGAGTGCGTCGCGGTCGCGCGGCTGTGCCGCGAGATCGTCTCCGGCATGGGCCTCGACCTCGTCCCCGTGACGAGCGGCTCGAAGGGCATCCACCTCTACGCGCGGCTCGACGGGACGCTCGCGAGCGACGACGTGTCCGCCGTCGCGCACGAGCTCGCGCGGTCGCTCGAGGCGGACCACCCCGACCTCGTCGTGAGCGACATGAAGAAGTCCCTGCGCAAGGGGCGCGTCCTCGTCGACTGGAGCCAGAACAGCGGCAACAAGACGACCGTCGCGCCGTACTCGCTGCGCGGCCGCGAACGCCCCGCGGTCGCGGCGCCTCGCACGTGGGACGAGCTCGACGACGACCTCACACAGCTCGGGCCGCACGAGGTTCTCGACCGTGTCGCCCGCCTCGGCGACCCGATGGCCGTCGCGGGGACGGGGGAGGGCGCCGAGGACCGGCTCGCGCAGTACCGCGCCAAGCGCGACGAGGCGCGCACGCCCGAGCCGTTCACGTCGTCGCGTCGCGATGGCGACGGCCGCCCGACGTTCGTCATCCAGGACCACCACGCGAGCCGCCACCATCACGACTTCCGCCTCGAGCACGACGGCGTGCTGCTCAGCTGGGCGCTGCCGCGCCTGACGCCGTCGAGCACCGGTCGCAACAACCTCGCGGTCCAGACCGAGGACCACCCCCTCGACTACGGCTCGTTCGAGGGCACCATCCCCAAGGGCGAGTACGGGGCGGGCACCGTGACGATCTGGGACGCCGGGACGTACGAGGCCGAGAAGATGCGCGACGACGAGATCATCGTCGAGCTCGCAGGGCGCCCAGACGGAGGGCTCGCGAACGACGGCGGCCCGCAGCCGCCGATGTTCGTGCTCATCCGCACGGACGCGGAGAAGCGGCAGTGGCTCATCCACCGCATGGACAAGCGCAAGCACCTCGAGTCGCTGCGTCGCCGGGGGCTGAAGCCGGGGCGGAGCGAGGACGACGCGGCCGACGGCGCGGCGAAGGACGGCGAGGCGAGGGAAGGCGCCGCGCAGGAAGGCGCGGCGAAGGAAGGCGAGGCGAAGGACGGCGTCGCGAAGGGCGCGACGACCGGCCGCACCTCGGGCAAGGCAGCGACGCGCGCCGCGAAGGGCGGTGCGCACGGAGGTGACGAAGTCGCCGTCGCGGGCGGCGACGAGCGCGGCAGCACTGCACACGTCGCCGCCGCCGCGCCGTCTGACCTGCCGCAGGACGTCTCGCCGATGCTCGCGTCGTCGACCGACGCCGTCGCGCGCCGGGACCTCGCCCGCGCGGGCACGGACGACAGCCCGTGGGTGCTCGAGATGAAGTGGGACGGCATCCGCGCGATCCTCTCGGTCGACCCGGCCGCGAGGACGTGGTCCGTGCGCACCCGCGGCGGGCACGACGTGACGGCGGGCTACCCCGAGCTCGCCGAGATCCTCGACCGCGTGCACGTCCCTGCCGTCCTCGACGGCGAGATCATCGCCCCCGGCCCGGACGGCACGCCCGAGTTCGGACGCCTCCAGACCCGCCTGGGGCTGACCGCCCCCCGCGACGTCGAGCGCGCCCGCCGCGCCGCGCCCGTCGAGCTCGTGCTGTTCGACGTCCTGCACGCGGGAGGGCAAGACCTGACCTCGCTGCCGTACTCGCAGCGGCGCGAGGCGCTCGAGATGGTGGTCGACGCGGGCGGGACGATCCAGGTGCCCGACGCCGTCGCGCTCCCGCTCGACGAGGCGCTCGCGGTCTCGGAGAAGCTCGGGCTCGAGGGCGTCGTCGCAAAGCGTCGCGACTCCGCGTACCGGCCCGGGGTTCGGTCGACGGACTGGCGCAAGATCAAGCACGCGCAGCACACGGACGTCGTCGTCGTGGGATGGCGGCCGGGGCGCGGCGAGCGCGCAGGGTCGATCGGCTCGCTCCTCGTCGTGACGCGCACGCCCGACGGCCTGCGGTACGCAGGCCGCGTCGGCGCGGGACTGTCCGACCGTGACCTCGCGAGGCTCGAGAAGAAGATCGCGGCGCTCGCTGCGGACGAGCCGATCGTCGACGACGTCCCCGCGGCCGAGTCGCGCGACGCCCGCTGGTTGTCGCGGGGACTCGCCGCCGAGGTCGAGCACGGTGGCTGGACGGGCAGCAAGCGGCTGCGCCACCCCGTGTGGCGAGGCCTGCGCCCCGACCTGGCGTCGTCGCCCGACGGGACCGTCGACGCCTGAGCCCGCTCAGCCGATCGCGGGCGGAGCCTCCTCGCGGCGCACGGGCGGCGGCGCGGTGCCGTCGCCGAACGGACGCCCGCCGAGCGACTCACGCCCGTGCTCCGTGAGCCAGCCCGAGAGGTCCGGGCCGGCCGGGACGACGCCCGACGGGTTCACGTCGCGGTGGACCTTGTAGTAGTGGTCCTTGATCTGGCCGAAGTCGATCGTGTCGCCGAAGCCCGGCGTCTGGAACAGGTCGCGCGCGTACGCCCACAGCACCGGCATCTCGGTGAGCTTGGTCCGGTTGCACTTGAAGTGCCCGTGGTAGACGGCGTCGAACCGCACGAGCGTCGGGAACAGACGGACGTCCGCCTCGGTGATCGTGTCGCCGACGAGGTAGCGCTGCACCGCGAGCCGGTCGCTCAACCGGTCGAGCTGGGTGAACAACCGGTCGTACGCCCGCTCGTACGACTCCTGCGACGTCGAGAAGCCGCACCGGTACACGCCGTTGTTCACGTCGCGGTAGATGTCCTCGACGAGCGCGTCGATCTCGTCGCGGCGGTCCTCCGGGTAGAGGTCGGGCGCGCCCTCGCGGTGCAGGGCCGTCCACTCGGTGCTCATGTCGAGCGTGATCTGCGCGAAGTCGTTCGTGACGACGGCGCCGTCGCGCGTGTCCACGATCGCCGGCACCGTGATGCCGCGCTCGTAGCCGGGCACCCGCTTGAAGTACGCCTCCTGCAGGCGCTCGATGCCCAGGACGGGGTCCACACCGCCCGGGTCGAGGTCGAAGGTCCATGACCGCTCGTCGTGCGTCGGGCCGCACAGGCCGAGCGAGATCGCGTCCTCGAGGCCGAGGAGCCGGCGCACGATCAGCGTCCGGTTCGCCCACGGGCAGGCGCGAGCGGCGACGAGGCGGTAGCGACCTGCCTCGACGGGGTAGCCGTCCCTGCCATCCGCGGTGATCCGCGTGGCGATGTACCGGGCGTCACGGGTGTACTCGGGAGAGGCGTAGGTCATCTCAGCAGGCTAGACGCCGGACACCGCCCGCGCCGCCCGGGACGGGCGGTTACGCTCGTGGCTGCAGCACGAAAGAGGTGGACCGATGGACGAGAGCGGGCCGACGCGTACCAAGCGGTGGCGCCCGGGCCACCGGGTCCCGCCCCGATGGTTCCGGTGGTCGTCCGTCGCGCTCGCGGTCGTCCTCGTGTGCGCGCTCGTCGCGCTCGTGACCGCACGCACCGACCTGAGCCTGGGGCCGCACGAGGCCCGCTACGAGGTGACGATCGACGGTCAGGTCACGGTCGACCTAGGGCCGCTCGGCACGGTCGAGCTCGACTCGCCCGCGCCAGCAGGGATCGGCGTGCTCGTGACGGTCAAGGAGATCCCGTCCGACCTGTCGGCGCTCGAGCAGAGCCCCACGCTCGAGGCTCTGACGCAGGACCTCCAGGCCTACCTGCAGTTCTTCGGCGGGCCGTCCGCGACGATCCAGGACGCGATCGACGGTCTTGCCCGCGACGCGCTCACGAGGTTCTTCCTGCTGCTCGTGGGAGCCGCGGCCGTGCTCGGGCTCGCGCTCCTGCTCGCCGGCTCGCCCCGCAGCCACGAGCTCGCGCACGCGTTCGCCCCGCACTCCGCGACCGTCTCGTGGGCCGTCGTCCTGCTCGTCGTGACGCTCGTCGTGACGAACCCGTCGACGGTCGAGCGCAACACGGCGGGCAAGCGGGAGACGACCGTGTTCGCCGGCACGGCGCTCGAGGGCGCGCGCATCACCGGGCGCCTCGCCGGCGTGGTCGAGACGTACGGCGGCCAGCTCGTGAAGGTCTACGAGGACAACGAGACCTACTACGAGAGGCTCACCGCGGCAGCCGAGGCTGCGTGGGTCGAGCGTTCCGAGGCAGAGTTCGCCGCCGCCGCGCTGCGCCTGCCGCGTCCGACGGCGGACGCGGGCGACGGGGACGACGACGGCACGAGCGTGGACGACCTGGCGGGCACGGACGGCGAGACGTCGCCCGACCCGTCGACCACAGGCGACGGGGCCGTGCCGACCGACGCGACGCCGTCGGCCGAGGAGACGGCCGAGGAGCCTGCCGAGACCCCGACGGAGGAGGCCGGCGACGTCGTCACGCTCCTGCACGTCTCCGACCTGCACTGCAACGTCGGCATGGCTCCCGTCATCCGGAAGGTCGCCGAGCTCTCGGGAGCGTCGGCGATCCTCGACACGGGGGACCTCACGATGAACGGCACCGCCGTCGAGCGGTTCTGCGTGACGACGTTCGCGAACGCCGCGCCCGACGGCGCACCGTACGTCCTGGTGACCGGCAACCACGACTCGGCCGAGACGGCCAGCCAGGCGCGTGCGGCGGGCATGACCGTCCTCGACGGCGGGGTCGTCGACGTCGAGGGCGTGCGGATCCTCGGTGACAGCGACCCGAACGAGACGCGGCCCGGCATCGGGACGGCGCAGGTCAGCGAGGAGGACGTCGAGGCCTTCGCCGACCGGATGATGCAGGTCGCGTGCGGCGAGGACGAGCGGGTCGACCTGCTCATGGTCCACACCCCGCGCGCCGGCACCTCGGCGCTCAGCAGCGGCTGCGTCGCGACGCAGCTCTCCGGGCACGTGCACCGGCGCATCGGCCCCGCGCGCGTCGGGCTGGGCGTGCGGTACGTCAGCTCGACGACGGCCGGCGCGGCCGAGGGGCAGCTCACGGTCGGTCCGCTGCGCGGCGAGTCGCAGATGACGGTGCTGCGCTTCGACCGGGAGACGCGCCGGATGCTCGACATGCGCGTCGTCGTCGCCCGCCCGGACGGCAGCGTGTCCGTAGGCGGCGCGGTCGCGTTCCCGGCGCCGCTCCCGCAGGCCGAGGCCGAAGGCGGCGCGGAGAGCGCGCCGTCACCCGACAGCGAGCAGCAGGAGCAGGACGTGCCTGAGTGACCGGTCGCGCCAACGCCGGCCGAGCTAGCCGCCGGGCGGGTCGCAGCGCCCAGGCGGCATCGGTCGAGAGGCGCTCGCGGGGCGAGACGGTACGAGGGAGGGGTCGGCAGCGTGCCCCGCGCGGTGCGACCATGGCGACATGAGCCGCCGCACCGTCATCATCCTCGTGTCCGTCGTCGTGGCAGTGCTGGTCGCGGTGCTCGCGGGCCCCCCGCTCTACTCGCGCTGGCAGGAGAGCCGCAACCCGGAGCCGATCGCGCTCACGAGCGCTCCCGTCGAGCCGCCCGCCGCCGGGCCGTTCGAGCCTGACGGGACGTGGACCGTGACGCAGGGTTCGGAAGCCGGGTACCGCGTCGAGGAGGTGCTGCGCGGCGAGGACGTGACCGTCGTCGGGCGCAGCAAGGACGTCACGGGCGAGGTCGTGATCACCGAGGGCGAGCTGACGGCGGCGACGGTGACGGTCCAGGCGGCGACGATCGAGACAGGCGTCGGCCCCCGCGACAGCTTCCTGCGCGACACCCTCCAGACCGAGACGTTCCCGACCGCGACCTTCGAGCTCGGCGCGCCGGTCGCGCTGCCCGAGCTCACCGGGGAGCCGGTCGACCTCGAGGTCGTCGGCACGCTCACGATCCGCGACGTCGCGCGCGAGGTGACGGTCAGCATGCAGGCGCAGCGCTCGGGCGACGGCGTGCGCGTGGGCGGGTCCATCCCGGTGACCTTCACCGACTTCGAGATCGAGGCGCCGAACCTCGGGTTCGTGCAGGTTGAGGACGCCGGGACGATCGAGATGTTGCTGGTGCTCGCCCGGGCCTGACCCGGGGCACGGCCCCGCGACGACGGGACGGCTGCGCGGCGCTCGGCGGGACTCATGGCGCGCGTCCCGGTGCGCCTCCTGGCCGACCCCGCGCGGATTGCGGACCGTCCGCCGCCGTGCAAAAGTTCGGTATGTCGAACTTTTGGATTCGAACGTTCGAACGGGCGGCAGCCGCCGCGCTCGTGAGCGCCTCGCTCACGGCATGCAGCGGTGGCCCGGCCGCCGCGCCGCCCGCCGCCGACGACCGGCTCCACGTCGTCACGACCTTCACCGTCCTCGCCGACATGGTCGCCGAGGTGGGCGGAGCGAGGGTCCGCGTCGAGTCGATCACCAAGCCCGGCGCCGAGATCCACGGGTACGAACCGACACCCGCCGACCTCGTCCGCGCGCAGGGGGCCGACCTCGTGGTCGACAACGGGCTCGGCCTCGAGGCATGGTTCGCGCAGCTCCTCGCCGACGTCGACGCCCCGCACGTGACGGTCAGCGACGGCGTCGACCCGCAGCCGATCACCTCCGGGGAGGCCGCAGGCCACCCGAACCCCCACGCCTGGATGTCGCCGACCGCAGGCCAGACCTACGTCGCGAACATCGCCGACGCGCTCGCGAGCGCCGACCCCGAGGGCGAGGCGCTCTACTGGGCCAACGCGGCCGCGTACCGCGCGCAGCTCGAGCAGATCGCGGACGACCTCGCCGACGCCGTGGCCGCGGTCCCCGAGCCTGCGCGGCTCCTCGTGACGTGCGAGGGCGCGTTCTCCTACCTCGCGCGCGACGCGGGCCTGCGCGAGGCCTACCTCTGGCCCGTCAACGCCGAGCAGCAGGCGACACCACGCTCGACGATCGCCGTCGTCGAGGCCGTCCGCCGCGACCGTCCGCGGGCAGTGTTCTGCGAGTCGACCGTGCCCGACGTCGCGCAGCGGCAGGTCGCCCGCGAGACAGGCACGCCGCTCGCCGGTCCGCTCTACGTCGACTCCCTGTCGGGCCCCGACGGTCCCGTGCCGAGCTACCTCGACCTGCTCCGCCACACGACGACCACGATCGTCGCCGGACTGACCGCGGAGGACCGATGAGCCCCACCCAGGCACCGCCGCCCGCCGCACCGCGAGCGCAGACGCCCGCGCTCGACGTGCGTGACCTCTCCGTCCGCTACGGCGACGTGCACGCCCTCGACTCCGCGAGCCTCACGCTGCCGCGCGGCTCCGTCACGGGGCTCGTCGGCGTCAACGGCTCCGGCAAGTCCACGCTCATGCGAGCCGTCGTCGGCGCCGTCCGCCCCACGAGCGGGACGGTCACGATCCTCGGGCGCCCCGCTGACGTCGCGCGCCGCGAGGGCGCGCTCGCACACCTGCCGCAGAGCCAGGACGTCGACTGGACGTTCCCCGTCGTCGTGCGCGACGTCGTCGAGACCGGCAGGTACCCGCACCTCGGCCCGCTGCGGCGCCTGCGCGCGCACGACCGCGCGGTCGTCGCCGACGCCCTCGAGCGCGTCGGGCTCGCCGACCTCGCCGACCGGCAGGTCGGTCGGCTCTCGGGCGGGCAGCGCCAGCGCGTGTTCCTCGCCCGCGCGATCGCGCAGGAGGCCGACGTCCTGCTGCTCGACGAGCCGTTCTCCGGCGTCGACAAGACGCAGGAGGCCGGGATGCTCACGCTCCTGCGCGAGCTCGCCGCCGAGGGCACGTCCGTCCTCGTCTCGACGCACGACCTGCCGACCCTGCCCGGCCTCGTCGACCAGGTCGTCCTCCTGCAGCGCCGCGTCCTGTTCGCGGGCCCGCCCGACGAGGCGTTCGCGCCCGAACGCCTCGTCGAGGCCTTCACCGGGCTCGACCTCGGCCGGATCGGGCGCCTCGGTACGCAGGCGGGGACGGGCGCGGCCGACGAGGCTGCGCCAGCGGTGGCCAGCCCGGCAGGGACCAGCGCGGCGGTGGCCAGCCCGACGAGCACCAGCCCGACGACGCGGGGGAGCGCCCGATGACCGACCTCCTCGCGACCCTCGTCGAGCCCTTCCAGTACGGCTTCCTCCAGCGGGCGTTCGCCGTCACCCTCGTCGCGTCGATCGTGTGCGCGCTGCTCTCGTGCTGGCTCGTGCTCGTCGGCTGGTCCCTCATGGGCGACGCCGTCTCGCACGCCGTCCTGCCCGGCGTCGTGCTGTCCTACCTCGCCGGCGTGCCCTTCGCCGTCGGCGCCCTCGTCTTCGGCATCGGCTCGGTCGCGCTCATCGGCACGGTCCGCGACACGTCGAAGCTCAAGGAGGACACCGCGATCGGCGTCGTCTTCACGAGCCTCTTCGCGCTCGGCCTCGTGCTCGTCTCCGTGACGCCGAGCCAGGTCGACCTCAGCCACATCCTGTTCGGCAACGTCCTCGGCGTCGCGCCCGCCGACCTCGCCCAGGTCGCCGCGCTCGGCGCGGTCGTCGTCGTCGTGCTCCTCGCCAAGCGGCGCGACCTCACGTTGTACGCGTTCGACCCTGCGCACGCCCACGCGATCGGCCTCTCGCCGCGGCGGCTCGGAGCGCTGCTGCTCGGCCTGCTCGCCGTGACCGTCGTCGTCGCGCTCCAGGCGGTCGGTGTCATCCTCGTCGTCGCGATGCTGATCATCCCCGGCGCGACCGCCTACCTCCTGAGCGACCGCATCGACCGGATGCTCGTCGTCGCACCCCTCGTCGCGGCCGTGTGCGCCGTCGTCGGCTTCGCCGCGTCGTACGCGCTCGACGCGTCGCCCGCCGGCATGGTCGTCCTCGCGCAGGGCGTCGTGTTCACGTGCGTGCACCTCGGCACGTGGTTCACGCGCCGACGGTTATCGTGAGCCTGTGCGCCGCGACATCGACATCACCCCCGTCGTCGAGGACTACCTCAAGGTCGTGTGGTCGGCCCAGGAGTGGTCCGACACCCCCGTGACGACCAAGCTGCTCGCCGAGCGCCTGGGGGTCGGCGCGTCCACCGTCTCCGAGACCGTCCGCCGCATGTGCGGCATGGGCCTCCTCGAGCACGAGCGCTACGGCGCGATCTCGTTGACCGACGAGGGACGCGACCTCGCCGTCGCCATGGTCCGCAGGCACCGCCTGCTCGAGACCTATCTCGTCGAACGCCTCGGCTACCAGTGGGACGAGGTCCACGAGGAGGCCGAGGTGCTCGAGCATGCCGTCTCCGACCTGCTCATCGACCGCATGGACGCAGCGCTGGCCACCCCCGCCGCGACCCGCACGGCGACCCCATCCCGACCGCGCAGGGCGAGCTCGAGCCGAGCTCTGCCCGCACGATCGACGAGCTGCCGCAGGGGGGCGCTGGCGTCGTCACCCGCATCTCCGATGCCGACGGCGACATGCTGCGCTGGTTCGCCGACCTCGGCCTCGGCCTCGACGCCCGCGTCGAGGTCCGCGCCCGCCGCGAGTTCGCCGGAGTCGTCACCGTCGCCTGGACGGCAGACGACGGAGGACCCGAGCGGCAGGCCGACCTGGGCCTGCCTGCGGCACGCGCCGTGTGGGTCGACGTCGAGGACGCCGAGGCGGGGGAGTGACCGCCGCGACGGACGGCCAGACGGCCGGGCTGCGGGCAGCGATGCCCGCGCTCCTCGCGCTCGCGGTCGGCGGGTTCACGATCGGCACGACCGAGTTCGCCTCCATGGGGCTCGTCCCGCTCATCGCCGACGACCTCGCCGTCTCCGTCCCGACGGCCGGGCACGCGGTCACCGCGTACGCCGTCGGCGTCGTCGCGGGCGCGCCGACCCTCACCGTCCTCGCCGCGCGCGTCGAACGCACCCGGCTGCTGCTGATCCTCATGGGGATGTTCGTCGTCGGTCACGTGCTGTCCGCGCTCGCGGGCTCGATGGGGCTGCTGATCGTGGCCCGCTTCCTCGCCGGGCTGCCGCACGGCGCGTTCTTCGGGGTCGGTGCGGTCGTGGGCGCGGCCGTCGCAGGGCCGCGCAACCGTGGCAAGGCGATCGGCATGATGATGGCCGGCCTGACGATCGCGAACATGATCGGGGTGCCGCTCACGACGCGCGTCGGGCAGGTCTGGGGGTGGCGCGCGACCTTCTGGATCGTCGCGGTCCTCGCGCTGCTCACGATGCTCTCGCTGTGGCGCCTCGTGCCGCGAGGCGCGGGCGGCGAGGGCTCGTCCGTGCGTGACGAGGTGCGCGCCCTGCGCAACGGCCCGCTCTGGATCGCCTTCGCCGCGGGAGCGATCGGCTTCGGCGGTCTGTTCGCGGTGTACACGTACGTCGGACCGCTCGTCACCGAGGTCGGCCGCATGTCGACGGAGAGCATCCCGCTCGTCATGGGCCTGTTCGGCCTCGCGATGACCGTCGGGGTGCTCGTCGGCGGGCGGCTCGTCGACCGTGGCGTGCTCCGCACCGTCGTGCTCGGCTTCGTCACGACCCTCCTCGCGCTCGTCCTCCTCGGCGCAACCGGATCCGCGCCGGTGATGCTCGTCGTCGGGCTCGTCGCGCTCGGCGTGACCTCGCAGGTGCTCGGCCTCGCGATGCAGGCCCGCCTCATGGACCTGTCGCCGCTCGCGCCCTCGCTCGGGGCGGCCCTGTGCCACTCGGCGCTCAACGCGGGCAACGCGGAGGGCGCGTTCGTCGGCGGTCTCGTGATCGACGCCGGCTGGGGCTACCTCGCGACCGCGTGGGTCGGTGCGGCTCTGACCGCCGTCGGGCTGCTCGTCGTGCTCGCCGTCGGGCGGCAGCGCACCGGCCTCCCGGTCGCGGAGCGGGTGCGTCGCAGCCTCGAGGACACGCCCGCCGACGAGGTGTGACGCCTCCAGCGGGCGTCCAGAAACGCGTGGGACCATGGTCCCGGCCGCAGCCGGGCGGCCGCCGACCGAGGAGCGTCCCGTGACCGACCCGACAGCCGACCACGTGCCCGACGGCGCGTCGCAGCTCGACGAGATCGACGACGGCGTCATCGCGCCGCGCCCGCTCGCGGACCGCACCCTCGGCCGGATCCTCGTGATCCTCGGGCTCGTCGGCCTCGCGGGCTCGCTCGCCCTCGCGATCGAGCGCTATCTGTCGCTCGTCGACCCGGACCACCAGCCGACGTGCTCGATCAACGCGCTGCTCACGTGCAGCCCGGCGATGGCGTCCGACGCGGGCAGCCTGCTGGGCTTCCCCAACCCGTACATCGGCCTCGGCGCGTTCCCGGTCGTCGTGACGATCGGCGTCGTGCTCCTCGCCGTTCCCGGTATCGCGTTCCCGCGCTGGTTCTGGCGCACTTTCCTCGTCGTGGCGACGGCTGCCACGGGCCTTATCGCCTACCTCGTGTACACGAGCCTCGAGGTCCTCGTCGCGCTGTGCCCCTACTGCATGGTCGTGTGGTTCGCGACGCTCCGATCTTCTGGTTCCTGCTCGTGCGCAACGTCCAGGACGGCCTGTTCGGCGGCAGCGCGTCGTCGGGCATCGTGCGTCAGCGCGGCCTGCTGCTCGCGGCGATGTTCGTCGCGCTGCTCGCGTGGATCGTCGTCGGCCTCGGCCCGAGCATCGCGGGCGCGTTCGCCTGAGCGGCTGCTCCGCGGCAGGCTGCCTGCGCCACCCGGGCGTGCGCTCGGAGGTCCCTGCGGCCCGGTAAACTCGCGAGAGTGACTGACAAGCCCAACGTCCCGAACCAGCCTGCTCCCGCGCGCTCCGGCGCCCCGTCCCCGGAGGAGCCGCGACTGCGCTACACGCCGCAGCTCGCCGAGGAGATCGAGCTCCGCTGGCAGGACCGCTGGGCCGAGCGCGGGACGTTCTGGGCGGCCAACCCGAGCGGGCCGCTCACCGACGGCAAGGGCCGCCACGCGGACCCGGCTCGCCGAGCTTCTTCGTCATGGACATGTTCCCCTACCCCTCGGGTGCGGGCCTGCACGTCGGCCACCCGCTCGGCTACATCGCGACCGACGTCGTCGGCCGCTTCCGCCGCATGTGTGGCGACAACGTGCTGCACGCGCTCGCGTTCGACGCGTTCGGCCTGCCCGCCGAGCAGTACGCGGTCCAGACCGGTCAGCACCCGCGCATCACGACCGAGCAGAACATCGCGAACATGCAGCGCCAGCTCCGCCGCCTGGGCCTCGCCCACGACGAGCGCCGCTCCTTCGCGACGACGGACAGCGAGTACGTGCGCTGGACGCAGTGGATCTTCCTTCAGATCTTCAACTCCTGGTACGACGAGACGGCCGTGCGGCCGACGGCGGCACCGGCAAGGCCCGCCCGATCGCCGAGCTCGAGGCCGAGCTCGCCGACGGCACGCGTCCCACCCCGGACGGCACGCCGTGGGCCGAGATGGACGCCGTCGCACGCCGCCGCGTCATCGACTCCTACCGCCTCGCCTACGTCTCCGAGTCGCCCGTGAACTGGTGCCCCGGGCTGGGCACCGTCCTCGCGAACGAGGAGGTCACCGCCGACGGCCGGTCCGAGCGCGGCAACTTCCCCGTCTTCCAGCGCAGCCTGCGCCAGTGGAACATGCGCATCACCGCGTACGCCGACCGCCTCGCGGACGACCTCGAGCTCATCGACTGGCCCGACAAGGTCAAGGCGATGCAGCGCAACTGGATCGGCCGCTCGCAGGGCGCCAAGGTCCGGTTCGACGTCCAGGGCGGCAGCGAGGTCGAGGTCTTCACGACCCGCCCCGACACCCTGTTCGGCGCGACCTCTGGTCGTCGCCCCGAGCACCCCCGCTCGAGCGAGTCCGCGGGCTGCCGGCGCGGCGACCGCCGCGGCAGGGTGCCCGGAAGCGCCGTCGCGCGCGCGGCCGGGCCCTCGCGGCCCCTCGCGGCGGCTCGGCGACGACCATGAAGGTCGCGCGACAGGGTGTCGGGGCGGGTCGTGAAGACCTCGACCTCGCTGCCGCCCTGGACGTCGAACCGGACCTTGGCGCCCTGCGAGCGGCCGATCCAGTTGCGCTGCATCGCCTTGACCTTGTCGGGCCAGTCGATGAGCTCGAGGTCGTCCGCGAGGCGGTCGGCGTACGCGGTGATGCGCATGTTCCACTGGCGCAGGCTGCGCTGGAAGACGGGGAAGTTGCCGCGCTCGGACCGGCCGTCGGCGGTGACCTCCTCGTTCGCGAGGACGGTGCCCAGCCCGGGGCACCAGTTCACGGGCGACTCGGAGACGTAGGCGAGGCGGTAGGAGTCGATGACGCGGCGGCGTGCGACGGCGTCCATCTCGGCCCACGGCGTGCCGTCCGGGGTGGGACGCGTGCCGTCGGCGAGCTCGGCCTCGAGCTCGGCGATCGGGCGGGCCTTGCCGGTGCCGCCGTCGGGCCGCACGGCCGTCTCGTCGTACCAGGAGTTGAAGATCTGAAGGAAGATCCACTGCGTCCAGCGCACGTACTCGCTGTCCGTCGTCGCGAAGGAGCGGCGCTCGTCGTGGGCGAGGCCCAGGCGGCGGAGCTGGCGCTGCATGTTCGCGATGTTCTGCTCGGTCGTGATGCGCGGGTGCTGACCGGTCTGGACCGCGTACTGCTCGGCGGGCAGGCCGAACGCGTCGAACGCGAGCGCGTGCAGCACGTTGTCGCCACACATGCGGCGGAAGCGGCCGACGACGTCGGTCGCGATGTAGCCGAGCGGGTGGCCGACGTGCAGGCCCGCACCCGAGGGGTAGGGGAACATGTCCATGACGAAGAAGCTCGGCGAGCCGGGGTCCGCGTGGCGGCCCTTGCCGTCGGTGAGCGGCCCGCTCGGGTTGGCCGCCCAGAACGTCCCGCGCTCGGCCCAGCGGTCCTGCCAGCGGAGCTCGATCTCCTCGGCGAGCTGCGGCGTGTAGCGCAGTCGCGGCTCCTCCGGGGACGGGGCGCCGGAGCGCGCGGGAGCAGGCTGGTTCGGGACGTTGGGCTTGTCAGTCACTCTCGCGAGTTTACCGGGCCGCAGGGACCTCCGAGCGCACGCCCGGGTGGCGCAGGCAGCCTGCCGCGGAGCAGCCGCTCAGGCGAACGCGCCCGCGATGCTCGGGCCGAGGCCGACGACGATCCACGCGAGCAGCGCGACGAACATCGCCGCGAGCAGCAGGCCGCGCTGACGCACGATGCCCGACGACGCGCTGCCGCCGAACAGGCCGTCCTGGACGTTGCGCACGAGCAGGAACCAGAAGATCGGGAGCGTCGCGAACCACACGACCATGCAGTAGGGGCACAGCGCGACGAGGACCTCGAGGCTCGTGTACACGAGGTAGGCGATAAGGCCCGTGGCAGCCGTCGCCACGACGAGGAAAGTGCGCCAGAACCAGCGCGGGAACGCGATACCGGGAACGGCGAGGAGCACGACGCCGATCGTCACGACGACCGGGAACGCGCCGAGGCCGATGTACGGGTTGGGGAAGCCCAGCAGGCTGCCCGCGTCGGACGCCATCGCCGGGCTGCACGTGAGCAGCGCGTTGATCGAGCACGTCGGCTGGTGGTCCGGGTCGACGAGCGACAGATAGCGCTCGATCGCGAGGGCGAGCGAGCCCGCGAGGCCGACGAGCCCGAGGATCACGAGGATCCGGCCGAGGGTGCGGTCCGCGAGCGGGCGCGGCGCGATGACGCCGTCGTCGATCTCGTCGAGCTGCGACGCGCCGTCGGGCACGTGGTCGGCTGTCGGGTCGGTCACGGGACGCTCCTCGGTCGGCGGCCGCCCGGCTGCGGCCGGGACCATGGTCCCACGCGTTTCTGGACGCCCGCTGGAGGCGTCACACCTCGTCGGCGGGCGTGTCCTCGAGGCTGCGACGCACCCGCTCCGCGACCGGGAGGCCGGTGCGCTGCCGCCCGACGGCGAGCACGACGAGCAGCCCGACGGCGGTCAGAGCCGCACCGACCCACGCGGTCGCGAGGTAGCCCCAGCCGGCGTCGATCACGAGACCGCCGACGAACGCGCCCTCCGCGTTGCCCGCGTTGAGCGCCGAGTGGCACAGGGCCGCCCCGAGCGAGGGCGCGAGCGGCGACAGGTCCATGAGGCGGGCCTGCATCGCGAGGCCGAGCACCTGCGAGGTCACGCCGAGCGCGACGAGCCCGACGACGAGCATCACCGGCGCGGATCCGGTTGCGCCGAGGAGGACGAGCGCGAGGAGGGTCGTGACGAAGCCGAGCACGACGGTGCGGAGCACGCCACGGTCGACGAGCCGCCCGCCGACGAGCACCCCGACGGTCATCGCGAGGCCGAACAGGCCCATGACGAGCGGGATGCTCTCCGTCGACATGCGGCCGACCTCGGTGACGAGCGGTCCGACGTACGTGTACACCGCGAACAGACCGCCGAAGCCGATCGCTCCCGCGGCGAAGGCGATCCAGAGCGGGCCGTTGCGCAGGGCGCGCACCTCGTCACGCACGGACGAGCCCTCGCCGCCCGCGCCTCGCGGCACGAGGCGCCACAGCGAGAGCATCGTGAGCAGCGCGAGGACCGCGACGATCCAGAAGGTCGCGCGCCACCCCCAGACCTGCCCGACGCGCGTCGTGAGCGGCACCCCGATCATGTTCGCGATCGTCAGGCCGGCCATCATCATGCCGATCGCCTTGCCACGGTTGCGCGGCCCTGCGACGGCCGCGCCCACGACCGCACCGACCCCGAAGAACGCGCCGTGCGGCAGCCCGGCGAGGAAGCGGGCCACGATCAGCAGCCCCATCGAGCCCGCGAGCGCGGACAGCACGTGACCGACGACGAACATCCCCATGAGGATCAGCAGCAGCCGGGTGCGTTCGACGCGCGCGGCGAGGACGGTGAGGGTCGGCGCGCCCGCGACGACGCCGACGGCGTACGCGGTGACCGCGTGCCCGGCCGTCGGGACGGAGACGGCGAGGTCGTCGGCGATGAGCGGGACGAGCCCCATGGAGGCGAACTCGGTCGTGCCGATCGTGAACCCGCCGACCGCGAGCGCGAGGAGCGCGGGCATCGCTGCCCGCAGCCCGGCCGTCTGGCCGTCCGTCGCGGCGGTCACTCCCCCGCCTCGGCGTCCTCGACGTCGACCCACACGGCGCGTGCCGCAGGCAGGCCCAGGTCGGCCTGCCGCTCGGGTCCTCCGTCGTCTGCCGTCCAGGCGACGGTGACGACTCCGGCGAACTCGCGGCGGGCGCGGACCTCGACGCGGGCGTCGAGGCCGAGGCCGAGGTCGGCGAACCAGCGCAGCATGTCGCCGTCGGCATCGGAGATGCGGGTGACGACGCCAGCGCCCCCCTGCGGCAGCTCGTCGATCGTGCGGCAGAGCTCGGCTCGAGCTCGCCCTGCGCGGTCGGGATGGGGTCGCCGTGCGGGTCGCGGCGGGGGTGGCCCAGCGCTGCGTCCATGCGGTCGATGAGCAGGTCGGAGACGGCATGCTCGAGCACCTCGGCCTCCTCGTGGACCTCGTCCCACTGGTAGCCGAGGCGTTCGACGAGATAGGTCTCGAGCAGGCGGTGCCTGCGGACCATGGCGACGGCGAGGTCGCGTCCCTCGTCGGTCAACGAGATCGCGCCGTAGCGCTCGTGCTCGAGGAGGCCCATGCCGCACATGCGGCGGACGGTCTCGGAGACGGTGGACGCGCCGACCCCCAGGCGCTCGGCGAGCAGCTTGGTCGTCACGGGGGTGTCGGACCACTCCTGGGCCGACCACACGACCTTGAGGTAGTCCTCGACGACGGGGTGATGTCGATGTCGCGGCGCACAGGCTCACGATAACCGTCGGCGCGTGAACCACGTGCCGAGGTGCACGCACGTGAACACGACGCCCTGCGCGAGGACGACCATGCCGGCGGGCGACGCGTCGAGCGCGTACGACGCGGCGAAGCCGACGACGGCGCACACGGCCGCGACGAGGGGTGCGACGACGAGCATCCGGTCGATGCGGTCGCTCAGGAGGTAGGCGGTCGCGCCGGGGATGATCAGCATCGCGACGACGAGGATGACACCGACCGCCTGGAGCGCGACGACGACGGTCACGGCGAGCAGGCCGAGCAGCAGCGCTCCGAGCCGCGCGGCGAGAGGCCGATCGCGTGGCGTGCGCAGGGTCGAACGCGTACAACGTGAGGTCGCGCGCTTGGCGAGGAGCACGACGACGACGACCGCGCCGAGCGCGGCGACCTGGGCGAGGTCGGCGGCGCGACGCCGAGGACGTTGCCGAACAGGATGTGGCTGAGGTCGACCTGGCTCGGCGTCACGGAGACGAGCACGAGGCCGAGCGCGAAGAGGCTCGTGAAGACGACGCCGATCGCGGTGTCCTCTTGAGCTTCGACGTGTCGCGGACCGTGCCGATGAGCGCGACCGAGCCGATGCCGAAGACGAGGGCGCCGACGGCGAAGGGCACGCCGGCGAGGTAGGACAGCACGACGCCGGGCAGGACGGCGTGCGAGACGGCGTCGCCCATGAGGGACCAGCCGACGAGCA